>NZ_JBXUGM010000001.1:0-1656691 GCF_057180525.1 Novosphingobium sp. HNCC26BN242
GTCTTGCGTGTTGACACCAAGAGCATGAGCTCAATCCTGCCCGCACTGTCCCGGGCATAAACTAAGGAAATCTGCGCAGCACCTCGCAGCCCCCGTGAGCCTGTGGTTGACCGTTATTCCAAAAATGCTACTTACCAGTATAACCTACCAAAAAAACAGGAGAGCGATGATGGTAACGGCCTCACAGGTTATCCTCACGGCAACCGAGCGGGTGACGCTTGGCGTTCCTGCAGCCGAAGCGGTGGCGCAGGAAGCTGCGGCGCGTGGGGCGAGCCAAGTGTTTATTCTGGCGAGCAGTTTCCTCAACCGCCAGACGGACGAGATTCGCCGGATCGAGTCGGCACTGGGCGCGCGGCATGCGGCCACGCATGATGGTATTCAGCCACATGCCCCACGCAGCGATGTGTTGGCAGCGGCGAATGCCGCGCGCAGTGCAGGCGCTGATTTGGTCGTTACTGTTGGCGGCGGATCGGTAACTGATGCGGGCAAGATCGTGCTCATTTGCCTGAAACACAACATCACAACCATCGAGCAGTTCGACAGCTATCGCGTGCAGGTGGACGACGATGGCAACATGGTGATCCCCGATTTTGCCGGGCCGGACGTGCGCGCGATCTGCGTGCCGACGACGCTTTCAGGCGGCGAGTTCAACCCGCTTTCGGGCGCTACGGACGAGGCGATCAAGCTCAAGCAGGCCTATACCCAGCGCGAAATGGTGCCGATCTGCGTCGTGCTCGACCCTGCGATCACGGTGCATACGCCCGAGTGGCTGTGGCTTTCCACCGGGGTGCGCGCGGTCGATCACGCGACGGAGACGCTCGCCTCGTTCCTTTCGAACGACTTCTGTGACGGCATTGCCGACAGCGCGCTGCGCTTGCTCGCAGCGGGCCTCCCGGCGGTGAAAGCCGACCCGACCGACCTCGATTCGCGGCTGAAATGCCAGATCGGCGCTTGGCAATCGATGATCCCGATCATCGGCGGCGTGCCGATGGGGGCGAGCCATGCCATCGGCCATGTGCTGGGTGGCACTTGCGATGTGCCGCATGGCCACACCAGCTGCGTCATGTCGCCCTATGTCCAGGCGTTCAACCTTGCGGTGAACGCAGAGCGGCAGAAACGCATCAGCGCTTGCCTTGGCGATGCGTCGCGTCCGGCTTCGGAACTGCTCGATGCGCTGATCCGGGGTCTTGGTATGCCGCGCTCACTGCGCGAAGTGGGCGTGCGTGAAGACCAGTTGCAGTTGATCTCGGAATATACGCTGGAAGATATCTGGGGCCGCACCAATCCCCGCACGATCAAGACGGCGGCCGATGTCATGGAAATTCTGCGGACCGCGATGGGGTGATGCACAAACTAGCCGAAAGCGCTTATTCAGTGGACATGACGGAAAAGCCGAAAAAGAAGCGCGCTGCAGCGCAGTTGAAGGGCGAAATAACGGCCTACAAGCGCCGCCGAATTCTGGAGGAGGCGAGCCACTTCTTCTTTGCCAACGGATATGAGGCGACGACGCTGGATTCGGTGGCCGAGCAGCTTAATGTCACCAAGCCGTTCATCTACTCGTACTACAAGAATAAGGGCGAGTTGCTTTACGAAATCTGCCAGACCGGCATTCAGCTCTCGCTGAGCGCGCTGGAAGAGGCGCTGGCCGTTGAAGGCACTGCGACCGAGCAGTTAAAGATCGTGGTGGAGCGCGTGGCGCGGATCATCATCGAAAACCAGCGCTATGTGACGGTCTATCTGCGTGAGGAGAAGAGCCTTACGCCCGATGACGCACGCCGCATCCGCGATTTGCGGCACACTTTCGATACCAAGCTGGCAGCGCTGCTGGAAAAGGGCAAGCAGACCGGGGAGTTTGATGTGGCGGCACCATCGCGCACGGCGATTTGGGTGAGCGGCCTGCTGAGCTGGATTGCGCTTTGGTATCACGATGGCGGGCGCTGGTCGGCCACTGAGGTGGTGATGGACGCGATCATGATGGTGCAGAAGATGGTTCAGCCAGCAGGAGGCCCAAATGGCTGAAAGAACCATACCTGTTGGAGCCTCGCATACCGACCCGCGCGTGCTGGACCGACGCAAATGCGTGCTGCGCTATCTGATTGATGATTTTGCCGCCTCGCAGCCCGACGCGACCTATGCCGTGTTTGAGGATGGCGGGCAGTGGACTTATGCGGCATTGCGCGACTTGGTGGTGCGCAAGGCGGCAGGGTTGGAGAAGCTGGGCGTAAAGCGCGGCGATCATGTGGCGGTTTGGCTACCCAACGGGCGCGAGGCGCTGATCACGTTCTATGCGATCAATTACCTTGGCGGCGTGTTCGTGCCGTTCAACACGGCCTATCGGGGCACGATCCTTGAGCATGTGCTGGCCAATTCGGATGCCCGGTTGCTGGTGGCGCATGGCGGGCTGCTCGATCGGTTGGAAGGGATTGATACGGCAGCGGTGGAGACCGTCGTGACGCTGGGCGAGGGTGCGGCCCCCGCGCGCTTTGCGGTCCATGCCTTTGATGTGGTTGAAGGCGAGGAGGCGGACCTTGCGCCGCTTGGCGCACCCATCGAGCCTTGGGACACGCAATCGATCATCTATACCTCGGGCACCACGGGGCCATCGAAGGGCGTGCTCTCCTCCTACCTTCATCTCTACACCAATGCCGGGCCGGAAAGCTGGCACTTTGTGGGCGGTGACGACCGCTTTCTGGTCAACATGCCGGTGTTCCATATCGGCGGCTTGGGCATTCCCTTCGTGATGCTGGCGCGGGGCGGCTCCATCGCGCTGATGGAGAACTTCTCGACCGACACGTTCTGGCATTTCGTGAAGTGCACGCAGTGCACCACGATCTTCCTGCTGGGCGTGATGGCAACTTTCCTGATCAAGCGTCCACCGGGGCCGGAAGATCGGGATCATGGGGTGCGCAAGGCGTTCATGGTGCCGCTGACCGAAGCGGCGGGGCCGTTTCATGAGCGGTTCGGTATAGACGTCTACACCATCTTCAATATGACCGAGATTTCCTCGCCCATTGTCTCCGAGCCCAATCCGGTGAAGCTGGGCACGTGTGGTAAGTTGCGCAGCGGAGCCGATGTACGGCTTGTGGATGCCAATGATTGCGAGGTCCCGGTGGGTACGGTGGGCGAGATGATCGTGCGCACCGACCGGCCCTGGGCGATGAACCACGGCTATCACAAGAACCCCGAAGCCACGGCGCGCGCGTGGCGCAATGGCTGGTTCCACACTGGCGACGCCTTTCGTCAGGATGCGGACGGCTACTTCTACTTCGTTGACCGAGTGAAGGACGCGATCCGGCGGCGGGGGGAGAACATTTCTTCATTCGAGGTGGAAAGCGACGTTACCGCGCACCCCGACGTACGCGAGGCGGCAGTGATCGGCGTGCCGAGCGAATATTCCGAAGACGAGGTCATGGCGGTGATCGCCCCGGTTCCGGGCGCGAGCATCGATCCGGTGGCGCTGTCTGAATTTCTGGCGGCGCGGATGCCTTATTTCATGGTTCCGCGCTATATCCGCATCCTGCCCGAACTGCCCAAGACGCCGACGGCCAAAGTGATGAAGGCCGAACTGCGCGCTGAAGGGATCACGCCCGATACGTGGGACCGCGAGAAGGCCGGGATCAGGCTGAAGAAGGAGCGGCTTTAGCCGAGCGGGGAAGGCCATAGCCTTCCCCGCCATCGAGCTTCAGGGCCTCAGAAGTTGACCCCGACTGTAACGCCAAAGGTGCGTGGCGGGGCGAGCGAGCCGACGCGGACGCTGTTGAACAGCGGTGCGGTGATGATGTTGTTGGTAATCACCAGCTTGTTGGCGAGGTTGCGGCCCCAGACATCGACGGTAAACTTCTCGTCCGCAGTGGTGAAGCGCAGTCCGGCATTGATCAGCGCATAGGGTGCTTGCGTGGCATCAGCGTTGTTGAATTCGGTGAAGAACACGCGGTCCTGCCAGTTTACTTCGGCGCGCGCATTCAGCGTGCCTGCCGAGCCGATCAGGATGTCGTAATTGGCCCCTGCACGGAACGAGAATTCCGGCGCGTTCGACAGGCGATTGCCTGCGACGCTGACTTGCTGAAACCCGCGCCGGTAATCGCCCGTGGTGAACTGGCTGTATTTGGCGTTGAGGTAAGTGCCGAACAGCTCCAGCGTAAGGCCCGGCACCGGCTTGGCGCGTAGCTCAGCTTCGACGCCATAGTTGCGCGCCGAGGCGGCATTGACCGTGGTGACAACGCTGGTGGCATCGACGAAGCCGACCTGAAGATCGGTGTAGTCCATATAGAACCCGGCGATATTGGCCTGCAGCTTGCGGTCGGCGGTTGTGGTCTTCAGGCCGACTTCGTAGCTCCAGACGTATTCCGGGTTGATCACATCGTTGCGCGATCCAACGTTGATCACACCAGATTTAAACCCGCGCGTGACCGAGGCATAGACCAGCGTAGAATCGCTGGCTTGATAGTTGAGCGTCACGGTGGGGGTGAAGGCATTCCAGCTCTTGGCCTTGTTGGTGTTCACGCTGCCAAGGAAATCGAAAGTGCCAACGCCTTTACGCTTTTCATAGCTGAAGCGGCCACCGGCCGTGATTTTCAGCTTGTCGGTGACCGCGTAGCTGCCTTGCGCATAGACGCCGATGGCATCGATGTTGACCGTGCCGAACTGCAGGTAGTTGGCACCGTCAAACGTGTTGGCTGGCACGCCGAACAGGACGCCAAGGTTGGTGAGCGGCACACGCACACTGCCGAACAGCTCTTCGTTGAAATACATCGCACCCAGCAGCGCATCGAACTTTTCGCTGCGGTAGGTGCCAACGAATTCCTGGCTGAAGGTCTTGCTGGTCTCGTTATAGTTGTTCTGGCCGAACATGTTGGCGTTCGAGCCATCGAGGTCGTTGCGGTTGAAGCGTTCGAAGTTGCGATACGAGGTGATCGATTTGATGTCCCAATTGCCCGGCGTCCAAGCGATGGTGCCGGTAACGCTGTAACCATCACGCTGGTTGAGCGCTTCCTGATCGGAATAGATGTTGCGCAAATTGGGCTGGCGGCCTGCGGCGGCGGCAACGGTGAACAATGATTGGCCGCCGATCAGCGAACCCAGCGCGTTCTCCGGCTGCACGGTCGGGCCGAAATAGTGGAACGCATAGTTGCTGTCGTCTTCCTTGAAATACTCGCCAGAGACAAGGATTTCGAGGTCATCGGCGGGCTTGGCCAGAATGCTGCCACGCAAGGCATAGGCATTGCGGTCATCAATATCTTGGCCTGTAAATTCATTGATGCCATAGCCATCGCGCCGGTCATACTTGCCTGCGATGCGGACCATCAGCTGGTCGCCGCTTAACGCCCCGCCAACAGCCCCTTCGAGCGCGACGGCGTTGTAATTGCCATAGCTTGCGCGGACGTAGCCTTCCAATTCCTCGGTCGGGCGCTTGGTAATCAGGTTGATTGCGCCTGCCGTGGCGCTGCGGCCATAGAGCGTGCCCTGCGGCCCACGCAGAACTTCGACGCGCTCTAGATCATAGAAGCCTGAAAGCTGTGCCGCTGGGCGGGCAATCTGTGCGCCGTCCTGCAGGAACGCCACGCCGCCATCTGCGCCAAGGTCGATGCTGGTAAGGCCGATGCCGCGAATGAAGATGCGGTTCACGCCGAACTGGTCACCCACCGAAAGGTTAGGGATTGCCGTGGCCAGCGAAGCAACGTCCTTTACCCCGCCAACGCCAAGTGCAGCCTCGGATACGGCAGAAACCGATGCGGCGACTTTGGAGAGCGATTCCGAACTGCGCGTGGCGGTGACAACGATATCGGTGAGGCCTTCGGCCGGCGGTGCGGCCTCTTGCGCCGTTGCCGGAGACGCAAAGAGCGCAGCCCCGGAAAGCAGCACGCCCAACACGGCGGAGCGGGTGGCGCGCTGGGTGGCCCCAAGCGAATTCATGCGGATTGCCCCGAACGCGGAAAAATGCGTGCGCACCATGTTCTCTCCCCTAATTGCCGCTGTGTAAACTGCGTGCATTTTTATCTACTGGTGCGTAGATACCTGACAAGCTAAGTAGATTGCAAGCGGTAATCAGGGGGGCGGCTTTGGCATGGTTTGCAACCCACACCGTTGCAGACACCGGCGCAGCCGTGCTGCTCAATTGCTTGCCAATGTCGCGCCCGGTGGGTGCTAACGAAAACATGGCCAAGACCATGAAACCAGAGGATGTGCCCCTGATATGAGCGCTATTTCGGTTGAACTGCCGGGTGAACAGACCATTTCCGGCCACTGCGAGCCCGAATTCACCACGGTGCTGGAAGCTTTTTGCGCCAACTTTGCCGAGCGCAAGGAAGTGGGCGCAAGCCTGTGCATTACCCATCAGGGCCGGACCGTGGTGGACTTGTGGGGCGGGCTTGCCGATCCGCAAACGGCACAGCCGTGGACGCAGGATACGGTCTCGATCGTCTATTCCTGCACCAAGGCAGCGACCGCGCTGTGCCTGCACATGCTGGTTGATCAGGGGCGGGTGACGTATGAGACGCGGGTTGCCGATATCTGGCCGGAATTTTCGGCGGGAGGCAAGGAAGCGACGACCGTTGGCATGATGCTGGCCCACACATCGCCGGTCCCGCATGTGGTAGAGCCAATCAAACGCGGGAGTTTGGCAGACTGGGACTATATGACCGCGCGCGTTGCGGCAGAGCCTGCGCACTGGGTGCCGGGGACGCGACAGGGCTATCACGGCGTGACTTATGCGTGGACGGTGGGGCAACTGGTGCGGTTGATCTCCAGAATGCCGCTGGGCGCGTTCTTCCGGCAGCACGTGGCCGACCCGCTCGGGCTGGATTTCCACATTGGCTTGCCAGAAAGCGAGGAGCCGCGCGTTGCTCCGATGATTGCGCCTGTTCCGGCGGAGGTCAATTTCGGCTCAGCCTTCTTTCGCGCTGCAACGACGCAGCCCGGCAGCCTGCCCAACTTGTTCCTGACGAATCTTGGCGGAGCAGACTTCAATTCGCGCGAGATCCATGCAGCGGAGATTGGCAGCGCCAACGGCATTACCAACGCGCGCGGCCTTGCCGGAATGTATGCGCCACTGGCCCGTGGTGAAGGTGGCGGGTTGGTTTCGGCTGATACTTTCCACCGCATGAGCCGGGTCAGCGCCGCGACGCATAGCGATGCCGTGCTGTGTCAGCCGATGCGCTTTGCCATGGGTTTCATGATGAGCACCGACAATCGCGCTTTGGGCGGAGACAGCCTGATTTTGGGCGAGACAGCATTTGGCCATGTCGGCATGGGCGGCAGCATCGGCTTTGCCGATCCGGCCCAAGGCCTGAGCTTTGGCTATACGATGAACCGCATGGGGGCGGGCATCCTGCTCAATGCGCGCGGCCAGTCGCTGATTGATGCGGCCTATCGCGCAATCGGGCTGACATCGGATGCGAGCGGTGCTTGGCGATAGGGTGGAGTGCATCCATGCCCCGCTGGAACACGCAACGCCGCTGACTGTTACAGGGCGATTGCGGTCGGCGGTTGACGTGATATACTATCCGGTAGATATTTCTTATTTCAGGTATAATCCGGCAGCCACGCCTGATCCGGGCCAACAAGGAATGACATGAACGCTCTGAAGATTACCGACCGCCCGATTACACCACAGGCCGTTGACCGTGCCCTGTTGCGGCAGGGCGTTGACGAGGCGAACATTCCTGCGCTGCTGATGGTGCTGGTCCAGTTGACCGGGGACCGTCGCTATCTTGAGCCCCCCTTTGCGCCGAGCCGGGGCAAGGGACTGGATGACAATGACAGCGGCGGCCTGCCCGAAGACGTGCAGGCGCTGATCCGCAACGCCGCTTGGGATGCGATCATTGCCTGGGTCGATGGCCGCGAACCGGCGCTGCCACGCCCGGCCAATGCTGATCTGGCCGCCATGCTGGCCGTTGCCATGACCGAGGCTGTGCCTCCCGAATATGGCGATATCGTTGCCGCCACGATGCATCTTGATCCTGTGGCCGAACCAGCGCGTCCGGCAAAGCCTTTGCGGGCAATCATCATCGGTGCGGGCATTTCAGGCATGGTTGCCGCCGTGCGCCTGCGCGAAATGGGCATTGAGCATGTGATCTTTGAAAAGAACACCGAGTTCGGCGGCACCTGGTGGGAAAACCGCTATCCGGGTTGCGGGGTCGATACGCCGAACCTGACCTATACCTTCTCGTTTCGCCCCAACGATTGGTCGGCCTTTTTCCCGTTGCGTGACGAGATCGAGAATTACCTGCTCGATACGGCGCGGGCGAGTGGGCTCTATGATCGCGTGCGCTTTGGCACCAAAGTGGAGCGCGCCCAATGGCTGGCAGACCGCAACCAGTGGGAAGTGAGCGTGCAGGCGCCCGATGGCACGCAGCAAGTCCACCACGCCGATATCGTGATGAGCGCGGTGGGCATCCTCAACATGCCGGTCGTGCCCGATATCAAGGGGCTTTCCGGTTTTGCCGGGCAGATTGTGCACACCAGCGATTGGCCGCAAGGCCTTGACCTGAAAGGCAAGCGCGTGGCCGTGGTTGGCAATGGTGCGTCGGCCATGCAGGTGGTCCCGGCGATTGCCGACGAGGTGGCCGAATTGACCTTGTTCGCCCGTTCCAAACAGTGGGCAGCACCGTTTCCGCAGTTCAGAAAGCCGGTGCCTGCGGGCGTCAGGTATCTGATGCAGGTCGTGCCGCTCTATCGCGCATGGGTGGAACAGCGCCTTTCGTGGACGTTCAACGACCGGGTGCATGGCACCTTGTTCCGCGATCCTGAGTGGGCCGAACCGGCGCGCGCGGTAAACGCGATCAACGACGGGCACCGCGAGTTTTTTACGCAATATGTGCGCGAAGAACTGGGCGAGCGGCAGGACCTGCTGCCGCTGGTGCTGCCGGATTACCCGCCTTTTGCCAAGCGCATGCTACTGGACAACGGTTGGTTTCGTACCTTGCGCAAACCCCATGTGCAACTGGTGGCCCAGCGCCTGTCCGAAGTGCGCGATCACACTCTGGTGGCAGGCGATGGGCAGGAAATCGAAGCCGACGTGCTGATCCTTGCCACGGGCTTTCAGGCCGCCAACGTGCTTGGCTCCTACGAAGTCATCGGGCGTGATGGCCGCGATTTGCATGCGTTCTGGGAGGGCGATAATGCCGCAGCCTATCTCGGCACGCTGGTGCCGGGCTTTCCCAACTTCTTTATCCTGCTTGGCCCAAATGTCGGCTCTGGCCACGGTGGCAGTATGATTCGTAACATCGAGAATCAGGCGCACTATGCGATGCGCGTGATTGAGGCGCTGGTGAATTCCGGCGCAGATGCGGTGGAAGTGCGCGAGGATGTCTATGCCAACTACAAGGCAAGGATCGACGCGGCGCACGAAAAGCTGGTGTGGACTCATCCCGGTGCAACCAACTGGTATCGCAATTCACGCGGGCGCGTGGTGGCAATCACGCCGTGGCGCAACGATGCGTTCTGGCGGATGACGCGCGAGGCAAAGCGCGAAGACCTGACGTTTACTTCAAGGCCTAAGGAAACCGCTGAACGGGCTGCCTGATTTCTGGCAGAAAGGGGCACGCAAACATGACCGACCGCATGAGGCGGGTCGCCCTTCATTCTCTCGATGGCGTCGAAGCGCTTATCATCGAGAATGCACACCTTCCCGAGCCTGGCCCGGGAGAAGTTCGCCTGCGGGTGACTTGCGTGGGCTTGGGTTTCGTCGATGGGTTGCTGATTTCGGGCCAGTATCAATGGAAGCCGCCACTACCCTATGTGCCCGGCGGCGAAATTGCGGGCGTCGTGGATGCAATCGGCTCGGGCGTTGCCGGTTGGGCGGTTGGCCAGCAGGTGGCGACTTGGCAAATGGGCGGGGGTCTGGCCGAATTCTGCGTTGTTTCAGCCAGTTCCCTTGTGCCTGTGCCAGCAGGGCTTAGGCTTGAAACGGCCGCTGCCGTGCTGCTCGATTTTGCCACGGCCGACTATGCCTTGCACATCAGGGGTCGGTTGCAGCCGGGCGAAACCGTGCTGGTGCTTGGCGCAAACGGCGGCGTTGGCCATGCTGCCATGCAACTTGCAAAAGCGGCGGGAAGCCTGATCGTTGCAGGGGTATCGTGCAATGAACGGCGTGACATAGCCTTGCGCAATGGTGCCGATTGCACCGTCGATCTGTCGTCCGGTGCCTGGCGTGAAGAATTGCGGTCAATCCCTGGAGTCACCGCACCGGACGTTGTCGTTGATCCTTTGGGCGGTCAGTTTACCGAATTGGCATTCCGCAGTTTGGCCAAACGCGGGCGACATCTTGTGATCGGCTTTGCGGCTCAAGGCATTCCTTCGCTTCCGGTAAATCTTGCGCTTTTGAAGAATGCGGATCTTGTCGGCATCGATATCCGCGACTTTTCCACCCACGACCAGCCTGCGTTCCTGACGCGGCTACGGTTGCTGTTTGACCGCATCGTCAGTGGTGAAATTGCGGCTCCCACAGTGTGCCCCTACAGCCTCGACCGCACACGGGGTGCTTTCCATAGCCTGCAAAGTCGTGGACGCACCGGAAAGCTGGTCATCACGGTTGCAGCGCACCCTATGCCGTGATGCAACCAGCCTATGGCTTAGCCCAGAGGTTTCAGCAATGCGCGCGCAGGCGGTGAGCGAGGTCCTCCAGTCCTAGTGAATTGACCGCGCTTGTCATGCAATCTGCCCGCAACAAGGAGGCCAGCGCATGTTGATGCTGGGCAATCCGATCAATTGCCTGCATCTCGGTCATATAGGCGCTGACCAATGCTGGGTCGGCGCACAATTGCCGACCCAGAGCCTCAACCTCTTCGCCTAGCAGATCCAGCACTTCTGCAACGCGTGCCAGATCAATCGGGATCATAGGCGCGCTCACGCAGCTTTCGCCATGGTTTCAGTGGCTTCCAAGCGCGCCAGATCCAGCACCATGACCATGCGGTCACTCAATGCTGCAAGCCCTTGCAGGAACTGCACGACATCGTCCTGCCCGGTGCTGGGCGGAGGCTGCAACGCATCAGCGGGAAGCGCCACAATGTCGCTGACGGAATCGACGATAAGCCCTACGGTCTGTGCGCCAAGCTGGATGACGATGATCGCGTGGCGTGGCGTGGTTACCGTGGGTGGCCAGCCAAGCCGAGCAGCCAGATCAATCACCGGCAGCACCGCGCCACGCAGATTGACCACGCCGGCCACATAATGCGGCACTTGCGGCAAGGGCGTGACCGGGGTCCAGGCCCGGATTTCTCTTACCGCCATGATGTCGAGCCCGAACAATTGTCCGCCAGCTTCGAAAGCGATCAGTTCGACCTTCATTGTCATTTCCTCTCAGGCGATCAGTGAGCGACCCGCCGCACAGCGGCGACGAGTTTATCGGCATCAAACGGTTTGACGATCCAGCCTGTGGCCCCTGCGGCACGAGCACGCGCCTTTTTCTCGTCCGAACTTTCGGTCGACAGCACCAGGATCGGGCGGTCGCAATGGCGCTCGCCCGAACGGAGGCGTTCGATCAGGCCAAAGCCGTCCAGCCGTGGCATGTTGATATCGGTAATGATGACATCGACATCATTGGTCACCAGCCATTGCAACGCAGCCTGGCCATCATCGGCCTGAACCACGTCAAAACCCCGGCTGCTCAGGGCGTGCAACAGCAGCGCGCGCATGCTGGCGCTGTCATCAACTGTCAGAATTCGCAAAGCATTGCTCATGGGTCGGCTCACTTTCTTCAGAAGAGTTCAACGTCGCCCGCGCCGCGTGGCACATGCGAGGTCGGCTGGGTTTCCTTCACCATCGTATTGGCCACCGTGCGGCAGCGGACCTGACCATGGGCGGGACGAAATTCGATGCGACGGGCAGATGTTCCGCCAAGATCTTCACGGACCAGAGGAATCCGCTCATGCTCCAGAAATCGGCGGGCGAAATCGGCGTTCATGGTGCCGATCTGGGCCATGCCGGCACGCATGTTGGCCCCGCCATAAAGATGGGCGCGCATGCGATGCTTGGCTGCTCCATTGGCCAGCATTTCGTTTATCAGCACTTCCATCAGATAAACGCCGTAATGCTCGTCCACGGTTACCTTGCCATGGCTCTTGGGGGGCTCGGCCAGCAGAAAATGGTTCATGCCGCCCGTCTCCACTTCGGGATCGAACAAGCAGGTGGCAACGCAACTGCCCAGCACGGTGTTGAATTCAACCTGTGGTCCTGCGCTTACACGAGCCTGCCCTTGCATTACGGTAATGCGGTTGATCGGCTTTTCTGGAAGAATGATGGTTGAGGTCATGGCGGTCAGGCGGCCTTGCTGAAAGCGTGGCGAGTGATGTGTTCAATGGGGGCGACCACCCGGGCAGCGCCAAGTGCAATGGCCGCGCGCGGCATGCCGAAGACAGCGCAACTTGCCTCGTCCTGCGCAATCGTGAACGCGCCGCGTTCAGCCATTGCCAGCAAGCCTTTGGCTCCATCGCTGCCCATTCCGGTGAGGAGAATGCCCACCGCACGATCGGCAAAGACTTCGGCCATCGACTGAAACAGCACATCCACGCTGGGAACGTGGCCAGAAACCGGATCGCCCTGCCGCAACTTGGTGAAAGCCTGGCCACTACCCCGCACCATCAGATGGCGATCACCGCCGGGCGCGAAGTAAACCGTTCCGCGTTGCAACCGCATGTCGCTATCGGCCATGATCACCTTGGCCGGGCAAACACGGTCAAGCGATTGGGCAATTGCTGGTGCAAAGCGCGCGTTGACGTGCTGCACGATCAGCGTCGGAGGGCAATCGGTCGGGAAGTCTTGCAGCAGAATCTGCAAGGCTTCCACACCACCGGTCGATGAACCGATGGCAATCGCCTGCACATCGAACGGCACAGTATCGGCCGCCCGCTGTGCTGTGACCGAGGGCTGCGGCAGCCCGCCAGTGAAGCCCATTCTTGCAGCGTGGCGAACAAGGCTGGCAAGCTTGCCATCGTCATCCAGCGGCATGCCGCCCGCGCGATTGCTTTTGGAATAGCAATCCACTGCGCCCAATGCGAGAGCGCGCGCGGTCATCTCGCTGCCCTTTTGCGTGGTGCCTGAAACGATGATGACCGGCGTGGGCCGCAAGGTCATGATCTTTTCAAGAAAATCCAGCCCGTTCATGCCTGGCATCTCGATGTCGAGTGTGACCACGTCGGGATCGAGTTCCTTGATCATCGCCCGCCCTTCGGCTGCATTGCCGGCCGCGCCGATGACCGTGATGTCAGGTTCGCTAGACAGCCGCGAGGTCAGGATTGCGCGCATGGTTGCGGAATCGTCAATGATGAGCACGCGTATCGTCATGCCGCCCTCTTCCGGTAGATTGTTGGACCGACACACTCGATCTGCTTCATCGCTGGCCCCGAAGCCCGCTCACTGTGACCGATGTAAAGATACCCGCCAGGCTTGAGCTGCTCGACAAAGCGCGCGACCAGACGCTCCTTTGTCTCGGTGTCGAAATAGATCATGACATTGCGGCAGAAGATCACGTCGAACTCCTGGCGCATCGGCCAATCGCCAAGGAGATTGAGTTCGCGAAAGCGCACAATGGCACGCGCCTCCTCGTTCACTGATATGCTGTCACCAACATGTTTGAGCCAGTTGGCTTTCAACTTTGGCGGCAAATCCTTGATTTCAGATGCGGTATAGGTCGCAGAAGCGGCTTTGCGCAGCACATGCGCAGCCAAATCGCTGGCCAGAAGCACCAGATCGCGTTTCAACATACGCAGGCCTTCCGAGCGGTCTTCGCCCAGAAGTGTCAAAACCAGTGACCATGTTTCCTCACCGCTGGAGCAGCCGGCCGACCACAGCCGTGCACGCCCCCCTGCTTCCATCTGCTGCATCAGATGCGGGCGCACATGCTCGGCAAAATGGCGGAAATGGTGACTTTCGCGGAAAAAGAACGTGTGATTGGTCGTCAGCGCGTCTACTGCGCACTTGCGCTCATCGGGATCGTTGCGGATCAACTCGATATAGTCGGCAAAGTTCTGCTTGCCCGTTTTGCGCACAAGCGGTGCAATGCGCGAATAGACGAGCATCGCTTTGCCCTGGGGCAGGACATTGCCGGATTCGGCATAGATCAAATCCGCAATCGCCCGGAAATCAGCGTCCGAATAGACATTCGGACTGACCCCTGGCACGCGGCCATCAGCAAAGGCAGCGGTCAGATTCATGCCGCCTCACGGATGGTGGATGATTGCCCCAGCGCGCCACCGACAAGGCTGTCGACATCAAGGATCAGCGCCACTCGGCCATCGCCAAGAATGGTAGCTCCCGCAACGCCTTCGACAGCACGATAATTGGCCTCAAGGCTCTTGATGACGAATTGCCGCTGGTCGCTGATGGTATCCACCAGCAGTGCTGCTTGCCCGGCCACTTGCGTATCAACAATGATCAGTACGCCGTCGTGGGGCTGCATTACCTTGCCGGTAAAGCCGGTGTGGTGCCCCACCGGGATGATCGGCACAAACCGCCCACGCACGTTGAGCATCTGGCGTGCCGTGCCAAGACCCTGCACTTCCTGCGCAGTGGGACGCAGGCTTTCCACCACATGGGTCAGCGGGACGACCAGCGTCTGGTCGCCGACGTTGACGATCATGCCGTCCGAAATGGCCAGCGTCAGCGGCAGCGCAAGCGTAAAGGTCGTGCCCACTCCGGCTTCGGATTCGATTGTGATGCGGCCACCCAGATTCTTCACGTTCTGGCGCACCACATCCATGCCCACGCCACGGCCGGATACGCTGGTGACTGCTTGCGCAGTGGAGAAACCCGGCGCGAAGATCAGATGGTCGATATCTTCGGGGGTGAGCTGGTTTTCCGCCGCAACTATGCCTTGCGCGATGGCTTTTTCCAGCACGCGCGCCCGGTCGATGCCCTTGCCGTCATCAGCCACCTTGATGAGGATGCGGCCAGAGCGTTGTTCCGCCGAAAGCGTCAGCGTGCCTTCGGCAGGCTTGCCTGCGGCCAGACGCTGATCGGCGCTTTCAATGCCATGGTCCACGGCGTTACGGATCAGATGGGTCAGCGGCTCGCCCAGCCGTTCGAGTACGGTCTTGTCGAGTTCGGTGGTTTCACCGATCACTTCCAACCGCACATGTTTGCCGGTCGAAACGGCCAGTTCGCGCAGGATGCGGGGCACCCGGCTAAACACCGAACTGATCGGCTGGGCACGGATTGACATGGCGCTTTCCTGAATGTCGCGCGTCAGCCCTTCCAGCATCTGCAGCTCTTCCTTGGCGGCAGTATCGCCTTCCAGCCGCTGGGCCAGCATGGCCTGCGCAATTACCATTTCGCCCACGGTGTCGATCAGCCGGTCCAGCTTGGCCAGATCGATGCGGATCGATTGGCCAGCAGCGGGCGCACCCGGTGCTGCAGTGGCCGCAGCAACTGTTGCTGGGATGGCTTCGCCCGCGTCAACGGTCATCGAAGCAATCGGTGCAACCTCTTCCTTGACCGTCACTTCTGGGGGCGGCTTCCTGACTGCGATTTCCACTGGCGGTCTTGCGGCATCATCACCAACGGCAATGCCCCAGTCATCGCGCACGAAATCAAAGATTTCCGTCGCGTCCGCCTCTGCAACACTGTTAGGCACCTCGTACGTAAAGCCAAGATAGCCCTGCTCGCAATCCAGCATGTCGAGCCCTGGCAGATGCGAGAGATTGCAGGTGATGCAACGTGCGCCCATGCTTGCCAGTTCGCGTAGCAGGGCCATCGGTTCGGCCCCGTTGCGCATGGCACCGGCATGTGGGTGCAGGTGCAATTGCCAATCGGGAGCAGGGGCGGGCGCAACTGGCTCAGCCGTCGGCGCGGGGCCAATCAGATCGTCAAGCAAGGCATCAAGATCAACTTCAGCCTCACTCGGCTCGACATCGGCATCCGGCATAGGCGATGGTGCCTCTGCTGTGCACGCAGGTGGCGCAGGGGCGGGGGGAGCTGCAGCCGCCGCGCCATCAGCCTGTGCTGCAGTCAGCTCGGCCAGCAATGCTGCATCATCGGGCGCCGCTGTGCTTTCCTGCGCTGCTGTCACATGATCGCTCAGCGTGTCCAGCGCGCGCAGCAACAGGCTGCACAGCGTATCGCTCAAGGCCACACTGCCATCTCGAACATCGGAAAGCAGCGTTTCGAAGGTATGGGTATAGGCCTGCAAGGCAGCATAGCCGAAAGCGCCGGCCCCGCCCTTGATCGAATGGACTGCGCGGAACACGCTATTGACAGTATCGTCATCTTGCGTGCCGTCTCGGCATGCCGCCAGACCCGTTTCGGCCGCGGCCAGCGATTCTTCGCATTCGACAAAGAATATCTGCTGGATTTCCTCAGGGGTCATTGCGCCATCTCTTCAAACAGGTGAACTTCCAGGCCCGTCAGCCGCGCTGCATCACGCAGAGCTTCGGATGGTATGATGCGCAATCGCGCAAAGCTGTTCTTCGCGCTCGCCAGCAGCTGCAGCATTGCATAGCCCACCAGCGTGGTCTTGCTGGCGTCAATCTCCAGATCCTCGTTGCCCATCGCGGCCACGAATTCGGGCAGCAGGGCGGTGGTGGCAGCACGGTCGCAGCGGGCTGGAAGAATGATTGTGGCCATGGTTGTCGTCTCCATCACGCGAGTCAGAACTCGCTCCAGTCTTCCGCAACTTCGGCCTTTATCGCCAAATTGCCCTGCACAGGCGCAGCCTTGCGCGAGGGCGTCGGACGCGGAGCGCTGGGCTGGCTTGCGCGGGCGCTGGCCGGTGCCTGACGGGCCGGGGCCGACAACGCGACCGGCTTGCCGATGTCAAACTGTGCCACCAATCGCAGAACGTTTCCTGCCTCATCGGCCATGCCGCGCGCAGCGGCGGTGGATTGTTCGACCATGGCGGCGTTCTGCTGCGTCATGCGGTCCATTTCGCCCACGGCGGCATTCACCTGCTGCAGGTTCTCGGCCTGTGTCGCAGCGGCATCGGCAATCCCGCGCACCAGCTCGTTGATTTCCCCCACGCTGCCAACAATCCGCTCCAGCAAGTTCCCGGTCTGGCCGACCAGTTCCACGCCGCTGCCAACCTGTTCGGTACTGGTGGTGATCAGATCCTTGATATCGCGCGCAGCATCGGCACTGCGCTGTGCCAGCGCCCGCACTTCATTGGCCACCACGGCAAAGCCCTTGCCAGCATCGCCAGCGCGCGCAGCTTCTACCCCGGCGTTAAGGGCCAAGAGGTTTGTTTGGAAAGCAATCCCGTCGATTACGCTGATAATCTGCGAAATCTGCCGGGCGGATTGTTCGATCGCAGCCATTGCTTCGGTCGCCTGCTTCACCACCAAGCCGCCTTCGCTGGCCTGCCGATGTGCACCATCCATTGCCTGCCGCACTTCGCCCGCATTCGATGCGGTATCCTTCACGCTGGCGGTTACCTGGTTCATCGCTGCAACGGTCTCTTCAAGACTCGCTGCCTGCTGTTCGTTGCGCATTGCCAGATCATCAGAGGCCGACCGGATCTCTGCCGATGCTGTGGAGATCGACCTGATGCCGGACACCACCCCATCAATGGTCTGCTGCAACGAAGCCATGGCGGAATTGAAATCATTTTCAGCCGGAATAAAGGCTGGCGGCAAACCGCTCATCCGCGCGGTGAGATCGCCCTGTGAAAGCTTGGCCAAAGCCTCGCCCATCTGGCCCAACACGATATTGCGGGTCTGTTCCTCGGCTTTCACAAAATAGGCAGACAGCGCCAGATCAATGTCCAGCAACGAGGCGCGCACCAGCAGCGACAATTCGTGCGCCTGTCGCCGCTTCCACGGCAACAGTCCCAGCAACCCGGGTGCGACCATGCGCTTGATCATCTCGTCCAGAATCAGGCCATAACCGCCGATGTACCAGCGCGGCTCCAGCCCGATGCGGGCATGCACATTGCCCACGACATTGGCGCGCTGCAGGTACTTTTCGTTCAGCCCCTCCTCGAACATCGAAACCCAGTGGTTCTTCTGCGAGCGGGCGGCCCCATCCATGTGACCGCGGCCGGAAAATAGCTTGGCTACAGCGGGGGTGGCCGAGATTTTGTCATAGAAGCGGGCCAGCGCGCCATCGAGATGGCGCGTTACGTTGTTGCCCATGCGCTGCAAGGCGGCTGTTTCGTGTGACAGACCATAGAAGTCGAGACGTTGGCGAAGGTCATCAGGCATCTGGATTGGCTCCCGTTTTTTCGTCATGTGCAGCAACCGTCAAAAGCGCGGTGCCATGGTCGCGAACCGAGGTGCAAACCTTATAGTCCGCTGCATTTTGCAGCGGCGTAAGATGGAAATGTCGCATGATTTCCCCGTTTCGGCCCGATCTGGCGTGTCTATTGCGATGCTTGTTAACCTAGCCCGGAAAACAGGCGGCTAAGGCTGCACTAGGGGAACACACGGAGGGGGATGGCAGGGCCTGCTTGAACAGTAACCGTTAAAGCTGTCGTCACGGTCGTTTCACCAAATGAGTATCCAGCCATGCATGATGCACGCGTTCTTGTCGTCGATGATTCCGCCGCGATGCGTGCGCTGTTTTCCGATATTCTCGATCAGTCCAAAGGTGTTACCGTGGTTGGCACCGCACGCGATGCCGCCGATGCCCGCAACCAGATTGCCCAGCTGCGGCCCAATGTGCTGACGCTGGACGTTGAAATGCCGGGCATGAGCGGCATCGAATTCCTGGCCGAGATCATGGAGGAGCGTCCAATGCCGGTGGTCATGCTTTCCAGCTTGACGCAAAGCGGAGCCGAAACCTCGCTCAAGGCCTTTGAACTTGGGGCTGTGGAATGTTTCCCAAAGCCACTGAAGGCAACGCCGGAACAATTCGCCAAGACCGTGGGCAAGCTCGGCAAGATCGTGCTGGCTGCCGCCAATTCCAATATCCGCGACGGCCGTCGCAAGGTTGTGCCAAAGGAAACCGTCGCTACCTTTGCGTGGAATGGCCATGTCGTCGCGTTGAGCGCGTCGATGGGCGGAATTGATGCGCTGACCGAGCTGTTTTCAGCCTACCCGCCCAATTGTCCGCCCACCGTCGTGGCTTTGCAGGCAGAACCTGCGCTAGTGGAATCCTTCATCGCCAAGCTTGATCGCGAACTGGAATGCAAAGTCGTTGCGGCCAAGGATGGGGCAACGCTGGTGCAGGGCACCATTCACATCGCCTACGACCCCGACCGGCATGTCTGTTTTGAAGCGGGTGATCCGCACCGGCTGCGGCTTGTCGAGCGTGATCCTGTAGAAGGCGCACGCCCCTCGGCCACCTTGCTGTTCGGAACTCTGGCGCGTGCTGCAGTGCCCGCAGTGGGGGCTGTGCTGTCGGGTACAGGCAACGATGGAGCACGTGGACTGAAGCTGATGCGTGATGCCGGTTGCGAAACGCTGGTGCAGGATCCATCCACCGCCACTGTGGGTGAGGCCCCGGCGGCGGCACTGGCAGCAGGCGCGGCCGTAAGCGGACTGCCGCTGGAGGCGCTGACTGATACCCTACTGGCCAAGTGCAATCAGGGCTGAAACCCGGTCGCAGCAATCCTAAAGTGTTAGCATCATTGCGGGGCGACAACCCCGGCCGCCTGGTTCGTAGGGCTGAAAAGCATTTGTCGCGCACCATGGTGTTGTGCGTCCGAAGTCCAGCTCAGGCTTGGTTGATCCCATACCAGCGGAACCATTCACCATAAGGATGGCAACGCGCCGCAATGATCTTTTTGCCGCTTTCCGGCGATCCGTTCCATTGCGTTACGCACAACTCTACTGCGCTGCGATCTTCGTTCCATTCCATGCCAATCCGCGCAAGGGGCCGTGCGGGGGTGGCTGCAGCTCCGGCCAGCACAACCGCAGCATCAACCGCAGCGCGCTCCTGCTTGCTCATGTACTGCACCACCATAGAATGGATCACGACCCGGCGCGTGCCCTCGTGCTGTGGCAAAGCCAGTTGGCGGGCAAGCCAATGGCTGGCCAGGCCAGCCTCAACCTGCGGGGGACGAACCCGGGCGATGGCAATGGCTGCGCACAACCGCTCGGTCCGCTCCTGCTCGCCGGGCCAGATATAGGCGTGCAGCCGCTCACAATCGGCATCGTTGCGGATGTCGGGCGGGCTAAGGTCTACCCCGGCGGCACTTTTGATGACCAGCGCGGTTTCCGGCGGTGAGCGCCCCTCCCAGCGTGGCGTAAGCTGCACAGGGCTGCCTGTCGGGCCGCTAACCGTAGTGCCAAGATGGCAGGCATAGTGCGCGAAATTGAGGTTCAGCCCGGCACTGCTGCCAAATTCAAGTACCTCGCAGGGCAGTGAGTGTGGCGAAGCAAGTTCGAGCATTGCGCCGACAAAGCCCGCCACGCGCGCTACCTCATTGGTTTGCGTTGGTCCGGCCATCCAATGCATCAGATCCTGCGTATGATTGGCAAGGGCTTCGCCCACAGCCGCATCGAGCCTTGCCGGGGCGGCAATCAATCCTGCCTGCCCATCGGTATAGATTGCTTGCAAGGTTGTATTCCTGCCGGATCGGGCCAAGGCGTGCAGTCCCGCATTGAGCCGGAAGATCACGCCAGCACCAGCAAGATCGCCGGGCCAGCTTTCGATGAGCGCGCGCATCTGTGGTGCTTGCGGTAGTACGCGGGCGACACTTTCCAGCACCGCTGCCACCATGTTCTTGCCAAAGTTGCGCGCTTTTTCGGCTTCGACCTGCAGTTGCGCTTCGGCCCGGCTCTCATTCCACGAAGGCTCGATTGCAGGAACGCCCGCAGGCACGAAAGCGGTGGAAGAGGTCAAGTGACAGGTCTTTCATGGAAAGGGGCATTCGCCTCAGCAAATAGGCAGACATGACCAAATCCGTGCCAACACCCAGCTAGGGGAAAATGCGTATGCTTCTTGAAAAGCGAGTTGTGTGAAGATGTTAGCCAACCGTCGTAGAAATACATAACCGCGCCAGCGCCGCCGATTAAGACGAGCAAACTAGGGCTAACCCTCGAATTTCACGAGCGACGCACAGCCGTCATACGAGGTAGTCCATGCATAAAGTATCAGTTCTTGTTGCCGCTCTTCTTGCCACAACGATGTACCAACCCGTCTGGGCTGCCGAGGATGGCGCTTCGTCAGAAGCAAGCCAGCCTGCAGGAGGCGCGGACACCGAAGCGCCCGCATCAGCGCGCAAAGCGTTCAGCACAGGCGTAGCCAAGGGGCGTGACCTGCTCGATACTGCAATTTCGGCAAGCGTGATCGACGAGGCTGATCTTTCCAAGCTTTCGGTCAACTCGATTGCTGGCATCATGCAGAACATCCCTGGCATTCGCGCCGAAACATCGGATATCGACGGTTTTTCCGCTATCACCGTGCGCGGCCTCCCGCTTTCGGCGGACGGATCAAAGTTCCTGCAGCTGCAGGAAGACGGGTTGCCAGTGCTGGAATTTGGCGATCTGCACTTTGCTTCAGCTGACCAGTTCCTGCGTGCCGACCTTACGCTGTCGCAGGTTCAGGCCATCCGTGGAGGATCAGCCTCGACATTTGCATCGAATTCGCCTGGCGGCGTGGTCAACCTGATTTCGCGCACGGGTGAGACGGCAGGGGGCGTGATGCAGGTTTCCAGCGGCGTCGGCCATGATCTGAAGCGCATGGACTTTGCCTATGGCAGCCCGCTGGGCGATGGCTGGCGCTTCCACGTCGGTGGCTTCTTCCGCCAGGGCGAAGGCCCGCGCGACCTCGGCTATGATGGTTTTCGCGGCGGTCAGATCAAAGCCAATGTGACCAAGCAGTTCGCCAATGGCTACATCCGCTTTTACGGTAAGTATCTGGATGATCGACAGCCCAACTATGCGCTGTTTCCGGTCGTTGTATCGGGCACCAACGAAGCACCGAAGATTGCCGACTTGCCGGGCAACAGTGTGCGCGGTGATGCCTATGAATCCCGCTTCAGCGCTCGCTACCTCGGCGTGGATCAGAACAACAACCCGACCACTTTCGATGCTTCCAACGGCTTGCGCGGCATCAGCAAGGCCATTGGCCTTGAGGCACAGTTCGATGTTGCCGGCTGGACGGTCAGCAATCGCTTCCGCTTTGCCAGCAACAGTGGCGAATACAACGAAAGCATTGCGATGGTCACCGCGCCTGGCCCGGTTCTGGCCGCGATCATCGGCGCACCGGGCAGCGCGCTGAGCTATGTCGGAGGCCCATCGGCAGGGCAGGCCATAACCGATGGTCGTCTGCTGGCCTATTCGATCCGCATCAACGCCCAGCTCAACGATATCAGCAACCTGACCAATGATCTGCGTGCCAGCCGCGTGTGGAACGTGGGTGAAGGGCGCCTCACGACGACAGCGGGTCTCTACAAGTCCAGCCAGTCGGTAGACATGTACTGGAATTTCCAGAATTCATTCAATGATCTGGCAGGTGGAGGGCGCAATGCCCCGGTCAACCTGACAAGCCCGGCAGGTGTGCCGCTGACCGACAACGGCGTTTATGCCTACGGCTTCGGATTTGCCATTCCGGTGTCGACGTATCACACCCGTTATGATCTGAACTACAACATCATCGCACCCTATGGATCGGTCAACTACCAGATCGGCAAGCTGGCGATTGGCGCCAGTGTGCGCTGGGATCGCGGAAGTGTTACGGGCAATGTGCTCGATGCCGATTTCGGTGGTGGTCGGGTTGGCGAGACTGCGCTTGATATCAACCGTAACGGCACGATTTCGGTGGCAGAAACCAAGGTGGCGATCCTGCCCTTGGGCCGGCCTGCCATTGTCGATTACGACTATGATTACCTGTCCTACTCGGCAGGTGTGAACTACCGCATTGCCGAACCGATCTCGGTCTTTGCCCGCTACAGCCGCGGCGGCCGCGCCAATGCCGAGCGCATCCTTGGCCCTACAGGCTTGAACCCTAATTCGGGCAGCCTTCTTGATCCTTCGATTGCCTTCAATGTGGTCAAGCAGGCAGAAGCGGGCGTGAAGTTCCGCAAGGACGATGTCACATTTTATGTCACCGGCTTCTGGGCTTCGACCGGAGAGCGCAACTACCAGATCGGTGCCGATGCCGACGGGCGTGTTGTGGTGATCCAGGTGGATCGCACCTACAGCGCCAAGGGTATCGAGCTCGAAGGCGATATTCGCAAGGGGCCGTTTTCGCTCACGCTGGGCGGAACGTGGACAAAGGCCACCATCGACAACGATCGGTCCAACCCTGCGCTGAACGGCAATCGGCCACGCCACTTGCCATCGTTCGCGTTCCAGGCCCGGCCGCAGGTGGAATTTGGCAAAGTCACATTCGGCACCGTGGTAAACGGTACGACCGGCAGCTTTGCTCAGGATAGCAATATCCTGCGCCAGCCCGGTTATGTTCTGGTCAGCCCCTACCTGCAGCTCCGCCCGGCCGAGCGCGTCCAGATCGGCATCAATGCCTTCAACGTGTTCAACAAGCTCGCCGTCGTGCAACTCGCCTCGGCGGTGATCCCGGCCGGTGGTCTGGTCAATGCTCAGGTCATGAACGGCCGGACTGTCACCGCCGCGCTGCGCTATTCATTTTGATCCCATTGCGGCCCGTCCCTCCCGGTGGCGGGCCGCAGCCCTTCAATTCGCAGCCCTTCAATTCAAGGATACCCCGCACCGTGCTCGCCAAATCTGCTCTTGAGCGCATGAACATTCCGCGCCGGCTCGGCGTTGCCTTCATGGCGCTAAACGTCACCGCGGCTGTGATGATGATCATATTCGGCATCAGCCTTGCGATGATTTCCAGCGTCACTGCGCGCAACACCGAAAGCCAGGCCGTGCTGGCCGATACGCTGACACTGGAAACTGCGCTGCTGCGGCAGAACAGCCAGATGCGCGGATACCTTGTCACAGGTGATGCAACGTATCTGAAGTCCTACTTCGAAGGGCGGGACGATTATGACAAGACCTCGGCCGCGCTGGAAAAGCGGCTGACCGATCCTGCATTGCAGGAACTGGTGCGCACCTCACGCGCAGAGACACTGAAATGGCGCGAAAACTGGGGCGATAAATACATCGAAGTCGTAAAGTCTGGCCAACGTGATGCCGCGCAGCAGGCGATCCGCGATGCTGGCAAGGCAGTGCTGGTCAGCGATGCAGTGCTCCCGCTGCGGACGGTGCGCGATGCGCAGCATAAGGCCATAACTGCCGAGACGGAGCGTCAGACAAGCGCGATGATCTTTGCCTGGGCTGGGCTCATTGTCGGCGGCGCACTCCTTATCGGCTTGACGCTGATGCTGGCTCGCAAGCTTTCAAAATCGATTGCCACCCCGATCGTGAACCTTACGCAGACGATGTCCATATTGGCCCGAGGCCAAAGCGATGTGGTGATCCCCGGCAGCGATCGCAGCGATGAACTGGGCGCCATGGCACAGGCCGTCATGGTCTTTCGGGATGCCGCAATCGAACGGGATCGTGCGGTCAAGGAGCGCGAGGAGGCCATGGCCAAGATCGGTGCCAATCTTGCCGCCGTTGCGCAGGCCAACCTTTCCGTGCGCCTTTCCAACGTGCCGCCCGCCTTCCAGACTGTCGCCGACGATTTCAACGAGGCGATGGAGCGGCTGTGCAATGCGATGGAACTGGTGCAGGACAGCATTCAGGCGATTAACCTGACCTCAAGCGAGATTCAGCAGGCAACCACCGACCTTGCCATGCGCAGCGAACAGCAGGCTGCCAGCCTGCAGTCCTCGTCCTCGTCGATGGACCACCTCACCACGCAGATCGAAGCTTATGCCAAGATTGCATCGGATGTCAGCGGTTCGATGATCGAGGCCCGTGGCGAGGCCGAGAACGGCGGCAAGATCGTCAGCAGGGCAATCGAGGCAATGGACAATGTCGAGCGCGCGAGCGCCGAAATCTCCGAAATCACGACGATGATCGATGGAATTGCTTTCCAGACCAACCTCCTCGCACTTAATGCAGGCGTGGAAGCTGCCCGTGCTGGTGAGGCAGGCAAGGGCTTTGCGGTCGTTGCGTCCGAAGTACGTGCTCTGGCGCAACGGGCTACCGATGCTGCCAACGCCATTAAGCAGCGGGTTGAGGCCGTGACCGGACACGTCCGTTCAGGCGTGTCGCTGGTGAACGAAACGGGCTCTGCGCTCGAGACGATCATTACCCGCGTCGGTACCGTGACCGCATCGATTTCAACAATTGCTGAAACGGCTGGCGAACAGAGCGTCGCTCTGCGAAAGATCAACCAGGCCATTGGCACCATGGACCAGATGACGCAGCAGAATGCTGCCATGGTCGAGGAAACCAATGCCGCGACCAAGAACTTGACGCAGGAGGCTGCGCAACTCGCCAACGCCTTTTCAAGCTTCAAGATTTCCAGTGAGCGGAGCGGGCAGGGCAACCTTGGTTCGGCGCCCGCCACGCAGCGCCCGATCCGGCAACCGGCACGCGTTGCACCATCCGTGCGGCAGGTTTCCAATTTTTCCAGCAAAGAGCGGGCACCGCTTCCCGCCGTCAGCGGCAATCTTGCCATCGATACCGACTGGTCAGAGTTCTGATTGCGCCTCCATTTCCGCCCGGCTTGCCCGGTCGGCAATCTGCCTGCTTGCCCTGTAAAGCTCTGCTGGCCGAAATCGCGTGTCGCTTTCGCGCATGCCGGTAGGTTCGATCCAGCCGGTGTCGAGCATGCGGCGGCGGAAGGCGGGCTTGTTGAAAGTGGTGCCGGTAATGGCCTCGTGCACTGTCTGCAGGTCACGCAGGGTGAACAGCTCTGGCAGCAACGCAAAGGCGATGGGCACGTAGTCCAGCTTACCCCTCAGCCGATCATGCGCTGTGGAAATGATGGTGGCATGGTCAAAGGCCAGTGGCCCGCTTGGTTCGATCACCGAGGTGAGGTTGAGATCTGAGCGGGATGTCGTGGCCCCTTCCAGCATCATGTGCGGCAGCAGGGCGAAGTAGGCAATGCTGACCGTGCGCATGCGCGGGTCGCGTTGCGGATCGCCGAAGGTGTAGAGCTGCTCCAGCCACGCGTTTCCACCAGCGGCAAGACCCGCTTTGTCTGCCAGCACTCGGCGCGCGGCGCTCTCCAGTGTCTCATCGATCCCGACAAAGCCCCCGGGCAGCGCAAGGATTCCGGCAAACGGCTCCTCGGCCCGCTGCTGAAGAAGGACTGATAAAGTGCCATCAGCAACGGTCATCAGCACCAAGTCAACGGTAACGGCAAAAGGCGGGTAGCTCATGTTGCCATACTTATATCTTGACTGAATATAAGTCTAGTGCGCATAAGGTCAAAGCGAGTCGGGGAGTCCGCCTCGCTTTGATCATCTGGGGGAGCCTCGGATATGAGCAAGTTTGATTTCGGCGTCTTCATCGGACGCTTCCAGCCTCTGCACGTTGGCCACGAACATGTCATCGCCCGCGCCCTCGATCAGGTCGAGCGGCTGATTGTTTTGGTAGGCTCGGCCAACGTCGCCCGCGATCCACGCAATCCCTTCAGTTATGCCGAGCGTGAGGCGATGCTGCGCTCCGCTTTCCGGCACGAGGTGGCGCAAGGCCGGTTGATCATCGCGCCGATTGACGATCACCTCTATTCCGACACCGCCTGGGTCACGCAAATCCAGCGCAAGGTGCGCGCACTGGTGCTTGAGCATGGCAACGGCCACGGCTTCCAGAACCATGGCCTGCGCGATTTCCGTGTGGCGCTGGCCGGTTATGGCAAGGATGCTTCGTCCTATTACCTCAAGCTATTTCCCGAATGGGAGAACCTGCAGGTTGAGAGCCAGTACGGCACCTTTTCGTCGAGTGATGTCCGCCAGCGCTATTTCCAGCGCATCCCCGAAGTGCCCGCCAGCATCCTCTCCGCGGGCGTAGCCGACTTTCTGCGCGAGTTCATGCTGGGTGCGCCGTTTAAGTCTCTGCTTGAAGAAG
Organism: Novosphingobium sp. HNCC26BN242; assembly: GCF_057180525.1. Lineage (NCBI taxonomy): Bacteria > Pseudomonadati > Pseudomonadota > Alphaproteobacteria > Sphingomonadales > Sphingomonadaceae > Novosphingobium > Novosphingobium sp. HNCC26BN242. Next base: position 26,802 of record NZ_JBXUGM010000001.1, read on the forward strand.
CCGAGTTCCTCGCCGCCTATCCCGCGCAGTGGGGCACGGGGCCTTTTGTCACCGCCGATGCTGTCGTCATCCAGTCGGGCCACATCCTGCTGGTGGAGCGGGGCCGCGCGCCTGGCAAAGGCCTGCTCGCGTTGCCCGGCGGTTTCGTCAATTCGGCCGAACGCATCCGTGATGCCGCCATCCGCGAACTGCGCGAGGAAACCGCGATCAGCGATGGCAAGGGCCAGATCCCGCCTGCAATGCTCGCCAGCTTCATCGAGGATGCACGCACGCGGGTGTTCGATGCACCGAGCCGCTCGCTGCGCGGGCGGATCATCACCCACGCTTTCCTCTTCCGCCTGCCTGAACGCCGCAAGCTGTTCAGCGTGAAAGGCGGCGACGATGCGGCCCATGCGCATTGGTACCGCTTTGGCGACCTGTCCCCGGAAATGCTGTTCGAGGACCACTGGGCCGTCATCGAGGAAATGGCCGATCTTTGAAGACTGACACGCCGCGCAGGGGAGCCCTGCATCCGGCAATCATGTGAGGAGTTCACATCATGACCAACCTGATTCTGGCAACCGACAGCTACAAGCACAGCCACTTCCTGCAATACCCGCCCGAGGCCCGCGCGATCAGCGCCTATATCGAGGCGCGGCCCAACGATTTTGCTGATGAAGTGCTGTTCATGGGCCTGCAGCCCTATCTCATCGACTATCTGGCACGACCGATCAATGCGGCTGACATTGATGAGGCCGAAGCAATCTGCACTGCGCACGGTGTCCCCTTCAACCGCGAGGGTTGGCAGATCATCCTGGACGAGTACGAAGGCTACTTGCCGATCGAAATCCGCGCCTTGCCCGAAGGCATGATCGTGCCCACCGGCGTGCCGCTGGTGCAGGTCGAGACCACCGATCCACGCCTGCCGTGGCTGGCGACCTTCATAGAGACCGCGCTGCTGCGCGCGATCTGGTATCCGACCACCGTCGCCACGCTCAGCCGCCAATGCCGCCTGATCATCCGCGCAGGGTTGGATAAGACCAGCGAGGACGTTGCAGGCCAACTGCCGTTCAAGCTGCACGACTTCGGCGCGCGCGGCACCACTAGCGGCGAGAGCGCAGGCCTTGGCGGCATGGCGCACCTTGTGAACTTCATGGGCACTGACACGATGGAAGGGCTGATGGCTGCCCGCCGCTATTACGGGGCGGATATGGCCGGGTTCTCGATCCCGGCGGCTGAACATAGCACGATGACCAGTTGGGGGAGGGAGCGCGAGGAAGCGGCCTATGCCAACATGCTCGATGCCTTCGATGGTGTGGGCAAGGCCGTGGCCGTTGTCTCGGACAGCTATGATCTGGATGCCGCGCTGACCCGCATCTGGGGCGGCAGCCTGCGCAACAAGGTGCTGACCCGCAAGGGCACGCTGGTCGTCCGGCCCGACAGTGGCGATCCGGTGGAAACCCCGGTGCGGACTATCAACACTCTGTGGGATGCCTTCGGCGGCACCGTCAACGCCAAGGGCTATCGCGTGCTCGATCCCCATGTCCGCGTGATTCAGGGCGATGGTATGACGCCCGCCACTATCGCGCAGTTGATAGACCGGCTGATCGAAGAAGGTTTCGCCATCGACAACATCGCCTTCGGCATGGGCGGCGGCCTGCTCCAGCAAGTCAATCGTGATACACTGCGTTTTGCAATGAAGGCCAACGCCATGCGCGATGCCAATGGCGTGTGGCACGATGTCGCCAAGGCTCCCGCGACCGATCCCGGCAAGGCGAGCAAGGCCGGAAGACAGGCGGTGCTGCTGCAGAAGGGAGGCTTGGTGGTGCGGCGGGTCGAGGATGTAGCCGATACCGACAACCTGCTGCGCCCGGTATGGCGAAAAGGGACACTGCTGGTGCGCCACAGCTTTGACGAGTTGCGAACAAGGGCGGCTTGACACGCGCAGGGAGCGTCGCGTCGGCGCGAAGGCACCGGCCGATACGCTGGATCGTCTCCAGCCGCGCCCTCGCGGACGCGAACAGGACCACAGTGCTCAACGACCGGATGTCGATCCCCTGCGAGATGCGGTGGCACATGATCAGACAGTCGATCTCACCTTTGGCGAACGCCACGAGATGCGCACGGTCGTCCTCCGCGTAGTAGGTCCGGTAGCTGTGCGTGTACCGATCCACGATCTCGAGGATGCGCTCGCCATACTCACGCGTCTCCACGAATACGGTGCAGCGGTCGACGATCGTCGGGGCCTGAGCAAGGCGGTCGGCGAACACGTCCGGCTTAAGCTCCGCCGTCTTGTAGACCCTCGTGCCCGTCCGTCAGATGCTGTCGACACAGCAAGCGGCCGACATTCTCAATGTCTCGCATCCGCACCTCATCTTGCTCCTGGAAAAGGAGGCAATTCCGCACATGCTCGTAGGGCGCCACCGCCGTATCCGCGCGGAAGACCTTTTCACATACAAGAAGTCTCGCGATGACCGGCGCCATCAAGCTTTGTCCGAGCTCGCCGGGCACGACGGGGTGCTGCTGTGGTTGTTTCGTTGCAGCCGCTTTAGAGGCGCCGTGCAACCATCGCACTGCTGTTGACGATTGAGGCCGCTGGCTTGCCCGACCCTCGGCAACCATCTTGTCGATATACTCCTTGGCGATATCCCCGAAGGTATTTGCCGCGTTGAAAGCGGCAAGCAGTTTTTCCCGTTGCCGCGTCGCCAACGGGTCGAGACAGTCCTCCCCCTTGCGCCGTTCATCGTCACGCTTGCGATGCGCTTCGGCCAGGCCCGTGTCGGGATAGCGCCCGAGCGCGATGCGCTTTTGCGTACCCACGTGGCGATACTTCTAACGCCATAGCTTCGAACCGTTGGGGTGGATCTCCAGCTAGAGGCCGCGATTGTCGGCGGCAGTGTAAATCTTGCTTGCCGGCTTAAGCAGCCGAATTTGCATATCCTTGAGCGGCACAGACGGATCTCCTCGAAACGCTGTCGGGCCAAGGCTATTTCAGTGTCCCTCGGAATGGGTGGTGCCACGAGATTTAAGTGGTGCCATCAATGGCCAGTTTCATGGCCCCATTTTCGTGAGACTGCCTGAAACTCCAGCGAACGGACCCGGACAGAACCAAGGACAAAATGGCAGATTTCTGCCGTTTTGTCGATGGATCAGGGGTCTCCGAGGAGAACAAATGGTGCCCAGAAGAGGACTCGAACCTCCACGCCCTTGCGAGCGCCAGCACCTGAAGCTGGTGCGTCTACCAATTCCGCCATCTGGGCACGGGGCGAAGGGCAGGTGCGCCGTTCGCCGGGTAGGAGGGCGCCACTAGGCCACGCACGGCGGGGTGTCAACGGGGCAAATCCGTGTGGGCCGTCTTTTTGCCAGCTAGCCCCGGTTGGAGCGTTTGGGCATTGAAAGCGCAGCCACGGCTGTGCCAAAGGCGGCACGGACAATGCCCGGGTTTCGGGCGGGCAGGCAGGAACTTGCACATGGCAAATGGCGAAACGACCGACCGTACGCGCGATCTGGATGGAATGCTGGTGGCCTTGGTGGGCGGCAGCGGTTTTTTTGGCACGCATCTGGCGCAGGAACTCCTGTCGCGAGGGGCACGGTTGCGCATTTGCAGCCGTCACCCAGAGCGGGCGTTCCGGGTCAAGACGCTGGGTGGCCTTGGGCAGGTGCAGATGGTGGGCACCGATGTGACCCGGCCTGAGACCGTGGCCAAGGCGCTGACCGGCGTTGATGCAGTGGTAAACCTTGTTGGCGCATTTGCCGGAAATCTCGATGCGCTGCAGGGCACCGGCGTAGGCCGCGTGGCGCAGGCCGCCAAGGACGCGGGCGCAACCGCGTTTGTCCACATTTCTGCGCTGGGGGCCGATGCTTCGTCCGATGTGCCCTATGCGCGCACGAAGGCCGAGGGAGAGGCTGCAGTGCTGGCCGTATTCCCGACCGCCACGATCATGCGCCCATCGATCCTGTTTGCCGAGGATGACAACTTCCTCAACATGTTCGGCGGGCTGGTAAAGCTGCCAGTGCTCCCCGTGTTCGGCCCCGATGCCAAGCTGCAACCGGTGTTCGTTGATGATGCGGCCGAGGCAGTGGGCAATGCGCTGGCGCATCCCAGAATACATGGCGGCAAGACGTTTGAACTGGCCGGACCCGAAGTGGTGACGATGGGCCAGCTCAACCGCATGATCGCCAAGGCGGCGGGGCGCTCGCCGGTGTGGCTCGATCTGCCCGATGCGGTTTCCGGTGCCTTTGCCGCGCTCACCGGCTGGCTGCCGGGCGCGCCGATGAGCACCAGCCAGTGGAAGCTACTGAAGGCGGGCAACTTTGCTACTGGCACATTGCCCGGCATCGATGCGCTGGGAGTCAGCCCGCGCCCGCTGGGCCTGTTCCTGGATCGCTGGATGACGCGCTATCGCAAGTTCGGGCGGTTCGGTGTAAAGGCAAAGTCAGCCTGAAGCACAACGCCGGGATGCGGTTGTCCCGGGGGCTTCTGTCAAAGGAAAGTCCCCCATGGCCCAAGTCCTGCGTTTAGCTTTCGTCGCCCTTGCCCTTGCAACAGCAGCCCCGGCCTTGGCGCAAACGCTGGTTAAGGCCGTGCCATCAGCGGGCATTCCGCAAGATATTCCCGGTGCGATGGAAAAACCGGATCCGGCGCTGCAATACCGTATCCTGTTTGATGTGTCCGAACCCAATCGCGATCCCGCAAAGCCGCATCAGACATTCGCCCGCGCCGCCAGTATGCTCAATGCCATGGCGGCAAACGGGGTAAGGCCCAAAGCCGGTGCCATCGCGATCGTGGTCCACGGCGCGCCAGACAATAACCTGCTGACCGATGCTGCGCATATGAAGCGCTTTGGCAAACCCAACCCCAGCCGCCAGCTTCTGGAGGAACTGGCTGCCGCCGGGGTTTCGGTGCGGATCTGCGGCCAGTCCTATCTTGCACGCGGCTATGCGCGCGATGATTTGCATCCGGCGGTGCAACTGGACCTGATGGCGATGATGACCATCGCCAACCTGATGGCGCAGGGTTACGGCGTGGTCCGCGACAACTGATCCTTTGCCGCGCCGCGCTGGTAAAATTGTTCAGGCATTGACATCGGCGTAGTGGCTGGGCGGCTGGATGCCGTCCATCCGTTCGGCCAGCAAGGGGCGAAAGCTGGGCCGGCTTTTGAACACCGAATACCAGCCACGCGCCTGTTCGTGGCCCGACCAGTCAATCCCGCCAAGGTAATCGGCGACCGAAATCTGCGCTGCGGCGGCCAGATCGGCAAGGCTCATCGTGGCGCCTGCCAGCCAAGGGCGGTTGTCTATCAGGTAATCAATATAGTCGAGGTGTTCATCTGCCAGCCGCATCGCATCGCGCAGCCGCTTGCTGTCAGGCGGGCTGCGATAGACGAGGCGCTTCTTCATGCGTTCATCCAGCAGGGGGCCGGTGACATCGGCATAGAAGTTTTCATCAAACAGCGCGACCAGCCGCCGAATCTCCGCGCGGGTGGGCGCAGTGCCGTTGATCATCGGGGTCTTGTCGACCGTCTCTTCAAAATACTCGCAGATCGCACGGCTATCCGCAAGGCTCAGCCCGCGCTCAGGGTTATGGATCGCAGGCGTGCGATAGGCCGGGCTGAGATGCCCAAACCCCTCACGCCGCTCCCACGGATTTTCGCGCACCAGATCATAGGCGACGCCCTTCTCGCTTAGCAAAAGCCGCACCTTGCGGCTGAAAGGACATAAGGGGAATTGATGAAGCTGCCACATGCCGAGGAGCATTGCGCGGGGATGGGGGGGAAGTCTAGGGGTGACTGCACCACTCGATCCGATAGCGGCGAATAGGCGCACGCCCAATCGTCAAGCGCGAGGACACTTTGCGGCAGGAGCGATTCTTGCAAGGTTCATTCCTGTGCGTCCCCGCCCCTCGACAAGCTCGGGATAAACTGCCCGAAGGGCAGGCGGGGACCTCAGGCGGTTTACGCCAATGTTGTGTAAAGCGACTGCGGCCCCCGCTTTCTGGCTTCGCCAGAAGTTTATCCTGAGCGGCTGGCCTGCCAGCCAGCCGAAGGGCGGGGGAGCGGGTTGGATGTGGGGCGGCGGTTTCAGACGGTGCGCTTCTGGTAGGTTGCAGGACCTGCTGGCACCAGCACCTCACCTGCCGCACCACTCACCACATCACCATCGCCGAGATAGAGCCAACCGCCGGGCGTTAGCTGCTCTGCCAGCCGCAGCACCAGTCTCTCCCTTGCCGTGTCATCAAAATGGCGCAGCGCAGTGCGGCAGAAGATAATGTCAAATTGGCCCTGCATTGGCCATTCGCCCAGCAGATTGAGCGGCCGGAAGCGAGCAAGTTGCTGGATTTGGGGGGCGATGATCGAATGTTCGCCGTTGGGGTGCGTCCAAGCGTCGCGAAATCGGGAGGGGACGGGCTTTAAGTCTTCGTTGCGATAGGTGGCTACGCGGGCTGTGGTGATGGCGGGGGTGGCGATATCGGTGCCGAGCAGGCGCAGGTCGGCTTTGGCCAGAGCTTCGCCTTGCGCCTCGTCATCGCCCAGCAGCGACATCAGCATGGCCCAGGCATCGGCACCGCTGGAGCAACCGGCACACCACAGGCGCACTTTGCCCCCGTTCAGCAGTCGCTCGACATAGGCGGGGCGCACGATTTGCTCGAAATGCTCAAACTGATGGGGGTACTGGTAAAATGCGGTGTGATGGGTGGTTAGCGCGCTGATGGCTCTGCGGCGTTCGGCCACATCTTCGCGGATACGGATCACATAGGAGGCAAACGTGGCGCAATTGGTGTTGCGCACCAGCGGGGAGAGCCGCGCAAACACCAGCATCGCCTTGCCCTCAGGCAGGACGATCCCGGCCTCCTTGTGAGCGATTTCGGCAATCGCGCTGAAGTCGGCCTCGTCAAAAACCCCGGGGCTGATGCCGGGCAGCGATGCTTCAAAGGCGTCCATCAGGCTGGCCTCGCCATTGCGGGCAAGCGGTTGCAGACCTGTTGTGCGGGCAGGCGGCATGATCGTTTTCCTGTGATTGCTGCGCGGCGGGTCTGCTGGCGGGTGTCAGGCCGCAATGCTGCGCAGCATGGCCTCGCGTATGTCGATGAAGTCCTGCCGGATGGCAGCAAGTTTGATCGGATCAAACCGTGTCACGCAATCGAGGATCGCCCCGCGCGCGGCCTGATACATCTGCACCAGTGCGCCCGCAGTGGGGTTGGCCATGTCGACTCCCATCTGCAACGCGGTTAGCGCAGAAACAGCGCGGGTAAGCGCGGCGCTTTTGGCGGCATTGTCAGCCCGTTCCTGCGCATGAAGCGCGCGGCCGACCGAACCGATGACCTGCTCCAGGCATAAATCCACCAATTGGCGTGAATCCGCACCGCACACGCGCGCATCAAAATCGATGCGGCGATAGGCTTCGGTCGGGTCATTGCGGTGGTGCAGCATCAGTTATCACTCGAATTCCAGGCGTCGATCTGCGCCCTCAGGAAAGACAGGGTCGATTGCGAACCACTCACGCGGGTATCCATCGCGGCAAAGCGGCTGATCATCTGCTGACGCAGGGTTTCCTGCTTTTCGGCGAGCGCAGAGGACCGGTCGGCCAGTGTTTTTTGCAGCGCGGTGTTGCGCGTGATCGAACTGCCCAGCGAAATGCCGGTGATCGACGATGTGTTGCGGGCGATGCGGTCTATCGCAGAAAACACGCCGAAAATACCTGTGGTCCACATTGCGCCTGCCGCTTGCGGCGCATCCTGCAGCGTGCGGTTCAACCGTTCGGTATCAAGCGTGAAGCTGCCGTCGCGTTCGGTCTTCAGGCCAAGGTCGGCAAGGGTTGCAGGCTCGCCCGGCGCGGCGTTGATCATGATACGTTGCCCGGCAAGCTGGGTCAGTGCGGTGCGCAGGGCGCGGGCGCCGGGATCGTTGTTAAGCTCGCCCGTTTCGCGCTGCATCGCCTCGTTCAGCTGTCCGACGACCTCGTTCAGCGCTTCGGTCAGGTCGTTCATCGCGGTGGAAATGCCCGCCGATGGATCGCTGAAGCTGATCGTGGCGGGGTTGCCCACATTGGTGGTGGTCAGCTTCAGGTTCAGCCCGGGGACCACATCGTTCACCGTGTTGCTGGTTCCGGTGTAGTCCACACCATCGAGCGTGAACGCCGCATCGGTGGCCGTGGCGCGCAGTTGCGTGGTGTTGGTGGCAGGGGCCCAGGCCAGCGCGGCAAGGTCTTCGCCACCCACATCGGGCGTGGCCTCGATCACGAAGCCGCTGTTTGCGCCTTCGGCTCCTTTGAGCACCAGTTGCGCACCCGATGTGCCATTGGCGACATAGGCGGTGACGCCAGCGCCTGCCGCATTGATCGAACGGGCCACATCGGTCAGCGTCGCGCCGGTGGGAATGGCGATATCCACCGCATCGCGCGTCGCATCGGGGTTGAACCCGCCGCTGGCCACCGTGCCAAAGCGCAGCGTCAGCGTGCCTGAGCCGACGGTAGATGTAGCTGCGGGATAGGCCGGCATGACCAGCCGCTGCGCATTGGCAAGGCTCGTCACTTCAAGGCTATAAGTGCCGCTTCCGCTTAACGTGCCCTTGCTGACCGTGGCCACATTGCTGTTGGAGATCGATGGCCGCACGGCCAGATCGCCGGTGCGGATCAAGGTGCCGATCGAAGTGGACAGCGTGGTCATTAGCGAGCGCAAGTTCGATGCGCTGGAAATCTGCAGCGCGACCTTCTCGCTCTTGGCAGAAAGCTGGTCGATACGGCTGGCAAACTGTGCGGCGGCCAACTGTTCGGCCAGCTGCGCGGTATTGATGCCGCTGCCTGCGCCCAATGACGAAATGATCTGCGCAGTTGCCGATGACGACGCGGTGGAGGAGGGGGGAGCAGAGGCCATGGCTATCAGGACGGCTGCGAAGGCGTGCGATTAAGCTGCACCACTGCTTCGGGGCGGCCATCGGCGTCGAATTGCAGGTGGATTGGCAGATCGATAGGCGGCAATACGGGATTGTCCCCCCGCTTGAGCGACATGACGAAGGCCAGAACGGATGCGATGGCGGCATACAAGTCTTCGCGGATCATCTGATTTTCGCGCGTGGTGAAATAGACCGAGCGGGCCAGCGGCGGCACTTCGATGGTCGGCACGCCCAGCTCTGCGGCCAGTTGCCGCATTGCCAGCGCCTTTTCCCCGCGCCCTTTGGCCAGCACCACCGGGGCAGGGGCAAGGTCCGGGTCATAGGTCAGCGCCACGGAAAAGTGCGTGGGGTTGGTGATCACGAACTGCGCCTTGGCCATCGCGCCCTGCATCGCACCCATCGCCAACTGGCGCTGCTTGCCCCGGACGGCGGCCTTCTGTTCGGGCGAACCTTCGGATTCCTTGTGCTCGTCCTTGATCTCTTGCAGCGTCATGCGCAGGCGGAAAAAGCGGCGCACCCACTGGATCGGAAAATCGATCAGCGCGATGATCATCAGCCCCGCCGCCAGCGCAAAGGCCAGCGAGGTGATCGCATCCCACGCCTGCACCAGTTGCCCATGAATGTCGCCGTGGCCCAGCCCGATCAGCCGCGAAATCTCGCCCGATGCCCAGAACCACGCGATCGTGCCCAGCAGGATCAGCTTGGCCAGCCCCTTGGCCAGTTCGATCCAGCCCTGCGGCCCGAACATGCGTTTCAGGCCCGACATGGGGTTGATGCGCGATGCTTTGGGCGCAAGGTTCCCGGCGTTCCAGCGCCCATCGGACATGCCGATCTGCGAGAACACTGATCCTGCCAGCACCAGCCCTCCCAGCACGAACACCGGTGGCAGTACCGCCACCAGCGCGCCGATCAGCAGCTTGTTCGGCGTGAAATCCTCAATCGCGCCGCGATCGAGCGTGAACGCGGCGCGCAACGTGTCCTGCAGCGCATCGAACAACCACGGCCCGGCAAACTTGAGCCAGACCGCGCCCACCAGCACGCCCACGGCCGTCGCCAGATCGCGCGAACGCAAGACATCGCCATTCTTGGCGGCCTCGCGTTTGCGCTTGTCTGTTGGGGCAAAGGTCTTTTCGCCCTCCTGCTCAGCCACAGCCGCCCCCTATTGCGCGATCAGCGCGGCGGCTTGGCCAACAGCGGTGGCAGAGATTTCCACCATCACATCGGTCAGCATCGGCGCGGCGGCGATCATCGCGGCAAGGCCCGCCAGCACGCCTGCGGGCAGGCCCAGCGAAAACAGGTTGAGGCTGGGGGCAGAGCGGCTGATGATGCCTGTCGTCACCTGCACCAGCAGCAGGATCAGCGTGACCGGCAGCGCGATCAGCAGCGCGGTGATGAACATCTGCCCGGCAAATTGCGTGATCAGCTCCATCCGCCCCGGCGCCAGCCACGGCGCACCCGGCGGGAAGGTGGCGTAACTATCGACCAGCAGAGCAATCCAGTTCAGATGCGCGCCGGTGCCAAGGAAAATCACAGTCAGCACCACCGCAAAATATTGCCCCAGCGCGGGCGAGCTGGCCCCGCTGACCGGATCGGCCGCTGTGGCGATCGACATGCCCATGCCCCCGCCAATCAATTCTGCGGCCAAAGTCGGCGCGGCGAATGACAGTTGCAGCACGAACCCGATGGCAAGGCCGATCACCACTTCGTTGGCGGTCCAAAGCAGTCCGTTCAACGATAGCAACGCAGGCGGCGCGACGACGGGCGTCCATCCGCAGACCAGCAGCGCAATCGCGCCGGTGGCAATAACGCGCACCTGCGGCGGCACCGTTGCTGCACCAAACAGGGGCGCAGCAAACATCGCCGCACCAATCCGCGTCATCACAAACATCCAGCGCCAGAAGTCGGCCTCCAGCGCGCCAAACCCGAAGTTGAGCTGCAACACGCGGCTACTTCCCCGTCATCGCAATCTGATCGAAGATTTCCTTCGTGAAATCCCCGATCAGGCCCAGCATGGCCGATCCGAACAGCACCAGCACCAGCGCGGTAATCGCCAGTTTGGGCACAAACGTCAGCGTCTGTTCGTTCACCGACGTTGCCGCCTGAATGATGCCGACGACAAGCCCGATGGCCAGCGATGCCAGCAGAACAGGGGCGGCCACCAGCGCGGTGATCCACAGCATCCGGTCAGCCAGCGAAAGGAGCGAGGCGGTATCTTCCATTATCCGAAACTCGCGGCAAGACTGCCCATCAGCAGCGCCCAGCCATCAACCAGCACGAACAGCAACAGCTTGAACGGCAAGGACACGATGGTAGGTGACATCATCATCATGCCAAGGCTCATCAGCACCGATGACACCACCAGATCGATCACCAGAAACGGCAGGAACAGCATGAAGCCAATCTGGAACGCGGTCTTCAGTTCACTGGTGACAAAGGCCGGCAGCAGGATCGAATAGGGCACCTCTGCGGTGCTGGCAAAACGCGGGGCCTTGGCCATATCGGCAAACATGCGCAGGTCCGTCTCTCGCGTCTGGTGGATCATGAAGCTGTGAAACTCCCGCCCTCCCGCCACGAATGCCTGCTCTGCCCCAATCTGCCCGCTGGCATAGGGCTGGATGGCATTGGCGTTCACCTTGTCCAGCGTTGGCCCCATGATGAACAATGAGAGAAACAGCGACAGCCCGATGAGCACTTGATTGGGCGGCGATTGCTGCAAACCCATCGCCTGCCGCAAGATCGACAGCACGATCAATATCCGGGTGAAGCTGGTCATCATAAGCACCAGCGTGGGCAGGATCGTCAGCAGCCCCATGATCAGCAAAAGCTGCAACGAAAGCGACAGCGAACCGCCGCTCTGTGCGCCAGCCATCTGGCCAAAGGCCCGGTCCAGCGCGCCCGAAAGCGCTGCCGGTTCCGGGGAGGGAGCCGGGGTTACAGCTGCCATCGCATGATGCGGCAGCAGGACCAGCGCGGTCGTCAGCGCGCAAAAAAAGCGCTTCACCGCACCTCCTCCGTCTCAACCGGTACCCGTGCCGGAGCCTCGGCCAGCCGCACCAGCCCGTTCTTCCCCGCCGAGACAAGGATCTCGCGGCCATGAAACTCCAGCACAGCCAGCCGCAGCGTGGGAGACAGCATCTGCGTTTCGATGATGCGCACCGATTTCGGCGCAGTACCGCCCATGAAACGGCCTTCCATGCGCTTGGCAAATTTCAGGCTGGCCCAGGCAAGGCCGCCGATCAGCGGCAGCAGCACCAGCAGTTTGAGAACGTACCAGAACATCAGGCATCATCCCCCTTGGGGGCGGCCTTCGGGGCCTTCTTCTCGGGCGAGGCAACTGCTGGTTCTTCGCCGTCCGAACCTGCCAGCTCCACGATGCGCAGGCCAAAGCGGTCGCCTTGCGCCACCACTTCACCGCGCGCGATCAGCTTGCCGTTGACCATCACGTCGAGCAATTCGTCGGTCATCCGGTCCAGCGTCACCACTGAATCTTCTGACAGGCCCAGCACGTCCTTCAGCTTCATCTGCGTGCGGCCAAGTTCAACGGTCAGGCGGACATCCACATCCTTGAGGAAATCGAAACCGCGGGGTTGAAAGGTCATGGGTTCTTGCCTCGTTATTCAGGAAAGTTGAGAAATCTGGATGGCAACACGGTCTTCGATCGCGCCGATTGATCCGTGGGCATAAGTCTTGTCGCCCACCACCAGCGGCACGTTGCGCGCGATGGGTACGGGCAGCACTTGCCCCACTTCCAGCCGCGAAACCGTGGCCAAGGGCAGGGCTATGTCCACCAGAACGGCGGTCAGATTGATGGGCATATCGGCAAACGGTGCGTCAGTAGGCCGGGCTGGGCCGCGGTGGGTTTTTGCCGCTTGCGTGCCCTGTCCCTGTCCAAACGCTCCGGGCGCAAACATCTGGCTCAGCGTGTCCAGCGGAAAAGCCAGCGAAATGGCCCATGTTGCGCGCCCCTTTTCCACCACGTTGAGCGTCAACGTGGCAATCTGCGTAGTGTCCGGCATAGCTTGAAGCTGCGCCAGGTTGGGATCGCGCCGAACGGCGCGGATCGGGCCGCATTTGCCGCCCAGCGCCAGCGCAAGGCATGTGGCGATGCTCTGTTCGATCCGTGCAATCATCAGTTCGGCAGACAGCGGAAATTCGCGTGGCAGCGATGCCGGCGTATCGCCAGGGCCGCCAAACGCCCGGTCCACCAGCCGCAGCACGCTTGCCCCCTCGATCGACATCATGAACGGACCCGTGCCGATCTGCATCAGGCAGTTTGCGGCCAGCGGCGGGATGAACATGCAGAAATCGGCAAAATCCGTCTTGGTCGGCGCAACCGTTTGGATTTGCGGTTCCATACCGCCCAGCAGCGGTGCCAGCGCCCCGCGCACGGCCTTGGCCAAACGCTCGCTCATCCGGGCCAGCGCCGGGATCAGTTCTGCCGGATCAGGTCCGGGGCGCAGCAGCGCCACATCGTGCCGTGCGATTGCACGTTCGGCAATGAAGGCGCGTTCTGGTTTCATGGGAAGCGGTTGGCCTTCCTGCTTACTGGACGATGAAGGACTTGAAGTAGATGTTTTCGACCCCGCCAAAGCCTTCGTTCTCTTCCAGAACGCGGTTGATCGTTGCCGTCAGCCGCTTTTGGAAGCGGCCCTTGCCTTCAGGCGTCATCACATCCTCTTCGGGCGTGTCGGCAATGGCGATCAGCAGCGCGGACCGGATGGCCAACTCGTGCTTCTTCATCCACAGCACCACCCGGTAATCGCGGCGGGTGGATGCGGAGATATTGACCTGCAGCAGCCCATCGGAATCGCGCAGGTTCGATGTGAAATCGTCGGGGAAGTTGTAGTAGATCGTGCGGAATTCGCTGCCGCCATCGCCATCGGTTTCGGCACCGCCCGCCTCGCCTTCGCCTTCCTTGGCAACAGGGGCATAGGGGTCTTCCTCGCCCTTGCGGATCAGTTTGGGGTTGTTGTCCACCTTGATCACTTCGTGCGGACCGCCACCGCCGATCACGCCAGCGGCCACAAGGCCAAACACGCCGCCGCCGCCTGCGCCCAGCAGGGCAATGGCACCGATGACCTTGATCATCATGCCGCCGCCCTTTTTCTTCTTGGGCTTTTCTTCCTTTTCGGTCTTGTCGCTCATGGTCTGTCTCTCGGAATGGGAAGGTCAGGATCAGGCATAAATGCCGCTGTCGCGGGTTGTGGCGCTGCCCGAAGCGGCGTCATCGCCCATGCGGGAATTTGGTGCAGCGTTGGTCAAAGGGCGCGTGTCGGTGCGCGCGGTTCCGGCTTGCTGCTGGGATGGCTGGCCCTGCGCTTGGCCCTGTTGCTGACGGGTGGCGCTCGCATCGGCCTGCGACTGGCCGTTCTGCCCACGCGTATCGGCAGAGCTGGCGGCCGCTTCACTACTGGCGCCAACCGCACGCACAAAGCTGGGATCAGCCGCGCTCATCGCCACCGAAAGGCCCGCATCCGTGCTGTCAAAACGCATCGAGATGCGCCCGAAATCAGTATTGGTCACCGCCACGTTCAGGGTGCGGGGCGATGCCTCCTCGCGCGCGCGGTTCAACGTATCGACCAGCGTGGCAAAATCGATGCGTTCGGCCTTGGCTTCGCTGCGGGTGGGGGCGGAGGGCAGCATCTCCGTCGGCATCGGTGCATCGGCGGCGATGGTGCCAGCCATCGCGTTTTCGATCAGCTGCGCCGCAGACGCGTTTGCGCTGCTGGATGGCTCCCGGGCAGCGACGGCGCTCCTCGCGGCTGTGGCCAGTGCGGCTTCGTCGCTTGCAGGTTCGCCATTTGTCGCAAGCAGCGCAGCGCGCTCGGGCGCATTGGCCTGCATCACGGCAGGCCCTGTAGAAGGCCCTGAAAAGGGCTGGGCAACAGGCGCTGTGGTTGGCCCTGTAGCTTGCGCAATGGCAGGCGCAGGTCTTGCGATTAGGCTTTTCGGTGTCGGCGCAATCAATTCCATCTGCGCTGTGCTGGCCATGGCTGCAGCCACGGCACCGGGCGCTGCCGGATTCTGTGCCAGATTTGCTGCCGGATTCTGCGCCAGATTCTGTGTTGGCGTCGTAGCGATAGCAGCAGGTGCATCGGTCGCCGATGTTGCCATGTCGAATCTGGCCAGCGCCGGTCCGGTGGGCAGTTCGTTTGCTGGATGTGCCAACCGTTCCGGCGCGGCAAAGATCGCTGCAAACAGCGCGATGTCTGGCATGGGTGCAATGCTGGCTTCGGGGTCAGGGCTCCGCGCTTCACCTGCCAGTTCTTCGGTCTCGGTTGGCTCTGGCGTTGTCGTGTTTGCATTACGGTCAGCCGATGGGCGGCCCACGCCTGCCTTCACCAGAATGGCTTGCGGCAGATTGGCTTGGATGCGCGCGGCAACCGTGCTGGCTTCAACCGGCAAAGATTTGCCGCTTTCCGGCAAGATCGCGTTTGCCGCTGGCAGAGTGGCCGAATGGGCATTGGCCTGGATTGCCAGCAGGGCATCGAAGCTGGGAACGGGATGGGCAGTGCCTGCACCTGTGCCCGGTTCTGCCGGAACGCCTGCGTTTTCCAGCGGTGCCGCCACGGTCGGTATCAGCGCTGTTGGCAGGGAAAAGGCAGAGATATCGGGCATGGACAAGGTCTCCGGCGGTTGCGTTAACCTTGTCTATTCAAGACCCGTGCCAGATGGCTTCTTGCCGGTTACAGGTATTGCACCTGAGGCAATCTTTCGCGCGATCAGCCGCTCCTGAGCCTGCGCGCGCTCTTCCACAGCGGCGCGGCGGCGCTCGGCCGCAGCGGCTTCCTGGGCGCGCGCATCGGCAATGCGTTTGGCGTTTTCGGCATCAGCGCGGGTGCCGGTGGTAATGCGGTCAAGGCCCGCCACGAAATGCCGCATTTGCTGCAGTCCGTGGGCATCACGGGCGTCGGTGCGGGCGGAATAGTCGGCAGACAGGCGGCTCGTGCGCTCAACCAGCGATTGCAACTGCGCCAACGTGCCCTCAGCCTTACCCGCTTCGGCCAGCGCGGTCTGCCGGGCAATGTCGCGGATGCGCTCCAGCCGCCGCAGCCGGGCCAACCGGGCGCGTTCTGCCTTCATGGCCCGATCAGCTGCGTCAACGCGGCAATGCTGGGTGCCATCGGCACGATCTCACGCTGCGGCTGGCTGATGAAGCCGGTTAGCACGTCGTGCATGGCGATCGCGCGGTCAAGCTGCGGGTCGGCCCCGGCGCGGTACGCGCCCATCAGCACCAGATCGCGATTGGCCTCGTAACTGGCCACCAACGCACGGAATGTGCGCGCGGCTTTCTGGTGTTCGGGCGCGGTGATATCGTTCATCACGCGGCTCAGCGATGCGGCGATGTCTATCGCCGGATATTGCCCGCGCTGGGCCAGATCGCGTGACAGCACGATATGCCCATCAAGGATCGAACGCGCGGTATCGACCACCGGATCGTCCTGGTTGTCGCCATCGGCCAGCACGGTGTAAAGGCCCGTCACCGAACCCCCGCTCTGTGCAGAATTCCCCGCGCGCTCCACCAGCTTGGTGATCGTGGCGAGCGCCGACGGCGGATAGCCGCGCGCCGCGCCCGGTTCGCCCAGCAGCAGCGCAATTTCGCGCCCTGCATGAGCCACGCGCGTCAGGCTGTCCATGATCAGCAGCACGCGCTTGCCCTGCGCGCGGAAGTATTCGGCCAAGGCCGTGGCCATCATCGCGCCACGGATGCGTAAATTAGGGGCGTGGTCAGCAGGCACGGCCACGATGACCGAACGCTCACGCTTGGCCCCCTGCATATGTCGTTCAACAAAATCAGACACTTCGCGCGCACGTTCGCCAATCAGGCCGACGATCACGATTTCCGCTTCCGCGCCATGCGCGATCATGTCGAGCAGCACCGATTTGCCCACGCCCGATCCCGCCATAATGCCAATGCGCTGGCCCACGCCAAACGTGGTCAGCGCATTCAGCGCGCGCACGCCAGTATCAAAACTTTCGCGTACCGGGGACCGGTCGAGCGCGGCAGCGCGCACGCCCCCCGATGGCCATTCGTGGCGGTTGTTGATCGGGCCAAGCCCGTCAATCGGCTTGCCCTCGCCATCCACCGCGCGGCCCAGAAACGCCTCGCCCACCGGGACCATGCCGGGGCGGCCTTCGGGGCGGACCTTTGCGCCGGGGCGCAGCAGCACGGGATCGCCCAGCAGCATCATTAAGGTGCGTCCGTTGCGGAAGCCGATGGTCTCTGCGCTCAATGATCCTGCGCCATGGGCGATGCGGCATTGGGTGCCGATGGGGACCGAAAGCCCTGAAACTTCAAGCATTCCGCCATCGCACGCTGCCAGCAGGCCATAGCGCGGCGGGGTGAAATCGGGCTGACACAGCGCCATGCCATCCAGCACCGGTTCGATAAAGCTCAGCATTGGCGCAACGCTTCCTCAATCGCTTGTCGCCATTGCGCCGGGCCATTCTCCACCCCGCCAATCGCGCCTTCCACCCGCACCGCGCCGCGTTCCAGCGCGGCATCGGGTTCAAAGTGCCAGTCTTCGGGCAGACGCGCGGCGATCAGCGCCAGATCTTCGGGGTGAAGCCGGATCACGCGCGCATCCTCGGCGCGGGCGAGCATTGCGGCGGCGACTTCCACGCGGCGGGTGAGGCCTTCGGGATCGAGCGCGGCAGGGGCGATGGCGGATTCGCACAGGGCGATCACAGTTTCGCGCAGACGGTCTTTCAGATCGGACTGCATCGCGGCATCGAGACGCGACAAAGTCAGCTCGATCTTGCCGCTCGCGGCTTCGCGTTCGGCGATGATTTGGGCGGCGGCTTCCTGGGCATCGCCCAAGCCGCGCGCGTATCCATCGGCCCATGCTTCAGCCACAGGATCGGGTGCTTCTTCAGGCACTTGTGTGTCGTCTGGTGCAGCCAAGTGCGTGCTAGGTGCATCTAGGTGCACTTCAGGAATTGCCACTTCCGGCAGGAACCGACGGTCGTGCGCAAAGCCTGTGGACCGGTTTCCGAGGTCTGCCAGAGATACCGCTCTGAGCGCGTCAGACATAATCATCATCGCCCGCGCCGAACACGATCACCCCTTCGGCAGCAAGGCGGCGCGCGGCGGCGATCATCGCTTTTTGCGCTTCGATCACTTCAGCCATCTTCATCCGCCCGCGCGCGGCAATTTCATCGCGGATGCCATCTGCGGCGCGAGACGACATCGAGCGGAAGAACGGTTCGCGCAGTTCCTCGGCAATGCCCTTCAATGCGGCGATCAGCGCATCGCTGTCCACTTCGCGCAGCAGCGCGCCCATCGATTTTTCGTCGAGCACATAGAGGTGCTCGAACTTGAACATCTCGTTTTCGATGGCCTTGGCCAGTTGGCGGTCCTGCTTGGCGATTTCGGGCATGACGCGCTTTTCGACCGTGCGGGCCGAAGCGTTGATGATATCGGCCGCTTCGCGCGGGCCGCCCATGGCGAGGGCCGCAGTGCCATGACATTCGGCGATGCGGCGGTTGAGCATTTCTTCCAGCATGCCAATCGCTTCGGGCGCAACCGGGCCGAGCGAGGCGATGCGGTGCACCACCTGGCTTTGGCTGTCATCGGGCAGGCTGTGCAGCACTGCGGCGGCCACTTCTGGATCGAGATGGACGAGTAACACGGCAATCGCCTGCGGATGTTCATCGCGGATCAGCGGCGCAATAACTTGCGGAGTGAGCCAGCGGGCAAGTTCGATGGTCGGCATTTGCGAACGATCATCGGGAAGTATGCGCTGCATCAGGCTGTCAGCCTTCACCTCGCCCACGGCCTTGGTCATCAGTGTGCGAACTTGCCCAACGCGATCATGCGCGATCAGGCCCAGACGCTCGGTCTTTTCCACGAAACCGGCGATGGCCTGCGCAATGGCGACAGGGCCAATTTCGCCCAGCGCGCACATCTTTTCACCCAGCAGGCGCAGTTCGGCAGGTTCAAGCTGCGAAAGAATCTTCGCGGCCTGATCGTCGTCAAGCAGCATGACCATCACGGCGGCGCGTTCGGGATCGGAGATCTGCACTTCATCTGCGGCGACGATTTCGGTCATCTCGCTCATGCGGCACCTTCTTCTTCGGGCGTTTTCAGCATCTGCTTCAGGGCCACCAGCGCGCTGTCGGGTTTTTCTTCGACCAGCCGCTGGGCAAGGCCGACCTGCCGGGCGAGCGCTTCGGCATCGACCACGCCGGTTTGCGGGTCTTGCGCAGGCTGCATGGCGGCAGCGACTTCTTCGGCAGTCACCTGTGGTGCAGCTTCTTCGATAACTTCGGCTTTGGCCTGCTCCTCGCTTTCTTCAGATTCGTCGTGTTCAGCCGCTTCGCCCTTCTTGCCTCTTTTCTTCTTCTTGGCTTTGGGATCATCCTCGGGCTTGGCCGGATCACGCTTCAGCGCCTTGATCAGCGGGCGCACGCCCAGCAGCAGGACCAGCAGCACCGCGATCAGTGCCACGGCATTGCGCAGGATCGTGGCGAACCACGGCGTTTCCCAGAAGGGCATGGGTTCTTCGACGGCAGGTTTGAACGCGCGCACTGCCACCGCCACCTGATCGCCGCGCGCCGGGTCTGCCCCCACGGCAGCGCTGACCAACTGCTTGATCTGTTCGATATCCTGCGGCTTGGCCTTGGCCATCGCTTCCTGGCTGAGTGCCACGGCCACCGAAAGGCGGCGCAGCTTTCCGGGCGCGCGGTTGGAGACTGCCACTTCGCGGCCCAGCTCATAGGTTTTGGTCGAGCTGGATTCGGTGTTTTGCGGCGTTGGCGCGGCGGCGGCAGGCGGCGTTCCTGCAGGTGCCCCTGGTTGCGCCACGGTGGCAGGCGGCGGGGTGTTGGCGGTAACGCCGGGCACGCCTTGTGCGGGGGCGGGTTGGGCAGATTGCGAAGCGTTTTGGCTTTCTTGCCGAACCACGCCTTCCTTGTCATAAGATTCGCGCGCGGAGGTGACCTGATCCATATCCAGATCGACCTGAATTTCGGACGAGAAATTGCCCTCGCCCAACATCGGCGTGAGCAATTGCGACACTTGCAGCCGCAGCTTTTCTTCCATGCGCTGCTGCAGTTCGAGCCGGTCTCCATCCACGCCGCCCGGTTCTGATAGCAAGCGGCCATGCTGATCGACCACGCGGACCGCATCAATCGCCATGCCCGGAACTGATCCTGCAACGAGGTTGACGATGGCGCGGACCTGGCTTTCGGACAATTGCCGCCCACTTTTCAGTTTGACCATGACCGAAGCGCTGGGCGCGAAATTGTCGCGCACGAAGACCGATTTTTCGGGCTCTGCCAGATGGACGCGGACGGTTTCGACGCCGTCGATCTCCATCATCGTCAGTTCCAGCTCACGTTCGCGCGCGGCTTTCAGACGTTGCCCTTCAAGCCCGCGGCTGGCGCCCATCGGCAACTTGTCCAGCATCTGCGTTCCGGTTTCGGGCGTGGCGATGGCCCCGTCCGAAGCGGCGACCATACGCGCCTTGTACAGATCATCCTCGCCCACTGTGATGGCACCGGTGCCGCTATCGATCTGATAGGGGATGGCGGCCTTTTCCAGACTGGCGATCACTTCGGCACGTTCGCCATCGGACAGCTGGCTGTAGAGCATGCGTTGCGGGGCAGGCGACATGGCCAGCCACAGCACGCCGGTGAGGCCTGCGGCGGACATGCCTGCGAACCAGGGCAGCATCTTGCGCACGGGTGGCTGCGCCAGAAAGGCCTTGGCCCGCGCGCCGGGGCCACCGGTGGCGGGATCGGTCAATGTGCCGAAGGTGGTGGGCGAAGTCTGGTCGGTCTGGTCGGCCATTTACTCACACTCCCATCCGCATGATGTCTTGATAGGCATTCAGCAGTTTGTTGCGGACCTGCAGCGTGGCTTCGAAGGCGATGCCCGATTCCTGCCGGGCCAGCATGACCTTGGCGATGTCGGTCACTTCGCCCTTTTCATAGGCTGCGCTGATCTCTGACGATTTCTGCTGGGCGGCGTTGACCGTATCGAGCGCGCCCTTCAACGTATCGGTAAAGCTGCCTGCTGGGCCGGATGGCGCCTGCGGAGCCGCAGTGGCATCTGGTGCCCTGACCTGCTGGAGCAGTTGCGAACGCTCCATGATCTGCTGGCGCAGGGCCATGATGTCCTGAATGCCCGCAGCCCGGCTCCCCAAACCGGAGATGCCGCTCATCGCCGGCCACCCACGGCGCGGAAGGTCATGTCAATGCCGGCTTCGCGGAAGCTGGCAAGGCGATAGCGCAACGTGCGTTCGGAGATGCCGAGCTGGCGCGCGGCCGCCACGCGGCTGCCGTTGCAAGCTTCCAACGTAGAAATGATCGCACGCGCTTCCGACATCTGCACGATGTTCGACAGGCTGGCATCACCCGTTTCGGGCGGGGCGATAGGCGCGCTGACAAGGCGGGTCGTGCGGTCAAACGCGATATGTTCAGGGCCGATGGCCTCGGCGGGGCCAGCCAGCACCAGTGCGCGGCGGACCACGTTTTCCAGTTCGCGCACATTGCCCGGCCAGGAATGGCCTTTAAGCATCGCAAGCGCCGCATCCGAAATCCAGGGGCTTTGGGCCGCATGGCGCAGCACCATGGCAAAGGCGAGCGGGGCGATATCGGCGGGCCGTTCGTTCAAGGGGCGCAGTGCAAGGGGGAAGACGTTAAGCCGATAGAACAGGTCGGCGCGGAATCGGCCTTCCTCCACTTCCAGTGGCAGATCGCGGTTGGCGCAGGCGATGACGCGCACGTCCACCTTGATCGGCTGGGTTGCGCCCAAAGGCACGACTTCGCTTTCCTGCAAGGCACGCAGCAGCTTGGCCTGCAAGGGCAGGGGCATTTCAGCGATTTCATCGAGCAATAGCGTGCCGCCATCGGCCGCCCGGAAAAAGCCTTCGCTGGCCGCATTGGCTCCGGTAAAGGCGCCTTTCTGATGGCCGAAGAGCAGCGCTTCGAGCATCGCTTCGGGCATGGCAGCGCAGTTGATGGCGATGAACGGCTTGCCCGCGCGGGCCGAGCGTTCGTGGATGAAGCGGCTGAGCACTTCCTTTCCGGTACCGGTGGGGCCGTTGATCAGGACAGGGATGTCGGTGGCGGCAATGCGTTCAGCCAGCGCGAGGACCGACAGGCTTTCAGGATCAGCCGCGATTGGCGCACCGGGCTTGGTGGCGCAGGCCAGCAGTGCGGCAAGTGTGGCTTCGCCTGCACCATCGGCATAGCGCAAGGTGGCGATGCGGCTGCCCGATTGACGTTCGATGGCAGCCGTGCTGGCGCGTTCAAGCAGCACTGCCTGCGCACGCGGTGGCACCGTGGCGTTCTCGAATGCGTCTGCCAATATGGCATCGCCCGGCGCGCCATAGGACGAAAGCACCGATGCCGCGCGCTGCACCAGCGCGGGATGGGCTTTCGCTGCCGCTTCGGTGAACTGCAATGCCCCGAAATCGCGAATCATTTTGAAACCCCTGTTAACCATCCTGTGTGGCCCCATCTTTCGCGCGTAACCGGCAAACAGGTTGAAACTTTAAGGGGTAGGGAATCCCCTAGTGCCAATACCTAGATGCGGCAGGCTTTTGCCGGGGGGTGACTTAAAACCGGCAGGCCTTTGCCGGTCTTTGTCTCGACAGCCGCGTCGATCCCCTTGGCCCGGCAGTCCATTCGGGACGACACCCCCACATCGGAGACTGGAAAAATGGCCGTTATCAACACCAACATCAGCGCGATCCGCGCCAGCAATTCTGCAAACAGCGCATCCAAGATGCTCGGCACGGCAATGGAGCGCCTGTCGACCGGCAAGCGTATCAACGGTGCCAAGGACGATGCGGCAGGCCTTGCCATTTCGACGAGCATGACGGCGCAGATCCGCGGCATGAGCCAGGCCGTGCGCAACTCGAACGACGGCATCAGCCTTGCCCAGACCGCAGAAGGCGCGCTGAACGAAGTTTCGAACATGCTGCAGCGTGTGCGTGAATTGTCCGTGCAATCGGCATCGGGCACCTATCAGGACACCACCGACCGTGCCTATATGCAGACCGAAGTCGATGAACTGACCGCGCAGATCGTGCAGATCACCGACAACACCGAATTCAACGGTGTGAAGCTGTTTGACGCTTCGGTGGCAACAGTCACGGTGCAGACGGGTTCGAAAGGTGTCGATACGGTCGATCTGACCATGGCCGACCTGACGGCGCTGACTGCAAACGGCGGTGCTGGTTCTTATGACGTTTCAACCGCCACAGCTGCAAACGCGGCGCTGACCGATCTCGACACCGATCTTGATGCCATCTCCAGCGCGCGTTCCACGCTGGGTGCAGGCATCAACCGTCTCGAATCGGTTGTGAACAACCTGAACGACAACATCACCAACATTTCGGATGCCCGTTCGCGCATTCAGGATACCGACTATTCGGCCGAAACCACGGCGATGGCCAAGGCCCAGATCCTGAGCCAGGCATCGACCGCGATGCTGGCGCAGGCCAACCAGAGCCAGCAGAACGTGCTGTCGCTGCTGCGCTAAGTTTCTCAACCGATCGGCGCCTGTCTCCACCGGGCGCTGATCAAACCGGCTCCCGTCTCCACCGGGGGCCGATCAAAGAGCCCGGCGGCCCCTTTCCCAAGGCCGCCGGGCTTCTTTTGTAAGATTTCAGGCAGCTACGGTGGAATCCACCCAGAACGTGCCACGCGACTGTGCCTTTGCGCGGTAAAGAGCCCGGTCGGCGCGTTGCAGCAGATCGTGACGGGTATCGCTGGTGCCGGTCAATTCGGAACAGCCAATCGTGGCCGAAACAGTGAAGTCTCCTGCAGCCGACGTACGCGGGAAGCGCAATTCCTGCGCCAGCCGCGCTGCAACTTCGGGAAGCTGCGCCACCAGTGCGGGATCGGTGATGACGAGGGCAAATTCATCGCCGCCAAGCCGCGCGGCGAGCGAGCCTTTAAGCCAGGGCGAGCGCAGCACCATAGCCACAGCGCGCAGCACATCGTCTCCGGCAGCATGGCCGAGTGTATCGTTGACCTGTTTGAAATGATCAAGATCGATCAGCATCAGTGCCAGCCGTTCGCGCGCAATCTTGGCCAGATCGACGCGGGCATCGATGTAGGACACGAACTTGTGGCGGCTGGCGATCAGCGTCACCTCATCGGTGTTGGCGCGTTTGGACAGTTCGCGGATTGACCGGTGGCTTGCGGTCACGTCCTGCAACACGCCGATCAGGCCGGTGATCTGGCCATTGGCCAATTCTGCCTCACCAATCGCGCGCACCCGCTTTTTGGGCCCGGTTGCGGGCAGCAAATCGAGTTCGATATCAAGCGGATTGCCGGTCTCGATTGTCGCCGCGAGCGCGGTTTCGAGCCGCGTGCGGTGATCCGGCGGATAATAGGCGAGGGCATCTTCAAGCTGCTGCGAGCCGCCGAACGGGACGCCATAGATATCATGCACGCCTTCGGACCAATTGACGCGGCCGGTGGCCAGATCCAGCCGCCAGCAGCCGATGGACGTGAGGCGTTCAGCCTGACGGAACTGGCGTTCGGCGCGCTCCTTTTCGGCCAGCATGGCTTTCAGCAGCACGGTGTCCTCGGCCAGCGCAATGCTGGACAGGCGCGACTGCACCATGGCTTCCACGCCCCGAGCGAACGAGATCAGGCGGGCGCTATCTGCCGGCGAGAAGGTGCGCGGGGCGCTGTCGATCAGGCAGAATGCGCCGATGCCAGCGATCGGGGCATCGGGATGCGCGCGCACCCGGATCGGCGCGCCGGCATAGAAGCGGATGTGCGGGTCCTGCGTGACCAGCGGATTGTTGGCAAAGCGCGCGTCAAGGTGGGTATCAGGCACCACCAGCAAGCTATCCTGAGCAACTGCGACACGGCAGAAGGATTGCTCGATCGGGGTTTGTTCTGCTGCGATGCCGCGACGGGCGATGAAGCGCTGGCAATCGCCATCCAGCACGCTGACAATCGCCATCGGGCAATCGAACAGGGCGCTTCCTGCATCGACCAGATCGGTCAGCCCCGGATCGCGCGCGGCGAGCAGCTTTTCAAGAAACGGCACTGGGCGACTCCGGTCTGGCGGTTGCCATCCATAAGCGCGCCAAGCCGTTAACGCTTTCTAAAGCGTGCGGTGAAGCGTTTGAAACTTTTGAATAATCGGATCAACCGATGAGCAGAATCGACATGCGTCGGTTGCGGGGGTCGGCGGGGTTGGCCTGGATCAGCGGTTCGCGATCGGCCACGCCCTCGATCCGGCGGAAGCGCGGTTCGGCAATGCCCTGGCGCATCAGCGCCTGCCGGGTGGATTCGGCGCGCCCGGCCGAAAGCGACCAGTTGTTGGCCACGCCATTCTTCCACGGCAGCGAATCGGTGTGGCCGCGCACGGTGATCTGGCTTGGATCGGGCGCGATGGCCTGTCCGATGGCGCTCAGCAGCTCGGCCGCATCGGGGGTGAGTACTGTGGTGCCCAGAAGGAACATCGAGAAGTTCGCATCGTCTACCAGATCAAGGCGGATGCCTTCGGGGGTTTCGGTCATCCGCACCTGGCGCGCCAGTTTGCGCAGCTTTTCGGACTGTTCAAGCTTTTGCGCGATGCGCTCCTTCATGGCCTGCGTCCGCTTGGACTTTGCAGCGCCCTCCTTGGGACCGCCGCTGGCATCGCGTGGTACGGTTAGCGATTGGGTGCCGGTCTGGCCTGCGCGATGCGGATACTTGTCGGCATCGGTCAGCGACGACCCGCCCAGCACGCCATTGCCGCCTGCACTGCCTTGCTTCATCTTGACCAGCGTGGGGGTGAAGTAATCGGCAATGCCCTTGCGCTGTTTTTCGGTGGTGGCACCCAGCAGCCACATCAGCAGGAAGAACGCCATCATCGCGGTTACAAAGTCGGCATAGGCAACCTTCCACGCGCCGCCGTGGTGGCCGCCTGCGACAATCGTGATCTTCTTGACGATGATCGGTTTGGGCGGCTCGTTCTTGCCCTTTGCCGGTGCCTTGGCCATCGGTCAGGTATCCTTTTCCGCTACGGCGGAAGCGGCGCCGGCCCGCTCCCCCGCCCGGCCACCCATGCGAGTATCCTGAATGGGTGGCCGGGCGGGAGGGCAGGCCGGTGCCGACTGCGTTTTTGTGTAACGGAAACGCACGATTAACGGCCGCGCAGAGCGTCGAGGAGTTCCGAAAGGCCGGGGCGATAGGCGTGGCCAAGGCCGGAGCGGGCGCTTTCGACCACCAGCGGTTGCGGCCAGCCGTGCAAGCTGGCGATGATCACCTGCTTGACCGCCTGAAAGATCATCTCGTCCTGTTCCAGCACCTGCTTGAGCCGCCCCGCGATGGGGCCGACCATGCCATAGGCAAGCAGAATGCCAAGGAACGTGCCGACCAGCGCCGAGCCGATCATCGCGCCCAGAATTGATGGCGGCTTGTCGATCGAGCCCATGGTTTTCACCACGCCGAGCACGGCGGCCACGATGCCCAATGCGGGGAGTGCATCGGCAAGGCCCTGAATGGCATGCTGCGCTTCATGCTCTTCATGGAAGTGCGTTTTCATCGCATGGTCCATCACGTCCTCCACCGCGTGGACCTCAAGCGTGCCCGAGGACACGACGATCAGGGTCAGCGTATCGCAGATCAACGAGGTGAGCGCGTGGTTGGCGACAAGGCGCGGGTATTCGGCAAAGATCGGCGAGTTTTTGGGGTCAGTGACGTGGCTTTCCAGCGCCACCGGGCCATCGCTGCGCAGGATCTTCATCAGTTTGGTGCACAGCACGATCGCATCGATGTGATCCTGCTTGTTGTGCTTTGGTCCCTTGAAGGTCTTGGCAAAGCCGCCGCCGATGCCCTTCAACTCGTGCATCGAGTTGCCGGTGACGATGGCACCCACCGCAGCGCCGCCGATGATCAGCATTTCGTGCGGCAGTGCGTGCAGCACGGGGCCCAGATCGCCGCCGGTGATGGCAAAACCGCCAAACACCATGGCGAGCAGAATGACGATACCGATGGCTACGAACATGACAGGTTATCCCGGTCTGCGGCGTGGGCGATCAACGCAGCACGCTGAATAATGAAAGGTTGGCGAGCCTTGAGAAGCTGGCCTGGCTGGCTTCGAGCACCAGCATGGTGTTCTGCAGCTTTGCGATGGATTCGGTCATGTCGGTGCCGCCCACTTCAGTCTGTTCGGTCATACGCAGTTCCGAAAGGCCAATGCGGCGTTCGGTGTTGAGATCGATCCAGTTGAGCCGTGAGCCGATCACGGTTTGTGCGGTGGTGATAGCATCAAGGCCATCGCTGAGGCCTGCAAGCGCAGCCGTGGCCGCCGCCGCCCCGCCGGTTCCGCTGGTCAGCGCGTCAGCCAGATCTTTGGTCAAGGTGAGCAGATCGGTGGGCACGCCGCCCGACTGAAATTGCAGGAACTCCGGTCCGGTTACTCCGCGGGAAACGAATTGGCCCGCGCCAAGCGAAATGGTGCCGGGATCACCGATGCCGGTATAAGTCGCATTGCCCGCAGCATCCAGCGTGTAGGCAGCACCAGCACTGACACCGCCGAACAGAGCATTGCCTGCAGCATCGCGGGAATTGGCCAGCCCGACAAGATTCTCGCGGATCTGGATGACTTCCTGCCCAATCCCGGCACGCTGGCTGCTGCTGAGTGTGGACGAGGCCGCTTGTGTTGCCAGTTCCTGCAGGCGGATTACGAACGTCGTGATCTGTGTCAGGGCATCGTCGGCGAGCGTCAGATCGGTGGTGGCGCGATTGGTCGCGGCTTCATCAATCTGATCAAAGGCATCAGCGCGGGCGAGCTGACGCAGGCGCGAGGCGGCGACTGGATCATCAGAGGACCGCTGCAGACGCTGGCCGCTGGACAGTTCGGCCTGCGTTTCCTCGGCCTGACTGCGCAAGGCGGACAGGTTGGACAAGGAGCGGTCATAGAACGCTGCTGTGGATGTGCCAAAGATCGTGCTCATGGCTGATTACCTGCCGTTCATCTGCTGTTTGGCTATCTGATGGCCAGAATGGTGTCGAAAATGTCGGATGCTACCTGCATGACCTTTCCAGAGGCCTGAAAGGCCTGCTGGAATCGTACGAGGTTGACGGCTTCCTGATCGAGATCGACGCCCGCTTGCGCTGAAAGCGCGACCTTGGCCGTATCGGCAATGGCCTGAAGCGCCCCAAGCGTGACATTTCGGCCCGCGAGCGTTCCCGAGATGTCGAACAGGATGGCGTCCATCGTGCCAGCGGGATTGACCCCGGCGAGCGCCGACCGGATCGCGGCAAGGTTTGCGGCACTGCGGCTGCCGGGATCACTGCCTGCCGGCGCTGTGGCCAGTTTGCGCCCATCATCCACCACCAGTTCAAACGATGTGGCACTGTTGCCGGCAAAGATCGGCACACCGGCGGCACCATCCAGATCATCGCCACCTGTCTGGGCAGCGTTGAAATCGGTAACCAAGTCATCGACGAGTTGATCCACATCGGCCCGCAACTGCGCGCTCTTGGTCAGGGCCAGTTGCTGCCCCGCCAGCGATCCCGCGGAAAGCGCCAGCGGATTTGCGCCAACGCTGAAACTGATCGTGCCATCTGCTGCTGTTGCGATGGCCACGGTGGCGGCGTTGTTGCCAGTGACCAGATCTTCACCGCCGGTGCCGCCGATCTTGACCTGCACTTGCCCGTCTGCGCCGAACGTGGTGGCGATATTCGCAAAGCCGCTGAGGTCTTCGAGCAGCTTGTCGCGCTGATCGAGCAGCGCGGTCTGATCGCTGGTCGCATCGGAGGCGCGGGCAAGGCGGCTGTTGGTGCGTGCCAGTTCCTGCGCAAGGCGGTTTATTTGCGTTACGCCATCGGTCGCCTGGAAACGCAGGCCTTCGCCAGCCGCTGCCATTTCCTGCCCGGCGATGTTGAAAGTGCTGACCATCGTGCGCGCTTTTTCGATCACCGAGGCGCGCAACGAGGTGTCGACCGGATCTTGCGTCAGCCGCTGCAGCGACGATTCAAAATCAACGATGGCTTCGTAGACGCCCGATTGTTCGATGGCGGATTCAATGTTGGCAAGGCCCGCCACTTCGGCACTGCCGCGGGCAACATCCGATCCAGTGCGGCGCACTTCGGCTTGGCGAAAGGCATCGGCATTGCGCACGATGCCATCCAGCCGCACGCCCGAAAGCGACAGATCGCCAATGCGGTTTGCGCCGCCGGACTGCGCTACTTCGACAAAGTTGGCAGAGCGGCGGACATAGCCTTCGGACGAGGCATTGGCGATGTTCTGCGCGGTCAGGTCCAGCCCGATCTTGGCAGCCCGAACGCCGCTGCGGGCAATGGCGAGGAGGTCTGATCCCATGGCTTATTTTGCCTCCGTCGCTGGGGTTGCAGCAGTTGCCGGAAGCAGCGCGGCAAGGTGCCGTTCGATTTGCGCGGCAAGGCCCAGCGCGCCTGATTGCGAGGCGATTTCGGCAAAGCGTTCATCGCGCATCTGCACGAATGTTTCGTCCATCTTGCCGAACACGTCATCGCCGCCGAAATCGACTGAGCGGGCCGCTGCCAGCATCTGGCGCAGGAAAATCGCCTCAAACTGCTTTGCGGCACCGGCCAGCTTTTCGCGGTCGGTCGCGGCGGCAGGCGTGAGCGAGAGCGCGGTGGATGAGGTGGAGGAAATCGCGGTCATATCACCACCATCTCGGCTTTGAGCGCGCCTGCTTGCTTGAGCGCTTCGAGGATTGCCACGAGGTCTGACGGGCTGGTGCCCAGCTTGTTCAGCGCATCGACCAGCGAGGACAGCGATGCGCCGGGTTTGAACAGCGCGACTTTGGCGTCCTTTTCTTCGACTTTGATGTCGCTGCTGGGTGTGATCGCGGTCTGGCCCCGGCTGAAGGGGGCGGGCTGCGAGACTTGCGGCTTTTCGTCGATCTTCACGACCAGGCGGCCATGGCTGATCGCAGCAGGCGCAAGGCGCACCGCGCTGTTGATCACCACGGTGCCGGTGCGGCTGTTGACGATCACGCGGGCCGGGGTTTCGGCAGGCGTGATGTCGAGCATTTCGATGGCGGCCATCGTGGTGGCGCGGGCATCGGCTCCTGCGGGCAGGCGCAAGGCCAGCGTTGCGCCATCCTCGATCATGGCGGACTGCGGGAAGCGCTGGTTGATCGCATCGCGCACGCGCTGGATCGTCAGGAAATCGGCGTCAAACAGGTTCCAGCGCAGCACTTCGCCGCTGTCGAACCCGGTGGCGACCGCGCGTTCAACGCTGGCCCCTTCGGCAATGCGGCCAACGGTGGGGATATTGACGGTAAGCTGCGAGCCATCGCGCGCGGCAATGCCAAGGCCGCCGACGGCAAGATTGCCCTGCGCCATCGCATAGATCTGGCCGTCCGCTCCGTAAAGCGGGGCCATGATCAGCGCGCCACCGCGCAACGATTTGGCACGGCCGATGGTCGATACGGTTACATCGATACGCTGGCCGGGTTTGGCAAAGGCGGGCAGTTCTGCGGTGACGAGCACGGCAGCAGCGTTCTTGAGCGGGGGGCTGATGCCTTGGGGCAACTGCACACCCAGCCTTCCGGCGGTGCCGCGCATCGCCTGCGTCAGGTATTCAAGATTGTCATCCCCGGTGCCCGCAAGGCCCACTACGATGCCATAGCCGGTGAGCTGGTTGGCGCGCACGCCCTGAAACTCGCCCAGATCGCGCACGCGCTCAGCCAGTGCCGGGGTGGGCAGGAGGGCCGAAAGGGCCAGCAGCAGGGGAAGGGCAAAGCGGAACATGATCATGTGCACTCGTCAGAACGGCGAAATGGCGTTGAAGAACCGGCTGAGCCAGCCTTCGCGGCTGGCGCGGCCGACCGATCCGTTGCCGGCGTATTCGACGCGCGCATCGGCAACCTGCGTGGACAGGACGCGGTTTTCCTGATCGACATCGCCAAGGCGCACGATGCCGGAAAACTGCACCCATTCCTGACCCTGGCTTAACACCATGCGCTTTTCCCCGCGGACAAACGCGGTGCCATTGGCCCGCACTTCGACGATCGTCACGCCCACTTCGCCGGTCAGCAAACTGGTTTGCGTGGCATTGCCCTGCCCATTGAACGACGATCCGCCCGAAGCATTAAGGGCATTGGGATTGAGGAACGACAACGGCCCGGCGGTGGGTGGGACCACATTGAACTGGCCCTGCTTTTGCGTCTGGGCTCTGGCAGTCTTGGCGGTGGTCATGTTTTCGACCAGCATCACGCGCAAGGTATCGCCCACGGCATGGGCGCGGCGGCCTTCGACAAAGCCGATGTAGCCGGTGTTGACGTTGAAGATCGATCCGGCGGTGGGTGCAGTGGGCAGGGCTGGGACCGGCGGGGCCACGGCAGGTTCGAAGCCCGGCTTGGGCTTTGCGGCCGATGCCGGATCGACCAGCCATGTAAGGACTGCTGCGATAATTGCGCCGGTCAGCAGCCCGCGCGGGGTGCGCGCACGGGGGATGGGCGCGGGCTTGCGGGTCAGCGTGAAGTGGCGCTCGAACGGGGTTTCCATCGGGGTTTCCATCAGGTTCACAGCTTTTGTCAGGTTCACAGCTTTTGCCAGGTTCACAGGGTCTGGTTCGCGTTCTGGAGCATTTCATCGACCGCCGAGATCATCTTGGAATTGATCTCGTAGGCGCGCTGGGTCTCGATCATGTCGACTAGCTCCTCCACCACGTTGACGTTGGAGGCTTCGAGAAAGCCCTGGCGGATATTGCCGCGCCCCAGCTCACCCGGAGCGCCGACTTGCGCTGCGCCCGATGCGGCGGTTTCTACCAGAAAGTTGTCGCCCCGCGATTGCAGGCCGCCGGGATTGGCAAAGCTGGCGATGGTAATCTGGCCAAGGCCTGCCGGTTCGGTCTGGCCCGCGACGGTGGCCGAAACGGTGCCATCTTGCGAAATGCTGATCGCGCTGGCGCCTTCGGGAATGGTGATGGCCGGGTTCAGTGCATAGCCCTGGGCCGTCACAAGCAGGCCTTCGGCAGAGCGCGAGAAATTGCCCGCGCGGGTATAGGCCAGCTGGCCGCCGGGCAGCGTCACCTGAAAATAGCCATCGCCATCCAGCGCCAGATCAAGCGCGTTGCCGGTGGTCTGCAGCGAGCCTTGCGTATCAATGCGCGTGGTGGCCTGCACGCCCACGCCGGTGCCGAGGTTCAGCCCGGTGGCAAAGGCGGTTTCGTTTGAAGACTGCTGCCCTGCCACGCGCGCATCCTGATAGGCGAGCGTGGCAAAGTTCGCGCGGTCGCGCTTGAAGCCGGTGGTGCCGACGTTGGCCAGATTGTTGGCAATCACGCGCATGCGCGTGTCCTGCGCTTCAAGGCCGGTACGGGCGACGTGGAGGGCGGAGCTGGGCATCGGGACTTACCTTTCAAATTCAGGAAATGCGCATCAGACTGGCGCTGGATTCATCAATCTCGCGCGCCTGGCTGACGACTTTGGTGCGCATGTCGAACAGGCGCTGAGCTTCGACCATTTCCACCAGCACGCGCGTGGGATCGACATTGGACTGTTCAAGGCTGCCGACGGCGAGCCTCGCGTCTTCGTCCTGCGGGAGGACGCCGCCGTCTTGCGCGCTCACTCGGAACAGGCCGTCGAGGCCCTTGTCGATCCGGGTGCCCACGGTGGAGGCGATTTTGATGCGCCCGACCAGCTGAGGCGGCGCGTCGGGTGTCTCGGGATTGGCGACGCTGACGCCGCCGTCGGGGGAAATCGTGACCTTGGAACCCAATGGAACTGTGATCGGGCCGGTTTCGCCGATGACCGGGCGGCCCTCGCCGTTCTGCAGAACGCCGCCTGCGCTGACTGCCAGATCTCCGCGCCGGGTATAGACCTCGGTGCCGTCGTCTGCCTGCACGCTCAGCATGGTGTCGCCGGTGAGCGCCACATCGAGCGGTTTGCCGGTGGCGATCAGTGTGCCCTGCTTCATCGATGCGCCGCGCACTTCGCCTTCGGTCATCGCGCGCGCTTCCAGGCTGGGGCCTTTGAGCGTCATCGGCGTGGCGTTGAGCAGTTCGGCGCGAAAGCCGATGGTCTGCGCATTGGCCATATTGCTGGCGATGACGCGCTGGCGCACGGTCGATCCGACCATGCCAGAATAGGCGGTGAAGATCAGGCGATCCATCGATCAGGCTCCGTGTGCAAAAGCCATCAGGTGCGCAGCTGGATCACGGTCTGGGTGATCTGCGTGGACGTATCGATCGCCTTGGCGTTGGCCTGAAAATTGCGCTGCGCGGTGATCAAGCTGACCAGTTCTTCGGCGATGTCGACGTTCGAGCGCTCCACGGCGCCAGACAGGAGCGAGCCATATTGGCCCGTGCCCGGCTGGCCATAAGATGGCGTGCCGGAAAGGCCCGTGGTGACCCAGTTGGACGAACCGATCTGCTTCAGGCCCTGTGGCGCGATAAAACTGGCAAGGACGACTTTGCCGACCGACAGGTTTGACCCATCGGCATACGTTGCAATCACCGATCCATCACCGCCCACGGTGATGCCAGCAAATTCAATCGGATTGCCGGCTGCATCAACGCCGTTGCTGGCGGGAATCTGGGCATCGGTGGGTGTGGTCGACGTGATTGCGCCGGTTGCGTCGGTGGGGAACACCTGCAGGCGATTGTTGGAGCCATCGGTGATGAAGCCTGCGCCATCGACGGTCATGCCGCCATTGCGTGTATAGAGCAGCTGGCTGGTGATCACGTTGCGCGTGGTGAAGAAGCCATCGCCGCCAATCGCCATGTCGAGCGCGGAGCCGGTTTGCTCGACCGGGCCGAGCGAAAAGTTCTGCGCGATGCTCTCCACCGTTGCGCCAACGCCAACGATCATCCTTGGGTTCGTAAAGGCGCTGCCGACGACAATATCAGCAAATTCGGTGCGGCTCTTCTTGAAACCATTGGTTTCGGCGTTGGCGATGTTGTGGCTGATCACGCCAAGATCGGTCTGGGCGTTCTTGAGGCCGTTCAGGGATGTGTAAAAGGACATGTGCGTCTCCTGTGGGGATTATCAGGCGGTTGTTGCGGACTGCTGCGCGAGCAGTTGCGCGACCGAGCTGTTGAGCGTGTCGAGTTTGGTCGCGATGGCCGAAAGCGTCTGGGACTGTTCGTCGGTGCCGCTCACCGAATCCTTGATGTCGTTGAGGTTGGACAGCGACGAGAACTGCGCGAGCTGCGCGAGCATCTGGGTGTTGTCGACCGGCTCGGTGGGGTCCTGGTTCTGCAGCTGCGTGGTGAGCAGCTTGACGAAATCCTCGGCACCCATTGCGCCCCAGCCTTGCCCGGCTTTTGACGATGTTTGCGCGCCGTTGACGCCGGTGGTGGCGGTGACAGAAGCAATCGACATTATTTCATCCTCATCGTTTCGAGCATCAGTTGCTTGGCGGTCTGCATGGCTTCCACCACGTTCTGGTACTGGCGCGAGCTTTCGAGCATCTCGACCATCTCGGCGTTTTCATCGACCGGAGCGGCCCAGACATCGCCGTTTTCATCAGCCAGCGGATGGCCGGGATCGTGCTGGCGGATCGGCGTGGCATCAGACCGGATCACGCCGTTCACCTGCACAGTGGACAGGCCATTGGCCTGATCAAGCTGTTGGCCGAACACTGTGCGCAACGGGCGATAGGCCTCGGCCTCGGTAGCTGTCACGGTTCCGGCGTTGGCAAGGTTCGATGCAGCGGCGTTCATTCGCACGAGCTGGGCCGACATGGCGCGGCCGGTGACTTGGAACAGAGTGAGGGGGCTGCTGGCGGGCATCGCTTATTCGCCCTTGATCGCGCGGGTGATCGTTTCGACCCGGCCCTTGAGGAA
This sequence comes from Novosphingobium sp. HNCC26BN242, assembly GCF_057180525.1. Classification (NCBI taxonomy): domain Bacteria; kingdom Pseudomonadati; phylum Pseudomonadota; class Alphaproteobacteria; order Sphingomonadales; family Sphingomonadaceae; genus Novosphingobium; species Novosphingobium sp. HNCC26BN242. Next base: position 61,419 of record NZ_JBXUGM010000001.1, read on the forward strand.
GCTGAGCGTAGCTGAATAGCCGACCGCATTTTCGGCAAAGGCGGTCTGTTCTGTGGCCATTTCCACCGTGTTGCCATCAAGGCTGGGCATAACCGGCACGCGATAGCGCGTGGCACCATCCACGGCCTTGTCGGCGCTGGCCCCGGCGGTGCGTGCTTTCAGTGCAGCGCCAAAATCGATGTCCTTGGCCTTGTATCCGGGCGTGGCCGCATTGGCGATGTTGGACGTGAGCAGGCCCATACGCTGCGAACGCAGTTCCAGCGCGGTGCCGTGAATGCCGAACAGGGTCTCGCTCATACACTATGCCTTCATTGGCTGACGGATTGCTGTCGATGTTTCAGCAAAGGCCGTGCCAATTGCCCGAATGCGGGGATTTTCAGCGAAAGAGCGGGATTAGGCGGCAAAGTCCTGCCGGGTGGCGGCAAATTGCAGGCGGCAGGCTGAAACTTTGGCATGCGCCGCCGTTCTGTGGGCCTGAGGAGCTTTTCGGCACATGGCATTCGACCCCCTGATCGACGGGCTTTCCGCAACCATTGTGCTGGGCGGGACGGCGCTGGCCACCGTGCTGCGATCAGGGCCAAAGGAACTTTTGCAGACAGCGCGCGCGCTGGGCGGCCTGTTTCACCCACGATTTTCGGCTGAACAGGCCAAGGCCGATCTTGCCGGCCAAGTGAATGCCATCCGCAACGACGGTGTCCTGCGAGCCAACCCGCGCGCCATAGGCGACCGTGAATTCGACGACGCGACCGATGCCATGATCCGCGCGCGCTCTATCGATCCACTGGTCGAGCGCCATCATGTGCATCGCCGCAATCGCATGGCGCAGGCCAATGTAGCAGTGCGAACCCTGGCACAGTCCGCAGAACTGGGGCCGGTGTTCGGCATGGTCGGCACGCTGGTTTCGCTCAGCCGCCTGCCTGCAGCCGGGCTTGATCCGGCGGCGCTCAATGGCGCAATTTCGATGGCGGTGGTTACCACGCTTTACGGTTTATTGCTTGCCAATCTCCTGCTGGCACCACTGGCCCGGGCGATAGAGCGGCAGGCGCAGGCTGAGGAACAGGCGCGGCAGGACGTGATTGACTGGCTGGCCGTTCAACTGGAACCGGCCATGCCGCATCTGCCTTTGCAGCGCGAACATGGCGTGCGTAGCGTGCGTGCAGCCGCTGCGGCGCGCGAAAGGCAGTCTGCATGATCATCCGTGCGGGCTCTGGCTGGCAATATGCGCTGGCCGATCTGTCGCTCATCCTGTTTCTGGCAACGGCCTCGGCGCTTTCGCTGACAGGCAAGCGTGAGCCGTCGGTCGCCCCCCCCGCGTCTGCACCATCCGCTGTTGCAGCTGCGCTGGACAGCGATCCTGTGGCGGTGTGGAGCGCAGGCGCAGACGCGCCACCATTGGCCAGTTGGCTGGCGCAGGCTGGCAAGGATCCCCGGCTGGAGGTGCGGATCGTGGTCCGCTACGCCGACGGCCAGCGTGAAGCGGCCATCGCTCAGGCGCTGCAACTGGCGCAAACGGGGGGTGCCCGGGCAAAGCAGGCGCGCATTCTGGTGGAGCCGGGTGATCGCACCGGGGCGAGTGTATCGCTGACCTACGCATCCGAACGGGCGGTGTCCGAGCCGATGCCATTGGCACGATGATTGCTGTGCAGATGTGTGAAGCCAACATCTGGATACAGACCAATGCGCAAGATCGCCCTGACGCTAACCCTGTCCCTGCTTACCGCGTCACCCGCGATGGCGCAGCCGCCCGGCTATCATGATCTGACGACGGTAGACGCAGCTGTAGCCGCCTTTACCGGTGCGGGCGCGGGGCTGCCCGGTGGGGCGGTGATGCCGGTGGACCGGCGTTTGCGGCTGGCGCCGTGTTATTCGCCGCTGGTGGCATCGTGGTATGGCAATGGCCAGGACAACGTGATGGTGCGCTGCCCCGATCCGGGCGGCTGGCGGTTGTTCGTGGCCACATCCGGCAACCCCCGGCAGGAATCTGCCGCCCCGCCTGCTGTGGCACGAGGGGAGGCTGTAACTATTGCTGTGGCTGGCGATGGCTTTGCCGTTTCGCAACCCGGCGAAGCGATGGAAGCAGGCCCGGTTGGCGCATGGATCCGTGTGCGCACCAGCGCCAAGGCTGTGCCGATTCGCGCCAGGATTGAACGCCCCGGATTGGTGATCGTGCCGATTGAGTGACAAATCTTGCCGGGATAATTTTAACAAACCGGCAAAAATTTTCCGCTTTGCCCCTTAAAAGACCTTCTTGGCATCCGTTCTGCCTCTCATGAAACGCGAGGAGCGGAACCATGTCACCTATTGAAATCGGTGCAATGCGCCCGGTTGGGCCGGTGCAGGTCAATAACGCGCGCACCGCTACGACTGCTACTGGCAAGACTGCTACTGGCGCGCCGGTTGCATCTGTAGACGGCGCTGCCGCAACCGCTGCGAGCAACGCCGCTGCGGCTCAGGTCGAACGGTCAAATGCGCTTGATGCCGGACAGGCAGCTCCTGTCGATTTCGAGCGCGTCAAGGTTATCCGTCAGGCCATTGAGAAAGGCAGTTACCCTGTGATCCCGACCAAGATCGCAGATGCCATGATCGCTGCCCAGATGCTGCTGAGGACGCACCAGTAATGACGATTACAACCATTGCAGCCACAGGCACCGCACCCACTGGCACCGGCGGCAGCCTGACCGACGTTCGTGATACGCTACGGCAGATGCTTGCCGTGCTGCAGCAGGAACGGCATGCGCTTGCCGGGATGGATCTGGACATGATCATGGGCTGCGCTTCGAACAAGGCCAGCCTGTGTGGCACCTTGGCCGATGTCGATCCAGCGCTAGTGGACGAGGAGTGCCGGGGGCTGCTGGATGCCGCCCGCCGCCTGAACGAAGCCAACCGCAAGGTGCGCAATCTGATTGCGGCCAATGTCTCGGCAAGGCTTGATGCGTTGACCGGCAATGCGCAGCTTTACCGGGCCAACAGCGCGCAGATTTACCGATTGCGCAGCGCCTGATCTCAATTTGGCACGGGGCTTGCTGAAGCCCTTCCGCAATGCCGCAAAGTAGCGGCTGGAAGGGCAGACTTGTGAGTTCACCGCAGATTTCCGCATACCCATTCGCCCCGGCCGCAACCAGCGGTGCCGGGGCGGATGTGCGTGTCGCGATTGCCGGGGCAGCGCAGGCGACCGGCACCGACTTTGCCTATTTGATGGCGCAGGCGAAGCTGGAATCGAGCCTCGATCCTGCGGCCAAGGCGCGCACATCCAGCGCCAGCGGTCTGTACCAGTTTACCACGCAAACCTGGCTGCGCACGCTGGACAAGCATGGCGCCAAGCACGGGCTGGGCTGGGCGGCGGACCTGATCGAAGGCGGCACGGTGCGTGATCCGGCGGCGCGGGCGCAATTGCTGGCACTACGCTTCGATCCGCAGATCGCCTCGGTCATGGCGGGCGAGCTGGCGGGTGATAACGGTGAGCATCTGAGCGGTGTGCTGGGCCGTGCGCCTGATCATGCCGAGCTTTATCTGGCGCATTTCTTTGGTGCCGAAGGGGCGGGAAGGTTTCTGTCCGCACTGGCCAGTGATCCTTCGCAAAGTGCCGCTGGCATCCTGCCTGCCGCAGCAGCAGCGAACCAGTCTACTTTCTACGATGCCGATGGCGCGCGTTCGGTGGGCGAAGTTATGGAGCTGATCCGCGCGCGGATGGCGCGGGCCAGCGATGGCGCTGGGGGCGAGGAGGCCTTGCAGTGGGCCGCCAGTATGGGCGTGACGCCTGCCACTGGTGTTGCACCGCCGCAGTTTTCCGGCGGTCCTATTGCCCGCGAGTTTCAAGGCGCAGCAATAGCCAGCGGCAATCCGCTGCCGCCTAGTTTGATGCCATCGGGCGGCAATTCAATGGCCGACACTTTGCGCCAGACGTTCGCGCTCAACGAAGGCGGCTCTGCGCCTGCGCACGTCAAACAGGCCTATGGCCGCCTTTCGGCGCTGGGGCTTTAAGCGATGCTCAAGCGCCTTGGTTCTCCCGCTGCCTTTGCCTTGCCCGGCGGCATCCTCACGCTGATCGTGCTGATGGTGGTGCCGATCCCGGCGGTGCTGCTCGACGTGTTCTTCGTGCTCAACATCGCGCTGTCGGTGGCGATTTTGATGGCGGCGATGAATGCGGAAAAGCCGCTCGATTTCTCGTCATTCCCTTCGGTGCTGCTGTTTGCCACGCTGCTGCGGCTGGCCTTGAACGTGGCCTCCACGCGCATCGTGCTGGTCAACGGGCACGAAGGTGGCGCGGCGGCGGGCCATGTGATCGAGGCATTCGGTGCGTTCCTGATCGGCGGCAACTTTGTGGTCGGCCTGTTCGTGTTCATGATCCTGATGATCATCAATATGGTGGTGGTCACCAAGGGTGCGGGCCGCGTTTCGGAAGTTTCGGCGCGTTTCACCCTTGATGCCTTGCCGGGCAAGCAGATGGCGATTGACGCCGATCTGGCCGCAGGGCTGCTGACCGGCGACGAGGCCAAGGCGCGCCGCCGCGAAGTGGCGACCGAGGCCGACTTTTACGGATCGATGGATGGTTCGTCCAAGTTCGTGAAGGGCGATGCGATTGCCGCCCTGCTGATCCTTGGCGTGAATATCATCGCAGGCTTTTGCCTTGGCATGATTACCCATGGCCTCACCGCTTCACAGGCGGCCGAGTTCTATATCACGCTGGCCATTGGCGATGCGCTGGTGGCGCAAGTGCCATCGCTGCTCCTGTCCATCGCGGCGGCGACCATCGTGACCCGCGTGTCCGATGCCCGCAACCTGACCGACCAGATCAGCGGGCAGTTTGCCAATCCGGCCATCTGGCTGCCGGTGGCGATCATCATGGGGGCCATCGGTGTGATCCCGGCCATGCCGCAGATGATCTTCCTGCCTGCAGCGGGGCTTTCCGGGTGGCTGTGGTGGACGCTGAAGAAGCGCTCAGATCGGCCCGTGCCGGTGGTGGTTGAGCCTGTCGAAGCCATCGATCCTGCCCGGATCCTGCTCGAAGATGTCAGCGATCATACGCTGGTCACGGTCGAGATGGGCTATGGTCTGGTGCATCTGGTGGACGAGCGGCGCGGATCACCGCTGGTGGCGCGGATCACCGGAGTGCGCAAGCAGCTGAGCCAGAGCTTCGGCTTTATCGTGCCGCAGTTCCGGGTGCGCGATTCGCTGGAGCTTGCGCCCAATTCCTATCGCGTGCTGCTGGGCGGCGTGCCGATTGCGCTGGGCGACATGCGGCCTGAGAAGATTCTGGCCATCGATGCAGGCGAGGCCAGCCCCGATCACGGTTTGCGTGGTGAACGCACCGTCGATCCCAGCTTTGGCTGCCCCGCGATTTGGATTGATCCTGCGCAGCGCGATCTGGCGATTGCCGAAGGATTCCTGACGGTCGATGCCAGCACGGTCATCGCCACGCACCTCAATCAGGTGCTGGGTGACCGGCCATCGGCGCTGCTTGGGCCGGACGAGGTCAAGGCGATCATCGAAGGCGTGAAGGACCGCTCGGCGGGCCTGGTCGATACGATCCACCCGCAGCCGCTGTCCTTGGGCGCGCTGACCCGCCTGTTCCACGCGCTGCTTGATGACGGTATTTCCATCGCTCACCCGCTGCCGATCCTCTCGGCCCTCAGCCAGGCCTTGCAGCAGACCACCGATCACGAACGGCTGGTTGATCTGCTCCGTGCCGATCTTGGCAGCATGATCGTGGGCCGCATTTGCGGGCCGAACGATCGCTTGCCCGTGGTCACGTTGGAAGCGGGGCTTGAGCAGATGATCGTATCGGGGATGCACGATCCGGCCACCGGACAGCCGGTGATCGAACCCGATCTGGCGCGCGGGATTGGCGAGCGGGTGTCTGACCTCATTGCCGAACGCGGCCCTGCCGCCCCGCCGATTGCGCTGATCGTGCAGCCGCGCGCGCGCCGTCCGCTCGCCAGCCTGCTGCGCCTGCGTGCGCCCAACTGTCTGGTGCTGTCCATTGCCGAACTGCCGCCTGCGCAGCCGATCGAGGTGATCTCGGTTATCGGAGGCGAGGCTCCCCAGTCAGCTCAAACCACACCCCCCCATGAAGAGCAGCCGACCCTTGAGGGAATTGCCGCATGAAACATGACCACCGCGGTTTTGCCGCCGCACGTGCCTATAAGAAAGACGAGACATCCGACCGCATCCGGCGCTTTTTGCCTATGGTGAAACGGCTGGCGTGGCATGTCCACGGATCGGGCCGGTCCGGGATCGAGATCGAGGATCTGGTGCAGGCAGGGCTTGTGGCCTTGACCGAATGTTCGCAGCGGCATGATGGGCCGACCGAGGATGGCTTCGCCGCCTATGCCAAGCTGCGCGTGCGCGGGGCGATGGTGGATCTGGTGCGCCGGTCCACGCCGCTGTCCCGCTCTGCCACTGAGCGGCGGCGGGTGTTGCGCGAAAAGACATCGGTCCTGACCAATGAATTGGGCCGTCCGCCCAGCGATGCCGAACTGGCCGCAGCCGTGGGCCTGACCGAACGGGAGCTGGCGGACCAGAAAGCAGCGGACGAGCCGATGCGCTTCGAAGCCATCGACGATGCCTATTCCGACAGCAACGCCGCCTTTGCCGACGACCGGCCCGACAGCTTTGCCCTGCTGGCCGATGAGGAAATGCGTGCTTCGGTCGTGGCTGCGATTACCGATCTGCCCGAACGCCTGCAGATGATCATCCAGCTTTACTTTGTTGAAGAGCTCAACCTTGCCGAAATCGCCGAAGTGCTGGGCGTGAGCATCCCGCGCGTGCATCAGTTGAAAGCGCAAGCGCTCGACAAGCTGCGCAGCGCATTGGGTGAGGGGTACGAAATCCTGTAGGCTGGCAGATCAGGAAGCGTGTTCGCCGGTCAGGATCGGATCGCCGATGGTCATCTTGCGGCCATCGGTGATGATCACCTTGTCACCCAGCTTGGCCAGCTTGAACAGGTTCTGGGCAAATTCGTCGGGCACGCCGACGCAGCCGTTGGTGGCATAGCCCTTTTCCACCTTGCTGCCGTGGATCGCCACGCCATCGTTGGTCAGGCGCATCATGTACGGCATCGGCGCGTCATAAATGTTCGAGATATGATCGGCGTCTTTCTGGGTGATCGGGAACACGCCGGTCGGCGTCGGCTTTTCGCCATAGCCCTTGAGAATCGCGGCAGCGCCGATTTCGTGTCCATCACGGAAGACCGAAATGACGCGCGCGGTCAGGTCTACCGTCACCACCAGCGGGCCGGTGGCAGGGGCGCGGGTTTCGTCCCAATAGAATTTGCCGAACTTTATCGGCTCATTGATCGGCAGGATCGATTTGACCACAAAGGGACTGTCAGCTGGTTTGGGGGTAGCAACTGCTGGTGTTATCACCGCAGGGCTGGCGGGATTGGCAGGATCGGCCGCAGCAGTGATCAGCGGCGCGGCCTCGGCGATGCTGTTGCTGAACACGGTGCCCGCAATGTCCTGGCCTGCATGGAAAGCGAGCAGCGAGGCGGCGCCCGTGGCCAGCATGCCCAGCGGCATCCGCACCCAGCGATTGCTCAAAAGACCTGTCAGTTTCATCATCCGCCTGCTCCTTTCGCCTTAAGGAATAGGCATTAACGCAGGGCCTTACGAGTCCCGATCCGGCGGCGTCCCGCGCCGGGACGGGGCCATGCTCGCAGGTTACGAAACAAGGTTAACGCGCGGGAGAGCGAGCCCGCGCCAAAGCGCTTCGAGCGGCCCTTGCCGGTATCGCGCCAGCCACCAGCGTGGCCAGACAAGCATCGCGACCCAACCCAGCACAACAAACGCAGGCAGCCATGCTCTTGGCAATTCAGGCCCCGGTCCCCCAGTACCCAGGCCAACGCCCCAACCGCTGAAAATTGCGCCCATCAGCACCGTCGTGCCGATATAGTTGGTAAAGGCACAGCGCCCGGCTGCCGTCAGCCGCATGCCTATGGCGGTTGCCTGCATGTAGGGAAACGCCAGTACGACAGCCGCAGCATAACCGACTGCCATCAACAGATGCGGCATTGCCATGCCATGCTCGATTGCGGCAAACATTGCCCGCGGGGGCCAGCTGCGGGCCATCAGCCAATGCAGAGCCAGCGCAGTGGGAACAAGGCCAATGCCAATTCCCGATAGGGCGACCAGCCCAAGGCTGCGCTTCGTCCATTGCGAAAACATGCCGATCCGCAACAGCGCCATGCCGATCAGCATCAACGGCAGCGTTTCTGTGACGTTGGAGATCGCGCTGGTCAGCGGTTGCAGCGCAGACTGCGTAAGGCGCAGGCGGATCGCTTCAGCGAATCCGGCGTTCAGCACGGTATTGTCCTGCGCGGCCGATGCGGCGATGCGGTCCATCATCGTGGCCTGTTCGGCCATGTCTGCAGCCGGAGCGGTCCCTGCCAGCACGGCCTGTTCGGTGAAGACGCCGGGCAGATCGAGCATGGCTTCGAGGCCTTGTGCCAGCACATAAAACGGCACTGCCATCGCCAGCAAACGTCGGGGCGACTGATGCAGAAACAGCAGCGCAACCAGCCCGCAGAGCGCATAGGCAAACAGAATATCGCCCCACCACAGTAGCGCGAAATGAAGATAGCCGAACAGCATCAGCCACAGCAGACGGCGCACCTGCGCCACGCCGGGATCAGTACCCTGCTGCTCCGCCGCCTTAGCAAACAGCACCATGCTGGCCCCGAACAGCAGCGTGAACAGCGCGCGCATCTTGCCTTCGAACAGCACGAACGACAGGGCAAACCAGCCGTCGGCTCCGGCTTCGGGATAGGGCAGGGCCGGGGAAAACACGGCCAGCGAAGGCCCCCAGAAGCCGGTGATATTGACCGCCAGAATGCCCAGCACGGCAAAGCCGCGCAGGAAATCCAGCGCTTCAATCCGGTTATGGGAGCGTTGCGGGTTTAAATCTTCGGCCAAGCCATCAGGGCTTTACCACCAGACAGGTGAATCCGCCAGACTTGAGCGCGCCACAAGCCTTTTCAGCCTCGGCCTGATTGCCATAGCCGCCTGCCAGCAAGCGAGTGACACCGCCAGATGGAAGGTCGATCCGGCTGTGTCCGGCAATTTCCGGTCGTCCCTTGATCTTGTTCCACAGGCCATCGGCATTGGCTTTTACCCCGAATGCCCCCAACTGGACGCGCCAGTTGCCACGGCCCGGTGTTGCCATGGGTGCAGGAGCGGTAGCAGGTGCTGCGACCTTGACTGGCACTGCAGCGACTTGTGGTTTGGGCGGTGCAGGCTTTGGCACCACGGGCAGGGTCTTGGGCTGTGTTACCGGTGCAGACGCCGCAGGCGCTGCTGCGCGGTTCGGCTTGGGTAGGGTGACAGGATTGGCAAAATCCGCTCCTGCCGTGATCACCGATGGGGGCATCTCGGCTCTTTCAAGCGCCCCACCCGATGCCGTCGCACGGATCGGAGCCGTAGGGGCAGCTTTGACACCAAGGTCTGCCGCTGCATACTGCTCGGTCCGCCGGGCTTGCGCTTTCTGTTCAAGTTCTGATGCCAGCGAGACGCCCATCTGGCGCTGTTCAAGCGGGATCATCCCGTCCATCGTGGCAAGGCCGCGCTTGGCCTGATCCAGCCCGGTGGATGCCGACCGGCTCATCAGTGCATAGGCGCGGACCCAATCCTTCCCCACCACATCGCCATTGAAGTGGGCAATACCCAGAATATACATGGCGCGCGGCTCACCCCGCTCGGCCGATGCTTGCAAAAAGGGCAGGGCATCGGTTTTGCGGTTATCCTGAAACAGCAGCAGTCCCAGAGTGTCCGAAGCCTTGATGTGTCCTTGGGCGGCCGCCTTGCGATACCACGCTTCTGCGCGCTTCAGGTCTTGCGGCACACCTTTGCCCAGCTTGTAGGCCTGACCCATGTTGAACTGCGCATCGGCATCGCCATTGGCTGCAGGACCAAGCCATTCCTTGACCGCCGCCTCATGTTCCCCGCGTGACCAAGCGTCGACACCAGCTTTGACATCTGCATGGACCGGCATCGCCAGAACCAGCGCCGAAAGCGATAGTCCGAAAGCCATTGCGGTCGTCGTGGCTTGCTTCAAATCACCCATCTTTCAAATGCCCGTCATGATTTAGCCAGTAATTCGTTTGCCGCTGTCCAGAAGGCGCTGCCAAACTGGCATGGTATGCCATCAGTGCTCTGCAAGCGCGGAACGATTTCGCGGGAATATAGTCAACAAGGCGTTAGCGAAGTCTTAGCGCAACTTCGTCCGCTCGTCTGCACCTTTACCCGGGTGGCACCACATCGGACAAGTTGGGGTGTTAACCAAAATTTCAGGCACGTCTGCCAAACCCCTTATCACGAGATTGCGTTTTTCAGGGGATTTGGTTTTGCGCGTACTGGCATTGGCATCGCAAAAAGGCGGCTCGGGCAAAACCACGTTGTCCGGTCATCTCGCTGTTCAGGCACAGCGGGCGGGCGCTGGCCCGGTGGTTCTGATCGATATCGATCCGCAAGGCTCGCTTTCCGATTGGTGGAACGAGCGTGAAGCCGAATTTCCAGCTTTTGCGCAAACCACAGTGTCGCGTCTGGCTACAGACCTGGTGATTCTGCGCCAGCAAGGGTTCAAGCTGGCCGTGATCGATACGCCGCCTGCCATCACGATGGCGATCCAGTCGGTCATTTCGGTTGCCGAACTGATCGTGGTACCAACGCGGCCGAGTCCTCATGATCTGCGCGCAGTGGGGGCTACAGTCGATCTTTGCGACCGCGCTGGCAAGCCGCTCATCTTCGTGGTCAATGCCGCCACACCCAAGGCCCGCATTACGGCCGAAGCTGCTGTGGCTCTGTCCCAGCATGGCACCGTTGCGCCTGTTACCCTGCACCATCGCACTGATTTTGCCGCATCGATGATCGATGGCCGTACGGTGATGGAAGTGGACCCCAACGGCAGGTCAGCGGCTGAAGTCACGGCGCTATGGACCTACATTTCCGAACGGCTGGAAAAGAACTTCCGCCGCACCGTTTTTGCCGTGCCGCAGCAGCAGGCCGCCGCCATGCCGATGGCCGGCGTGCCACGCCCGATGGGCGGCTTTGGCCGCCGCGTGGTCGGCTCTTGATCATGGGGCAGCCTGTGACAGGCCAATCGGTCAATGGGAGGCGCCTGTGATGAGCGCAGTAAAGCCATTCGCATCGCTATCGTCAGGCCTTTTGGCGCGCAAGGGCGGCGCTCGGCCAGCCATGCGCCCGCAACTGGCGCTGGATAACGATGATCAGCGTACATTGCTTGTTGGTAGCGGGCAGGCGGCTCCAGCAGCGGTTCTGGATCTTGATGATCTGGGCTGGAACGATCTGGGCGAGCCCGCTTTCGAGCCGCCGTTCGAGCAGAGTGAAAAGCCCGTTGTCGTGCAGCAGCAGGAGGCTTTGGCCGACGCTATTGCGCCATTCGAAGACGCGCCGCTGGCCTCACGCCGGATGAAAGGTGGCAAGGAAGTGCGATCGGCGCTGGCCGAAGGCCGCAAGGCCGCGTTCACGCTGCGGTTGGACAGTTACCGCCATTTGCGCTTGCGCCTTGCCTCTACGCTGACTGATCGCAGCGCCCAAGCGGTGGTTACCGAAGCGCTTGACCGCTTTCTTGCAGACATACCGGAAGTCGACGCGCTGGCCCGCCGTGTGGGCAGCGGGAACTGATCAGGACCATTGCGCATGACACACCTTTCCGCCTTCTTCCCGCTGCGCTCATCGCGGTTGATCGTATCCACTGCGCTGGCAGCCGGGTTGCTTACCGGTTGCGGTGCTGCCGGGGTGCAGCATGCCAAGCTTGCCTCTACGGCGCAGGCGGCTTTGGCACAGGGCAGTGTAGATACAGCGGTCAGCAATGCCGAAAAGGCGGTGCTGGCCGACCCGCGCAACCCGGCCTACCGCGTGCTGCTTGGCAATGCCTATCTGAAGGCTGGCCGGTTTGAATCCGCGCGGCAAGCTTATGATGAATCGATGGAACTGGGTGAGGACAGCAGCCGCACCGCGCTCAGCCTTGCGCTCGCCGACCTTGCGCTTGGGCGCTACGCCGAAGCGGTTGATACGCTCAATTCCTATCGCGATACTGTGGCACCTTCGGATTACGGCCTTGCCCTTGCTCTGGCCGGGCAACCCGCACAAGGCGTTGCAGTTCTGAGTGATGCGCTGCGCCGGGGCGACAATACGCCCAAAACCCGGCAGAATCTGGCGCTTGCTTATGCGATGCTGGGCCGCTGGCGTGAAGCGCGGACCATGGCAGCGCAAGATGTCCCGGTTGAGCAACTCGGAGACCGCATGGAACAATGGGCTTTGATGAGTTATACCGACAATAGCCGCCATCGCATTGCCAGCCTGCTTGATGTGCCCTTGCGCGGCGACAAGGGGCAGCCTGCGGCGCTTGCGCTCAAGAATTTTCCGGGCACTGAGCAGCTTTCTGCCGAAGCAGCAGCACGCGTGCAGCCGGTTGCGGCGGCAGCGCCCGCGCTGGCGGAAGCCGCTGTGCATGAACTGCCTGCCGTTGATCAATCCGATGCACCGGCACCGGCGCTGGCCGATTCATCCTCGCAACCCAAGGCAGAGCAACTTGCGCTGATCGATCAGCCACCGGCTTTGGCCGAGCCAGTAGTTCCCTTGCGCGTAGAGGCGCAGCGGCAGCCGAAGCTGCTGGCACGCGCTGGCAGGCCCGCCGTGAAACCGCTGATCGTGGCCAAAGGCGGCACGCACATGATCCAGCTTGGTTCGTTTGCGACCGCTGAGGGCGCACGCCGTGCCTGGCGGCACTACACCTCGCGCAATCCCGCGCTGAAGGGCTTTACCAACGTGACCACGCAGGCCACCGTCAATGGCAAGCAGTACTGGCGGGTCAAGGCCGCAGGCTTTGCCGGGTATGCTTCGGCAAACTCCGTGTGCGGCTCGGTCAAGGCGCGCGGCGGCAACTGCCTTGTGATGCGCGGCACCGCCCCTGACCAGCAGCGCGCTGTTGAAACGCGTATGGCCAAGCGCTGAACTTTCCATCTTGGTTGAGAGCGACGCAGGGCGTGGGACCATCCGGTTCCACGCCCTATCCATTTCGGGAAGTCAGGTAACCCGGTTGCCGCCCTTGAACAGCGCGGTGACTCGGCCTTCCACCGGGCGGCGGTCGAACGGGGTATTGCCAGCAGCGGCTGCCATCTTGTCGGAATTGACGATCCACGGACGCGCCGGATCGACCACGGCGATGTCGGCCTCTGCTCCCACCTCCAGCCGTCCAGCCTCAACCCCCAGCAGCCGGGCGGGGTTGGCAGCCAGCAGCTCGAACGCGCGGCCCGTGCCGATCACACCATCGCGCACCAGCGTGAGCGTTAAGGGCAGCAGCGTTTCGGCACCGGCCATGCCGGGTTCCGCATCGGCAAAGGGCAGGCGCTTATCCTCCGGCCCGCGCGGATCGTGGCCTGATGAGATGACATCGATCGTGCCGTCGGCAATGGCCGCGACCACGGCCTGCCGGTCCGCTTCCTGCCGCAGGGGCGGGGAGAGGCGGCAGAATGTACGGAAACCAACGAGTTCAAGGTCCGAGAGCATGAAGTGCGCAGGCGTAACCCCCGCCGTCACCCGCACGCCCCGCGCCTTGGCCGCCCGCACCAGATCGAGCGCGCGCGCGGTCGTCACCTGCCGGAAATGCACGTGTGCGCCGGAAAGCTCAGCCAGTGCAATGTCACGCGCAACTGCCAGCGCCTCAGCCTCAGCAGGCGCGCTGGGCAGGCCAAGCCGTGTTGCCACATCGCCCGCGGTTGCCACAGCGCTGCCGGTAACGCCCGCATCCTCGGCGTGGGTCACCACCACCAGCCCCAGCATCGCGCAATAGCGCAGCAATCGCAGCATCACGCCCGAATCGCTGATCCACCCGCGACCGGTGGCCACCGCTTTGGCCCCCGCATCGCGCATCAGCGCCAATTCGGCCAATTCGCTGCCATCCAGCCCGCGCGTGGCGGCGGCCAGCGGGTGGACCCACATGTCGGGTTTTCCCGATTGCGCGGCAAAGCGCACTCGCGCCGGGTGATCGAGCGTCGGCCCCTGATCCGGCATCAGCGCCGCGCGCGTGATCCCGCCAAAGTGGAACGCAGGCTTGTCGATGGCGAACACGCCAAGGTCCACCAGCCCCGGCGCGATCAGCCTGCCGCCAGCGTCGAACACGTCGTCGCCATCCTGCGGGGTGACATCACCCCGCGCCACGATCCGCCCGCCCTCGCAACGCAAGGCTCCGGGAACCGGCTCGCCGGAACCCAGCACCAGCTTGCCACCGATAATCGTCAGAGGCCGCGCGATCATGCTGCTGTCCCTTCGGCTTCCCAACCCGGCAAGCCGCGCACCCGGCGCGTCAGCACTTCCAAACAGGCCATGCGAATCGCCACGCCCATCTCCACCTGCCGCGTAATCAGGCTGCGCGTTGGATGATCGGCCACGGTCGAATCAATCTCGATCCCCCGGTTCATCGGTCCCGGATGCATGACGAAGGCATCGGGTTCCGCCTTGGCCAGCCGTTCGGGCGTAAGGCCATAAAGATGCCGATATTCGCGCGGGGAAGGGATGAACTGCCCCGACATCCGCTCCTGCTGCAGCCGCAGCATCATCACCACGTTCGCGCCTTTCAGCGCCGCATCGAAATCGAAGAACGGCGTTACGCCCATTGCCTCCACCTCGGCAGGCATCAGCGCAGGCGGCGCGCAAACACGTACGTCTGCGCCGAGCGCCGTCAGGCACAGGATGTTTGAGCGCGCCACACGGCTGTGCAGAATGTCCCCGCAGATCGTCACTTTCAGGCCGTTGAGGTCCGCGCCGACAGGCAGGCCCAGCGCGTGCCGCATCGTCAGCGCATCCAGCAATGCCTGCGTCGGATGCTCATGCTGCCCGTCGCCCGCATTCAGCACCGGACAGTCCACCTTCTCGGCGATCAGCCGCACCGCGCCAGAGCTGGCATGGCGGATCACGATGGCATCGGCCCGCATCGCGTTCAGCGTCATTGCCGTGTCGATCAGCGTTTCACCCTTCTTCACGCTGCTGGTGGCGGCATGCATGTTCACCACGTCCGCGCCCAGCCGTTTCCCTGCAATTTCAAACGAAAGCAGTGTGCGCGTGGAGTTTTCGAAGAAGGCGTTGATGATCGTCAGCCCGCCCAGCATATCGACCTTTTTCTTCGGCTGCCGGTTCAGCTCTACCCATTGCTCCGCCTCATCGAGCAGATAGAGGATTTCGTGGCGCGCAAGCTGACCTATGCCGGTCAGGTCACGGTGCGGAAAGGCAAGGCCGCCCGCTGGATAGCGGCCTGCTTGGGGAAGGTTTGGGCTTTGCATTGAAACCAGTTCCCTAGAGGGCAGGTGCCCTGCGCTCAAGCGGTTTCCCGCTGGCTTTGCCGGGTCGTCCACAATAGAGTCGCAACCATGAGCTTTGCAAAATCGGTCTGGAAGATCCTCGTCGCCATCAAGGACGGTCTCGTCCTGCTGTTCCTGCTGCTGTTCTTCGCCGCGCTATACGCGGTGCTGTCGATCCGCCCGGCTCCGGGACAAGTGAATGACGGCGCGCTTTATCTGCCGCTGACCGGCTTTGTGGTGGAAGAAGCCAGCGAGATTTCTCCCGCCGCGTTTCTTTCCGGCAATACACCGGTGGCAGAATATCCCGCCCGCGATTTGTCCCGCGCCATTTCCGAAGCCGCCACCGACAAGCGGATCAAGGCGGTTGTCCTTGATCTGGAGGCGTTCGGCGGCGGATCGATGGTCCACCTCAGCCAGATCGGCGCAGCAATGGACAAAGTGCGCGCGGCCAAGAAGCCGGTGCTGGTCCGCTCGCTGATCTACACTGACGATGCGATGCAACTGGCCGCGCACGCCAGCGAAGTCTGGGTCGATCCGATGGGTGGCGTTGTCGTCACCGGTCCTGGCGGTTCTCTGCTGTTCTACAAGGGCCTGATCGACAAGCTGAAAGCCACCGTCCACGTGTTCAAGGTGGGCACCTATAAAAGCGCGGTCGAGCCCTTCCTGCGTACCGATATGTCGCCCGAAGCACGTGAAGCGATGCAGGGCGTCTATGGCGCGGTGTGGCAGAACTGGCAGGACGAGGTGAAGAAGGCCCGCCCCAAGGCCAACCTTGCCCCCATGCTGACCGATCCCGAGAAGTGGGTGGCCGACAGCGGCGGCGATGCCGCGCAGGCTGCGGTGAAATCCGGGTTGGTTGACCGTGTGGGTGATGGCGTGGACTTCGGCAAGCGCGTGGCCGAACTGGTTGGCGCTGATACCGATGCCGACGCGGGCCTTGGCAGCTTCAAGTCCACCGACCTTGCCATCTATCTGGCCGATAAAACGCCATCCAAGGCGGGCAAGGCCATTGCCGTGGTCACCGTGGCAGGCGAGATCGTGGACGGTGATGTGGGGCCGGGCACAGCCGGAGGAGATCGCATCGCCGCTCTGATTGATGGCGTGACGCAAAGCGACGATTACGCCGGTATGGTCCTGCGTGTCGATTCGCCGGGCGGCTCGGTCATGGCGTCCGAACGCATCCGCAAGGCGGTGGAGCGGGTGAAGGCCAAGGGCCTGCCCGTCGCCGTCTCGATGGGCAGCCTTGCCGCCAGCGGGGGCTACTGGGTCTCCACCCCCGCCCAGCGCATCTTTGCCGAACCCAGCACGATCACCGGCTCGATCGGCGTCTTCGCCGTGCTGCCCAGCTTCGAAAAAGCGCTGCCGCAAATCGGCGTCACCACCGATGCGATCCGCACCACGCCGATGTCCGGCCAGCCCGACATCCTCGGCGGCCTCAGCCCGCAAGTGTCCGCCGTGCTGCAGGGGCAAGTGGAACGCATCTACGGCCGCTTCCTCGGGCTGGTGAGCAAATCACGCGGCAAATCTCCCGCCGATATCGACAAGATCGCCCAAGGCCGCATCTGGGACGGAGGCACCGCCCGCCAGCTTGGCCTTGTCGATGAATTCGGCGGTCTGGATCAGGCCGTGGCATGGGTCGCCAAACAGGCCAAGGCTGACATATTCCACGCGGCCTATGTGGTAGACGAACCCAGCCCCTTCGCCCAGTTCTTCCGCCAGATGGAAACCGGCGAGGCTCCGGCTGGCCGGTCGCATGATTTGGCAGGTGCGCTGGCAGCGCGTCAGCAGGGTTTGTTGGCAAGGCTGGAGGCGGATCTGGTGCGGCTGACCACGGACGGGGGAATCAAGGCTTACTGTCTGGAGTGTGCGGGGGAGGATCGCGCGGCGGTTTCTGCACAGGATGGGCAGACGCGGGTTGGGGTGCTCGGTTTGCTGATGCGGTTGTTGGGGTAGGGCGATTTTTGGCCAAGTCGGTGTGCCCACACAACGCGATTGTCTACTTATAAGGTGTCTGGCAGGCTCATCTTTATGAAGCCCTTTCTAGCAAAAGCGATCTCGGCTTTCGCTTGTCTTGCTTTTGCGCCGTTTCTGATTGGGCTGATCAACGCCTATTTTCCCGGAGTAGGCTTTCTTCTGTTTCTCATTGGCTTGCCAACGTTGCTAATCGCTTTGGCGATAACGACAATTGTTTGGTTGGTGCGCGGGGTAAGGCAGGCAAAGAGCCAAGACCGCAAGGCAATGGCCGCGTTTTACGTTTTGATAGGTCCGATGATGTGCTCACTGGCTTTGCTGATAGCTTGGCCGTCACTCTTTGCTGGCGGATTTATTGGTGACTTGAGCCGACTTGCCTTCAACCAAAATGAATATGCACGAATCATTGCCAAAGCGCGCACTGCCCGGCGAGCCGAATGGTACGCAGAGGATGATGCCGGAGTGACCTATTCGGTTGATATTGGGCCGCCGATTAGGGTTGCATTTGAACCCGCCGGTATGCTCGATAACTGGTCAGCGATCATTTACGATCCGACTGGGGAAATGCTGCTAGCTAACGGTTTCGATCCTGAGACTGGGAAATTTCGGGCGCCAGATTCAATTACAAAGTTGTTTGGTGGCGATCTCGTTAGCTGCAAAAGGCTTTGGGGCGACTATCTTACCTGCTCTTTTACGTAGAAGCTCTGAACCGCTCATACTCAACACCCCGCCGCCCCTACAGGCTCGGCATAAGCCTCGGCGCAGCGGCGGGTGAGGGTAGCGAGGTCGGCGAAGAGGTCGGCTTCCGCCTTCTTGAAATTGAAGCAACTCTTGCCCTGCATCCGCTTGCGCAATTCGGGCGATGCGCCGTCCAGCAGGGCGGGCAGCGCGTAGAGCGGCATCAGGTGGTACGAGACGTAGGCCTTCTTGATCTGCACCATCCCGAACCACGCAGGCTCCTTTTTGCCCGGTTCGTTCCACGGCGTTTTCATCGCCAGATGGCCTGGGGCGTCGAGTGTGGCCACCATGCCGTTTGCTTGCTCCATCATGATTGAGCGGAGGTCGGCGAATACGGCATCAAACGCGTGGGGCATGGCGCACTCCTTCGCGGCAGGCGTGCGCAAAGTATGCTTTGAGCGACGGCCTTGGTCAACGCGGCCAAGGGTCGCCAATTACTGCCCAGGCACGGTCCCCGGCCGGGCGTAAGGGAATAGGTGGGCGACATAATCGCCCTTGCCAAGCGCGACGCCATGATGGCGCAGGATCGCATAAGCCGTCATCACGTGGAAATAGAACTGCGCCAGCGCCCAATCGCGCGCGTATTGCTCCGTGGTAAAGTCGAAGATCAGGCCCATCGGCAGGGCGTGGGCGATCGGGCTGGCATCGTCGGCCGCCGCAGCAGGTTCCATCATCGCCTCCACGACAGCCAGCGTCTCGGCAATGCGATCCTTCGCCTGTGCAACCGTGCCGGGGTTGTCCCCCGCTGCGCGGCCGTCGTTCAGCAGGGCTTCGATGGATGGCGGGAAGTCCTTGCCTGCCAGTCGGTACATGCCTTCCTGCGCTTGCACACAAGCAAATCGCACTTGCGTTGCCAGCGGGAACATATCGGTCGCCAGCCTTGCTGACATGAGATCATCAGCGGCATCGGACCGCTGCGCCACTGCCTTGTCCAGCCACTGCGACAAGGCCCTGAGCATCTGGAGGTAGGTCGGCGCAAGAAGGGCATGGGGTGTCATGACTGTCAATCCGCTTGAGATATTTGCGGTTGAGAGCGTTGTTGCTCTGCCAAGTCAATGACGAACAACCCATGCTCTGATCTCCGAATCAATCCGGCGCGGTCGGCACCTCATCTGGCGCACCCGGTTGCACCCGGTCCGGTTCCAGCACCGGCATCTCGTCAGGCTGGATCACCGGGGGTACGCCGTCCGGCTCGGTAACGGGAGGACTTTCCGGTGGGGATTGCGGCTCGAGTCGGTCGGGAGACGGAAAATCGGGGGTCGTGGCCATCATGCAGCTCCTCTAAAGCAGTGTTCCTTCCACAACTCGCCGCTATCGGAACCAGTTCCACCGTTCCTTTCACTCCCCAAATCCAAGGCGCTTGCCCTTTTCCAGCCACTGCGATAGGGGCACCGCTCGCTTTTCGCCGGATGCGGGCGTGGCGGAACTGGTAGACGCAGCAGGTTTAGGTCCTGCCATCGCAAGATGTGGGGGTTCGAGTCCCTTCGCCCGCACCAGTCCGCGCGCCGGCGTCCGAGTCAGCTTTTTCCGCGCTACGCAGGCGCGAGACAGACATGGAAGTTGGATCAGGATGCAGATCGTCGAAACCACCAACGAGGGCCTGAAGCGCGCCTACACCGTCACCATCCCTGCGGCGGACATTGCCGCCAAGGTTGATGGTGAGGTCAAAAAGATCGCGCCGCAGATCAAAATGCCCGGCTTCCGCCCCGGCAAGGTGCCCGCCAACCTCGTGCGCAAGATGCACGGCGCCCAGATCCATCAGGAAGCGCTGCAGACCTCGATCCGCGAAGCGATGGACAAGCTTGTCATCGACAACAAGCTGCGCCCTGCCATGCAGCCAGCCGTCTCGATGGCCGATGGCTATGACGAGGGCAAGGACGCGCAACTGACGGTTGAGCTGGAAGTGCTGCCGCAGGTCGAAGTGCCCTCGCTCGATGGCCTGAAGCTGGAAAAGCTGGTTGTTCCCGTGACCGACGCCGAAGTGGCCGAAGCGGTTGAGCGTATCGGCAACGGCCAGAAGTCCTTCACCGACGCTCCTGAAGGCGCCGAAGCCAAGGATGGCGACCAGGTCATCATCGACTTCCTTGGC
Organism: Novosphingobium sp. HNCC26BN242; assembly: GCF_057180525.1. Classification (NCBI taxonomy): domain Bacteria; kingdom Pseudomonadati; phylum Pseudomonadota; class Alphaproteobacteria; order Sphingomonadales; family Sphingomonadaceae; genus Novosphingobium; species Novosphingobium sp. HNCC26BN242. Next base: position 81,527 of record NZ_JBXUGM010000001.1, read on the forward strand.
AAGGTCGATGGCGTTGCCTTCGAAGGCGGCGCAGCCGAAGACACTCCGCTGGAACTGGGCGCTGGCCGCTTCATCCCCGGCTTTGAAGAGCAGCTGGTCGGCGTGAAGGTGGGTGACGAAAAGGTCATCACCGTGACCTTCCCGGAAGATTATCCGGCCGAAAACCTGAAGGGCAAGGACGCCACCTTCGACATCACCGTGAAAGCGGTGAAGGTTGCTGGTGAATTCGAAGCCAACGACGAATTCGCCAAGATGCTCGGCCTTGAAAGCCTTGAGCAGCTGCAGACGCTGCTGCGCGGCCAGCTTGAGCAGGAAACGGCAGGCCTGACCCGCACCCAGATGAAGCGCGCGCTGCTCGATCAGCTGGCTGCGGGCCATGACTTTGCCGTGCCGCCGTCGATGGTCGAAGCCGAATTCGAACAGATATGGGCCCAGCTTCAGCAGGAAGCCCAGAACGAAGAGAACCCGGAAGACGCGCTGAAGGAAATCGAAGCCGAAAAGGACGATTACCGCAAGATCGCTGAACGCCGCGTACGCCTCGGCCTGCTCCTGTCGGAAATCGGCCAGGCCAATGGCGTGCAGGTTTCGGGCCAGGAAATGGAAATGCTGATCCGGCAGGCGGCGCAGCAGTACCGCGAACAGGACCGCCAGCGCTTCGTCGAATACGTGCGGTCCGAACCGCTTGCTGCTGCCCAGCTGCGCGCGCCGCTCTATGAAGACAAGGTTGTCGATTTCCTGTTCGACAAGGCCGAAGTCACGGAACGTGAAGTGACCAAGGAAGAACTGCAGGCCGCGATCGAGGCTGAGGATGGCGCTGCCACCGAAGCCAAGCCTGCGGCCAAGAAGGCTGCGCCAAAGAAGAAAGCTTCGAAGGAAGTGATCGAGGATGCGTCGGCCGAAGACGCTCCCGCCGCTGCCGAGGAAGCACCGAAGAAAAAGGCTCCGGCCAAGAAGAAGGCTGCTGCCGAAGACGCGCCTGCTGCCGAAGCAGCGGCTGAAGAGGCTGCGCCTGCTCCCAAGAAGAAGGCTCCGGCCAAGAAGAAGACCGAAGGCTGATCTTCGCACCAGATTGATCCGGCCCGACGGGGCTGGATATCGGACGGCCCGGCGCGCTTAGGCACGCCGGGCCGTTGTGCGTTGGGGATAACCTGCTGCCACCGTCACGCAGGGTAGTGGCCAAAAGGGCAGGGCCAGCCGGGCTTGATGCGAACCGCTTGACACCGGAGCTTGCCGAGTTACGATAGCGCTATCATCACGGAACGGCGTGATGCTGATTGACAATCGGGAGAAGGCGTCATGAAACCGACCATGCGTGGTCTGTGGGCCGCAAGCATGTTTCGCATGCACACAGCCATGAAATCAGCAGCGCACAACATGGTTCGCCTTGGCAAAAAACACCAAGATACCAGTAGTTGGCCCTTGCTACGCATTGCCGATGCTCCTGCGTGTCCCGGTCAAGGTCTGGCAATCCAGCCGATGCAGGGCTTAATCCGCATACGGCCTTCACACCTTGGTTCCATCCAACCTGCACCAGCACGAACCTCATTTTCGTAACCAGAAATGTGAGCGCTACAATTGTGGTGCCATGCTTAGCGCCCAAATCACCCCAGTCCTCTGCCAGCCTGCCCTGAACCTCCGCTGTCAGCCGCCTATGAGCTCGCGGCGTCACGGTGTCTGATCAGTCATGGCCGCCCTTTGCAACGGAGAGCATCATGTCAGAAACGCCCCCCATCAATCTCGATTCACTGACCCGGCGGCAGCACTTGGCACTTCTTGCCGCAGGCACGCTTACTGCGTGCGGCGGTGGTAGCAGCGGCGGGACCAGCGCAGGCCCGATCACGCTCCCTAGCCCGACGCCTACCGCCACGCCCACAACCACACCCACTCCTGCGCCAACACCTTCACCAACCGCCACTCCCGCAGCCAGCATTCACACGGTTGCGGCAGCAAAGGGGCGGCGGTTCGGATCGGCGGTTGCGTGGTCTTCTGCGGGTGCTGATGCGGGTTCCTTCGCCAATCCCAACTACGCCACCATGCTGGAGCGCGATTGCGGCGTGCTGGTGGCAGAGAATGAACTGAAGTGGGAATCCATCCGACCAAGCGCGACCGCCTATAACTTTTCGCGCTTTGACGACATGCTCGCGTATGCCGAGTCCAAATCGATGCTCATGCGCGGGCACACGCTGCTGTGGTACGTCGAGGATCGCTTCCCCACGTGGGCGCGCGGATATAGCGCTACGGCCGTGCCCAGCGTCACCGATCTGGTGCGCACGCATGTGGAAACAGTCATCCGCCGCTATGGCAACCGCATTTACAGCTGGGACGTGGTCAACGAAGCGATTGATCCGGCCACCGGGCGTTTGCGATCAAACAGCTTTTCCCGCTTGGCGGGCGAAGATACCAGCCTGATTGATCTTGCCTTCCGCACGGCGCGGGCAGAGGCGCCGAATGCCCAGCTTGTCTATAATGATTACATGGACTGGGGCGGCGGTGATGCGCCAAGGCACCGTGCCGGCGTGCTCGATCTGCTGCGCGGTTTCCGTGCGCGCAACGTGCCGGTCGATGCTCTCGGCATTCAGGGCCACATCGGCTTTTATTCCGGCCAGACGGCCACCCAAGTGGTGGACTCACGGCGGGCAGACTGGATCGCGTTTCTTGATGCCGTGGTCGCGCTGGGTTATGATCTGGTGATCACCGAACTCGATGTAAACGACAGCGGCCGCAACAGCAGCATCGCTGTGCGTGATCAGGACACGGCAACCTTGGTCAAGGGCTATCTTGATATTGCCCTTAGCTACAGCCAGTGCCGCGATGTTCTGGCATGGGGCATGTCCGACCGTTACAGTTGGCTGCAAAGCTTCGCGCCGCGTAGTGATGGCACGCCGCAGCGTCCTTGTCCTTACGATCGGGATTTTGCAGCAAAACCGATGCGACAGGCGATCATTGATGCTTTCCAGGGCGCGCCTGCGCTCACCAACCCTGTCTGATCACCATCGTTCAAGAAAGGTGGCATTTGCACCTTGCCTGCTGGGTATGACGCAAATGCCACCTCTTACAGATACGAAATCGGGGCGTTTTCTACGTTCCAACCCACCGTTATGCTGTCGATCCCATGAAGAATGCCATCAGTATGAATACTTAGATCAATCATGTAATTACGGGATTATTTCGAACCGAAACGAACGTCCGTGCGTTTGCGGTTTCAAATAAGTGAAAATGTGTCAATATTATTGGACGCAGAATTGCTCTGCAGGATAGTACAATGGCTTCCGCATCAAAACCGCGAAACCGCCGTTCAGCGCGTTCTGGCTCTCAATCAGGCAATGCCTCTGGTTCCGGCGGTGCCAGTTCTGAAACGCCTGGTGGCAGAGTTTCTGCTCCTGGACCGCGGCCTGCCATGGCAGTTGCGGTCAAGTTGCCAGCGGCCAAGCGTCATAACCGGCGCATTGATGGCGAAGCCCTTGTCCCGGTTCCGGCACGCAAGAAATATCCTAAAGCCCGTGCCACAATGGCCCGTCCGGCAAAGCGGATGCAACCTGCCGCAGCGTCTGCCGATTCAATGCGAGGCGATCAATTGCGATCATCGCAAATCGAAGATTATGGCTGGCATGAAGGACAGTCTGCTGACCAGCCATCCATCATCGCTGTCCTGTGGCAGGAAATCCAGGGTCGTTTCCGCGCGCACTTACGCCGCTTGCAGCCCCGTCGCGTTCTGCTCGATCAGGCGACAGCGCGTTATCAACAGCTTCTGGCCGAAGCAGAGCCGGCTCACCCCACCGCCTGAGGGTTGGCATGGGTGCACGTTCCGTGCGGGCGCGTTCAAAGGCTGCGCCCGCTTCCAGCACGCGCTTGTCGTCCCACTTGGCACCGATGAACGATAGCCCAATCGGCAGCCCTTCCACCGCGCCCATCGGCACAGTCAGGTGCGGATAGCCTGCTATCGCGGCCAGTCCGCCTGCGCCCACGCTGCTGAAATGATCGCCCAGCACAAGATCGATGGGCCATGCCGGGCCATCGGTTGGCGCGATCAGCAGGGCCACGCGATGTTCGCGCAGCAATCGGTCGATGCCTTCGGGCCCTGCCAGTTTGAGCGAATTGGCACGCGCCGCCTGATAGGCGGCCTTGTCGTTCGTCGTCTCGGCCAGTTCAAAGATGTCTTGCCCAAACCAGCGCAGTTCCTCGGGGTGCGTCTTGTTGAAGGCGATCAGATCGGCCAGCGTGCGCGGACTGTTCGTTGCGGGGAGCGAGCGCAGATAAGCGCTTATGTCCGCGCGCAGTTCATAAAGCAGCACGGTATATTCATCGCGCCCCATGTCGGGCGGGGTGTCGAAAGAGATATCGATCAATTCCGCGCCAGTCGCCTTCAGGTCTGCCAAAGCCTTTTCGAACAAGGCCAGCAGCACCGGATGGGATCCTGCCTGTTTGCGCATCACGCCCAGCCGAAGGCCTTTGAGGCTGGCCGTGGCAAGGCCTGCGGTGAAATCGCTTTTGCGGCGATCGGCTTCGGCGGTGGCGGGATCGGCATGGTCGGTCCCGGCGATGGCGTTCATCACCAGCGCAGCATCGGCAACGCTGCGCGTCATGGGGCCTGCCGTATCCTGACTGTGGCTGATTGGCACAATGTGGGTGCGGCTCACCATCCCCACGGTGGGTTTGAACCCGACGATGCCATTGATCGAAGCAGGGCAGGTGATCGAACCATCGGTTTCGGTGCCGATTGCCGCCCACGCCAGTCCCGCCGCAATCGCCGCGCCGCTGCCCGAGGATGACCCGCAGGCCGAACGATCAATCGCATGCGGGTTCTTCGTTTGCCCACCCACTGCGCTCCATCCGCTGGACGAGGAGGACGAGCGGATGTTGGCCCATTCCGAAAGGTTGGTCTTGCCCAGAATCACCACGCCCGCCTTGCGCAAGGTGCCCACCAGCGGCGCATCGCGCCCGGTCACGTTGTCTTTCAGTGCAAGACTTCCTGCGGTGGTCGGCATTGGCCCTGCCACTTCGATGTTGTCCTTGATCAGCATCGCCTTGCCCGCCAGCGGCCCCTTGATCGTGCGGGCGGCGGCTTCCTCTTTCAGAGCATCGGGGTTGATGGCCAGCACGGCATTCAACTGCGGCCCGGCATCATCAATGGCGGCAATCCGCGCGAGGTAATCGTAGACGGTCTGCGCCGATGCAGGTGCTGTCCCCGCAAAAAACGCCAAAACACAGGCGGACCAGCGCAGTTTCATGGGCGTTCCTTGCAAGGTGCATGTCAGCACGTTCAGTTCAGGATATGGTTGTTCGTCGCAAGCGCGCACGCGCCTAGCAACACCTTTGTGTATGTGGAGTTCCACGCAAATCCCCGGATTTGCAGTTAACGCCCTTGAACATCTTGCCGTGGCACGCGACATAGCACTGTCTAACCAGATGAGGATTCCCATGCTCGACCTGTTCGGCGCTTCCGGCGCCAATGTTTATGGCTCTCAGGGCAAGTTTTCCCACGATCCCGTAACCGGCGCGCTGATCCCGGTTGTGGTCGAGCAATCGAGCCGTGGTGAGCGCAGCTTCGACATCTATTCGCGCCTGCTGCGTGAACGCATCATTTTTGTCACCGGCGAAGTTGAAGACCATATGGCCTCGGTGATCATCGCCCAGCTGCTGTTCCTCGAATCGGAAAACCCGTCGAAGGACATCGCCATGTACATCAACTCGCCCGGTGGCGTGGTTACGGCAGGTCTCGCGATCTACGATACCATGCAGTACATCCGCCCGCGCGTGTCCACCGTGTGCATCGGTCAGGCAGCGTCCATGGGCTCATTCCTGCTTGCTGCGGGTGAACCGGGCATGCGCATCGCCCTGCCCAACGCCCGCATCATGGTTCATCAGCCTTCGGGCGGTGCGCGCGGCATGGCCTCGGACATCGAAATTCAGGCGCGTGAAATCCTGCGTATTCGCAAGCGGATGAATGATCTTTACGTCAAGTTCACCGGCCGTTCGCTCGAAGAGATCGAAAAGGCGATGGACCGCGATACCTTCCTCGAAGCCGAAGAAGCGCTGAAGTTCGGCCTCGTCGACAAGGTGTTCGAGTCGCGGCCCGCCACCGATGCGGTTGGCGTTGAAGAAGGCACCGGCGGCGCGCCGGCCTGATCGATTTTCTCTTGCGGTCAAAGTTTTAAGCCTCGCGAAAGATTTTGACCGCTAGGGACATGATACTAGTTATCGAGTCCGGTTGATTAATGCCCTTGGGGTAGTAGGATAACCGCACCCGCCTCTCGTGGAGAGGCGCCTGGGATGAAAGAATGACCAAGCTTTCCGGATCGGATACCAAGAGCACCCTGTACTGCAGCTTCTGCGGGAAGTCGCAGCACGAAGTGCGCAAGCTCATTGCCGGGCCCACCGTGTTCATCTGCGATGAATGCGTTGAACTGTGCAATGACATCATCCGCGAAGAGACCAAGGCCGGTATCGCCGGGAAGAAGGATGGCGGCGTTCCTACGCCGCGTGATATCTTCGAGACCTTGAATGATTATGTGATCGGCCAGGACCGCGCCAAGCGCGTGCTCTCGGTGGCGGTCCACAACCACTACAAGCGGCTGAAGCACAGCGGCAAGGGTGGCGAGGTCGAGCTCTCGAAATCGAACATCCTGCTGATTGGCCCCACCGGTTGCGGCAAGACGCTGCTCGCGCAGACGCTGGCCAAGACATTCGATGTGCCCTTCACCATGGCCGATGCTACCACGCTGACCGAAGCGGGTTACGTGGGCGAGGATGTGGAAAACATCATCCTGAAGCTGCTGCAGGCTTCCGACTATAATGTCGAAAAGGCGCAGCACGGCATCGTCTATATCGACGAGATCGACAAGATCAGCCGCAAGGCCGAAAATCCCTCGATCACGCGCGATGTTTCGGGCGAAGGCGTGCAGCAGGCGCTGCTCAAGCTGATGGAAGGCACCACCGCGTCGGTGCCGCCACAGGGCGGGCGCAAGCATCCGCAGCAGGAATTCCTGCAGGTCGATACCACGAACATCCTGTTCATCTGCGGTGGCGCGTTTGCCGGGCTCGACAAGATCATCTCGGACCGCCTGCAAAAGCGCTCTATCGGTTTCGGCGCGCACGTTGCTGATCCCGATAAGCGCAAGATCGGCGAACTGCTGCAGAAGGCAGAGCCGGAAGATCTGCTCAAGTTCGGGCTGATCCCCGAATTCGTGGGCCGTCTGCCGGTGATCGCCACCCTCAATGATCTGGATATCGACGCACTCGTCCAGATCCTGAAGGAGCCGAAGAACGCGCTGATCAAGCAGTATGCCAAGCTCTTCGAACTCGAAGATGTGGCGTTGACCTTTACCGACGATGCGCTTGAAGCCATCGCCAAGCGCGCCATCGAACGCAAGACCGGCGCACGCGGCCTTCGCTCGATCGTCGAAAGCCTGCTGCTCGACACCATGTTCGACGTTCCGACCGAAACCGACATCGCCGAAGTCGTGGTCGACAAGGATGTGGTCGAAGGCCGCAAGGACCCCATCCGCGTCCACAAGGGCAAGGAAGAAGAAGCGGCCTGAAGTCAAAAGATACCCCCTCGCCTGCCACTTTCGGCGGGGAGGGGGGGTATTCCGCTAGTTACTGTTGCGCAGATGCTCCCCGCGTGAAGCGCTTCCTTTTCATCTGCAGCCAAAACCGCCTGCGAAGCCCTACGGCTGAGTAGGTTTTTTCGTCTTGGCCGGGCGTCGAAGTGGATTCTGCAGGGACCAACAACGATGCGGACAATCCGCTGACCAGCGAATTGGTGGCGTGGGCGGACGTCATCGTGGTGATGGAAAAGACGCACCGCAACAAGTTGCAGCGCAAGTTCCGGTCCGCGCTTGCAGGGCAGCGCATCATCTGTCTGGATATACCCGACGACTACGCTTTCATGGACCCGGCGCTGGTGTCTTTGCTGAAGGCAAAGATGGTGCGCTTCCTGCCAACGGCCTGACCGTGCGTGCTGGCCAAGAAAAAGGCGAGCCCCGCGTGGTGCTCGCCTTTTCGCTTTGGGTTTGCTCGCCCCCAATGAGGGGTGAGATCGAAGGCTTAGTTTGGCAGCGATACTGCGTCGGTCACGTGGATTACGCCGTTCTTCTGCATCAGGTCGGCTGCCACAACGTGGGCCATGCCGCCCTTTTCATCGGTCAGCATCACAGTGCTGCCCATCAGCGAGGCGGTGAGCGTGCCACCGGCAACAGTGGTGATCTTGGCGGTGCCGTTACCAGCCTTGATCAGGCCGAGCACGTCGGCAGCCGTCACCTTGCCGGCAACGACATGGTAGGTCAGGACCTTGGCCAGCGTGGCCTTGTTTTCAGGCTTCAGCAGCGTGTCGACGGTGCCAGCGGGCAGCTTGGCAAAGGCGGCGTTGGTGGGCGCGAACACGGTGAAGGGACCGGCGCTGTTCAAGGTATCGACAAGGCCAGCTGCCTTTACGGCGGCAACCAACGTTGTGTGATCGGGCGAGGCTACGGCGGTGTCAACGATGGTGGTGGTCGGTGCGGCTTGGGCATAGGCCGGGGTGATGAGTGCGGGCACTGCGGTGGCCGTGGTGGCAACGAGCGCGGCGAGCAGGAACTTAGCTGTCATCGGAAAACTCCTTGATGGAAACACGACTGTGGCCGGCGCAAGACAGTGGGCTGCCGGTCCGCCCTTCCAATGCACAAGGTGGTGTTACGGGTCCCACAAACCACATACCCCTTGGGGCATGGCCCCTTTTGGACAGGGTATTGATTACAAAGCGCAAAACAAAAAAAGAGGCGCGCTGCAAAGATGCAGCGCGCCTCATAGAATTGGACCCCGGCTGAAGGGAACGAGATAGCCGGGAGGTCAGGGGAGGAACCGGACTGGAGGGGTAAATCAAGCCCGGTTAGAACGTCTCCGTGAACAAAAATGGCCTTTGCGAGCCACCATTGCGACATGGCCCTTGGGGCTATGCCCGCAAGGTCAGGTCAGACGGTATAATCGTGCAGCAGCACGCATTCGTGACCATCAATAGTTTCAACCTGCACCGTGGCATGGCCGATTCCGAAATCTTGTTCCAGTTCATGGGCCAGCAGGTGCAGGAAACTGTCGCCCGGATGGCCACTCGGCATGACGAGGTGCGCCGTCATGGCGGTTTCGGTTGTGCTCATCGGCCAGATGTGAAGATCATGCACCGCCTCAACCCCGTTCAGGCTTTGCAGGAAATTGCGGACCTTGCGCTCGTCAATGCCAGAGGGCACGCCCAGCAGGCTCATGCGCAGCGCATCTTTTAGCAGGCCCCAGGTGCCCCATGCGATCACCCCCACGATGATCAGGCTGGTAACCGGGTCGATCCATGTCAGCCCGGTCAGCATGATGGCAAGGCCGGATACCACGACGCCTGCCGAAACCGCCGCATCGGCCACCATATGTAGATAGGCCCCGCGAATGTTCAGATCATGCGCACGCCCGCGCATGAACATCAGCGCTGTGGCGGTGTTGATCACGATGCCGATGCCCGCGACGATCATTACCGTTCCGCCGATCACCGGCTGAGGTTCGAACAGGCGGCGGATCGTCTCCACCAGAATCGCACCCAATGCCATCAGCAGAAACGCCGCATTGCCGAGCGCTGCCAGGATCGAGCTGGATTTGAGCCCGTAGGTAAACCGTGCCGAAGGCGGACGCTTCACCAGCACGCTGGCCACCCATGCAATGACCAGCCCCAGCACGTCAGACAAGTTGTGCCCGGCATCGGCCACCAGTGCCATCGAGCCTGAAATCACGCCGTAAACGGCCTCGACCACCACAAAGCAAAGGTTCAGGCCGATCCCGACCGCGAAGGCGCGTCCGAAGCTGGCTGGAGCATGGCTGTGAGAATGGCCATGATGGTCATGATGATGGTGGTGGCCGCCGGACATGGGGCCTCTCTAACGCCTTGCAGGCTTGTAGGAAACAGGTGTTGCGCCAGGGGGCCTGTAAGCCGGGTTCTGTAGCGCCGACGGTATGCCCAAGGTTTCCCTTTGGCGGGCACCGTATCGGCACTGGCAGCCATTCCTCTAGGCGGACCGTTGCCGGAACGCTCAAGCAATCAACCCGGACTGCTGGCCCGAAACAGGCCTGTTTCCTTGCGGAAACGCGCAGTCCCTATTCGATCTTGCTCCGGGTGGGGTTTGCCGTGCCGCTTCCGTTGCCGGTCGCGCGGTGCGCTCTTACCGCACCCTTTCACCCTTACCTCTTCAAAAAGAGGCGGTCTGCTCTCTGTGGCACTTTCCCTTGACCGGGGACGTTAATCCCAAGCCCGGCGGGCGTTACCCGCCACCCTTGTTTCGTGGAGCCCGGACTTTCCTCGGGATCTTGCGATCACGCGGCTGCCCGGCCCCCTGGCGAGCGGTCACCTAGCATGTCCGAGATCGCGTTCCAACAGCAGTTCGAACAGCAATGCCCCGATCTGTCCGTCTACTTCGCCATCGATCCGCTGCGGCCGCCAGCGCCGCTGGAACGCGCGGACGGCGGCCTTCTGGTCCGAAATGTCATAGCCGAAGCGTTCGAGCGCGAGAAAGAACGCGGCCTCGTTATCATAGACCAGCCGCATTTTCAGCTTGGGCGTGGGCAGGCACAGGCGGTGGCGAGCCAGGAGTTCCCACGGAAACAGCTCGCCCGGATCATCCTTGCGCGCAGGGGCTATGTCGGAATGGCCGACGACATTGGCGCGTGGCACGTTGTGGCGCTTCATTATGTCGGCCAGCAGCAGCAGCAGCGCTTCGATCTGGGCATCGGGGAAGGGGCGATAGCCGAATTCGTGGCCCGGATTGACCAGTTCGATCCCGACACTGGCCGAATTGACATCGGTGATGCCGCGCCAAGATCCCCGACCAGCATGCCAAGCCCGCTTGTCCTCATCGACAAGGCCGGTGACTGTCCCGTCCTCGTCGATCAGGTAGTGCGCCGATACTTCCGCTGCCGGATCGCACAGCCGATCGAGCGCAGCCTGCGCGCTTTCCATGCCGGTATAATGCAGCACCACCATGTTTACCGGAAGCTTGCGCGCGTTCCAGTTGGGCGATGGGACCTCGCGATGAACGAGCCAGCGCCGCATCGGTCAGGCGACCGGCAACACCGCGCCCAGAACCAGGCTTTCTGCTGTAATATGAACCTGCACCGCACCACCCACTGACGTCGCCAGCTGCTGGACCATCGCAGCAGGCGCTGTGCGGCTGGACATTTCGGCAGATGGCAGCGTGCCTTCCAGTGCCTGTCCGATTGCAGGATCGAATGCCACGCGCTGTCCGGCGGCGCGCACCACGATTTCGGCCACACCGTCGCGCACTTCGGCCCCGATATCGAGCGTGCCGCCACGCACCAGCGCATCAAGCCCGATCAGCGCGAGGTTGAGCAGGATCTTGACGGCAGGCTTGGCCAGACTGTCGATCCCGAACATCCAGTTGACGCTGACGCGCCCGTTGTTGCCCACCAGCGCATCGACCAGCGCGCGCGCTTCGGCAACAGGCACGCTTTCTCCAAAGCCGCCCGCCGCACCGAAGGCGAGGCGGAAAAACTTGAGCTTGTCGGCCGAGGTCTTCGCGCTCTGCTCCAGCAGTTCCATGCACCGTTTGCGCATTTCGGGGTCCTTCTCCTCGGCGAGAAGTTCAAGTCCATTGGAAAGCGCGCCCACCGGGCTGAGCAGATCATGGCACAGGCGCGAGCAGAGCAGGCTGGCAAGATCGTGGGAATTGGCTGGCATGTTCAGGTTTCGCGCCTTTTTCCTGAAGGGGTTTACACAGTTTACACTGTCCAGAGAAACTTTGCCGCGCCCGGTTTGTGCCCAGACGAAACGACCGCAAAAGCGGGTGTCGATTGGGCAACAGGGCGGGTTGTTCTCATCATCTTGCCACTGCCTTAGCCTTGCACGACGCAGTAGGAAAGCGGTTCGAACCCATCCGTCCCATCGTGCCAACACGTAATCGCGCCGTCGGCCACAATGGCCCATATCCGCCCATCCCGCGCAGCGCTGGCCTCATCCGTGGCCGAAGGGCGGGCAAGGCCGTTGGGGTGCGAGTGGAAATAGCCGAGCACCTGCGGCCCGGAACCATCCCGCGAGGCCCGGTGCGCAGCGATCAGGGCAGCAGGATCGATCTCGAAGTGGAATGCGGGATCGGAGGCGACATTAGCGGTAGGGAAGGCGGTTTCTATCATGGAACCGTGGCCGAGCAGCAAGCCACAGGCTTCGTTCGGCGCGGCAGCATGCGTGGCGCAGAGGATCGTTGCATACGCAAATTGGCTTACAGTCACTGTCACTATGCCGCTGTGCCGAGACTATTGGCGTCTGACAATACAATGCGCACAACAGAGTGATAAAGATTGATGTAGGCCAGTTGGCTGCATCAGTGTCGCAGCGCCATTTCGTTTGCTGTGCAGTTCGTCCGGGCAATCAAAAGACGGCCGCACCTTCGTTCTGCACCTAAAACAGTCTGAAACGGTCCAAGACCTAAGTGCGACGACGGTTCATTTTGATAAAGCTAAAAGACAATCTGGAGAGGCATGTGAGTAGTTATTGCTGATTTATTCCAAAATGGAGGAATTTATCATTAGGTCATTTGACCTGCTTTACGAACATCGTGCTTCTTGAAATCAAGTCTGCTGAGGCAAGGAGTGATGAATGGCGACTGATCAAAAATCACAACCTTCGGTTGAAGGGCTGAGCGAAAAACAGAGGGAAGTCCTTGATCTCGTTGTTGATCGGAGAACAAACAAGGAGATTGCCGCAAAACTCAGGATATCTTCTTCAGCGGTGGAGCAAAGGCTCCAATCGGCGCGCCGCAAGCTTGGTGTCGACCGGCGAGGAGACTTAGCCAGAGCGTATCAGAAACTAATTGATACCTGTGAAGAATCCACAGGTTCGAAATTTCAGGTCGATCAAAGCGGCGCGAGCGTGGATGATAGCAAGCAATTGATTGAGGACAACTTCAATGAACACGGACTCGAGCATCGGCACGAGAAAGAATTAGAGTTTTCGCAAGCTGGCACTGAAAGGCCATCCGGCAATCGATCTTCCGCAATCATGAGCCAGATAGATGCTGGTGGCATAATCGCTGGACGGCTGGCGGCGATATCCGTGACAGCAGCCTCTCTAATGATGATGATCGTGATATTGACGAAGTATTGATTTTTACCGGGGCATCATGATGAAGCTTATGCAAGAATGCAGTTTGCGAATTTTCGACGAATATCGAGAGAATGAAAGTCGATAGGCATCGATGAAATTTTTGCTTTTTGCAACTTTCATAAGCTTTATCATCGGCGTTTTTTCGGTCAGCTTTGGTGAACGAGATGAAAGAAATGCAGGGACTATATTGTTGGTCTCCATGATTTTTCATCTTGCTGCCGGAATAATGGGTGGAAGAATTCTTGAAGTCGCCGATTTAGTTGCAGCTAGTCTGGCGGTTTTGGACCTGCTGATGGTTCTGCCTTTGGCGCTGACAGGCAAAAGCTTATGGCTGATTTTTTCTGCAGGAGCCCTTTTGGCAAGGATGACTGTTCTATGTTTATCTCGGTTTGGAATAGATAACGATATCGGTGAAAATCAAACTGCCATCTTCACGCTGTGGTTGATGTTTCCATTGGGCTTAATATTTGGATTAATTGAAACTTTACTGAGTAAGAAGAAAAAAATCGCATTTGATTAGCTTGTAATTGGGCACTGTCATCGTCTTATTCGATGCATAGCAAGGGGCATTCAGGTGCAGTCATCTAAAGACCGACTAGAAAGCCAACATATTGAGAAAGCTTTGTCCAAGGTTTTGGACTTGTCCGAGCAGATAACGTTGGCATTGTCTGTTGTTCAAATATCTGGGCGAGATGGGCGCATTAGACGTTACCCTTCTGGCATCACAACTGACGAAATGGTGGACAAGGACAAAACGGTTCTTGATTATGCCAGGCAACTTTATGCTTTTCGTCGGCGACGGGCGACGAGGTTGCCCAGCGAGATTTTTGGCGAGCCAGCCTGGGATATTCTGCTTGAGTTGTTTGTCATGCGGTTGCGGGGCAGCCGGGTCAGGATCAAAAATGCCTGCATCGCGGCCAGTGTTCCGGCAACAACGGCCCTGCGGTGGATTGGTCTGCTTGAACAAAACGGGCTGATCACGCGTTCAGATGACACGGTCGATCATAGGGTTCGCTGGATTGAACTGACGGATTCGGCTTTTCAGATGATGTACGACCTTTTGGCTGAAGAAGCGCTGGGCGAAAGACCTCATCATGAAGTTGATGAACCAAAAGTGCGCGTACGAAACGCGATTGGATGATGGCTGTGACCAGCGACTCAGGAGAGCTCGTCGATCGACATCAAGCAGATTCATCTGATTTCGATCAATTTTATGAACGCGAGGCGGATTGCGGACTGCCGGAAATTGAGATTTCTCGTCCACGGCTGCCATCTGACCCGGCTCGCTCCATCGAGGCAATTGGCATTGCGGCCTTACTCGTAAGCGGCTGGCTCTTGGCTTTATGGGCCTACGCCAGCATGATGGCATGAAATGAAATCGCAGTGGTGTCGTTCTAAATCCACTACTTTTGGTCCCTGCAACCTCTCACAGCCTTACGTTCGTTTACCGCCTTGCACCTCCACCGGAACCTCCCCATATCCTGCAAAATGGGGGCCGCCGATACGATCATTTCCGGGACTGTAACTGTTGCCGGGCAGCGGCTCGACAAGGCACTGGCCGATGCCTCTGGTCTTTCGCGCGAGCGGGTGAAGGCGTTGCTTGGGGAGGGCCGGATCAGCCTTTCAGGGCAGGTCGTGGCCCAAGCTTCGGTGAAGGTCGCCGAGGGCGCTTCGTTCAAGATCCGTGTGCCCGAAGCCGCACCTGCTGAGGCCATCGCGCAAGATATTCCGCTCTCCGTCGTCCATGAGGACGATGCGCTGATCGTGGTGGACAAACCTGCCGGGCTAGTGGTGCATCCTGCAGCGGGGAATCTTGACGGGACGCTGGTCAACGCGCTGCTGCATCATTGCCGAGGGCAGCTTTCAGGCATTGGCGGGGTTGCGCGGCCGGGGATCGTGCATCGGATCGACAAGGATACGTCGGGCCTGCTGGTTGTTGCCAAGACCGACGTGGCGCATGAGGGGCTGGCCAAACAGTTTGCCGATCATTCGATCGTGCGCGCTTATAAATGCGTAACGGCGGGTCTGCCTGTGCCTGTGGCTGATACCGTGCGCGGGGCGATTGGCCGGTCCAGCCATGATCGCAAGAAGATGGCGCTTGTGGAGGAAGGTCGCGGTAAACACGCGGTGACGCATTACCGGACGCTGGCCGCGCTTGATGGGGCGGCGCTGGTCGAGTGTCGGCTGGAAACCGGGAGAACCCACCAGGTGCGCGTTCACCTTGCGTCAATCGGCCATCCGTTACTGGGTGACCCAGTGTATGGACGCACACCTTCAAGGCTTCGGCCGCTGTTGCAGCGGCTCGGATTTCAGCGGCAGGCGCTGCATGCGGCTGAGTTGGGCTTTATCCATCCCGTCACGGGCACAGTGCACCGCTTTACCAGTACAACGCCCGTCGACATGCGGGAACTGATCGTCGAATTGTGCGCTGAAGGTCATGATGCAAAGGTTATGGCGCTGATATAAAAATTGGTGTGTAAATACAGCCTATGGAGTCGGGCCGAAAATCTCGAAGCGGCTCCGCACAGTGTGGTCCCGCCGCCGGTCGCCCATCAGGGGGCCGATCACAGGGAACCGACGCAACGAAAGGACAAGTTCAGGTGAGTGAGCCAAAGAAAGCTGTAAGCGTACCTGCCCTTGGCGGGGAGGCCAGCCTCAATCGCTATCTATCGGAAATCCGCAAGTTCCCCGTGTTGACGGCTGAGCAGGAATATATGCTCGCCAAGCGTTTTCAGGAACATCAGGACCCCGAAGCGGCTGCCCAGCTGGTGACGAGCCATCTGCGGCTGGTGGCGAAGATCGCCATGGGTTATCGCGGCTATGGCTTGCCTGTGAGCGAGCTGATCTCCGAAGGCAACATCGGCCTGATGCAAGGCGTCAAGAAGTTTGAGCCTGATCGCGGGTTCCGTCTGGCGACTTATGCGATGTGGTGGATCAAAGCTTCGATGCAGGAATTCATCCTGCGCAGCTGGTCGCTCGTGAAAATGGGCACGACCGCAGCGCAAAAGAAGCTGTTCTTCAACTTGCGCCGCATGAAGAAGAACCTTGAAGCTTTCGAGGATTCAGACCTTCATCCCGATGACGTGAAGAAGATTGCAACCGATCTGGGCGTGCCCGAACAGGAAGTGATCAACATGAACCGGCGCATGATGATGGGGGGCGATGCGTCGCTGAACGTCTCCATGCGCGAGGACGGCGAAGGGTCGTGGCAGGATTGGCTGACCGATGACCGTCCGCTGCAGGATGAAACGGTCGCTGATGCCGAAGAGGCAAGCTATCGCCACCAGCTGCTGGTCGAAGCGATGGACAGTTTGAATGAGCGTGAGCGCCATATCCTGACTGATCGCCGTTTGGTTGACGAACCGAAGACGCTGGAAGAGCTTTCGCAGGTTTACAACGTGAGTCGTGAGCGTGTGCGCCAGATCGAAGTGCGGGCATTTGAAAAGCTGCAAAAGGCGATTCAGAGGATCGCGGTGGAGCGTAAACTGCTGCCTGCATAAAATTTGCAGGCGTATATCGGCGCTGCTGGTTAAATCCAAAATGGATCAAGTTGAGACGGTCGGGCAAAAGCCCGGCCGTTTTGCATTTTGTCCATCGGTGTATGCGCAATCTGGCCAGCTTGGTGTTCTCTGTCACATTTTCGGACTCTTACGGGTGCTAGGCGTCAAACGTCAGGATAACAGGCTTGGCGATCTGGCAGAACCGCGTTGGTTAACATGCGTTGACTCGATCACGGTGCTCGGGCAGAAACTGTAAGCGATTAAAAAAACAATTTCGGGCCGCGAAGGAAGTTTGGAAGGTGGGCATCATTGTGCCTGCCTGAAGACTGTTTCAGGGGGCACGAAATTGAAGAAGCCTTTGTTCGCCACGTTTGCTGGTGTCGTTGCTATTGGTGTCTCCGGGGTCGCCGCTCAGGCACAACAGGCCGTCCAGACCAGAGACCAGCTTGATCTGCCAGTAAACAAGCCAGAGGCAGCACCAGCCAGTGCCCGTGTGCGTTCTGATGGCATCGAGGCAGGGCCGTGTCCCTTGGCCTCAAGCGATATCCGCACGACGATCACCAGTGTCGAAATCACCGCGCCTGGTGGCGTGGCCTTGCCGGGCGAGATCGCGCAGTTGCTCGGAGGGATTGCTCCGGCCGCTGGCGAACAGCCTATCCGGCAAGTGTGCGATCTGCGCGATGAAGTGCAATCGCGGCTGCGCGCGGCCCGTTATGTGGCCAGCGTGCAGGTTCCGCAGCAGCGCATCGATTCGGGCGTGCTGAAGCTGGAAGTGGTATCTGGTCGCATTGTTGAAATGCGCGTGCGCGGGGATGTGGGGCCATATGAAGGGCTGCTGCAACGCCGTATCGAACGACTGAAAGAACTTGATCCGCTGAACGAAGCAGAAGCTGAGCGTATTCTGCTCCTCGCCAATGATATCCCGGGCCTGACCGTGGAACTGGCGCTGAGCCCGGCCAGCGGCCGTCCCGGCGATCTGATTGGTGAACTGGCGGTTTCGTTCCGGTCGTTCTCGCTGCTTGCCAATCTGCAGAACTATAATGCGGATTTCCTCGGCCGGGAAACGGGCCTTTTGCATGCCGAATTCTACGGCCTTACGGGTCAGGGCGATATCACGACGCTGACCGGGCAGAGCACGTTCGATTTCAAGGAGCAGCGCATCGCCGCTTTGCGCCATGCGATGGTGCTGAACAGTGCCGGTACCACTATGGAACTGCGCGGCACTGTGGCCGAAGCGCGCCCGGACATTCTGTCGCTGGATCAGCGCACCGTTTCGGTCGTGGCCGGGCTTGGCTTTGCGCACCCGCTGTTGCGGACGGTGACAGACCGGGTGAAGTTGAGTGGCGGGTTTGAATATTCCCTGCAGCGTTCGCGTTTCTTCCAGCCGGGAGGGCCTTCAAGCCCCCTGTCGCGGGATCGCATTTCGGCGCTCTATCTGCGCCTTGATGGATCGCGCGCAAAGCTTGATGCAGGTGGCGAACAGATCGGCGGCGTGAACGGATCGCTGGAAGTGCGGCGCGGCATTGATGTATTCGGCGCAACACGCAATGCCACGCCAGTTGATGGCTATGGCATCTCTCGCACCGACGGCAGCTCGTTGGCCACGGTCGTGCGCGGCAACATCGAAGGTTTCTACAAGCTGGGACCCGTTTTTGAACTGGCCGGTGAAGTGAACGCGCAATGGGCCAACCGTGCGCTATTGAACTACGATACTTATGCCATCGGCAACTTCACGATCGGCCGCGGCTATGATCCGGGTGCCAACACGGGCGACCGGGCAGTGGGTTTCGTGATCGAACCGCGCATCAACTTCAAGCTTGATCCCAAGGTCAAGGCGCAGGTCTATGGCTTTTACGAAGGCGTAAAGCTCTGGAACATCGGGCCTAATGCGACCGAGAGAGAGCGGTATATTGCGTCAGTCGGTGGGGGGGCAAGAGTCTCGCTGGCGCAAGCCATCCGGCTTGATGTGACCTACACGCACGCGCTCGACAAGCCTTTGCTGACAGGTGCCTTCTCGCGCAGGCCCGATGACCGGGTGCTTGTGTCGATGACCTTCCAGTTCGTTCCGTTCAGCATTTGAAGCCCGGGGGAGATAAACCGATGAACAAGGCCATCAACGGCAAGCGTCGTGCCCTCCGCCTCGGCACTGGCATTGCAACCTGCGTATCGACCATCGTGCTGGCGCATTCGGCATTCGGACAATCGCTGCCTGAACTGGCCAATGCGGGCGGCGCAAACGTCAGCACCTCTGGCAATACGATGACAGTAGATGCTCTTGCGGCTGACAAGGTCATCAACTGGGGCACGTTCTCGGTTGCGCAGAACAACACGGTGAACTTCGTGTCTACCGATGGCGTAGGCGGGGCCGTGGCCACGCCGGTCACGGTGATCAACCGTGTGATCGGCAAGGATGTTGGCGGCACGAACACCTTCTTCCCTTCGATTATCAATGGGCGCATCAATTCCACAAGCAATATCGCGCTGTGGCTGATCAACCCGTCGGGCGTGATGTTCGGGCCAAGCGGCAGCTTCAATGGTGGTAGCCTTGTGGTCTCAACGCTCGATTTTGCGTCAGGCACGGGAAGCCAGGTGTTTGGGGCGGGAGATCGGACTTCGGCGCTGAACAGCCGCAATGTCGTGATCGATCCGGCATCTGCTCTTGGTGTGGTGGAACTGAAGCTCGAAACCGGCCCCGGCACGCTCACGTCCAGCGGCTCGGTGTTGTTGCTGGGTGAGCAGGTGACTGTCGGCAAATCACTGACCGCGCAGGGCGATGTTTACATTGTAGCCGCAAGCGACGTGCGCATCACATCGCAGGCAGGCAGCCCGGTTGGCTTCAACTTTGCCGCCGGGACCCGGTTGAACGGTGCACAAGTGCTGGCCAGCGGCAATGTGCAGGGGCGCAGCATCGTGGTGGCCGCCTCCAACGGCACCAGCACGATTGCTAATCTGTTGCAGGTGGATGTCGGTGGCCAGTTGACGGCTACGGCTGATGGCGGCGGTGTAACACTTCTGACCGCAGCGAATCCCACCGCGATGGAAACGGCAACTGGGGCCAACATTGTCAGTGACGGACGTTTGCGCACGCTGGGGCTTGGTGGCGATGTCAGCGTTACGTCAAACGCCAATGTTTCGGTCGCACGGATCGATGCGACTGGTGATGTTCTGGTCCGTTCGGGCGCTGGAGCGACCGATACCGTAACCGCAGGCACAGTGCAGGCCGGAGGCAATCTGGAATTGCGCTCAACCGGCAACATGACGCTTGGCGTGGGTGCGGCAGACGTGATTCAGGCTGGCGGTACGGCAACGATCCGTTCAACCGGAGCGATTGGACGCGGAGCAGTGCCGGGAACGCTGGCCATCCGTTCGCACTCGGATACCGGCCTTGCCAACGGAGCGCTGTTCATTCAGGCAAGCGGTGATGCCCTACTCGGCAACGCCACGCTTGCTGCCGGTTCCACTGGCACAGCGGCCCTCACGGTGCTTTCCAATACGGGGGCGATTTCCCTTGGGTCGGCAGTGGCCAGCCGGTTCTCCGCATCGGCAGCAACCACGTTTGCATCAACCGGTTCGATCACGGCTGACAATTCGGCTCTGGTGCCTGCAGGTACGGCGCTTTCGATCAGTGCAGCAGGCGGGATCACGCTGAATTCGGCACGCACTACTGGCACAGATCAGGATATCTCCCTGTCAACCACTGGGGCTTTCGAAGCCACGTCGGTGACGGCATCGCGCAATCTCACGATCGGCAGTTCTGCCAACCAGGCGCTGAGCATTACGGCAGGCTCGCTTACCGCCACCGATGGTTCGATCACCGCTACGGCGGGCAGCATGCAAATTGGTGCGGCAACCGCAGGGCTTGCCATCGGATTGCGCTCTGATGGTAATGTCGAGGTAACCACGGCAGGCACATCAGGCAACACTCTGCCGTCTGGCAACTTCACCGTTTCGGGCCTGACCGGAACGCGCGCGGCATCCTTTACCGGTGGAATCATCAACAGCCGGACGGGTCAGGTCAATATTCAAGCCGATACCCAGACGGTCAGTTCGGTTCGGGCCGCAACGAACGCCACCTTGAACGGAACGATGGCCGTTACGCTGGGATCTGCCGATGTGGGCGGCAGCCTGCTGGTGACGACTGCTGGCAACATCACCCTTGGCACTTCTGGCGCGCAGAGCATGCTTGCCGATGGCAAAGTGACGATCACATCGACGGCTGGCGCGATCGGGCGTGGCGCGGGTTCAACCGCGCTCACCATCCGTTCAAACGACGGGGACGTGGCACCTGCCGATGCTCTGGCGATTACCGGCCAGAATGCTGTGGCGCTTGGCAACGCCGCGTTGTTTGGCGGCACCACCGGATCGGCTTCCGTTTCGGTTGAATCCGTGACTGCAGATGTGGTGATCGGCAGTGCGCGGGGATCGAGCATTGCCGGAAATGCGGCGACGACGTTCACCGCTAGCGGATCGATCCTTGCCGACAGTGCCGCGGCACTTGGTGGAAACACCATCAGCATCACCGGCCTGACCGGGCTTGACCTGCAGACCGTGCGGACCGCCGGAACCGGCGAGAACATCGTGCTGACGAGCAATGGCCCGATCGGCGCAACAACGCTGGCGGCGCGCAATAATCTGACAGTTGGAAGCCTTGCCAATCCGGCATCAAGCCTGTCGGCAACGTCCATGACCGCGCAAACGGGTACGATCAACGCCTTCGCGCAGTCGATGACCGTCGGCGCGATGAATGCCGGGCAGGCGATCAATTTGCGCTCGAACGGTGCAATCGAGGTTGCTGGTGCGGCCACGGCAGGAACGGACCTGTCGGTTTCGGCAATCAGCGGTGCAAGCGCCTTGTCGTTCACCGCAGGCACGGCCGAAGCGACTGGAGGGAGTGTCGACATACGGGCGGTTACGACCGATATTGGCACGACCCGCGCCGGAGAAGACGTGGCGGTTTCAGGCACGACCGTTACGCTCGGCAATGTTACCGCAGGGCTTGGTGGCACGACGGGTTCCTACACGATCAACGCCACTGGTCTGGTTACGCTGGGCAAGGCGGACAATCAGCGTCAGACGGCGCTCGATGCCGTGTCGATTACCGGCGGCACGATTGTTGAAGGCGCAAGCGGGCTGGTCATTACGTCGGACAGCGGCGGCAGTGGAGCGCGCGATCTTGAAGTTGCGACGCTGGCCGGGCCGATCAGCCTTGGCACGGCCACACTTAATGGCGGTCCGGCAAGGCAATCGGCGGTCGTGGTAGATTCCACAACGCAAGTTGCAGTTGGCGCAGCCAATGGGCTGTCGGTCACCGCGACCGGCAACGGCGCGACCGGTGACGTGATCATCGAGCGGCTGACGACCGGAACCGGTGCGGCCCTGATTACAGCAAGCCGCGACGTAATGATTGATCGCGTGACAGCGGGTGGTGATTACACGGTCAATGCCACTCGCGACATCACGCTCGGCTTTTCGGGCAATCAGGTCCACTCGGCAGTTGGGGCCATATCGATCACCAGCACTGGCGGTACGATCGGGCAAGGCTTCTCGGGCGTGACGCTGACATCTGACAGTGACGGCAACGGTGTTGGCTCGTTGACACTCTCTGCCCCGGTTGGTGCAATCGGCATCATGACGCTGAATGGTGGTTCGGCAAGGCAGGCTGCCATCTCGCTGAACTCTGGATCGCATACCACAATCGGCACAGCCAACGGACTTTCGTTCACGTCGACGACCGGTGCGGCGGGTGATGTGTTTATCGAAGCGCTCAACACCGGGACAGGTGCGGCCTTGGTCACCGCTGGCCGGGCAGCCACGATCGGCAACGTCAATGCTGGCGGAGATTACACTGTAAGCGCTGCAGGTGCCGTAACGCTTGGCCTGGGCGACAATGCGCGCCAGTCTGCCGCCGGGAACGTTTCGATCACCAGCACGGGTGGATCGATCCTTGCAGGCGGCACCGGACTGATCGTTACATCGAACAGCGATGGCGCTGGCGGTGGCGGTGGCACGATGCTTCTGGATGCGAAGGGTGCAAATGGGGCACTCTCGCTTGCCGGGGCGACGCTTAATGGCGGCACCACGGCTGAGCGTGCCGCCGTTACGCTCAATGCGGTTGGCGGGATCACGCTTGCCAGTGTCAATTCTGCTGCGCTTACGGTAACCGCGCGTGATTTTGAAAGCACCGGCCAGATCCGGGCCTCAGGCGACGCGTTGTTCACGCTGAGTGGTCTTGGCACGATCAATGGCATCGAAACGACCGGATCCGGCAGCGACATTACCATTGGTGCGGCCAGCGCGGTTATCGGTACAGGCAGGTCTTCCGGCGACTACAGCATTACCACGTCGGGTGCGGGCGGTGTCACGCTCGGCCAGGTGGCTGGGCAGGTCCATTCAGCGGCCGGAGCACTGATCATCACCGCCAATGGCGGCGGTACAATTGTGCAAGGGTTTGGGGCAGACAATCTGACGCTGACGGCTAACAGCGACGGTGCAAATGGCGGCGCAATGCTGCTTGATGCCACCGGCAGCATCGGTCTGGGAGGCGCTACGCTGAATGGCGGAACGACGGCACAGCGCACAGCGGTGACGCTGCTGGCAGACGGCAGCATCGAATTTGCCAGTGCGAATTCGGCAGCCTTTAACGCAGATGCGGGTGGATCATTCCAGAGCACCGGTACGATCACCGCAACGGGTCCGGCCATGATCACCGCCGGGGGCGAAGCGCTCGTCAACCGCGTCATCACGACCGGCGCGGGTAACGGTATCTCGATCAGTGCCCAGACGGCCAGGATCGGTCAGGTATCTTCGGCGGCAGACTATACCGTCAACTCGACGATCGGCGATATCGTACTGGGCAATGGCGCCAATCAGACGCAATCGGCGGTCGGCGCGATCCGCATGACCACCGCTTCCGGTTCGATCCGGCAAGGCGATGCCGTGCTCGGCAACCGGCTCACATTGCTGTCAAACAGCACGGGCACCGGCACCGGCACGATTGAACTGACCGCATCAGGCGGACAGATTGAATTGCCTGCGGCCTTCCTGAACGGCGGCCCCGCCCAGCAATCTGACGTCACGCTGACCGCGCTCGGTCCGGTGCAACTGGCACGGGTCAATTCTGCCAACTTCACGTCGCAATCTACCGGTAGCTTTACCGCTAGTGGGCCTGTTTCGGCGATTGGGTCGGTCAGCATCCGTGCGCTGAACGGCATTACGCTCGATACTGTGACAGCAGAAGGCGCCGGGCATGATGTCTCGCTCGTTTCGAACGAGGCGATCAGTGCAGACCGGATCACCGCAGCACGCAATGTAACGGCAAGCGGGCCTGCTGCTGCCCGTGCCGCCAGCTTTGTGGCCGGCACGGTTACGGCGGGGACGGGATCGGTTGACGTAAAGGCCACGACCATCGACATTTCCAGCGCATCGGCTGGGCTTGATCTGCTGGCAGGCGGCAATACTGTTGGCATTGGCAGCGTTACAGCCGGTCGCGATTATCGGATCAGCGCCGATGGCGACGTAACGCTTGGCAAAGCACCGTTCCAGACGCAGGCTGCAGGCGGTGCGATATCGATTGTCAGCACCGGCGGATCAATTGTGCGCGGCGCAAATGCCAACAGCTTGACGCTCACCGCAAACAGCGATGGCACGGGCGGTGGCGACATGCTGCTTGACGCTCAGGGTGCAGCAGGTGCGATCACGCTCGATACGGCCACGCTGAATGGCGGCACGATGGCACAGCGGACAGCGGTTACGCTGAGGTCTGTCACCGATACCATAGTGGCCAATACCAATTCGGCGGCGCTGACGGCCACGGTGCGTGACTTTACCAGCACCGGCAACGTGATGGCGGTGGGCGATGCCACAATCACCGCTGCACGGGCGGCTTCGGTCAATGCGATCAGGACGGCGGGGGCTGGAAACGACATCAGCATCACGGCAGCCGGTGCAGTGATTGGCACCGCCGATTCTGCGGGTAACTACACCGTCACCAGCTCTGGTGCGGGCGGGGTGACGCTGGGCGAGAGCGTCGGCCAGACCCATGTTGCTGCGGGATCTATCGCGATCACGGCCAATGGCGGCGGATCGATCACGCGTGGGGCTGACAGCCTGACGCTGACATCGAATGCTGATGGCGCAGGCGGCGGATCACTGTTGCTAGATGCAGAAGGCGGGATTGCGCTGGCAAGAGCAACGCTGATTGGCGGGACAGCAGCAGAGCGGACGACGGTGACGCTGGACGCTGGCACCGACATCCGCTTTGCCAATGCCAATTCAGCAGCGTTCACGGCCACCGCTGGGGGCGATTTTACGAGCAATGGCACAATCATGGCAGCCGGCGTGGCGGGGATCACAGCGGGCGATGCGGCCTCGATCAATGAAATCGAGACCACGGGCGCGGGCAACGGCATTACCGTAAATGCCGCTAGCGCCAGCATTGGCCGCGTCACATCTGCAAGCAACTACACTGTCATGGCGACAGGCGCAGTTGTTCTGGGCAATGGCGCAGGGCAAGTGCAGACGGCGCGTGGCGGGATCACGATCAATGGCGCATCGATTAGCGAGGGTGCCAACGGCCTGACGCTGACATCGGACAGCGATGGTAGCGGCGGCGATCCGCTGTCACTGACGACCACGACTGGCGCGATTGCTCTTGGCAATGCCACGCTTAATGGCGGGCCAGCACGGCAATCGGCGATTGCGCTGGCATCGGGCACGACCACTGCGATTGGTGCGGCGAATGGCCGTTCCGTCACCGTGACTGGTGATGGGCTTACTGCAAATCGCGAGATTTCATCGGCAACCGACATCACGGTTATGGTGGATGGGCCTGTTGCGCTGATGCAGGGTGCCAATGCGGTGGGTGCGGTCAGGCTTTCGGCAACCGATGCCTTGATCGGTGGCGCAGTAGATGCTCGCACGATTGAAGTGACCAATTCGGGCAGCGGCAATCTGGTGATCGGCGGAACGGCAGCGTCCGAAGCTGGGAAGTTTGTGCTGAACCGCACCGAAATCGCACAGCTCCGGGCTACCGAAACGCTTACTTTAGGCGCTGATGGCAGTGACAATGTCGAAATCAAGCAGGTTGATTTCATCGTTCCGCAAACGGTCCGGGTACTAGCCAACGGCAGACGGATCGACATTACCGGCCGTATCACCTTCGATGCTGACACCACCTTGAGGCTTGGCGGCAGCACGGCGGCAAATTCGATCATCCGCCTGCAGACTGGGACTGGTGGGGCCGGTGGGGCGATTGTCAGCAACGGAGGCGTGCTTGAACTGACCGCGGCCAGCATTGTTGCTGGTACGCAAGCCTTTGCCAATGATTTGCAAGCCGTAAGTGGCGCTGGCTCGGTTGCTGAAGCTAGCCGGCTGAATCTTACGCCGGGCAGTTCGCTTTACAACAACATCGGTGGCACCGGAGAAGCGATGATCGATGTCGGCTCGATGAAGGTCACTTTCTCGAACTTTGCCATGTTCCAGAACACCAGCGATGCTTCGCGCAGCCTGCTTTCAACCGGTGTCAAACTGGGTAATGGCAATCAGCAAGCGGTCGCGCTGGATATTCAGAGCGGGGCAACCCAGCCAGTCTTTGCGATGTTCGGTTCGATCAATGGCGTGATCAATATCGCCACCGCGCTGTTGGGCAATCCGCCGCTTGCACACTATGACAACATCAGCGCCTCGCGCATCAATGGCTGTCTGATTGGTGGCGGTAACTGCCAATCGGTGCAGAACCTTACGCCGTCGCTGACGTCACTTGATAACATCAGGACGTCGATATTCAACGTGAAGCCAGACTTCCAAGTGCCGTTCGACCCGCTGGTCGGCACCAACAATGATGCCCTGTTCGACGATGTTGGATCGTTCGGGCTTGGCGAACTTCCAATGACTCCGATCGAATGCAGCGATCCCAACAAAAGCGGCTGCGAAGTAAAGAAGGGTGGCAACTGATGAAGCGCTTGTTTCTGGCCTCACTCTCAGTAGTGGCGCTTGCGGTTTCGGCCGCACCGGTTGCGGCCAAGCCTGCAGATCTTCCAGACCAACTCGAACTTGGGCGCAATGGTGCGGGGAATCCTTGCGTAGCCACGCCATTCTGGAAAGAGGACGCGTTCAAGGGCAGCTATACGTTCACTTGTCGCGGCCCCACGGCCAACCGCTATCTTGGCATCGTGCGCGCGGTTCGTTCCAGTTCCATCGATGCGATTGACGGGCTGCTGGATTGTGGGCCGGGCATGGCAGTGACCATTCCAGGCATCGGTCCGGCAACGGCACGGCGCTGCTTTGACAAGCTACTAGGGCAGGAAACCATCGAAACGCGGTTCTCGCGCGATGGCCGTGTATTTTCGTCAAGCGCGATTGCCGTTGCACAAGGACCAGCAGAAGAAGGCCTGCGGTTTCTGGCCGGCGCTGCGGCGCCAAACAATGATCGTGGACGCACGACGCAGGCGGCGGTCGAGATTGGGGTCTTGGCACCATCGCCAGCTGTGAATATCTCCGCAGCAGGCGCCGTGGCCAATGCCGAGGATGCCCTGCAGCAGGGCTTGCGTCTGGTGCGGCAAGGGCTGCATCTGGATGCGGCGCGCATTGTCAGTGATGCCTTGGCGCGTTTGCCTGCTGACACTGCTCCGGCAACCCGCATCGATCTGTTGTTGCTGGCGGGCCTTGCCGATTCCAACTTGCGCTTCTTCGATTCAGCAGATGATTACTTTGGCCGCGCCAACGCCCTGCTTGGACAGAACGCGGGCATTCCTGGCGCAGACGTGCTGCAGATGAAGAGCCGCAACTATGCGGCCCTGCACTTGATCAACAAGCGCGAGTTTGGTGTTGCCGCATCTACGCTTGATACGTCGGGCATGTCTGCTGCTGCCGAAGGCCAGCCGCTGATGGACACGCGCGAGGTGCAGAAGCTGAACGAGGCGCCAAACAGCGGCTCGGCTGGATCGGCGCTTGCTTCGGCGTGGGACAACCGCAGCCGCACGCAGTTGGTGATTGATGCGCAGGCGGGCTGGGCCCGGAGCGTGGCGTTGCTCGGCCAGAACCGCCCGGAAGAGGCAGCAACCACGCTGGCATTTGCAGATTCAAGTTTCGAAGCGCTACGTAAACAGCCGATCCCGCAGCAGCAATTGTTGTGGCTGGCCGCCCGAATCGAGCGTCAACGCGCGCGCATCCAGTTGCGCGGTGGAGACCGGGCTGCTGCTTTGGCCTCGCTCGACAAGGCCATTGGTTATCTGCGGCTTGCCGAAGATGCAGGTGACAACGGACCAGCCTTGGCACAAGTCCAACTGGAGCGTGCAGCCGTGCTTTCCGGCGGCGGTGGTTCGGCAGAAGAAGTCCTGGCCCAGTTCGATGATGCGGTGACCAGCCTGATCTCGGCAGATGCCGGGGTTGGCGGCCTCCCGGCGCAGACCCGCAGCTATCTTGATGCGTTGGTCAACGATGCGGCACAGCGACCCGATGGCGCTTCGCCAGAGCGCTTTTTCCGCGCTATGCAAGCAGCGTCGACTCCGGCGATTGCGCGTCAGTTTGTTGAACTGCAGTCCTTGATCGCTTCGGACCCGGCACTTGCCGCAAAAGTGCAAGACCGGCAAGAGGTTGAGCGTGAGATCAACCGCCTGCGCTTCGAGATCGCTTCCGCCACGGATGCGGCCAAAATTGCAGAGTTGGAGGCACGTAGAACCGTGCTGGAAAACCGTTCGCTTGGCTTGCAGAATGAACTGGCTGCCAACGGCTCTTTCCGGCAGGTGGTCGATACACCGGCCTCGATGGCGGAAATCCGCACCGTGCTAAAGCCCGGCGAAGGCTATCTCAAGCTCAGCAAGGTTGGCGGGTATATCTTTGGCGCATTGATCGATGCAAGCGGATCACGCATCTATCGCGTTGCTCGCCCAGCCGTAGAGATCGAGCCTTTGATCAAGACGGTACGCGCTTCGATCACTGGCGGCGGTGAAAATGTGCCGGTGTATTCGGTTGGCGGGGCAAACGCGCTTTACAAGCTGCTGATCGGGCCTGCGGCAAGCCGCGTTGCAGACTATTCGGCGCTGGTCATTGATGGTTCGGGCGTTCTTGATACCCTACCGGTAGGCGTGCTGGTGACTGATGATACATCGGCTTCAACTTTCGCCAAGAACCGGCGCAAGGACCCTTACAACTACACTTCTGTTGCTTTCCTTGCCCGCAAGATGGCGCTGTCGACGGCGCTGTCACCGCGATCGCTGATCGTATCGCGCAATCTGGCACCATCGAAGGCTCCTTATCCTTTCATCGGTTTTGCACAACACATGCCAACGCCGGTGGAGGCGGCGGCCGGTGGTGCGATGGTAAGTATCGGTTCCAACTGCGAAGTTGAATTGAGCAAGGTTGCTGAACTCAGCCGCATGCTTGAACCTATTGATGCCGCAGAGCTGAAAGAGGCCACCGCCGCACTTGGTGTAGAGAACGCACCCGAAGTTACCGGTGCCGAATTCACGGATACGAACGTGCGCAGCCGGACCGATCTTGATCAGTTCCAGGTCCTGCACTTTGCCACTCATGGCCTGACCGAAGGGCAGTGGGGCTGCGCCAAGGCGCCGCCCGCGCTCGTCACCAGCATTGGCGAAAGCAATTCCGACGGGATCCTTTCGTTCGAGGAAGTGGCACAATTGCGGCTTGATGCAAACCTCGTGGTGCTGTCGGCATGCGATACTTCTGCTGGTGTAAACATCGGTGCCGCACGCGCTGCGGGGCAGGAAGATGTCGGTGCGTCGCTTGACGGCCTCGTTCGTGCATTCCTTGCAGCGCGCGCTCAGGCAGTTCTTTCCACCTACTGGCCAATTTCGGATGCGGGTGAGAGCGTTCAGCTGATCTCCGACTTTTATGCCAATGCGCGCAGCGATACCATTGGCGGTGCTCTGCAAAAGGCGCAGGTTTCGCTCATGGCCAATCGGGACAGTTCGCACCCGTTGTTCTGGGGGGCGTTCGTGCTGGTCGGCGATGCGCAGAAGTCGTTGCTGAGCGGACAGGCAAGAGCCGCATTGCAACCACGCGATATTGCGCCAGTGGCGGCGGTGGCTCCAGTTGCGGTTGGTCCGACAACGGCTGGTAGATGACTCTTTGCCAATGCCTTGGCTCAGGGCATTGGCAAATGATTGGGAGGCTGGATTGGCTAGGGCGCGCGGGGATGATGTTTCTTGCAAAAGATCATCCACTGCCACCCTTGCAATAAAGCTTGTCATGGTGTGATCTTGCGCACGGCAAGCTGTGGCTTGACGATCAAGGATAAGCGTTATGGGTAAACCTGCCGCGCGCGTGTCTGATATGCACACTTGTCCGATGGTGACGGGTCTGGTTCCGCATGTTGGTGGCCCGATCCTGCCTCCTGCTGCGATTCAGGTGCTGACAGGTTCGCTCCCGCAGGCGCGCATTGGCGATCAGGCGTTCTGCGTCGGCCCACCGGATGTTATCATGATGGGGTCCGTTACGGTACTCGTCCAAGGCAGCATGGCCGCGCGGATGGGCGATATGACCGCGCATGGCGGCGTGATACTGCTGGGCCTTCCCAATGTGCTGATCGGCGATGCAGGCAGTGGCAGTGCAGGTAGTCTGTCGCAAGCTATGGTCAATCTGCCAATTGGAGTTGAAGGACAAGGCACCGCCTTTGCCGAGATGGTCGATGCCATGATCGCTGCAGCCAAGGAGGGCCTTCCGTTCTGCGAACAGTGCAGCAAGGCCCAGATCGGCTAGGCGCGGGATGGACGCTGCCTGGTATGCGGTTATCGATTGCGCGCAAGACCCGCGGCTGATCGATCTCGTGCGGTCCTGTCGCGATCACATGTGCCTTTTCAAGGGGCGCAATCTTGATCAGCGCCTGCTGGCGGCATCGCCGTGGCTGGTGCGGATCGATGATGCAGATCCACTGCTGGGCATTTGGCAACAGCATGGCCATGGTGCAAGCTGGGGCATCATGATCCTGTCGCAGCTTTCGCTGGAGCAGTTGCACCGCCATTTGCGCCGGTTTTTGCAGGCCAAGCTGCCCGATGGCATGCTCGTGCTGTTCCGCTACTACGATCCCCGGGTCTTCAACACCTATATTCGCGCCGCAACCTTGGAAGAGCGGGTGCCTTGGTTTGCGGGCATTCAGCAATTCTCGGTTGAATCGGCAGGCGGAACGGCCCTTCATCACTATCGTCTGGCCGAAGGAGTGTTGTTCGATGGCGCAACCAAGATCGGCTGACGGTACTGGCATGGCTGGCACCCCTGCGCCTGCGTGGCGGCAATGGGCTGCGATTGGCCTTGGCCTGCTGCTCACGTGGAGCTGGGTGCTGGTCATCGTTCATTTTGCGCCAGATATTCTGGGCGCAGAGGCTTCAACGGGCATTCTGGCGGCATTCACGCTGGTGCTTTACGGGGCATTGCTCCCATTTGCGCTGCTGGCTGGTTGGCTGAGCGGAACCAAAGTCCTGCGCACGGGCAATGCGCCCATGCGTTGGGCGCTGATCGGTTTGGCTCTGGGGGCAGGCGGGCTCGGCAGCGCCTTGCTGATGAGCTGGCTGAACGGCGCAACCGTGCCCGGCGGAAATGCGACCGGCATTGGCGCAATGGTGCTGGCAGCAATCATGCTGACGCTGGTGCAATCGGCAATGGAAGAATTGCTGTTCCGGGGTTGGCTTCAGCCAGTGTTGATTCAGCGGGTCGGTCAGAGTGCCGGGATAGCTGCCTGTTCTATCACATTCATGGCGTTTCACCTTATCGGTGGCACTATCCAGCCGATGTCCATGCTGGTCATTGCGCTGGCTGGGGTAGTGTTCGGACTGCTGGCGTTGCGCAGTGGTGGCATAATCGCCCCGGTTATGGCGCATGCCGCATGGAATATCAGCGAGGATTCTGTGTTCGGGCTTGTGCCCAATCCCGGCAATGAGATGTTCGGATCGATCATGGATTTCGATCTTGTTGGTAGTGCGTGGTGGGGTGGCAGCGAAGAAGGACTGAATGCCAGTCTTGGTGCAGCAGTAGTATTGTGCGCTATTATACTACCGCTACTGG
Source organism: Novosphingobium sp. HNCC26BN242 (assembly GCF_057180525.1). Classification (NCBI taxonomy): domain Bacteria; kingdom Pseudomonadati; phylum Pseudomonadota; class Alphaproteobacteria; order Sphingomonadales; family Sphingomonadaceae; genus Novosphingobium; species Novosphingobium sp. HNCC26BN242. Next base: position 113,171 of record NZ_JBXUGM010000001.1, read on the forward strand.
TCAGTACAGGCAGTAAACCCGCAGTTGCCAATGCCTGAAGTCACGATGCGCCTTGCGCGCGCGCAGCATCAATGCGATCGCGCTCTTTGAGGAAAGCCTGCAAGGCTGTGCCTTCAAGGCGTTTGCGACTGGCTTCGTCGGCCGGGATGCTTTGCGGATCAACCCGCTCGCCATTGATGTGGACCTCGTAATGCAGATGCGGCCCTGTCGAACGACCGGTGGTTCCGACATCGCCGATGCGCTGCCCCTGTGTCACGCGCACACCTGTGGCAATCCCGGGGGCAAAGACATTCTGATGCAGATAGAGCGTCCTCCAGTCATTATCGTGGCGCAGAACAGTCAGATTGCCGTTCGCGCCTTTCATCGCCGCAAACTCTATCGTGCCATCGGCAGCAGCAAAAATCGGGGTGCCGGTAGGGGCCGCGAAATCGGTGCCGCCGTGCAGCTTGTTGTAATGCAGCACCGGATGGAAGCGCATGCCGAACTTCGAGGAGATGCGCGCGCCATCCACCGGAGTGCGCATCAGGCCGCGCTTGGTCGTCGCCCCGTTGCCATCAAACCAGCCTGCTTCCGCGCCCGGCGCTTCAAAGCGATAGAGCGCAAGGCTTTTCTGCGGGGTGGTAAGCTGGGCGAACAACAGCTTTGGCTGCCCGATGGCCTGCCCTTCGGCATTGACCTCTTGATCGAAGGCCACTTCGAACACATCGCCGGGGCTGACTTCGGCGGCAAGGTTGAAGTCATAGGAAAAGGCGTTGATGAATTCCGGGATCAGCGAATCTATCAGACCCGCCGAAACAGCAGAGGAATAGAAGCTGTCGCTGTCAATCTCGCCGCGCAGCACTTCGATCTTGCGGGTGACGGAGGCGAGCAGCGGCGTGACCGCATAGCTGCCATCTGCCGCCCGCGTGAGCATCGCGCCCGAACCATCGATATGAGCAGCGCGCAGTTGCTGCAACTGCGCGCCACCAGTGCCGGTCGCCAGCACGAGAATGGCGTGAATTTCTCCTCCGCTGGCAAGGTATGGAGCAGCCGCAGCGGCAGCCGCAGAAGCATCTTCCGGGCGGACCCCAGCCGAAACAAGCGCGCTGACGAGTTGCCCTGGACCTGCAAGGTTGAGCGCGCGTTCTTGCAGCCCGCTGTTGGCTTCGGTGTTGGTGACTGCGGTGGCCACTGGCAGAGTCCCGGGGTTGCGCGTCAACCATGCACCAGTCGCACCCACGGCAAGCAGGGTAACCGACCCCGCTATGGCCAGCGGCAGGCGCTTGTCGGAGCGATGCCGAACGGAACTTCGCTGCACATTATTGCGCTCGGGCTGCGCTGTTTGAGATGCAGCATTGACCGGTTGTGCGACCGTGCCGCTAGCTTCGCGCCAGAAATCACTCACCGTTTCTGTGGCGCTACTGCCAGCAAATTTGGCAGGCGGTTCGCTTGCCGCCTGCTTTACCCATTGTTTGGGATCGAAAGAATCGTCGCTCATCACAATTCTCCTCTCGAAGCGGGACAAGTTGCCGTGAAATATTCACATGCAGCTATAACCATGCTTTTGCGATGGGTGAAGCTGTGCTTTACAGTATGCTGCTGATTAACGGGGGGGCAGATGTCGTTCGGAAGTCGTGTCGCCTGGCGTGAAGGGCAATTTCTTCGCCCGCAACATTTCCAGCAGGCTGATCGTGCCCTGTTGGGGCAGTTGCGCGCGCGTGCAGATTCGCTGCGTCCGCACCCCTGGGGCTTGACCGAGGTTGAGGTGGACGAGGATCTTGCCGCCATCGGCAAGTTCATCCTTGTGCGCGCTAAGGGCGTCATGCCCGATGGCACGCCGTTCTCTATCCCCGATGATATCGCACCGCCGCCGCCGCTCGATGTGCCGCTCGATACGCGCGATGCCGTTGTCTTCCTCACCCTGCCCGCCGCCCAGATCGGCGCGCAGGAGTTTGACGAGGCAGATAGCGCCGGGCCGGACATCCGTTTTCTGGTAGAAGAGAGCGAGATTGCCGATTGCTTCTCGCAGGATCGTAGCCAGGAGCCGATCGAAGTTGCGCGCCCGAACCTGCGGCTGGGCGTAACGCGCGATCAGACTTATGGCCGCATCCTGTGCGGGCTGGGCCAGATCCGCGAAATGCAGGGCAAGAAGGTCATGTTCGATGACCGTTATATTCCTCCCTCGCTCGATATCCGCGCTTCACACCCGTTGCGCAATGGGCTGGTCGACATTCTGGGGCGGTGCGAACAACGCTCTGACGAGCTGGCCCTGCGCGCGGTCGAGGCGACAGATGGCGGCGCGGAAACCTTTGCAAGCTTCCTGCTGTTGCAAGCGCTGAACCGCTGGATACCGGTGCTGCGCCATCTGGAATCGCTGCCGATGGTGCATCCTGAACGCATGTATCAGGAGCTGGCCAGCCTTGCGGGTGAAATCGCCACATTGGTAAAGCCCGAGCGCAAGGCTCCGCCGCTGCCCGCCTACGATCACGAAAATCTGCGCGGCACATTCGAACCGCTGTTCGATCTGCTGCAATCGATGCTGTCGGCGGTGTTTGACCGGTCCGCCGTGCAATTGCCGCTGGAGCCGATGGGGCCGGGTGCGTGGACCTCGACGATTGCCGACCGCAATCTGTACCAGCATGGCTATTTCTACTTGGCCGTGCGCGCAGCCGCATCGGCCGATGAAGTGCGGCAGATGTTCCCGGCTGTGGCCAAGATCGGCGCGGTTGAGAAGATGCGCCAGATCGTCGATTCTGCGTTGCCGGGGGTGCCCTTGCGGCACACGCCGACGCCGCCTTCGCAGCTGCGCGTGCTGCCGGGCTTTGTCTATTTTGAACTGGACCGGGGTGTGGGCGATTGGCGCGATTTCGCCACTGCCACGGCGCTCGGCCTGCACGTAGCGGGCGATTGGCCGCAGCTGCGGATGGAATTGTGGTGCGTGAAAAGGGCGGCACGATGAGCGTGCTGCCTGCTTGGCTGAGAGGACAATCGGCATGAGCGGAGACGGTTCTTCCGACAACGGCAATCGCACGGTTTTCCGGCCTTCGCCGCTGGCAGGCATGCGGGGCGGCACGCCTGCACAACCCGCTGCGCCTGTTCCGCCGCCCGCGGGTGCTGGGGCATGGGGCGCGCCACCGCCGATGGCGCAGCCGCCTGCGCCTCCGCCACCTTCCGGCTTTGCTGCGCCGCCCTCCGGCTTTGGCGCTCCACCTGCCGGGTTTGGAGAACCGCCGCCGTCCTTTGCCGCTCCCCAGCCCGTGATGGGTGGCGGGCGTCGGCTGAACGACGATGACATCCCAGTGCCGTCACGCGCGCGCGAAACGCGCAGCCCGCTGGTGATCGAAGCGGGCACGGTGCTCGCGCTGGCCGCATCGGTGCGGTCTGGCCGCGCGCGCATTTCGATGCCGGATTTTCACCGTGAGGCGATGGAAGCGGTTGCGGCCTATGACCGCGCGATTGCACCGCTCTACCCCGAAGAAACCCGGATGCGCGCACGCTATGCGATCTGCGCCACGATTGATGATATCGCCCAGAACCTGCCGGGCGCGGGCAACGACGGAGCGGAATGGGCGCGGCGAAGCCTTGTTGTCAGCTTTTTCCGGGAGAACATCGGCGGTGACCGGTTCTGGCAACTTGTCGATGATCTCCTTGCCCGGCCCGGCCAGAATGCCGAACTGATCGAGCTTTACGCCGATTGCCTTGCCGCTGGGTTCGAAGGCCGCTTCCGTGTGATGCCCGATGGTCGGGCGCGGCTGCAGCAAATCCTGACCAGCCTCTATGGCGCGCTGGAACATCCGCGTTCGCTCTCGCAGCTGGAAATCGCGCCGATGTGGCGCGGGGCCGATGCGCCGCTGCGCAAGATCAGCCCATGGAGCAAAGTGGTGCTTGCCGCCGCTGCGGCGCTGGCGGTGCTGCTGGCCATCTACATCGTGCTGCGGTTGCTGCTGATGACCGCGGGATCGGACTCGCTCGAAGCCACCAAGGCACTGATGCCCAAGGAAAGCTTGCGGCTTTCGCGAGTCGGAGCCGCGCCGCCACCGGCTGTGGAAAGCGATCAACTGGTGCGGTTGCGCACATTTCTTGAACCTGAAGTGCGCCAAAATCTGGTGGTGGTTGAGGAAGATGGCAGCACCGTGCGCGTGCGCACCACTGTGGGGCAGCTGTTCCAGTCCGGGTCTGACCAGCTTGAGCCGGGCCGCGCTGATCTGTTTGAACGCATCGGCCGCGCGGTTGAGGCTGAGCCGGGTCAGGTCACGGTTGAGGGCCATTCGGACAGTGACCAGATCAGCGGCCTTGCCTTCCCCGATAACAGCGCGCTTTCACAAGCGCGGGCACAGGCCGTGGCGGGTATTCTGGGCTCGGTCCTCACCAATCCGGGGCGCATTTCGGTGGAAGGGTATGGCGATAGCCGCCCGATTGCCGACAATGGTTCCGCCGAAGGCAAGGCGCTCAACCGCCGTGTCGAAGTCATCATTCCGCGTCAGCGCTAATCAAAAGAGGCGAGGCCCGTGAAGAAGTATCTCGGCAATTGGTGGGTCCTCTCTGGACTTGTCGTCTTGTTCCTCGTGCTGGTGCTCTGCGTCGGCCTGCCTATTTTCGTGCGGATGCTATCGCCGTGGTGGGTGCGGTTGCTGTTGTTTGCGGCGGTCGTGGTGCCATGGGGGCTGCTTGGCTGGCTGCGGGTGCGCAAAGCGCGCAAGGCCGCCGCCGCCATCGAAGCCGAACTGGCAGGCCCGGCACCCGGTGATGCCGAAGGCCAAGCCGTTTCGGCCCGCATGGCCGAGGCGCTGGCCTCGCTCCGTTCAGGATCGGGCAAGCGCCGCGATTACCTTTATAATCGCCCGTGGTATGTGATTATCGGACCTCCGGGGGCTGGCAAGACCACTGCACTGCTCAATTCTGGCCTGCGCTTTCCGCTCTCCGACCAATCGTTCAAGGGCGTGGGTGGCACACGCAATCTCGATTTCTGGTTCGCCGATGAAGCGGTGATGGTCGATACGGCAGGCCGCTATACCACGCAGGATTCCGATAGTGCTGCCGATGCCAAGGGCTGGACCAGCTTCCTTGGCCTGATGAAAAAGCACCGCCCATTGTCGCCGGTCAATGGCGTGATCGTGGCCATTGGCGTGGACGAATTGTTGCAGGCTGATCGCGCTGGCCTTGATCGCCACGCCGCGCTGGTGCGCCGCCGGTTAACCGAAGTGCGCGCTACGCTCGAAGTTTCGGTCCCGGTCTATTTGCTGCTGACCAAGGCCGATCTGATCGCGGGTTTCAGCGAGTTCTACGACGATCTCGATGTCGAAGGCCGTCGTGCCGTGCTGGGTGCGACACTTCCGGTCGAAGTGAAGAAGCCGACCAGCGATGACCTTGTGGGCGCGTTCGATGCCGTAGTGGCTGCGCAACAGGCGCGGCAGGCCAAGCGCCTGTTCGAGGAAGTGGACCAGACGCGGCGCAGCCTGATTCTGGGCTTTCCGGCGCAACTGGCGGCGCTGCGCAATCGCGTGGCGCGGTTTGTGGATGGGGCGTTCTTGTCAGGCGATCAGCCTGCGGGCACATTGCGCGGGTTCTATTTCACCAGCGGCGTCCAGCAGGGCGCGCCGCTTGACCGCATTCTGGCAGGCGTTGCCGAAAGCTATCAGAGCGCATCGCGGCCATCGGGCGCATCGGGGCGCACGTACTTCCTCAACCGCGTGCTGACCGAGGTCGTGTTCGGAGAAGCCGGGCTGGTCGAAGCCGATCCTGCTGCCCGCCGCCGCCAGCAGGCGCGCACGACAGCGGGCGTGATCGGCGTTGCCGCAGCCGCTTCGGTGGTCGTGGCGCTGTGGGGCGTCAGCTTCTGGCAAAACCGGTCGTTCCAGTCTGCGCTGGGCCAGTCCTCGGCACAGGCCGCGACGCTGGTCCAGCAGACCGGCGTTGATCTGGTCGAAGTGCGTGATACCGATCCCGATCTGGAACAGGCGCTCAGCACGCTGCGCGCCTTGCGTATGTTGCCGCAGGGCTATGCCGAGCAGGCAGCGGGAGAGCCGGGCCTGTTCAAACGCTTTGGGCTCTATCAATCGAGCCATGCCGATACGGCGGTGGAGGCCTATCGCGCCGGGCTGCGGCGCATTCTGCTGCCACGGCTGCTGTTGCGGATTGAACAATATATGGCGGCTAACGCCGCTGATCCGATGGCGGTTTATCAGCCGCTCAAAGTCTATCTGATGCTCGGCGGGCAGGGGCCGCTCGATCCCGGCACGATCAAATCGTGGGTCGAAGGCGATTGGTTGAACGAACAGTTCCCCGGCGCAGACCGCGCGCCAGTGCGCAAGGAATTGGGCGAACATCTGGCGGTGCTGCTGGAAGATCAGGGCCTGTCGTCCGAATGGGCAGAGCGCAAGGCCCCGCTTGATGGCACGGCAATCGCCTCGGCCCGCGCGGCTTTGCAGACGCTCAGCCTTGCCGACCGGGCCTATGCCGTGCTGCGGCAAAAGGCGCTGGCCGGGGTTGAACAGCCGTGGCGGGCAAGCGCTGCAATCTCTGCAGGGGATGCGCAGGCATTTGCCAACGGTGCCGAAGTCATGACGCTGGAAGTGCCCTATTTCTATACTCGCGAAGGGTATGAAAAGGCCTATTTGCCGGGGTTGGTGACCGTGGCAAGCGATCTGCAGAAAGACTTGTGGGTACTGGGCGAAGGCGCGGAGACCGCAGGCGTGCAGGCGCAAGTGGAGCAGATACGGCCCGGCGTGGCAGCGCTCTATGCGCGCGAATACATCGATTCGTGGGAGCGCGTGGCCACTTTGCCAACGCCGGGCAACCTGTTTGGCGACCCGGCGGTGCTGGGTGCCTTTGCCAAATCGCCCTCGCCGCTCAAAGTCTTGCTGATGGAATTGCGCAAGAACACGACCTTTGCCGGAGGTGCCAAAGCGCTGGGTGACGCGGCCAATACCAAGATCGAATCCTCGCGCTTTGGCAAGCTGGCGCAGGCTGCGGCGGCATCGTCTGTGGGCGCACAAGTGGATGCGGCAACGGCCATCACATCGCACTTCAAGCCGGTTCACGACTATGTAGGTGACGGTAAGGCCCCGGCACCGATCGATGATTTTGTCGGCGCGATCAAAAAGGCGGGCGAGGCCATCAACTCGGCCAAGCTGGCAGGTGGCGGCATGGGGGCAGATGCGGTGCAGAGCCAGATGGCCATGGCGCTGGGGGCTGTGGCGACAAGTGCGGGCGGGGCTCCACCGCAATTGCAGAACTTCGTGGCAGCGGCCACAAGCGGCGGATCGACGGCGACGACGGCGGCAGCGCAAGGCGCGCTGAGCGATGCCTATGCGCAGTCGGTCTTTCCCGATTGCCAGCTTGCCACGCAGGACCGCTACCCTTTTGTCGGAACCGCCGTGGCCGACGCTTCGCTGGCTGATATCCAGCGGATCTTCGGCCTCGGCGGTACCCTCGACAGTTTCATTCAGGCGCGGATCGTTCCGCTGCTGGATATGAGCGGCCCGGTGTGGCGCTGGAATCTGGAAAACCCGCAAACCGCCACGCTTAATCCCGTAACGCCTGAAGAATTCGTCAAGGCGCGGCAATTGCGCGATATTCTGGCGGGCGGGTTGAACGTGAAGATTGAGGCCAAGTCGTTCGGGGCGGGCGTGGACTCGGTTGATCTGGTGGTCGGCAACACGCGCTACAGCTTTGAACGCGGATCATTGGGCGCGCAAAAGCCGCTGGCATGGTCCCCGCAGGGCAACCTGCCTGTGGCCTCGGTCGCGCTGATGTCTGGCGGGCAGAAAGTGGGCGGGGTGGACACCGAAGGCCCATGGGCGCTGTTCAGGCTAATGGACGCTGCGCGCAAGGAAAATGCCGGGCCGCTGGCGGTTCTGGCCACTTTCGGGTCGGGCGCGCAGACGGCGGTGTTCAAGATAAGCCTGCCCAATGATCGCAACCCCTTTGGCCGGGGCGGGCTGTGGAGTTTCAGATGCCCGACAGTGCTCTAGAACCACGGCCTCTGGCGCGCTGGCTGTTCGGAAAACTGCCTTCCCACGGTGATTTTGTCTCGCGCGGGATCAGCGCGTCGTTCCGCGATGGGCTCGATCTGTGGCTTTCGGCTGAAATGGAACAGGCCCGCACGATCTGGGGTGACAGCTTCGAGCAGCGCTATGAGGCGGCTCCGGTCTGGCACTTCGTCGATGCTGAAAGCGATGGCAACTGGAGCGGCGGCATTCTGTGTGCGTCGACAGACCGCGTAGGGCGGCGGTTCCCCTTGATGATATCGGCACCTGCGCCCGATTGCGAGGGGGCGGTGGCGCTTTCGGCCGGATGCCTTGGGCTTGTGGCGCAGGCCTTTGGCGAAGGATGGGACGCCGACCTGCTGAACACGGCTCCACTGGAGCCTGACAATTTGCCATGGGTACCCAGTAAACCGTCATGGGCGCTGGTCGCCGAGGATGGACCGGTGGTCGAGTATGAAGGTAGAACCCCGGCTGGAGTGATCGGGCGGATGTTGGAGATGGCCGCATGAACAATGCTTTCCGCGTTGAGGACAGCGTGTTGACGCATGTCGGCAATGTGCGCAGCCAGAATGAGGACAGCTATTTTGCTGACCCTGCCGCTGGGGTGTGGGTAGTGGCTGACGGAATGGGCGGCCATACCAATGGCAAGATGGCATCCGAGGCGCTGGTGGCGGCCGTGGGTGCGGTTAGGGTGCCTGAATCACTTGATGCAGCCTGCGAAATTGTCGCCAACGCCATCCATTCCGCCAATACTGCCATCTTCGGCCATGCACAGGAAGCAGGCGTGCAGATGGGGTCGACCGTAGTCTCGCTGGTTGTACGTGGTGATGAATTCGCGGTGCTGTGGTCGGGCGATAGCCGGGCCTATCTGCTGCGGGATGGCCATTTCATCCAGCTTACGCGCGATCACACGCAAGTTCAGGAAATGGTCGATCGTGGCTTGCTGTCGCCCGACGATGTTGAAAACCACCCGATGAAGCACGTGCTTTCGCGCGCGGTGGGTGTGCAGGATGTGCTGGAAATCGATGCCATTCGCGATCAGATGCAAACGCGTGATCTGTTTCTGCTGTGCAGCGATGGGCTTTACGGAGTGGTGGATGAATCAGAAATCGCGCGGATTGTACGCGAACAGGGCGTAGCGGCAGCCGATGCGCTGGTGACGGCCAGTCTGGCGGGCGGAGCGCCTGACAATGTTACCGTTGCGCTGATCAGCGTGGCCGAACCTACCCTGCTGGTCTTGAACGGAGCGTCATCGTGAACGAGAACAACGGCCAGGGCGGCGACGACGAACCGCGCACCATCTTCATACCGCAGCCGAGCGAACCCCCGGCACAAGCAGGCAGTGTCCCGGCTGCTGGAGGATGGGGCAGCCCACCGCCAGAGCAGGTCGCGCCCGCAGCACCAGAAGCGACTCCTCCGGCTCCCCCGGTTGCGCCCGTTTCGGCTGGACCTGCAGAGGCTCCGACATCCGCTGCCCCTTTGGCTGAAACCGAATTTCCCGGCGGAACGTCCTTTCAGATGACTGCCAGTGAGCCGCGCGATGTGCGTGAAGGCGATGTGCTGAACCACCTGTATCAGGTGCGCCGCTTCATCGCGCGCGGCGGTATGGGGCAGGTGTTCGAAGGGGTGAACATCAACAACGAGGACGAGCGCGTTGCGATCAAGGTGATCCTGCCGCACCTTGCCCGCGATCCCAATGTGCTGGCGATGTTCCGCAAGGAAGCGCGCACACTCACGCGGCTGAGCCATCCGGCGCTGGTGCAATACCGCACGCTGGCCATGGAACCCCAGCTTGGCGTGTTCTACATCGTCACCGAATATATCGACGGTCGCAATCTGTCCGACGTGCTTTCCACGATTGAGGCAAGCCCAGCACAGCTTCTCGCGTTGATCCGCACTTTGGCTGAAGGTCTGGCGGTGGCGCATTCGCTCGGGGCGATCCATCGTGATATCTCACCCGATAACATCATGCTTGAAGGCGGGCGGCTCGAACGGGCAAAGGTGATCGATTTCGGCATCGCCAAGGACCTTGATGCCGGAAGCCAGACGATTGTCGGCGATGGTTTTGCAGGCAAACTCAACTATGTCGCGCCCGAGCAGCTGGGTGATTTTGGCCGACAGGTAGGGTCGTGGACCGATGTCTACAGCTTAGGCCTGACCATCCTTGCGCTGATCAACAAGCGCGACGTGAACATGGGCGGATCGCTGGTCGATGCGGTGGACAAGCGCCGCGCGGGGCCGGATCTGACCCCCGTTCCCGCCGAAGTCCGGCCCGTGCTCGAAGCCATGTTGCGCCCCAATCCGGCTGACCGGCTGCGCACGATGGAGGACGTTATCGCCGCCGTGGGAGCAGGCGCAACCAGTGCAGTGCCAGCTCCGCAACCAGCCGCGTCACCTTTACCGCCCAAGGCCAAGACACCGCCCAAACCAAAACCTGCCGTGGCAGAGGGGGGCGAGGGCAATCAGCGCAAGGTGCTCATTGGCGCAGGGGTGGCTGCAGCCGTCGTCCTGCTGGGCGGGCTGGGTTATGCGATCTCTTCAGGTGGCGACGATGCTGCGCAGGAGGCGCAGTCTGGTGCCTCCACACCTGCCCTTGCTCCTGCCGGCGATCCCCTGAAGACGGCTCAGTCTGCGCTGGATGCCGGGCTGACTGCGGTAGGGTGCTCATGGCTTGATGTCAGCGACCTGCAGGTGCAGGGCAGCGATGTTGCGCTGGCCGTCAGGGGCGTGGCTGGCCGTCCGGTCGATGCGCAGAACGAGATTGGCAAGCTGCTATCGGCACGTGGACTTCGCGCGGCGTCGATCGATTTCAGCGAAGTCTCTCAGATCAGCCCAAATGACTGCGGCCCAATTGAAGCCTTCCGCCAGATCAGGGGCAAGGGTGCGTCGCATTTGTCCGTTCCGCAAGTGAAGTGGGAAATGGCAAAGCTTCCGGCGGGAGAGCCAGATGCAGGACAGCTTGGTGCGCCGGTCGTCATCAACTTCGATCTGAATGGCGTTGCCGGTGACATTGGCCTTGTCGGCGTCCAAGAAAATGGCATGATGGAATTTGTGGAAGGTGCAGACCGTGCCTATCTGGCGCGGGAAGAAGTCGGTTCACAACGCTACCGGCTCAAGTTGTCCACTACCCATACGGGATGGAGCGGGGTTTTCCTGCTGTGGGGCAAGGGACCATTCGATCCCGCGCTGTTTGATGGCACTACGGCTTCACGCGGCGGAGACTGGGCTCAGCGGTTTCTGTCTGAAGCCAAAGCAAAAGGCTGGCAGTCCGATATGGTCTGGTACAAGACGGTGAATGAACAGCCCGATTGACCGGGCATCCGCAATTCTTGTTGTCGTGGTCACCGCTGGCGTGATTAACGCTGGTTTGCGATTTCTTCATAAGCACGGCGGAATTCCTTGGCGAACATTTCCATGAACGCCTCGTCCGATCCTTGCGCCACGCCGCTGAATTCCTTCTCGTAGGCCGCCCATAGTGCCGCGTCACGGGCCCCGGGCAGGATGCGCGAAAGGAAACCGCCCTGTTCGGCGCGGCTGCGGATGGCGCGGGGGCTGAAGCGGTCCAGCGTGGCGCGCAGTGCGCCTTGCATGGCCTTCAGCGTGGCCATTTGGTGGGCTTGAAGGTCCTTGAAGGCGTCTTCGATGGCGCGTTCGCTGTCCATGAAGCCGCGGTGCGGTGCATTCAGCAACTGTTCCAGCGCCTGTTCTGGCGTCCGCGCAAACTTCAGCGGATTGTTGCCATCGAATTCAAGACTGGTGCCCTGCGCGCCAAGTTGGCTTTTGGCGCGTGCCCGCGCTTCGAGCATTACCACCATCCCGGCGACAAGACGGCGCAGGAGATTTCCGGCCATGCTCAGCGTCTGCGCTTCACCGGATTGCAGCTTTTCAACGCCGATCCCTGCACCCTGGGCAAAACTACCGATCGATGCGCCCTGTGCTGGTATCTGTGCTGGTATTTGTGCCGGCGTTGTTGCTGAAGGCGCTGCCGGCTGGGTCACTGGCGCTGTTGCAAAAGGTTCCGACGATGCAGGCATGGCCGGCATCGCAGGGGAAACAGCCATGGGTAAAGGGGGCGGCGCTGGCGGCGGTGCGGCGAATGCAGGTGCCTGTGGCTGCGCAGCACCGCCAAACCCGCCGCGCGCCCAGTCTACAACATTGGACTGGGCAAACTTGCCCCAGATGTCGTCGGCGCCGGGCGGCGGTGGAGCAGCAGCAGCGGGGCTAGACCATTCCGACGCGGGTTTCATCGGCGCAGGTGTGGGCACACCCCAAGTTGAAGATGGGCTTGAAGATGGGCCGGGTTCGCTCGGCGGTGTCACGGCTCCCCATCCCGCAGCGGGCTGTGGTGGAGCGACCGGAGCCGAAGCTGCTGAACTGGCAGGTCCCCAGCCGCCAGATTGGCCTTGCGGTTCAGGAGGCAACGGATTGCCCCAGCCTGAAACCGGCGAAGCAGCAGGCGGCGGCGCAACAGGCGGTTCTACCGCAGGCGGTCCCCAGCCTCCAGCAGAGGGTGGCGAAGCCGCAGTGGGTGGTGCAGCCCAGCTTTGCGACATTGGCCCGGTCCCGGAAATGGCCGATCCTGCTGGCCGCGCATCCCAACTTCCGCTGGATGCCGGCGGCGCGGCTGCCCCGGATGATCCGGTCCATCCCTTCCAGTTTTCAGGGATTGGGTTGCTATTGCGTTCGGCCGCGAGTGCCGCTGCTGCATCGTCCAGTGCTGCAACGATTTCAAACGGGCCAATTCGAATCACATCGCCTTGCGACAACACGTGCGGTCCCGCTAGGCGCGCTTGTTGACCATCTATGAAGGTGCCGTTGGTGCTGTGATCCACCAGTTCATAATTGCCGCCGGAAAAACGCAATTCGCAATGGCGCGATGACACATGCAGAGTGGGATCAGGCAGGCACCAATCAGTTGTTGCCGCGCGGCCGATCACAGCTCCGCGCCGATCAAGCACGAGCGAAAGGGGCGATCCATTTTCCAGGCGATCGGCGTTGCGTATGGTCAGTGTCAAGGGCACGTCGCTCAATTAGCCCCTTGGTGACGAAATGTCATCATGCTCCTGCCAGAACGGTCTCGGCGATCTGCAGGCTGGTCGTGATTTTCGCAGGCGGGTCTTTTCCGTTGAACGCCGCTGTCAGCACCGCGGCCGCCGCCAGTTTGGCGCAGACATCGGGCGGTGGCTGTATGGCGGGCAGGTCTTCTTCGGATATCGAACCGCCAGACAGGAAAATTGCCTTGCACAGCATGGCTTGCGGCGTTTCATCGTCAAGACTTTCGCCCAGTTCCGCAGCGGCGCGGCGCAGTCTGTCGCTGGGATTGTCGATCCACCGCAAAGCCGCCACGATGGCCGGATCGGCACGGTCGATCCCGATTTCGATCATGGTCCGAACTGCCCAGATGACGCATTCATAGCGCGGCATGGCATGGGCGATATAGTTGACAGCGTAGATATCCTGGCCCGCCTCGCGCAGATGCGCGAACCATGCGGCGGGCGTGATTCCATGGGCCTCGGCGGGCACTTCGCGCCGGTTTACGCTTGCCGCAAGTTTGGCTGCATCGGCCCACGTGGAAAGCTTCCATTCGCCCATCACATCCGCCTCAGTTGATCTTTACCATAGTGCCTTTGGCGACCAGGACCCCGGAGGCTTCAACCGTGGTCATGGCTGACGACAGCTTGGCCGTTGCCTGCCCTTCCATGGACAGGGTAGGGGTGGAGATCTTGATCGAGCTCGGTTCAAGCGTGATGGTGCTGCCCCCACATGACAGCGTGATCTTGCTGTTTGCGCTGATCTTGATTGAATCTCCGGCGCTGACCGTGATCGTCTTGGTTACATCAAGTGTGTCATTGGACTTGATCTCGACCTTGCGATCCTTGTGCACGGTAACGGTCTCGGTGCCCTTGACCTCTTCCTTACGATTGCCCTCGATCAGGATCTCTTCGTTCTTGCCGACCCGTTCCTTGCGGTTCTTGCCGACACTGATTTCGACATCGCGGCCAACTTTGTGGGTTTCATTGTGGCGCACGCGCGTGTTCATGTCGCGCTCGGCATGGAGGAAGATCTCTTCCTTGCCTGTCGCATCTTCAAACCGCAGCTCGTTCGCCCCCGGAGCGCCAGTATCGAGTCCCTCGGCTTCCGAAAGCTGATCGCCTTTGGTCCGCTTGTAGGTCTTGGTGCGCCATAGTGCCTTGGTCTTGTTGTCCGGCAGCTTGTACACCGGCATATGGCTCGCATTGAAAACGCGGCCCACCACGATCGGGCGATCGGGATTGCCGTTGATGAAATCGATCAGCACTTCGTGGCCAATGCGCGGTATGATAATGTTGCCAAGGCCTCCGGTTTGCGAAACCCGGATCCAGCAGCTTGATTTGTCGTCCAGCTTGCCTTCGCGGTCCCAGAAGAACTGGACCTTGATCCGGCCGAATTCATCAACGTGAATTTCTTCGTCTTTCGGCCCGGTAACCACTGCAGTTTCCGGGCCGCGCGCAACGGGACGCGGGGTCACGATTGGTGCGCGGAAGTTCACGTCGTGCGGGATGGTGGTGAATTCGACGAAGGTTCGCCCCGTGCTACCGCCCGAACGATATTGCTCGGTCGCCAGTGTGGTGCGGCAACGCGTGATCAAATACTTGCGGTTCAGCCGATTAATCGGGTGACCTTTCAGTTCAAGATGATATCCGGTCTCCATGCCGGCGTATGTACTTGTTCCTTCATAGCGCAATCGCTGTGCGCGGCGGCTCTCAAGCACCACTGTGCTCAAACTCTGTCCGGCTGTTTCCTGATAATAACGACCAGGCCAGGCATAGACTTCGATTTGATCAAGAGGGTGCGCGCCCTTGTCTGTCGCCTCGGCCGAGCGGGCACGGGTTGGTTCCTTGAAATCATAATCGCGCATCGTTACGCGCGATTCGCCACCGGTTGTGGCGCGCTCATGCCAGGCCTGAACGAATAATCCCGTCGATCCGCCGCGTGCCTTGGAATCTGGCAGGGCAGCTGATGCAGAAAGCGGATTGTAGGTCATGGAACCTGCAGGCATCGGGGCATGGCAGCCCGGTTTGTCGCAGATGATCATTGTATGCGCAGAGTCGCTATGCTGATAGTAGTAGTAAAGACCCTCTTCTTCCATCAGCCGTGAAACGAAATCGAAATTGCTTTCGCCATATTGCACACAATAGGCGAGTTGCCGTGTGCCCGTTGAAGCCTTTACTTCGAAATCAAGACCACACTCGGTCAAAATCGTCTTGATGATCTCGATCACCGGCTTCGTCTGGAAAATTCGAAAATTGCTGCCGTTGTCATGCAATTGCGCCGCAGGGGCGAGCACGATGCGATAGACGAAACCTTCGCCGCCCATTTCATCAACGTATTCTGCGTCAACCACGATGCCGTGGAAATAGCGCAGAACCTGCCCGTCGAGCTTGCTTTCAATTGCGGCCACCTTGCCAAGGTTGGGCAGAAGTTCGATCTCGTCCAGCGAAAGCACGTCAAGCGTGATCGCAAAGTGCTGGCTCAGAGCCTCGAAAGCGTCGAGCCTTATGAGTTTGAGTTGATCAGCGCCATTGCCAAGCCGAAGGGCAAGGGCGGTCTGCCGCATCGGGTCGTCAGCCAAATCAGTTCCCCTCGCAGAGATATTGCGGCAATCGTGCCGTGCCGATGCAACCCGTGTGCTTTTTCTTTGTCATCTCGTCTGTGATTGTCGTCACCGCTACCAGAACGTGACCGGCTTATGAAGCATGTATTCCGCAGATCGCGGATCCTGATTTGATGATTGAGGGCATGCTTGCACCAGCCCTCACCATTATATGCCAGCATGTACCAAAGCGGTACTGCAACTGGCTGTATCGGTGAGGCTGGCAGACTGCCATCAGGAATCATTTGCGGCGCGGGATGATGACCTGTAAGACTGTGGAAAGAATTAACCACAGGCGTCGCGAAAACACTGCCCGGGTTTGCCGGGGTGGGCTTTGGTCCCGCAGAAAAGAGGTGCGCTATGGTACTCAAACTTATTGCTGTGGGCGTCATGCTGACGATCCCGACTCTCGCAACCGCGCAGGCTGGACCAGTGCAGGTCAAGTCAGACAAGCAGATCGTCTGCGAGCTTACTGGCGATTGCGACGATGATACGGCAGGTCTTGCTACGCGTCCTGTGCCAAAGGACCGCGGCTTCAAGATCTTCAATGACAAGGCAGATTCCAGGGCCAAAGTTCCGCCAGCTCCGGGCTACGCTGCTCCCAAGAGCCGGACAACGGTGGCCGCAGGTGGTGCGAAGCCTGCCATCACGCCACGCAAGGCTCCTGCTCAGGCTGGACGGTCAACGCTTTCGATCAATTTTGCGTCGGGCTCCGCCTCTATTGCACCGGCCAGCCGCACACAGGCGCAGATGCTGCTTAGCGCGCTGAAAAATCCAGCGACTGCTGCAAACCGCTTCATCGTTGCTGGGCACACCGACTCGGTTGGTGGTCGTGAATACAATATCGATTTGTCAAAGCGTCGCGCCGAAGCCCTGGTCGAATATCTGGTAGCGAACGGCGTCGAACGTTCGCGGCTCCAGCCCGAAGGCTACGGTTTCGACAAGCCTGTCGCTGGCCTCGGTGCAGCAGCTGCTGCCAACCGTCGCGTAGAAATCGTCAAGATCGACTGACCGGACCTGATCATCGGGCCAAAGGATAGGGCCGGATGATCGGGTCGGATTTCCAGGGGGCTGGGGGGAATGGCACTTGATATCGCGGCCCTAACGGCGCCTCTTTCGGAAGAGGCGCCATCGGGGCCCGATCTTTCCTACGATGATCTCCGCATGGAGATCGAGGGCGCGTTTGATCGGCCGATAAGTGCTGAAAATGGCGAATCTGATGTCGATTGGCGCAAGGTCATCGACCAGATTCTCGTTCAGTCCGAACAAACACGCGATATCTGGCTGCCGGTTTACTTAATTCGTGCCGCCACGTTTGGCCGCCGTTTTGAACTTTTGGCCGATGCTGCAGAATTGCTTGCCAGTCTGCTGGAAGAACGCTGGGCCGATGTTCATCCGCAGTTGGACGAATATGGCTTCATCGGGCGCAAGGCTCCTTGCGAATCGCTGACTCGGATTTCCGATTTTCTGGGTCCATTGTCGCGGGTACCCCTGATTGAACATCCCCGGTTCGGGCGCTTCTCTGCCGAAGATATTGAACGCTTTGCCGAAAAGGGCGCATCGGAAGATGGCTATGGGCCTTTCCGGGCAACCATCGAAGCGACCGACCCAGAGCAGTTTACCACGCTGCTGGCCCGCGTTGACGGTATCCGGCAGGCGTTCCGCCGCATTGACGGCGTGCTGACGGTGAATGCCGATGGCGACACTGCTACCAATTTTAAACCGACACACGAAAAGCTCGACCGTTATCGCAATGCATTGGCGTCGGTGCTGCCGGGGCAAATGGTTGAGGAGCCTTCTGGTGACGCGGGTGAAATTGGCGATGCTGCTTCATCGTTTGCGGTCGCGTCTGGCGATGGCACCGGTATGACCGGGCAGGCCTTTTCCGGCAACATTCGCAACCGCGATGATGTGATCCGGGCGCTTGATGCAATCTGCACTTATTACAAGGCAATGGAGCCGGGCAGCCCGGTTCCGTTTCTGCTGCAGCGTGCCCGCGAATGGACCACTCTCGACTTCATGACCGTGCTGGAAGACCTGGCGCCTGGTGGTCTTGATGAGGCTGCTCTGGTCCTGCGCTCGCGGCGTGGTGCTCCGGCGGCGGTTGCTCCGGCAGAAAGCGCATCAGATTCGTGGGGCGAGGCGCCAGCAAGTTCGGATTGGTGATCCATCACACCGACGCAGCGGCAAGAATGAATGCACTAAGGCAGTAGACACAGGGCCAAAAAACTGGCCGAATTGGCAAGCGAACCGGCGATGGAGGCATAGATGGCGAAAAGTGGTCAGCGGTTTATCAAGGAAAACAGGGCTCCTCGCGTACACATCGAATATGAAGTCGAAACCTTCGGCTCAAAACAGAAGGTCGAACTTCCCTTCGTGATGGGGGTCATGTCCGATCTTTCGGGCAAGAGCCTCGTTGAAAAGAAAGCGCTGAACGATCGCGATTTCCTTGAATTCGATATGGACAACTTCGATCAGCGTATGGCTGCCATCGCACCGCGTGCCGCGTTCAATGTCGACAACACGCTGACCGGCGAAGGCAAGATGGCCGTCGACCTGACGTTCAAGACCATGGATGATTTCTCGCCCGGTGCCGTGGCCAAGTCTGTGCCAGCCTTGGCGCAATTGCTCGAAGCGCGTGAACAGCTCAACGATCTGATGCTTTACATGGATGGCAAGGACGGTGCGCAGGATTTGCTCGATCAACTGCTCAAGGACCCGACGCTGATGAAGGCGATGTCGGCTGCGGGCAAGGGGCCGGCGGGCGAGAGCGAGGCATGATCGCTGCGCCTCAAAAGGTAGCGATCGGTTGATGGATTTTCCGACCACGGCCCAGCCGTGGCACGCAGACAGGATGGCTTGAGATGGCGACGGAACAAGTACAAGGCAGTTCGGCGGCAACCGAAACGGAATTTGCGCCTGACGATTTTGCGGCACTGCTGCGCAAGGAGTTCAAGCCCAGCGATGATGCCCGCGCCAACCGCATTGAACAGGCTGTCTCCACGCTCGCCCAGCAGGCGCTAGCCGATTCGACGATCATTGGTGATGATGTGTTCACCACGATGGACGCGCTGCGTGCCGCGATTGACCGCAAGCTGACCGATCAGGTCAACCAGATCATTCACCATCCCGATTTCCAGAAGCTGGAAAGCGCATGGCGCGGCCTCAACTATCAGGTGATGAACACCTCGACCGGCAAGGATCTGAAGATCCGCGTGCTGAACATCGGCAAGGATGAATGCCGCAAGATGTTCCGCCAGTATCGCGATGCCGCATGGGACCAGAGCCCGCTGTTCAAAAAGGTCTATGAATCCGAATTCGGCCAGCTTGGCGGGCAGCCTTACGGTGCCTTTGTTTGCGATTATGCGTTCGACCATACTGGTCCCGATCTGGAAGTGATGAAGGGCCTGGCCAAGATTGGCGCGGCCGCGCACGCCCCGTTCATTGCTGGTGCCGCACCGGGCCTGATGGGCATGCAAAGCTGGACCGAACTGTCCAACCCGCGCGATCTTGCAAAGCTGTTCGATGCAACCGACTACGCCGCATGGCGCAGCTTCCGCGACAGCCCCGACAGCCGGTACATGTGCCTTGCCATGCCGCGCTTCTTGGGCCGCCCGGTCTATGGCGCAAAGTCGGACCCGGTCGAAGAATTCGCTTTCGAAGAAGATACCGGCGGCGATCACGACAAGTATTCGTGGATCAACGCTGCCTATGCCATGGGCACGCGCATCACCGATGCCTTCAGCACATGGGGCTGGTGCAGCCGTATCCGCGGGGTTGAAAGTGGGGGAACGATCGAGGGCCTGCCAGTGGCAACCTTCCCGACCGACGATGGCGGTGTAGACCAGACCTGCCCAACCGAAATCGCCATTTCTGACCGGCGCGAGGCTGAGCTTTCGAAGGCTGGCCTGATGGCGCTGGTCCACCGCAAGGGCACCGACCAGGCCACTTTCATTGGCGCACAGACGCTGAACAATCCGGCAGTCTACGATGACCCTGCTGCGACTGCCTCGGCCAACCTTTCGGCACGACTGCCCTACATCTTCTCTAGTTGCCGCTTTGCGCACTATCTCAAGTGCATGGTGCGTGACTGGATTGGTGGCACCCGTAGTGAGCGTCAGATCGAACAGGATCTGCAAAGCTGGATTTCGAACTACATCGATGGCCAGCCTGACAGCTCCACCGAAGAAACCAAGGCCCGCCTCCCGCTAAAGGATGCGCGGATTGAAGTGGTCCCGGATGAATCCAATCCGGGCTATTACAAGGGCAAATTCCTGTTCATTCCGCACTATCAGCTGGAAGGCATGGATGTTTCGCTCAGCATGGTTTCGAAGCTGCCGAATTCTGGCGGCTAGTGCATTTGATCACATGATGAAACGCCAGCCGGGTGTATTTCCCGGTTGGCGATAAAGAAAAGACCAAGCCTGAACTTCCGAATGCTGCTCTGACGTTAAATGGAGTGGCAAACAGTATCCTGATTTTCAGCCGGGACCTGTTTCGGAAACACATGTCTTTCGGGATCGCAACGGATTGACCGAGATATAGGAGACGGAACGTGGCAGCGGATATCTTTTTGAAACTGACGGGCATCAAGGGCGAGTCCAAAGACGACAAGCACAAGGGCGAGATCGATATCGAATCCTTCCAGTGGGGCTTGAACAACACCGGCGACATGGCGTTCGGTGGTGGCGGCGGTGCCGGCAAGGTTTCGTTCAACGACCTGACCCTCATCAAGCGTTGCGACCTTTCGACACCCTCGCTGATGCAGGCTTGCGCCAAGGGTGACCATATCGGCGAAGGCGTGCTCACGGTTCGCAAGGCTGGCGGCAAGCAGGAAGAGTATTACAAGATCACGCTCAAGCACATCCTGATTTCCAATATTGCCAATTCCGGCAATAACGGTGACAATCCGGTCGAAAGCGTTTCGTTGAACTTTGCTGAAATCAAGTTCGACTACAAGGAGCAGACCGAAAAGGGCGGCCTTGGCGGCGTGGCCAAGTTCGGCTGGGATCTCAAGGCCAACAAGCCGGTCTGATTTCCTGCCTGACTTTGTGTCAGGCCAATGCAACACGGACTGGGGGCGGTCATCATGGCAAATCCGGACGCACTTCTGCGCGAAGGCGATCTCGATGGTGCGCGTGCAGCGCTCGTCGATATCGTTCGCTCAAAGCCGGGTGATGATCAGGCCCGCATGTTCCTTTTTCAGCTACTGTGCGTTACCGGCGAATGGGACAAGGCCCGCAAGCAATTGCAGGCACTTGCCCAAGTCGCCGATAACGCACAGATGCTGGCAGTGACGTATAATCAGGCCATCGACGCCGAGCTGATCCGCGCGGATGTCTTCGCCGGAAAGGCTGACATGCCGGTGCTGGTCGGCATGGACGGCTGGATTGAAGGGGTGGCTAAGGCCATCACTCTCGGCGTCAAGGGCGATAACGCACAGGCAGAAGCGCAGCGTGATGAAGCTTTCGGGCAAGCGCCTGATACACCGGGAAGCCTTGATGGCCAGCGGTTTGACTGGATCGCCGATGCCGACATACGGTTTGGCCCAACGTTCGAAGCCATGGTTGCCGGGCGTTACGGGCTGATCCCGTTTGATGCTGTTGCATCGATTTCCTCCGAAGGTCCGCAGGATCTGCGTGATACGATTTGGTATCCGGTGCAGCTTGCACTGAAGTCTGGTCAGTCAATTGCGGCCTTTCTCCCCGCGCGTTACCCCGGATCAGAAGCGAGCAGCAGCGCTGCCATCCGCCTTGGCCGACAGACCGATTGGGTTGACAGTCAGGGCGTGGAAACCGGGGTCGGCCAACGCCTTTGGAGCCTTTCCGAAGGCGATGATGCGGCCCTGCTCAATCTGCGCAAGCTCACCTTCGATTAATGGCGCGCAGTCCTGCACAAGCGGTTCTGAACCCCACGCTGTTTGACAAGCTGGTGGCTGGCAACGAGATTGGCGGCTTGCGCGGAGAAGAGCTTGAAAACGCTGAAGAGCGGCGGGACTCGCTCCGCTTTCTCTCAGTTCCCACCATTGAACGCTTTAACGAAGCGGCCCTGCGCGCCACGGTGCGGCGCGAACTGGCCTGGCTCTTGAACACCACCAATTTCGAATCCAGTGTCGATTTGGAGGCGTTTCCACAAGTGCGCACCAGCGTGCTCAACTACGGCGTGCCCGATCTTGCGGGCCGCTCGCTGAACAGCCGCGCCGTGCTGCGCCGGGCGCGGGAAATCCGCGATGCGATAAAATCGTTTGAACCCCGGATTGATCCGCATACGCTCCATGTTGAACTGTCGAACAAGGTCGAACGGGAAAACGCGCTGACATTCGTGATCGAGGCTGATGTCCGGTCAGCCGTGCGGGCCGTCCCGATCAAGTTGCGCACCGATGTCGAGGCCGATTCCTCTGCGGTGACAGTGCGGGAATAGCGCGATGGATCCCCGCCTGCTCCGTTTTTACAACGAAGAACTGACATATCTGCGTGAATCCGCGCGTGAATTTGGCGAAGAGCACGAGACGGTCGCAGGGCGGCTTGGCCTGAAGACTCCGAACGACCCGGACCCCTATGTCGAACGCCTGCTTGAAGGCGTGGCGTTTCTTTCGGCACGGGTGCAACTCAAGCTATCGGACCAGTATCCCGAATTCACGCAGCATCTGCTTTCAGCTGTTCAGCCGCACTATCTGGCGCCAGTGCCGTCGATCTGTATCGCTGGGTTTGAACCCAAAGAAGGTGATCCACTGCTGGCCGAAGGCTACACTGTGCCACGCCAGACCGAGCTTGTGGCGACCAGCGATGAAGCCGGGGCCAGCCCGGTCACCTTCCGCACTGGTCATGCGGTAAAGCTCTATCCGTTGAAGATTAGCGAAGTTGAATACCTTGGATCGCGCACTGCCGTGGCCAGCTTTGCCGCCAGCGCTGGCACGCGGGCCGAGGCAGGTTTGCGGTTGCGGTTTGAAGGCTTGGGCAACATCCCGCTGGAAAAGCTGAAGATCACAGACCTTCCGCTCTATCTTGATGGCTCGGAAACCATCCCCGGCGAACTTTATCGCCAGATCATCGGCGATACCGTGGCCGTGCTGGCCCGCCCCGCCGCTTCGGCTTCAGCCACGCCGGTTTCCTTGCCCTTGCCTACGCAGGCCGGTTTTGAAAAGGACGAGGCGCTTCTGCCGGCCGAGGAGCGATCTTTCCGCGGCTATCGCTTGCTCACGGAATACTTTGCCTGCCCCGAACGCTTTCTTTTTGCCGTGTTGCAGGGCTTGGACAAAGCCTTTGCGCAGGCCGATGGCGGTGCCATCGATATTGTGCTGCTGTTCAGCCGCAATGCCCCTGCGCTGGTCGGGGCCCTGTCACCTGCAAATTTCCGCCTCTTTGCAACGCCTTCCATCAATCTGTTCGAAAAGCAGCTTGGCCGGGTGCAGGTGAACGGGGCCGATCACGAATTCCTGCTGATGCCTGATCGCACGCGCCCGCTCGATTTCGAAGTGTGGCGCATACTTGATGTTTCGGCACACATGCGCGATTCTACCGATGCGCGCCCGGTGGCACCGCTCTATGCCTTGGGGGCGCTGCTCTATGATTGGCGCGATGCGCTGTTCTTTGTGCCGCGCCTGAAGCTGCGGCGCCTGTCCACGCGCGAACAGCGCCGCCTGCGCCGCGAGGATTATACCGGCACGGAAACGTGGATTTCGCTAACAGCTGCGGGCAATCCTGAACGTATCGCCGATATCAAGGAACTGGCGGTGCGCGCGCTGGTCACCAATCGCGAACTGGCCGCAAAGCTGGCCTTTCGCGGGACAGAACACTTCGTGCCGCCCGGTGGGCCGGTGCGCGCTGTCAGCATTCTGCGCAGCCCCAGCAGGCCGCGTCCGCCCTTGGGGCTGGATGATGCGGCGTGGCGGATCATCGCGCATCTCACCCCCAACTATGCAACACTGGTGCCCGAAGATGGCAACGATCCTTCGATGCTGCGCGATCATCTTGCGCTCTACGGCCCGCGTGACAATGCCGCCTTGCGCCGTCAGATCGATGGCATCGTCTCGGTCAATTCGCGCGCGGTCGTGCGGCGGGTGCCGGGCCGCGGGGCGATGGCTGTGGCGCGCGGCAGCCGGATTACGATGACGCTCGACGATGCCTCGTTTGAAAATGCGCGGCTTTTTCTGTTCTCCGCCGTGGTGGAGCGGTTTCTGGCCGAATTCACCTCTGTCAACAGCTTCACTGAAACGATCGTCCGCACCCCGGGCGAAGGAACGATAATGTCATGGCCGCCCCGGATCGGACGCAAACACACGATCTGATCGACTGGTCGGCGGAAATCGCCGATCTGCAGCGCAGCGGGCTGTTTGCCGTGCTGCGCCGCGCAGAGGCGAGGGCATCAGACAAGCCCCGCATCGGCACGGCACGGCAGCCTGCGCAATCGATCGTTGATCTGGCGCAGGAACCGTCGCTGGGCTTTGCGCCCAGAACGTTGGCAAAGCTGGAATTTCGGCATGATCGCCCGCGGCTTTATGGTGAGTGGCTGGGGCTGCTCGGTCCGATGGGGCCGATGCCCATCCATCTTACCGAATTTGCGGTGTACGAACGGCGTTATGCCCAAAAGCAGCCATTTCTGGATTGGCTAAACACGCTGTCCGGGCGCATGCTGCAACTGTTTTATCGGGCCTGGGCAGAATCACAGCCTGCAGCACAGGCTGATCGGCCCGATGATGATCGCTTTGCCGAATGGCTCAGCGCACTGTCCGGTGCCGGGGAAGGGGCGCAGGGTAGCTTTCACGCCCGCGCAAGGCTGCATTATGCCGCCGCCTTTGCTGGGCCGCGCAGCGCAGTGGTGATCGAGGATGCGCTTAGCCACCTGCTGCGCCAACCGGCCACTGTGGTCGAATTCATGCCCCGTTGGCGCGAGATGGAGCGCGATGATCGCTCGCAGCTTGGCCGGAATTACGCCACGCTCGGGCAGGATGCGGTGCTTGGCGGGCGCATCTACAGCGCGTCAGATGCCTTCCGCGTGATCGTGCGCGCGCAGAACCACGCCGATTATCTGTCGCTGATGCCCGGCGGCACGCGCTTTGCTGTGGCCGCTGAAGCGATTGAGTCCTTCAAGCCGACCCATCTCGAATGGGACCTCTGCGTCGAATTGGCCGATGAACACGCTCCGCCAGCGCGGCTTGATGGCAAGACACGGCTGGGCTGGTCCGGCTGGGTCAAGCCCCGAGGCTCGGCCATTGCCGCCATTGCCCGCCGCCGCCGCAAGCTCGGTTCCGCCACCGGTTCCGAAGCCGCTGCAGCAGCGCTTTCCAGCGGCCCGATCCGGGCCGACGCTCACTTACGCAAGACCAGTCTCAGAAGAAGGAAACCGGCAGGATGACCGAAATCAGCCGCAGCGCCCTGTTCGGGCGGCTTAATCAGACCGCGCTCAAAGGGATTGAAACCGCCACCGGTTTTTGCAAGATGCGCGGCAATCCCTATGTGGAACTGGTCCACTGGATTCACGTGCTGCTGCAGGATCCGCAAAACGACATCGCCGCGATCCGCACCGCCTTCGGCCTTGATGATGAGGCTTTGGCCCGTCAGGTCGTCGCCACACTCGATGCCCTGCCACGCGGCGCAACTTCGATCTCCGATTTCTCGCCCCAGATCGAAGAGGCGATTGAAAAGGGCTGGCTTTACGCCTCGCTTCAATTCGGTGCAGGCCGTGTGCGGACCGGGCACCTGCTTTACGGCATGCTGAAAACGGCAACGCTGCGCAACGCGCTGTTTTCGATCAGCGCCGAATTCCGCAAGGTACAGGTGGAGCGTCTGGCCAGCGAGTTCGAAGCTGCCACTGCTTCCAGCCACGAAACCACGCAGGGCGCAGACCTTGGCGGCGGTGGCGCTGGCGGCGAAGCTGGCCCCGGCCCTGTCGCCGATGGCGAGGCGCTGGCCAAGTTCTCGGTCGACCTGACGCAGCAGGCGCGCGATGGCAAGATTGACCGCATCGTCGGTCGTGATGCCGAAATCCGCCAGTGCGTGGATATCCTGCTCCGCCGCCGCCAGAACAACCCGATCCTTGTGGGCGAGGCTGGCGTCGGCAAGACAGCCGTGGTCGAAGGTTTTGCCAAGCGCATCGTCGATGGCGATGTGCCCCCCTCGCTCCAAGGCGTTACGCTGCGCAGCCTCGACATCGGCCTGATGCAGGCGGGTGCGAGCATGAAGGGCGAGTTTGAAAAGCGCCTGCGGCAAGTGATCGATGAAGTTGAAGCGAGCGCCACGCCCATCGTCTTGTTCATCGATGAGGCGCACACCCTGATCGGTGCTGGCGGGCAGGCCGGAACAGGCGATGCTGCCAACCTGCTCAAGCCAGCCTTGGCACGCGGCAATCTGCGCACCATCGCGGCGACGACATATGCCGAGTATCGCCAGTATTTTGAGAAAGATCCGGCACTTACCCGGCGTTTTCAAACAGTTGATGTAGCCGAGCCGGAGACGGACAAGGCTGTCGCGATGATCCGTTCGGTCGCGCCGATGATGGAAAAGCATCACAACGTGGTGGTGCTGGACGAGGCGGTTGAGGCGGCGGTGAAGCTGTCGCAGCGCTATGTCCCGGCGCGGCAATTGCCGGACAAGGCGGTGAGCCTGCTCGATACGGCTTGCGCGCGTGTGGCCGTGTCGCAGCATTCGACGCCTGCACAAGTGGAAGATCGCAAGCGGCGGCTGGAATTGCTGGGCGTGGAGCGCGAAATTGCGGTGCGTGAAGCCGGTGGGCAGTACACCAGCGGTGAACGCCTGCCCAAGCTGGACGAGGCGATTGCCGAGGCGACGACTGCGCTCGTAGAAGTCAACGCCAAGTGGGAGCGTGAGAAGGAAGCGCTATCCGCCGTTGTCGCCGCGCGCGATGCGTTGACCGATGCGCGCAAGGCGGCGGGTGACGGGCCGGTTGAGGGTGAGGACGCACTCAAGGATGCGTTGAAGGCTGCGCTTGGCGTGATGGCCGAGGCGCATGGCGACAACCCGATGGTGTTCGGCGTGGTCGATCAGGACGCGATTGCCGCCGTGGTGGGTGACTGGACCGGCATCCCGATGGGCCGCATGGTCAAGAACGAAATCGAAAGCGTGTTGACCATTTCTGACCAGCTGAAAAAGCGGGTGATCGGGCAGGACCACGCGATGGATTCGATTGCCAAGCGCATCCAGACCAGCCGCGCCAAGCTCGACAATCCCAACAAGCCGGTGGGCGTTTTCATGCTCTGCGGCCCTTCGGGCGTGGGCAAGACCGAGACGGCGATGGTGCTTTCGGAGTTGCTGTTCAGCGGCGATGACTCGCTGATCGTGATCAACATGAGCGAGTTTCAGGAAGCGCACACCGTATCCACGCTAAAGGGCGCGCCTGCAGGCTATGTTGGTTATGGGCAGGGCGGCGTTCTTACCGAAGCGGTTCGCAGGCGGCCATATTCGGTCGTGCTGCTGGATGAAGTGGAAAAGGCACATCCCGATGTCCACGAGATGTTCTTCCAGGTCTTTGACAAGGGCTTCATGAACGATGCCGAGGGGCGCTACATCGATTTCAAGAACACACTGATCTTGCTGACCAGCAATGTCGGCACCGACCTCATCACCACGATGAGCGAGGACGAGGAAATGAAGCCCGAGCCCGAAGCTTTGGCCACCGCGCTACGGCCCGAACTGCTCAAGGTGTTCCCGCCTGCGCTGCTTGGCCGCCTGATCGTGCTGCCCTACTATCCGCTCAGCCCCGCCATGCTGCAGGGCATCGTGCGCATCCAGCTGAACCGCATCGTCAAGCGCATCGCCGACAGCCATGGTATCGTGTTCAACTACAGCCAGGAAGTGGTCGATCTGATCGTTTCACGCTGCAATGAAGTGGCCAGCGGCGGCCGCCTGATCGATGCGATCCTGACCAACACGATGCTGCCTGACCTTTCGATCGAGCTGCTGAACCGCCAGATGAATGGCGATGAGGTCAAGGTCATCGATGTCACCGTGGAAGGGGATGGGTTCGGGTACAGTTTCGGTTGAAAAACCCGGCTATCGGCCATTCTCAAAGAAACCAGTTCAGTCAGGAGGCGTTGTAAACGCCTCCTGTACTTCATGATTTTGATAGTATGCTGGCGCCGAAGTGGCCCGTGGTGGGCTGCACATCAGGTCAGTTCAGCTTGACGTGCTTCCGCAGGAAGGCAAGCAGCGCCGCGCCTTCGGGCTCCGTTTCAAAAATCTCGTTACCAGCCAGCATGTAGGCTTTGAGCAGATTTTCGATAGCGTTCTTTTCATCGCCCAAAGACAACTGCACCTCACCCAAGCGGTAAAAGACAAACGGATTGTCTTGCGTTCCCGAGCTGCGAACTGCGTTGATCAGGGCATCACGCGCATCATTGGCTTTGCCTGCCTGCCAATACGCATCTCCGATGGATGCGTAGAGCCATCCTGCCGCATCCCAGACAAACCGTGGCTCCGGCAGAAGGTTTATCGCCTTGAGCCATGATCTGATTGCACGATCAGGATGACCGGCATCGAGTTCTTCGTTGCCTTGCTCACTCAGGGCAGTGATCTGGTCATATATGGCATCTGGCAGTTCCACGCGTTCATTTTCCTGCTGTGATAAAGGCGAGGTACTTGTCATCACTTCCCGCAAAGGGCCGTTTGCCGAACTTGGTGTAGAGATCGTCAAAAAGGCGACGGGCAGTGTCGAGATCGCCAAGGTCATAAGCAATTGAAGCAGCCGTGAAATCGACATGCGGGTTCTGGCCTTCGGCGGCTCCATAGGCCTCTCTCATCCATGTTACTGCTTCAAAAGCCTTGGTATTTTCACCTTGGTCTCGCAAAAAATCGATAAAGTCGCCGATCAAAACTTGCGACACTTCATAATCGCCGCGCGGGCTGGGAATGTCGGCCCAAGCTTGGCGAAAGAGGCTTTCCGCAAGTGCAGAGTCGCCCACATCTTGCGCTGCGTAGATTGCGGTCATTGCTTCGTCGAGCGTGTCGAAGTCTGTGATCGCCATGGTTTGCTAATTCCCGGTTCGTGGTGGCAGATATTGCTGGCTCTGTCCGAGGACTGCGCCAGACGAACGGTTGAGCGAGTAGTGATCTAGCACGTAGTTTTTCGAATCGAGCATGAATTTTCGGACTTCAGGGCTCTTTGGGCCATGGTTTCGGCCAACATTGTTCCACCATGTTACCGCATCGGTGCGGTGCGCCATGTCGGCGTCATTGAGTGGGTACCATTTGTCATCCGATGCTTTGAAAATGGTTTTCCCTGTCCTGGGATTGGTGCGCAGTGTGCCTTCGCCACGCATGCGCTCAATCACTTCCTGGCCGGTTTTGGACGCCTTTCCGGGCGTGCGGCCCATGTATTGTTCGCGCAGACTTTGCCGCTTGGGCGGAGCGCCTGCTGCATTCTTCGGCTTTTTTGCCGGCCCCTGTGAAGGCGGCGCGGATGCCGGAGCTGCACGCTTGGCTGCTCTGGCAGGCTGCTGACGCGGTGCCGCTCCTGCGCTCGACACCGGTACAGCGCTGCGGCCGCTGCCCCCTCCGGCCGACTTTGGCACAAACCGGCCAACAATAGCCATCAGCAGATCTGGCCCCATGGTGCCAAGTGCTTCGCCATAGGCTTTTGCAGCCGCTTCGAGTTCGGCGTTGGTATTGGCGCTTTCTGCCTGCACCGTGGCAAGCACGAAGGCGCCAATGCCCTTAACTGCTTTAAGGCCGCCATTGGCCCAGGCCAACAAGACAAGCGTGGTATTGACCGCAGCGCCAGTCAACGGGTTGGTGTTCGCCAGCGCAACGCCTGCGGCCAACGCGATCATGATCGCAATGTTTTCAGGCTGAAGGAATGCTTCTACTGCGGCCTTGATCGCTTCCCCGCCGGCCTGAGCGGCATACGGGGGACTGCGTTTCAGTGCTTCGCCTATCCTTTCAAGAGAGCCCATCTTGCCCACGGGCGGTTCAGCATCGGGTCGCGCAGCCAGCCTAGCTGCTTCTATCGCCTGTCTGACAACCGCTGCATCCAGCGCGCCCTGACTGATTTGCTGCGCAAGAAACCGGCGCAACCATGCTCCCTGCAATCTGGCCATACCGTCGGGCAGGAGCCTGCCTGCCTGCCGGTCCAGTTGCCGTGCGGTTTCATCGCCTTCGCGCAACTGGCGAAGAACGGCGACGGCTTCTGCGGGATTGAGATGTTGCAGCGCTTCTGACGGCAGCATCCCTTTGCGGGTAATGATCAGGCGCTTCTGGTTTGTTCCAACATTTATGGCACCAGTCGTGATCTTGGCCAGATCAGCCGGCCCCAGCGGCATATTGGGCGTACGCAGCATGACCGCTTCAACATATCTGGCACCAAGCTCGCGCTGGAGTGTAAGCACAAGGTCGGTAGCGGAGCAGCCTTCTGGTGCGCGGGCGGGGAAAACATTCTTCCACTGCGAGCGCAACTGCAAGATCGCAGCTTTGTCCTGCGCCAAGCTGCGGATGGTAGAATCACAGCTCTGATTGTCACTTGCGCTGCGCATGACCGCAGGCAGCGTGCCTGCGCGCGCAACGAGCAGAACACCGCTACTGCATCTGATCTCGATCAGTTTCAACAGCTGCCCCATCCATCCGGCAAAAGGCCTGATTACCCAAAAGCATTCTTGGCGTGCATTTCTTGGCGTTCATGTGCGCAAATTCACAGCTCTGGCACCAAGTTCGCACTTGAACATCGATTGGCGGACCACGCAAGATGGACCGAGCCCAAAGGGATTCACTTCGTGCCAGAACTGGATGTACGCTTGACCACTCCATACGACCGCGTCGCTTATCCCACCACGGTCTTTCCGCAGACTCATCCTGACCGGCTGTTCACGCTGGCACGGCTTGCGGGGCTAGATCCGGTGCTGCCGCAAGAGGCCCGGATATTGGAGATTGGCGGTGGCACGTGCGTGAATCTGTTGGCGATGGCGGCGATGTGGCCAGGGTGCGCTGCGCACGGGTTCGACCTTTCTTCAAACGCCATTGCGCGGGGGCAGGAAATTGCCTGCGCGGCTGGTCTGACCAACGCGACGCTGGCGGTTGAGGACATTTGCGAGGCCCATAACCGCTACCCCGCCGGATCGTTCGATTATGTGATTGCGCACGGCGTCTATGCATGGGTACCGGATCATGTGCGCGCGGCCACTATGGCGCTGACCGCGCATGTCCTATCCGATCGCGGCGTTGGCTTTATCAGTTATAACGCGATGCCGGGCGGACATGTGCGCATGATCATGCGCGAAATGTTGCTGGATGCCATTGGACATATAGATGATCCTGACGAGCGGATCGCCGCAGTGCGCGATTTTCTGGAAGAGTATGCTCGCCCGCGCGAGACCGCTGATGACCTTTTGGCCAAGGCTCTGCGCCAGCAGGCTGAAAATATGCTGCTGCGGCCCGATGCAGTGCTGTTTCACGATGAGCTTGGCCCCTGTTTCAACCCCCAGCGGCTGCGTGATGTGGTCGCAGCAGGCAATGCCAATGGCCTGATTTTCCTCACAGATGCTGGCCGTAATCGCCAGCTTGATGGCTTCCTGCCCGAAGGCGCGGACTTGCCCGACCATCCCGATTTGGCCGTTTTGGACGCTGCTGGACGCGACGACTATGCCTCGCTGCGCTATTTCCGCCAGACCCTGTTTGTGAAACAGGCCCCGGATCGCGTGATTGATGTTGAGCGGATTGCCGACCTGTGGCTTTCAACCAAGATGCGACAGCAAGAGGACGGGACGTTCAAGCACGGCGATGACGTGATCGAGATCAAGGATGAGGCCTTTGCCGCGGGACTGATCCACGCTGCGTCAATCTATCCGCAGCGCGTGCCATTGTCGCAGATCACCACCGATCCTGCGCTTTTGCGCATTATCGTGCAGCTTTGTGCCGAATGGTATGTGAATCTGCATCCGGGGCCAGCACCGTTTCCGTCCACGCCCTCGGATTTGCCCTGTTCGGGCGCGTTGGTCCGGGGCATGCTGGAGCAGGGGGAAGTGATGCTCTGCACGATGGACCACACCGTGCTCAAGATCGAACAGCCCGAACTGCGCGCCCTGTTGATGGCTGCCGATGGCACCCGCAGTGTGGCGGAAATCGCCACGTTGGGCACCGGCATTCCGCCCGAAGATACATTGGCCGCGCTTACGGCATGTTGCAGCAAGGCGTTGATGCAAAACTGAGGGCGATCAGCTTTCCGGTCTGGCTCTAACCCAAGCGTATCACACCAAACTCCCGAGCACGTCGAGGGGCTCGAGACGAACGGAGGGGTAGCTACCGGGCTATCGCGCTTTCAGGTCCGGCCCATCCTGCAACGCGCTGCCCGCCAGAAACCATAGCGCTTGGCGGCTGGGCATGAAGAAATAGCCGCCCCCGCGAAGCGTCACGAAGCGTTGCAGGTCTGTCAGGTGCAGCGGCGAATTGCGACCGTGGATAGTGAAGCCTGCCCTTTCGCCGCCCACACCGCTGGTGTGGTGCATGGCAAAGGGATCGGGTTCCCCTTCCAGACCATGAAACGTCGGTGAGGCCAGCCATGTCTGCTGCACGAATTCAAACTGCCGTTCAAGATCGGCATTGAAGCACATGAACAGAGTGCCAAGCGCAGTCTCGCCTGAGGGATCAAGATAGGGCCGCCCGCGCCGCAGCAGGCGATGGCGGTTGGTCACAGAAAGTTCGGCCGGATCGGTCTGGGCCAAGCTGTCGCGCGGGAAGGACCGGCGCACGTGGGCACCGAAGGGGCAGCGCAGCCCCTGGGGATCGGCGTCCTTGTACAGAAAGCCGTTGCGCCGCATCGCATCGGCTCCGCTGCGAAAGGCGGGGGCAAAGGGGTGATCCACCAGCGTGGACCCATCGCGCCATCGCCCCAGCATCTTGGCCGCGACCCATTCGCGCGTGCGATGCACGTTGCCATCTTGCGGGTTGATCGCATCGCGTTGGGCACAGACCTGCTCTGCCACGCGATCAAGCTGCCTTTCGAATCCGCTTACATCCTGTGAAAGCTGGCGGATCACCAGATAGCTGCCGTTGCGGCCAAAATCGCGCGGGGCGGCGGGGCTGCCGGTGAAGTCGGGATATTCGCCCGGCTGGCCTTGCGGTGGTGCGGGCAGGCGCTGGCGGCGCAGGCCCGGGGCCAGATCATCGCGCTCCACTTGCGGAGAGGGTGGGTAGTAGCCGCGGTTGTCGGTATAGCCCAGAATGAATTCGCCCGGTTCAACCCCGTGGACCGGATCAGGCGCGCCATGCCGCCCCGGAAAACCGCGCACCAGCGGCTGCGATACGCCATCGACAAAGCCGAACGGCTCGGTCGATAATTCTTCGGTCGTATTGGCGCGGGCGTGGGTGAAAGGTGCGGCCGAGGCGGGCTGAAGCGTGTCAGCCCCATCCCAAGCCGCGCGAAAGGCCGGAAGATCGAAGGCATTGATGCCGGTGCGGATATGGGTGGTCTGCGTCAGGCCATGCACTTCAGCCTCGGCCAGCAGGGCATCGATCTGCAAGGCGTGGGCATCGTCCTTGGCATAGAGCAGCAGCGCGACGTGGGTGTCGGCATCGCACCATTCGATGGTTTCAGGATCGCTTAGCGCGCGCCTGCGGCTTTCGTGGGCCATGCCGAGGGCAAATGCGGGCGGAAAGCCTTGCGCTGTGCCGCTCCCTTCCAGCGCCAGTTCCCGGTCCAGCCCCAGCAGGCGCAGGCCCGAAGCGGAAAGCGCCAGATTGCATACGATATCCGCTGGCGGCTTGTCCCCAAAGGCAATCTCGTCACGCGCCAGCAACGCGGCCAGCCAGGATTGCACGCGGGCATAAGGATGCTGTCCATCCTGCGGATTGGCTGCGCCGAAGTTCAATCCCACCACATAGCTGTGCGGATGGCGGCGCAGGCCGCCGAACATCAGCGTCTGGATTTCCTCGTACTGCAGGCCATAGGCGGGTCGAGGGATCGTGCCGAACAGGTCGAGCCATGCTTCGGCATGGGAAGGGCAGCTTTCCAGCGCCTTGCGGTGCAGCAGACCGCTGACGATCAGCGCGTGCTTGCGGATGGCGGCGGTGGACAGATCGCGATAGGCCGAGAACCAGAAGGGCGTGGGCTGCATCGAATTGCGGGCAAAGCGCTTCATCCGGTCGCCATCGGCCGCGCCCTTCAGGAACAGGAACTGCGTGGTGGGGAAGCCTTTGGCATTGCTCCAGATGGCCGACACGCCTTCGGAGGACTTGGTGATGAAGTCCTCCAGATAACTTTCCCAGCTGCCATCGTAGTTGGACAGGAACACCAGCTGCCGCGTGCCCGGCAGCACCACCCACCGGGCGGCGTGGATCGTGCCGATCGTGGCAAGGAAGCCGCGCCGCATCGCGCCAATCCGCGCCATCGTGGCGATTGCGATGAAGGCGAGCGGGAGCGAGAGCTTGCGGATCAACCCGGGGCGAAGGTGCGTGATGCTGATCATGTGGTTCTGCACCACCCCGGGCGCGCTTTCGCAGGCCATCATTGCCCCCAGCGCGGCGGCAGACGGGGTGCGGTCCTCTGGCATGTTGGCCCGTTCGTCGCGGCGGAGCAGCAAAGCGCCGACCGCCACGATCAGCACTGCCAGCAGCAGAGTCGGCATAATCGCGCCAAGCAGCGCCGGAACCACGCTTTCCCCGCCCAACAGCAGCGCGATCAGCCAGAGCGCATAGGGCACCGCCAGCAAGGGCAGCCACAGGCCCCGCGCGCCAGCCAGTGCCCGTCCGATCCAGCCCAGAGTGAAGCCGGTGCGTAAATACTCCAGCCACGGTGCATCTGCCGTGTCACAAAAGGCAAGCACTGGCGGTTTCTGTTCGGGCAGCCCTGCCAGTTCGTCCTTCAGGGTATCGGCCACCACTTTCAGGATCGCCTGCGGGCTTTTCATGGTGGAATTGCGCCGTTCACTGGCAATGATATCGCGCGCGGTTTGCACTATTTTCCGGTTTGCGGTGATGGATGCAACGCCAAGCCCCGGCAGCCCGTTGAACGGCAACCCCAAAGCCCGACCGGGCAAGCGCAGGGCAGACTGGCTGATGCGGAAACTGTGCTTCTTCAGCAGCGGCAGCACGGCTTCTGCCCTGTCGATCCGGCTTGTCAGCTTCAGCAGCGGCAGCAAGGCCGCGCCCGCATGCTCTACAATCTTCTCAAGCGCGACATCTGGATCCCCGTCCACGGTGGCTTCGATCAACAGATGCGCGGGGCTGCCGGGTGCTTCGGGCGCAATTGCATGGATACTGGCAAAGTGGACCAGTCCCGTATCGCGCAGGGATTGCGCGATGGCTCCTTCGGCAGGATTGCCCAATTCGGCAATCTTGCGCTCAATATCCTTGTTGCTGCACCATTCAGACTTGTCGCCAAAGGGGATGGCGATGGTGATGACGTCCTGCGAAAGGCTCACGCGCGGCTCCCGTGCTGATGGCGGTCAAATTTGTCGGCGGCTGGCAACAAAGGGCAAATCGTCTGGCAGGCTCGCAAACAGAGCCATTCCTGCATTGCCGAATGGCGCAATTCTGCCCTGTGTGGCGGCAATCGCCTCACGCATGATGGTCCATGCAATGCCCCTGCCATAGCACAAGTGCGGGCCCTGCAGTGGGCCGGAGGTGATGTAGGGCCGAGCCGGATCAGGCGCAAAGCGGCCCGGATCGGGGAAAGCTGCCGGATCGCGCGATGCCGCATCGATCAGCACGACCACACGGTCTCCGGTTTTCAGATCAACCCCGCGCCACGCACCATCGCAGCGCACGGTTCGCGTCAACCGGCTGCCGCCAGTCAGCCGCAGCGCCTCGTTGATGGTCGCATCATGGCCCTGCTGGCTGGTGCCGGGATCGGCCAGCAGGCTGACCAGCTTGTCCCATCCAATCCCAGCCCGCTCGCCTTCGGGCGAGCAGGCAAAGGCTGCCATTTCGCTCAACGATTTGCCCACGATCAACACCAGCGCGCCGGTCAGTTCGAACAGCACACTGCGCGCCTGCAGATCGTAGTCCTCAACCCCGGAGAATTGCGGCTTCACCGATGCCAGTGCCGACAGCAAGCTATCGTGTGGGGCCACTTCGGGCAGAGCCAGCGCCGCATCGATGGCGCCCAGCGCAGGCATCGCCGTTTTTCTGGCAAGCCAGCGCAACCAGCCCTTGCTGTTGACGATGGTGCCGAACACGTGCCCAAATAACGCCTGCTGCATCAGCAGCATTGCGGCGGCATCGCCCAGTTCGTCTTTCAGGCGCAAGGCCGGGCCGGGGCGCATCACATTGCGCGCAAAAACCATCAGCCGCACCAGTCCAGGCACGGCATCAGGCGCTGGAACTCCAATAATCCGCCGCGCCATGCGCCACGCGATCAGGAAGGCATATTCACGCACGAAGTTTATCGGCTCTCCGGTATCTGTCCTGCGCTGCAGCACATTCAGGATCGCCTCAGCTTCTTCGCGCGCCATGGCGGCAATCCATTGGCGGAAATTCAGCGTCATGCTGGCTTCGCCGCCGGTGTTTGCCACGCCCCGCTTGGCGTCCAGCCAGCTTTGCGCGGTGTGAAGCTGGCGGAGCCGGACCCGCCGCTTCTCGTCATCCTCACCCACCAGATAGCGTGTGCCGGGCAAGATCTGTTCCAGCAGATCATCGTAATGCCGTAGTGAAAAGACCGCTTCTTCGCACAAGACGCCCGTCACTGCATCGTGCCGGGCGGCAACGAACACGCGCACCTTGGATTTTGGGTCTTCGGCCGCGGCGCAGCGTTCCAGCGCGGGGGCAGAAGGATCAAGCAGCCGTTGCCCTGCATTT
The DNA here is from genome assembly GCF_057180525.1 of Novosphingobium sp. HNCC26BN242. NCBI lineage: Bacteria > Pseudomonadati > Pseudomonadota > Alphaproteobacteria > Sphingomonadales > Sphingomonadaceae > Novosphingobium > Novosphingobium sp. HNCC26BN242. The sequence goes on from NZ_JBXUGM010000001.1 coordinate 149,506, forward strand.
GCCAGTGCGGCCTCTACGCTCACCGCTGCAAAGCTTCCAGACGCCGTTCCAGCACAACGAGGCCAAGGTTACGCACCTTGTCCTGCAGTTCAGCAAATTCCGGCGCTGCCATGTCCGCTTCGTGCACCTGAGCGCACAGGGCCAGAGCATGCAGTTCGTGAATGCGATCCTCGCAATCGCGCGCATGGGCAAGGGCAAACGCGGCAAGTTCGTGGGCCAGCGCAGAATTGCCGCGCACCATCGCTAGCCGCGCCCGCGCCTCGTGCAAATAGTACGTAGCCGAAGTGCGCACGTGGCGAAAATGCCCACGTTCCACCGATTGCGCCAGAATGTCTTCTGCTTCGTCCAGCAGGCCCAGTTCAATCAGGCACAGCGCCAGCCAACTGGCGCTGGCAGGTTCAAACCCCAGAAAGTTGTGCCGCAGACAATCGGCATAGGCGCGGCGCAGCAGCTTGAGTGCGCGATCTGCGCGACCCTCGCGATAATGCAGATAGCCGTGGGCAAGATCGGCCAACAATTGCGAATAGGCGTGGGCATAACGCCGCGACAGCGTGATCGCTTCTGCCACCCAGACCCGTGCCTTTTGGATCTGGCCAAGGTCGGTCAGATACCATGCGCCGAACGCCCGCGCGAGCACATGAGGGATGACGACCACCGCACCAAAGGTTTCCCCGCGCAGGCTTCCGGCCAGCCGGTTGCCCAGCCGTTCGATCCGGGCAATCGCTTCTTGCGGCTCACCGCTTGAAAAGGCGAGGTAGGCTGCGGTCAGATCGGCATACGTCCGGCGGGGCAGACTGTCATGAGCGTCAAGGTCTGCTTCGGCCAACGCCAGCCAGCTTTTGCCCCGGTTGGGCGCGCCGTCGATCCAATCGAGCAGCGCCATGTTGATCCGCGCTACGGTGCGCTGGCCAGGGCCGAACTCTATCCGGCCCTCGGCCACCGCCTGGATATCGTCGCGCAGCACTTGTTCCTGCGATAGCTGCTGCAGCGTATCGAACGCCAGCATGGCAAAGCGCGCGCGCTCTTTGGCCGCTGCGGGCGCGGGCAGGCGCGCGGCAACAGCGCAGGCCCTGCCATGCAATTGCCGAACGGAATCAATGGCTGCCAGTGATAAGGCCTGTATGCATGCCTCCCACAAATGGTTGAGCGCTTGTTCGTGCAGCCCTGCCATTTCGGCGTGATTGGCAAGCTCGGCATGGCTTGCCATATCATCGCCTGCACTGCCCCGTGCAGCAGCCTCAGCCTTGGTCTCTTTCAGCATGGACAGCGCGCTGGCATGCATTTCAGTGCGCCGCCGCCGGGCCATGGCGCGATAGGCAGCTTCCTGAACCAACTGGTGTGAGAAGCGGGCCACCCCGGTGCCGACAAATTCGATGACGCGGGCTTCGACCAGCCGGGCAATTGCCATTGCCGGATTGCGGCAGACAAGGCGGCTGCCACGTTCCAGCCTGCTGATGGCGAACACCGGTCCCAGCACCGCACAGAACTGGCAAAGGCGGCTAGATTCAGGATCAAGCGCCGCCAGCCTTGCGGCCAGCAGCGAATCGAGGCGCGCTGGAAGCGGGCTTGCCGCCTGCGCGGGCACGCTGGTTTGCGCCTTGCGGCCTGCTGCGCTGCCGCCAGATGTAGCGCCATGTGCAGCGCTTTGCAGCGTCACGGCAAATTCCTGAAGGGCCAGGGGCAATCCCTCTGCCCGCTCTACAATCCGGTCGATCGTGCCTTCGTCGGGCTTGGCTGCCGGGTTGGCAAGGGAGACCAGCACGCGCGCCTCGCTGGGCGATAGCGATGCAAGGGTGACGACATCGTTGCAAAGGCCGCCGATCTGCAGCGCGGCCTCGGGTCTTCCGGCAAGGATCATCGCGATCCGGCCACCACGCCTGATTGCGGCCAGTACGGCTACCGTCTCGCTATCCAGATACTGCACATCGTCAACCAGCCACGCCACCTTGATGTGCGAAGCTGCCAGTTCGGCAATGCGCACGATCGTGTCGGTCGCAATGCGGCTGCGGTCACCAGGTGAGAGTTGCACCAACCACCCGGTTTCGTCGCTGATCAGCCCGGTCAGACACGCTTTCTCGTTGGCAGAAAGGTTCGCAGCAGTAGCGGGATCGGGCGTAAACGGTTGCAGCAGTTCGACCAGATGGCGCAACGTGTGCCCCATGCAGCCGAATGGCACAGCCGCCAGCAGCGCCGTGCCGCGCACTGCAGCAAATGTGGTACCAAAGCCCGCTGCAAGCCGCGCTGCTTCAAGCAGCAAGCGGCTTTTGCCCATGCCGGCCTCGCCGATGATCCCCAGCGCGGTTTGCCCACCTTCTGCCAGCCCGCCGATGACTGAACGGACCTTTTCAAACTCGGCATCGCGGCCGATCATCGGAAGAGTGGCATTCCCCTTGACCGGCACCCCATCACCGCCGCCCAGATCCACGGACAGCACCTCGAACACGGCCTCGCCCTGTGCCTCGGGGCTTTCGCTTCCTCCGCCTTCGACGCTGCCTGCAGGCCGCAATTCGCACGGTTCTGCGATCAGCGAGGCCACCGTGGCCGAAATCGCTACACCGCCGGGCGGCGCCATCTTTTCAATCTGCCCGGCAACGTGCGCGGCGTGGCCAACAACATCGATCAGCGATCCGAAATCGTTTTCCTGCCGCCGCAGCAGGATTGGCCCGGCATGGATGCCGATCCGCACTTGTGGCGCAGGAAGTACGCCCAGCGCGCCGCTCTTCAGCGTCTCGATTACCCGACGCGCGGCCAGCACGCCACGCAGGGCGTGATCTTCAACTGCCGGCTGCACCCCGAAAACGGCCATCACGCCATCGCCCTGTATTCGGACGACGAAGCCGCCAAAGGCGTGAATACCTTGCTGGATAAGCGCGATGGATTGATCCAGCAGATCGCGTGCATCATCAGGATCAAGCGCGCGCAGCAGGCGCGTGGACCCCACGATATCGGCGAACAGAATCGTGGCAAATCGGATTGATTCAAGGTCGGCAGGCATGCCGCCGCCCCTTTCGGCCCCAGGCGCAGCCTTAACGCGCCTGTCCCCACCAATTTCGCTGCCTGCCACCCGCACGATCTGTTGTTGCACCCCGGTGCCGGGCGCGGCGAATCCCGCAGCTTACCCCCCGGCATTCCCACGTATTCAGGTTGTAGCAACATTCGCAACGAAAAATGGTGCAATGCCAAAAAGGTGTTCAGTTCCGGGACCGTGTTTGCAGCCAAATCCGCATCAAGGATCAGGCCGTCCATGGTCTCAGCACAGGCCGATGATGTCATGCCCGTGGCCCATGCCGGACCTCTCGCACATGCTGTGCAACCGGGCGCGGGTAAAGCCGTTGCGGCATTGCGCAAGCGGCCTGCCATCAAGGTGGAACCCTTGCAATGGCACGCCTGCGCGCGAAAGACGGATTGACCAGCCCCAGCGGCGGCGGCGCGAAGCCATCGCGATAAAGGCATCGCACTGCACCACCAGACACGGCGGGCGCAGTTCCTCGCGCGCGCTCAGCAGGCGCGCCACCTGTTCGTCGTCAAGGCTGAAGCGGGCGATGTCCATCTCGTCCAGCCGGGGCACAGCTGTCGAGCCGACCGGAGTGACGATCGAAACCGATGGGCGCAGCACGGCATCGCCAAGACGCTTGAACTCGATATCGATCGGACCGGGTCCGGCTTTCCAGAGCAGATAACGCAGCATAGCCTCGGCGGGGTGTGGCGCGCTCAAAGCTGCGCGGGGGAAGGCAGGCTTTAAACCTTGCCCCTCTTTCCCCGGCCATGCGGTTGGCCAGCGCACCTTGCGCTTGTGATTCTTGGCACATTCGGTAAGCGAGTGCGCGAAATGCTTCGGAAACGGACAATAACTGTGCCGAAATCGTATCTGTCAGTCCCGGACAATGTGCGCGAAGTGCTGGCACGCAAGGGCCGTACGGTGCGCGTGCGCAAGGGTCACGTCCTGCTCGCCGTCGGTCTTCCGGCCAACGATGTGTATATCGTGCTAGAAGGCAGTGTCAGCGTGTCGCTGGTATCGGCTCAGGGGCGCGAAACAGTGTTGCGGCTAATCGGGCCGGGGGAGATGTTCGGCGAACTGGCCGCGATCGATGGGCAACCCCGCTCAGCCGATGTGGTGGCGGTGGAAAACAGCACGCTGCTGGTGCTTCCCGGCACCACCTTTGTCGAACTGATTGAAAGCGAACCCGTGCTATCCTTGTGGCTCGCCCGCTATTTGGCGCATCAGGTGCGTTACCTGACCAACCGCATCTATGAACTGTCCACCATGGGTGTCGGCCCGCGGCTTCAGGCTGAATTGCTGCGTCTGGCCGGTGATCCTCAGCCCGATGGCTCTGCCTGCATCGCGCGGATACCTACGCAAGCGGAACTAGCAGCGCGCATCGGCACCAACCGCGAAACGGTAACGCGCGAGTTTGCGCTGCTGGTGCGCGAAGGCCTGCTGGCGCGCGAAGGGCGGCGCATTTTGGTGCCCTCGGTTGCGCGACTGGAAGACCGCCTTCATCGCTATTCGCAGACCGCTTGAAGTCTTGCCATCAAGGCGATTGCCAGACGGGCCTGTTGGCGGATAGCGTTGAAGGCGCATGTTGGAAGATCTCAAGAACCCCCGTCAGGCCGCCGCGCGCGCGCCAAGGCCCGCGCACCGCTTTGGCTGGATCGTCGTCCGGCTGATCGCGGCATTCCTGTTCCTTTCGGTGGCGCAGGTGGTGATCTACAAGTTCGTGCCGGTGCCAACCACGCTGACCATGCTGATGGACGAAAACCCGGTGACCAAGGACTGGACGCCGCTGGAGGATATCGACCGCGACATGGTCGATGCCGTGATATCGGGTGAGGACGGCAAGTTCTGCTTGCACAACGGCTTTGATCATGCCGCGATGATGCAGGCCTTCAAGCGCAACCAGAAGGGCGGACGCATTCGAGGCGGATCAACCATCAGCCAGCAGACCGCCAAGAACGTATTTCTCTGGCAAGGCGGCGGCTATGTCCGCAAAGGGCTGGAGGCGTGGTACACCGTGCTGATCGAAACGATCTGGGGCAAGCGCCGGATCATGGAAGTCTATCTCAACGTCGCCGAAACCGGGATTGGCACCTATGGCGTGGAGGCAGGCGCGCAGCGCTATTACGGCAAAAGCGCCCGCAAGCTGAGCGCGGTTGAAGCGGCGCGCATCGCCGCTGTCCTTCCACTGCCCAAAAAGCGCGAAGTCAAAGGTGCAGGCGGCTTCACACGCCGCCACGGCAATGTCATCGCCCGCCGCGTTAGCGTGGTAAAGAACGAAGCGCTCGATTCCTGCGTTTATCGTTGAACTGAAATCGCAAAAAAGCGCGGGAAGGTTACCCCTCCCGCGCCTTTTTGTATTCAGCCTTCTGGCGGTGATCAGAAGCCGACGCTGATCGTGCCGATGACCGTGCGTGGTGCGCCAACCTGGGCGAACGGCACGCTGGTCAGCGAAGTGGCCGCGCCGTTGAAGCCGCCGACATAGACTTCGTCGAACAGGTTCGAAACGTTCAGCTGGAAGAACGTGTTTTCGTTCAGACCCAGGAATTCCAGGCTGAGACGGGCATCCAAGTCGACCAGCGTGTAGGCCGGGGTCTTGTTCGGATAGACCAGCGCACCCGCGTTGGTCACGACCGGCAGGTTCTGGTCGTTCACGAAACGCGGACCCGTGCGCTTGGCCTGTGCGCCGAGCGAGAGCGGGCCAAGGTTGCCCTGAACGCGCGTGCCGAAGGTATAGACCGGTGCGCCGCCTTCACGCTTGCCAGCCGTCTGTGCAAAGACCGGGGTGGAAACGCCGTTGACCGTCGTTTCGCTGACAACAACGTTGTTCTTGATCTTCGACCAAAGGTATGAACCGAACACGTAAATGCTGAGCTCATCGACCGGCATGTACGAGACCGAACCATCAAGGCCATACTTGTCCACGCGGCCAAGGTTGCGGAAGATGGTGGCATCAAGATCCACGTCGAAGGCCGAAGCCAGACGGTTGTTGTAGATCGTGTACCAGGCCGAAGCCTGTGCCTGCACCCGGCCCGAGCGCACGCGCATACCAAGGTCGAAGTTATGCGTGGTTTCTGGATCGGGCTTCGCTTCGGCACGATCGCGCGCGAAGAAGAACGAGTTGTACAGGTTGTCGGTGCCCGGAACCTGCAGACCCTGCGAATAGTTGCCGAAGATGCTGGTATCGCCACCCACGCGATAGGTGAAGCCAACGTTCGGCAGCGGCTTGTTGTAGTTGAATACACGCTGCTGCGGTGCCTCAAACAGCGTAGCGGCGTTATAGGTGGTGTTTGCAGCATCAGTGCCAAAGCAGGCCACATTGCCAGCCGCGCTGGTGGCAAAGCAGTAGTTCGTCAGATTGCGGCGGAAGAACGGCATACGCACGCCAACCGTTGCGGTCAGATCACCAAAGGTGCCGCGATATTCGCCCGAAACCTGATGCAGGATCGCATAGGACAGGCGGTTACGCTTCTGCAGCGAGGTGCCATCGCTGGCCAGCAGCGGGTTGTCTACCGGGAAGAAATCAGCGCCAAAGCCGTTGATTGCAAGCAGGCCTGCTTCGCCGGTCTGACGGTGACGGCCACGGTCATACGAGTAGGATAGACGGACAACGTTGTTTTCATCGATGTCGTAACGCAACGATGAAATCACGCCAAGACGCCACGTTTCCGTCTGGCTGGGGCTGTGAACGCGGACGGTGTCGAGCGTATCGCCATCGCCGTTGATGTCTTGCCCGGCGAAGTAGTTGGCAACTCCGCTCGAACCCTGAATGAAGCCCACCAAGTTTGGCACAAGGTTCGTTGGAGTGCGACCTTCGCTGGCCAGCAGTGTGCCACCGCCATTGGCCTTCGTGTACTGCACGCTGGGATCGATCGTCAGCACCAGACCATCTGCCAGCGTAAAGCGCGAGTTCAGGCGGATGTTGCCGGTGTTCGAAGGGTTGAAGCGATAATCGAAGGCCGAACCGCAGCTGGTGGCAGGATCAACAGCGCCAGCGACGGGTGCAGCGATCGTGCAGCGCGCGACGGGGATGTCACGCTCGGCCTTGGTATCTGGGAACGAGGCGCTGCGCAGGCTTTGCGAACCGAAGAAGTTGTTGCGGTTCTGGTTGTAGTGCGCGGCGAGCGAGATGAAATCGCCATTGTCGCCCAGCGGCTGATAGATACGGGCGTTGATCTGCTTCTTGTTGATTTCGCCGATACCGCCAAAGATCGTGTCGTTGGTGGCAGAGCTGGCGGCGATGAATGCGCGCAGGCCCGAAGGTGTCAGCACGCCAGTATCGACCATGCCGAACACGCGCAGGAAGTTGAACCGACCGGCCGAACCGACCATGCGGACGCCAAACTCTTCACCCGGCTTGCGCGTGCGGTAGTTCACGGTCGAACCGGTTGCAGCGGCCGTGGGGCTGTCAACATCGGTCGAGCCGAGGTTGACGTTGACCTGCTCGATCAGTTCAGGGTCAAGCTGCTGGTTCGAATAGAGCGCATAGTTGCCGGTATCGTTCAGCGGCAGACCATCAAACGTCTGCGAAATGCGGCTGGCATCGAAGCCACGGATGGTCAGCGTACCGCCAGCCGAACCGAACGGGTCGTTGTTCTGGAAGCTGACGCCGGGGACCAGGTTAATGATGTCGTTGACGGTCTGGCCAGGAGCCTGACGGCCGATGATGGCCTGATCCAGCACCTGCTTGGCGCGGCTGGTGTCGGGCGTTTCAATACCACCGACAGAGCGCGTGACCTTGCCCGAAACGATGATGGTTTCATCAAAGTCGATCTGGCCGGTGGACTGGGCGAAGGCGGTTCCCGAAAGGGCAACGCTGCCGATGGCGAAGGTCGACGCAGCGACCAGAAGCTTCATTTTCATTTCTTGACCCCGTTACTGCACCGAATGGCGCGGTTTTGGCGCGGGTGATGTCCGCGCCGCTGGCGTAGCCTGGCCCGGAGCATGATTTGCGAGAATCACCTCAGTCCGGTCAGTTGCCAACGGCTCATAAGCACCCGTCTTTCCGCTCCAAACCGCTCTGATATGACATTGGAATGACGATATGGCGGCTGGAAGACACGCGCTCTACCAAGCATGAAACAGAGTTACGTGGGGCAGCATCAACGTGTTGCAAAATTTCACAACGACGGAGCATTGTCTAATAAAACGACAAGAGTTGCAAATTGGCAACGATCAGCAAAAATTGCTGCAGTAGCGAAGGTGTCCCCACCCTTTTTCATCCGCCCAGCCGCTTCAGGCCGCTTCGCGCCTTTCGGGGGCAATCTCGGCAGAAAGAAACCAGCGGTCTTCCCCTTCGATGCCCAGCGCGGTCAACCGGCCAGTGGCATATGCGCCGGTATCAATGCCGATGCGGTTGGGCAGAATATCGGGCTCTTCCGTGATGGTGTGCCCATGCACAACCATATGGCCATGCCATTGGTCATGCTGCAAAAATTCCTGACGGATCCAGCGCAGATCGGATCGGCTCTGCTCCTCGATCGGCACGCCGGGTCGGATGCCGGCATGGACGAAAAGATAATCGCCTATCACGATCCGGTCTTCCATCGCGTTGAAGAACGCCACGTGTTCTGCTGGCACCAGCTCGGCCATGCGTTCGCTCAGGTCTTCCAGCGTGGATCGGCTGTATTCCTCGGGCTTCAGGCCATAGCTGAACAGCGTTTCCTTGCCGCCATGGCGCAGGAAATGGCGCAGCGCTTCTTCGCTCTGCATGCTGACAAGCAGCATTTCTTCGTGATTGCCCGCCAGCACGCGGACCTTGCCGGTCTGTACAAGCTGCATCACGCGATCCACAACCGCGCGGCTATCGGGTCCCCGATCTATCAGGTCGCCCAGCAGGATGAGCGTCGTCTCTGCCGGGCCACGGCTGGCATCGTCGTCCTCGATCCGCTGCAGCAGCAGATCAAGCAGGTCCAGCCGTCCGTGAATGTCCCCTACGGCATATACGCGCTGCCCATCGGGCGCACGGACGATCACAGCGGGCGCTTCTGCCGGAATTTCCGCACTAGAAGTGAACAGGGAACGCAGTTTGTTTAACATGATGCCTCGTACCGGCGCGATATGGGGCCAAGTTGCACGCGATGCAACAACCGCCGCCTTTCTGGCTGGTTCCGCGCGAATACCTATCGCAGATAGAAATCGATGGTCGTTACCACCCGCACCTTCTTGTAAGGGCTGTCCGAAACGCCCCAGCCGCCGCCATCGCCATCGCGCGCCGTAATTTCGAAATAGCCCTGGCTGGCAGTCTTGATTCCATCCACCGATGCGCCGCTATCGCGGGCAAACTGCTCTGCGGCTGATCGCGCATCCTTGGTGGCAGCGGCCACCATTTCGGGCTTGATCGCGTTCAGCTTGGTGAAGGTATAGGCCATGCCCGATCCTTCCTCCAGCATCACACCGCGCCGGACGAGGTCGAACTGCCGCTTTACCGCCTTTTGCGCACGGTCCACATCTGTGGTGCGCAATGTCATGCGCTGGCGCACGGTAAAGCTGATCACGCCGTTGTTGTTGAAGCTTTGCACATTCACACCGGTTGGCTGCAGCGCTTCTGCCGGAAAGCCCAACTCACCAAAGAACGTGCGGATGGATTGGCTGTCGCGATCAACACTGGCCTGCGCGCTGGCCATATCGGGTGCGGTGGCGGAATAGGCCAGCGTCCACGTGGCAAGGTCTGCCGTTACTTCGCGCTCTGCCAGCCCGCGCACGGTAACCGATCGGTCCGCCACTTTGGCACGGCGGAACCCATCGCCGATGAACCAACTGCCGATCACCAGCCCCACGGTCAGGATCACGGCAGGCAGCAGCGCTCTTCCGCCCTGCGGAACAAAACGCCTCATGCCGCCTTGGGTCTGGTCATCATTATCCCTATCTTCGGCCTGCATCGTGATCTCCCATGCACCGCGCATTTTAGCGGTGCGCCAAGGTGTGCAATTCTATCGATGAACCGTTTTTGAACGAAGAGGTTCCTGCCGTGACGAAGTTTCTCCATACCATGATCCGGGTGACCGACCCGGATGCGACCATCGCATTTTTCGAACTGGTGGGCCTGAAAGAGGTGCGCCGTTTTTCCAGCGAGCAGGGCCGCTTCACACTGATCTTCCTTGCCGCTCCCGGTCAGGAAGGCGTGGCCGAAGTGGAATTGACCTACAACTGGCCACCCGAAGATGGCTCGCCTGCCGAAGTGTACACCGGCGGGCGCAATTTCGGCCACTTGGCCTATCGCGTCGATAACATCTACGAAACGTGCCAGCGCATCATCGACGCAGGGCACATCGTCCACCGCCCCCCGCGCGATGGCCACATGGCCTTCGTCAAATCACCCGATGGCATCTCGGTCGAACTGTTGCAGGATGGCCATCTGCCGCCGCAAGAACCGTGGGCGAGCATGGCGAACACCGGCAACTGGTAGGACAGTACAGCCCCTAAACAGTCCTGCCCTTAAACGCAGTAGCGGCGTCTGGAGCGATCCAGGCGCCGTTTTTGCGTTTTCGGCAGCCTGAATGCTGGTCACTTGTCAAAAAAGGGTGTTGCGGGTTTGTAAAAGGGCGTTGACTCCATATTGCCCTGCAGCATTATCAATCCCGGACGGGCGTCATGGAATGGCCAAAAGGCCGCGCCCGTTGAAGGGGTAATGTCAAGCACGTGAACACCGCTGCGCCAGCGTGGCGGGGCCGGAGACGCTTCTGTCTTCTGGCGACGGAGAAGTCATGCCTTTTCCAGCCGGATCGCTTTGCGCGGCAATCCGGGCATGCTGCATTGCAGCAAATTGGCCAGCGCCACTGACTGTGGGAGAGCAATGCCACGGGAGGGCGGGAACGCCAGAAGCACCAACAGGGGGTTGATCCACTATGAGAAAAGACATCCGGGTCCGGTCACGCGCCATGAGAATCCTGGCAGCCACTACCATCCTCTCCACCACGGCCCTGCCGCTTGCAGTGCGTGCTGCTGAAGAACCGCAGGAAGCCATGGCCCCCGCCGCAGAGCCGCAGGCCGGTGAAGACCAAGGCCTTGGCGAAATCGTGGTCACCGCCACGCGCACGGCCACTTCGATCCAGAAGGTGCCGATCTCGATGCAGGCTTTGAGCGCGGACATGCTCGGCCAGCGTCAGGTCAAGGGCTTGACGGATTTCGCCGCGCTTTTGCCGTCGGTTACCTTTGCCGGCATCGGCCCGGGCCGCAATACGCCCTATTTCCGCGGCATTGTGCCAGCAGGCGGTGCGCGTGAATCGGTGGGCTACTACATCGACGATATTCCGATCACCGGCACCGGCCTGCCCGATATTCAGGCCTATGACCTTGAACGCATCGAGGCCCTGTCTGGCCCACAAGGCACGCTCTATGGCGCAGGTTCATTGGCTGGCACGATCCGCTTCATCACGCAAAAGCCCAAAACCGACAAGTTCGAGTTCGGTTATGATGCCGAAGTGAACAAGTACGGCAAGGGCGATTTCGGCGGCCAGTACCAAAGCTTTATCAACGTGCCGATCACCGATACGCTGGCGGTGCGCGCGATGGGCTTTTACCGCAAGGATGGCGGCTACATCGACAACACGCCCAACAACGGCCGGTTCAACGATGGGCGCCCGTCCACGCTCACGCTGGGTGACAACAACCCGCTCACCACCTTCACGCTCGACAATTCCGATTTGGCGCAGGATGATTACAACACGGTCGAAGGTTACGGTGGCCGCCTGCAAGTGCTATGGCAGCCCTTTGACGGCTGGGAGATATCACCCCAGATCACTGCACAAAAACAGATTGTCGATGGCTATTTCGGGTACGACAAGCGCGTAGGCGATCTTCAGGTCCATGACTACGACAAGACCAGTCAGGACGACAAGTTCTACCAGGCCGCGCTCAGCATTCACGGCCACATTGGTGACTGGGACATCGTTTCGGCAACCGGCTACTATCAGCGCCAGACCAAGCTGCTCAACGACTACACGTATTATACCGTCACGTATGACGGTTTTGGCGCAGGTTATGAAAGCTACCTGCAGTTCTTCGATAGAGGCGGCTGCACCGGTTCGGGCGCGGCGCAAAAATGCACCAACTTCCTGAACCCGACGCAGTTCTACAGCGGCCTGCGCAATGAAAAGAAGTTCACGCAGGAGCTTCGTCTGTCGACGCCCAAATCGTGGCCGTTTGATGTCACCATCGGTGGCTTCCTCCACCACCAGACGAACGAATCCAATAACGACTACGGCATCCATGGTCTCGCCAACATCGTAGGCTATACACAGGGCGGCGGCGGCGACGTTCCGGGCGGATTGCTGGGCGTTCCGGCTCGCTACGCCATAGACTTCGACGATGACGGCAACCCGTTTTTCGACACCGAGAACGTGATCAATGCCGCAGGCAATCCTCTGGGGACGATGATCTTGGGCTCTCCGGCGGTCAAGCGCGATGCATTCTACCTGACTGAGCAGACCAACCACTGGAAAGACTACGCAGTATTCGCCGAAGGGCACTACGACATCACTCCCGAACTCAAGCTGACCGGTGGTATTCGCTACTTTTGGACGCGTTATGACGTGACCGGGTTTGCTGGTGTTGCAGCATCAGCCCAGAATGCGCCATCGATCTTCCTGCCCACTCCCGGGGTTGAAGGGTGCCCGCTTCCACTTCCTGCGGAACGGCTGCAATGCCGTAACATCAACCGGCTCGATCCACAGAGCATTGGCCGGTATCGCGAAGATGGCCAAACGCACAAGGTTGCGCTCAACTGGCAATTCCAGCCCGATAAAATGATTTACGCCAACTACTCCACCGGCTTCCGTCCTGGTGGTTACAACCGCCCACTGCGCATCCGCGCAACCGAAACCCTACCCAGCGTGATCGTTGCGGCACCGCCGTTCAAGTCTGAAGAACTGACGAACTTCGAACTTGGCTTCAAGGGCACGTGGAACAACATCTTCCGATTCAACGCCGCAATCTATTTGGAAAAGTGGAACAATATCCAGTACGGCGTGGTCGTCGCCGGTGCGCAGGGTGCGGGCTATACCGGCAATGCGGGCAAGGCAGAGGTCAAAGGTATCGAATACGATGCTGACCTGAAGCTGGGCCAGATCACCATTTCCAGCTCGGGCGCATTCAACGATGGCAAGCTGAAGGAAGATTTCTGCAACTTCGTGGCTGATCGCACCAACGAAACCATTGCTCAGCTCGCCACGTGCGCAGTGGGTACGCCCGTTCCTAACACCAATGGCCAAACCCCGTCGGTTGCAGCAGCCAAGGGCACCCGCCTGCCACGCCAGCCCAAGTTCAAAGGCACCACGTCAGTGCGCTATGACGGCGATTGGGGCGATGCGCGGTTCTATGTTCAGGGTGCTGCGCTGTACCAGACCGGAGCCACGCAGGACCTTAACGTCGATCAGAACGCACTGTTCGGCAACACTGCGGGCTTTGTCAGCTTCGACTTTTCCGCAGGCGTGAGGAAAGAGAACTGGACGCTCGACCTGTTTATCCAGAACGCTTTCGACAAGCGCGGCGAGCTGACCAAGAACACGTTCTGCTCGATCGATTTCTGCTCGGGTTCGGCTCGTACATTCATCATCAAGCCGCAATTTTTCGGCATCCGCTGGGGCCAGCGCTACTGAGTTTATCCTGCGAGTACCTACTGGCCTCCACGGGAAACCGTGGGGGCCATTTTTTGTGGGGCACCGATTTGATCTCAAAATCCCTGCTCCCCCGCGCAGGCGGGGGCCTCGGTGGTGTTACTGAAGGGTAGTGTAAACCGCCTGAGCCCCCCGCCTTCCCGGGGGCGCCGTCGAAAGCTGGTGTGGGGATAACTTCACCCCGCAGGCGCGTCCGGATAACTTTCCAGCACCAGCCCCAGCGCTTCCTTCAGCGGCCCCAGCCACGGCTCATAAGGCTTCCACGCCTCCAGCCCATCCTTGAAGATCGGCTGGCGCACCTGTTCGGAACTCGCGGTGCGCACCGCGCGGTCATTGTTGTAGAATTCAAGGCAGGCCGGTTCAAACGGCAGGCCCAGATAATCCAGCACGCCCCGCACTTCGGCTTCGGTATCGGCGACCATCCGTTCATAGATCACGCGATGCACGGTGCCCGGCATCTGTGCATCCCATGCGGCCATCATCCCCGCGTAGTCGCGGTAATACTGCCCGATATCGGCCAGATCATAAGTGAACGTCTGCCCGCGCGCGAAGTGCTGTTTCCAGCCCGAAAAGCAGCACGATAGCGGGTGCCGCCGCGCGTCCACGATCTTGGCATTGGGCAGGATCAGGTGGATCAGGCCCACGTGCTGCCAATTGTTGGGCATCTTGTCTATGAACAGCGGCCTGTCAGTCTGCCGATGCACGCGCGTACGTTCGATATATTCCTCGCCCAGCCGCGTGCGATCAGCGGGTGAAAGCGCCGCGATCATGCTGCGGAAATCGGGAAATTCGCCCTCGTCCACACGCGATTGCAGCCGTGCGGCGATCATCATCATCTCGGGCAGTTCCATCGTGCCTTCGATGGCCGAATGGCTGGCCAGAATCTGCTCTACCAGCGTGGAGCCCGAACGCGGCAGGCCCACCACGAAGATCGGATCCGGGGCAGGGCACCCGCCATCCCCCATCTGCGCGATGAAGGCCGCTGTAAACGTCGCTTGGGCAGCCTCCACTTCAGCGGAAAACGCACCCGCTTCATGCCGGATCATCGTGCGGCGCAGGGCATTGCCCTTGGCATAATGCGCAAAAGAAGCTTCATGGCGCTTGGCATCCTCCAGCGCCTTGCCCAGCGAGAAGTGCAGGTGGAACACGTCCTCGCGGCGCGCCTCGTCCTCAGGATCGAGCGTGGCCAGCGCCGCTTCCATCGCGGCGATGTCGTCCGGCCCCAGCTTTACGGTCTTCAGATTGGCAAGGCTCCACCACGCTTCCCCCATCGTGGCCTGCCGCGAAACGGCGGCGCGATAGGCCTCGACTGCTTCGGCCTGTTCGCCCAGCGTTTTCAGGACGTGGCCCAGATTTTGCCAGACTTGCGCCTCGTCAGGTTTCTCAGCCAGCAATTCCCGGTAAAGCCCCGCCGCGCGCTCCTGATGCCCCAGCCGCACCAACACTGATGCCAGGATCAGCTTGTGCCCCGGTGAAGGGATCGGCGATTGCACCAGCATTTCAGCATGCGCCAGCGCCTCGGGCAGACGGTTGGTCTGCAACAGCAACCGGATCAGGAAATCGCGCGCCAGATCAAAACCGGGGGCCAGCGCGACGGCCTTTTCCACCCGCTCTAGCGCGGGCGTCATCTCCCCGCGCCGCCAAGCGATCTCGCCATAGAGCCGCAGGGCAGGGGCATCATCGGCGTGTCGGACCAGCCGCGCGGCCAGCATGGCCTCCGCCGCGTCCAGATTGCCCTCGTTCACCGCAACCGCCGCCTGCAGCAATTCCTTGTCGCGCGATGAGGCATGGACGCCGGAAAGATCGGCCCGCCAGGCATCCTGTTCCCGCTTTGCCTTGCGCAATTGTCGCGCCAGCAGGAACCAGCCCGAAGCCACCATCGGCTGCATCTGCGTCAGCGCTTCAAGCGCGGCAATCGCGCGCGGCGTATCACCCAACTCGCTGGCAACTTGGGCCAATTCCCACAACACGGCGGGCACGCGCCCTCCGCTGCGGGCAAGTCCATCCAGCTTGCTCAGTGCCTGCCGCCCCTTGCCCATGCGCCGCAAGGCTCGCGCTGCCAGAAACTCTGCCGGAGGGAAGGCCGGTGCCACCCGCAACATCGCCTCGGCCTTGCCCAGCGCCAGATGCGGCTGCTTGTCCAGCAACGCTTCGGCCTCGGCCAAGGCCTGTGGCGGGATGGGACTGCGGACCTGCTGGATCATGGCCAAAGCCTAGTCCCGGGCCTACGCAAATTGTGTACGTTAAAAGACGCAGGCCAATCGGCGTTGCTATCCGATCAATGCAGCTTCAATTTCGGGCGTACGATCTGGTTCACATGCCCCAGCATGATCAGACCAACCCCGCGCCACCATCCGTGGATGGCGATCAGATGCATGCGATAGAGCGAGACATAGACCGTCCGCGCAATCCAGCCGTCCACGCGCATCCGGCCGCCCACCAGATTGCCCATCAGGCTGCCCACGGTGGAAAAGCGGCTGAGCGAAACCAGCGAGCCGTGATCCTGATAGACGAAATCTTTCAGAGGCTTGCCCTCTTGCGCGCGGACCAGATTGGCAAAGATCAGGCTGGCCATTTGATGCGCCGATTGCGCGCGCGGCGGGATCGGCTGTTCTCGGCCCGGCAACATGCACGATGCGCAATCGCCCAGAGCGTAGATGCGGTCATCGGTCACAGTCTGCAGCGTGGGCCGCACCACGATCTTGTTGCCGCGCGCCAGCTCCAGATCGCTCATTGTCGTGATTTCGTCCGCGCCCTTTACGCCTGCCGCCCACACGATCAAATCGGCCTCGATCACCGCACCGCTGCCAGTGTGGACCGCGCGATCTTCCAGCCGCGTCACTTGCGTGTTGTCGAGCACATGGACGCCCAGATTTTCCAGCTCCTGCTTGGCCTTCATCGCCAGCGTCTCATCCAGCGCGGGCAGAATGCGCGGGCCTGCTTCGATTAGCGAGACCTGCAGCTTGGTTTCGTCAAACACCTCCAGCCCATAATGGCGCAAGGCTTTGGCCGCATTGTAAAGTTCGGCCGCCAGTTCCACCCCGGTCGCCCCACCGCCGACAATGCTCACCCGCACGCAGGCATCGGCATCGCCAGTCTGGTGCGCATGATTGGTGCGCAGGCAGGCGTTCAGCAGCTTTTGGCGGAACCGGTCTGCCTGTGGCCGGTCTTCCAGAAACATCGCATGTTCGCGCACACCCGGCACGCCGAAATCGTTGGAAATGCCGCCGATGGCCAGCACCAGATAGTCATAGCGGATGGTATGGCGGCCAATAACTTCCTCGCCATGTTCATCATGCAAAGGCGCAGTGGTGATAGTGCGGGCGGTGCGATCGATGCTTTCGATGCTGCCGTTGAAAAAGCGATAGCCCCAGCGCACTGCATGCCCGCCATAGCCCACCTCGTCCAGATTGGCGTCGAGCGATCCGGCGGCCACTTCATGCAGCAGTGGCTTCCAGATGTGCGTCAGATTGCGGTCGATCAGGATGATGTCGTGCTGCTTGCGCCCAAACTTTGCGCCCAGCTTGCGCACCAGTTCCAGCCCGCCGGCACCGCCGCCCACCACCACAATCTGTGTCTTTTGCTGCGCCAACGACTTCCCCTGTTGGTAACCGCGTTTGCCTTAGCTAGCATGCTGCCTTCTGATTGGCGAAATCAATCTGGCCGTTTGTGCGAAGTATTGCCTCTGTTGTGGCAGTTGCGGGTTACAATTCAGCGCAAAGTTCCTGCGCTGCGAAAACATCTGCCCGCGTTTTCAACTGTTTGCGCACGGCAATCCACCCGGTTGCCTGCGCTACGGCAAAGCTTACGCCATAGAGATTGCGGCGTTGCTCCACGCCGGGAATAGGGCGGGGATAGCCCGATGCTATGACCATGCGCCAATTTGCATTGGGGTCTGAGCGGGCGGTGAGTGTCCCGCGCGGCAGGTCCCAGTCCAGCCCCACGCCCAGCACGTGTGGCAGGCACCCCGGCCAGCACGGCACACCCTCTGTCTCGAATGCCGCCACGATCAGCGCGCCCTGCTCTGCCGCTTCTTGCGCCAGTGCGGCAAAGACAGCGGCGTGGGCCGGGTTGGTGGTGCCAAGGCTGAGGTTGATCAGATCGCAGCGCGCTTCCAGTGCCTGCCGGATGCCGGTTGCCAGCGCGCGGGCCGATGCGCGCAAGCCCTCGCGGAATACGCGGATCGGCAGAATATCAGCTTCGGGCGCAAGTTCCTGAATCGCCGCTGTCACCGCCGTGCCATGGCCCAGCTTGTCGAGGCTTTCGGCAGGATCGCGCAGCACCGTGCCATCGGCCAGCACGGATAGCCCCGGCAAGAGCCGCGGGGCATGGATATGCGGGTGAGTGGGATGAACCCCGCTGTCGATCACCGCAATCCGCTTAGGCATTGGGCGTTTAACCATGGGCAGAAACCTGCGGGTCGATCCGCGCGCGCCCATGCTCCAGCCGGATCACATGATCGGCCATATCGGCAAGCGCTGGCTTGTGCGTGATCACGATCAGCGTGGCATGGGGCAGGGCCGTGCGCAGGCCTTTGGCGACCAGTTGCTCGGTCGCCTCGTCCAGCGCGGCGGTCGGCTCGTCAAGGATCAGCACATCGGGCCGGCGCAGCAGCGCGCGGGCGATGGCGATGCGGTGTCGCTCGCCCGCAGACAGCGCCAGGCCACGCTCTCCGGTGCGGGTGGCATAGCCTTCGGGCAGGCGCGTAATCAGCCCATCCAGCCCCGCCGCGCTGGCGGCTGCCGCAATGGTCGCGTCCGTCGCCTCTGGCTGCGCAAAGGCGATATTTTGCGCGATGCTGGCGTTGAACAGAAACGGTGCCTGATCCACCAGCAGCACCCGCGCGCGCAGATCAACGAGCGATAGTTCGCGCAGATCCACGCCATCAATGGTCACGCGGCCCTCCACCGGATCAAGGAAGCGCACGAGCAGATCGGCCAGCGTCGATTTGCCCGCGCCCGATGGCCCGATGATCGCGGTCAGCGAGCCCGCCGGGATGGTCAGGCTTGCGCCTTGCAGGACCGGTTCGCGCCCGTGATGCATCGTCACGTTTTCCAGCCGTATCTCGCGCGTTACGACCGGCAGCGGCCAAGGAGCCGTGGCTTCAACCACCTCGGGCGCAGTATCGAACAGCTCGAAAATCCGCGCCAATGCCACGCGCGCCATCGCAAGGCTGGCGGTCAGCCCCATCAGCGCCTGAACCGGGGCCAGCAGCCGCCCGTGATAGGTGATGAACGCCACCAGCGCGCCGATGGTCATCGTGCCATCGATGATCTGCTTGCCGCCATAGAGGATAACCGCCGCGCTCGATGCGGTCACGATCGTGCCGGGCAAGGCGCCGGTCAGGAACGAGACGGTCTGCATCTTGAGCATCGTCGCCACGAACCCGCCATTGGCCTTGCCGAAACGCTCTGCCTCATGCGCCTCGGCCCCCAGTGCATTGACCGTGCGCATGCCGATGATCGTATCGGCCAGCAGGCTGCCGATGTCCGCCCCGCTTTCGCGCATCTGGCGGGTCAGGTCGGTCATCTTGCGCTGGAAATGCAAAAAGCTGCCCACCGCCAGCGGCACCAGCACCGTGCCGACCAGAAACAGCTTCCAGTCCAGCCAGAGCATCATCGCCACGGAGCCTGTAAAGAACAGCACATTGCTCAGCACCGAAAGCAGCGTATCGCCCGCCACGCGCTGCACATCGGACACGTCGCTGTTCAGCCGCGACATCAGATCGCCCAGCCGGAAGTTGCCGTAAAAGCGCGGGGACAGCCGCTGTAGATGGCGCAACAGGCCCACCCGCATGTCGAACAGCATTTGCGCGGAAAGCCCGACATAGCGGTAGGAGACGAGCGCATTGACCGCAAAGCCACCCACCGTTGCGCCCACCATCAGCGCGGCGATCTTTACCAGCATGTCCCAGTCGCGCTTCATCAGCGCTTCGTCGATCATCAGCTTGGAAATCCACGGCTGCGCCAGCGTCAGCCCCGTGGCGACAAGGCTGCCGAGCAGGACCAGCACCAGACGCGGGGCATAGGGCCGCAGCCACGGCCACAACCGTGCGTATGTGCTCCAGGGCGCAATCTTGGAGGGCGGGTTCAAGCCGCTTGTCCGCGCCGGATCAGATCGAAGCCGTGCAGGGCAAAGCGCGGTTCGGGCAAGCGGCTGAGCAGCGCAGTGGTGCGGTCATAGCCTTCACGCGCCGCCGCATATTGTTCGTGCCACCAGCGACCCGCACCGCCATTGGCATAGAACGGCAAGGACAGTTGCAAATGCCGCCGCAGCGAGGCCAGCAGTAGCGAGTGGTAATGCGTGGCAAGCAGGGCAGGTTCCTCGCCACGGGCCAGTGCGGCGATCACGCCTGCTGCCAAGATTCCTTCGCGCGCGGCCTGCGCGGTGCCATCGCCGCAGATCGGATCAAAGGCGATGGCTGCTGTGCCGCAAGCCAGCCAGCCATCCCCGGCCAGCTTCGCCAACATGCGCGGGCTGGTGTCGAACTGGCCACCCGAAGGCTCAAGTGCATTAATCAATGGGCCGATCAGCGGCGCGTTCTGCGCCAACATTTCCGGTGCGCCACCGACGGCCAGCAACCACGCCTGCCCGAACCCATCGGGGATCAGGAACAGCCAGCCGGCATCCAAGGCCTCGATCCAGCAGGTGGCGGGCGTGACATCGCTCTTCAGAGTGACACGGGCCGTCGACGAAAGGCGCTCACCGAAGCGCAGCGTTTCCCCCTGCGGGAACGGTGGCATTGCGTGGACCGAAAAACTACCATTGAAATCATTGGAATGTTGGATTTTGTGGTTTGCTTTCAACGTGTTTCCCTGGGGAAACAAATCAAGAACATCGCTCAGGTCGTCCTCTGAAATAACCACCGCTCCATGCGGCATTTCCACCGCTTCCGGGCTGCCCCAACGCACCACGCGCCGGTCGATCCTTGGCTTGTCGTCAAACAGCACAGGATTGTCGAATACGTCACGCAACAAAGCCAGTGCCGGATCGCTCAACATGATCACCGGCACTGAACGGCGAAGGCCGGGTTCACGTGTGAACGCAAACCCGGCCCGTTGCATCAGGTGTGCAGCCGTAGCCACCGCGACACCCTGCCCCCTCAACTGAATTGCTGGCGCGCTCACTGGGTGATGATCATCCCCGCGCCCGTGGTGTCGTTGCCCAGATCGATGGTCTTGATGTGCTGCAACGTCTGCGCATCATACATCTCGATGTCATAGCTGGCGCCATAGATGTACAGCATCTTGCCATCGCCCGACATGCCGAACTGGAAGCGCGTGCGGCAGGGGAATTCGGCCTTGTTCTTGACCAGATTAGTGGTGAGATCGAGATGCCAGAATTCACAGCGCTTGTTGCCGACCTTCTCCTGCGTGACGACGGTCCAGCCTTCCTTCATGTCCTTTGACACTTGCAGGCCAGCCATCCCGCCACCCACCGGAGCGGGGCCAATCGGGCGGAAATCAAACGCCTTGGTCGCCAGATTGAAGCGGCCCACGCCATAGACCTTGTTGCGGATATAGGGGTCTTGCGCCGTGAACATCGAGACGTACTCAGCCGGGTTGCGCAGCGTTTCCACCCCGCCGCTGAAGCTGACGCCTTCAATGCCGGTGGCTTCGGGCTTGGACACTTCAAGCCGTTCTTTCACGCTCAGGCTACCGGTATCCACCACGAGCACCTTGTCGCGGATCAGGAACATCGTCGACCCATCAAGCGACATCATGTAATTGCCGCGCCCGGCCCCGGCCCGGACGTCCTCTTCCGGCACATTGGCGGTGCGCACTACGGCCTTCTTGGTCAAATCGATCACGCCGAACATTTGCGGACTGACCGTCCAACGGTCCTGCAATTTCTCGAACTTCTGCATCATCGTATAGAAGTACTTGCCCGAAGGATCGGGCACGCCGCCATTGAAGCGATAGCGCACAGTCGGCGTGTTCAGGCTGAACGAATTGGTGACCTTCTTGGTTGCCGTGTCGATCACCTCGATCCCGCTGGTGGTGATCGTGGTGACGTAGATCTTCTTCTGATCGTTCGAGATGCGCATCGACGTGGGCAGGCCCGAAGCCAGCGTCAGCCGGTCTTTCACCGCACCGGTTGCCTCATCCAGCACCAGCATCTTGTCGGGGTAGGAGCCCATGAACAGCGTGGAGGCCTGCGCCGGGGCGATCCCGACAACGCAAGCAGCTATAGCAAGACCGAGTTTCTTCATGGGGCGGGTCTTCCGGTGGTGATGGACAGGGACGCAGGCGGCGGCCTTACGGGAAGATGATGTCGAGACTGCGCCAGTCCTTGGCCGCAGTCGCGCAATTGCTGGCCCAGTCGGGCGAATAATTGACGTGATCGGGCACCTGCACCGGCCAGAAGCAGGTGACGTAGCAGTCATAGATGTCGCGCTCGGCCGGCTGGCACAGACCCGCCGTGCCGCCGCCTGC
Source organism: Novosphingobium sp. HNCC26BN242 (assembly GCF_057180525.1). Classification (NCBI taxonomy): domain Bacteria; kingdom Pseudomonadati; phylum Pseudomonadota; class Alphaproteobacteria; order Sphingomonadales; family Sphingomonadaceae; genus Novosphingobium; species Novosphingobium sp. HNCC26BN242. Next base: position 171,552 of record NZ_JBXUGM010000001.1, read on the forward strand.
ATCCACTTCCCACCCCGGCGAGAACGAGATCGAGCAGCCCATCGGCGTGTGCATCGGCTTTTGCAGCGCGATCACGTCTTCCTCGGTCGAGGCAATCGTTTCCTCGATCCGCAGTGCTTTTTTGTTCAGGGGTTTCAGGTGCTTCATGACAAGCCCTTTCGTGCAGCAAAGCGTTCAAGAAATTCAGGATTGCGCTGGGCGACGGTGCCGTAGATCTTCAGGCAGGCCTCGGTCCATTCGCGGATCCAGTCGCAGTAATGCAGGTTGGCGTGGCCGGTATCGCCATAGCGGACGAAAGCCTCATGATGGCATCCGCCCGCACACAGCGGCCGCGCCCAGCAGGTGGAGCATTCGTACTTTGCCCCAACATGGCCGCGCGTGAGAAAATCGGTGCGCTTTTCCTTGTCGAGGCCCGTTGTCACGTGGCCCAGCACATGCGTATCGGCATCGGTGAAGCGGTGGCAGGGCGAAATGTCACCCGAAGGACTGACACCCACCAACCCAAGCCCCGCGCCGCAAGGATGCGATTTGTTGGTCCCCTGGATCACCTCGCTTATCGTCTCGGACACGTTCGAAAAGCCGTGCATCTCGCCCCGCAGCGCATAGGCCAGCCACTCGGCGGCGAGTTCGTGGAACGCCGAAACCACGGTGTCCATGCCATCGCTGTCGAGCGTGTAGGTCTGCTCGCCGGAGTCGGTGACGGGCGCAAAGCCGACTTCGTGAAAGCCCAGATCGTCTTTCAGGTGGCGGTAGATGCGGATCACATCGGTCACGCCTTCGGTCAGCGTAACTCGTGCGGTGATCGCGCGGGTCTTGTGCCCGGCGATCAGCTTGCGCAGGCGCGGTTCCATCACTGCGTAGGAGCCTTTGCCGTTCTTGTAGACGCGGCGCTTGTCCTGCAGGTCGGGCGGGCCGTCCATCGATACGGTGACGCCCACCGCCTGATCGGACAGGAACTGGATGATCTCGTCGGTCAGCAGTGTGGCGTTGGTAGTCAGGCTGTAGGTCATGCGCTTGCCCACCGCCGCCGCTGCTTCGTTGGCATAGAGCACAACATCGCGCAGCAGCTTGAAGTTCATCAGCGTTTCACCGCCAAAGAACGTGATGTGCGGCACCTCGCGGTCACCTGAACTTTTCAGCAGGAAATCGACTGATGTCTTGGCGGTTTCCAGCGTCATATACTTCGGCTTGCCCGCAGGCGTGGCGATCTTGTCCGCGCCGAATTCGTAGCAGTAGGTGCAGGCCAGATTGCACTGGTTGGTGACGTTCAGCACCAGCGCTTGCAGCGGATAATCCTCAGGCGGGGCAGGCGGAGCAAGCGGCGCTTCGCGGATCTCGTCCGAAACGATGCCGCGCACCGCGCGCAATTCGCGGATCAGGTCTTCGGCATCAGCGCGCGAATAGCCCTTCTCGATCAGCGCGGCTACCATTTCGCCATAGGCCATCTGGCGCTCACCCAGCACGGCCATGACACTGGCCGCGCCTTCATCGAGCGCGAAGATCGCGCCAGCCGAAGCGAGGTAGACGAACCCTGCGCCTTCGGCTTCGAACAGGTGGATGTCACCACGGCGATACTTGGGGGCAAGGGTCGTTGTCACTTGGCCACCTCCGGCTGATCCCAGCGCTTGTATGCAGGTACGGTAACGAGCAGGAACGACTTGCCTTTCAGAGGCTTGCCCAGCGAGTCAAAGGCGTTCTTCGCAGTCGCCACCACCCAGACTTCGCCATAATTGTTGCGGCCCCATTTGCGTTCGGGGTTCGGCCCATCGATGGCAGGGGTGAACAGCGCAGTCTGGTTCAACTTGCCGACATAGTTCACGTCATCGTCGTAATAGACGGTCTGCAGTTCCTCCATGCCCCAGGTCACATCGATGGGGCCGAGCGCCACGTCGTCAGTGGTATAGGGCTTGCCGTCGATCCCGGCGTCATAACCGATGGCATCGAATTGGGCATGGCCGGGGGTGTGCTTTTCGCTGCCGCCAAGGCGGGCGATGGCGGTTTCCGGCGTGACCTTGATGTAATCAACCTTCTTGAAGATCGGCAGGCCGGCGGCCAGCACCGTTCCGCCGATGCCCACATCGTGCGCGCCAACCGCAGCGTCTGCCACCACATCGACCATCAGCACCGCCTCGGTCGGGCTGGCCGAGACGACATTGGTCACCGTCACGCCCTTGCCCAGATCGATGTCCGAGGGCTTCAGCCCGGCCGGGAAGGCATCGCCGATCAACTTGAGCGATGCGCCCTTGCTTCCGGCCTGCAGCGCATAGGGCCACACGGCGGTGACTGTGGGTTCAGCCGAAGCGCGGGTCAGCTTTACGTTGAAGCCGAACTCCAGGTATTCGCCCCAGAACCAGCGCCCTTCGGCAGACTTGCGATCGGGCGCAAACTGCATGGTCTCACGCGTTTCGTGGTCCGCCGGAGCATCAGGGCGCGTGCCCTTGGCGCCGCTGGAAGACGTGCCGCGCCAGGAATAGCCCGTATAGACCAGCGCCTTGCCACTGCGGGTGAGGGTGGAGCCATCGGCCAGCGATTTCAGCGTGATAGCCGTGGTATAGTCATCTTCGGCCCCTGCTGGCGTGACGACCATTTCGCCCACGTAAAGCCCCTTGCCGGGCAGCATGGCGTTGATCAGCCACTTGCCTCCCAGTTTGGCCGACTGTTGGCGTGCCTGCCACTTGGTCCATTCGGGCGTGGTCAGCGGCGCGACCTTGTTCATATATTCGAGCGCCACTTCGACCGGCAGCGGCTTGGGCGCTCCATTGGCGGGCACCGGCTGCGTCGGGTCTTCCACGGGCTTGCGGAACTGCGCGTCGGCCTGCGAATACATCGCCACGTGCAGGTTGCGCAGCAGGCTCCATTCCGCCTTCGAACGCCTCCATGACAGCGGTTGGGCAAAGCCATGGCACGCCGCACAGGACTGGCGGATCGTTTCGTTGGGGATGTTGGTTTCGTTGATGATGCGGTGTTCGGCGAAGTAGGACACCGGCTTGGCCTCTTCAGGCGCAAGGCCGTGGCTGGCCGAAAGCGACCGGATCACTGCCTTCGCTTCAACCGGCGTCAGCGACAGGCCATTGAGTGCAGACATGCGGCGGATCACTTGCGCCCAGCCTTCAGGCGTGGTGCGCACCCAGGATATGCGCGAGAGGTTGCCCTTGGCATCTGCCGTATGACATGTGCCGCACTTTTCGACGACCAGCGTGTCTTTCACAGGAATGCCGGTTTCGGTCTCGACCGGGTTCGACGGATCGCGTGGAGGTTCCTTTGCGGCCTGCGCCAGCACGATGGTGGCGGGCAGGGCCGTGAGCGCGAGAAACTGGAACAGATGTCGTCGTAGCGGGCGTTTATTGGCAAAAGATGCCGTGCGGGCTGCGGGTTCATGCTCAACAGTTTGGGCCACGCTCATGGTCGCATATTCCCCCAGAGGCTTGCCGCAATCGACCTGAGTCGAAAACGGCGACGGAGAAAGACTGGACAAGCGTCAAAAGTTCGTCAACGCCTTTGTTTGCATGTGCGAAATGCTCTCGACGTTGCACGCCTTGCCCGGCATCGCTGGAATTTAGCCACTTATCCATACGCCGTTCGCGCAGGACATCCGATCCGGTTCGTTCGATGTTGCCCAAATGCCGTCTGGGCCAATACCATCTGGGCCAATACCATCTGGGCTAATGCTTTCTGGGTAGCGCCTTGAGGTTGACGAAGAGCCCCTGACCATGGCAGAGGGCAGCCGTCCGCACTGGCAGGACCATGCGCCTTTAAATGGCCGTGCGCGGGTGTAGCTCAATGGTAGAGCAGCAGCTTCCCAAGCTGAATACGAGGGTTCGATTCCCTTCACCCGCTCCAATAAAATCAGGGGTTTAGCGGCCTAAACCCCTGATCCTTCCAACATCCTTCCAACAACCTTTCCAACATGGTCAGGCATCGGATGTTGCAGAAAGCCTTGCCCCCACCGGCGTCATGGAGCGCGCCCAGACTTTGGCTGACCCATTTTTGTCATAGAACATGTCACCGCGCTTAAGCAGATGCACGGCATCGGTAGCACCATCGACCGGCGCTGCCGTGGTGAACGCAATCAATGCTTCATCCTGTCCTACGTTTTGCCAGGTCACGCCCGCCACGCTTGCGGCCGCGCCTTCCACCGCTGCCCACGTAGTGCCCACCGTTGCCATTACTCTCGGAGTTGCCATCGTCGCGTCCTTTCAAAAAATCTTCCACCAGGGCCGCTTGGCACTGGCCACCGCATCGCGGTATCGCTTCTCGCAGTTCTCAACGATCTCGATCGATGACAGCGTGCGATCGTTCGCCTTGTCCAGCTGGCCGGTCTGCGCATCGCCAAAGGCTATCCACTCGCCCACCTTATCCGTCAGGGGCAGGGGCGCGCCCGGCACTGTCTCCCGCCACGCCCTGGGCAGGAGTGAAGCGCATGCACTCGGGCTTGCCTCGATACGCGGCGCGCCTGCACAGCCCCATACGCCCGGCATCGCCAACAGCAGGATCAACAGGCTGGTCCGCGCCAGCAGCGCTACGAATCTTTGCATCGTTTTCCCTCGTGATCTTGTCGGTTTCAGATTGCCGCTCAGAAGCCGCTCCAGCAGCGTTCACGGCATCGGCCCCCGCCTGCCCCTGCGCCTTGCCCGTCTTCGCGCTTAAATCGGCCTCTGCGCCCGCCGTGCGCGCCTTTTGACACTGACCAAGCAGTAGCAATGCCAGCACCAGCGCCACCGCCGCCGCGATCAGCGTTGATCGAAGTCCGCTCATGACTCCACCGTCCCGCGCATGTCAGCATCGGCCCGTTGCGCCAGCATCTGGTCCTTGTCGGCACTACCCTTGCTTGTGCCAAAGTTGAACGCCACCACAGCCCCGGTGAAGCCGGAAAGCTGGCCCAGCATGAACACGATCAGATCCTTGTTCTCGGGCGGGATCGGCAGCCAATAGAGTGCCCCCAGCGCGCCGATGAATGATCCGGCAAACCAGCCCCCCAGCAGGTTGCGCACCGTGTCGCGGTTCATGGTAGCAGCCCCGCAAGATATACGGTCCGCCCGTTCACCCGCCGCGCCGTCAGCTCCATGTTGCGCAGCCGCTTGGTCGACCAGCTGGCGTGGATCCAGCCATCCTCGCCAAACTCATAAATCAGCTGGTCATAGGTCAGCGTCTTTTCCATCCACCGGCACACTTCAAGGTTGCTCACCCCGTGCACGGTAAAGTCGGCCGCTTCGCCCTGGCTGTGCTGGCTCGTGCCGCTGCCGCCGATGGCACTGTTCAGCGCCGGGCTGCGATAGCCACTGGTGACGATCACCGGCCGCTTGTAATGGCTGCGCACCGGTTCCAGCACACGCTCGCACAACCGGCGCAGGTTCTCGATGATGGCGGGCGAAGGCGTGTTGTCGATGCCCCGCCGCGATGCGGTGGAGCTGCGGATCATTTCGGCCAGTGTGAAGTTGGGGGAAAGGTTCATCATTTCACCGCCTGCATTATGGCGGGCAGCGGCTTGCCGCCCGTCAGGTGATAGGCCGCAAAGATCAGCATGGCCCAGATCAGCGTCTTGCGCAGCCACTGCCACAACCCTTTGCCCGCCTCGGCAAACAGGTCGCGCGCGATTTCATCTTTCAGCTTGTCCACGATGGCTGAAACATCGGCGTCGGTCAGGTTGCGATCCCCGCTCATGCTGCCACCATGTAATCAAGCCCGTCAGCCGTGAAGTAGGGCTGCAACGCCACGTTCGGCTCCCCGGATTTGACGCCTTGGATCATGCTTGCGCGGGTCGCCATCAGCAGGTTCACCGGGTCGGAAAGCGTCCCGTTGTCAGCAGGGTTGAACGGGTTAATGCCCCACGCCGCCCATACGAACACCGAACCGGGGAGCGTTCCCGACGGGAACGTCAGATTAAGCCCCTGCTGTCCGCCCGAAGGTGATGCGTCCACAGTCGCACCGGTCGCTGTTATCTTGGTGGCAATGGTCGTGCTGGTCAGCGCAGGCGACGTGCTGATGATCAAGCCGCCGTTGAAGTCACCCGCGTAACTCGTGTTGGCCAAGGTCAGGCTATCAAAGCCGTTCAGGTTGCAAACGATACGCAATTCAGAACTACTGATCTTGCTCACGCTGGCCAGCGATGGCCCGTTGCGATCATGCGCCTGAAGCCCCTGATGCTTGCGCGCCACATGGGCGCGTCGCCGCCCGAACTCGGCATAACCGTCAAAGTGCTGAAGGTGGAGAACACCGTTGGCAAGTGTCACGTTGTCGTGCTGCACGTCCAGCGTGTGCGCGCCATAGACATATCGCTCCGGGCGAAGCTGTGGCAAAAGCCAGTGCGTGCGCCGCATGGCCTGCGCCGCGATATCACCCCAGCCAATGCTCTTCCAAGCCGCCGCCATGGGGTTAACAAAGACAGGGACTTGGTAACCCAGCCTCGCGTCCAGATCATCATAGATGGCGTCAATATGATCGATATAGGCGGGAAGGCTCAACCCTACGTCGCTCTGGCCGCAGGTGTGGTTCACGCCGTTAATGCGCCCGCCAGCCCGATCAATGGCTTCCAGAAACGCCATATGCGTAACCGATCCAACCGAGCGATTTGCAATCGGTTCGGCAGACCTGCCACCGGAAATCACTGTGACAGGCCTGCCAGACAGGGCGTTGAATGTTTCAGCGAATGCCGCCGCTGTCGTGTTGTTGCCCATCCCCAGCACGCTTCGGCCATGCACAGGGCCAAGCGTCGTGGTATTGGTCGGCTCACCGTTGATATGCGTGGAATTGGCCGGTGCCGTCCACGTGCCGGTCGTGATGTTCTGACGCCCTGCGTTCACCTCCACGCTCTGCCCGTTGCCCGCGTAGATATGGCCGTCTCGCAAATAGCAGGACCATGCGAACGCTGAATCGCCGCCCAGCATACGCCGCCGCTCGATCCGGTAGACCCACGGACCAGAAGGCACGACACCTGATGGAATCGTGACTTCGCCAATGGCAAAGCCATCTTCTGCCACGAAATCATAGGGAACGTCCTGATAGCCGGAAATCGGCACGTCCTGATCGGTCGCTGCGTCGAACAGCGAATACAGCAATTGCGCCGGCGGCGTGAGGTTGTAGCGCACCTTCAGTCGCAGGGTTATGCTGCCATCGGCATTTCGCGCCGCCACGCGGTTTCCATGGATCACTTCGATCCATTCCTCGGTTGCAGGATCGGTCACCGTAATTTCCCGGCACGTTGCTGCGCCGGTATTGCCGATAAAGCCAAACGCGCCCGAAAAAGGTACGCTCCGGCCGGAAACGATCACAGATGGGTCAGCATCCAGATTGTTTCCAATCGGCCATCCATTCTGAAACACGGCCAGTCGCTTGTCGCTGCCAACATCGTAATAGATCGAAGTGAAAACATCGCCGTTCAGTTGTCGCACATTGTTGAACACACGGGCCAACCCCGGCGCACCCGATGCCACAATGGATCGCACGTTGAAGGAACCTGTCGGCACATTGTTCAGCGTCGTGTGGCTGCTATCCATGCTGATCAGGTTGGCGGTGCCGGAAACCGAAACATGGTCCGCAATCGCCTGCGGCCCCATCGGCCCTATGCCCATGCGGCGCTGCACCACTGCGTTGACGATGGCCGTATTCGTAAAGGCATAGGCCGCGCTGCCGGTGGTTCCACCCGCCGCGCCATTGGCCGCGCTGATTGAGTTGGCTTGCGCAGCAAAACCCGTCCGTGTCGCCACGGTCCAACCGGTGCGGCCGTTCAGGTTGCCCGATGTGTCGAAGTCATCGCGGAACGTCGGGCCGGGGTTCAGCGTGATCGAGGGCGCGTTGGGGGCTTGGCCGTTGCCATAAATGATCGTCATGCCGCCACAAATCCTTCAATGGTGCCCAGTACCGCCGTGGGAGCGCCGGTAATATTGGCGATTTGAAAAGACATGCGGCTTCCGCGCGGCACCATCACGGTCACAGTTTCGCCGCCGTCCTCTGTGGTCACCGCCAGCGGCCCAATGATGTTGTTGTCCGCCGCGTTGATGTAGAGGTCGAGCGTCCCGCTGCCGGTCAGAAAGAACCGCACGGTGTCCAGATTGGTGTCAAAGGGTATGCCCGGCATGAAATACCAGGCCCCTTCCACAATTTGATAAGTGCCGAACGTGAACACCTGTTTGACCGCCGCCGCCGCGTCCAGGATGATCGCGCCCGCCTCATTCACGCGCTCGACTTGCGTGTCGCCTTCATCGGTGATCGCGGTAATCGCGCTGTCGCGCCAGCCTTCCCAATCGCCAATGCCCACCGGTCGCCACAGCTGCGTTGCCGTGTCATAGGCCAGCACAGAGTTTTGCGCCGCGCCCGAAAGGTCGGCCAGCTTCGGCGCGCTCGCACCAGGTGGAACCTTGGGCGTTCGGCCCAGCTCCCGGCTTTGCTCCTGCGCCGCCATCATCAGGCGGTCCAGCCCCAGCTCGTGGCTCGCTGCCGGAAACGCCCCCGCCGTGGGATAGGCCGTGGGTTGCGCCAATGGCGTCACGCGCCGGATGCTCAATGATTCATCCGCTGCAGGCGCGGCCACCATCGTCACTGTGCCGCCGGCATCGGTCGGCCCGGCCGTGGCTGTGTAATCCGTGCCCAGCGTCTTGGCCGTGGCCACGCCATCGGCATCGATCACTTCCACCAGCAGGTGCGCGGTGTCGAGGTATCGCCAAGGCGCGGGAAAGGCCACGGTCACCCCGTCGCCATCATAAAGCGCCAGCGGTATTTCGGCGGCAACGGTCATTGGGCAAGTTCTCCTTCCGCAGGCTCAATCGCATTCTGGAAATTCGGCGCACGCCCGGGCGCGGCATCGCCCGGAGCCCACCAGAAATCGGTCCCTTGCTCGCGCGCAAAGTCGCTCATGCGCTGCCAGGATTGGTCATAGTTGGGATCGATCGCGCGCTGGATTTGGTCTGTGACAAGCCGATCGAACGCGGTCTTGGCATACCAGAGCGAACCACCCGGAAGCTGCGAGCGAATTAGCTTGATCGTGCCCCGCGCCTTGTTTTCAGACTTTGCGATATCGGCAACTGCTTGGAAATCGGAGACAAGCGGCCCCGCTGCGGTTTCTGCAAAGCCGTTGCCATAGGCATTCGTGCTGCTCTGCAGGAAGTCGCCGAAAATGCCGAAGCCGCCGCCTTGCAGCATTGCCGCACCCCAGAATTCCGGTGTTGTGGCGTCGCGGGTGTCCTTGCCATTTGCCAAGGCCTTAAGCTGCAGCGTGAGTCCGCCCATGACGGTTGTGCCGATCACCAGCCCGGCTGCGTATTTTGCAGCGTTGCCCGCGCTTTGTTCCATGATCCTGCGTGATTGCGTGATCATCACTGAAACGCCGAAGCTTTTGAACAAGAAGGCGCTACGGATTAATTCACCCGGTATCGTCCCCTTTGGCGCAATCGAGCTTACCCATGCTTTCGTGCGCAGGTCAGGCACCGGCACAGCATGGTCGGTCTCACGCGCAATCATTTCGAGCAAGCGGTCGCCCAGCTGCTGGTTCGGCATATCCGTGGGCGAAAGCCAATCAACGCCCCGGTCCATGGTCAAGGGCGATGTGCGGATTTCATCCCAATCGGCAGCGTTGAAGCCGTAGCGCTCCATGGCCCCGCGCAAGGCAGGATCGAGCGCGCCAAACGCCTTGCCACGCTGTTCGGTCAGCGTGCTCAAAAACTCCATACCGAAAGCCCAGCGGCCCGCCTGTGTCCATCGAGCGAGGCCAGAAACTCGCAAAACCCCTTCAGCAAGGCGGCGCGACGTTTCCCCGCTAAGCTCTTGGCTCAGATATCGACTTTGCGCGGCTGTGCGGCTTGCCCATTCTTCGGCAATCAGCCCGCGCCGCACCGCCATGCGCTGATCTTCCAGCGCGCCCGGTTTGAACAGCTCGATGTAATCGCCGATCAGTGTGGCTTGGCGCAGGCCGTTGTACGCTCTCGTGCTGGCCTGAAAAGCCGTGTCACCCAGCGCAGACAAGAACGCACCGCCAAGCTTTGCCGATGTAAACCACGACCGCACGCTGGAAAAACCAATGGCAACATTGCGATTCTCTGCCCGGTTGCTGGCTCCGGTCAGTTCGTTCCACATGCGATCAATGTCTTTTAGCTTTGACGGCACCCGGTCCACCGCCTTGCTGTTCGGCGCGGCGTCCATTTCCGCTTCCTTGCGGATCAGGTCTTTCATCCATTCCACGGTGTTGGAAGGATTGGGGCCCAGAACTTCCAGCATGGCCACATCGCGCGACATGCCATCGATGTGGCCCATCATCGCATCGAACGCGGATCCCGCGCCGAACTTGTCGGCATAGGCCATCCAGTCGTCGGCGCTCTTGAAGATCAGGAACCGCGCATCGCCGCGCCGATTGGCCAGCGCGCCGCTGCCCATCCCGCCCGGCGCGCGATCCTTCCACCCGTCGCTGCGGATCGTCTCGAACACATCGCGCAACGCCAGCTCAAGGCTTTGCGGCGTGAACGCCCGCCCCGTGCGGTTGTCGATCATCTTTTCCAGCGACAGGCGCGGCAGGATCTCGGCCCGCCATGCCTCATATCCCGCCGCCCGCACCGCGCGCGAATCATGCGTCTGCGGCAGGCCCCACTTTTCCAGCTTGCCGATATCGCCCCCGGCGGCGTTGAAGCGCTGGCGCAGCATTTCGGCAGCGCGGCTCCATGCGTCGGCCAGCTCGCGCGCGTTCAGGTTGCCGGTGGCCTCGCCAAAGGCCTCGCGCACGATATCGGCCAGCTGTGCCGGATTGCGCACCTGGCCCAGCACGTTGCTGGAATGGTCGGCCAGCAGCTTGTCGATCATCGCATGCGCCCGCCCGCGCACCGCGCGCCACCGGCCTTCCACATTGGAATAGGTGGCGCGGCCGTCCCCGCCCAGCATCGCAGGCCCGGCACGCGGATCGATCGGCCCGCCGCCGCCACCACGCCCCGCGTTGCCAGTGCCGCCGTTGCGGCCCCCTCCAAAGCCGCGCAGATCGGCCTCGATGCGCTGCCGCGTCTTGATCGTCTGCGCCGCCAGAAACTTTTTGCGCGCCGCATCGGCCGCCATGGCTTTCAGCGTGGCTTCGGTCGCCATGGCATCGGCGGCCTGGTCGCCAAACTGGCGGCGAAGATCCTGCGCCAGTTCATCGAACAGCGCACCCGCGCGGTCCGCTTGCTCTTGCGTGATCTTGCCATCGTTCACGAGGCCGGGAAGGCAGGGGCGCAGGCTCACAGCAAACAGCTCCTGATAGCTTCCACCGCCGCTTCATCGGCGGCAATTTCATCCTCGATGTCCTTGATCGTGCGCGGGCCTTTTCCGTCGCCCAGATCGAACGTGGGCTGGTCCGCCGCATCGAACAGCGGCGTGCCCATCGTGCCATCCTGCTCGGCCTTCGCGCGCATTGGCGCTTCGGCGGCCAGCTGCGCCCGCTGGCGGTTGAGTGCGGCAATGTTGGGGTCAGCTTCCGCCCGCACATCGTGCCAGGCGCTGTCAGCTACCGCCGCAATGCCATCGCCTGCAGGATCGTCAAAGGCGGCGTGCGCCTGTTCATCGAAGGCAGCAGGGCCAAGCCCCGCCGCGTCGATTTCGTCTAGGTCTTTTGGGCTGGCTGCAAGCGATCGAGCATTGCCTGTGCCTGCTGGCGCAGTTCCGGCGTCAGGCGTTCGTCCTGCGCCGCCTTCTGCAATTTCTGCAGCTTCACTGGCGAGATCATAGTATGGATCCTCGATTTCGAGATATGCCGCTTCCAGCACGTCATCGATGTCGCGGTTTATCACTTCTAGCAGGTAGGGCGCAAGCGTCTCTGCATCCGGCAAATCCTCGCCGCGCCAGGGAGGCAACACATCGGTTCCTTCGGCCAGCAACGCTTCAAGCCGTGGCATGTCCACCATGCCGAACGGGCGCGAACCGATGATTTGAGCCGCTTCGTTCCACCGGTCATACCGCGCCCAGGCGCGATCCCTTTCGGCTTCCAGCGCAGCCGCCACTGCATCTTCATCCGGTGCCTCGAAATCACTGGCTTTTGCCTTCGGCTCCGGTGCCTGATCAAAAAAGCTGTAGCGCTTTTCCTTGCGCCGAATCACGTCGTCCAGCCACGTGATCAGTTCGGTTTCGCTTGGTCGTGGCGTCACCTCTGGCGGGCCGAAATACCCCGCATCCCACAGCGCTTCGGCCATGTTGTCCAGGCCGCGCCCATTGGGTCGCAGCAGCGGGCCCGATTGCGGCACAAAGTAGTTCAGGTTGCCACTGTTGCGCAGATCGTGGCCCTTGGTGCTCACCTTGTCACGAAACGCCGGATCGATCCCGTCATAGGAAATCCCGCCCCGCCGCGCGATAAAGGTCAGCGCATCTTCCGGTCCCTGCCGCGTGCTGCGCCGATAGATCCCGCTTTTGGTCAGGGTCAGCCGCCCTTCATCCACCATGCGCTGCAACGCGGGCACAAGGCTGTCTTCATCGGTGCCCAGCTCGCGCGCCAGGCGCGGCAAATCGTTCAGTGATATCGCCCGGTTATCCACCGCTGCACGCATGGCCGTCAGCAAGCCATCGGCCACAACTTCGGGCCGCAATGGCGGTTCGGGCGCAATTTCTGCAATGTCTATCTGCGCGGGCTGATCGACAATGGGCCGTTCGGCATCGAGCGCGGCAGGCCGAACCACCGGGGCAGCGTCCGGCACCGCCGCCACCGCCCCCGCTTCGCCGCCCATTTTTTGGGCAGACCATTGCCGGAATTCCCCCGCCGTCATGTCGCGCAGGTGCGGGTTTGCTGCCATCACTTCATCGGTCAGGATTCGCGCTAGCGGCACGTCAGGGGCCGAACGGAAGATCTTCCCCGCGCCACCGGTGCCCATGTGATGCACCACGTAAAGATTGCCGGGGCTGGCCTCTATGCCGTTGCGCTGCAACCATGCAGCATTGTCCGCGGTGAACGCGCGCATGACGCGCTCTTGCGCCTCACCATGGCTTTTGCGCGCGATGATGCGCGCATCATCCAGCCCGGTGTTGGGGAAGGCCTTGCGGTAATAGGTCACCCACGTTGAATCGATGAAGCCATACCGGCCCGCTGCGGTTGATGTCGCACTGCGCGCGCCGTCATTCCCGCCCGATTCCTGCGCGCGCGCCGCCGCCATGTAGCTGTCGATCGCCGCGCCCATATCTTGCGCCACAGGACGCGCCACAGGCGGCACCACGTCGATTTTCACGCCGTTCTGCATCTTGGCCAGCGTTTCGTTCAGCTTGGCAAAGTGTGCGTCCACGCCTTCGTATGTCGGCACATAGGGGCTGCTTGCCCGCATTTCCGCATCGGCCAGCCCCACGTTGATCGCCGCGTTCACATCGGGCGTGCGCAAATGGCGCGGCACCGCCTGGTCAAGCGCCCGCGCCGCGCGCACGTCCAACGGCACCAGCTTGTCATAGGCGGCGCGCCCGCCAATCTCGGCACCCTTCATCGCGCCGCCAAACACGCCGCCCACCACGCCTGCCATGGCAAGGTTGCTGGCCGCTTCGCCCGCCGTCATGGCAGGGCGGCCCTGCTCGATCCGCTGCGCTGCAATCGCCGGTAGCTGGATGGCTTCGGTCACCACATTGGCCACGGCTTCACGCCCGGCCGCGCCCAGCACGGTCGAACCGCCACCGGTCATCAGCATGGCCCCCATGTTGACCGGATCGGTCAGCCCCGCGCCAAGGCTACCCAGCAGCCAGGGCGTCCACCCGCTGCGCGCCACAGTTCCGGCATCGCGTTCCATGCGCTGGCGCATCTTGGCCTGCCACTGCGCATCGAATTCGGCCTTGGTGCGCAGTACGCCGGGAAAGGCCGCAGGATCCTTGCGCCGCTCGGCCTCGATGTCGGCCCACACCTGCAGCGATCGCACACCTTCACCGCCGCGCCCGGTGTTCAGATACTTGGCGGCATCCTGCCCGCGCTCGGCCAGCTGCGCCGCGAGTTCGGCATAGGCGTTGTCCTGTTGCTCTTGTGTCGCGTTCGGAATGTCATCCCGCGCCGCGCGAAAACTGGCCGTCAGGCTGTCGAGAAAACTTGGTCCCGGTGCGCCATTTTCTTCAGCCGTCATCGGCCTTTGTGGCCGCATAGCCTCTTGGTCGAGACGCGGCTGCATGGCAGCGACAACACTCATGGACGCGCCCCACTGCGGTTAAATCGCGTGAGGTAAGGTTGGCGTTTTGCGTTCATGACAGTTGAACCGCCCGGCGTTTCCCACCGATACGTGTCCGGCCCTACCAGCACCGGATATGCGAAATTCAAATTGGCAGGTTGCCCGTTATCATCGACGGGCCCCATGCCTTTCTTGTCATCCTGCAAGCGGCGGCGCGTTACGAAATTCTGAAAGCCTGTGTGGCTAAAGCCGTCAGGTACGACATAGACCTGACCACCAGCCCAATGTGCTAACCCGCCGATATAAGTTCCATTTTGCACTTCACCGCCAAGAGCGATGGTCGCCGCATCTTTGATATCTGTGGGCGTAATTGAATTTATGTCGCGCCCTTTGGCAGTCAGCGCGCCCACCAGCCACTGTTCGGCGATTTGCTTGACCGCCACGGCTTCTGCGGTGTGCATGCCGCGTAGCGCAGTGTCGATTTCTGTCCCGGCGATTGCCAAAAGCTTTGCAGCTTGTTCGCCCTGACGTAGCTTAACGTCTGGCCGGATAAACCCACGGTCGGCCGAAAGCCTTTCCCGACCAGCAAAGATCGTGGCCCGCGCGGCAGGCTTGACCAATGCCTCGTAGCGAAATGACCTGTCACCCGGCGCGATCTGCGCGGCAGCTACAGCACGCTCAGCGTCGGGCATGGCATCAAGCTCGCGCAACACGTCTAGCCGCCCCGGCGCACCGCTCTGCACCCGCTCGCGCAAGGGCAGGAGTTCGTTGTCCGAAAACACCGGCACCGGCCTGCCCGTCGCTTGCGAGTATTGCCGCCGCCACTGCAGCCGCGCGGCCACCGATTGCGGGTCAGCCGGATCAATCGGCGGCGGCACGCTTGAACCAGTGCCGTACTTGGCGGCATAGCCCACCGGGTCGGAATTGAATTCGCCATCCAGCGGCCCGGCATGGCTGCGCAGCCATTCCAGTTCGCGCTGCTCGGTCGCCGTGCGCTTGTCCTTGCCGCTCAATGCCGCCACGCGCGCTTCGCGCTGCACGGGCGTTTGCCCGCGATAGATCTTGGCATAGGCATTGTTGGCCATCATGCCGTCGATTTTCAGCGCCGCCGATGTATCGCCCATCGCAAGCATCGCATCGCGCACCTGCTTGAATTGCTCGGGCGGAATCTCGAACCCCTGCCGGTCCATTTCTTCCAGCGTGGCCATCTGCTCGCGCACGCCCGCCTTTTGCATGTTGGCTTCATGCTCAGCCGCAGCCATAGCGCGTCGGATCTCTACATCCGCGCCGCCAAGCAATTGCTCTTTTTGTGCAGGATCCAGTGCATCGTCAAACTGGCCTGAAAGTAGCATTCCTTTGGCCGCCAAAGGATCGCGCTCGTTCATTCCGTTAAAAAATGCGATGGTGTATTTCTGGTCGACGAGCTCGCGGCTCAACTTGGCCTTGGTGTCGTCGTCCACACTCAGGCTATTGATGTAGGCGTAGCCCGCTCTCACTTCATCCTGATACGCGCCTTGGTCTGATAGATACCGCACACGGTTTGCGCCGATATCGGAAAATGTCTGCGTATCGGTGACCACTTTGGCCACCCGCCGCCCTTCCTGCCACGTCGATTCGCGCTCGATCAGGCTCGCCTCAAACCCGCTGATTTGCTGCAGCGCCGCGTTGCGCACGCGGTCTTCGGTAATGCCTGCCAGCAATGATTCCCGGCTTTTGTCGAACGCGGCCTTGATCGTTTCCCGGTGCCCAGCGCCACCCGGTGCCGCTGCAGCGCGCGTGGTGCGCACCGTTTCATCCAGCCCCATGCGCGCTTCGGCAAACCGCCGCGCAAAATCCGCCGCCTCGGTATCGGCGCGCGCCTGCCGCTCCACCTGATAGGCCTGCATATCGGCGCGGTTCATCGTCTGGCCCAGCTGGCCAATCTCGCGGCCAAGGCCTGCGCCAAAGGCATCGGGCGATGTCTGCACCGCCACGTCCTGCGCCCGCGCGCCCACCTGTTGCTGATAGACGCGCTCCACCGCCATCAGCCGCTGATCCCCGCTGATGTGCCGCTGCGCGCCGCCGCCCAATCACCTTTCATGCCCAGCGCAGCAGAGGCCCCGCCAATCAGCCCGCTGGCCAGCGCAAACCCGGCCTGGCTGCGCTGCACGCCCGCCTGCGTCTGCAGCGTCTTGGCCTTTACCTGCGTTTCACGCTGGATGCGCAGCACGTCTAGCGCGGCATTGATCTGGCTTTCGCGCAGGCTATCCAGCGCGCTGCCCGTGCCACCCATGAACCCGCCCGAAAACTGCGCCGCCACCTGCTGGCCAATCGCCTCGCGCGCTTGCTTGCGCAGGTCCAGCTCCTGCGCCGCCCCTGCATTGGCTTCTTCCACCGCCTGCAGGTCCAGCGCCTTGGCATTGGCGCGGCCCGCCTTGTAACGGCCAATGCCTTCGATGATCGGGCCTGCCACGGCCAGCACGGGGCCAAGGAACGACATCAGCGGATCCTCTCGAACAGCACGTGCGTCTGCCCCAGCGCGCCATACTTGCGCAGCACCGCCACCGGCTGCAGCCCTGTCATCATCGCCCACCGGCACGGCGGCGTCGGGTCCACCATCACGGCGGTCAGCAGCTGATAGGGGTCAAGGTGCGGGAACCGCTGCAGGATCGCTTCGGCATCGTTGGCTTCGGCCACGGCCTCGATGCGGGGCAGGGGGCTTTGCGCCACCAGCCACCGGGCAAAGCGCGTCAGCTTCACGTGATGCGCGCCAATCCCTTGCGCAAAAAGCGCCATGGCCACGCCGGCCGCGCCGGGGAATGTCTCGCCAATCACGATGCAGCACACCACGCGCCCGTCGATCAGCGCCGTCCAGGCGTCGTTTTCCTGCGCCAGCGCTTCGGCTTGGTCGGCATCGAATTCCAATGGCAGGCCATATTGCACCCGCTGGCTTGGCTGCAGCACGATTTCGGTCAGGTCCGATGGCACAAGCTTGCGGAATTCCATCACCGGTCCCCGCTTTCGATCTTGAAGCTCAACATGGCGATGGTCGCGGGCAGGGGCGTTGCGCTTTCCATCGTAATCGTCGTGTCGCGGTCCGGGTCGCTGGTCACCTGCACGATCACATCGCCGGTATAGGCCGGGATTTGCGCATCCATCGCGGCATTCGCGGGCCGGTCGATCACGTCTTCCAACCGTTCGCCCGTCGCCCCGCCCAGCATGCCCACCGTCTCGATCAACCGCGCAAAGGCATTGCTGATTTTCTGCAAAAAGCCCTGCCAGCCCCCCGGCGCGTTCACATAGGGGCGCAGCGTCACCGCCCGCGCGGTATAGGGCAGGCCCACAATCAGCGTATAGGCTGCCACCGGCACCAGCTCTGCAGGCAGGGTCAATGTGCCGTCGCTCGCCACACTCTGCCCGGCAATCACCCCGCCACCGGCCAGCACCGCCACCGCCTGCCCTGCAAGGTGCGTCAGCCCGGAAAACACATTCTGCCCGGCGCTGGCTTCCACGCGCACACCCGCATCCACGAAGAACGATTGATCCAGAGCATCGCCCAGGTCGCGCCAGCGCGATTGCTTCCACACTTCCTTGCGTGCGCCGCCCGGTGTGTCGCGGCTGACCAGCACCCACAGGTCATCGGTCTTGCCATCATCGCCCATCACGCACACGGCAGAAAGCACTTGGGCATTACCACCGGGGATCAACCGGCCAAAACCTTTCACATCACCACGATTGATCGGGTGCGTGATAATCTGGCCATCTTCGCGCACGGCGTGCAGCATGCGCCCGCTTCGCTGCGGGGCCAGCTGGACCAGCCCCGGCGCGGTAATGTGCCCTGCGGCTGCGGTCAGGTCCGTTGCCAGATAGCGGTCACTGCCAAAATCGTAGGCGGCACTGCGCAAATTGCGCCCGCCGCGCTCCACAAACACGGCCTCGCTGCCAACCTGCACTGGCCACACCGGTTCGCTGCCATAAAAGCTTTGCGGCGATGAATCGATGTTGTCTCCGCTCACCGCCGCTTGCGCATTGACCGGTGCAATGGCCAGCTCGATCGATGCCGTTCCCACCTGCATCGCCTTGCGGTCTGCCAGCGCCCATATTGGCGGATTGTCTGCCACCAATCTGCGCCGAAAGGCCATGTCCGCCGCCACCGTGCCCGCCGATGTGAACGCCTGATGATTCAGAAAATCGCCGCTCACGCTGGCGCACAGGTCATAATCCTTGAAATGCACCTGTCGGCCAAAGGCATGCAGCACGATTTGCGGATATCCGGCCGCCGCGCTCCACACCGAATGCGCCCAGCGAAATGTCGGCACGGTGATTGTGCTGCCCGGCAACCGCCGCAGCACCGTGGCCGTGCAGCTTTCCCCATCACCGGCCACCGCCGTGATTTGCACGATGCCGAACCTGTCATGCAGGTATGTCCACGGCACGCCAAACGGCCCGCCATCGTCATGCGTTTTGGTGTTCGATCCGTCCCACTCGGTGCCGCTGTCATGCGTGGGCGGAATGCTGCCTGTCACCCCCGCCACGGCGGCGCTGTAAACCTTGCCATCGCTGCGCCGCAGGGTGCCAACCGTGATGTCCTTGTGCAGCGCTTCCCATGCGGGAATGTCGGAAAAATCCTTGGCCTCGATGCGAAACAGGCTGCCCACATGCCCGGCGCTGAAAATCGCGGCACTCGCTGTGACCGTAATTGAACCGGTCACGCCCGAAGCGGTCACCGTCACCGCTTCATTCGTGTTCACATCGGTAAACGGCCCACTCTTGAACGTGCTGGCCGCATGCACAAATGTCACTGCGCTGGTGCGCGTGATCGATGCAGGCGGATAGCTGCGATGATCGATGTAGATCCGGTCAAAGCTTTGCTGGATCGAAAGCTGCGGAACGTCTGCCGCCGCATAGGGCGTGGTGATTTCATAGGCGACGCCCGGCGATATCTCGATGCGCCCGCCATTGGTATAGAACCGCGCCGATGCATCGCCCCACTCGATCGCGTATTCTTGGGTCACCGAAAAGCGAAAGGCAGAAAGCCACACCGCCGTGGCATCGGCATCGCGGATAAATTCAAATCCGGGCCGCTTCACCAGCGGGCCTTCATTCACCGGCACAAAGTTTTCGCAGGCCTGCAGGCCAAACTGATACTGCTGCGTATCCACGCGCCCATACAGCAGCGGGGATATCTCCCCGGCGGTAAAGGCGGTCAACAGGTGCCGGATCACGCGGACAGCCATGTCAGCCTACCCACGCGCCATAGCGGGCAAGGATCCAGCTGCTTTCTTCTTGATTGATCGGCGGATTCTCGCGCGCGTCCACCCGCTTTGTGCCGCTCAGCGCTTCCTGATATTCGTTCCAGGCCATGCGCACATCAAAGTCCGCGCCTTGCACCTCGCGCCCGCACTTCCACGCCAGGCGGCACGCAAAGGCTTCGGCAAAGGCATCGTCCCAATTGGCCGGTTCGGGCACGTCAATGGCCCAGCGCGCATAAAGCGGCCCGGTCGCATCGCACAGCACCCGCCCTCCTTCGAGCTGGTACTTGTCGCGCGCTTCACTGTTCAGGATCTCGAACAGGCGCAGGGCGTCTGCTGGCAGTTCAAACGCGGCGGCAAAGGGATAGATTTCGGTGGCAGGCACGGCCGAAAGCTGGGCCAGCGGCCCCCGCCGCGCGGCAAAGTTGAACGATCCTTCGCGGATCGTCGCGCGCCGCTGCGCTGCCCACACGGCTTTCAGCGTCCGCGCCACCTTGCGGTCATCATCCAGCGAAAGGATGGTGGCACTAGCCCCCATCTTGATCGCTGCCATGTTGGCAATCTCGGTTTCGCTGGCCACGGCGCGCCGCCCTTATGCCAGCGGCGGCCATGGTCCGGCAAAAATGCGCGCCTTGATCGCATCGATCAGGATCAGCACCTCACCCTTGCTGATCGTGTTGTAATCCACGTTCAGGCTGATCGTCTCATTCTGCGCTTCGGCAGAACCAGCGGCCACAGCCACGTCTGCAAGGTTCACCTTGCCGCGCTGTACCGTCCATTTTGCTGCTGGCATTGTCGGACCTCACTTGTCTGAAGGAAGGAGGGGCGGGAAGCGTGGGGAGCATCGACGCGGTGCCATGCTTCCCGCCCTGCAACCGCGCGCTATGGGCGCGCCGTTGCGATCAGTTGACGCTGCAGGTTTCCAGTTCGATGGTCAGCAGCGTTCCCGCCGCGATGTTTGCCACCGCCACGGTCAGCAGGATGAGCTCGTCATCTTCCAGCGGCGCGTCGTCCAGCGTGCTGG
This sequence comes from Novosphingobium sp. HNCC26BN242, assembly GCF_057180525.1. Classification (NCBI taxonomy): domain Bacteria; kingdom Pseudomonadati; phylum Pseudomonadota; class Alphaproteobacteria; order Sphingomonadales; family Sphingomonadaceae; genus Novosphingobium; species Novosphingobium sp. HNCC26BN242. The sequence goes on from NZ_JBXUGM010000001.1 coordinate 191,876, forward strand.
CACGCGGACCGATCACGGTCGGCGCATCCAGCGGAGCGGTGAACGTGCGCGCAGCCACATACTTGCCAGTGCTGCCCGGAATGCCGATGGCAATGGTCGATGTGCCAAGGCTGGTATCGGTGCAGATGCGCACCGCCGTCAGTTTTTCGCCCGGTGCCAGCTTACCCAGCACCACGTCATCACCCACGGCCCACACGGTGCCGGGCACCTTGCTGGCCAGTGTCACTTTCTTTCCCGCGCCCACTTGGCGGCCGTCCACACGATCAGCCGGGATTTTGGCCCCGTCCAGAACGCCCACCTGCTGCGCTGCATAAAACCTTGCCATGTCCTGTGTTTCCTTGTGTCAGGAAGTGCGATTGGTGGCAGGTGGCGCATGGCCACCCACCAGCGCGATCAGCCCTTGGCGTTGAGGATGATGCCCGAAAGCTCGGGTTCGGTGCGCGTAACGCCCAGCGTGGTGCCGCCAAAACAGGCAATCGAGCCCATCTTTGTTGGCATTTCAGCCGTCCAGGTGCGCTCCTGCTGCCACCAGTTGCCGCGAATGCCGCCCTTCACCCAGAACGGCGTCTTGCGATAGCCGCTGCCATCGGTGGCAAGATCAGGGATGGTCTTGAGCAGCGGGTTGTCCAGCTTCATGTGCAAGAAGTTCCAGCCCAGCATGCGCATGATCTTGCCGTTGACGAATTCGCCGCCGAACGCGCCCTTGAAGTCGCTGCTGGTCGCAGGCACTTCGGAAAGCAGCGCGTCGTTGTCGTCCGGCGTCAGCAGCATCCAGCGCTCCATGTTCAGCGCTTCTTCTTCGTCTGCATAGCCTTCATCCAGCAGCTTGTTGGCCGAACGCAGCTTCATCGTGTTCATTTTCTGTGCGCCGCTGGCACCGCCGATCGTCACCGGCAAAATCTGCCCGCTGGGGAACGCGGTAACCGTGGTGCCGTCCTTGCCGCTGATGATCGGGCCATAGAACCCTTCAAGGATGCGACGGCGCTTAAAGCGATTGATCGTGGCGCTGATCGTCATCGTCGCCGTGCCCCGCAGATCGATGGCTGTGCCCAGCTTGTCGGCATTATCCACCAGCACCGCGTCATACAGCTCGTTCGGCTTCGGGATCCACACGCCGTCATAGGTGGGGTTGCTGAACTGCGTGTCGCCGTGGCGCGTATCGCCTTCAAAACCCTCGTTGTGGCCCACCAGATCCTGAACTTTGACCTTTTCAGCCGAAATATCGCTCTGCCACGTAATGCACTCGATCATTTTGGGCTTGGTCTGCTGCACGCGCAGCTTCACGTTGTTCGAATACTTGACCTGCATTGCAGGCGATACGTTCATCGACATGGCTCTCGCCTCTCGTCAAATGGGTTGGATTGTCCGATTTGTCGAAAGGCTTGCCGGAAGCTCCGGGCCCTCTATCGTTTTACGCCCGCGATCGGCGGCTGATTCTACAGCTTTGTCGGGGCCACTTGGGGCTTGCCCGCTCTTGCGCAGTTTTCTGATCGACCCTGCGCGAAACGACAGGCCGGAAAATGATCCATCACCGGCCTGCCGTCAAGTGGTTTAGGCAGCGCGCGCCTTGCGCTCCGCCGCATCGGCCATCGCGTCGCTCAAGCGCTTGTAGCGCGCGTTTTCCGGCGTTCCGTCCGTCATCGCCTTTTTCACCCACTCCTGATCGCCCATCAGGTTATCAAGCTCAACTTTGGCCTGTTCACCAGTCACGCCGAACTTGCCCGTGCCACCGCCAATCAGCGTGTCCTCGGCCATGCCCGCGCCCAGCTTGGCCATGACGGTCAGCGCCTTTTCTGGCCCCCATGCCATGCGCAGGCCCTGCAGATCTCCCTTGGTCAGGCCCAGCGCCGTTGCGGCCTTGTCGATCGCGGCAATCTTGGCATTGGCTTCATTGCCTTGCGCCTTGATCCACGTCGCCGCCTCGGTGTCTAGGGCGCGCGTCCGGGTGTTCAGATCGTCCAGCTCGCCCTGGATGTAATCGCTCACCAGCGCTTCCATCGGCCCTTTGGGCAGGCCGTGCTTGTGCGCAAAAGTCGCAATGCGATCGAGCGTGGCCGAATTCAATTCCAGCGGTTGCCCGTCCTCGCCCACCGGCGGCTTGAACTCATACCCCGTGGGCGCTTCGGGCACGCCCACCGCCTTGCGATAGGCCGCGATTTCCTCTGGCGTGGCCCCTTCGCCCGGCACTTTCACGCGCCCGCTGTCATGGATGGCCTGTTCGGCCGCCCGCAGCGATTTGGCCACGCTGTTCAGATCCTTGAAGCCCTTCGCCTTCATCCAGTCCCGCAGCGAAGCTTTTTCCCCTTCGCCAACTTCGGCGGAAATGTTCTGATACCAGTCAGGATCAGCCGCGCCTTGGCCGTCTGCACCCTGCTGCTGCTGGCCATCACCGCCCTGATCGCCGCCTTGGCCGCCAGCACCCTGATCGCCCGCCCCTTGCTGCTGGTCACCACTGCCACCGCTCGCGCTGCCACCGGCACCGCCCAGAAGATCGCCAGCGCCGCCCGTTCCTGCTCCACCAGCGCCAGCGCCGCCGTCTTGTTCACTTTCATTGGCCATCGTCGAGCTCCATCATTTTGCGGACTTCGTATTCGTCCAGGTTAAGCATGATGCAGATCCGCACGAACACTTCGCGCCGCCCCTCGCGCCGCGCCAGTTGGTGCGGGTCTGCATGAAAAATCGTCTTGCTAGCTGCGCCGCAAAACTGCCCCAGATCGCGCAGCACGATCCGCCCGGCGCGGTGCGGCTTGCCATCGGGGCCAAGGAACAGCCACCGCAGGATCCACCGCGTGGCAAGCCGGGCAAGGAACCGCTCGGGAACCCCGAACAGCAACGCCTTGAACTCGCGCGCAATCACGATGGCCTTTTCGCGCAGCCGGTTGTTGTAGGTATCGCGCGCCATCACGCCGCCTCGCTAATCTGATTGGCTCTGGCCACATCGAGGTATGCCCCCGCCGCACCCTGCAGCTGCTCCACGCCCGCCGCCGCCTGTTCGGCTTCGGCCCGCTGCTCGCGGCGCGCGGCAATGGCATCGGGCGTGCGCACATAGGCCAGCGGCACGCCCAGCGCCTGCCCAAGGCCCTGCGCCACCGCATCGGCATCCACCGCGTCCATGACAGTCGGATCAATGCCCGCCAGCACGCCCAGCCCTTCGATGAAGCGCAATGTCTTTCCGGTCGATTCCGCGCGCGCCATCTGCGCCAGCGGATTTTCATAATCGATCATCGGCCATGCGCCCGCCTCGATCACTTCGGGCGGGAAGGGGTCAATCTGCCCGGCGCGCAATGCCAGGTCCAGATCGCGATTACTCACCGGATGCTGCTTTTCCATGGCATAGCGCCCGGCATAGGGCCGCACCAGCACGCCCTGCTTTGCCATCACTTCCAGCACTTCCGTGGTGGTCATGCGCGAATTGGGGTCCGTCAGGATCTTGTAGAACTCTTCCAGAAACGCCGTGCGGATCATCTGGCGTTCGTTCTCGATGTCCTGCGTTACCCAGGGCAGCGCGCCTTCGCCGCCCGGCATGCGCGTCACCAGCGACCGGCCATCATTGGTAACCAATCCCGCATTCAGCCCGCCCGGCTTGGTGGAAAGCGATGTGATACCATCGTCGTCAAAGAACAGCAGCGCCGGATCGACCGCCTTGTGCCCGGCGCGCAGCGTCGTGGCGCGCATCGCGTTCACGCCGTTGATCGTCGGCATCATCTTTATCGCCGGGCTGCGGCCATACTTTTCGCCGGGGCTGGTCGTGTGGCGGCTCACCGATATCGGCATGGTGAAAAACCCGCCGCGGCGAACATAGATCTTCTCGTCACAGGCCAGATAGCGCGAAGCAATCGGCTTGCCGCGCCAGTCCATCGCATCGCGGTCCCACCGCGTGTTGGGCTTGATCACATGCAGCAGCTCGAATGGCGTTTCGGGCTTGTTCTCTTCCAGCGCCTTCAGCATCTTGGGCGTCAGGTTGGCATAGCCGAACAGCTGCTCGCACTGCCTTGCCGTGCGCGTGATCTTGCGCAGCACGGTATCCACCAGCCCCGCCGCGTCCACATCGATGTAGCATTCGCTCAGGTGCAGCGTGCGGTAGATCAGGCCGCGCCCGCCGATGGCTTCCTGCCACATCGGCGAAGTGCCATAACGGCCCAGCTGGTCCCAATCCTCGTGCGCGGCCACACCGAACCCGGTTTGCATCGCGTGCCGGATCGCATAAAGCCGCTTACCCGCATATTCGCACCACAACTGCACATTGCGCAGCCGCATCAGGTTTTCGTCCTGAAACACCGGCTTGATGTAATCTTTTTCTTCAGGCGTCGTTATCGCCACGCCCGCCGCCGCAAAGCGTTCCAGCGCCATGATGTGCGTCGGGTCATAGTTGCGCTGGCCACGGATTTCGCCCGCGCTTTTTTTGTCGAATCCGCCCGCCCCATCGGGAAACCGTTCATCAATTTCGCGCCAGGCGTTCTCATAGGGCGCGCGCTCGGCGGCAAGGCGTTCCAGATCGCGGATATCGTCCTTGGCCAGCGCGTCATCCTGCAGCCTGTCAACCATGTCAGCCATTCGCTCGCTCCGTCAAAATCAGAGGGGGAAAGGGGACGCGCCACGCGGCGCGCCCCTCAATCGGTCAGCCCGCCGGGAAAACCACATCGTGGCGCATGTCCATCTTGCGCCCCGGCATCACGTCCAGCACATCGGCGCGCGGCCCCCACGCCACCTGTTCACCGTTCAGGAACAGGCCATATCCGGCCAGTTTCACCGGCCCTGCCATCGGCCCTTCCACCGGCAATTCGGGCACACGCAGCTGCAGGCCAACGGGCGTCACCGCCCACACCTTGCCCGATGGCAGAATGGGCGAAATGCCCACTTCGGCCTTGCCGTCAGAGAACACGATTTCCACCAGATCAGCCGCCTGAATTTCAGCCAGCAGCTCGTGCGGCGCAGGCAACCCGGCGTCCGACATCGGCCCACACTTGCGCGCCTTGGCCTTGCCCGTCCGCGTGCGCGGTGCCGCATCGATCTTGGCCAGCTTCGCCAGCGCCACATCGCGTTCGGCCACAGCATCATCGCGCTCTTTGGTCAGCAATGCGATGGTTTCGCGCGCCTCGTTCAGGTCGCTTTCCAGCGCCATAAACGCTTCTTCCGGCACGCTAACCTGATTGCCTTCGCCCTTCGCAGCGTCGACAAATTCGGCATTTTCGCCCACAACTGCTTCCGCATTTTCGGAACCAATATCAGTTTCTGCCACGTCTCTTCTCCTTAGCTGCCGACCACAAGTCGGCCGATTGATCCGGCAGCGGCTTCCGCCCCGGTTGTCCCTGTGATGATGTCCGCCGCCGCACCGCGCCGGCGCGCCAGCTCCTGATCGCGCTCCACCATGCGCGCGGCATCGTCGCGCGTGGCCTGAATGGGCGTGCCCGCTGGCGGCTTTTTCTTGCCCTTGAACAGCGCATTAAGGCCGACACCTAGCAATCCGCCGTTGATGACGAACTTCGCCACTTTCCCAAGAAAACTCATGTCACTGCACTCCTCTGAAAACATCGAACTCGCTGTCGTTGCGCACTTGCCGCCCTTGCTCCCGGCGCGGCTTGCCCCTGATGTCCCGGATCACGTGTTCGCCTTCCAGCGCGGCGTATTGCTCGGCGTCGGCCACGTGGGTGAAGATCGTGTTGGCAATCTCGACGTGGCCCTTGGTTTCGCCCGTCTTCAGATCCTCTTTTTCGTAGCGATATCCGCCCGAATGCGCCTTGATCAGGTGGCGGCACGATGGGTCTACTTGGTAACCGTGGCGGGTTGATTGCGCGCGCCAGATGGCCTCATTGCGCAATGCCGCACGGTTGCTTTTGGCCTTGTGAATCTTGCCCAGCCCCAGCGCGGCCTGGCAGGCCAGCACCCAATCGTGCTCATTGTCCTCGCGGTCATCCGCCGCAAAGGCCGCAGGGTCACACACGAACCGGATTTCGTCCTTTTCGATGGCGGGATATCGCTCGATAATCGCGTTGCGCAGCTTCCGGCCGAACGCCGTTGGCCCCACTTTCAGCAGCCGCTTGCGATCGTCCGAAAGGTTCACAACCTCAAACAGCGTGCGGATATTGCCGTATTCGTCGAACTGCAGCCCCGCCGCCGCCGCAAACAGGCCCTGATCGATGCCCACAATCAGCTTGCGGCGCGGGTTATACACGCACTGCCCCACGTGCGCCGAATGCTGAAACTCGCCGTTGACCGGCTTGCCAAACATCATGGCCACCGGCTTGTTGTGCACCATGCGGTCCACATATCCGGGCTTGTGCTTGTTCGCGGCCACCTGCAGCACGTAGTAACCGCGCCCACCGGGCAGGTTGTGGATGTTTTCGGCATCCGGCTCCATGCCACCGGGCTGGATAAAGGTTTCCACCAGCGGCCGCCCGCCCAGCGCATCGCTCAATTGCGCCTTGTCGTCCTCGGTCAGGCCCTCAATCTCGCGGTCCATCGCCAGCACATAGGCGTGGTTCTCGATGTCGGGCATGTTCATCGAGATGATGATTTGCGGATCGACTACCAGCGAAGGATCAAGGTCGGAAAAGCGGCCAACACGGCCCGTCAGATACGGCACCAGGTCCGATGGTTGAAGGTCAGCCTCGTCAACGATTACCGCGTTGACTTCCCACCCACGGCAGGCCTCTTCCACGGTCTGATCGCCGATTGCGCGGAACTCGAATTCCACGTCCAGCACGTCGATCGGTCGCCCATCGGCATCGCGCCGCAGGATCTTGCGAAAGCTGTGCGTGAATGGCGCCGACCACAGAAATTTGCCCTCGTCTTCGGGCACGATATTGAACCAGCTTTTGAGCGTGGTCGATTTCAGGCTTGGATAGCTTTCACGGATCACCCCGATGCGCGCCTTGCGCCACGTGATGCCGTTATCGTCCCGCACCCCGCCCTGCATCGCGGCCACACGAAGGCCCTTCTGCAGCGCCGCCATGGTTTTGCCAGAGCCCACCGGCCCGATGATGTTGCAGATGAAGGCCCGGCTGCGCATGAACGCATCGGCCACCGGCCCCGGTGATCGCAACCGGCGCGGTTTCGACGGCATTTTCACAGCCCATCCTCCCCTTCATCATCCAGCGGCGCAAAATCCGCTTCCATGATGTCCGCCAGCTCGTCGCGCGTGTGCGTCACGCCCTCGATGATCAGATCCGCCACGCCCGAAAAGCTCATGTCCACGCGCACCGGTTGCTTGCCCTCGATGTAGGGCAGCAGCGATTCCGCACAGCGCGCGCGCAGCTGCTTGGCCTCGCCAATCGTCATGCGCCGCTTTGGCGGATCCATCGCCGCTGATTGCTCCACCATCACTTCTTCCGGCGTGTCCTGGATTTGCATCAGCGTGATGGCCGGATGCTGGCCAAAGCTAAGGATATACTTGCGGAAATCATCGGTGCGCCGGTTGCGAACGCCCTTGGGCCGCCCCCGCCGCCGGGCTTCGGCCAGCACGGCCAGCGAACCCGCTCCCGGCCCTAACGCCTCCCGTGCCTCTACCATCGTTTCCGCATCCGGCACGCCCAGCAGATCGAGCTGCTCGGCCTCTTGCGCCGCTGCCTGCTCGACCAGCGCCTTGGTTTCGCGGATCATGTCGTCCGCCACGGTTTTTCCACCAGGGTTAGTTGACATGACTCACCCTCACGCTACCGTCACAAAATCGACGCGGCATTCCCGCCAGACCCCCACCCAGACCCAGCGCCCGCTTTGCGGGTTGGCGGACTCCCCACCCAAACCCCGACCCGTTGCTGCGCCTCACACTTTGGCGGGTTCCCGAAGCCTTGCGCTCAGCGCCGCTAAGGATCAGGCCCGAATTGCGGTTCCAAATCTGGAAAATCGCGGGCGCGAAGGTGCAAGGGGACGCGCGCGATGGCGCTGGGGGCAAGGGGGGGTGCCCGGCCCGATCGAGGCCCCCCCCTGCCGATCCGGCCCCTGCCGACCGCGCCCAGGGCGCGCCCTGCGTTAGCCTGACAGGCTTATGCCCGAGGTCCGATAGTCCAGCAAAACCAACGCTTTGCGCCCACCCTTCCAACATCGGCCTTCCAACACGCCCCGACGCACCCCCGCAAACCCGCAGAAATCGGCCATTCTCGCCCCACGCGCCCAGCTGCTCGATCTCACCCCGATCGACCGCCCCGCCCAGCGCCCGGGCAGGCCCAAAATCGCCAAAACTTTCGCCGCCGCGCCCGCCCTTCACACCGCTAGCGAGGCCATCCGGCACCGTGCAGCGATATCCGCCCACCAGAATATTCAACTGGACGCCCCGCAGGCCCTGACTTTCGAGGCTTTGCGATGCCGGTTGCAAGTGCAACCGCGCTGCAACCGTTCTGCAACCATTAACCCAATGTTCTACATGGATATAATTAACCGGTTGCAAAGTTGCAGATTTCAGAACCCCCCTAGATACGTGCGCGCGCGCGCCTACGCACGCACACGCATAGCGCGAGGCCACAGCCTGCAACCGTGCAACCGCCACGGAAAGCGCAATGATATCAATGTTTTGAGAGTTGCAGGACGGTTGCAGCCGGGTTGCGCTTGCAACCGCCACCCCGGACCCGATCAGACCGCAAAGGCTGGCAACCAACTTATTCGCATCCCCACGGGCCGGGGTCAAACGGAAAGCGCTGCACAGGGCGCGACTCGGCGCGCCAGCCATACGTTGCACAGCGGGCCGGGGCGTGATTGATGAGCGGCCGCGCACCGCTTCGCCTGCGGCTCCGCTGCGGCCGCATGTCGGTGCCAACCGCACGCCCTGGTCAATCATCGATCGCAGCGTAACAGGCTGATAGTGCAGGCGATTGCGCACCGCCTTGCCACGCTGGCGCGTGTCAAGGCTGCAATCGCGCGCAGGCATAAACCGCCCACAATCCGCCCCCTTTATACGCGCGCTAAAAAATCGCTTGACACTAATTAAAGGTTCCGTATTTTCGGAACCACTGAAACCCCAGGCAAGGGCCGGGGTCATGGTCAAGGAAGGACCGCCACCATGGCAAAGCTCGACACGTACGAATCCGTCACGAACGCCATCATCGCCCGCCTCGAGTCCGGCGTTAAGCCATGGGCCCCGCGCTGGATCAGCGGCGGCGTTGGCGGTGGCATGGTCATGCCGCGCCGCCACAATGGCGAATGCTATCGCGGCATCAACGTGCTGCTGCTGTGGGCCACGGCCGAAGATCGCGGGTACCGCGCCCCCACATGGATGACGTTCAAGCAGGCGCTCGAACTTGGCGGCGCTGTCCGCAAGGGCGAAAAAGGCACGATGATCGTGTTCTTTAAAAAGCTCACGATTACTGAACAGAATGAAGCGGGCGAAGATCGGGACAAGCAAATCCCCATGCTGCGCACCTACTTTGTCTTCAACGTCGAACAGATCGATGGCCTGCCCGCCAAGTATTACCCGGCCGAGGTTGAGCTGGTCGGCGGCAAGGACCGCGACGAAGCGGCCGAGGCCGCGCTGCGCAGCTGCGGTGCCGATATCCGCGAAAGCGGTGACAAGGCGTTCTATGTCCCGTCGCAGGACTATGTGAACATGCCCAGCTTTGACCGCTTCCACACCGCCAGCGGCTACCTTGCCACTCTGGCGCATGAATTGTGCCACTGGACCGGCGCAAAGCACCGCCTCGATCGTGATCAAAAGGGCGCTTTCGGGTCTAAGGACTATGCGGCCGAGGAACTGGTTGCAGAAATCGGCGCTGCCTTCATCGGCGCGCGCCTGGGTTTTGTCGGCGAACACATCGACAATCACGCCAGCTATCTGGCCAGCTGGTTGAAGGCCCTCAAGAACGACAAGCGCGCCATTTTCCGCGCCGCTGCCATGGCCCAGGCCGCTGCAGACATGGTGCTGGCCAATGCCGATCTTGCCGCCCCTGCAGCCCCCGTTGAGCCTGTCCAGGACGTGGCCCCCATCGCCGCACCCGCGCAGCTGGCCATGGCCCTCTGACCGGTCATAGCGCCGCTGGGCAGGTGTCCAGCGGCCATATGACCGGCCACTGTCGCCCGTCGCAAAGGAGTCCGACCGATGTACAACAAAGCAGCCGCGACAATTGCAGAAAAGCTGTCTGCGCAGACCACGGCAGGCCAGAACCTCCGTGATCACATGCGCAAGTTTCTCAACCAAGCTGAGGCGTTGAACGACTACGCCGGGCAAGACTTCGATCGCGTTCAGCAATTTGCGCAGTGGATTTACATTCTTAGCGAGGAGGCCTGAACCATGCCCACCTTCACCCCCACCATCCGCGATGGCCAGCTGCTCGGCAATGTGCGCGGCAAAAGGCCGCTTGGCCGCGCCCTGGGCGATAGCTTCATGACGGTGGATTGCTTTGGCGATACGGTCGAAGTCGTCTACTGGCAGCACAACCCTAGCGGCCACGATGTGCATACTTGCCGCGCCTACGTCCGGTTTGTTTACGTCATCGATGAGGCCTGAACCATGCGCCGCCGCAACCCCACATGGACCCACCGCCGCACCCGCCCCTTCACCCCGGCAGAGGATCAGGAACTGTGCCAGATGGTGCGGTGCGGCCTCTCGGTCGAATTCTACAAGGACAACTTGCCCGGCCGCAGCTTTGGCGAAATTCTCGCCCGCCGCCTTGATCTGATAAAGGCTGGCGCGGTGCAGATGGCCCGCCGTATCTAACCCCATCACAGCCGGGCCGGGGAAGTCGTTGCACCTTCCCACAGCCCGGCCATGGCGCAGGCGGGCGCGCCTATCAAACGCCCACCGCTGTCCAAAGGCCGCTGGCGCTCTCAAACCGCCGCCCCCGGATCTTGTGCCGCAATCTTGCCCCGCCATGCCGCCACGGCTTCGGGCTGGCTCTCTGCAGGCAATTCGCTCTCGTGCAGGATCTCGTGCAGCGGGATAAGGACCGCGCGGTATGCCTGCCGCGCCATCTTCACCGCCGCCACTTCGATGGCGCCGGGCACGCGTACCAGCGTTTGCTTGTAAACCCCGCCTTGCCACTTGGTGCCCCGGAACACTTCATCCAGCGCCACATGCTTGGCCGCGATCGCCACATAGCCGGGCCCGTCATGCGGCAGGAAACGCTCCACGCCCCATTTGCCGCTGCTGGCGTTCCACTTGGGGTTGACCAGTTTCAGGCCCAGCTGCTCGATCCATTCGCGCTCTACCGGCGTCAGGTGCTCGGGGTTCAGCCCCTTGGCCACCGCCTCACCAATCAATGACCCGATAACCTGCCGTTCGGCATTGCCGCGCGGTTGCGCGCTCGATGTCATCAGATGCCGCAGGCAGGTTTCCTGATCGCTCATGGCATCGTTCACTTCGGCCATCTTGAACGGCGCGCATTCATGCGCCCACTGCTCCACTTCCTCGTCGTCGGGCAGCTCGTGATCGGTCAGCACATGCGCACAGGCCAGCAGCGTGCCGAACTGGTCGCACCCCCGGCTGTCGTGGCCCTTTTTGGCCAGCGCCGCGTGAAACTTGGCCTTCACCTGGGCAAGGATAGGCCACATCTCGATCATGCGCCGCTGCAGCTTGCGCCCGATGTCCTCAAAATCGATGGCTTCAAAGTCGGGCGGAATCGTCCCATCGGCAAAGGGCCGCAATTCCAGAATGGCCAACCGGCTGCGGTCGCTGGCCTCGATCGGCGGAATGTTGATCGATGAAAACCAGAACGGCGATTGCAGCGTGAATTCGTGCGCCTGGTGATCCTGCCCGCCGCGATGCACCTTGTCGCCGCTGCTGCTGATGCGCGCCAGGTCGATGATTTCGGTAACCTTGCGGTTGTCCGCGCTCGGCTCGATTTCGTCCAGCATCACCGGCACGGTCGAATTGCGCAACGATTGCCGCAGCGCCGCCGCCGATGTCTGCCCCGTACGGAACAGCGCTTCGCCATACATGCGCGGCACAATCCCGCGCCGCCCGTTCAGCGCGCTCTTGCCGGTGCCCCGGTCGCCGGTAATCCACACGTTGCTGCGCCAGGGCAGCGCCCCACCGATAAAGCCCTGCCCGATGGCCCCCAACAGCAACCGCACGTCCAGCTTGGGCCGCTTCCAGTTCCACGTGCGCAGCAGCGCGATAACATCGGTCACCGGCTTTAGGCTGGTCGATTGGTGCCACGGGTGCGGTATCGGCGCACCAGCGGGATAGACGAACCGCTCGAACAGCCCCGTATCTTCCCATTCTGGGGCCAGCAGCCCGCCCTTGGCCTTGGCGCGCAACACCAGCAACCGGTCGCCCAGGTGCAGCAACAGCCCGCCACCGGTCAGCGCATGCGCACCGCGCCCGCGCAACCGGCCTGCAGGGTCGAAGATTCCGCGCCGCACGCATTCCTCGATCATCGCGCGGCTTGCGTCGGCCTGGTCAAAGCCCACGATCTCGGACGGCTTCACCAGCATGCGGTCCTTGCCGCGCCCCTCATAGACCGGCGCGGACCATTGCGGAAAATTCTCTTCCAGCCATCCGCTATCCGGCCCAAACAGGTGGATCAGCGAATTCTTGCCATGCCGGTTCCCGGCTTCCAGCCCCACGATCTGGCCCAGTCGGTCAAGGTAATAGCACTTCTGCGAACCATCCAGCCCGGCCGAAACGCCCAGCGGCTGCACCGGCGATCCGGGCGGGAAGGGGGGGCGGTCACCATTGCCGCGCTCAAAGAACGGGCCGGGGTCACCCGCCTCGGCCATGTCCGGCGCGCGCACCGGATTGTCCAGCGCGTCGGCAATCTCTTGCGCCGTCCCAAGGTCTTGTGCGCTCATTGGGAACCTTTCAGGGAACAGGTGGCGCTGATGCAGTCACGGCCAAACCATGCCGGCTTCCGCGCATCGCACCCTTCGCACCACAGCTTGCCATCCTCACACGGCACAGGCGGCAACGGCTTGTGCCAAACCCGCGCACGGCTGCCCATTTCCATGCCGCTCGGCGCGGTCGCCAGGTCGATCTTTTCGGCAAATTGCCGTGCGCGCGCCGATGGCGATGGGGCTGGCGGGGGGTCTCTACCTTCCACCGCCACCGGCACGCTGGCAGGCTGCACCGGCATGACTGCAGCCTGTTTCAATTCCTCAACCGTCGCCCCGCGCTCAACACAGGGCTTGGCCTTTGCCTCTACCGTCGCCCCGGACTTGATCCGGGGTCCCGCTTCCTTCTTGGGCCAAACAAACACCCGCACCAAAGGCACAGGCCGCTTCTTCGCCCCCGCCTTGCGGTCAAACCCCCAGCGCAGCAACGCACTCACGCCGCTACCCCGCCCAATTTCGGCCCATCAAATCCCGCCCGTCCTGAGCCTGTCGAAGGACCAGCCCCAACACCCCGCAACCAGTCATTCACATCCTTGAACGGCGCAGGTGGCATCACCAGGCGCACGTCCATGCCCCGCGCCTGCTGCTGCGCAATGCTGCGTTCCAGCGCCTCGATGGCCTTGGGCTTTTCGTCGCGGTCCGCCACAATCACGATGCGCCGCGCATTTTCCGGCAGCACGATCGCGCCGATATTGCCCAGCGATACAGCGGCAATCACCCGCAGTTCCGGCTTGATCATCCGCACAACCAGCGCGTCCTCGATGCCTTCGGTCACATAAACCGGCTCGCCCTCGGGCATCTTCGCCATGCTCTTGCCGCTTGCGCCCTTGTTGATCGGCACAAACCCGCCCCACATCGCGCCCAGCACTTTCTTGGCGTTCTTCCCGTCGATCTTGGCCCAGCCACGCTGGCGGCAGATCTGCAGGTACGTGCGGTGCACCGCCACCAGCTGGCCATCGGCAGTATAGATCGGGGCCAGCATTGCGGGGATCTTGCAGCGTTCGTCCTTGTTCCACACTTCGGCGTGGTATCGCAGGCATCCGGGCCATTCCTGCCCGTCGCGAAGCGTGATGGCGCGCCCGCGCAGATAGGCCGCCGCCGGTGTCCCGGCAATGTCCGCGCCGGAAAGATACAGCCCACGCGCCCGCCGCACCCGCACGTCGCGCTCGGCCGCCGCGTCCTCGTCCCGCTGGCGCTGCATCGCCGCCAGCTCGGCCGCCTTGCGCGCCATCGTTTCCGGGTCGCTGCGCACCGCTGCAGGCGTCCAGGCATCGACAATGCCCAACCGCCCCTTGGCCCAATCCACCGCGCCCTTTTTGTCCAGCCCTTGCGTGGCCTGGATCAGGTCCAGCATGTCGCCATAATCGGTCCCGGCATAATCGCGCCAGGTGCCCTGCTTGGTGCCTTGCAGGTGCAACACCAGGCTGTCCCCGGCCTCGCCCATCACCGACCCGGCTTTAAGGTACGCCCCTTCCTTGTGCGCGCCGGGCAAAAGCTCCTTGCCAATGCTCTCCGCATTGTCGCGCAGCTGCTGCTCGATCTCGGCCACGGAAATCAGCGTCATGGCGTTATCACCGCCAGCAATCGGTCCGCCACAAGTTTGGTGTAGCCAACGATATCGTGCCAGCTATCGTGAAAGTCCGGGTCGCCATTGAGAATGCGCGCAACCTTGTGCGCAATCATTTCAAGGCATTCGCGCTGATCAGGCTGCAAGCTTTGCCAGTTAGGGCTGTCCGCCATCGCCGCCTTGATTGCCTGAGCAATCCGCGCGTGCTCGGTAAACTTGCCATAGCGCGCGCCGCGTTCCGCCAGCGTTGCGTCAATACCGGTCGGATCGCACGCGCCGCAAGGCAGCCCCAGCGGTACGCCATGCCCACAATTTCCTAACGAGCCAGACATTCAGGCGGCGTCCTTTACATCAGGAAAAAACTCATCTGCTGACAAACCGGTCACTGCGCGCAATTTCGGCATGAAGTTCGCCGCTGGACGGCGACGACCTTTTTCCCAGTTGTACCAAACTGGGCGTGTCGTGCCGACGAGAGCCGCAGCAGCTTCAAGCGTTAAGCCATTGGCCTTTCGCCATTTTTCCAATGGGTGACTTTGTTTGCTTTGCGACATGATCGTAATGTTAGCTTTTCGCCAACATTACGCAAGCCTTGCGGAGAATCAAGTTGGTGAATAGCTTCTATGCATGACCGCTGACATCATCCAATTTCCGGGCATGTCCGATTTGCCCAACCGTATCCGCGATTTTCGCACGTCAAAAGGCATGTCGCAGCAACAGCTTGCTGATTTGATTTTTGTAAGCAAGCCCACGATCAGCGAATTAGAGACGGGTAAAATGCAACTGACCGTCGACTATATGCGTCGCATCGGTCGAGCGCTTGGCTGTGCCCCCGCTGAACTGCTCAATGAAGAGGACCAGGTCGTTATTTTGAACGAGCAGGAACTTACCCTTGTAAAGCAATTTCGCGCGGCCGACGCCATGCAGCGCGAGTTGATTACCCGCGTGTCAGCGCCACCATCAAGTCATGTTGCGGTAGAGGGCCCGGAGCCACTTAGACCCATCGAACCTGACCTCGCGCGGAATGCCGCATGAAGTTGCCCGGCGCGCGCGCAGTTGTAATTTACCTGTCGTGCGCCGCAGTCATCGGGCTTTTTGGTTATCAGCAGTATCAGGTTATGGCGCTTAGCCGTGCCGTCGACGAGCTGGATGAACGCACCTACATCGACCCGATGATGGGGCCGCCGCGCGATGAACTACTTCTTTCGCGGGTTGACGCAATTGATCGGCAGATAACCGCAATTGAGCGTGATGTTCAAAGCCTCCAGTATCTTGCCCAACGTCAGAGACAGGCGACCTCCGCAACATCGCCTGATCTTGCAGCCGTTCGTCGTGACGCTGCTGACGCAAGGCGCGCGGCGTACAATGCGCAGATGGAAGTTTACGATGCCGAGAAGGCGCGCATTCTGCGGGATATGGCTAAAAAGAAATGACGTGTTGTCGATATGACAACATCCTATTGACTATCTGTTAGCGATACGCCAACAAGGCCCCGTTGAAACCAACGGAGGCCCATCATGGCATCGCGTGTTCTTGCTGCGGATGACCCGGCGCAGCCCACTTGCACTTTCGGTTATGTTCAGGGCCTGCTGGGCCAGAACAAGCTCACCCCGCGCCGCATGGCGCAATATCTCACCGCGCTGATCGAACAGCACGATTTCCCCAAACCGCTGCCTGCTTTGCTAAGGGGAGGCACCATCACCACCGGCGTGCATCCGCGCTCCACATGGATTCGCGCGGCGGTCCACGCATGGCTCGATGGCACCCTGCCACCGCCAATTGCGGCCACCATGGACCAGCAGGCCTTCGCCGCCGCCGCCATGGACATGGACGCCCGCGCATCAAACCTGCGCCTTGTCGCGGGGAGGGACGTGGCATGAAGGCCTCGCGCGAAACCGTCGAAAGCGATTTGCTGCGCGGCATGATCGCCTCTGGCGTTCCGCCACTCCAGGCAAAGCGCGCTGCCACCATGGCGCTGGCAGGCGTTGATCGTGTCATGGCTGTCATCGAGGAATACTTTGAGCCTATCCCTTCTGGTCCAGCATGGACGCTCGGCTATGGCATTTTCCTGCAGTTGCTCGAACAGCAGGCGCGCGGCATGGGCGAAGAAATGAAGTCCGCTGCCGAAAGCATGGGCTTTGCCAAGGTGGAGTTCAGCGTGGGCGGGGCGCTCAACTCATGATCGCCGCCACCAACCCCTTCCTCGGCCTGTCCACCCCGATCACGCCTATGGGCTATATCCGGGATGATCAAGCGCCGATGGTCCGCGTGGAAACCGCCACCGGCCGCATCATCGAAGTGCCCGCCGCGCTGCCGCCGGAAAGCCTTGTGCAGATCTGCGGCGGCACCTCATGGCTGCGCTGCCACTTCCCCGATCTTGTCGCACGCGGCAGCAGCGATGGCTTGCACGGGCCAGCGCCGTTTTTCTGCCAGATGCGCGCCGCCCGCGCGCTGATCGATGCCTGCATGCACGCCGAACAGGTCCGCCAGCAGCGCCGCAAAGGGGCCACGACATGAACCGCGCCGTTAATGCCGCCATCGACGCCTTCGTGCGCGCCGCCCTGGCCATCCCGCAGGCCGTCGCCTTTGTCGCATGGATCGTCATCCTCGTGCTGCTCACACAGGCTCTGCCTTACATTCCGGGGCTGGGCGCATGACCGCATCATCTTCTGACGGGGCCCTGTCCACCGCCCGCACCGGCCACAATTTCCACCGCGTGCGCGGCCCCGCGCAACGCCTGGTGCAAAAGCTGCTGAACGAATGCCGCGATGTCGAAGCGCAGGCCCTGCTCAACCTGCTGGAAAGCCACCAGCAGCAGCGCTCTGCCATCACCGATTACCACAACCACCTCCAGCGCGCCCTTCATCAGCAGGCCGCAGCATGAATTCCCGGTCTTCTTCCCCCGCTGAATATGCTCCGTCCGAGTCGTATTTTGGATCAGCGGGGGAAGGGGACATGCGCCCGCTTTCCACCGGTGAAGATACCAACCCCCCGGTTGGTGTCTGTTCAGCTTCATCGGTGGCGTCTGGCGGCGCGGCTTCTTCCGTGATCCCGGAAGCCGTGCTGCCAGACTTTATCCCCGTATCGGCCATGGAAGCCATGCTGCAGATCCGGCACGAACAGATCCACAAATTCGGCCACAGCCTCGAAGCGGACCGCGCGCGGCCCACGCTCGATTGGGCCCGCGATATCGAAAACGGCGCGCGCGCCATTCTGGAAGACGCGCAATTCAACAAACCCGCCGAACGCCTGCGCCGCCGCACCATAAAACTCGGCGCGCTGCTCATGGCCTTCGCTGATCGACTGGAAGGGGATGCACCATGAATGATCCGGCCAAGCCGCTGCCAGCCAAGCCGCAGTACGAAAGCGAACGCGGTTATGATCCTGATCTTGATGTCAGCAATCCCGGCTGCTTTCGCTTCGATGATATCCACTATTGCGCGGCCAAGCACAGCTCGTGCCTCACGCGCGGCCCCATTGTGATGTTGACGCTGGCCTTGGGCGAACGCGGCCTTGCCCTGCACCTGACACCCGAAGGCGCGCGCCAATACGCCACCGATATCATCGCCATCGCTGATCGTCTTGACGCGGCCCACGCCGCGCAAACCAACGCTCAACTCGCCGCCACTCTGGCAAAGAAAGGCTGAATTATGGCCAACCCCTACCGCGAAAACTACCTGCAACTGGCGCACAGCGCTTCCGAAAATGCGGAACCAGCCCCGGCGCAATCTGGCCCCGACTGGTCCGAAGACTTCCCGCTCGATGTGCCCGATTACGACTGGCCCGACGCCCCCGATCCGCGCGTGAACGACATCGATCGCCACTTCGCCTGGGGCTGGATGACCATCTGCGCCGCCATCTCGCTGGCCAGCCTCGCCTACCTCATCCGGCAATCCCTCTAACATCCCCGTCGCCCCGTGCTTGACACGGGGCTTGGCTTCTTGAGGCACCAAATGACCGATCTTCGCCAAGGCGTCACGCCAACCCAGCACGAAGTGCTCGATCTGATCGAAGAATATGCCGATCAATGGAATGCCGCATGGGATTGGGAGCGCCGCCTCCACGTCGGCACCCTTGAAGCGCGCCGTGCCGAAAATCACACGCTCCTGACGAAAAAGCGAGAACACGCGATGTTCGCCGCCGCCCTGCTGATCGACTTTGCAGACGAATGCGGCCGCCTGATCGCCACCAATGGCGACACCAAATGACCGGCCCCAACCGCAGCCCCCAAAATCGATCAAGCGCCGTCATGCAGCAACGCGCCGAACCGCGCGATGCGCTGGACTATTTCCCCACCCCGCCATGGGCCACGCGCGCCTTGTGCGAATGGCTGGCCGCGCACCTGGCAGAGCCGCTGGAAATCCAGCGCGTGTGGGAACCGGCCTGCGGCGAACTGCACATGGCAAAGCCCTTGCGCGAATACTTCGCCCACGTCCACGCCACCGATGTGGTGCGCTACACGCCCGATCACGGCATCTGCGATTTCCTGATCGATGGCCCAAGTCACGGTGAATTCGATTGGATCATCACCAACCCGCCCTTCGGCATCGGCGATTGGTTCGTGCAAAAAGCCATCGAACGCGCCCGGCGCGGTGTCGCCATGCTCGTGCGCAGCAGCTTCGCCGAAGGCGCAGAACGCTACACCAGCCTTTTCACCGATGAAGATCGCCCCGCGTACGAGCTGGTCTTCTGCGAACGTGTCCCCATGCTCAAAGGCCGCCTGATACAGGCCGGAAAGCCCGATCCGTTCAACCTGGACGAAAAAGGCGACCCCCGCAAAGTCAGCAGCGCCACCAGCTACGTCTGGATGATCTGGATTCCGGGGCAGCACGACACCCGCAAACGCTGGCTAAAACCCGGCACCCGCCGCGCGCTGGAACGCGAAGGCGATTACCCCGACTATTCCCACCTTTTCCCCGAACCGAAAGGATCCTTGCTGTGAGTGAACAGCCCCAGATTTTACTCACCGTTGACGAGGCCGTGAGCCTGTTCAAATCGCAGGAGTCTGCCCATTCGATCAATGTAATCGGCTGCGGCATCATGGGCTTTGAATGGTCGATTGATGGCGCACGGTTCAAGCTCGAAAGCTGCGCCGAGCTGCAAATTGCAGGAGACACTGCGCGCGGCATGGGCCACGGCATCGCCGCGACGGAGCCAGATGGCGACTTCATTTTCTTCGAGCACGACGAAGCCAAACTGGCAGCCTTCATCGCGGAACGTGAAGGCGCACCAGCATGACCACCCCCGTTGCGTTCGTGTCGAGCGAAGTCGAGACACCCACCACCTTCACCCCGGACTTGATCCGGGGTCCAGCTTCTTCTTCCGACACAGTGGAATGGATCAAGGGCGGCCCCACCGGCCAACCCACCATCACCCGCGTCCCCCTCGCATCCCTGCGCAACCGCAAAGGCCCGCGCCAATGAGCACGCGCGAGTTTGAACCTGTCACGCCGCGCCTGTCCGCTGGCATCGGCGACAATTCCTACAGCAACGGCAACGCCGATGACCGCCTGCGCCTGCTGATCGAACGCATCGAGCGCCTGGAGGAGGAGAAAAAGGGCATCGGCGATGACATCAAGGATATCTACCGCGAAGCCCACGCAACCGGCTACGACGCCAAGATCCTGCGCCAGATCGTCCGCCTGCGGAAAATGAAGCCCGACGATCGCCGCGAAATGGAAGCGGTCCTCGAAACCTACAAAGCCGCGCTGGGGATCGATTAATGACCCTACGCTACATCCGCGACTATTACGATGTTCCAGCCAATCGCGGCCAGCGCGTCAAATACACGGGCGATTGCACCAAACGTGGCAAGCCAAAGCTGGGAACCATCACCGGCGCAGACGGCGCGCGCCTGCGCATCCGCATGGATGGAGATAGCTTTTCCAACCTTTACCACCCGACATGGGAGCTTGAATATCTGGACGAAAAGGGATGACAAGTCCTGTCACCCCCGAACTCTCCACCCGCTACCCCGAAGTGCGCGTGCCCGATGCGCTTGACGAGCTGCGCCGCGAACGCGCCGCCCGCACGCGCACTTATCCGCACCAGGTGCAGCTGGGCAAGATGACGCAACCAGAGGCTGATTACCAGATCGCCCTGATCGACGCCCTGATCGAGGACATGACCCGCTGGGGCCGCTTCCTCGCCACTCGCCTGCCACAGCCTGCACAGCACGGCTTCACCTGGCACCAGCGCCGCGCCGCCATCGCGCGCGAACTCGAATACCGCGCCCGCGTCTATCCCGATTGGGTTGCCCGCGGCAAACTCGAACAGGCCGAAGCCGACAAGGCCACCCGCCGCCTCTCTGCCATCGCCGATTTCATGGACGATGGCTGGGACTGGCACGCCCGCAACGGCCTGCGCATCCTCTTCAACGTCACCCCCGCCACCGCCGCCGAAGCCGAAGCGCAAGCCGAATGGCAGGACCACTACCACACCGTCATGCAAGCGAGAGGCTACATGCCGGCCGACCAGAAGGAGCTCGCCCTTTGAAACCACTCACCCCCAAAGCCCGCGCGCGCTTGGAACCACTTTACAATTTCGTGCTGGGCCTGATTCAGGCCGGGCATTCTCCGTCCGAAATCATCGATGAGCTGGTTCAGGACCACGGCGCAGTCCTTCGCTACGCCAGCGGCACCAACCAGTTCAAATGCGCAGGCATCACCGGGCAGGCCACCTGCAACACCAGCGCCCAGCTGCTGGCCAGCTGGCGCGGCTGCGCCATGCGCCGCTTGATGGCTACCTAATTCATCGTCACCCCGGACTTGATCCGGGGTCCAGCTATCCGCGCCCGGCGGCACCGGGCATCGAGGAATGGAGTATCCAATGCACGAAACCCTCAAAAACTGGTCCGCCAAGCGCAGCGGCGCTTTCATCACAGTGACCGGCGCAGACTGGCAAAGCGGCAAAGTGGTAAAGATCCCGCACGTTCGTGAAATCGTCCCTGCCACCGATGGAGCGCGCGCGATCGACGGCCACGGCACTCAGCACCATTTGCTAAGCTGACACTCCGGGTCCCTTTTTGCTCTCGCAATCGAGAAAGCAAAAACGGACCCACCTACCGGGCGGCGGACTCTTGACCGCCGCCCACCATCGAGTCAAACTCACCACCGCCCAGGCAATCGGCCGGGCACATGGTCAGAAAGGACCGTCCGATGGACACGAAAACCCAACGCCAATACTTTGCGCGCGCCGCCCAGCTTCTCGGCGGCAACGAGGAAACCTCCCGCGTTCTTGGCATCAGCTCCCGCAGTGTCCGCATGTACATCGCCGGAGAACGCCGCCTGCACGCGGGCATTCTGGAAGACATGGCCAAGGCCCTGATCGCCCACGCCGATGAATGCCGCGCGCTGGAACGCAAACTCTCCCCCGCCTTCGCCAGCAACCTGAACGAGGCCAACGCCCCGCCGATGCACGATGGCAAGCAATCGGTCGGAAAGCGCATCCCCAAGGCACAGGTCGATGCCATGGCCCGCAAACTCGGCCTTAAGGACTAACCCATGGCCCAGATCCGCATCCCCTGCCTGGTTGGCAAACCGAACAGGGCCGGTATCACCAGCTGGTACTGGCAACCCAGCAGCACTTTGGCCAAGGCCGGATGGAAAGCCGTTGCCCTGGGCAAGGATATGTCCGCCGCCATCAAGGCCGCCGAAAGGCGCAACGATGAAGTCGAGGCATGGAAATCAGGCGGCGCACGCCCGCGCGATGTGAAAAAGCGCGAAAAGCTCGGCACCTTCGGCCACCTGCTGCAGCGCTATGAAAAGGAAGTGATCGAGGGGAAGAAGCCCAACGGCCAGCGCCTGATCGCCGAATCCACCGCGCGCACCTATCGCACCAGCTTGAAGAAGCTCGAAGCATGGGCCGGGCCGTTCCCCATCGCCTACATCACGCCCCAGCGCGTGAAAGCGCTCAAGAACGCGATGATGGACCCGAAACAGGGCATCGGCCACCACGCCGCGCACCAGGCGCTGAAACTCGGCCGTCAGGTGTTCAGCTTTGCAGAGAGCGAGGACATCATTGCCAAGGGCAGCAACCCCTTCGGCAATTTCAATCTCGCCGCGCCGCCGCCGCGCGAACAGGTGTGGAGCCCGCCCGCGCGCGAAGCCATGATTTTCAGCGCCTACGATATGGGCATGCCCTCGATGGCGCTGGCCATCATGCTCGGCTTCGCCACCGGCCAGCGCGAGGAAGATTACCTTGCCGCCAGCCAAAGCCAGTATGTAATCCTGCAGCCGCACGACATGCAGCCAGAGGATTACCGCACGCTGCAAGCGATAGCACCGGACGGGATCGTGCGCGGCCTGCGCATTCGCCAGCAAAAGACCAAGGCATGGGTCGCGGTCCCCGTTGTCGGCAATGTCCGCTGGGCGATAGAGAACAACATCGAAAGCGCCCGCGCCGCTGGCGCCACCACGATCCTGCTCGATGACACCCGCCGCACCAATGCAGGCGCAATTGCCACTTACCACGGCAAGGCCGGTCAAACCCGCTTCCAGCGTGACTTCGCCGAAATCCGCGATTGGGCCGCCGCCATCGCCCGCAGCGAAGGCAATGCAGATCTTGCCGAAGAGCTGGACCAGATCCAGTTCAGAGACTTGCGCCGCACCTGCGTAGTCTACTTGGGCGAACTCGGCATGGACGCCCACCTGATCGCAGGCGTCACCGGCCACGATATCGACGAAACCCAGAAGATCCTTAAAACCTACATGCCCCGCACCACGGCAAGAGCTGCCCGCGCAATCGCCATATCCACCCTGCGCACCGCCAGCGAAGAAGCACACCGCCAGGAGCAAGCCGGATGATCCTCCGGGTTCTGGAGCGTTATTGGGCAAAGGTTGATAGGCGCGGCGAGGATACGTGCTGGAACTGGAAAGGCGCACGCACCACAGGCGGCTACGGACAAATCGGCGGGGGCACCAAGCGCTCGAAGTGGAAAGCGCCAGCAACGCATGTTGCATTGGCAATCGACAATCGACCCCGCCCTAGTCCGATCCATGTAGCGATGCACTCGTGCGACAATCCGCGGTGCGTAAACCCGCGACATTTAAGCTGGGGAACGCACACTGAAAATATGCAGGACATGTGGGGCAAGGAGCGCGCAGGCATGCAAAAGCGCGCCGCCATGACTCTGGATGAAGCTGCTGCATCGCTTGGCAGCATGCAGCCCGGAAATACCAAGTTGAACGAAGAACAGGCGTGCTTCATTCGCACCAGCGACATGCCGACCGCTGACATCGCACGGCTTCTGAACGTATCATGGCAAACGGTCGACAATGTGCGCAAAGGCAAGACTTGGCGCTGGCTGCTATGATCCATAGCCTTCCAACATTTCTTCCAATAACAGGGCTTTTTGCATCGTTTTGACCACGCAAACCCGTCATTTTTGTCAATCGGTAACATTCCCAAGCTGAATACGAGGGTTCGATTCCCTTCACCCGCTCCAATGTATTCAAGTGTGTTGTGAAGATTGATCGAGTGTTCGCTTTCGGGGAACCTTCGAATTCTTGTGGCTCTCCGCGCCAGGGCGCTACGAGCGTGGATCGATTTCCTTCACCGCTCCATTTCGACGTCCGCCAGCGTCCGCCGAGACCTTCAAAAAGCTACTGATTTCGGGTTGTTGCTGCGGCTTGCTGGCCGCTGGTGTTCGCCAGAACTCACCTAAATGCCTTCATCCGCATATGCGATTTGAAAGTGGTGAACGCCGCCTCATGATTTGACGATTTTCGAAATGTCGATTGACTTGATCATTCAAGAAGATATTTCCATCTTTCTCGAAAGGTGGATGGATGGACGAAATCAATGTGCAAGTCTGGGCCGTCGATGCGCTTGGCGCACTGGCGCATGAAACCCGGCTTTCGGTGTTCCGCATGCTGGTTCAAACCGGTCCCGAGGGCATGATCGCAGGCGCCATCGCCGAACATCAGGGCGTGCCGCCATCCACCATGTCGCATCACCTTGCTACGCTGGAGCGCGCCGGGCTGGTCCAGTCGACACGCGAAAGTCGCTTGATCCATTACCGCGCCGACTATCCTGGAATGCGCCGCCTGCTCATGTTCCTGATGCAGGACTGCTGCCAGGGGGCACCAGAAATGTGCGGCGATCTGCTGGCTGATCTGGTCTGCAACCCATCCCAAACCCACGATTCCTGAGGTTCCAAATGGCTGACAAGACCTACAGTGTCCTGTTGCTTTGCAACGACAACAGCGCCTGCGTAACTGTGGGCGAAGCGGTGATAAGCAAGCCCGGTGCTGGCAGGTTTAAGGCTTACAGTGCCGGAGCGAGCGTCGAAGCAAGCGCTGGAGAAAACCCATGACCACCGACATCGTGATCTATCACAACCCCGAATGCGGCACGTCGCGCAATGCGCTGGCCATGATCCGCAATGCCGGGATCGAGCCGCATGTTGTGGAATATCTGAAGACACCGCCATCGCGTGCCTTGCTGGAAAGCCTGATCGAACGCGCGGGCATCTCACCGCGCGCGCTGCTGCGCGAAAAGGGCACGCCGTTCGCCGACCTGGGGCTGGATAATCCCGATCTCACCGATGCGCAGTTGATCGACGCGATGATGGGCCATCCGATCCTGATCAACCGCCCGCTGGTGGTCTCGCCGCTTGGCGTGAAGCTGTGCCGCCCTTCGGAAGAAGTGCTGGATCTGATCCCGGCGCACCAGCGCGGCGCCTTTGCCAAGGAAGACGGCGAACAGGTGGTCGATGCCGCCGGCAATCGCGTCGCTGGCTGAAGCAGGAACACTCATGACAGCCCAGCCCAAGCGCGAACGCCTGTCGTTCGTTGATCGCTATCTGACCTTGTGGATCTTCCTCGCGATGGCGCTGGGCGTCGGGCTGGGATCGACGTTCGAGGGTCTGCCTGCGGCCATCGACAGCCTGTCGTGGGGCAGCACCAACATTCCCATCGCCATCGGCCTGATCCTGATGATGTATCCGCCGCTTGCGCGCGTGCGGTATGAAGAATTGCCACGCGTGTTTGATGACAAGCGCGTGCTGGTGATCTCGTTGATACAGAACTGGATCATCGGTCCGGTGTTGATGTTCGCGCTGGCGGTGATCTTCCTCTCGGACAAGCCGGAATACATGACTGGCCTGATCCTGATCGGCCTTGCGCGCTGTATTGCGATGGTCATCGTCTGGAATCAGCTGGCCAAGGGTGACAACCAGTATGTCGCGGCGCTGGTGGCGTTCAACTCGATCTTCCAGATTCTGTTTTTCAGCGTCTACGCATGGTTCTTCCTCGCTTTTCTGCCGCCGCTGTTCGGGTTGGAAAGCAGCGTGATTGATGTCAGCTTCTGGACGATTGCCCAGGCCGTGCTGATCTATCTCGGGGCTCCCTTCCTCGCCGGGTTCCTCACCCGCAAATGGTTGGCCAAGGCCAAGGGTAACGACTGGTACGAGGGCAGCTTCCTCCCCAGAATCGGCCCGATCACGCTGATCGCGCTGCTGTTCACCATCGTTGCCATGTTCAGCCTAAAGGGAAGCGAGATCGTCACGCTGCCGGGCGACACCATTCGTATCGCCATTCCGCTGACGATCTATTTCGTGGTCCAGTTCTCGATCAGTTTCTTCATGGGCAAGCTGATCGCCAGTGACTATCCGCGTAGCACCGCAGTGGCGTTCACCGCAGCGGGCAACAATTTCGAGCTGGCGATTGCAGTGGCTATTGCAGCGTTCGGGCTGGCCTCGCCGGTAGCCTTCGCCGCCGTGATCGGCCCGTTGGTGGAAGTTCCGGTGCTGATCTTGCTGGTCAATGTCGCCTTCTGGTTCGGACGACGCTGGTTCCCGGACAGCGTGCCAGCACACGGGACGGAGGCATGACCGGCATGACTTTCGAGCGCCTTCGCTCATTGGTGGACCCGGATCATCTGCCCGCTCTGAAGGCGGAATATGCCCACCACAGCCCGGCCTCTGGCCTTGGCGCAATTGATCCGCCGCCCCGCGTCTTGCTGCTCTATGGCTCCTTGCGCGAACGGTCCTATTCGCGGCTTGTCGTCGAGGAAGCTGCACGCCTCCTGCAGTTCTTTGGCTGCGAAACGCGCATCTTTGATCCGCGCGACCTGCCGCTGCCCGATCAGGTCAAAGATGATGACCACCCCGCCGTGGCCGAACTGCGCGCGCATTCGCTGTGGTCAGAAGCGCAGGTTTGGTGCAGTCCCGAACGTCACGGCCAGATTACAGGGATCATGAAAACCCAGATCGATCATCTGCCTTTGGCCTATAAAGGGATGCGTCCCACACAAGGCCGCGCTCTTGCGGTTATGCAGGTCAGCGCAGGTTCGCAAAGCTTCAACAGCGTCAATACCTTGCGCATTCTCGGCCGTTGGATGCGAATGTTCACCATTCCCAACCAGTCGAGCGTCGCCAAAGCTTATGAGGAATTCGACGAAGCAGGCCGGATGAAGCCATCGAGCTACTATGATCGGATCGTCGATGTTGTGGAAGAATTGGTGCGCTTTACCGTTCTCCTGCGGCCTCATGCCGAGCAACTTGTGGACCGTTATTCGGAGCGGGTGGACAGGAACGCACCGGTAACGGCTGCGAGCAGCATCCTTGCCTCGATTGAACCCGCTGCCTGACGGAAGCGGCATGGTGGAACATCGGCCAGTTCCCGCCAACAGGCCTTTAGCCGCAAAAAGCCGGTGAGAGGCCGGGCGGCTTTACCGGCCGCCTATCTGCCAGGCAAGGTCCGGCGCATGTTTGCGGCCGGGGGGTTTACCCTCACTTCAAGAAAAGCTGGATTTCTTGTGCGCAGTCAGACTGCTGGATGCTGCCAGTTTGCGCTGCAGGTCAGGTCTTTGAAGCGTCAGTATCGATTGCTTCAGTTCTGATTTCAACCTGACTGCCCAGTTCGATCACGCGGCTGATGGACAGGCGCGTGCGCGCGGCTGCCACGAACTTTACGGAATCTTTATGCGACCGGGCAAATTCCCCGTGGAATCTTAACGTGATGAAGGCGCAGGTGTCTGGCCGCGATTGCTGCGGGAGCGCTTGTAATGTCATCTGTTTTTGAACGCTTGCGACGAGGCCAGCGCTGCTGGTCGGCGGAACTGGGCCTGAGAACGCTAGGCATCGCGCTGCTGGCGGCATGCGGAAGGGTCATGCTGCTGGTGCACCGTCAAGTGACCACGCCACCGTCACACGAACCCACGGTCGTGGAATTCGGCCTTTGCGCCGTTGCGTTTGTGGCGCTGACCTGCGGCCTTGCGTTCACCATCGAAGGGCCCGGTCTGTTGCGTTGGGTCCCGATTCCCACACGATCCCTGATTTCCTGAAAGGAACCGTCCGATGCCGGATCTTGCCTGGCTCGCTCTGCTTGGCGTGCTTTTCCTGCTCACACTCGCCTTCGTGCGGCTGTGTGAAAAAGCCTGAGGAGGCCGCATGACCATTTCGCTTCTGCTCGCCGGACTGACTGCCGCAGGCTTGCTCGTCTATCTCGTGGCCGTACTCGTGCGGCCCGAACGGTTCTGATCGGAGAAGAACCATGACCATTCAGGGTTGGATGTTGATCCTCCTTTTTACCGGACTGACGATTGCGCTGGCCAAGCCAGTCGGGACTTATCTGTTCGCGCTATATGAGGGGCGCCGCACGATCATGCATCGTGTGTTCGGACCGGTTGAGCGCGGATTCTATCGCCTTGCCGGGATTGATCCTGCGGCCGAGCAATCGTGGCGCACTTATGCGCTGCACTTGTTGGTGTTTCAGGTGGTGCTCACGCTGTTTACCTATGCCTTGTTGCGCTTGCAGCATGTCCTGCCGATGAACCCGCGCGGGCTGGCCGGTGTCGGCAGCGATGGTGCGATGAATACGGCCATTGCCTTTGTGACCAACACCAACTGGCAATGGTATGGTGGCGAAAGCACGCTGAGCAACCTGAGCCAGATGCTGGGCCTGACGATTCACAACTTCCTGTCTGCCGCGACCGGCATCGCCGTGGCCTTTGCGCTGTTTCGCGGTTTTGCACGGCGTGAGACCGGCTCCATTGGCAACTTCTGGACCGATTGCACGCGCGTGACGCTGTATCTGCTGCTGCCAGCTTGCGTGATCTATGCACTGTTTCTGGTGGCGAATGGGGTGCCGCAGACGCTGGCGACCAGCATCGATGCGACAACGCTGGAAGGCCTGACGCAGACAATCGCGCTTGGCCCTGTCGCGAGTCAGGAAGCGATCAAGATGCTGGGCACCAATGGCGGCGGCTTTTTCAACGCCAACAGCGCGCACCCGTTCGAAAACCCGACCGCGCTGACCAATCTGGTGCAGATGCTCTCGATCTTCGCAATCGGTTCGGGCCTGACCTTTTGCTTTGGCAAGGCCGTGGGCAATACGCGCCAAGGCTGGGCCATCCTATCTGCCATGATGGTGCTGTTTGTGGCGGGTGTCAGCATCACCTACTGGCAGGAAGCTGCGGGCAATCCGATCCTGCATCAACTGGGCGTTGCCGGTGGCAACATGGAAGGCAAGGAAGTCCGCTTCGGCATCGCTGCCAGCGCGCTGTTCTCTGTCGTCACCACCGCTGCATCATGTGGTGCGGTGAACGCCATGCACGACAGCTTTACCGCGCTGGGCGGCATGATCCCGATGTTCAACATGCAACTTGGCGAGGTCATCGTCGGTGGAGTTGGCGCGGGTATCTATGGCTTTTTGTTGTTCGCATTGCTGGCTGTGTTCATCGCCGGACTGATGGTTGGCCGCACGCCTGAGTATGTCGGCAAGAAGATCGAATCGCGCGAAGTGAAGCTGGCGGTGCTGGCCATTGCGGTTCTGCCGCTGTGTATCCTTGGGTTTACCGCGATTGCCAGCGTGCTGCCTGCCGGGCTGGCCGGCCCGTTGAACAAGGGGCCGCATGGGTTTTCGGAAATCCTCTATGCGTTCTCATCGGCAGCGGGGAACAATGGCTCTGCCTTTGCCGGGCTGACCGCTGGCACGCCGTTCTACAACGCTCTGCTGGGCATGGCGATGTGGATCGGGCGCTTCTTCATGATCGTGCCTGCCCTGGCGATTGCCGGAAGCCTTGCCGCCAAAAAGCAAATTCCCGAGTCCGCTGGTTCTTTCCCCACCACGGGCCCGCTGTGGATTGGCCTGCTGGTCGGCATCATCCTGATCGTTGGCGGACTCACGTTCCTGCCCAGCCTCGCGCTGGGGCCCATTGCCGATCATCTCGCGATGATCTCCGGCCAGCAATTCTAAAAAGGGGCTGTTGCCATGAGCACACCTACCTCGATGTTTTCGGCTGCGCTGGTTGTGCCAGCCTGCCGTGACGCCTTCCGCAAACTTGCGCCCCGCGCCCTGGTGAAAAACCCGGTGCTGTTCACCACGGCGGTAGTGGCGCTGCTGCTTACCATCCTGCTGGCGATCGGCGCTGAACCGTTGCCGTTGGGCTTTCAAGTGCAGCTTATCGTCTGGCTGTGGCTGACGGTGCTGTTCGGCACGTTTGCCGAAGCGCTGGCCGAAGGGCGCGGGCGAGCGCAGGCGGCATCGCTGCGCGCGACCAAGAGCGAGCTTTCAGCCAAGCTGCCCGACGGCCGCACGGTTCCCGCTTCGCAATTGCGGAGTGGGGATGAAGTGCTGGTCGAAACCGGTGATCTGATCCCGGCGGACGGTGAAGTGATTGCAGGCGTCGCCTCGGTCAACGAGGCCGCCATTACCGGCGAAAGCGCGCCCGTGATCCGCGAAGCAGGCGGTGACCGGTCGGCTGTGACCGCAGGCACGCGCGTTATTTCGGATTCCATCCGGGTCCGCATCACGCAGGAGCCGGGGCAGGGCTTTCTGGACCGGATGATCGCGCTGGTCGAAGGCGCGGAACGCCAGAAGACGCCGAACGA
The DNA here is from genome assembly GCF_057180525.1 of Novosphingobium sp. HNCC26BN242. NCBI lineage: Bacteria > Pseudomonadati > Pseudomonadota > Alphaproteobacteria > Sphingomonadales > Sphingomonadaceae > Novosphingobium > Novosphingobium sp. HNCC26BN242. The sequence goes on from NZ_JBXUGM010000001.1 coordinate 222,030, forward strand.
GATCGCGCTGACGATCCTGCTGGTAGGCCTCACGATCATTTTCCTGATCGCGGTGGCGACGATTCCGGCCTTTGCCAGCTACGCGGGCGGTAGCATCCCGGTGGCCATTCTGGCCGCGCTGCTGATCACGCTGATCCCCACGACTATTGCCGCGCTGCTTTCGGCCATCGGTATTGCCGGGATGGACCGGCTTGTCCGCTTCAACGTGCTGGCCAAATCGGGCCGCGCGGTGGAGGCGGCTGGTGACGTTGATGTGCTGCTACTCGACAAGACCGGCACGATTACCATCGGTGACCGGCAAGCCAGCGATTTTCGCGCACTGAGCGGTGTGTCGATCAACACGCTGGCAGAGGCTGCGATGATGGCCAGCCTTGCCGACGAAACGCCCGAAGGACGCTCGGTCGTGGTGCTGGCGCGCGAGAAGCACGGTGTTGCGATGCAGGCCCTGCCAAAAGATGCGCAAATCATACCCTTTACCGCCCAGACCCGCATTTCCGGTGTTCTGAGTGGTGCAGGACTGGTGCAAAAGGGTGCTGTCGATGCGATCCTGCGCGCCAATCCTGACGCAGCCAAAGGTCCGCAGGCCGCCGATCTTCGCCGCATATCGGAAGAGATTGCCCGTGCCGGACAGACGCCACTGGCCGTGGCCAAGGATGGCCGCCTGCTGGGCGTGATTGCGCTGAAGGATGTGATCAAGGCCGGTGTCCGCGCTCGCTTTGCCGAGCTGCGCCGCATGGGCATCCGCACCGTGATGATCACTGGCGACAACCCGCTGACCGCCGCTGCCATTGCCGCCGAAGCCGGGGTCGATGACTTCCTCGCCGAGGCCACACCCGAGGACAAGCTGGAACTGATCCGCAAGGAGCAGCAGGGCGGCAAGCTGGTGGCGATGTGCGGCGATGGCACTAACGATGCCCCGGCGCTGGCGCAGGCCGATGTTGGCGTGGCCATGAATACCGGCACGCAGGCCGCGCGCGAGGCGGGCAACATGGTCGATCTCGACAGTGATCCGACCAAGCTGATCGAGATCGTAGGCCTTGGCAAACAGCTGCTGATGACGCGCGGCGCGATGACCACGTTCTCGGTCGCCAACGATGTTGCCAAATACTTTGCGATCATTCCGGCGATGTTCCTCGCGCTCTATCCGCAGCTTGAGGTGCTCAACGTGATGGGGCTGGCCTCGCCCGAAAGCGCCATCCTTTCGGCGATCATCTTCAATGCGCTGATCATCCCGGCGCTTGTGCCGCTTGCGCTGAAAGGCGTGGCTTACAAGCCGATGGGTGCCGGCCCGATGCTGGCGCGCAACCTGGCGGTTTATGGCCTTGGCGGCCTGATCGCTCCCTTCATTGGCATCAAGGCAATCGACCTTGCCGTTGCCAGCCTCCACCTCGTTTGAGGATCAACTGACATGACCAAGGATATTGGCGCAGCCCTTCGCCCCGCGCTGGTGCTTACCGCTCTGTTCGCCCTGCTGCTGGGCATTGCCTACCCTCTGGCCATCACTGGCGTGGCGCAGATGCTGCTTCCGACAGCGGCAAACGGCAGCCTGATCGAACGCGGCGGGCAGATCATTGGCTCGCGCCTGATCGGCCAAGGCTTCGCGTCGGACGCCTATTTCCACGGACGCCCTTCGGCAGCGGGCAAGGGTTATGACGCGATGGCATCGGCCGGGTCAAACCTTGGGCCAGCCAGCAAAGTGCTGGCCGACCGCGTCGCTGCCGATATCGTTTCAGCTGGCCGCACCGCTTTGCAGACATCACCGGGAGTTCCTGTCCCACCTGACCTGGTGACCACTTCCGCCTCGGGGCTTGACCCTCATATCAGCTCCGAGGCGGCTCTTTTTCAGTTGAGCCGCGTTGCCAAGGCGCGAGGGCTTCACGAAGATGTTGTGCGCAAGCTGGTGGCCGAACACACCGAAGGACCTCTGGCGGGTTTTCTGGGTGAGAGGCGCGTCAACGTGCTTGAACTGAACCTTGCTCTCGACAGCGTGACATCGTCAGGTGCAAACTTGGCGGAATGAACGACGTCCGGCCCGATCCACAGGCGCTTTTGCGCGTTGCTGCCCGTGAAGGCAAAGGCCGCCTCAAGGTATTCCTTGGGGCGGCACCCGGTGTTGGCAAAACCTATGAAATGCTGAGCGATGGCGCAGCGCGGCGCGATGCAGGTCTGGATGTGGTGATTGGCGTGGTGGAAACGCATGGCCGCCGCGAAACGGCTGCCAAAGTTCATGGCTTCGAGATCATTGCGCCCAAGCGGATCGTCTATCAGGGGCATGAACTGGCAGAGATGGACATCGACGCCATTCTGGAGCGTAGGCCGCGTATCGTGCTGGTTGATGAACTGGCGCACACGAACGCCCCGGGCAGCCGCCACGACAAGCGCTATCAGGATGTCGAAGAACTGCTCGAAGCCGGGATCGACGTCTATTCGACGCTCAATATCCAACACCTTGAAAGCCTGAACGATCTGATCGCCTCGTTCAGTAGGGTCCGTGTGCGCGAAACGCTGCCTGACCGGGTGATCGAAAATGCCGATCTTGAAATCGTCGATATCCCGCCGGACGAGCTGATCGAGCGTCTGCGCGAGGGCAAGGTCTATGTGCCCGACGAAGCATCACGCGCGCTGGGCCATTTCTTTTCGAAGTCCAATCTTTCCGCCCTTCGTGAACTGGCGTTGCGTCGGGCAGCGCAGGCGGTCGATGCGCAGATGCTCGACTACATGCGGGCGAATGCGGTTGGCGGGACTTATGCGGTTAGCGACAGGCTGGTCGTGGCGATCAGCGAACAGCCCGGTGGGGACGAACTTGTGCGCGCGGCCAAGCGGCTTGCCGATGCGCTTCGCGCGCCATTGACCGCCGTACACATCGAAACGCCGCGCAGTGCAGCGTTCAGTGACGCTGAAAACAGCAGCCTTGCCGCCACGATGCATCTGGCCACGCAACTGGGTGCGCAGATATCTACCGTGCCTGCACAATCAGTGTTGGCGGGGTTGAAGCAGTTTGCTGCCGAAGCGCGCGCAACGCAGCTGATCGTCGGCAAATCGCGCCGCTCGGCCTGGTTTGAGCTGCGCCATGGCTCGATTGTCGACCGGCTGGTGCGCGACACGCCCGGACTTGCCGTGCATGTGGTGCCGCTTGAAGCCGCGACGGCCAAGGCCGGGCCGCGCACCCGCGCCGTTTCAGCAAAGAACCGTGGCTGGGCAGGCTATGCTTTGTCTCTAGGAGTGGCTGTGCTGGTCACGCTGGTAGGCATGGTGATCTTCGAGCGCAGCAATATCACCAACATCGGCCTGCTCTATCTGTTGCCGGTGATGTTCGCCGCCACGCGCTATGGAATGCGCACGGGTATTGTCACCAGCCTTGCCTGCTCGCTTGCGTACAACTTCTTCTTCATCCCGCCGACGCACACGTTCACTATTCAGGACCCCCAAAACATCATCACGGTTCTGGTCCTGCTGGGTGTAGCCATCGTATCGAGCCGCCTGGCCTCGCGCCTGCGCGAACAGGCCTTGATCGCGCAAGCCAGCTCGGCCCAGAACAGCGCTCTGGCAGGATTTGCGCGCCAGTTGACCGGGATCAGCACGACCGAGGAACTAGCCGAAGTTCTGTGCCGTGAAATCGCCCGGTTGCTTGATGCCAACGCGGCCCTGCTGCTTGCCGATGAGCGCGGGCTGCGCGTGCAGGCGGCCGCTCCAACTGACGTCAAACTGGAAATGCTCGACAATGCGGCTGCGCAATGGGCGTTCGACAACAGGAAGCCGGCGGGGCAGGGATCAGACACGCTGACCGCATCGGAATGGCTGTTCTACCCGGTGGGCGCAGGCAAGGCGGCTGCTGCGGTGTTCGGCATTTCAAGGGCAGACGCTGGTGCGCCGATCCGTTCGGACCAGACGCCCTTGCTGCTCAGCCTGCTCGATCAGGCGGGGCTGGCGCTGGGCCGGATTGCGCTGGAAGAGGAGATGTCGAACCTTGCCCATGTGCACGAGCGGGACCGCCTGCGGCACGCGCTGTTATCATCGGTCAGCCACGATCTGCGCACGCCGCTCACCACGATTCTGGGGACCTTGCAGGAAATCCGGGCGCTTTCGCCCGAACAGACTAGCCAGCTTGCCGCGGCGAGGGCCGAGGCCGAACGGCTGCACCGGTTCGTGGCGAACCTGCTCGATATGGTCAGGATCGAAGCGGGTGCATTGCACCAGAAGATAGAACCTGTAGAATTATCTGAAGCGGTGGGTACTGCGCTGCAGGATCTGCGCGCCGCGCTGCAGGACCACCCCACTCGCATCATGATATCGCCTGACTTGCCGCTGGTACTGGTCGATCCGCAGCTGTTCCATCACTGCCTGATAAACCTGATTGAAAACGCGGCCAAATATGGCGCGCCGGGCACGCCCGTGATCGTGCGGGCAGAGCTTGAACCTGACAGCCTCATACTGTTTGTGGAGGATGCCGGGGCGGGTATTCCGGCAGGTGAGGAGCGACGGATATTCGAGACTTTTGCGCGCATCGAAGGATCTGATCGCACGGGTGGCACAGGCCTTGGTCTGGCCATCGTCAAAGGCTTTGCCGAGGCTATGGGGCTGAAAGTTGCAGCCGAAAACAACAAAAACGGCACCGGTTCATCGTTCAGCATCCGGTTTTCTGCCCAGCACCTGAAGTTTCTGCACTCGGACACACTGGAAGGCCTGTGAACAAGCGCGTGACCGTGCTCATAGTAGATGATGAACCCGCCATCCGCCGCCTGCTGCACGCCAGCTTGACACGGGCCGATTATCGCGTGGTTGAAGCAGGGTCCGGGCGTGAAGCCCTGTTTGCCGTGCAGGTTGAGAAACCGGACGTGGTTCTGCTCGATCTTGGCTTGCCCGATCGTGACGGGCTGGAATTGATTGGCTTGATCAAGCCCACGGGCACCGCGGTGATCGTGGTTTCAGCGCGCGATGCAACGGATCAGAAAGTTACGGCACTCGATCTGGGCGCAGACGATTATGTGTCTAAACCCTTCGATAGCGAAGAAGTTCTTGCGCGCATACGCACTGCCTTGCGGCACAGGTTGGGATTGCAAACGCAGACGCCGATGGTTCGTTTTGGCGGTGTGGAAATCGATCTGGGTGCGCGGATCGTGCGGCGCGATGGAGACGAGGTCCATTTTACGCCTAAGGAATACGAGTTTCTTGCAGAACTGGCGAAAAGCCCCGGGCGTGTGGTTACGCATGCGCAATTGCTGCGCACCGTGTGGGGCCCCGGCCACGATAGCGATGTCGAGTATCTGCGCGTTGCGGCCAGAAGCATAAGGCGGAAGCTTGAGCCCGACCCATCCCAACCCGTGCTGTTACGCAATGAACCTGGCGTAGGATACCGGTTGCAGGATGTTCGCTGAAGCAAGATCGCTGCGCACCTGGTCAGGATGGTGCAGGTCGCTTTGCCGACCATCAAAAGTCGTCCATCTGCGATCCCGGCGGTGCAACTTAACGTCATCTGGCTCTACAGCATGGTGGCGAAGAATTTCTGTTCCAGCGGAATGATTGCGGCGCCAATGGCACAGGCATCGACGTGCGTTTGCGAAACGATGATCTTGGGCAAAGGGCGCGGCTCCTGACGGCGGGCATCATCGAACAGTTCGATGGCGGGGATGATCTTTTGCGCCAGCGCCTTGGGCAGACGGCCGCCCAGCACGATGACCTCGGGATCAAGCAACGCAGCAATGGCCGATGCGATAAGCGACAGGGGGTCACGGCTCTTTTCGATCCATTCATCCACGCCCGGCCAATCGGGATCGAAGCCGGAAACCATGTTCGATATGCCATCAAGATCGACGCCAGCCTTGCGGATCGATTGCAGCAGCGTTTCCAGTGTAGGCAACTGGAAAAGGCGCCACGGCAGAATCAGGCCGATTTCTCCGCCATTGCCGTGGGTGCCCCGCATCAAGCGGTGATTGCTGACAACACCGCCACCCAAGCCCGCCGCCATGAACACATAGACAAAGTTTGCGTGATCGCGCCCTGCGCCCAGAAAACTTTCGCCAATCGCTGCGGCATTGGCATCATTTTCGACCCACGCGGGCAGCGATAGGGCGTCGCTGAATACTTCGTCGATTGGCACCATTGCCCAATCATCAAGCGAGCGGGGCGGATTGTAGCGCGATTTGCCATCGAGGCAGTAGCCTGAAATGCCAATGCCGACGCCGGTCAGGCGTTCGCGCGCGCTGGGCGTCCGCTCCAGAAAGCGCTGCTTGACCCCTCCCAACCTGTCAAACACGGCTTTGCGGGTCATGACCGGCATTTCGACGTAATCGTAATCGACCACGTTGCCGGCGAAATCCATCAGCAGGACCGACATCGCATCGGTCATCAACGCGATGCCAAGGGAATAGGCGTAATCGGGTGCGATGTTGATGGTAACGCTGGGCTGCCCCCTGCGCCCGCTTGCTTTGCGGCCACCTTGGGCAAGGGCGCCCCGATCCACCAGTTCATTGACCAGACGCGAAACCGTCTGCTGCGAAAGATCGCAACTGCGCGCAATTTCGGGCTGGGTCGTGCCACGATTGCGCAGCACGTAGCTCAGGATATTCGCCTCACTATCGGAGGGCTTTTGGAACCGTTCTGCATGGGTTTGCACTGTCATCGCGGCATTTATCGCAGAAGCGACGCATGCTGGCAACATTTTCACCCACTATAATACTCATGGTGGGTTGTAATGGCACTGCGAGCGTGATAGTCCCGATTCCAACGAGAGTCCGCTCAAGGGCGATCAGGTGAGGAGAGGTTCGATGAAGCTGGTTCTGACAGCAGCCATGGCGGGTATTTCGCTGACGGCCCTGATCCCGACATGCGCACAGGCGCAGGAAAATGCCCAAGCTGGCGATACCGCAGAAACCGAAGGCGCAACCAACGCCGGAATCATCGTAACGGGCACAAGCCGTTCACGCATCGCGCTTGATACGCCGCTTGCGGTCAGCCAGCTTGGCGAAGATGCGCTGGCGCGCGCCGGGGTTACCAGCCAGGCCGATATTCTCAACACCATCCCATCGATCAAGGCCGATGGTGGCGGCGGTGAAGTGGCGGCGAACATCTTCATTCGGGGTCTGCCGTCGGGTGGACAATACCAGTTCACGCCGCTGATGTATGACGGGGTGACTGTCCTGTCCGCGTTCGGGCTCAATTCCTCGGCTTATGACGTTTACGCGCGCAACGATCTGGGGATTAGCCGGTTGGAATTCGTGCGCGGCGGAGTTTCGAACCTGTTCGGCCCCGGGTCGGTCGCTGGCCTGATCAACTATATCAGCAAGTCCGGCGGCGATCAGCTTGAAGGCACGGTACAACTGGAAGTGGCGCAGCGTGACCGCTATCGCGGCGATGTGGCGCTGAGCGGTCCGCTCGGCAACAATTTCTACTTTGGCGTTTCGGGTTTCTACCGCATCGACAAAGGCCCGATCCGCACCAATCTGGATACCAAGGGCGGGCAGTTCCGCGGCAATCTGGAATATCGCTTCCCCGATGGCAGCGGCAATGTGAAGCTGCTGGGCCAGTATATCAATGACCGCGTGCAGTTCTACCTGCCGATCCCGCTGGATGGTCCTTCGCGTTCGCGGCTGGCTGGAAATGACGGCAAGCTCGTCAATTCGGTGCAGAACAATTTTGCCGGCAGCCTTGGGTTCAACACGCCCGATGGCGCGTTTTCATCCGATATTGGCGAGGGTGTTTCGACCAAGGGCGGGATGGTCGGCCTGACCTTTGAGAAAGACTTCGGCGATAGCGGCTGGGGCCTCAACGGGCGAGTGAAGTACAGCGATTACAAGCACAAGTTCGGGCTGTGGTCTGATGGTGATGGCGTGATTAACGTGCCCGAAACGCTGCAAAGCTTTCTGACCAACCGCAACCTTGGCACACTGGCCAATGCGCAATTCACTTTTGCAGGCGGTGGCGCGGTGCCATCCAACTTCCTGCTGTTTGCCAACCGCTTCACCGACCGTGACCGCCCGGTGCATGATTTCACCGCCGAAATGAACCTGACGAAGAAGCTGCAGACCGGCTCGGTCGATCATGCTTTCACGCTTGGCGGCTTTTACGGTAATGCCAGCGCCGATGACGTTAACGTCACGACGACATTCCTGGCGGAATTCAACAACCAGCCGCGTTTGGTGAACCTGACGATCACAAACCCGGTCGGTGGAGCGCAAACTGTCATTTCGCGCAACGGCCTGCTCAATGCCGGGGCCGGATATGTCAACAATCGCCACAAGGCAGAGCGGTACGCCGGATATATCGCCGATCAGATGAAGATCGGGGATCGGTTCAACCTTGATATCGGCTTCCGCGTGGAGCATATGCGCGGGGCGATCAGCCGCGAGCGCACGTCGACCGTGGTGACAGATTCCACCACGGCGAACCTCTCGACCGCGCTGCGTGACGTGATCTGGGGTAATGGCGGCTTCCAGACCGGCAATGTGCAGGTGACCGAATGGGCTCTGGCCGCAGGCGCACTGTACAAGCTGACCGACGACATGAGCGTCTATGCCAACGCATCGCGCGGCTTCTTCTTCCCCGAACTGCGGTCTGCGGCATTCCGTCCTTTGCCCACTGGCACGGCAGCCAATGCCAGCGTATCTCCGGGCACGCAAAGCTACACCGCCGAAATCATCAAGCAGGCCGAAGTCGGCTTCAAGATGAGCCGATCGGGTCTGACCATGACGGTTTCGGGCTTCTACACCAAGCTCGACAATCGCCGCCAGGTGCTGTTCGTCAACGATGGGCAGGGCGGCCTGATCGAACGGGTCAATCTGGTCGGCGCGGAATCCTATGGTGCAGAAGGCACCATCGACGTGCGGTTGGTGCAGAACTTGCGCTTCAACGGCAACGTGACGCTGCAGAAGAGCAAGTTCACCGCGTTTGACACCACGCCTGCCAACATCGGCAAGCGGGTGGAGCGGCAGCCTGAGCTGCTTTACAATGCCGGGCTCTATTATGATGATGGCACGTTCGATCTGTCGGTGTTCACCAACTACACTGGCCCGAACTTCACCGCATCGAACAACCTGATCGAGCTGGACGGTTGGAACATTGCCAACCTTGATGCAGGCTACAAGGTGCCGGTGGCATCGGGTGAACTGCGGGTCAGCGTCAACGTGTTCAACCTGTTCAATACCGATGCCGTGACCGAAGGTTCACCGCGTCAGGACGCCAATCAGACGGCCAACGGCGCATTCTTTGTGGGCCGCCCGGTGCTGCCGCGCCGGATCACGGGCCGTCTGACATATAACTTCTGATGCCTCCTGCTACCGCTGTGGGCTTGCCGCAGCGGTAGTCCTTGCGCACCATTCCCGGACACTGCCGCAATAGAGGTCTGTCATGCTGCTGCGCGAAGAATTGCTGTCCATCTTCATGGCTGGCGTTGAAGCGGCCAGTGCGCCTGCAGCATTGGCAGGTGTCTTGCCCCGGGACACGCCGCAAGGGCGCACGCTGGTGCTGGGCTGCGGCAAGGCGGCGGCGGCTATGGCCGAAGTGGCCGCACAACACCTGCCGGGCGAGGTGACGGGCTGCGTGGTCACGCGGTTTGGCCATGGCGCGCGCGGCGGTACCGGCGGCATTACCGTGATCGAGGCCAGCCATCCGGTGCCCGATGCGGCCAGCCTTGCTGCGGGACAGCGCATTCGCGAACTGGCGGCTAAGGCGCGCCGGGGTGATCGCGTAGTGTTCCTGATATCGGGCGGCGGATCATCGCTGCTGATCGATCCTCTGCCCGGGCTGACGCTGGAACGCAAAGCGCAGATCAATGGTCATCTCGTTCGCTCCGGCGTGCCCATTGCCGACATCAACTTTGTGCGCAGCCATCTGTCGCAAGTAAAAGGTGGCCGTCTTGCCGCCGCAGCGGGCGCGGCGGGGGATGACATGCACAGCTTCATCATTTCCGACGTGGTGGGCGATGACCCGGCGGTGGTGGCATCCGGCCCATCGCTGGCCAGCATGTTTGATCCGGCGCGGGCGCTGGCGATATTGGAAAGCAGCAGTTGGCCGGTTGATGACGCCTTGCGGGCACTGGTCATGGCAGGACAGGCCCCGGTCGTGCCAAACCATCCGGTCCACGTGATCGCCAATGCCCTGACCGCGCTTGACGCCGCGACTGCCTTTGCCCGGCAGAAGGGCTGGGAAGTGATCCGCATTGGCGATGATCTGGGCGGCGATGCGGCCGTGGGGCGGGATCATGCGGCCTTGGCGCTGGAGCATGCCGCAGCAGGCCGACGGTGCTTGCTGATATCGGGCGGCGAACTTACAGTCACCGTGCGCAATCGCGATGGACGTGGTGGGCCCAATCTTGAATACCTGGCCGGGCTTATGGCCGCTTTGCCGCAAGACGCCCCCATTGCCGCGCTGGCGTGTGACAGCGACGGGATTGATGGCAGCGAAGACAACGCCGGGGGCTTTTTCGACCGCACATCGCGCGCCGCGCCTGATGCATGTGAAGCAGCGCTTGCAGCGAACCGCAGCTATGATCTGTTCGCCCAGATCGGCGGTTTGATCATGACCGGCCCCACGCGCACCAATGTCAACGATATCCGCCTGATCGCCGTGGGAGAACACCTGTGAGCCGCAATCCGAAGCTTGACCAGCAGGCGCGCGATATCCTGCAGCGCAATGATCGCGGCGGCTACACCGTGCCGACGCACGGCCTCTATCCGTTTCAGTGGAACTGGGATTCGGCCTTTGTGGCACTGGGTTTTGCCGCGTTCGACAGGGACCGCGCCTGGCAGGAAATCGAAACGCTGGTTTCGGCCCAGTGGGACGATGGCATGATCCCGCACATCGTGTTCCACCAGAACGATGATGGCTATTTCCCCGGTCCCGGCGTGTGGGGAACGGGCAAAACCCCGCCGACATCGGGTATCACGCAACCGCCGGTGCTGGCCACCATCGTGCGCGCGCTGTGGGAACAGGAAGGCGCAGATCCCGCAAATCCCCGGATGCGTGCGCTCTATGACGCCTGCCTGCGCAGCCACCGCTGGTTTCACAGCTATCGCGATCCGTTGGGCAACGGCCTCGTCATGGTCACGCACAACTGGGAAACCGGGCGCGACAATTCGAGTGAGTGGGACGATGCGCTGGGGCGTGTCGATACGACCGGTGTGGGCAAGTATCAGCGCCGCGATACTGGCCATGTCGATGCTGCCATGCGGCCAAAGCAAAGCGAGTATGACCGCTATGTCGCCATCCTGCAGTTCGGCAAGAATTGCGGCTGGGACCATCGTGAGATTGCAGACCATGGGCCGTTTCGGATGGTCGATGTCGGCATGTCGATGGAACTGCTGCGCGCCAACCGCGATCTGCTGGTTCTGGCCGAGGCTATCGGCGATGCGGAAGGCGCGGCTGATATCCGCGACTGGATTGCGTTGTCCGAGGCCGGAATCGACTGGCTCTGGAACGAAGAGGCCGGCGCGTTCTGTTCGCGCGATGCCACTACGCTGGAAAGCTCGGGGCTTGTCACTAATGCCAGCTTCTTGGCTTTCTATGCAGGCGTCGGCAGCGATGCTCAGCGGGCAAGGCTGCTGGAGGCGCTGGATCGGCTGACCACCAGTGCGGAATACTTGCTGCCCAGTCTGGAAGCGGGCAGCCGTGAATACGATCATCGCCGCTACTGGCGCGGGCCGATCTGGCTAGTCGTCAACTACATGGCGGCGCAGGGCCTTGCCGAACAGGGCCATGCCGATTGGGCGGAGCGCATCCGCGCCGATTCCGCACGCCTGATCGAAAAGTTTGGCTTTTTCGAAAGCTTCAGCCCGGAAACCGGCGAAGGTTCGGGCGGCGACGACTTTTCGTGGACCGCTGCGATGTGGCTGGCTTGGTGCGGCAAGTGATGGCGCGCGCCACCGGCCTGTTTCGCAAACCGGCACCGGCGCACTATCCGTGGCTGTTGATCGGCCTGTTGTGGTGCGTCTCGTTCCTGAATTCCGCTGACCGGGCCATTCTCAACGCGGTCAAACCCCTGCTGCGCGATGCCTTTGCCATCAGCGATATCCAGTTGGGCGTGATCGATACCGTGTTCTTCTGGACCTATGCTGTCTGCGCGTTCCTGTTCGGGCGCATTGGCGACAGCGTGCGCCGCCGCAACATGATCCTGTTCGGGTTGTTGTTCTGGAGCATGGCGACGGGCTTCATGCCCATCGCCACTGGCTTTGCCATGTTGCTGGGCATGCGCACGCTCGTCGCGGTGGGTGAGTCCACCTATTACCCCACCGCTACCGCATTGATCGGAGCATGGCACAAACCGGCGATGCGCAGCCGCGCGCTGGCCATTCACCAGACCGCCGTTTTTGCAGGCGGCGGCTTTGGCGCATGGGCGGCGGGCAGGCTCGCCGATCAATTTGGCTGGTCGATGCCGTTCGTGGTGTTTGCAGCGCTTGGCATCGTTGTTTTGGCGGTCCTGCTGTTCACCCTGCGCGACGATGCACCCATTGCGCAACGGCGCAGCATCGCGACTGCCGAAGAACCGTTGCGCCTGATCTTGGCCAATCCAGCGGCGCTGTTGCTGTGCGGGGTGTTTTTCCTTGCCACTGCAGCATCTTCGGCTGTGCTCAATTGGTGCAACACCTATGCCCATGACGTGCTGGGCCTAAACCTTGCCGATAGCGCGCTGGTCGGGCCGGTGATGATTACCACGGCGGGGTTTTTCTCGGTGCTGGTGGGTGGTTGGCTGTCGGATACATTTGCCGCCAAAAGCTCCACTGGGCGCTTTACCGTGCTGGCGCTCGGCCTTTCCGTGGCGGCGCTGTTTCTGCTCCCGTTCCCGTTGGCAGGATCCGTTGTCACTGTTGGCGCGTTGTTGTTCGCTACCAGCTTTGGCAAAGGACTGTTCGATGGCTGCATCTACGCCGCGCTGCACGATGTCATGCCCGATGCTGCCCGCGCAACGGCGGCAGGGCTGATGACGATGATGGGCTTTCTGGGGGCGGGCATTTCGACCGTCACCCTGCCTGCCATTGCCGTCCACACCGGACTGGCCGCCGGCTTCACAATGATGGCCGCGCTCTATCTGATCGCGGTTATTGCGCTTCTGGCGGGACGTCCGATGATCCGGCGGGTTATGCAGCAAATGCAGGCGGAGGGTGCCCATGCATGACCGCGCCATGATCGGTGGCATCGAACTGGGTGGTACCAAAACCGTCTTTGCCATTGGCCACCATGACGGCACGATTGTCCATCGCCACACAGTGCCTACACGCGATCCAGCGTCTGTCGTTGCCGACGCCTGCGCATTTTTCAACAATGGCAAAGTGCGCATCGATGCCCTTGGCGTAGGCGCTTTCGGTCCGGTGGTAGTTGACAGGGCGGACCCGGACTTTGGCCATATTCTCGATACCAACAAGCCCGGCTGGAGCGGCTTCAACCTGATGGGGGCTTTGGCGCAAGGCATTGCCGCACCGGCGCGACTGGTCACTGATGTGGGCGCGGCGGCTATGGCCGAGGTTCGGCTTGGCGCGCTTCGCGATGTCGAAATCGGTATCTACCTCACGGTTGGCACGGGTATTGGCGGTGCCATCGTCTGCAATGGGCAATTGTTGCCCGCTCTGCTGCACCCCGAAATGGGCCACATTGCGCTGCATCGGCTGGAAGGCGACCGCACGCCATCAACTTGCGTCTTTCACGATAGTTGTGCCGAAGGCCTTGTGGCAGGTCCGGCCATCATGGCGCGCTATAGAGCATCGCTCGATCAGTTTGCGCCAGATAGTGCCGAACTTGGCCTTGTTGCCGAATATCTCGGCCAGCTTTGCAGCAATCTTGTGCTCACCGTGTCGCCGCAGCGGATCGTGCTGGGTGGGGGAGTGTGCCAGGCGCGCGGGCTGATCGCTGCTGTTCAGCAGGCCATGGTGCGCCAGCTGGGCGTCTATGGTCCGCGCGCTACTTCGCAGCCGGGCTATCTGTGCGCACCGGCGTTGGCGCAGGATGCGGGCGTAACCGGGGCAATCCTATGCGCTGCAGACCTGCCGGTTTCACGGGTGGGGGCCTAGCCGATGCCGTTAGAGCCGCTCACGCGACAGCTGATTGAAAAGCCTTGGGGTCGCGATGATCTTCCCAGCGCCTTTGCCGATGGGGCCAAGCGCATAGGCGAAGCATGGTTTGCGCATCCCACACTGGATCTTCCGCTGTTGATCAAGTGGATTTTCACGTCCGAACGTCTGTCCATCCAGGTTCATCCTGATGATGACCGCGCGCAGGCGCTTGGGCTTGCGCGGGGCAAGGAGGAATGGTGGCTTGTCACCAACGCGCGGGAAGGTGCCACGCTTGGTATCGGCACGAAGCGGCCCCTTTGTTCCGCCGAACTGACTGAGGCGGCGCTGGATGGCTCGCTTGAACAGTTGATGGATTGGGTGCCTGTGCGGGCAGGGGACTGGTTTCACATCCCGCCCGGCACCGTGCACGCCATCGGCGCAGGCGTTGAACTGGTGGAAATTCAGCAGAATTCGGACGTCACCTACAGGCTCTATGATTACGGACGTCCGCGCGAACTTCATCTTGATGCAGGCGTTGCGGCAAGCGACGCGCGCCCGTTCCCCGCAGCGCAGCGTGGTAAGGTGAATTGTGTAGAGGGCTGTCATCCCGACAAGCTGGTGTCTGCCCATCACTTCATGATCTGGTATGCAAGCCAGCAGCAACACAAGCTCGCAGTGGGCTCTATACCTGCTCAGCCGACGTGGACCATTCCGTTGACAGGCGAGATCGTGACTGAAGCCGGCACATTCGGGCGGGGCAGCGTGCTCTATGGCAACGCAACGGACATCGCTGATGCTTCGAGCGATTGCACGTTTCTTGTCGCGCAGGCTGGCATTACGCCGGTTGCCGCGGTTCCTCCCATGCAAACTTGAATGCGCCTGCGGTCGGGTCGATCCCTGCCAGCATCATGCCTTGCCCGCGCGATGTGTGGCGCTCGCTCAAGGGAGCGTCGGCAGGGTCGCGCAACTGGATGAGCAAGGTCGTGCGCGCCTCGTTTGAACGGTTCTGGCCCGATCCGTGAACGGTCAGGTAATGGAAGAACACGGCATCGCCAGCCTTGGCCGGAACCGGAGTGGCCCGGTCGATGGGGTAAGTCTGCGTGCACACGTGATGGTCGGCGCCCGTGGCGGGCAGCGGACCCAGCTTGTGCGTGCCCGGATAGACACAAAGGCAGCCTTTTTCCTCCGGCGCGTCATCAAGATGGAGGATCACAGCGATCATTGAATGATCACGATGCGGAAAATAGGGATAGTCCTGATGCATCGGAAACGGCGATCCCTTTTCGGGTGGCTTGATGAACATCTTGTTGTGGTGCAGCTGCACGTTGGGGCCGATCAGGTCTTGCGCGATGCCGGTCAGGCGGGGGTCAGACAGCAAGCGGGTCACCAGTGCGGAGCGGAAATGAACGTCGTGGCAATGAGTGATCGCTGTGCTGCCATCACGCACGCTGGCCCACGTCGCATCGCTGTGCCCTTCGCGCGTGGCGACGGCGTGCATCTCGGATCGCAATGCTTCCGCTTCGGCACTGTCGAGCAGGCCTGGCACCAGAATATAGCCATTGGTCTGGTAAAATTGCTTCTGTTCTGCATTCAGCATCATTGCTCACCCTATGAATGATTTCAGGCAAGCTTAATATTTCTCTGGCGTTCAACAATTGGGGTAGACTGGAACGTGTGGTAAATAATCGAACATGAATGCCTGGAGTTTTCCGCTCGAAGCACTGATCTCGGTCGAAGTCGCCGGGCAGTTTGTGTTGAGCGATCGTGACTTCTCGACCGTTCACCTTGGCCGCACCCATGCCTTGCATCTTCATGGCTATGCTGCACAAATGATGCTGGCTGGCGAACCCATTGCCATTGCACCGGGGGATTTGACCCTCAGCCCGGCCGGCCAGCCTTCAATGTACCACCTGCCGCAGCCGGGGCGGCATTGGTGCATCCATTTTCACATCGGCGAAGCACAAGGGCCAACTGCGCCCATCCGCCTTCATCTGGCCGGTTGCGTGCACCTGCGCGAACGGTTTGCGCATATCAGCTGGCAGTTCGCCACTGCGAGCGACGATATTGGTTTCCAATCAGCGCGCATCGGTGTGCAAGACCTTTTGCTGCAGGTGGCCCGGCTGTCCAACCCCTTGCCGCAAAACGATGCTGCCGCTGCCGCTGCCGAATATATCAACAATCATTTCGCCCAACCCATCGGAGTGAACGCCATTGCTGCTGCCGCAGGGCGCTCGCCAGCCTATATCACCAGAGTGTTCCGCAAGCGGTTTGGTATCACCGTGATGCACCGCCTGCTGCAGCGGCGCGCGGAACATGCACGGTTTCTGCTCACATCAAGCGACCTGCCGATCTGGCGGGTTGCCGAACGGTGCGGCATTCCAGATGCACAGCATTTCAACAAGTTCGTGCGCAAAATGCTGGGCTGCAGCCCCAGCGCATTGCGCGAAGGCAGCAGCGCACGAATTATAGACCCTGATCGCTGAGTAGCCCTGCTCGAACCGCTGAAACTCGTCTACCTGACACGCTGCGCCAGCAGGCGATATCCCCATGCGGGCAATTCCACGGTGTCCTGCGCGGCAATCGTTACGGTTTTTCCGCTGCCAAATTCGGTGTAAGTGCCCGCAGGCAATGCATCGGCCAGTTTTGCAGTCACCGGTTTTGCCGACAGATTGAACAGGCCCAGCACCTTGTTCCTGCCATTGCGGCGCACCCACGAAAGCAGTTGCTGCGGCTTATCGTTTTCCACTTTAACCATACGCGCGCCCCATTGCCCGTTGGCCAGCACCGGGTTGGCCTTGCGGAACGCGATCAGGCTTTGCAGCAGGCTGCCCATCGCGCAGTCATTGGCCTTTGACCAATCGATGCGGTCCTTTTCGAAGAACGCCAGACGCCTCTCGTTGCACACTTCCTGCCCGTTGTGGATCATCGACAGGCCTTCGCCCGTAAACGAAAGCGCGACGAAGGCGGGGAGGGCGGGGCCAAAGTTTTCGGCAGTTGTGCCTTCCCACGCGTTGCTGTCGTGGTTTTCGATATAGGTCAGGCGCATCGCCTCGGCGGGCCAGGCGCTCTCGTTTTCAGCGTAGTAGCCATAGAGCGTGGTGGCATCGGCCTGTCCATTGGCGATCTGTTTAATCATGACATGCCAATCCCATGAATAGACCGCGTCAAACGCCCGCCGCGTCAATTCCGACGATTTCCATTCGGCCAGCATGAAGACCGGGCGGATCGCTTCGAGCCGTTTGCGTTCGGTTTCCCAGAAATCGAGCGGCACATAGCCCGCCACATCGGCGCGATAGCCATCGATGCCCACTTCGCGCACCCAGAACTCCATAGCCTCGCCCACATGCTTGCGCACGCCGGGCTGACGCCAGTCCAGATCGATCACATCGGACCAATCCCACCACGGGGTGGGCCGGAAAGCGCCCTTCCAGTCCTTTTCGTACCAATCAGGATGCTGTTTGGCCAAGGCATGGTCCCACGCGGTATGATTGACCACCAGATCAAGAATGACGCGAAAACCCTGCGCATGCGCGGCATCCACGAAATGCTTCAGGTCAGCTTGCGTGCCGAATTCGGGATTGACCGCATAGTAATCCTGCACCGAATAGGGCGAGCCGAGCGTGCCCTTGCGGTTCTCCTTGCCGATGGTATGGATCGGCATCAGCCACAGGATATCGACGCCCAGCTTCTTCAGCCGGGGCAGATGGCTTTCAGCCGCCCGGAACGTGCCCTCTGGCGTGAAGTGGCGCGTGTTGATCTGATAGAGCACCGCATCCTTGGTCCATGCCGGATGCTCCAGTTCGACATAGGGCTTGGGTGCCCATGTATCGGGCGCTGCCATGGCGGGGCATGTGGTGGCCAGCACTGCGCAAAGTGCCGAGGCGATCATCTTATGCATAGGAAAGCTCCGTGCGATGGACAGGGATAGTCGCGGCCACGCGCAGCATCGCAATGGCGGCAACGATCCAGGCAGCTGCAGCAAACAACATCGTCCACACCGGCTCACCCGGGAAAAAGGCCTTCATCAACGATCCCATAACCGTGGCGACAAGCAATTGCGGGACCACGATGAAAATGTTGAACAGCCCCATGTAGATGCCAAGCTTTGCCTGCGGCAGGTTCGAAGCGAGGATGGCATAGGGCATGGCGAGGATAGAGGCCCAGGCAATGCCGATGCCCACTTCGCACAGCAGCAAGGCTTGCGGATCGCGCAGCAGGAAGAAGCCAAGGAAGCCGGCCGCGCCAATCGTCAGGCAGATGGCGTGAGTCCTGACTTGTCCCACCGTGCGCGACATGACCGGCAGCAGGAACAGCGCGGCAATGGCTGCGACCCCGTTGTAGACGGTGAACAGCACATTCACCCAGTTTGCGCCCTCGTTGTAGGCGGCACTGGCGGGATCGCTGTTGCCAAAGGTGTATTGGGTGACCACCGGCGTGGTGTTGATCCACATGATGAACATGGCCGACCATGTGAAGAACTGGACCAGCGCCAAACGCTTCATCACATCGGGCATGCCGGCAAAATCGCCGACAATGCTGGCCAGCATCCCGCTGGTCCGCCCCTTTCGCGCAAGGCTGATCGCAATGGCGCTGAGCGCGCCATAGATCGCCAGCAATCCGCCGAGCAGCAGCACCTCTTTTTCAAGGTCCAACACGGCCACAAGGGCGATCACGGCGATGCCCGCCACCGCCCACGCCGCGCTTGAGGCATAGGATTTGGCTGCAAGCGCGCGCACGGGCAGGTCGCTCGGGGCTTCGTCGTGGCCGGAAAACGCTGCCTGTTCAGCCGGGCTGAATTCGCGCGTCGTGATCACGGTCCACAGCACCGCGCCCAGCAGCACTGCGCCGCCGCACCAGAAGCTTAGCCGCACCGTATCGGGCAGATTGCCGGGGGCGGCCGTATTGGCAACGCCCAGCACCTCCAGAAACCATGGGAAGATCGACCCGACGACCGCGCCTGCCCCGATGAAGGCTGTCTGCACCGCATAGCCTGCAGCATGCTGATCGGCGTGCAGCATATCGCCCACGAAAGCGCGGAAGGGTTCCATCGAGATGTTGAGCGAGGCATCGAGCAACCACAGCATCGCTGCGGCCAGAAACAGCGCCGCGCCCCAGTGCGGTGTCAGCGGCATGGCGAGGAGAGCAAGGGCCGAAAGCACTGCGCCGGTCAGGAAATAGGGCCTGCGCCGCCCCAGCCTTGTCCACGTGCGGTCTGACATGTGCCCGATGATGGGCTGCACGATCAGGCCGGTCAGCGGTGCGGCGATCCACAGCGCGGGCAGATCGTCCATGCTTGCGCCCAGCGTCTGAAAAACGCGGCTCATGTTCGCATTCTGCAGGGCGAAACCCACCTGAATGCCGAAGAAACCAAAGCTGATGTTCCACAGGCCCAGAAAGCTCTGACGCGGCTTGTCCATCTGGCAGTGCTCTCCCCTTACCCAGTTGTTATTGGGCCCGCTTTTGCGCGTGACCCGTTATTCTTCGGCGAAAAGCTGGCAGGAAAGCCGGGGACGGACAACATGTATACGAATACGACTGCTGATGTTTGCAATCGTTTGTTCCGCAGGTCGTGCAGGGGCTGTCAGTTCAGGTGCTGGCGCGCACGATCAGCCGTGTCGGCAAAAGCGGTGATGGCATGGTCCGCCCTTCGATCTTGGCGACCATTGCTTCGAGCAGGCGTTCACCTGCAGCGCTCAGGTCTTGCATGATCGTGGTCAGCGGGGGAGAGCACTGGCTGGCAGCGGGAATGTCATCAAAGCCGATGATCGCGACCTCATCGGGCACCGAAATCCCGGCTTCGGCCAGCGCACGCATGGCGCCGACTGCGATAAGATCGCTTGCGGCAAAGACCGCATCGATCACCGCACCGCTTTGCAGCAGATCGCTCATGGCAGCGTGGCCTGCCTGTTCTGTGGTAATCGCATCGCGCTGCAGGGCGGGATCCACCTCCAGACCATGTTCGCGCATCACTTGACACAGCCCCAGATAGCGTTCGGCAAATTCGGGATAGTGCCCATCACCATGGCCCAGAAAGGCAATCCGGCGGCGGCCCTTCTCAATCAGGTGTGCCCCGGCCATCCGCCCGGCACCCACATTGTCCGATCCGATGGTTGCACCGCTGGCATCATCGCTGACCGATCCCCAGCGGACGAAATGGGTGCCCTGCTGCACCAATTGCGCATGGCGTGGCGCGTAGACGGTGTAATCGCCATAGCCCAGCAGGATGATGCCATCGGCCTTGTTGCTGTCCTGATAGCTGACGTGCCAATCGTCCTCCAGCCGCTGAAACGAAATCAGCAGATCCAGCCCCCGGTTGGCGCAGGCCCGGGTGATCGACCCCAGCATCGACAGGAAGAACGGGTTGATCATGCTTTCATCGGGCGTGGGATCTTCGAAGAAAAGCAGGGCGATGGTATTGGACCGCTGCGTGCGCAGGGCCGATGCGTGCTTGTCTACCGTGTAGTGCAGATCGTTGGCGATCCGCTGCACACGTTCACGCGTGGCCTGGCTGATCGCCCGGTCTCCGCGCAGGGCGCGGCTGACAGTGGGCTGCGACACACCGGCAAGCTGCGCGATATCAAAGCTTGTCGGCTTTTGGGAACGCTGTCTGCCCACGGTTTCCTCCCAGTGGCGACCGGCTTTTTTCAACCAGTTTTTCGCCTGATAGAAGCGTAGTGCAAGCACCCCATCTTCGCAATCGCTTCGCAGGCACTAAAAGGTCTGGCCATGTCCAGTCCTCTTGCCTTGTCACCTCACGCCCGCCTTGTGACCGATCTGTTCGGCACCGAGCAGCAACCCTTCGCGTGCATTGACCAAGCCTTGCCCGATCCGCAGACCGTGGTGAACATCGCCGCGCAGCATGACTTCAGGCCCATCGGCCCCTTTTATCCCGGCGTGCGCGCTGCCGTGTCGGAGCAAGTAGCGATGCCTTTGGTGCTGCCCCTGCTGCCCTTGCTTGAGCAAACCTTTGGCTTGTCCCGACCGCCGCAGTTTCTGGAGTGTTTTCTCAGTCTGATGACGGTTCAGGCGGCCGATCTGAAACCCATTCAGCGCTTCCCGCATTTCGACGGGGTTGAAGAATCGCGGTTGGCCGTGCTGCTCTATCTGGATCAAGCCGAAGCAACCGGCACCGCTTTCTTTCGCCAGCGCGCCACCGGGTTTGAGTCGGTCGATGCGGAAAGGCTGGACAAATACCGCACGAGCCTTGAACGGGAAGTGACCCATCATGGCCTGCCCGAGGCCGGATATATCGGTGGAGACTCAGTGCTGTTCGAACGCATTTTTGCCGTGGCCGGACGCTTCAACCGCATGGTGATTTACAGGGGCAATGCGCTCCATTGCGCCGATGTTCCGGCAGGATTTGTGCCCGAGAAGGACCCTCGAAAAGGGCGGCTGACGCTCAATCTCTTCCTTCGCTGATCGCTATTATAGTCCATGTTTTCATTTGGTTACCGCAGGCCTTTGCTTGCAGCAAAATGCCTCGCAATCGTTTGCGTATACGTATACCAACTTCCCGCCCGGCCCGTTTGGGGCGTATCAAGTCTTGGCAAGGAATGACGAGGAACACCTGTCCAACGTCACTCCAACAGGGACTGGATATGTTGGTTGCGGTTGCACGCGCCAACGCTTTGAGGGGGTCAACAATGACACGTCACAAGAATCTTACCGGCGGGATCAGCTTTGTCGCGCTGGGCGTGGCTTTGGCTGCAAGCCTGCCGATGGCCGCGCTTGCACAGGACGCCTCCGGCACGGCGACGGATGAGGCCGCAGCCGAAGCAACGGCTGAAGAGCCTGGCATCATCGTCACCGGCTTTCGTCAGGCACTGCAAACCGCGGTAAACCTGAAGAAGGAACAGATCGGCATTGCCGAAGCGTTCTCCGCCGAAGATATCGGGAAGCTGCCCGATGTGTCGATTGCCGAAACGCTGGGCCGCTTGCCCGGTCTTGCCGTGCAGCGCATCGATGGCCGCGCGCAAAGCCTTTCGGTCCGCGGGCTTGGCCCCGATTACTCCTCGTCGCTGCTCAATGGCCGCGAAGTAGTGTCCTCGGGCGATAACCGCGCGGTGGAATACGACCAGTACCCATCGGAACTGATCGATCAGGGCGTTGTCTACAAGACACCTTATGCAGGCCTGATCGGGCAGGGCCTTGCCGGCACGGTCGATCTGCGCACCATCCGTCCGTTGTCCAAAAAGAAGCGCATCGTGGCGCTTTCGGCCCGCGCCGAAGTGAACGAAGACGGCTCGCTTAACCCCGATGTGCGCGGCTATGGCTATCGCGCTACCGGCACTTATGTTGATCAGTTTGCCGATGACACCATCGGCCTTGCGCTCGGCCTGTCCTACCAATCGAGCCCCAGCCAGGTGGAGCGGTTCCGCGCATGGGGCTACCCCAACGATGCCGGGTTCACCGTGCTGGGCGGGATGAAGCCCTTTGCCAAATCGGTCTTGCTCAACCGTCTGGGCGCGTTCGGTACGCTGGAGTTTCAGCCCAGCAGCGAATGGAACAGCTCGATCGATGTGTTCTATGCCGATTATAAGGAAAAGCAGCCACAGCGCGGCATTGAATTCCCGTTCAATCCGGGTTGGGGGGCAGGCACCACGATCTCGGCCAATTCCGGTGGAGCATTCCCGGATTCCGTCACGTTCAGCGGCGTCCAACCCGTGGTGCGCAATGACTTCGACCGCAAGGACACGACCACCTTTGCAGCCGGTTGGAACACCAAGTACGAAAACGATGATGTGATCCTGACGGCGGACGTTTCCTACTCGATGTCGGATCGCCGCCTGCAGCAGATCGAGAGCTATTCCGGCCTCAGCTATGCGGCCAATGCCACCGCGCCTTCGGACGTGGTCACCGCGATCCGCACCGACAAGGGCTTTCCTTTCACGTTCACCAACGTGATCAACTATGCCGATACCAACCTTATCCAGTTGACCGATCCGCGCGGCTGGGGCGGTGGTATCGTGCAGGCCGGCTTCATCAACGACACCGAAACCCGCGACGAACTGTGGACCGGCAAGCTGGAAGCGGTTGGCAAAGTCGAAAGCGGGTTGATTGATCGCCTCGTGGTTGGCGTTGCCTATGCTGATCGCACCAAGGCGCGCGATATCACGCAAAACTTCCTGAGCCTGAGAGGCCCTTCGGCCAACGTGGCCAACGGGGCAACCACCCGGCTGCCAATTCCACAGGAAGCCTTGCTAGGGTCGGCTAATTCTCTCGCGTTCCTGGGTTTTGGCCCACAGGTTGCCTATGACCCCTTCGTGCTGCTGAACAACGGCACCTACATTCGAACCGGAGTGGAAAGTTCAAGCCTCCCGTTCCCCGGCGACTGGACGGTCAAGGAAAAGGTCTTCACCGGCTATAGCCGCGCCGATATCAAGACCATGCTTGGCGGCATGGATCTGACCGGCAATGTCGGCGTGCAAGTGGTGTTCACCGATCAGTCCTCGCAAGGCTTCAATTCGCCCGGCGGCGTTGGCAGCGTGCAGACGCCCGTGTCGGAAGGTGAAAAGTACAGCAATGTCCTGCCCAGCCTCAGCCTGAACCTTGCGCTGAACGAGGAAATGAAGCTGCGTTTCGGCGCGGCGCGCACCCTGGCCCGTCCCCGCATGGACCAGTTGAACGCATCGCAGAACGCATCGGTCTCCAATTCGCCGCTGCTTCCGCTCAACACCATTTTCAGCGGTAGCGGCGGCAACCCGCGCCTGCGGCCGTACCTGTCTGATGGGCTCGACCTCAGCTATGAATGGTACTTCGGCGGCGAAGGCTATCTGTCGCTGGCAGCTTACTACAAGCGGCTCAACGATTTCGTGAACCCGAATGCGTCGGTCACCCGCGATTTCTCCTACCTTGTGCCGAGCCTTACACCGGCGCAGCAGCAGGCGTTTCTGGCCACCGGCAGCAACACAACCGGCTTTGTCTCCGGGCCTGACAACACGGCCAAGGGTCGCATCTATGGTTTCGAAGCGAGCCTTGCCTTGCCGTTCCGCAGCGTGGTTCCGGCGCTCGAAGGCTTCGGCTTCCAGTCCAGCGTATCCTACACCAGCAGCAAGCTGACGATTACCGACCGCCAGTCCGGCAATACTTTCACCGCCACCGTGCCGGGTCTGTCGAAGTGGGTAGTCAACTCCACGGTCTACTTCGAAAAGTCGGGCTTTGAATCGCGCCTCAGCCACCGTTACCGGTCAAGCTATCTGGCAGAATTCATCGGCATCTCGGCCAGCCGCGATTTCCGCCAGACTTTTGCAGAATCGATTTTCGATGCGCAGATCGGCTATCGCTTTGGCGAAGGCAGCGCTCTGAATGGCCTGTCTGTGACCTTGCAGGCGCTGAACCTGACGGACGAGCCCTTCATCAACTTCGCCAATCAGGATCCCGCGCAGATCATCGACTATGAACGGTATGGCCGCACCTATCTGCTGGGCGCTTCCTACCGCTTCTGAACACCCGTTGTGTAGCGACGGATCGGCCCTTCCGGTCCGTCGCAACGTTTGGCACAGAAAGACGGGCTTGATCCGCACGTGCGCCAAGGCAACGATACCGCAAACTGGCGGGAGAGGTTTGTGGGCACTCCAGAAAATGGCGGCAGACGGTTTGTCATAGCGGGCGGCGGAACGGCCGGCTGGATGGCGGCCGCTGCGCTCTCGCGTTTTGCCCCTGCGGGCACACGCATCGAACTCGTTGAAAGCGAGGCAATCGGTACGGTCGGCGTGGGCGAGGCGACGATCCCGCAGATCCACCTGTTCAACGCAGCGCTTGGTCTGGATGAAGCAGAATTCCTGAGGGAAACAAACGGTTCGTTTAAACTGGGCATCGAGTTTGCAGGCTGGCGGCACGAAGGCCACAGCTACATGCATGCCTTTGGCAACATCGGGCGTCCAGTGGGGCTCCTGCCCTTTCAGCACTATTGGCTGCGCGCCAAACAACTGGGCTTTGCCAAACCGCTGCAACGCTATTCGCTGAACGAACTGGCCGCGCGCACAATGCGGATGCAGCGGGGCCGCCGCACGCCGCAATCGCCGGAACTGGCCTATGCCTATCACTTCGATGCCGGGCTCTATGCCGCCTACTTGCGCCGCCATGCGCAGGCGCGCGGCGTTGTTCGCACCGAAGGGCTGATCCAGTCGGTTGAGCGCGATGGTGAGAGCGGCGATATTACCGCACTGGTCCTTGATGGCGACCGCCGGATTGCCGGGGATTTCTTCATCGATTGCACCGGCTTTCGCGGCCTCCTGATCGAAGGCGCGCTGGCAACCGGGTTTGATGACTGGACGCACTATCTGCCGTGTGACCGGGCCGTGGCAGTGCCGTGTGCAGGCGGGGGTGATTTCACGCCCTACACGCGTTCGTCGGCGCGCAAGGCCGGGTGGCAATGGCGCATCCCGCTGCAGCACCGCATCGGCAACGGCCATGTCTATGCCAGCGCGCTGATGTCTGATGACGAGGCGGCGGCGATCCTGCTCGCCAATCTCGATGGAGAACCGCTCGCCGATCCGCGCCCGATACGTTTTATCACGGGCATGCGGCGAAAGCATTGGAACCGCAATTGCCTGGCCATTGGCCTTGCCGCCGGGTTCATGGAGCCGCTCGAATCCACCAGCATCCATCTGGTGCAGAGCGCAATCAGCCGGTTTCTGACGATGCTGCCCACAGGCAAATCCGATCCGGCCATGGTCGATCATTTCAATGCGCAAGCGCAGTTTGAATGGACCCGCATCCGCGATTTCATCGTCCTGCATTATTGGGCGAACGAACGGGTGGGCGAACCCTTCTGGGATGCGATGCGCGCGATGGACCTGCCCGAAACGCTGCAGCGCAAACTGGCGCTGTGGCGCGCCAGCGGCTTCATCCATCGCGAACACGAAGAACTGTTCACCGAAGTGGGCTGGTTCCAAGTGCTTGCCGGGCAAGGCGTGGAAGCGAGCGGCTATAACCCGATGGCCGATGCGCTGAGTGCGGCTGACTTGCACGACTTGCTGGGCCTGACCGAGGCGGAGCTGGTGGAAGAAGTGCGGCAGATGCCCCGCCATATCGAAGCGCTTGAACAGATCATGCGCGGGGTTGCAGCATGAGAAGCCTCATCTCCGGGCTTTGTGCAGCGCTGCTGGGCGCCAGTGCGGCAACGGCGCAACCCGTTTCCGATTATCGCGCTCGCGATGCTGCTGACGAACTTATCTATTTCGTCCTGCCCGACCGGTTCGAAAACGGTGATCCGTCGAATGACCGAGGCGGCCTCAAGGGCGACCGCCTGACCACTGGCTTCGATCCGGCGGACAAGGGCTTTTACCACGGCGGCGATTTCAAGGGCTTGCAGGCACGGCTCCCCTATCTGCAGAAGCTCGGGATCACCGCGCTCTGGGTCGCGCCGATCTTCAAGAACAAGCCGGTGCAGGGTCCGAAGGGACAGGAAAGCGCGGGCTACCACGGCTATTGGGTAACCGACTTTACCCGCCCCGATCCGCATCTGGGCACTGAGGCCGAATTTCAGGCGCTGGTCGCAGCCGCGCATGGCATGGGGATGAAGGTCTATATCGACATCATCACCAATCACACCGCCGATGTGATCCGCTACGCGGAAGGCGAGGCAGCAGGCTACGCTTATCGCTCCCGCGCCGATTACCCCTATTCGCGCAAGGGCGGGCTGACCGGAGCCGCGATCAATCCGGGCTTTGCCGGAGATCAGGACAGCAGCGCTGCAAACTTCGCCAGATTAACCGACCCGGCGATTGCCTACACGCCCTATGTTCCGCCAGCCGAACGCGGGGTGAAAGTGCCCGCGTGGCTCAACGATCCGCTGTTCTATCACAATCGCGGCGATTCTACCTTTACCGGGGAAGATGCCCGCTTCGGCGATTTTTCTGGCCTCGATGACCTGTTCACCGAACATCCGCGCGTACGCGAAGGGATGATCGCAATCTACAAGGACTGGATCGACCGCTACCAGATCGACGGCTATCGCATCGATACCGCGCGCCATGTCGATCCCGGATTCTGGCAGGCCTTTATCCCTGCGATAAAGACCGCCGCCACCGCGCAGCAATTGCCAAACTTTGCCTTGTTCGCAGAAGTTTACCGCACCACACCCGATAGCGGTTACATTGCACAGTATACCCGGCGCGATCAGTTGCCCGCCGTGCTCGATTTCGCCTTTCAGGCCGCTGTCCGCGATGTTCTGGGCAAGGGCAAGGGCACCGTCATGCTGGCAGAGCTGTTCGATGGCGATGTGCTCTACGAAGGAGGCGAGGCTGCGGCGCGCCGCCTACCCACCTTCCTTGGCAATCACGATATGGCCCGGTTTTCCACGCTGGTGAAGGAAGACCGCCCCGGCATTTCCACCGACGAACTGCTGGCCCGCGTCACGCTAGGCCACGCCATGTTGCTCACCCTGCGCGGTGCGCCGGTAATTTACTATGGCGATGAGCAGGGCTTTGTCGGCGATGGCGGTGATCAGGCCGCGCGCGAAGACATGTTCCCTTCGCGCGTTCCATCCTACAACGACAACACCCTGATTGGCACAAGTGCCACCACCGCCCGCAGCAACTTCGATGAAGCGCACCCGCTGTTCCGCACCATCGCCAGCCTCAGCGCCATACGCGGGGCTCATCCTGCTTTGACACGCGGTCAGCAGATCGTGCGCGATTATGCGCAAACGCCGGGGCTGTTTTCGGTCTCGCGGTTCGATCCCGAAACGCGCGCCGAGATCTTCATCGCCTTCAACACCGCCGATCATCCGATCACTGTTAACAGCACCATCGGCGCAACCGTGAAACATCTTGAAGCCTTGTCCGGCCCATGCCCTGCTGCAGTTTCAGCACCCGGCAGCGTGCGCGTTGCGCTGCCCGCATTCGGCTGGATGGTGTGCCGCGCCACAGGAACCTCGAAGCCATGAATACGCATACCCTGCTCGATCCGAAGACCGCCACCTTGCAGCACCGCTGGTGGCAAGGCGCAGTGATCTATCAGATCTACCCGCGCAGCTTCATGGACGCGAATGGCGATGGCATTGGCGATCTACCCGGCATCACCGCACGGCTCGATCATGTGGCGCGGTTGGGCGTCGATGCCATCTGGATTTCGCCGTTCTTCACCTCGCCGATGAAGGACTTCGGCTATGACGTTTCGGATTATTGCGATGTCGATCCGATCTTCGGCACGCTCGCCGATTTCGATGCGCTGATTGCCCGCGCCCACGATCTGGGCCTGCGCGTGCTGATTGATCAGGTCTATGCCCACACCTCCGATGAGCACGCCTGGTTCGTGGAAAGCCGATCATCCCGGCACAATGCCAAGGCTGATTGGTACGTCTGGGCAGATGCCAAGCCCGATGGCTCACCACCTTCGAACTGGCAGTCGGTGTTTGGCGGGCCAGCATGGCGCTGGGATGCCCGGCGCGGGCAGTATTACATGCACAATTTCCTCGATAGCCAGCCGCAGCTTAATGGCCACAACCCCGCGGTGCAGGAAGCGCTGCTGGGCGTGGCCCGGTTCTGGCTGGATCGCGGCGTCGATGGCTTCCGCATCGATGCTCTGAACTTTGCGATGCACGATCCGGCTCTGCGCGACAATCCGCCTGCCCCAGCTACCGACCGGCCACGCACCCGCCCGTTCGATTTCCAGCTCAAGCGCTACAACCAGTCGCACGCTGATATCGGAACCTTCATCGAACGCATCCGTGCGCTGACCGATCAGTACGACGGCATCTTCACCGTGGCCGAGGTGGGCGGGGATGAGGCCGATGCGCAGATGAAGGCCTATACCCACGCCGAAACGCACCTCAATTCCGCCTACGGTTTCGATTTTCTCTATGCCGAACGCCTGACGCCGGGGCTGGTCAAGGCCGCGCTTGCCGGATGGCCCGCCACGCCCGATACCGGCTGGCCAAGCTGGGCCTTCGAAAACCACGATGCACCCCGCGCCCTGTCGCGCTGGGTATCGCCCGAACATCGCGATGCCTTCGCGCGGCTCAAGGCGCTGTTGCTGGTGTGCCTGCGCGGCAATGCGATCATCTATCAGGGCGAGGAACTGGGGCTGGAACAGGTCGACATTCCCTTTGCCCAGTTGCAAGACCCCGAAGCCATCGCCAACTGGCCCCTGACGCTCTCGCGCGATGGGGCCCGCACCCCGATGCCGTGGGTGGCAAGTGCAGCAGATGCCGGGTTCGGATCGGACAGTCCGTGGCTGCCGGTGGGGCAGGCCAATCTGGTCCGCGCGGTCGATGTGCAGGATGCCGATCCGCAATCACTGCTGGCTTTCACGCGCCAGTGCATCGCGCTGCGCAAGGCGCATGCGGCGTTGGCGATTGGCGAGGTGTCCCGTTGCGATACTGAGGCGGACTTTCTGCTGATCGAGCGCACCGTGCCCGGCGAGACGATCCGTTGCCTCTTCAATCTCGGCAAAACGGCCATTGCGGTGCCTACCCATGCCCGTGTCGGCAGCGTTCTGATGTGCGTCAATGGCGCCAGTGCCCAAAACCTTCCCGCTTTCGGCGCGGTAGTGCTGCGCGGTTGAAGCCAAGGAGCGCCCGACCTAACAAGGGGCATCCGTCCGCCAGCCAACTGTAACAGAAGTATGTTCCATTTTGTACGATGTCTTCCGAGAAGGAGCTGTCGATGGCGAAGGTATGTGCCAATGGTAGCCTGACGCGGGATAATGCGCATCCCGCACGTGGATTTGCGCCTCGGCAACATGGCGACCAAACGCAGATGTGCCCGCAATTGCGCGGCGATTCCCGAAGATGCGGCCCGGAACTGGGGATTCAGGCGGCACTGGGCCGGCCTGCTCGGTTTGCAAATCTTTGCGCCCGAAACCTGTCTGCCCCATGCTGTTGCGGCCACACCCGAAGAAGCCCGCGCCCTGTCCCGTTGATGCTCGATCCCCAAGGCAGCAGCCTACGCTATCTGTAGTTGAGACGCGCTTGCAGCCGTTGACCAATGGCACGAACAGGCTTGCGCCAAGCGCCCCGTGCCGCCAATCAGCGCCGATGCGAATTGCCCTTTATGAGCCCGAAATCGCCGGAAATGTCGGCGCTGTCCTGCGCCTTGGCGCGTGCTTCGGCACGCCGGTGGACCTGGTGGAGCCGATGGGCTTTGTCTGGGATTATCGGCGCGTGCGGCGCACGGCCATGGACTATATCGATCACGTCGATGTCACGCGCCATGCCGATTTCGCGGCCTTCCGCGCCAGCCTTGGCCCGCAGCGGGTGATCCTGTTCACCACCAAGGGCAGCCAGCCGCTGTATGACTTCACGTTCCGGCCTGATGATGTGCTGCTGTTCGGCAAGGAAAGTGCAGGGGTGCCTGCTGCGGTCGCGCAGGCCTGTTATGCGCGGGTGCTGATCCCGATCCGGCCAGAAGTGCGCTCGCTCAATCTGGCCATTGCTTCTGCCGTCGCCCTGGGAGAGGCGTTGCGGCAGACCAATGGCCTGCCGCGCTAACCGCCCCTGTAAAATTACATTTTCTTCTTCTTGCCCATCGGCGCTGCCGGAACCTTGGCCGCCGTCGCTTCGATCTCGATCAGGAACTGCGGCCCGGCCAGTGCCGCCACCTGCACGGTCGAGCGTGCGACGAGGTTGGGATTGGCCGCCGTGCCGAAGAATTCGCGATATCCGGCGTTGAACCCGGCAAAGTCCATCTTTCCGCCCAGCTTGGGATCACCCACCACGAACACGGTCAGCTTGACCACATCGGACATCGCGTAGCCCTGCTTGGCCAATGCTGCTTCGATCTTCTTGAACGTGCTGACCGTCTGCGTCTTGGTATCGCCATAGGCTTCCATGCCTTCGGTCTTGGCGGGATCGATCGGGCTGGCAAGCTGCCCGCTGAGCATCAGCCATTCGGCATCGGCAGGCACGGTCACTCCGCTCAAGATAATCGCGGGTGCCGGATTGGTGTGGCGCACGATGGTGCCGGCATGGGCAGCCGATGCACCCAGCCCAGCGGCCAGCATGGATGCGGTCAGCAGCGCTGCAGCCTGCAGGGTTTTGGGGAGCTTCATCATCGTCATATCCTTTCCTCTAAACTGATCTTGCTCAGCGCACCGCGCTCACTTGCGCTGCAGTCACCTTGTCACGATACTTGTTGCCAAAATTGGTGCGCACATAATTAACGACACTGGCCACCTGCTCGTCCGTCATCATCCGGCCAACGCCGGGCATACCGTGCATGCCCTTCACCACGACATAAACCGCATAATCGCCCGATGCGATGTTTTGATTGCGGGCCAGCGCCGGATAAAAGCCTGCACCTTGCGCGCCCTTGCCATCGGGCATGTGGCATCCGGCGCAGACCCGGCGATACATTTTCTCGCCATCGGGTTCGCCAAACTTGAATGGCGATTGAAACGCCCCGTCTGCGTCGCCTGCAAAGGCCGAACCCGGCTTTCCGCCACGCCCTGCAGCGTCTGCTGCCGTCTGCGCCACTGCCGATGCGGTCATGCAACCCAGCGCCAGCGCTGCTGCTGCGCCCAGAACCATCGATCCCTGCTTCATCGTAAAGCCCCTTTAGCCCGCCATGACCCGCTGGTGCAGCCGCCCGATGACATCGAGCGCCGACGTAATGCCGCCTTCCTGCCAGGCGGGAATATAGGACGCATGTTCGCCTGCCAGCATGATGCGCCCGTCGATCTGGCACAGGTTCTTGTAATGCTCGGCGCGCATCTCGTCGGTCCATTGGCCAAAGCAGCCTTGCGTCCACGGCACGCGGTGCCACCCCACGGCAATGCCGTTGAGGAATTCGTCCTTGTACTGCGGATGGATGCGGCTGCCCCATTCCACCGTGCGCGCCACGCGCTCTGCCGGGGGAAGCGAGGTGAATTCGAACGCGAAGGCGCCAAAGCCATAGGCCCCGAGCAACGAAGCCGGTCCTGCCGAGCCATACTTGGTGCTGGGATAGCTGATCTGGCCAATCGGCAGGTCGGTCATCGTGATCCCGCCATAGATCTGCTCGTCCTGTTCCCAGAACCGGCGTTTGAATTCCAGCCCGACTTTCAGCGATGCGGCATAGGGCACCGTGCCAATCGCAGCTGCCATATCCGCGCCCACGTTCATCTCGATCTGGCTCAGGATCGAAAGCGGGATGGTGCAGATGCACCAATCGGCCTGCGCGGTCAGCTTTTCGCCGGTCTTCGTGTCCACATAGGATGCGGTCACGCCCTTTTCGTCCTGCTTGATCGCCGTGACCTTGCTGTTCAGCCGCACCACGTCGCCGACCTTCTTGGCAAAGGCGCGCGGGATCATGTCCATGCCGCCCACCGGCTGGAAAATCGCGGTGTGGTGGGTCGTGTCCATGCTGTCGGTGATGTGGCTCCACATGCCCGATCGCAGCACCGTTTCAAACGTCATCGGCTCCGATGCAATCGGTTCGGCGGTCAGCCCGCCGCCCGGCCCTTTGGCCCAGCCGCGCCGCACGCTCGAAGCTGGCCCGGTGACATAGCGGAAATCCTTGTCGAGCGCGCCGATCTCGCGCAGCGCCTCCAGCAGGATTTCGCCGTCTTCCTTGGTCACCGTATCGGCCAGCGCATCCTTCTTCACCGCCTTGACCAGCAACTCGCTGACATGGCCCATGAAGTCTGCCTGAATATGCCGGAACCGCTGCGGCTTGCCGTCAAAGGCCTTCGCGGAATGAATATAAGCGTTGTAATTCAACTGCATGAACGGTTCGAGCGCCACGCCCAGTTCATGGCAGTAATGCATGATGGCATAATGATTATGCGGGATGCGCCATGGGCCGGGGTTGATGTAGTTCCCTTCGGCAAAGCCGCAGTTCTGCACCGCGCCGCCCAGTTCGGTGTATGTGTCACCCCCGCGCAGCGTCCACGACCGCCCACCGACCTTGTCGTTGTATTCCAGCACCTGCACCTTGTACCCGGCGCGGCGCAGTTCATAAGCCGCAGTCAAACCGGCCACCCCGGCACCCAGGATCAGGACCGAGGCACCCTTGGTTCCTCCATCAAGCACAGGCACACCCTTGAAGGGGGAGGCATGGGCCTGACCAAGGTTGGACATGGCAAAATACATCGCCGCAGCCCCCCCGGTGCGACCGATGAGGGCAAGGAGATCGCGCTTGCTCATCGGCAGCGCTGCTTCAAGTGTCATCCAATAGTCCTCTGGATGTGTGTTCCGGCGGCGTATGCCCGGAAGTTTCGTGACTGCGCTCTTGTGCGCCGCGGGCGAATACGATGAACGGCGCAGATTGCCTTGAAAGGCGGATCCTTATGGCAAAATTCGGCAGGATGCCGGGTGAAGAAAAGCACTCTTCACCCGGCCTTCTTGTTCGCTGATCAGAAGCGTGCCGAAGCGCGCACGTACCAGAAGCCGCCCATTTGCCTGATCGGTGCCGTATCCGCGTAGATCGAGCCGTTCAGTGCGCCACCGGTTGGCGGATGGATGCTACGCGTTCCTTGGCCAGCTTAGCACGCACTCACGCATCAACTTGATCTGGCTCCAGATCCTCTCTTGCCAGCATCCTGCGGGACGGCCAATCATGCCAGCAACAGGGGAACTTGCATGAGCCGTGCTAATATCAACCACTACCGGCGCACGCTGGCCGAACAGCATCGCGTCACCGGCAGCCTGAATGAACGGGTGCTGCGCAAGGCGTTCGCCGAACTGCTTGAACGCACTGGCCGCGCGCACGATCTGGTGTTTACCAATGAATGGGAGGGGCGCGGCCCACGCGGAAACAACATCGCGGTCGATGGTGCGCTGATCCCGCAGATTCTGCGCAAGCCCTTCGGATACTGGGAGGCCAAGGACAGCAAGGACGATCTTGACCGCGAAATCCGCGACAAGGTCGCCAAAGGCTATCCTGACGACAACATCATCTACGAGGATACCCAGTCCGCCATCCTGCGTCAGGATGGGCGCGAGGTCATGCGCATTTCCCTGTCGGATGACGAAGCGCTCCTCAGGCTGATCGAAACCTTCTACGCGCACGAACCACCTGAACTCAGCGAATTCAAGGCGGCTTCTGCAAAGTTCCGCGCCGATCTGCCGCAGGTGCTCCAAGCGCTCGAAATGGCCATGGCCGAGGCCGAGGCCCGCAGCACCGCATTCACCCGCGCGCTCGATACCTTCCTTGAACACGCCAAGCAGGCAATCAACCCGGCGGTTACGCGCGACGACGTG
The DNA here is from genome assembly GCF_057180525.1 of Novosphingobium sp. HNCC26BN242. NCBI lineage: Bacteria > Pseudomonadati > Pseudomonadota > Alphaproteobacteria > Sphingomonadales > Sphingomonadaceae > Novosphingobium > Novosphingobium sp. HNCC26BN242. The sequence goes on from NZ_JBXUGM010000001.1 coordinate 256,131, forward strand.
CGGAAGATGCTGATCCAGCACATCTTGACCGAGGAGATTTTCACCAGCGTCTTCGATAACTCGCAGTATCACCGCGAAAACAACATCGCGATCAAGCTGGGAGAACTGGAGGCCAAATTCTTTACCGGCGCGCTTCGCCGGGCGACCACCGATCTGCTGCGCCCCTACTATGGCGCGATCCGTGCCGCTGCTGCGGGCCTTGCCGATCCGCGTGCCAAGCAGGATTTCGTCAAGCGGCTGTATGAGGACTTCTACAAGTCCTATGACCCCAATGCCGCCGACCGGCTCGGCGTGGTCTACACCCCCGGTGAAATCGTGCGCTTCATGATCCGCGGGGCCGAATGGCTGACCGAAAAGCACTTCGGCAAGACGCTGGCTGATGAAGGCGTCGAAATCCTCGATCCCGCAACCGGCACCGGCACCTTCATCGTCGAACTGCTCGAACACATGCAGGGGGCGGGCAAGGCGCGGCTCAAGGCCAAATACCTGAACGAACTGCACGCGAACGAAGTGGCGATCCTCCCCTACTACGTCGCCAACCTGAACATCGAGAACACGTTCGCCGTCCTCAACGGTGGCTATGAGGAGTTCCCTGGCCTCGTCTTCGTCGACACGCTCGACAATACGGCGGGCCTTGCGATCTACGCCGGGCACCAGCCAGACATGTTCGGCGGCACCAGCGATGAAAACCTTGAGCGGGTGAAGCGCCAAAACTCGGGCAAGATCAAGCTGATCATCGGCAATCCGCCCTACAACGCGTGGCAGCAGGATTATAACGCGCGCAATCCCAACCGGCCCTATCGCCGCGTGGATGAACGGATCGGCCAAACCTACCGCCACCACAGCACCGCGCAGAACACCAATTCCCTGTCAGACATGTATGTCCGCTTCTGGCGCTGGGCATCGGATCGGCTGACAGAAGACGGGGTGATCGCCATGGTCACCAACCGCAATTTCATCGAGAAGGTCGCCTTCGACGGGTTCCGCAAGAGCATCGCCGAGGAGTTCGCCGAATGCTGGCTGATGGATCTGGGCGGTGACGTGCGCGCCAATCCCAAGCTCAGCGGCACCAAGCACAATGTGTTTGGCATCCAGACCGGCGTGACCATCGCGTTCATGGTGCGCCGCAAGGCGGCCAAGGGGTTCAAGCTGTTTTACGCCCGCCGCCCTGAGGACGAGACTGCATCGGAGAAGCTGGCTTATCTTGATGGCGTCGAGGATTTTGACCGCTGGCAGGTCGAGCCGATGACCCCGGACGCCAAGGGCAACTGGCTGTCGAGCGAGAGCGCGGAATGGAGCAGCTACCTGCCGATCGCCGATCCCACCAAGGGGCTTTTGGATCGTGATGGTGCGAAGGTAGAGGCGATTTTTAGGGTTTCATCGAACGGCATTAAGACGCAGCGCGATGAGTGGGTGTGGTCACATGATCGTCGGTCTTTGCGCCAAAAGGTAAAGGCGCTTGTAAGCGGGTACGAGGCGGCTCGACTCGGAAAGGAAGGTCCGTCCATCAAGTGGGACCGCGAGCTTGATCGTTATCGAGAGAAGGGCATTGTTAAAGTTCATTCGAAAGAAAAGGAGCAGCTTGGGCAGTTTCGACCATTCATCAAAGAATGGTTGTATCTTGACCTTCACTTCAACGGCATGACCTATAAGTGGCCATCACTAAGTAAGGCCAATGAAGATAATCCATCCATCGCGTTCTTGGGGATTGCATCCCAAAATGAGTTCGCCACTCATGCTACAGCGAAGATATTCGACTTAGGTTTTTTAAAGGCAGGCAATGGGGGTACCGCCGGCGTCACCCGCTACCGCTACCTCACCTCAGGCGAACGTGTCGACAACATCACCCCCTGGGCGCTCAAGCAGTTCCGCGCGCGCTACCCCGATGACGCAATCACGCACGATACGATCTTCGCCTACTGCTACGCCGTCCTCCACGATCCGCTCTACCGCGATCACCACGCCGACGATCTGCGCCGCGAATTCCCGCGTGTGCCGCTCTACCCTGATTTCGCCCAATGGCTGGCATGGGGCGAGGCGCTACTGAAGCTGCACATCGGCTACGAGAAGGTGAAGCCCTGGCCAATCACGCGGGTCGAGGCCGACAAGGAACCCAAGCCCGGCGCCATGGCGCGCCCGATCCTGCGTGCCGTGGCCGAAGCAGGCGAAGTCATCGTCGATGCGCAGACCAAGCTGACCGGCATCCCGCAGGGCGCATGGGATTACCGCCTCGGCAACCGCAGTGCGATTGACTGGGTGCTTGATCAGCACAAGGAAAAGACGATCAAGGACCCGACCGTCCGCGAAAAGTTCAACACCTACCGCTTCGCCGACTACAAGGAGAGCATGATCACCCTGCTCGCCAAGGTGGTGCGGGTCAGCGTGGAGACAAACGCGATTACCCACGCCATGCGGACGCTGGACCGAGGGAAGGGCGCATGACCTTCGTCTGGCGTGTTGTCACGTCCATTTGGCAATCGCGGCGACCTTGCCGTCAAGTCCAAGCCGAGAAGGCGTTTCGCGCAGAGGCCGGCATGAAAGCAAAGATCGCAAAGAGGTTGGAGCAACGGCGAAGCCGTCTCATGAAACCGGAAGACGCGGCCTTCGCAAGGCCATGAGCGTGATAAGACCTGCGGTTCCGCGCTCTATCTCTGCGCCCTCTGCCTCCTTGGCGCGAAACCCTTTTTCCTTGATGAAATGGCGCTTGCAAGATGCAAAAAGGTCCGCTGATCATACATGTTTTGTCACGAAGCGCACCGATCCCATTCGCCATGTTTTCTAATCTGCAAAGTTCGGGCATGGACCCGCTGCTCCGGCGCTTGGGCCACAGGGGGCAGGTCACCGACCGACTGGAGCGATTCCGATGAAGCACTTTACCCTTGCCGCTGCGGCGCTCCTCGCCCTGCCGTTTCCCGTTGCTACAGCAGCCGCCCAAGCTGCCGAACAGGCCTCAGACGCTGCGCGCTACACGCCGCGCGTGCTCACGGCGCAAGAGGCCACCCGCGATGTCGCCCTGCTGCGCCGCGCGCTGGAAACCGTGCATCCCGGCCTCTATCGATACAGTGCCAGGACCGTGATCGATGCGGCCTTCGCGCGGCTTGAAGCTGCCGCCGCCGCACCGATCACCGATCTTGCGCTCCATGCCGAGGTCGCCAGCCTGCTGGCCGCAATCCATTGCGATCACACCAAGGCCGAAATGCCCGATGCGATCACCGCATTCCGCACCGCCAACCCCACGCACTTGCCGTTGCGCTTCCAGCTGATCGAGGGGCGGATGATCGTGGTGGCCAGCGATGCGCAGTTCGGCGCGCCGCCGGTGGGGAGCGAAATCGTGTCGATCAACGGCAGCCCGGTGCCCGCTCTGCTGCTGAAACTTGCGCCGCTGGTGTCCTATGATGGCACCACCGATCATGCGATTGCCGCAAAGCTGGCCGACGACAGCGATCTGATGGGAGATGATTTCAACGAGAATTACCCCACGCTCTTCGGCTTTCCCGAAAGCTGGCAGATTGCGTGGAAGCCGGTTGGCGGCACCGTCACCACCATCGCCAACCTCAAACCCATCCGCTTTGTGCAATGGACCAGCCTTGCCGCGCCGGGTGCAAAGTATCGCAGCGAATTCTATAGCAGCACTACCTGGCGGCTGAATGGCAAAGTCGCGCGGCTCGGGATCGATACGTTCGTCAACTATCGCAATCCGGTGCAGGCCACCGCTTTCCTCAGCGGGTTCTTTGCCGCCATGAAAGAGGCGGGGACCGAACACCTGATCCTTGATCTGCGCCGCAATGGTGGCGGGTCAGAGGATGTGCCGCTCGCGCTCGGGCGCTATCTGATCAACAAGCCATTCCTGTGGGCCAAGCCGCAGCGGCTGAAGGCGGTGCGCTATGGCGATTTGCCGCAATACATCAGCGCATGGGGAGATACCGAAGCGCTGTTCAACGCGCCGCTCACCCAGTTCACCCGCACGCCTGATGGCTGGTATGATCGCATCCCTGTGATGAGCGGCAGCAAGCTCAGCGATTCCGACACCCGGTTCGAACAGCAGCCCGTCGGCGAAAACCGCTTTGCCGGGCGTCTGACCATCCTCAGCGGCCCACGCGCGGGATCAGCCACCACCATGGCCATCGCGCAGCTGAAGGAAAAAGCCGGGGCTACTGTCATCGGCGAAGACAGCGGCGGCAGCGCCGAAGGGCCAACGGCGGGCCGCATTTTCCTGCTGAAACTCCCTGTCAGCGGCATCAAGGTGCGCGTGCCCGAAGCGTGGAACCGCACCGCCATTGCCAGCTTCGTGCCGGGTAAGGGCGTGGCAGCCGACCAGTTGGTCGTGCCTACGGTCGCCGATTTTCAGGCTGCGCGAGACCGCACGGTAGGCGTGGCGCAAGGCCTGTTGTCTGTCCCGGCCGATACCGCAGCGGTGGTGGCCAAGGCGCTGGCGGGTGACTGGTCGGGTACGCTTGATTACCGCGACTATACCAAGGACACACGCGAAACTCTGCCAACGCTGATGCAAAGCGATGGCAACGTGCTCTCGTGGACCTTCGACGATGGCCCCGGCAAGATCGTGCGCTCAGCCGAGACCTGGGTGTTTGACGCTGCGGGGCTGACGCTCGCCACCACCAGCGGCAAGAATGCGCCAGACCAGTGGCGCGTGGCCGAAGCGCGAGTATCCGCCGATGGCTTGGCGCTTACCGTCGTGCTTGATGGGGAAGGGCAAGAGGGCGGCCGCCCCGTCATCGCGCGCAAGATCCTGACGCGCGATGGCAACCGCCTGCGCATCACCAAGCAGACCCGCATGCCAGGCGAGCCGTTCCTGATGCGCCAAAGCTACGAACTGCAGCACCGCTGAAGTAAAAGTGCGCCAAGACTCGCATCGTCTTTAGTCGGCGTCAGAACCGGTAGCTCAACCGGAGATTGCCATCAATCTGCCCTTCGCGCTTGGCGATGGCTCCACCCAGATTGCCGCTGATGGCCCAATTCTTGCCGATGGCAAACTCGGTGCGGGCATCGACGCGGACGGTGCCGCTATTGCCTTGCGCGGCGCGGACAGTGTGGGTCGTGGGTGTGCCAGCCATTGCCAGATCGACACTGGTGATCAGGCGGCTACGGTTGACATAGCGCGCGGACAGATCAGCAAAGCCTGTGCCTATGCGATAACGTGCAAAGCCACCGACGCCATAGCGTGTCCAGCTTTCGCGCTTGCCTGTGCCTGAAAGATTGAGCGCGGCGGCCCCGGTTTCGGCGATCCGGCCCAACCGGGTCGACACATGGTCTATGCTAACCAGCGGCCCTGCCGCCAACCCATCGTCGCCCATGCCATAACGCGCCTCGATAGTGGCAGCGGTGGTGCGCAAGGAGACATTGGCCGAGGCTGTGCGGGAGATACTGCCAAAGCCGATCTGCCGTGTGACCGCAGCATCGCTATCGGCGTAGGCGACACTGGCCACGGTGCTGAACCCTGCGCCGCCGGTGCCATAGCGGGCATACCCGCCAATGTGCCAGGCATCGGTCTTTGCGCGCGATCCGCGTGCCAGCAGATGCACGTTGCCATCCTGCCAGCCCCCGCCAATGCCGAAGGCCCACCGATTGTCAGGCCCGCGATAATCGAGGCCCGATTCCAGCCCGATGCTATCGGCGTTGCTATAAGCGCCGTTGAGATCAGTATCTGTATCGACATTCGCGCGCTCACCCAAAACGCCGCCCCACATGGCCAGTCCTTCGTCGCCTGTGGCAGCCCCACGGACGGCCATACGCCCGGCAAGCGCCATGCCTGCGCGCTGGCGGCCTGCCAGCAGTGTCGGGTAGATTTCACCCGAACTGGCATCAAAGGCTGCGCGGGCGGGATCAGCGTCAAGGATCAGGATGGCGTTGTAAACGGCCAGCGCATCGCTCCCTGCCACCCGGCCCAGGTCCTTGAGCGCCGATGACGCTTCGCTTTGGTTGAAGGTCTGCGCTACATCGGGGAATTGACGGATGACTGTGGTGGTCAGGAACGCGCCGGTCGGATCATAGCCCAAGGCAAAATCGAGAAACGCCGAAGTTTCAGTCAGCCCTGCAAAAGTGCCGGTGCGCCCGCCTGCGGCATTAACGATGCGATAGACAGTGCCGTTGGTATAGTTCACGTCCGGGTCAAGCGCAGTAACGGCCACGGTGCCGCCTTCGATCAGCGCGCGGCCACCTGCTTCGATGCGGTCAGTGGCACCGCTGGCGGCCACATCAATACGCAGTGTTGATCCGGCGCGGATGGTCAGATCGCCGGTGACATTGAATGTGCCGGTGGCTCCCGAAGCAGCGCCGGGGCTAAACGTTCCCGCCAGATCAAGGCTGCCTGCACGCCCGTTGCCGGTCAGCGTGGCAGGAGCGGCGACAGTCAGCAAACCGCCCAGCGATCCTGACAGCGCAAGGCTGCCTGCGGCCAACGTGGTGCTTCCGGCAAAGGCGCTGCTGTTGCCCGAGAAGGTGCGCGCACTGGTGCCGGTCAACCGCAAGGTGCCTGTGCCGCCGATGGTGCCTGACAGTGCAAGCGCGTTGGCTCCACTGTCGATTGTGCCGCTGCCAGTACCGATGGTGAAGCCCCGCGCAGATGTGAGCGCGGCGGTATTGCGCAAGGTTCCGCCATCAAGCGTTACTGCGCTCGCAGTCGCGCCCAAGGCGCCGTCATTGGCAATCTCAAGAATGCCGCCCGTAACGCGGGTGCCGCCCGCGTACGTGTTTGCGCCGGAAAGAATCAGCGTGCCCAGATCGGTCTTTTCCAGACGCGCCGAGCCCGTCAGCGATGACGCAACGGTTGCGGTAAAGCCTGCGCCCGCCGCCGTCCCATCGCCCACGCGCATTGTGGCAACTGTTCCATCCAGCGCCACTGCGCCGCCTTCGATGCGGTAGCCGCTGGTCGCAAATTGCAGGCCCGTCGTTGCGCGCACTGCGCCGCCGGCGTTGTCCACGGTCACTGTGCCTGCGGTGCCTGCAAAGATCAGCAATTGCGATGGATCGGCAACACCGTTGCGGCTGCCATCGGCAACGGTCCAGTTGGTGGTATCGGCGCGCCATGTGGCCGTGCCGCCATTGACCGCGCCATTGCTGGCGGTGTTTGCACCGTCCCAGAAGGTGAAGCTGGTAACCGGGGCGCTGACCAGCAAGTTCACCTGATTGGCCACAGAGGTTTGCACCGTAAGGTCTGCTGCGGTGAAGCCTTCGGGTGTCAGACCAATGCCAAGACCGTTGTCGGTCAACGCACCGTCATAGTTGATCAGGCGATAGAGGCCTGCACCAAAGCCGCCCGCATCAGTCACGTTCAGCGTGCCATCAAGCACGAGATTGCCGCCGACGTTGATTAGATCGCTGGCAATGCCTGCTGCGCCTGCCGGATCACCGAGTTGGAAGGCGAGAATGGACGCACCGGTCAGCGAGAAATCGCCATCGATAGTGAGCAAGCCAATCTGGTTTGCGGTTTGTGCTGCTGCAGCAGCCAGCCGTCCTGCGGCCTGCTGGGCAGACGCGCCGCCGGGGGCCACGATGGCATCATCGACCGCAACCGATCCGCCGATGCGGCCTGAGCCCGACAGGGTAGCAGCCGCGCCTGCCTGTAGTGTTGAAAGCGCCGAGCCTAGCGTTCCGTCAACCGCCAATTCTCCACCGGTCAGCACGGTGGTGCCATCGAACGCGGCCGAGTTCCCGGAAAGGAGCAGCTTTCCAGCCCCCTGCTTAGCAAAGACGCCGGAGCCGGAAAGACCGGTTTCGAATTCGCCGTCAAGCTCTTGCGTGAACAGCAAAGTGCCGCTGCTGCCAATGGCAATCGCGCCTTGCAGGCTGGCCGATGTGCCTTGCACCATGCCGCCGGCAATCTCGGTTCCGCCGGTGTAGCTGTTTGCGCCCGACAGGATAAGCGTGCCGCGATCTGTTTTGAGCAGGCCGGATTCCCCGGTAAGCCGGGATGCGATGGTGGTGACAAAGCCGGTGCTGGCATTGGTGCCATCGCCCACGCGGATGATGGTCTGGCCCGGCAGGGGTGAGCATTCGCCGCAAGGTTCGGTGGCCGCCAGCACGATATCATCGCCGGTCAGGGTATAGCCGGTAACGGCAAACTGCATGCCGTTTTCCAGCGTAATCGCGCCTGCTGACCCATCCACGGTGACCGTTCCGGCGCTAGCCGACGGGGTTGCGGAGACGACTTGCCTGGTGATCCGTTGCAAGTTCTGCTCCTGCTCGCTCTCGCCCGCCATGGGGCCGGTGAAGATCAGCAGGTCTTGCGGATTATAGGCCCCGTTGGCGGTGGCGGCGGTGGTGGTCCAGTTGGTGCCAGTGGCCGTCCACGTGCCGCTGCCGCCTTCGATCATGCCATTGGCGGTGGTGGCGCTGCCATCCCAGAATGGGAACGATGTGGGAACCGGCGCCGTCACGATCAGGTTAACCTGCCGCGCAACCGAGGTTTGCACTTCAAAGCCTGTGGCAGCGAACCCTGCTGGCAGCGAGCCTGCTTCCAAGCCATTGTTGGTCAGCGTGCCGCGATAATCGATCAGGCGATAGAGGCCAGCGCCAAACCCGCCCGCATTACCTACGTTCAAAGTGCCATCGAGCGTCAGATTGCCGCCCCCATTGATCGTGCCGAGCGTAATAAGGTCACTGCCAACGCCGGGGTTTCCGGGCGCGCCCAGTTCAAAATTGAGCACTGACGCGCTGGTCAGCGTGAGGCTGCCCAGCGTCAGATTGCCAACTCCGTTGCTACCCGGCGCGATGATGCCATCGGTGACTGCGACCAGAGCTTCGACCGTACCGCTGCCCCCCAGCGTGCCACCAGTTTGCACAGCGACAGTGGATGCACGAAAGCTCCCGTTTGAAAGCACGGTGCCGCCGCTGATCTCCACGCCGCCATTAACCCTGCTTCCGCCGGAATTGGCCGACGTCAGGACCGTGGTGCCAGACCGATGCAGTAATCGTCCGGCACCGCCGATGGATGCGCCAACCGTCAGGCTGGAATTGGTGTGATTGAACACCAACTGCGAATTGGGTTCGTTGAGGATAATGCTCGGCGCGATCACAGCGCCCGCCGCTGCCGCTGCGGCACCGTCAGCCGCGCCGATATTCAGCACACCGTCCTGGAACACACCTATGGCGCCGGCAGACAGACTGGTGCCGGTCAATGTTGCCAATCCGCGCACGCTGAAGTTCGAGCCGACTGTGATCGTGCTGTTTTCAGCAGCCAGCGTGCCCCCCGCGCTGATGGTCAACCCGCCTGAACTGGGCGTAGTCGTGGCAGACAATGAACCGTTGCGCACGGTGGCCGTGCCCCCCACGGTTATCGTGCCATGGCTGAAGGACCCGCCATTTTCGACCAATAAGGCACCGTTAATGCCAATGCCAAAGGCGCTGACAAACGATGAATTGGTGCCGCTCACATTGATGCTGCTGCCCACCCGAACGGTATCGGACCCGTTCCCGGTAAACCGGCCGCCATCCAGAATGTTCAGCGTGCCGCGTCCTGCATTGGCGTTAGTGCTGCCCAGCGTCAGGTTACTGGAGCCAAGATCGAGCTGCGATCCGGCCCCGGAAATCGTCAGCACGCCATTGCTGCCGGCACCGATGCCGACGTTCGTTTCGCGCGCGGTGATGCGTCCACCGCCGAGTACTTCGACGAGGCTGGTGGTTCCCTGACTGCGCGCAATTTCGAGCGGGCCAAACACGGTGACAGTCGAACCCGTGCCGACAACGCGAAGGGTACCATTGCCGCCAACGGCATTTGTTGTCTGCGAGCCGCCGACAGCCAAAACTCCGAAGTTGACGGAATCACCCACCACCAGCGTGCCACCTTGCTGGATGGTCAAACTTCCGATGTTGGACTCGCCAACGGTAACCCCTCTGGCGGTGTTGTTCTGGCCTGCACCAATCACCGGCGCGTTGGTGTTGGTGTTGATCGCCACATTGGCTGGGCTGGTTGGCACCGTGTTGGTGCTCCAGTTGGTGGCCGTGTTGTAATCCGTGCTCGTGCCACCCACCCAGTTCTGCGCCAGCGCCGCGCCCGGCAGGGTCAGCGCGCTTCCGGCCATGAGCACAGCGATCAGGCGCTGGCTGGAGTGCTGCCGATGGGCCAGTTTCGTAACTGACTTTGCGCGCGTGATCATGATGCAGTTCCCCTGTACCTTGCCGTGCCATAACCGAAAGGCTCGGCAGCCCCCCAGCCAGCAAGCGGGGCAGCAGTGGCCCGCCATTCGGCGCAAGGGTTTCGTCGGCAAGAATACTGGCCGATGCAGCATTGAAGCACATCGGCCAGACGGCTTAGCCAGATGGCTTAGGCCGTTGTCCGACGGCTATTTTGGAAATACTTCGAAATAATGGTGCGATCCGGGTGATCCTGATCACAATAGACCAATCGTCACCTTGTGTTTTTGGCCGTGCCGACATAGCTTCTGACACGCTATTCAGGGGAAATTACGTGGAAGTTTTGGTGTGCGACGATCATCCGATTGTTGCAGGTGCCATTGGCTTAATGATCGAAAATGCTTTTCAAGCAACGGTCCACATCGTCCACGATTATCTGCATGCCACGGCGATTGCTTCGAAACATTCGGATATCGGGTTGTGCCTGCTGGATATTCACATCCCCGGCGATGATGCCCGGTCAGGGATCAAGGCGCTTCAAGCGGCCCTGCCGAAGGCACGCTTTATGCTGTTTTCAGGCTCGGCCGACGAGGCGGATCTGATGCTGGCACTTGATCTGCAAATGCACGGTTTTCTACCCAAATCCTCAACGCCTCCAGTGGTTGAAGCTGCTGTGCGGCTGGTCCTGGCAGGCGGGGTCTATTTGCCCAGCGGCATCGGGGAATTGGCGATGCGCAATGCCAATGCTGCGCGTTCTGCACTTGATGCCAATCCGGTTTCTGGATCATCCACGCCGCTTGCAGAAGCAGGCCATGCGAACCTAACCGAACGGCAGATCATGGTACTCGAGCAGGTATCGGCAGGACGTTCGAACAAGGAAATTGCCCGCGAACTGGAGATATCGCCTGCGACGGTCAAGGCACATGTCGCGCAGATCATTGCCGTGCTGGGCGTTGCCAATCGCATCGAAGCAGGTGTGCGGGCGCGCGCCTTGGGGTTGATCGGCTGATCATCCATTCCTGCAGAATGACAAGCGGTAAAATGGCCTAGCCATCAGGCTTAGCTGCATGGCCGGGGTGGTTGCTTCTGTTTGAAACGCAGGCCAAACGTGGTGCGGCGGAGGGCATCGCATGAGCAAGCCGGAAACGGCTCATCCACGGCAGGCGACAGAATATCAGCGCATTCGCGCTGCTGAGTCGCGCATAGAGTTCACTGTGGCCGGGCTGATGACGTTCCTCATCGCGGGCACGTTCGTTTATGTCCATTTGCTGTTCAAGCCAGTTGTGCCGCCCGAAAACCTGATGCTGTGGACCGGCTTCATGGGCTTTGTCATCGTGCTGCTAATCGCCCTGCCGTTAACCGTGCTGATCCGCCGCCCTGATGATCTTGAACTGGCAACCGTCTGGGCGCGGGCCGGGAACGTGGTGACAGCGCTGTTCGATTTGGCCGTGGCGTCTGCAGTCTGGCTGTTTTTCCCTTATGCCAGCGAACAGTTGCAACTGCTGATGGTGGTATTCTTCTGTGCCACGATCAGCGCGCAAGTCATCACCACAGCAGAAGCCATCGGCAACATCACTTTTGCCGTAGTTGCCGTGCTTGGCTCAACCGCCGCCTTCTTTTTGCAGAGCGATTCCAGCTATGCCATATCGCTGGCGCTGTTTCTGACCGCTTATGGCCTGCTGATGATCGGAGTGGCGCTGACGCTGAAATATGCAGTGCGCAGCGCAATCAAATCCCGCCTGAAGGCAGAAGAAGCTTCGGCAGATCTGGCGGTGGCACTGGAACAGGCGCAAAAAGCGCGTGATGATCGCACCACCTTCATTGCCGCCGCCAGCCACGATCTGCGCCAGCCTCTGCAAGCTGCCATGCTGTTTTTCCAGCAACTGTCGATGAATCCGAAGGCACAATTGCGCGCCCGCGCCGAAGACGGGGTGAAGCAGGCCTTTCAGGAAGCAAATGCGCTGCTGGATCGCATGCTCGAACATCTCAGGCTGGAAAGCGGGACGATGCCGACGGCCATCTGTGCGGTTGATCTGGGGCCGCTGATCACGACGCTTGCTGCAGAACATGAAGTCATTGCCCGCAACGCCGGCATCAGGCTGCAGGCCTTTGGCGGTTCATACCGGGTGCGCACCGATCCGCACCTGCTTTCAAGGATCCTGCGCAACCTGCTGCACAATGCCTGCGCTCACGCGCAGGGCGAACGGCTTTTGATACTGACTCGCCGGATGGGAAACCGGGTGCGGCTTTATGTGATCGACGATGGCGTGGGCTTTGGCGAAAATGCCGAAGCCTGTTTCCTGCCCTACGTGCAAGGTGCCGTCGCGCGCGGAAAGGCGCAAGGAATGGGCCTTGGTCTTGCCGTCTCGCGTGAGATGGCGCGGCTTGTTGGGGGAAGCCTGGGCCTTGATCCACGCTGGACCTGCGGTGCTGCGATCTTCATTGATTTGCCGTTGCTGGCAGAAGTGCGCATGTCCCACCCCGCACGACCGGCGCGGGCTGCCGGACGGCAGGCTCTTGCAAATCTGCGCATCGTCGTGGTGGACGACGATGAAGGTGCACGTGTTGCTTTGGCAGATCTGTTGGGCCTGATCGCAGCAGAGGTCCGCTCGGTCGGTTCGTTGCGCGAACTTGAAGGGCTGGAGGATAGGCCCGCAGACCTGATCATATCCGACTGGCACCTGTCTGATGGGCAGCGTGGGGACGCCGCAGTCGCACTTGCCATGCACAAGTGGCCGGGCATTACAGCCATCTTCATAACCGGCGATGGTTCGCCAGAGACGCTGCGGAGTATGTCATCATCGAAGATTCCCGTGCTGTGGAAGCCGACCAATATCGATGATCTGGGTGAAATGGTGGGCAAACTGCTGGCGCCCGCACCAGGAGATTCGGCGCAACCAGCTTGATGAACTTGACGCTTCACACCCGCTGGGCACGGGGCCAAACCCCCAAAAAAATGTTATTGCATCGCTTTCAAATGCGGCCGTTGAATGACCAGCCCCTCTGGTCATCTGGATCGAAAGTTCGCCGCATCAGGTCTGTTTGGCTTTCTGGCGGCCGACGTGCGTTCGGACCTGACGATCCGCTAGGCGCTGATTGACCGTTTCCCATAAGTCTGCAGAATCTCCAAAGGAGGCCCCCTTACCGGGCGTGGCGCATGGCAAAGGCTGGCCAGCTTTCCGTGCCGCCCCTGCTCATCTGCGCCTCCAACAGCGCAATCGCGGTATCCACGTCGGCATTGGTTGCCCCCGTTGCCTGTGCCAATTTCAGGCCGTTGTAGAACGCTGCGGGATACTCGGTGGCATATTCATACACGCGCGGATCATTCAGCGGCTTGTCAAAACTGTACCATGGTTGCCGCGCTATATCCGCAGGAAGGCCGACTGTTTGCGCCATTTGCTGCCAATCGCTGAACCAGCGCCCTTCCAGCCGCGCTGGCAGATTGAGGAAGCAATAAGGCCCGCTTGCCAGAAAACGCCGAGCCTGAAACCGCTCTGCAAAGGCGATTTGCAATTGCGACCAACGCGGATCGTGATGCAACCGCCGCCCCCAATCCAGCGTATAGGCAATATAATTGGCGATCGATCCGGTATAAACGCCGGGCCGTTGCTGCGCCTGTATCGATGGCCAGAATGTCGGATTGGGGGAGTTATCGCTGGAATCGCCTTCCCAGAACATCCCCAATTGGCCCATCCCCGGCACCGCGAGTGCGTTTGCCGCACGGTCCAGATTGGCAGAAAGGATTGCATCAAAACGCTCTGCGGGTGGCAACCAATCAAGAGCCGGCATGGATCGTAGCAAGGCATAGGCCAACAGCAGATCACGCATTGACCACGCCCAATCACGCCCTTGCCCCTGATCCACCCATTTGCCGCTGGCGCCGCGATAATCGGGGCCAACGGTATTCAGCGCGGTGCAGGCGGAAAACACCTGCTCCTCAACGAAAAATGGATGCAATTCGGATAGCAAAGCCGGAATGAACGATGGGCACGGGCGGTGCGCATTATCGATATTCCATGCATGACCCATCCCGGGGCTGACGCTGATAATCCTCTCTTCGGGATAATTCTGGTAATATTGCTGCACCTTCAGCGGCATATTCGGTGTGTCTAGCAGCAGCGGCAATCCATCGGTCCCGCGCACATGCCACGGGACCGATGCCGCACTCAGCCCGTAATTCATGGCTATGCGCCGCAGCTCTGCGCTGCGTTCCATGATGTAGCGCGCCTGCCGGTGGACAATCGGCCCCACGTCATCGCGCAGTCCCGTCATCCCCATGGCCGGCGTCAGGCCACCTTTGTCCAGTGGAGTATAGTTGGGGATCGGGTCCATATAGGCCCATTGCGATGGCGCCTGCAGCTTGGGCCCGATGCCCCACGGCAGCAACCGGCCCTCGGCTTGCCAGCGGTTCAATTCACGGTCGGAAACAGGCCAGGTGCGCGATGCGATGACCCAGCGCTGGAAGTCGCCATGGCCATAGAGCGGGAAGCTGCGATCGAACACGCTCGCCTGATAGCTGACCGCAGGGGTCTCCGCTGCCAGATTGGTCCAGCGCTGCCGCTCTACCACCACCACATCAAAGGGCTGGCCATCCACCGGGGACGCCACCTGCAGATACCAGATCACCGCCCAAGGACCCTTGCGCAGGAACACCCGCACAGTATGCAATCCGGCGCTTTGCCACAAAGCTTCAGGATCATCGGCAATGAAGATCGTATCGCCAAGGCCCACGGGCGGCGCGGACGCAGCCATGGCGGGATCACGCGGGATTGCCCCTCCACGGGCCTGTGCTTGCGGCTGTGATGATCCGGGGAGGGGGCCGGGCGAGAAAGCGCCAGGCGCAACCAGCGCTGCCGCACCACTAGCCATCATCAAGCGGCGAGACAGCATGTTATGTTTCCACCATAGAGGCTGACCGAAAAAGAAGGCGTTTGATATCCGTAACAAGCGCCTCAGCTGTGGCGGCAAGATTCCCCGAAGCGCTGATGTAGACCGATATCACTTAGCGGCTGTATGCCAGAGCAGGCCCGCCTTTGCCCAGCAATTTGACCGACGCAGAATGGAAATTCGCGCCGCACAGCACGTCGGCACAGTCTGGTGTACCCATTGGAGCGGGCCCAACAGCGTGAGCCAGTGAAATCAGCAATGTAGCTAAATTCTGGCTGGGGCGGCAGGATTCGAACCTGCGAATGGCGGCATCAAAAGCCGCTGCCTTACCACTTGGCGACGCCCCAGCAGAGCGCGCGCTTATAACGTGGCGCGCGCAGATGCCAAGGGGCAAGAGTGGGGTTTCCCGCCTTTCCTCTCACCCCTTTCGAACAGGTCAGAATCCCTTGACGATGCCTTTCAGCGTTTCTGGCGGCAGCGTGTCGAAATCGCTGGCATCATGGCGCTCTGCCAGTCCCTTGCTGGAATTGACCAGGCGTCCGCGCAACACGCCGGGGCGCGCATCGATCTCGCCCACCCAGCGGCCGACGTGTTCGTATTCGTGCATCGACAAAAACGTGGCGGCATCGCCATAGGCTTCACCGCGGTAGATATTGCCGAACCACGTGTACGTCGCGATATCGGCAATGGTATAGTCTTCGCCCGCCAGATAGCGGCTTTCGGCAAGGCGGCGATTGGCAACATCGAACAGGCGCTTGGTCTCCATCGCATAGCGATCAATCGCATATTCGATCTTGAACGGTGCATAGTTGTAAAAATGGCCAAATCCGCCGCCGATGAATGGGGCGCTGCCCACTTGCCAGAACAGCCATGACAGGCATTCTGCGCGCGCCGGGCCGGAAGACGGCAGGAACACGCCGAACTTTTCCGCCAGATGCATCAGAATCGCCCCCGATTCGAATACGCGCACCGGCTCTGCACCGGATCGATCCACCATCGCAGGGATTTTCGAATTGGGGTTGATATCCACAAAGCCGCTGGTGAACTGATCGCCTTCGAAGATCTTGATCAGCCACGCGTCGTACTCAGCCTCGACAATGCCCAACTGGAGCAGTTCTTCCAGCATGATCGTGGCCTTCTGGCCATTGGGCGTGCCCAGCGAATAAATCTGGAACGGATGCTTGCCCACCGGCAGTTCGCGCGTGCTGGTGGGGCCGGCCACGGGCCGGTTCACGCTGGCAAAAGCGCCGCCATTGGCCTTGTCCCAGGTCCAGACCTTGGGGGGGACATAGTCTTCTGACATGGCGAGGCTCTCCGAATAATAGTTAGTGTTGCATACTATAATGCCGACACTGGCCGCCCAGCGCAAGCGCAACCGCACCCCATCATCCAACGGCAGTTAGCACCACCTGTCAGTTGTATTCGATCACCGCATCACGCCGAAGATCGCGCAGATAAGTCTGCGCGCGCTTGTTCACGCGGTCATCCTCGATCTGGGCCATCATCTCGTCAAAGTTCGGGCCATTGGCCACTTGCGGATCATCCCGGCCGCACAGCATCAGCACGCGCACGCCTTCCTCGATTGACCCGAATGGTGGCGTGGTTTGCCCCACGGGCAGGTTCAGCAGTGTATCCTGCAAGGCACCGGGCAGATCGCGCGCCTTGATCTGGTCGTTGGCTACAACCGATGCGCCGATCTTGGTGGCCTGCGTTTCGGCATCACCGCAACCCTTGATCGCCTTGACCATGGTGGCGAAGTTTGCTGCCAGTTTCGTGGCCTGATCGTTGCTTGTTCCCTTGGGGAAATCAATCGAGATCTGCTTCAGGCTAAGCAGCGCATCGCGCGGATCAGCGGTCAGCACTTGGCGCTTGTCGATCAGGTACAGGATCGAAAACCCGCCGGGAATCGCAATTGGCCCGGCCAGCTGACCGGGCGCCATGCTGGTGGCTGCTGTGGCCAGCTCGGTCGGCAACTGCGCCAGCCTGATCCAACCCAGATCGCCACCCACCGCTGCGGTAGAGGCTTGCGAATACTGGCGAGCATAGGCGACAAAGCTGCCGCCCTCTTTCAGCTGTTCAACAATCTTTTCGGCGTTCGCCTGAATTTGCGCCTGATTCACGTCGGTTGCCGCAAGGAAGATTTCGCCGATGCGGTATTCCTCGGTGCCCTTTTCGGCCTGTAGCCTTTGCAGTCGTTCCTGCACTTCGCCTTCGGAAACATTGACGAAAGGCTGCACGTTGCGCCGCAGCAGATTCTGCCACGCCAGTTCGCCCCGGATCTGCCGCTTCAGCGATGCCGGGGCCGATCCGATGCGCTCAAGATACTTGGCCATGGCCTCGGGCGATTGGCCAAAGTTCTGCGTCGCCACGCGCTCATAAGTCGCATCGACTTGCGCGTCTTCGGCCGGCACGTCAGATGCCTTGGCTTCCTGAATCTGCAACGTCTCGTCGATCAGGTTGCGCAGCACCTGCATGCGCAGGCGCTCCTTCTCCTCGGCATCAATCTTGCCGCCATTGGCCGAAATGATCAGAGCCAGCCGATGCTCCACATCGGTGCCGGTTACAATCTCGCCATTGATGATCGCCGTGGCACGCCGCACGTTGGGATCGTTCGTGCCGAAGATTACCGGATTTTCAGGGATATTGAGCGGCGCATTGGCACCTTGCGCAAGCGCGGGTGATGCGCACAAAGTCAGCGCTGCGGCGGACATCGTCGATGATCCGATTGCGCGCTTCAGCGCCTTACGGGTATTGGTCAGCTTGGACATCATGCGTGAAATTGGTCCTGTCGAACGGGCGCGTGTGATGCAGCCTCTGGCAATTCCGGCCTTCTGGTACGGGACGGCTTAACGCAGGCTGAGTGGCGCATCAGACGCAAAAGGGCAATAGATCACCCATCATTTCACGCCAAGGTTCTTGAGCGAAAGCGAAATCTGGAACGAATTGCCACGCACGGCATCGCCGATGTTCACATAGTCGCGCCGCCAGGTGAACGACAGATCAAGGCAATCGTCGGTCCACGCCACGCCCAGCCGGTGCCGCAACATCTGATAGCCGTCCGATGTCCGCGTCGGGTCTTCATCACGATTGGTCAGGTTGATGATCGTTGATCCGAACACCGAAAAGTTCTGCGTGATCGGCGTGCGCGCGGCAAAGCGCAGCTCTTCCCGGTCCTGCAGATCCTCGAACGTGCTCGCAATATTGCGGTTGAGCTTCAGATAGCCCGCTTCGGCATAGCGGCGGTGGTTGCCGATCGTGGCGTCAAATTCGTTGCGGCGCAGCGCAAAGCTGTCCTTGTCCAGCCGGAAGCGGTGCGTGAACTTGATGACATCATCAAATCGGACGACCGTGCGGCCAACATAATCCGAAGCTCGGTTGGTCAGCCCCGTGCCATCCGGCAAAAGCGCGTTCTGGTTGGACAGGCGATAGCTTTGCCCCACCGTTGTCATAACTTTCAGCCCCGGCCGCTGGAACGTCCAGTCAAAGCCATAGGCCACGCGCACCCCGTCCTCGATCCGGTCGTATCCCGGAAAGCGGTTGAGCGAGAACAGGTTGGTGTCTTCCAGATCGACCGAGCGCGAATCCTCGTTCGGAATCTCGAAGTTGCGCACGCCCGGTGTTGCCACAATCTGCACGCGCGGGGTCAGCACCTGATTGCCGCCAAAGAACGTGCCCATGAACGGCCACTTTACATCAATCGCAGCGGTAGCGATCCCGCGCGTCTGCCAACCGGAAAGGCCGCGATACGTATCGGTTGCGGTCAGCGCGTTATCGGAACTGTGGTACACGTCGCCGCGCACCAGCCCGGTTAGAGTCACTTCCTGCCCCAGCCCGGTGATCGTGCGCATGTCCCACTGCGCCTTGGCAAAAGCGCGCTGGCTGTCTTGCCCTGCTGTGCGCACGATGGCCAGGCTGTTGGCTTGCAATTCCAGCCGCCCCGGTATTCCGTCCACCGTGATCCGGCGGCGATAGTCGACCAAGGGCAACGCCAACGGCACCATGCCCTGCGGATCGTTTACACGCACCGTTTGCGTCACCCACCCGGCCAGCGAAAAATAGCTGTCATCATCAATCCGTTCGAGATTGAGCGAAGAACGCAATCGGTCATCGCGGCTGATGTCATAGCGGCGCAGGAACGTGCGGTCCGATGCCAGACGGCCATAGCCGGTCAGGCTCCATTCGGGCGAAAACTGTAGCTTGCCGTTGGATTCGATATAGCCGCGAAAGCGCTGCTCGCCAACCGGCACGGTATTGATCGGCGCGCCCAGCGGGATCAGCCCGGATCGGGTAGCATATCCGGTGATCTGGAACGCGCCCAGATTGGTCAGGTGCCGGTATTTGGCCGTCAGCATCGGCAGCGAACCGGTATAGAACGTGCCTGTCACCGACAAATCGCGGTTGTCAGCGATGCGCCAATACCAGGTCTCGCTGATTTCAGCCCCGTTGGCCGCGCCCAGCCGGAAGTCGGGGATCAGCAGGCCGGTTTCGGCGCGAAAATCGGACGTATGGCCAAGCCCGGGCAACGGCAGCACCGGAATGCCAAACATACGCAGTGTTGCACCGCGATACTTCACGCGCTTTTCTTTTGCATCAAAATAGACGCGCGCCGCCGTCACTTCCCAGCTCGGCTTTTTCGAACAGCCCTTTTCGTCTTCCACCGCGCAGCCGGAATAGGCCGCATATTCGAGCGTCATGTTGCCGTTTGCGTCGCGCGTTCCGCGTTCTGCAGCCAGCCGCCCGCCTGTGCGCAGCACCACCAGCAGATCCTCGATCGCACCGGCCTTGAACTTGTCGGTCAGTTCAACCTGATCGGTATAGACGATGTTCCCATCATCATCGACGAAACGGATATTGCCACTGGCGAGAATCTGGCCGCTCTCGCGGTCCCATGTCACATTGTCGGCACGAACGGTCTGCGCATCCTGCCGCAGGACCACATTGCCTTCGGCAAAGACCTTTTCGCCTTTGCTGTCGTAACGAACCTTGTCCGCCTCGAACCGCATCACATCGTCAACCGAGGGCTCTTCCCCGGGTGCCGAGGCCATAGGGGCATCTTGCGCAAGCGCAGGGTGTGCCGACAATGCCAACGCCACGATGAAGGAGGCGGCGGACATGTGCGCTGGGCGCAAGCGTCGATAAGGGGCTTGCGGCTGCGGCCGCCGGGCGGGTTGCATGCGCTTGCCTATCGCACCAGTGCACCCTAACTGCAATTCCACATTTACCGCTTCTTGGCACCTTGCGTCGAAGCGTTGCACGATTACCCACAGGAGTTCCGAATGAAGGTCGTTTTCCGCACCGCCGATGCCCCGCAGCCCCGCCTCGTCGCGCGCCTCGTTGCGCAGGATGCGCTGCCGGCCGATCTTGATGCGGTGGTGCGCGATGGCGCTGCCGTGGCGCGCTTTACCGGCAAGGCTGGACAGACCTATGAAGCCTTTATGGCCGCAGACGGCGGCGTAAAACGCCTTGCGCTGGCCGGAACCGGCCGCGCCGACGCTGGTGATGATCGTGCCGCCAACCTTGAAAAGGCAGGAGCCGCGCTCACCGCCAAGTATCTTACCTCGGGCGAAACTGCGCTTGCCATTGATTTTTCAGGTGCAGGCCTGACCGGCGCAGAAGCAGCGTCGGTCCTGTTCGGCGCACGCCTGCGCGGCTGGCGGCACGATGTCTATCGCACCAAACTGACCGATGATCAGAAGCCCTCGCTCACCGAAGTGATCGCTGTCGCTGCGCCCGAAGGCACTGCTGCTGCGTGGGAGGCCGAATCGGCGCTGGCTGAAGGCATCGAATTCACCCGCGAACTCGTCGCCGAACCCGCCAACGTGATCTACCCCGAAAGCTTCGTCGAACGCTGCAAGGCTCGCCTCGAAGGCACCGGCGTAGAAATCCTCGTCCTCGGCCTCAAGGAAATGACCGACCTCGGCATGGGTGCGCTTCTGGGCGTTGCCCAAGGCTCGGTGCGCGAACCCAAGCTGCTCGCCATGCGCTGGAAGGGTGCCGAAGCGGCCCAACCCACCGCTTTCGTGGGGAAGGGCGTCACCTTTGATACCGGCGGTATCTCGATCAAGCCCGCTGCTGGCATGGAAGACATGAAGTGGGACATGGGCGGGGCAGGGGCCGTGGCTGGCACCATGTTGGCGCTTGCCCTGCGCAAGGCCAAGGCCGATGTGATCGGCGTGTGCGGTCTGGTTGAAAACATGCCCGATGGTAATGCCCAGCGCCCCGGCGATGTCGTCACTTCGATGTCGGGCCAGACGGTCGAAGTGATCAACACCGACGCCGAAGGCCGCCTCGTGCTATGCGATGCGCTCACGTGGGTGCAAAAGGAATATGCGCCCAAAACTATCATCGATCTGGCCACACTGACCGGTGCCATCATCGTCTCGCTCGGCCACGAATATGGCGGCATGTTCACCAATGACGATGCCCTCGCGGCAAAACTTGATGCCGCAGGCAAGGCCAGCGGTGACAAGCTGTGGCGTTTTCCATTGGGCGCGGCTTACGACAAGCTGATCGACAGCCCCATCGCCGACATGAAGAACGTCGGCCCCCGCTACGGCGGCTCTATCACCGCCGCGCAGTTCTTGCAGCGCTACATCGACAAGGGCGTCGCCTGGGCACACCTTGATATCGCGGGCATGGTCTGGGCCGACAAGCCCGGCCAGACGTGGGACAAGGGCGCGACGGGCTACGGCGTGCGCTTGCTCGACCAGTACGTCCGCACCGTGTTGGAAGCATAAGCTCAGCGGCACCGGCCCGCTCCCCCGGCCCGGCTACCCTCGCAGGTCGGCTCTGGGTGGCCGGGCCTGGGGAGCGGGCCGGTGCCGCCCGCAAGCCGCGGATGCGGATGGCGCATCCCGAAGGGATCAATCAAAAATGCCCAAAATGCGCCGCAAGTCTGATTTACCCACGAAGACTTGCGCCGCCTGCGGCCTACCCTTCACCTGGCGCAAGAAGTGGGAGCGGGACTGGGACAATGTGAAGTTCTGTTCCGACCGCTGCCGCAGCGGGAAAGGGCCAAAGGGGGAGGGGAAGAGCACCTGATGCGCGTCGATTTCTACCAGCTCACCAATGACCCCGCCGAACAGGTCCTCCCCCTGATTGCGCGCAATACGCTTGGCGCAGACCAGCGCCTGCTCGTCGTCTCCTATGACTCCGCCCAGCGCAAACGCATCAGCGAATCCCTGTGGACACGCCTGCCCGAAACTTTCCTCGCCAATGGCCACGCCGATCAACCCCACGCCGCGCGCCAGCCCGTCCTGCTCTCCGCAACGCCCGATCCCACCAATGGCGCAAAATACCTAGCCCTTGCCGATGGCGTATGGCGCGATGGCGATTTTGACCGCGTGTTCCTGCTCTTCCCCCCCGCCCGGATCGACGACGCCCGCAGCTGCTGGCGCATGCTCGGCACCCGCGAAGGCGTAGAGCGTCACTACTGGCGGCAGGAAGGGGGCAAGTGGAAAGAGGGGCCATAGTCCTTCTCATCATGACATCCCCCACCGTATCCCGTCACCCCGGGCTTGTGTGGATGAGGTGTGCTTGCCCCGGGCGCCCGCTTCCTATGGCGCAAGCCGCCCTCTCAATACCTCCGCGAAGATCAGTAGCTACGCGGCAACCCCAGCACATGTTCCGCCAGATGCGCCAGAATCAGATTCGTGCTGATCGGCGCCACCTGATAGAGCCGCGTCTCGCGTAGCTTGCGTTCCACATCGTATTCCTCGGCAAAGCCGAACCCGCCGTGCGTTTGAACGCAGGCGTTGCCCGCCTCCCACGATGCGTCGGCGGCCAGCATCTTGGCCATGTTGGCCTCCGCCCCCATTGGCAGCCCAGCCTCGTACATACGCGCCGCCTCGCGCACCATCAGTTCCGCCGCGCGCATCTGGGCATAGGCCTTGGCGATGGGGAAGGCGACGCCCTGATTGGTTCCGATGGCGCGGCCAAAGACTTGCCGCTCCTTGGCATAATCGACCGACCGCTGTGTAAACCATTTGGCATCGCCCACGCATTCCGCCGCAATCAGCACGCGCTCGGCGTTCATGCCCGACAGGATGTAACGGAAACCCTTGCCTTCCTCGCCCAGAAGGTTTGCCGCCGGGATGCGCATGTTGTCAAAGAACACTTCGGTCGTCGCATGGTTCATCATCGTGCGGATCGGGCGGATGGTCAGCGATTTGCCCACCACCTCGCGCATGTCGACGATGAACACCGATAGTCCCTCGGTCTTCTTGGCCACGTCCTCCTTGGGCGTTGTCCGTGCCAGCAGCAGCATCAGGTCCGAATGTTCAGCGCGGCTGGTCCAGATCTTCTGACCGTTGACCACGTATTCATCGCCCTCGCGTCGGGCGAAAGTGCGCAAGCTGGTGGTATCGGTCCCGCTGGTCGGCTCGGTCACGCCAAAGGCCTGCAACCGCAACTCACCACTCGCAATTTTCGGCAGATAGGCCCGCTTCTGCGCCTCAGACCCATGGCGCAGGATCGTGCCCATGATGTACATCTGCGCATGGCAGGCCCCGCCATTGCCGCCTTCGGCCTGAATCGTCTCAAGGATCGCCGCCGCCGCGCCAAGGCCAAGGCCTGACCCGCCGTATTCCTCGGGGATCAGCACCGAAAGCCAACCCGCCTGTGTCAGCGCATTTACGAAGGCCGTCGGATATTCCCGATCCTGATCCAGCTTGCGCCAGTATTCCCCCGGAAACTGCGCGCACAATTTGCGCACGCCTTCGCGGATTTCGCCATGGTCTTCGCTGTCATAGGGGGAAAGGATCATCGCGCCGCCTCAAACACGGCGGCAATCCCTTGCCCGCCACCAATGCACATCGTCTCCAGCCCATAGCGCCCGCCGCGCCGCTGCAACTCGCGCGTCAGGTTGGCCAGAATACGCCCGCCGGTAGCCCCGATGGGGTGCCCCAGCGAAATGCCCGATCCGTTGACGTTGAGCATGGCATGACGACCATCATCATCCGACCAGCCCCAGCCTTTCAGGCAGGCCAGCACTTGCGGCGCAAAGGCCTCGTTCAGCTCGATCAGATCGATATCGCCCCATGAAAGCCCATTGCGCGCAAACAGCCGCTCGGTCGCAGGCACCGGGCCATAGCCCATGCGCGATGGATCACACCCCGCCGCTGCCCACGAATGAAACCACGCAATCGGCTCCAACCCCAGCTCGTCCAGCTTGTCCTCTGCCACGACCAGACAGGCGGCTGCCGCATCGTTCTGCTGGCTGGCATTCCCCGCAGTAACGACGCCACCTTCAAGCGCACGCAGCTTGCCCAGCGATTCCGCCGTAGCATCTGCGCGATAGCCCTCGTCATGCGCGAACAGCACCGGATCGCCCTTCTTCTGCGGCACCGGCACAGGCACAAGCTCATCATCAAACAACCCGCCAGCCCAAGCTGCCGCCGCACGTTGATGGCTGCGCGCGGCATAAGCATCGCAAGCCTCGCGGCTGATGCCGAAGTCTTTCGCCAGATTCTCCGCCGTCTCGATCATCCCGCTGATCACGCCATAGCGCTCCACCGGCTGGCTCATCACCCGCCCGCGCGTCAGCCGGTCATGCAGCGTCAGCGACCCTGCCCGCACGCCCTTGCGCACATCGGTGGTGTAATGTTCCACGTTGGACATGGACTCCACGCCGCCCGCCACCACCACATCGGAAACCCCCGTCTGCACCATCATCGCCGCATTGACGATGGCCTGCAGCCCCGACCCACAGCGTCGGTCCAACTGATACCCCGGCACCGCTTCAGGCAGCCCCGCCAGCAACCAAGACCAGTGCGCAATGCACGGCGCTTCCCCGCTGCCATAGCCTTGCGCAAAGACCACATCATCCACCCGCGCTGGATCGATCCGTGTACGCTCCATCAGCGCCCTGAGGACTACCGCACCCAGTTCGCCAGCAGTCAGCGCAGAAAGCGCCCCGCCAAACTTGCCGACAGCAGTGCGGATGGGGGCGACGATGGCGGCTCTACGAAGGGTCATGCTCTCACCTCTCTTCCCCTAAATCCCGCTCAGGCTGAGCCTGTCGAAGCCCCATGATGAACAAGCCTCCTTGGCGGCCTTCGACAAGCTCAGGCTGAGCGGGGTTGGGGATTGGATCATTGTGAATTTTGATCGCTCGTCCCCACCACGCCCCGGTCGATCAGCGCCGCGATCTGGCCCGAAGCCATCCCCAGCCGCTCGGCCAGCACTACCTCACTATGCTCTCCCAGATACGGCGCAGCAGCCGGGTCTCCAGCATCTCGGCCGGGAATATTCGCAAAGCTGCGCGGCGCGGGATATTCAAAACCGCTGGGATTGGCGGGCGAGGGACCGAACAGCGGGTTATTACCCACAAGTTCCGGGTCGCGCGCCATTTCAAACATCGTGCGATATCGCTCAAACGTTGCCCCCGCCTGCGTCAGGCGCGCGGCCATGTCGGCATAGTCGAACCGCTCAGCCACCTCCTGAAACATCGAAAACAGGCGGTGCCGATGCACAAAGCGCCAGTGGTCGCTGTCCGCCAGACTCACCCCAAGTTCGGCCTCCAGCGCCACCACATCTTCGGTCAGCCCGAAGGCCTCTACCGTCGCCCGCCATTGCTTGGCTGTCAGCACCGCAATCATGAAGCGCTGGCCATCGCGGCTCAGGAAATCGCGCCCGAACGCGCCCCATATGGCATTGCCAATCCGCTCCCGGTCCGCCCCGCGATAGAGCATTTCGGGCGCAGCCCCTGCGTTGAACGCCGTGCCAATCGCCACGTCGCCCAGCGGCACGCGCAATTCGCTGCCTTCGCCCGTTACATCGCGGTGCCGCAGCCCCGCCAGCAAGGCGAACGCGCAATATGCCCCGGTGATGAAATCCCACGCCGGCAGGATCTGGTTTACCGGCGGAGCGGCATCAGTGTCCCACTCCTCCGGCCCGGTCATCAGCGGATAGCCGGTGGCGGCGTTGACGGTAAAGTCCATCGCCTGCCGCCCATCATGCCAGCCCATGATCCGCACCGAGACAAGATCAGCCCGCCCCGCCGCGATCCGGTCATGCGCCATGAAGCTGTCTGTCGGCAGGTTGGTGATGACCTGCCCGGTCTTGCGCGCCAGCTCCACCGCCAATTCCCGCCCCTCGGGTGATTGCAGATCCAGCGCCACGCTTTTCTTCGCGCGGTTCAGGTTCTCCCACGAAAGCGACCGCCCCTCGCGCGTCAGCATATAACGCTTGTAATCCAGCCCCCCGCGGCGGTCATCGACGCGGATCACCTCGGCCCCCAACTGCGCGCAGTAAAGACCTGCGCTGGGCGAGGCGACGAACGACGACACCTCGACAATTGATAGGCCGCCCAGCAGTTGGTACACCTAATTCCTCCCCAGCCTGTCCCCGCGAAGGCGGGGAGGGAGGGGGACCATGCGCAGCATGGTGGAGGAGCACCCTCGGCAGTTCACCAAACCGCCCCTTCGCTGGCGAACTCACGCAACAAACTCTTGGCGATCTGCAACTGCATGATCTGGCTCGTGCCTTCGTAAATCCGCAAAATCCGCGCATCACGGAAGAACCGCTCCGCCGGATATTCGGCCAGATAACCCGCCCCGCCAAACACCTGCACGCAACGGTCCACCACGCGCCCGCAGGCCTCTGACGAGAATAGCTTGGCCGCCGCCGCCTTGCGCTGAATATTCTCGCCCCGGTCGGCCCGCGCGCATGCATCGGCGATCATGCATTCCGCCGCATAGAGTTCGGCTTCGCTATCGGCCAGCATCGCCTGAATCAGCTGGAAATTGGCAATCGGCTCGCCAAAGGCCTTGCGCTCGGTGGCATAGCGCAGCGCGGTGTCGAGCGCGCGGCGGCCCATGCCCACGCCCATGCCCGCCACCGAAAGCCGCCCGTTATCAAGGCTCTGCATCGCAATCTGGAAACCGCGCCCTTCCTCGCCACCCACCAGCGCGGACCCCGGAACATGCACGTCCTCCATGATCACATCGGCAATGTGTGCGCCTGCCTGACCCATCTTCTTGTCGGGCTTGCCGATGGTGATCCCCGGCGTCGTCATATCCACGATGAAGGCCGATACATGGGCGTTCTTCGCCAGCGCCTCTTTCGATGTGCGCGCCATGATCAGCCCGATCTTGGCGCTGGGGCTGTTGGTGATGTACCGCTTGGTGCCGGTCAGCCGATACCCATTGCCGTCCCGCACAGCCATCGTCTGCATCGCCGCGCTGTCCGATCCTGATCCCGGCTCGGTCAGGCCAAAGCAGGCAATCTCGCCACTGGCGATGCGCGGCAGCCATTCGGCTTTCTGCTCTGCCGTGCCGAAATTCTTGATTGCGCTGCCGGTCATGCCGATGTTGATCGACATGGTGGAGCGATAGGCAGGCGCGGCATAGCTCATCTGCTTGACCGTTTCGATATACTGGCTGACATTCATGCCCGCCCCGCCGAACTCTTCGGGAATGGTGATGCCAAACAGCCCCATCTCGCGCATTTCGCTCAGGATATCGTCGGGAATGCGATCATTGGCGATCACGTCATCCTCGGCCGGAATCAGCCGTTCGCGCACATAACGGCGCAACTGGCCGATGAACTGGTCGAAGATTTCCGGGTCCATGCCGGGGTTTGTCATGCCGGGGTTTACAGTGGCCATATCGAAACTTCCTCAGACCGGATCATAAGGGAAAACGTGCGCCGTCACTTCATCGGCGGGCGCGAAGCTCGCCCTGAACGCGGGCATCAATTCCTCGGCAATGCTGGCAGGCGTCCACCCCTCCAGCTTGACCATTGAGCGCGCCGGGCGAGGCTTGGAAAACAGCACGATCTCGTTCTTGCGTACGGAGAATATCTGGTTGTTCACGTCCTTCGCCGCATCCGATGCCAGAAATGCCACCAGCGGCGCGATCTTGTCGGCGCTCATCGCTTTCAGCCGTTCCACCCGCTCCTTTTGCGCGGGCGTTTCCGCCGGGATCGAAGCGGTCATCCGGCTCCACGCAAATGGCGCGACACAGTTTGACCGCACGCCCCAACGCGCCATGTCGAGCGCAATGGAATGCGATAGCGCCACAAGCCCCAGCTTGGCGGCAGAATAATTGGCCTGCCCCACATTGCCGATCAGCCCGCTGGTTGATGTGAAGTGGATGAAACTGCCTGATTCCTGCTCACGGAAGTATGGCGTCGCCGCCTTCGACACGTTGAACGCACCGGTCAGGTTCACGTCGATGACGCTCGTCCAGTCCTCGTAACTCATCTTGTGCCAGATCGTGTCGCGCAGAATCCCTGCGTTGTTCACCACCGCATCGATCCGGCCAAAACGCTGCACCGCATCCTCGATGATCGTGGCGGCCCCTGCCGGATCGGCCACACTGGCCAGATTGGCCCAGGCTCTGCCGCCTGCCGCGATAATGTCGGCCACCGTCGCCTCCGCCGGGCCAGCATCCCCGCCATCGCCCGCCTGCGCCACGCCCGGATCGTTGACGACCACCGCCGCGCCCTCACGCGCGCAGAGCAAGGCCACCTCGCGCCCGATCCCGCGCCCCGCACCGGTCACGGCAACGACTTTGCCTTCAAGCATCCCGGCAAGCACGCCAGCCATCCGAATCTCCCAACTGTCTGTTCTGACCGGACGTTAAGCGACCGATTAAATTGCTTCAACTGTCCCAATGCACTTTTCGCCAAATCACGCCTGTCTTGCGGTTCCCGGCAATCCGGGTTAGGGGCGCGCCCAACGAATTCGCACATGCAATAAGGACAAGTCTCATGGCGGTTACCCGCACTTTCTCGATCATCAAGCCCGATGCCACGCGCCGCAACCTGACCGGCGCCGTCACCAAGATGCTGGAAGAAGCCGGCCTGCGTGTCGTTGCTTCAAAGCGCATCCACATGAGCCGTGAACAGGCCGAAGGCTTCTACGCCGTTCACCGCGAACGCCCGTTCTTCAACGATCTGGTCGAATTCATGATCTCCGGCCCGGTTGTCGTGCAGGTGCTCGAAGGCGAAAACGCGATGCAGCGCAACCGCGACATCATGGGCGCGACCAACCCTGCCAATGCCGAACCCGGCACGATCCGCAAGGAGCTGGCAGAATCGATCGAAGCCAACACTGTCCACGGTTCGGATTCGGACGAGAACGCCGCGATCGAAATCGCGTACTTCTTCAAACCGGAAGAAATCGTCGGCTGATCTAGTCGCCTGACCGATTGCGAAGGGCCGGAGCAGCAATGCTCCGGCCCTTTTTGCATGTGAGCCAGTCAGGCACAGCCACCGTAAACCTGTCCTTTGGTGGAATGTTGCGTCTTGGCAACGCTCTCTTGCCAATCGGTTGTTATGACCGATAGCCATAATTGTAGGCCCCGCTTACAAATGGTAACGCGCACACAGTTCCGAAATACGGACGTTTGAAGCCATGTCGGCTTTCCAGGGAGGATACCTGATGTTTATCAACCGCGCTTCTGCGCGTCTGCTCGCGCGCACCAGCCTTGTTGCTGCTGCCGCTTTCGCCATTGCCCAGCCCGCACTCGCGCAGGATGCCGATCAGCCGCAGGCTGAAGAAGGTTCGGTCGGCGATGAAATCATCGTTACAGCGCAAAAGCGCGCCCAGTCGCTATCTGACGTTTCGCTTTCGGTTTCGGCCGTCGGCGCCGAAGCGCTGGCAGCCAACAATACCGTAACTCTTGAAGGCCTGCAGGCGCTGGTTCCCTCAATCAGCTTCGGTAATGACTTCAACTTCGCCAAACTGTTCATCCGCGGCATCGGCCTTTCCAGCTCGCTTCCCGGCGTCGATCCCTCAGTCGCGCTGCATGTCGATGGCGTCGTGGTCAGCCTTGCTCAGGCACAGCTCGGCTCGATGTTCGATCTTGAACGCGTTGAAGTGCTGCGTGGCCCGCAGGGCACGCTTTATGGCCGCAATGCCACCGGCGGCGCGGTAAACCTGATCACCGCCAAGCCCACGGACCGCCTTGATGGCTATATCCGCCAGACCATCGGTGGCGATGCCCTGCTGATCCAGACCGATGCTGCCATCGGTGGCCCGATTGCCGAAGGCGTGCGGGGCCGTCTGGCCGTGCAGCGCATCAAGCGCGATGGCTTTGGCGTCAACGAATTCACCGGCAACGAAATCGACAACCTTAACCAGTGGTCAGCCCGTGCCCATCTTGATCTGCAGCCCACCGAAACGGTGAACATCCTGCTGACCGGCGAATATCACAGCGAAGATGATCGTTCGCTGGCGATCAAGTTCCGCGAAGTGTCATTCCCCGGCGTGCTGACCGACAATATCGCCACCAACGATGGTCTTAGCGCCCTCGGCGAGCGTCAGAACAAGGATGGCAGCCAGGCACGGTTCGCCACGAACCCGCGCAATATCGCCACCAACTTCGATCCGATCAACGATCGTGAACAGTGGGCGTTGACCGCCATCGCCACGATTGATGTGAGCAGCGCCGTATCGCTGAAGTCGCTGACCAGCTATCGTAGCTTTGACGCGATCTTCTTTCACGATTTCGACATGTCGACCTACCTCGGCTATGCCTTGGCTGAAACCAACGCCCTGCGCAGCAGCGCCAACCACTGGCAGCCGGTGTTCCAGCACCAGTTCAGCCAGGAATTCCAGGCCAACGTCGATACCGACAAGTTCCACGGTGTCTTCGGCCTGTTCTATCTGAACGAAAACGTCCGCGCCGAAAACCACATCGGCTTGGACGTGCTGACCAACACCGATCCGTTCCGCATCCAGTTCGATGGTCAGTTGGACATTCGGGCCTATGCCGCATTTGCCAACGTGGCCTATGATCTGTCCGAACAGTTTACGGTCAAGGCTGGCGCCCGCTATAGCTGGGAAGAGCGCCGTCTGCGCAACAACACCGGCCTTGGTGTGCCTGCGCAAAACCGCCTCGTGCTCGATCCGCTGCAGTGGAACAACACGCAAAGCTGGGATGATTTCGCACCGTCACTTGGCATCGAATTCCGCCCGAACGATGATCTGATGATGTACGGTAACTGGTCGCGCGGCTTCAAGAGCGGGACGGCCGAAATCGGCTCCACCCGTCGCCTGTCGCCCACGCAGCCGCTGCCGTTCGTCGATCCTGAAAAGGTCGAAGCGTTTGAAGTCGGTGCGAAGTATTCGGCAGGCGGCCTCAGCGCCAACCTCGCCGTGTTCTTCCAGCGTCTGAAGAACGGCCAGTTCTCGCTGACCCGTCCTATCCCGGCCCCGCCGTTCTTCACCAGCACGCTGACCAACGCCGCCGTTTCCGAGGCCTATGGTGCGGAACTTGATGTGCTGTGGCGCGCAACCGATGCGTTCACGCTGTCGGCTTCGGTGAATTACCTGCATTCGGAATTCACCAACTTCACCGCATCTGACCCGCTCGATCCGCGCCTCTTCGCGCCGGGCGCCAACGAAGCCCTGCTGGTCAAAGACCTGTCGGGCAACGCCACGCGCATGTCGCCGAAGTGGAGCATCAATGTCGCGCCGACCTATGATATCGGAGTATCGAATGGCGGCACCGTGCGTCTGGGCACCAACTTTGCCTACAAGAGCAAGCAGTTCCACACCGAGTTCAACGATGATCGTCTGGCGCAGGATGGCTACATCCAGTGGGATGCGAACATTATGTACAAGGCACCAGACAGCCGCTTCTCGGCAAACGCGTGGGTCCGCAATATCACCAACGAACTGGTCTATGCTGGCAGCTTCTCGGTATCGACCAGCCGCGCCATCGGGGGCACACTGCTGCCACCGCGCACGTATGGCGTGACGCTGGGCTACGATTTCTGAGCAAGCCAGAGTGCCGAAAATCAGGGCCGCCGGATCACTCCGGCGGCCTTTTTTTGTGCCAATCCTGAAGTGCACCTAGATGCACCTAAATGCACCTAAGCGGTAGCAGACTGCCGATACCACTGCATAAGGCCCCGCCAAATGGCCGCAATTGCGCCAAGCCCCAGAAGGATCGGCAGGGTGTATCCAAATCCTGTTCCAAGGATGATGGCAGCGACCAGCGCGGCCACCGAACAGCCCAAATCCCATCCGCCTTCGGTCGCCATGTTGAACCGCAACGTACATTGTGATCGCTGCGCCATCGCATAGAGCGGCGAGAGCATGGCGGTGGCGAGCATCGGTGCGACCAGCGCGCCGAGCGCCGTGGCGACCACTGCGGGCAGGGGGGTGCTCCAGGCCAAGGCCTTGATTCCAGTGATGATTGCGCCGAGGCCATAGGCCAGCGCGAGCGAGTGGGTGGTGCGACCGCCATCGATCATCCGGCCGATCAGCAGGCTCCCAGCGGCGGCCCCAAGGCCTGCCAGCGCCAGCGCTCCACCGAAGTTTTCGAAGCTTTGCCCTAGGGTTACGAACAGCGCGAGGTTGAAGACGACATTGCTGCAGCCCGATTGCAGCCCTTCGGCAAAATAGATGCGGCGGCCAAAGCGGACGATGTCCGGGTCTGCGCGCGATGCCGGGTCGATCGTAGGGTTCGGCGCGCCCAGCAGGGGTAGGCCTGCAAGCAATTGTATTGAAGCGATAATCGTAAAGCCAACCGTGGCTCCGGCCCAACCCAACAGGAATCCACCGGCCACCGGAGCCACAATCCCGACCGTGGCGGTCACCGCCTGCTGGATCGAAACCTGCCGCCCCATCACAGCGTTGTCTCCAGCGGCGGAAACATAGGCATGGTAGCCGGTCCAGTAGAGCACGCTGCCAAACCCGGAGACCAAAATGTATGCCATCAGCATCGGGCCTAAGCCACTGACAAACGGCAACATTATGTACGATGCGGCGCGGATCGCCACACCCAGCAGCAGCACCGTGCGCAAACCATAAGCATGGGCGAGCGGCAAAACGGCCGCGCGCAGGGCGAAGCGCGAGAGCAGGACGAGCGCGAAGCTGGCCAATGCGAAGGAGGGGCTAAGGCCTTGAGTCACCAGAAAGCCGACGACGAACAGGCCGCCGCTGGCCTCTACAAACGATTGCAGTCCGGCATGTGCGTAGATGCGGCGGATAGTGGTGAACGTCATGGTGCGTTAAAAGTCCAACATGGCGGCAAGGCGGCGCGGGGCGACCGTGGCCCAACTGCGGCGGAGCCAGTCTGCGGCGTGATCCCAATCGACGTCTGACCGGTTGAGAATCATGCCTGCCCAACCACTTGCGCCATAATAGGCAGGGCGGAACCACACGTCCTCGTCCTGCTCAATTAGCGCGGCCAGTTCATCCTGCCCGCTGGTTTTGACCAGGAGGGCGATGTGCGGCGTGCCGTGGTGCTGATCGTTGAAATAGGCGAAATATTTGCCGCCCACGCGCCAACCGGGAGAGCCGTGGCTCTCGCGCTCCTCCACTTCGGGAAGCGCGGTGGCAACGGCGCGGACTTTCTCCAGCAGCCAGTCCGCGCTGGCCTCGCGGGCGATGTAGGCTGACAGGGTGCGGGAATAGAGCTGGTGTTCGGCGAACAGGACCCGCGCGGCGAGGCTTTCGCCGGTATCGCCGGGGATAATGGCGACCGGAGTCTGGCCGAGGATCGGGCCATCATCGAGTTCGGCAGTGACGAGGTGGACGGTGCAGCCGCCGTGCGAATCGCCTGTTTCGATGGCGCGGTCGTGCGTGTGCAGGCCCTTGTACTTCGGGAGCAATGACGGGTGGATGTTGAGCATCCTGCCTTCCCAACGGCCTACGAATTCGGGGCTGAGAATGCGCATGTATCCTGCCAGCGCGATATAGCGCGCGCCGTGTTCCAGCACTTGCGCCTCCATCAGCGCATCATGTTCAGCGCGGGGGATACCCTTGTGGGGCAGGGCGAAGGTCGCGATGCCTTCAGCCTGCGCTAGCTTAAGGCCCGAAGCTTCCGGGTTATTGGAGAGAACGAGAACGATTTCGTAAGGACAGTCATCAGCGCGCGAGGCGTAGAGCAGCGCGGCCATGTTGGTGCCGCTGCCGGATATGAAGACGGCGACGGGCGTCCGCTCAGCCAAGGTGGACAGCTTCCCACGCCTCACGCGCGGACCATGTTTCCACGCTGCCCGTAACAGTGCAGCCCTTTTCGCCCGCCACGATCTCGCCCACGCGGTAGACGGTTTCGCCTGCTGCAGTGAGATCGGCGGTGAGCGAATCGGCTTGCTCTGGTTCGACCGCGAGGATCATGCCGATGCCGCAGTTGAAGGTGCGGGCCATTTCAGCCGGTTCGATATGGCCCTGCGCCTGCAGGAAGGCCATCAGGCGGCTCTGTTCCCAGCTATCGGCATCAATGCGCGCATGGAGTCCCGCAGGCAGCACGCGCGGCACGTTTTCGAGCAACCCGCCGCCGGTGATGTGAGCCAGCGCATTGATGCGGCCCGAGCGGATGAAGGGCAGCAGCGTCTTCACGTAAATCCGCGTCGGTTCGATCAGGCAATCGATCAGCAGGCGTTCGTTGTCGAACAGGGCGGGGCGATCCAGCTTCCAGCCTTTGTCTGCGGCAAGGCGGCGGACGAGCGAGTAACCGTTGGAATGGACGCCCGAGGAGGCGAGGCCGAGCAGCACGTTGCCTGCGGCCACGCGATCACCGGTCAATTGTTCGCCGCGCTCCACCGCGCCGACGCAGAAGCCCGCAAGGTCATAATCGCCATCGGCGTACATGCCGGGCATTTCAGCGGTTTCGCCGCCGATCAGCGCGCAGCCGGCAACGCGGCAGCCCTCGGCGATGCCTGCAACCACACGCTCTGCCACGCCATTGTCGAGACGGCCCGTGGCGAAATAATCGAGGAAGAACAGCGGCTCTGCGCCCTGCACGATCAGATCGTTGACGCACATGGCAACCAGATCGATGCCGATCCGGTCATGCCGGTCATGATCGATAGCGAGCTTTACCTTCGTGCCCACGCCATCGTTGCCTGCGACCAGCAGCGGGTCCTTGTATCCGGCAGCCTTCAGATCGAAAAAGCCGCCGAATCCGCCCAGTTCCGCATCCGCGCCGGGGCGGGCGGTGGACTTGGCCAGCGGGCCGATGGCCTTTACCAGCGCGTTGCCCGCGGCGATGTTCACGCCGGCTTGGGCGTAGCTGTAGCCCAGCGGCTTTTGGGGCGGCTTTTGATCCTGTTCGCTCATAGGGCGCGCGCCTAGCGCTTTCTTGCTTGGATTTCCACTTGCCATTGGGCAAAAGCACCGCCGCAACCACCGGAATTCGCATTCCGGGCACATTTCTGGCCAGCGCTGCGGCCCAACATATGTTCGGAGTTCCATTGGTCGCCCTGCGCCTGCCCCACGACAATACCAAGAAGCGCAAGGGTTTAGCCCTTGGTCTTGCCCTGCTGCTGGCAGCGGGCGGGGCCGCGCTTGTGGCACAGATTGAGGGTGATCGCGGGATTCCGCCGATTGCCAGCAATGGCGATTTCGAGATTCGCGGGATTGAAGTGAATGTCAGCGGCGACAATGCCGAGGACGCGCGGATCAATGGCTGGCGTGAGGCGCAGCGCAAGGCTTGGGTGAAGCTGTGGGAATCGAACGGCAGCGGCGGGGCCGCGCCGGGGCTGGACGACAATACCATCGAATCGCTGGTTTCGGCCGTGGTGGTGGAGCGCGAACAGATCGGCCCGCGCCGGTATATTGCCACGCTTGGCGTGATCTTTGACCGTGCGCGGACAGCAGAGCGGTTGGGGATGACCGGGGCGAGGGCGCGATCAGCGCCGCTGCTGGTGATCCCGGTGCTGCATCAAGGTGGCGTGGCGACTGTGTTCGAGACGCGCAATGCTTGGCAAAAGGCCTGGGCCGAATATCGCACGGGCAACAGCGCCATTGATTATGTGCGGCCGATTGGGGCGGGGGCGGATTCGCTACTGCTGACCGCAGGCCAGCTTGACCGGCGCAGCCGCAACTGGTGGCGAGTTATCCTTGACGAATTCGGCGCATCGGATGTGATCATGCCGATTGCGCGGCTGGAGCGGGAATATCCCGGCGGGCCGGTGAAAGGCACGTTCACCGCGCGTTATGGCCCGGACAACCGGTTTCTTGGCAGCTTCACGCTTAACGCAAAGACCGAAGCTGAGGTGCCCAAGATGCTGGAGCAGGCGATCGGCCAGATAGACCGGATTTTCTCACAAGCGCTGGCCAATGGCGTGCTCAAGCCAGATCCCACGCTGAACATGGTGACGCAGATCGATCAGGCATTGATTGACCAGACCATGCAGAAGTTGGGACCTGCGCCGGTTACCATGGAGGCCGAATCGGTTGATGATGAAGCCGGTGCGGTCACAGCAGCACCGGCCGCGGCGATCAATACGTTCACCATCCAGTTTGCCACCGAAGATGCCGCGGGCGTGGATGCAGGCATGGCCGCGGTGCGGGGTGCTGCAGGCGTAAAGAGCGCCAGCACCACATCGATTGCCATCGGCGGCACATCGGTGATGCGCGTGACCTATGCAGGCGAACTCGATGCTTTGGCAGCGGCGCTGCGCGCGCAAGGGTGGCGGGTGACCGTGGGCGCAGGCGCGCTTTCGATCCGCAAGTAACTTTTTCGGCGAATCGAGCGTATAAGCAGCTGATGTCGACGCAGATTGCCCTTCCGCTGGTGACGGCGCGCGGTGCCGAAACCGTGGTGATGGGACCAAGCCTTGTGCCCGTGGTTGAGGCATTGCGCAGCGCTGAGCGCTGGCCCTTTCGCACCGCGATTTTGGCCGGGCCGCCGCGTTCGGGCAAAAGCCTGCTGGCCCGCTGGTTTGCCGAAAGCGGGGCGGGCGTGGTGATCGACGGGGCCGATGGCTTGCCCGAGGATGAGGTGTTCCATCGCTGGAACCGCGCGCAAGCAGATGGCCGCCCGCTGCTTCTGGTAGTGAACCGCGCGCCGGGGTCTTGGAACATCGCCTT
The DNA here is from genome assembly GCF_057180525.1 of Novosphingobium sp. HNCC26BN242. Taxonomy (NCBI): domain Bacteria; kingdom Pseudomonadati; phylum Pseudomonadota; class Alphaproteobacteria; order Sphingomonadales; family Sphingomonadaceae; genus Novosphingobium; species Novosphingobium sp. HNCC26BN242. The sequence goes on from NZ_JBXUGM010000001.1 coordinate 292,882, forward strand.
GCCCGATCTGGCATCGCGCCTGGGAGCGGCGCTTTTGATTGAGATTGCAGCGCCCGATGATGAGTTGATGGCGGGGCTGGTGGCGGAACTTTCTGCCCGGCGTGGACTTGTGCTGGGAGAACAGGTGCTTGGCTATTTGCTGCCCCGGCTGGAACGGTCCCATGCGGAAATCGAGTTGCTGATTGAAACTCTTGACCGGTTGTCTCTTGAGCGTAAAGCACCCGTCACCATATCCCTCGTGCGCGATGCTTTGGCTGAGCGTAGCGGGGAGTTTCAGCCGCGCTTGCTTTAGCGCAGGTTTAGAGAGAGAATCAGGGGCATGTTCAACGGCCTGATAGCCTATATGGATTCGATCCGGGCGCGCGATCCAGCGCCGCGATCCCGCTGGGAAATCCTGCTCTATCCCGGGCTGTGGGCGGTGGGGTTCCACCGCGTGGCGCACTGGCTGTTTGAAGCGCGCCTGTATTTTCTGGCGCGTACGGTGAACCACCTTTCGCGCTTTTTCACGGCCATCGACATTCACCCCGGTGCCAAGATCGGGAAGCATCTGTTTATTGATCATGGCTTTACCGTGATCGGCGAAACGGCTGAGATTGGCGACAATGTGACGATCTATCAGTGCGTTACGCTGGGCGGCACCAATCCTGCGAATGGCGTGCCCGGCAAGCGTCACCCGACACTGAGCGATAATGCGATCATCGGATCGGGCGCGCAGATTCTGGGGCCGATCACCGTGGGGCCGCGCGCCCGCGTGGGAGCCAATGCGGTGGTGACCGACGATGTGCCCGAGGGCGCGACGATGGTTGGGCTTAAGGCGCGGTCTACGCTGGTTCCGGCTGAAACGTGGCTGAAGGAATTCATCCCTTATGGCACACCCTGCAAGGAGCCGTGCGAGCCCAATGGCGGGAGCCGGGTGGATGATCTGGAGGCCGAAGTGGCCGTGCTCAAGGCACAAGTTGCCGCGCTGATTGCAGCGCAGGGTGATGGCGAGACGCCTGCACCGACACCGACCAGCGTTGGCCGGAGGACTCGCCGCTGAGCGGGACCGGCCCTGATGCGGGGACACCCGGCAGTGTGTTGCCCTTTCCCAACGTGCGCGCGGCCCAGCAAGTGGGGTTTGAGCGGCTCGAACTGCTGAAAATCCTGGATATCTATGGCCGCATGGTCGCCGCTGGGTTCTGGCGCGATTATGCGATGGATTTTGGCAAGGATGCCGCCGTGTTCGCCGCGTTCAAACGCACGGCAGAGCGGCCTTCGGCGCGGATCGAGAAGCGGCCCGCGCTGCGCGGCAAGCAGGGCATGTGGGCGCTGTTTGGCGAGGCAGGGCAGGTGCTCAAGCGCGGGCACGATCTGGCGGGCGTGCTATCACCGCTGGAGCGGCGGTTGATGAAGGTGGTGGAGGATTGAGCCCGTTTGAATAAGCCCGTTCATGTCGAGCGTAGTCGAGACACCAAGCGGGGCGCTCGTAGTGTCTCGACTACGCTCGACACGAACGGAACAAAGGGCGGGATGGGAGCAATAAGCGGGCTTTTCAAACCTTCGGTTTGATAAGGAAGTTCATCCAGCAGCTGGCCAGTGGTTTGGTGCGGTCAGCTTGCCAAGCCTCGGCGCGGACGTTGGCGATGCGGCGGCCGGCGCGGATCACTTCGCCGCGGGCGAAGGTTTCCACCGTGATGCCGCCGCGCAGATACTCGACCGAGATGTTGACGGGTTTGAAGCGTACCTTTGCATCTTCTTCGCCCAGTTCGGCGTGGAGCGCCATGATTGCGGCGATTTCCAGCAGCCCTGCAATCGCGCCGCCGTGGAGATAGCCGGGGCGGCCCATCGCGCGGTCGGAAAAGTCCATGGCGAGGAGCGGTGCGCCATCGAGCAGGCCTTCGATGCGCATGCCCATGGCGCGGGCATAGGGCGGCAGGCGGTTGACAAGGTCACTCATGCCTTGGCCCCCGGTTCCCTTGACCAGCCATCGGCGTCGACCTGAATGAAGATGCCCGCCGCGTGGGCGACCGGATCGGCGATGTCGCCATCATGGGCAATGCCGCGCACGAAGGCCATCGACGTTTTAAGCTGATAGCATTCGGCCCAGGCGATGATCGTTTTGCCAGGCGTTGCGGCGCGCACATAATCGATGCGCAGATCGAGCGTCACTTGCGGACGGAAGCCACCGCGCAGGGCCCAGACCGACATCGAGGTGGCATTGTCGAGCAGGCTGATGATCGGGCCGGAGGCCAGCACGCCAGTTTCAGGGTCACCCACCAGATCCTCACGCCAGGGTAGGCCAAGTTCGATCCAGTTGCTGCCATGCGTGCGGTATTCCATGCCGACGAAGCCGGTGTGGCCGTGCTTCATCATGAATTTGCCCATGCGCGAAGGTTCGAAGGCCATGTCTGGCGGGATGGCCGGGCGTCCGCCCGTATTTTCGGGGTTGATGTTCATGAGATATTCCTGCCGCAGCCGGGCGACGTTGACAAGCGGCTTAAGTGCGCGGTTAAAACGCGCAGGGCTCAGAACGCGCTGCCGGCCAGCGCATCGATCGCGCCCTGCAGAATCAGCGCGGCGGCGTGCGAATCGATGCGGGTGGCGCGTTTGGCGCGGCTGAAATCCTGCTCGATCATCGCGCGTTCGGCGGCCTGCGTGGTCCAGCGTTCGTCCCACAGCAGGATCGGCAGGCCAAGGTCCTCCAGATTGCGGGCGATGGCGCGCGCACCTTGCGAGCGGGGGCTTTCGGACCCGTCCATGTTGAGCGGCAGGCCGATGACGAGGCCTTTGACGCTGCGCTCTGTGACCAATGCTGCAAGCTTGGCCTTGTCGGCAGTGAACTTGCTGCGCTGTAGTGTTTTGCCTGCGGTGGCAAAGCGCCAGTCGCTGTCGCACAGGGCGATGCCGATGGTCTTGGTGCCGGTATCAAGGCCCATCAGCGCGCCGCCTTCGGGCAGGGCATCGCGCATCAGCAGCGCAGATTGCGTGATCACATCGTAGGCTTCTGGACAGGCTTTTTCGCGGCCTGCCAAGCGGCAACGCGGCGGCCCACATCGGCGCGCAAGTTCGACCAGAACAGCGGGATGTCATAGATGTGGTAGTTGTTGCCCGGCAACACATAGGCACCGATTTCGGGCGGATCGCCGATCAGCAGAATGCCGGTGGCCGGATCGCAGCGGGCGGGGACTGCGCCGACGATCAGTTCACCACTCTTGAGGTCTTCCGAGGGCTTGAGCGTGCCGAGGTTAGCGCTGGCAGGCGCCGATGCGCTGGCCCCGCCATTGAGCGGGTTGGTGCACAGGACCGGGCGCGCATCCTTGGGCTTGCCATCAAGGCCGGGGCGGGTGCGATAGGCTTCGAGCACGAGACCGGGCTCTGCCGGTTCGGCAAAGCTGGCCCATGTCATGATGCAGCCTGTCTGATCGGCGGCGGTGCAGGCTTTGAGGCCCATGGCGGGCAGATCGTGCTCCACCGAAATCGGCCAGCCCACCGGATAGGCGGCAACCACGCGCGCGGCCAGTGGCGTTCCGGCAACGCGGTCTTTCAGCAGGTGGATCAAATGCAGTGCGCCTTGGCTGTGGCCAGCCAGCACGATCGGCGCATCGGCAGGCACGCTGGCAACGAAGGTGTCAAAGGCTTGGCGGACATCGAGATAGGCCGCATCCAGGGCCATCTGCCCCTCAGGCTTATCGGTGAGGAACGCGCCGAATGCCGCCTGCCGATACCGTGGTGCCCAGACTTGCGCCTGCCCGTTGAAGGCCGAAGCCATTCCTTGGAGGTAATACGCCGAGCGGCGGTTGGTATCCATATCGTCCAACGGCCCGTTCCACGCCTCACGCGCCAGATAGCTGGTCGGGTGGATGAAGAACACCGCAGCTGGACCCTGATTTTTCTTGATCCCGGCAGGCAGCCACTGCGACGGATCATCCTTGCCGATGTCAGGCCGCGAGAACCACATCTTGTTCCCGGCGTAAGCGCCTGAAGGGAGAGGGTCGAGCTTTGCATAATCGGCGCGCGGGACGAAGGCGAAGCGGGTCAGCTCGGTAGACCAGATGCGCAGGATAAACAGGGCCGCGATTACCAGAACGGCAAGGACAGCAATCATGTAGAGAAACTTGCGGGCCATCGTGGGTCTCTGCGGTTGGTGGTCAGGTGGCTGGTTCTGGTCGTTCGGCGTTGCGGGCATCGTTCCGTTCGGCCTGACGTTCCAGCGCGATCTTGATCATTGCAACGATCGGATCAGCCAGCATCAGCCCGAGAATGCCGAACAGCAACCCGAACATCAGCTGTGCGCCCAACACCAGCGCCGGGGCGAGGTCAACCGTCCGTTTGGCCACCATCGGCACTATGATGTTGCCGTCCACGGTTTGCACTACAAAATAGACCGCGAGGCAGAACAGCCCGGTCTCGTTGCTGACTGAAAACCCGACAAGGACCATCAGAACGCCAGAGATCGGCGCGCCGATATTGGGCAGGAAGGCGAGCAATCCCGTAAGCAGGCCAAGAAGCGCGGCCATCGGCACGCCCCACCACGCCAGCAAGGCCCATGTGGCAATGCCCTCCACCGCCATGCCAAGCAGCCGACCGAATAGCAGCATGCGCAGCGCCTTGCCCATGCGAAGGGCAGTGCCTTCCCAATGCTCGCGGCTTTCTCCCGGAAGCATCCAGCCAAGGCCGCGCCGGTAAAGGTGCGGTTCCAGTACAAAGTAGATTGCCAGAATGAAGATCAGGAAGCCGGTGGTAAAGCCGCCAAATATGCCGCCAAGGGCTCGGGTCACTTGCCCGATGCTGCCCAGCACCTGGCTGGCGATCTGTTGCAGGTTGAAGTCCTGCGTAGTGATTCCGTGATTTTGCGCCCATGCCGTCAAGCGGCTGAGCTGGGTTTCTATCACATTGGGCAATTGCGCGGCCTGAGCGGCAATTTCACCACCGGCAAAGATCACGAGCCAGACAAGAAATGCAAATGCGCTTAGCAGGATGACCGTGATCCGCAGGCCCCGTGGCAACCATGGCGCTACCTTTGCGATCAGCCGCTGCCCGCCATCGATCATCGCGGCAAACACGATGCCGCCAAGAATCACCATGATCGGTTGAGCAAGCAGCACGACAAGCGCGAAAAGCGAAGCCACGCCCAGCCACACCGCTGCCCTCTTTGCCTCCTGCCGCACCAAACTGTCGCGGATGTCAGCCGGGCCGGGGCGCGTTGATTGGCCTGACGGGGCGGGAGGCGGCGGCTGGTTCATGAACTGATCAACGTTTCGCTTGTGCCTCGTTCGAATTTGCCGGGGCAGATCCGGACTGCCGGCGTATCTCTGGACGCAGTCTGGTCCACGCGCGGCCATCGCGCAAGGACGACCACCATGTCAGGGGATTGAGCGCCTCGCTGCCATCGAGCGAGAAGGTAACGAACTCTGCCCGCCCGCCAACATTGGCCAGCGGCACCGGGCCGCCAAGACCGCGCTCTTCAACAGGCGCGCGGCTGTCAGCCGAATGATCGCGGTTATCGCCCATCAGGAACACATGGCCGGGGGGGACCAGCGTTGCGGGATAGTTGTCGAGCATCTGGTCCATGTGATCGATCACCACATAGCTGGCCCCTTTAGGAAGCGTTTCCCGAAAAGCAGGTAATTCATAGACTTCACGCCCGTTCGTAAGACGGGTTCGGAAGCGTTCGAACATGTCGTAACACGGGGCGCCATCGCACGAGAGCTGCGGATCGACCGGAATCTGCACCGGCGGTTCGGCCTGTTGCGGCACCAGTTTGCCGTTCAGGATGATCTGGCCATGAATCACAGCGATCCGATCACCGGGCAGGGCGACCACGCGCTTGATATAATCCTCGTCGCGATCAGGCGGCACGGCGATCACGATATCGCCATATTCCGGCGTTTTGGGCAATGCGCGCGTGGTTCCGCGGGGCAGCACATGGAACGAGGCCGAAACCCACGACCAGCCATAGGGATACTTCGAGACGATCAGCCGATCGCCCACCAGCAAATTGGGCATCATCGAGATCGATGGAATATAGAACGGCTTGGCTATGAAGCTGTGGAACACGACCACTGCCGCAAGCATCAAAGCGAGGCCGCGAATTTCGGCCCACCAGTCGACACCGCTTTCGGGCGGCGGCGGGGGCGGGGAAAGCGGCTCTATCGGCACCTGTTCAGTGGCCGGATCGTGGAAAATCTGGTCGGTCAAGCAGCGGGCGTTTCAGGAAAGGGGGCCGAGAACGGGGCGAGCTTCGATCACGACAAAGGCCTGCGCCCAAGGATGATCGTCGGTCAAGGTCAGATGGACAACAGCTTCGTAACCTTGGGGTGTGATTGCGGCAAGCCGGGCAGCGGCCCCACCGGTCAGCGCCAACGTTGGCGCGCCAGACGGGGCGTTGACCACGCCGATGTCCTTCATGAACACGCCTGCCTTGAACCCGGTTCCGACGGCCTTGGAAAAAGCCTCCTTGGCGGCAAAGCGCTTCGCCAGCGTTCCGGCCATCGTATAGGGGCGGCGCGCGGCCTTGGCCTTTTCCACATCGGTGAACACGCGGTTGATGAAGCGGTCACCGAAACGGTCGAGCGAGTTTTGGATACGCTCGATGTTGCACAGGTCAGAGCCGATGGCGATGATCACTGCCCGGGCCTTACCGCGCTTCGTCCATCAGATCGCGCATTCGGCGGATGGCGTTTTCGAGGCCGACAAACACTGCCTCGCCGATCAGATAGTGCCCGATATTGAGTTCGGCGATCTGCGGGATGGCGGCGATGGGCTGGACGTTTTCAAAGGTGAGGCCGTGGCCTGCGTGCGGCTCGATCCCGTTTTTGGCGGCGAGTGCGGCCATATCACTGATCCGGCGCAATTCGCGCTCTACTTTTGCCATATCGCCATCTGCAAAGGCATGGGCATATTCACCAGTGTGGAATTCGACCACCGGCGCGCCAAGGCGCAGCGCCGCGTCAAGCTGCCGCTCGTCCGCTTCGATGAACAGCGAGACGCGGATGCCTGCGGCGCGCAGTTCCTCGGCAATCGGGGCGAGGGTGTTGTGCATTCCGGCGGCGTCCAGGCCACCCTCGGTGGTGCGCTCTTCGCGCTTTTCGGGCACGATGCACGCGGCGTGCGGTTTGTGGCGCAGCGCGATGGCGAGCATTTCTGGAGTCGCCGCCATTTCAAGGTTCAGCGGCAGGTTGGTGGCTTGCTGAATGCGGGCAAGGTCCTCATCGCGAATGTGGCGACGGTCTTCACGCAGATGCGCCGTGATGCCATCCCCGCCCACGCTTGCGACGATTTCAGCCGCGCGGACAGGATCGGGATGGTCCCCGCCGCGCGCGTTGCGGATCGTGGCCACGTGATCGATATTGACGCCCAAACGCAGGCGGTGCTGCGACAGGCCCGAGGTCGGGGCGCTCATCAGGGTTTGGTCCGGCTGCCGGGCTTCACCGCTTCGGTGCTGGCAAGCTCGGGCGGCAATTCGTCGGGCGCATAAGTCGGGAAATTCAGTGCGACGAGCGGGAAAAATGGCACGCCCAGATCGACGCTGCCTGCAGAGCGGTCAACCAGTGCCGCTGCCGCGATGACTTCGCCGCCAGCATCTTCGATGGCCTTGATCGCCTCGCGGCTGGACAGGCCGGTGGTAACTACGTCTTCGACCATCAGCACTTTTTCGCCCGGGTTCAGCGAAAAGCCCCGGCGCAGTTCGAATGTGCCGGTGGGGCGTTCGACGAACATCGCCTCTACGCCCAGTGCGCGTCCCATTTCGTGGCCGATGATGACCCCGCCCATGGCAGGCGATACGACTTTCTGAATGTTCTGGCGCACCTCACGCGGAATCTTCTGAGCGATGGCTGCGGCAAGGCGCGAGGCGCGCATCGGGTCCATCAAGACCCGCGCGCACTGCAAATAGTGTGCGCTGTGACGGCCGGACGAGAGCAGGAAATGCCCTTCAAGCAAAGCTTGGCTTGCGCGGAATTCGGAAAGAATCTCGTCTTCGAGCATCATGACAGCCTGATCAGGTCGGTTGGAGCCTTGCAAATGGCGGTTGGTCGCCTTGCGGGCAACCCTTTTCCGCAGATGTGTTTCGATGCATTGCCACATTGCCCGAAGGGGTGTGGGAGAGGGTTGAAAAATATGCGCACCGCCGCTTGAGGCTTGGCACAACCGCGCGTATAGGCCGGTCCGTTCGAGGGACGTAGGGAGGGTGCAGACGCACCTTCCTGATGCAGCGCAACACGCGCGCAAACAGGTAAAAAGCGGAAACTTTGACGATGAGTCTTGCCGATACTGCCCGCCAAGCGGGCACAGCTTTCCGGACTTTTGGCCGGACCTTTGGCGTTGCTGCTGCGCTGATTTTCGGGGCAAACGCTATGGCTGCAGCGCCTGTGGCACCAACAGCACCAGTGGCAGCTGCTCCAGCAGCAACTGCGCCGGTTGCAACCGATGCTGGTGCTGCTGCTGTGGCGGCCGAAGCTGCACCAGTCGACGCCGGTTCCTATACGCCAATGGCCCCGACTCCGGGCAAGGGTATGCCGGTGGACAAGGGTTGGACCTTCCAGGATCAGTACTCCCCAACTGGCGAAGAAGCATTGTGGATGCACGATGTGATCCTGATGCCGGTAATCGTGGCGATCTCGTTGCTAGTGCTGATCCTGCTGGTTGTGGTGGTTGCCAAGTTCAACAAGCGCGCCAATCCGGTCGCTTCGAAGACCAGCCACAACACGCTGATCGAAGTGGTGTGGACGCTGGTGCCGGTGCTGATTCTGGTGGTGATCGCGGTTCCATCGATCCGCCTGCTTGCCCATCAATATGATCCTGCGCCCAAGGGTGCGGTGACCGTGAAGGTGACGGGCTATCAGTGGTACTGGGGTTATACCTATCCCGATAACGGCGGTTTCGAAGTCATTTCGAATATGCTGCCAGACGCTGAAGCGCTGAAGCGCGGTGAGCCGGGCCAGCTGGCGGTGGACAACCGCATGGTCGTCCCTGCGGGTGAGCCGATCCGCATCCAGACCATCGGCTCGGACGTGATCCACGCGTTTGCCGTGCCTTCGCTATGGTTCAAGCTGGACGCAGTGCCCGGCCGGATCAACGAGAAGGTGCTGATGATCAAGGAGCCGGGCGTATATTACGGCCAGTGCTCGGAACTTTGCGGTGCCCGTCATGGGTACATGCCGATCGCGGTGGAAGCTCTGCCGCGCGACAAGTTCGAAGCTTGGGTGAAGACTCAGCCGGGCGGCACTGTGGGTGAGGCCGTGGAAGCGGCCGCAGCCCCCGCAGCTGCAGCCCCCGCGGCTCCGGCCGCCTGACGCGACGTTTATGGACAAGGTTTGAGCGATATGGCTACCATTCCCGCAAACGAAGGTTATGATGCGCATGATCATGCGCACGAACACGATCATGATCACAAGCCGGCATTTTTTGCCCGCTGGTTCATGTCCACCAACCACAAGGACATCGGCACGCTGTACCTGATCTTCGCGATTTTCGCGGGGATCATCGGTGGCGCCGTTTCCGGCATGATGCGGGCTGAACTGGCGCAGCCGGGCATCCAGTATCTGGGCTATTTCGCGCAGTTGCTGGGCACGGCCAACCCCAGCTTCGATGAACAGCTTCACCTGTGGAACGTGCTGATCACGGCACACGGCCTGATCATGGTGTTCTTCATGGTCATGCCTGCCATCATCGGCGGCTTCGGCAACTGGTTCGTGCCGATCATGATCGGCGCGCCGGACATGGCGTTCCCGCGCATGAACAACGTGTCGTTCTGGCTGACGTTCGTGGGCTTCATGTCGCTGATGATCTCGGCCTTCATGCCGGGCGGCACGGGGCAAGGCGCTGGCACGGGCTGGACGGTCTATGCACCGCTTTCCACTTCGGGCTCGGTCGGTCCTGCGGTCGATTTCGCGATCTTCTCACTGCACCTTTCGGGCGCAGGTTCGATCCTGGGTGCGATCAACTTCATCACCACCATCCTGAACATGCGCGCGCCGGGGATGACCCTGCACAAGATGCCGCTGTTCGTGTGGTCGGTGCTGGTAACCGCGTTCCTGCTGCTGCTGGCACTGCCGGTTTTGGCTGCTGCCATCACCATGCTGCTGACCGACCGCAACTTCGGCACGACCTTCTTCGATCCTGCGGGCGGCGGTGACCCCGTCCTCTATCAGCACCTGTTCTGGTTCTTCGGCCACCCCGAAGTGTACATCATGATCCTGCCGGGCTTCGGCATTATCAGCCAGATCATCTCGACCTTCTCGAAGAAGCCAGTGTTCGGCTACCTCGGCATGGCTTACGCGATGGTCGCCATCGGCGTGGTCGGGTTCATCGTGTGGGCACACCACATGTACACCACCGGGCTCGACGTAAACACGAAGATGTATTTCACCGCCGCAACGATGGTGATCGCGGTGCCGACCGGCATCAAGATCTTCTCGTGGATCGCAACGATGTGGGGCGGCAGCCTTGAGTTCAAGTCACCGATGATCTGGGCGCTTGGCTTCATCTTCCTGTTCACTGTTGGCGGCGTAACTGGCGTCGTGCTGGCCAACGGTGGTGTGGACGACAACCTGCATGACACCTACTACGTGGTCGCGCACTTCCACTACGTACTGTCGCTGGGCGCTGTAACCTCGCTCTTCGCCGGGTTCTTCTACTGGTTCCCGAAGATGAGCGGCCGGATGCACTCGGAATTCCTCAGCCACCTGCAGTTCGTGATCTTCTTCATCGGTGTGAACCTGATCTTCTTCCCGATGCACTTCCTGGGCGTTCAGGGCATGCCGCGCCGCTATCCAGACTATGCGGTGGCCTACACCTACTGGAACGAGATCGCCTCGCTAGGCTACGTGATCATGGCAGGTTCGATGGTGATCTTCTTCATCAACATCGCCTACGCGTTCCTGGCGGGCAAGAAGGCCGAAGCCAACTACTGGGGCGAAGGCGCAACGACGTTGGAGTGGACCCTGTCCTCGCCGCCGCCGTTCCACCAGTTCGAAACCCTGCCGGTGATCGACGACGCGGCTCACGCACACTGAGCAAGTTGTCGGCCTGAAGGCTGAAACGATAGGGCCTCCGGATCGATCCGGGGGCCTTTTTCGTTGCTGGTGCTTTGCTCGATGAACAGCCCTTTTGGGCGCTTGCTCGGCTCGTCCCCTTTCGCTTTCCATGAACGTAAAGCGAGCGTATAGGCGCGGCCAATCATGGATTCTGCAACACCCCTACGTTCGACTGTGGCTCTGCCCGCAGAGTGGCGCGATTTCTTCGCGCTGACCAAGCCACGCGTGATGACGCTGGTCATCTTCAGCGGCTTGTGCGGCCTGCTGGCCGCGCCCGGGACCATCCACCCTGTCATCGCATTTACCGCGATCCTATGCATCGCGGTGGGCGCTGGCGGGGCCGCCGCGCTCAACATGTGGTGGGAAGCCGATCTTGACGCCGGGATGAAGCGCACGGCAGCGCGGCCCCTGCCTTCGGGCCGGATGGACCGCGCATCAGCCCGCGATTTCGGCTTCATGCTCTCAGGCGCTTCGGTCGTGGTCATGGGCCTTGCTGTGAACTGGCTCTCGGCGGCCATTCTGGCCTTTTCGATCTTCTATTATGCATGGATATACACCGTCTGGCTCAAGCCGCGCACGCCGCAGAATATCGTGATTGGTGGCGGTGCAGGAGCCTTTCCGCCGTTGATCGGCTGGGTGGCGGTGACCGGCGACATCACGCTGATGCCGGTGCTGTTGTTCCTGATCATCTTCATGTGGACGCCGCCACACTTCTGGGCACTCGCGCTGTTTGTGCAGATTGATTACGCCAAGGTCGGCATTCCGATGATGCCAGTGGTGGCTGGTGAAAAGTCCACGCGGCGGCAGATCCTGATCTACGCGGTCCTGCTCCTCCCGGTGACATTGGCCCCTTGGTTCATAGGCGGAACGGGCTGGGTCTATGGTATGTCAGCTTTGGTTCTCGGCCTGATCTTCGTGGCGCTATCGGCCAAAGTCGGGATGCGGGACACCGGACCGGATGACAAGATGCTGCCGGAAAAGCGGCTGTTTGGGTATTCGATCCTCTATCTTTTCGTGCTTTTCGGCATGCTGGCGTTTGACCGGCTCGCCACGGTGCAAGGCTGGCAATAATGAACGAACCGAGCAAGTTTGAGACGCCGCAGCCCGAGCACCTGTCAAAAGCGCAATCCGATCTCTATCGCGCGCGGCAACGCGGGCGGAACAAGGTTTTGGGCATCGTACTGGGATCCCTGGCTGTGTTGTTCTTTGCGATTTCGATCGTGAAAATTGCGGCGCAGATCGAAGGAGCCAACTGACGTGGCAACCACCGTCGTTTCCAATTCTGCCAAGAATCGCAAAGTCGGTATGTTGGCAGCTGGCGGGGCACTGGCCATGCTTGGACTGGGCTATGCCTCGGTGCCGCTCTATCAGTTGTTCTGCCAAGTGACCGGCTATGGCGGCACGACGCAGCGCGCCGATGCGACCACGGCGGCAGGGGTGAAGATCGCGGGCAAGTCTGTAACGGTGCGCTTCGATGCCAATGTGGCGCGCGACATGCCTTGGGAATTCAAGGTCATGCAGGTCAAGCAGGAGGTGCGCATCGGGCAGCGCCAGATGGCGCGGTATCAGGCGCGCAACCTTTCTGGTCAGGCGGTGACGGGCACGGCAATCTTCAACGTCTCGCCCGAACAGGCGGGCAAGTATTTCAACAAGATCCAGTGCTTCTGCTTTACCGAACAGACGCTGCAACCGGGGCAGGAAATCCCGATGCCCGTGATCTATTACGTTGATCCAGCGATTCTCGATGATCCGGCGGCAAAGGACATTGCAGAGATTACGCTGAGCTATACCTTCAACGAAACGCTGGAAAGCGCTGCAACGCGCGCGGGCAAGCCGGTTTTGTAAACGATGGAAAAGCCTCTGGACCGCAAGCAAACCCGGCGATAAAGGCCAACGCGAACAACGTGCCGGGCCTTGGTGCCCAGCACGATACAGATGACCAGACCTGACTTGGGGATTTCAACGATCATGGCCGGCGCTAAGAACCACGATTACCACATTCTGCCGCCCGACATCTGGCCCTTTGCCGGTGCCATGTCGGCGCTGACCATGGCTGTTGGCGGCGTCTTCTGGATGCACGACATGGCTGGCGGCACGGCCGTATTTTCGCTTGGCCTGCTGGGCGTGATCGTCACGTTCTTTTCGTGGTTCGGCAAGATCATCAAGGAAGCGCATGCGGGCGATCACACCCCGGTTGTGCAGCTGCATCAGCGTTATGGGATGATCCTGTTCATCGCTTCGGAAGTGATGTTCTTCGTCGGCTGGTTCTGGGCCTTCTTTGATTTCTCCCTGTTCCCTTCGGAACTGGCTGAGGTTGTGGCTGGCCAGTGGCCGCCAAAGGCGATCGAAGCGGTCATGGACCCGTTCGATCTGCCGCTGCTCAACACGCTGATCCTGCTGTGCTCGGGCACCACGCTCACCTGGGCGCACCACGCGCTGATCCATGGTGACCGCGATGGCCTGAAGAAGGGTCTGTGGGCCACGATCCTGCTGGGCGCGGTATTCTCGGCCATTCAGGCCTATGAATATGCGGCTGCTCCGTTTGCGTTCGGCACCAACACCTTTGGTTCGTCGTTCTACATGGCAACCGGGTTCCACGGCTTCCACGTGATCGTCGGCACGATCTTCCTGATCGTCTGCCTTGCCCGCGTCTACAAGGGTCACTTCACCCCGCGCCAGCATTTCGGTTTCGAAGCGGCTGCATGGTATTGGCACTTCGTTGACGTGGTATGGCTGTTCCTGTTTGTCGCCATCTATGTGTGGGGCAGCTGGGGTGCGCCGGTTCACTGATGCCTGAAGGCGAAAGTCATCACCAGAAAGGGCAGTCCGGGGTTACCGCGACTGCCCTTTTCGGTTTGTGCCCTCGTTGCGGGGCAAAGGGCGCGTGGTCAACGCCGGGCGCACTGGCGCAGCGGTGCGGGGCCTGCGGGCTGGAGCTTGAGCGGCATGAGCCGCGCGGGCGCGGCATGTACCTGGTGGTTTTGCCGGTAACGGTGCTGCTGGTGCTGGCCGCGCTAAAGCTGGACGAGGTGGTGCAATTGCCGGTGTGGGCGCTGATTGCCCTTTGGGGCGTTGTCGTTCCGCTGGTGGTGACGGTGGCGCTGCGCTTTGCCAAGGCGGCGGCACTGATGGCGCGACTCGACAAGGAAGGTTTGCTGTGATGCGGCGCGTGCCGATTATCTCGACGGTGATCGTGGCCGCAGCGGTCGCCACGATGATTGCGCTGGGCGTGTGGCAGTTGCAGCGCATGGATGAAAAGCAGGTCATGCTGGCGCGGTACGCGACGGCGATTGCCGATGCAGCAACCGTGGCTTTTCCCGATGCCGATGTGGCGGCGGTGGAGAAGGCGCTGTTCCATCGCTCCCAGGTGGATTGCCAGTCGATCACGCAGCCGTGGAATTCCATCGCAGGCCGCAATGCCAAGGGCGAAACCGGGTATGTGCATCTGGCCAACTGCGCGATTGGCGAAGGCCGCACCGCGCAAGTGCAAGCTGGTTGGAGCAAAGGGCCGAAGCACCCTGAATGGACTGGTGGCAAGATCACGGGGCTGATTGCCCCCTATACCGATGGAGCCGCGCGGCTGATTGCCGATCCGCCGGTCACCGGCTTTGCTGCCAGTGCGCGGCCTGATCCGGCTGATGTGCCGAACAACCATCTGGCTTACGCGGTTCAGTGGTTCTTCTTCGCACTCGTGGCGCTGGTGATTTACGGGCTGGCCCTGCGCAAGCGCTGGCGAGAGCGGGCTGGTTCCGTTTAACCCGCTCGTCCTGAGCCTGTCGAAGGACGCTGGTGCAGTGCGCGGTTCCGGCACCCTTCGACAGGCTCAGGGTGAGCGGTGTGGAGAGGGAGGCTCAGGAATAGCTTCCTTACACCCCAGAATCCTTGCCACACCGTCCTGTGGCCGCTAACCGCCCAATCCCATGAAGTACGTCAGCACCCGGGGGCAGGCACCCTCGCTCGATTTTCAGGGCGTCACGCTCGCAGGCCTTGCCTCGGACGGTGGGCTTTATGTGCCCGAGACTTGGCCGCAGTTCAGCTCGGACGAGATCGCAGGCATGGCGGGGCTGCCCTATGCCCAGCTGGCGCAGAAGATCATGCTGCCTTTCGTGGGCGATTGCCTGACGCCCGAGCGGCTGCTGGAACTGTGTGAGCAGGCCTATGGCCGCTTTGCCCATGCCGCTGTGGTGCCGCTAAAGCAACTGGACGAGACGCAGTGGGTGCTGGAGCTGTTCCACGGCCCCACGCTGGCGTTCAAGGACGTGGCGCTGCAATTGCTGGGCTTGTTGTTCGAGGAGTTTCTGGCAAAAGGCGATGATCACATCACTATCGTCGGGGCAACGTCGGGCGATACCGGCTCTGCTGCTATTGATGGTGTGGCGGGGCGGGCGAAGATCGATATCTTCATGCTTCACCCGCATGGGCGCGTTTCGGATGTGCAGCGCCGCCAGATGACCACGGTGATCGCGCCGAATGTGCACAACATCGCCATCGACGGCAGCTTTGATGATGCGCAGGCGATGGTGAAGCGCATGTTCAATGACAATGCGATGACTAGCCGTTTCGGGATCGCTGCGGTCAATTCGATCAACTGGGCGCGATTGATGGCGCAGGTGGTCTATTATTTCTACGCCGCGCTGCAACTGGGCGCGCCGCAGCGCAAGGTGGCGTTCTCGGTTCCGACCGGAAACTTCGGCGATGTGTTCGCAGGCTATGTGGCAGCGCAAATGGGCCTGCCGATCGAGCGGTTGATCGTGGCGACCAACGTCAACGATATTCTCCACCGCGCGCTTTCAACCGGCGATTATTCGGCCAGCACGGTGACGGTCACAGCAGCGCCATCGATGGACATTCAGGTGTCATCGAACTTTGAACGCCTGCTGTTTGATGGCTGCGGGCGCGATGGCGCGGCGATGGCGGCGCAGATGAAGCAGTTTGAAGCGACCAAGGCGATGCAACTGACCAATGCGCAGCGCGAATCGGCAGCGGCGCTGTTCACCTCGGAACGCGCCGATGCAGGTGATATGGCCAACGCCATGCGCTGGGCGTTTGAGGCCTGCGGTGAGGTGCTCGATCCGCATACGGCTATTGGCCTGCACGCGGCGCGCGTGGCGCAAGGTATTCCGGCAGGGGTGCCGATCGTGACGCTGGCAACGGCGCATCCGGCCAAGTTCGTCGATGCGGTTGAGCGGGCTACCGGACTGCGCCCCGGTTTGCCCGCGCGCGTAGGTGATCTGTTTGATCGCGAAGAGCGCTGCGACCGCTTGCCGGGCGATTACGACGCTGTCGCCGCTTATGTGGCCGAGCGCGCCACGCCCCGGCAGCACCCGACGCATGGCTGAGCTGGATCTCCAGCCCAAACTGATGGTGGGCGAGGGCTGGGCAGATTTTACCCTGCTCGATTCCGGCCACGGGCGGAAGCTGGAGCAATACGGGCCGCACCGCTTCATCCGGCCGGAACCTCAGGCGATGTGGACGCCGCGTCTGGCCGATTGGCAGGCGGATGCGGAATTCGTGCCCGGTTCTGACGAGGACGGCGGTGGGCGCTGGATGTTTGACCGCCCCGTGCCGCGCGATGGCTGGGAGTTGGGCTGGAACGATGTGCGCTTTACCGCATCGTGCACGCCGTTCCGGCACTTGGGGTTCTTTCCCGATATGGCCCCGGTGTGGGACTGGATGGGGGAGCAACTGGCTCCGCGTGCAGCGTGTCCCCGCGAAGGCGGGGACCTCAGGCCGGAGAGCGCGCCTTTGGACGCACGAGGTCCCCGCCTGCGCGGGGACGCACAGACGCTCAATTTGTTCGGATACACCGGCGTGGGGACGCTGGCGCTTTCGGAATATGGCCCGGTCACTCACGTCGATGCGTCGAAGAAGTCGGTGGCGCAGGCCCGTGCCAATGCCCAGCTTTCGGGCATGGCCGAACGTCCGGTGCGCTGGATGATCGATGATGCGGCCAAGTTCACCGCACGCGAAGTGCGCCGGGGCAGGCGCTATGACGGCATCATCCTCGATCCACCCAAATTCGGACGTGGCCCGGATGGTGAAGTGTGGCGGCTGGAGGAAAGCCTGCCCGGACTTGTTGCCGATTGCGCGCAATTGCTGGACGCCGACAGCCGGTTCCTGTTCCTGACGGTCTATGCCGTGCGCATGTCCTCGCTTGCCATCGCCGGACTGCTGGCTGAGGCGCTGAAAGGTCTTGGCGGCACAATAGAACATGGTGATCTGGCGATTCGCGAAAGCGGGCCGGACGCTCGCCTGCTGCCCACGGCGATCTTCGCACGCTGGAAAAACTGAAATCCTTGAAGCGCGGTGGACACGCCCGCGCGCCGGTGCCAAAGGCCCGCCATGACCGACAGCCTGATCCTAGAAGTTGCCAATCTTGAAACCGACGTGCTCACCGGGATCTATTCCGAAGAGACCGGGCGGCCGCAGCCGCTGCGCATCACCATGCGCGTGGGGCTGAAGCATCAGGATCGCTACACACCCGATTGCCCGCTGGCCGCCAGCAAGAATTACATGGACCTGAAGTTTGCCGCCACCGACGGCTTGCCCAAGGGGGTGCATTTCAAGCTGATCGAGGCCGTGGCAGACCACATCATCGAAACGTTGTTGTTGCAGGATGATCGGGTGATGTGGGTAGAGGTCAAGATCGTGAAGCTGGCCATCAGCGAAAATGGCGAAGAAATCGGCATAACGTTGAAGCGTGAGCGGGCAAGCGAGGCATCTGCCTGATGGCCCTTCCGCTCCACCGGCCACTGGCACTGGTCACAGGCGGTTGGCGGCGGATTGGCGGGGCGATTGCGCGCAAGCTGGCCGGTGAGGGCTGGGATCTGGCGCTGCACGCACACCGCGCATCGACCTTTGATGCAGAGTTCAAGGCACAGCTGGAATGGCTGGGGGCGGCGGTTTTTCCGCTGGCAGGCGATCTTGATGATCCCACATTCCCTGCGCAGATGCTGGCTGAAGTAACGCAAGCGGCGGGGCGTTCGCCCGACCTGCTGGTCAATTGCGCATCGTTGTTTCATGACGATACGGTTGAAACGATCACGCTGGACGAGCTGGAGCAGCACTTTCGCGTGAACCTGTTCGCGCCATTGCTGCTGACGCGCGCTTTTGCAGCCGCGCTGGGGGAGCGGGAAGGGTCGGTCGTGAATATTCTCGACCAGCGCGTTATCAATCCGGTGCCGGACCAGATCAGCTACACCCTGTCCAAGCAGGCCCTGCACGCAGCGGTGCGCACCCTATCGCGCGCGATGGCGCCAAAGGTGCGGGTAAACGGCGTCGCTCCGGGTCTGATCCTGCCGACAGCCGATTATGATGCCGAGCAATGGCGGCGGCTTGAGGGCATGATGCCGCTGCGGCGCTTGCCTGGGGCGGACGAAATTGCCGATGCCGTCCACTACCTCGCCACCGCGCGATCGGTGACCGGGCAAACTTTGTTTGTGGATGCAGGCGCAAGCCTTGAATCTTATCCGCGAGACTTCGTATACATGGGCAAGTGAACGCGCCTTTGCCCCTGATTGATCGGTTTGCCCGCCGGATCACCTATCTCCGGCTTTCGGTGACCGACCGCTGCGACCTGCGTTGCGCCTATTGCATGCCTGAACGCATGACGTTTTTGCCCAAGGCCGATGTGCTGAGCCTTGAGGAACTGCACCGCCTGTCGCTGCACTTCATTGCGCGCGGCGTGCGCAAGATCCGGCTGACCGGGGGCGAACCGTTGGTGCGGCGGGACATGGTTGATCTGGTCCGCGCGCTGGGGCGCAAGCTGGGAGATGGGCTGGACGAGCTCACCATGACCACAAATGGCACGCGGCTGGCGGAATTTGCCGATGATCTGGCCGCTGCGGGGATCAAGCGCATCAACGTATCGCTCGATACGCTGGACCGGGCGGCCTTTGCCAAGCTTTCGCGGCGCGACATGTTGCCGCAGGTGCTGGAAGGAATTGCGGCGGCCAAAGCGGCGGGCTTGAAGGTCAAGATCAACGCGGTGGCGCTGAAAGACATCAACGAGGCTGAACTGCCCTCGCTGATCGCATGGGCGCATGGCGAAGGCCATGACATGACGCTGATCGAGGTCATGCCGCTGGGCGAGGTTGAGGGCGACAGGTTCGACCATTACCTGCCGCTCGATGCGGTGCGCCGCGATCTGGAACAGCGCTGGACGCTGACGCACAGCAACGCAAGCTCGGGCGGGCCTGCGCGCTATGTCGATATTGCCGAAACCGGCGGGCGGCTGGGCTTTATCACACCGCTAACGGGCAACTTCTGCGAAGGGTGCAACCGCGTGCGGGTGACCGCCACCGGGCAGCTTTACATGTGTCTGGGTGGGGAAGGCCGCGTAGATCTGCGCGCTGCGCTGCGTTCCGATGATCCCGATGGTGCGCTGGCCGAATGCTTTGCCCGGGCGATGGGCGAAAAGCAGGAACGGCACAGCTTCGTGATCGACAAGCCGGGCGGTGCGCCAGCCGTGTCGCGCCACATGTCGACCACCGGGGGCTGATCCGATGGCACGGCTGGTGTTCATGGGGCGGCTGGAAGATGTGGCCGGAACTGGCGAAATGTCCGTTTCGCCGGGACCTGTCGAACAGGTGCTTGCGACTCTCGATCCCGCACTGGCTGTACAATTGCTGGGCGAAAAAGTGCGCATGGCGCTTAACGGACAGTTGCTGACCGATATGGGCGGCGTCATGTTGGGGCAGGGCGATGAACTGGCGTTCCTGCCGCCGGTCAGCGGAGGCTGAGATGCAGGACGTGCGGCTGGCATTGGAGCCGTTCGATCCGGTTGCTGAAATCGCTGCTTTTAACGCGCGCCATCCCCACGCCGGCGGGATCGTCACGTTCCTGGGCCAAGTGCGCGATTCTGGCGGGGTAGAGGCCCTGGAATTGCAGCACTATGCCCCCATGACATTGCCCGGCATGGAAGAACTCGCCCGCATCACGCGAGCGCGCTGGCCAGTTGAGGGCCTGATGATCGTGCACCGCAGCGGGGTGATGGTTCCGGGCGATGCTATCGTGCTTGTTTGTGCCGCCGCACGCCACCGCCGCGATGCTTTTGCCGCGGCTGATTTCGCGATGGATCACCTGAAAAGCGAATCGTGGTTCTGGAAGCGGGAGAAAACCGCGAAGGGCTGGCGCTGGATTGAACCGCGCCCTGAGGATCGGCAGGACCTGTCTCGCTGGGGTTAAACCCCCAAGCTCCCGCTCAGCTTAGGTGAGCGGGATCGGGTCAGGCACCCAACCTTGTCCGCAGCGAATCAATCACCCCGGTTTCGGCCTGAACCAGCGCTTCGACTTTCAGGCGCGTGTCGCGCACGACTTTGAGATCGGCATCTGATCCTTCAACCGCCCGATTGCTGGCGTCGGCTTCTAGCCGGTCAAGGTCAGCCAGCGGCATGGCGGCCTGTGAACGAGCGGTTTCAAGCCCCGCCAACGCGACCGAGGCGACCGACCAGCGTTCGGTGCCCTTTTCCGCCCCTACGGCGGCGTTGACGGTGCGCGTCGCAGAAGTCTGGCGCGATTCGAAGATTGCGTGGGCGGCATTCGCCTGCGCCAGCAGCGCGGCAAGGCGGTCAGGCAAACCTTCGCTGATCACCGCTGGCAGCATTGGCGCTGGCCGCGCTACTGGCATTGCGCGATAGGCATCCTCGGCCGGGCGGCGCGCGAGCGAGGGGAAATCGCTGCGGGGTGCGCAGCCGGATGTAAGCAGGGCAGCGGTCACAATAGCCATTGCAGCGAAGCGGGAATTGCGCTTGATCATCCCCGCGCCATAGCATGACCTTTACCGGTGGCCAGCGTCCGCGTGATGCTCACACTGCAAACCTGCCTGATTTCAGGCAAGATCGCATTGACACAGGGCTTGGGTTTGACTATCCGCGCCACTCTTTCCGGGACCCTGCATCCAGCGGGGAAACGGCATGTTGCCCTCAGTCAGCGATTCGCAGGCGTTGGGCGCCTCATTTGGAATCGCCTCGGGCAACCGATGGCTTTTGGAACGGATACACAGAACGATGTTCGCAATCGTGCGCACGGGCGGCAAGCAATATCGGGTCGCCGCCGGAGACAAGATCGCGGTCGAAAAGCTGGCAGGCGAAGCTGGCGACACGATCACGCTGGGTGATGTCCTGCTCGCTGGTGAAGGTGATTCGCTGGCTGATGCCGCCAAGATCACTGTTTCGGCAGAGATTATCGCTCAGGCGAAGTCTGAAAAGGTGATCGTGTTCAAGAAGCGTCGCCGCCACAACTATCGCCGTCGCAACGGTCACCGCCAGCAGCTTACCCTGCTGCGTATCGTTTCGGTCGCTTGAAAGCAGAATTCGGAGTAATCTGAGATGGCACATAAGAAAGCAGGCGGCTCTTCGCGCAACGGTCGCGACTCAGCAGGCCGCCGCCTTGGCGTTAAGAAGTTCGGCGGTCAGGAAGTGATCGGCGGCAACATCATCATCCGTCAGCGCGGCACCCGCGTATACCCGGGCGCCAACGTCGGCATCGGCAAGGATCACACCTTGTTCGCGCTGACCGAAGGCCGCGTGCGCTTCCATGGCGGAAAGCTCGACCGCAAGTATGTGTCGGTCGACATTATGGCTGAAGCAGCAGAATAACCGGATGGTCATGCAAAGGGCCGTCCCGATGGGGTGGCCCCGCCAGCGTTAAGACGCTGGCCGATAGAGGGAGAGGGCCCCGCCCATCTCCCTCTTTTCACGTCTCCCTCGGACGCAAACCGCGTTCCCTCGCAATCGGACCCATTCCGCGTTCGGTCCAACGCAGGGCGCAATACCCTTGTCACGTCCGCAGCCTACCGGCGCGGGGCGGGGGCCGAGCACGGAGACGATTTATGTTCATTCGCAGCGAACGGCTGTTCCTGCGGCCCGCATGGCCGGAGGATTGGGCCGAACTCCATGCCCTGATCGATGATGAGGCTGTCGTGCGCAATCTGGCGCGCGCGCCCTGGCCCTATTCGCCCGATGATGCGCGCAGTTTTGCCGCCCTGCCGCAGGAAAAGCGGCATCCGCATTTCTTTGTGACATTGCCCGGAGCGCACGGTTCCCGACTGGTCGGTTGCGTCGGATTGGCCACTACCGATGGCGAGACCGAGCTGGGCTACTGGATTGCGCGCCAGCACTGGGGGCAGGGCTATGCCACCGAGGCCACGCGTGCCTTGCTCAGCGTTGCGCGCACGCTGGGCCATCGGCGCGTGGTGGCAACGCCTTTCGAGGATAACCCCGCATCGGCGCGCGTGCTGGCAAAGGCCGGGTTCCGCCTGACGGGCGAGGTTCGCCAAATCCGCAGCCCCGCACGCAGCGAGCCGGTTGGGGCGCTTGTCCATGTGATTGATCTTGCTCCGCCCGCTGATTGTGACGGCCCGCAAGACGGTGGCTTTGCACCAATGCGACGCGCTGCTTGAGTTTTCCCCGCTCGTCCTGAGCCTGCCGAAGGATGCGCACGCAACGCAGGATGCTTCGACAGGCTCAGCATGAGCGGGTGGTGGAGTTTGGTGGATAGAAAAAGGGCTCCCGGTTGGGAGCCCTTGGCATTTCAGCGCTTCATCACAGCATCGGGAAATTCGCTGTCGGCCTTGTTGATCAGCGCGCGGTCGTCATGCTGCCACGGGTGGAAACCGGGCAGGAAGTAGCTGATCCACGCGGGGAAGATACGCCGAACAACGCCGGGCTTCCACAACAGATAGGCTGCCAGCTTCCATTTCCACTTCGCCCCGGTCAGCCCATCCTGTTCCAGCAGATCGAGTGTGTCCTCGATCCGGTGTGTCAGGAAATTCTTGGTCACGATCACCATCATCAGCGATTTGATCTTCCAGCGCTTCCACCGGCTCCAATCGCGCGTGGCGTGGTTCCATGTGTCATAGGCCACGCCCTTGTGCTCGATCTCTTCGATTGCGTGCCAGCGCCACATGTCGGCCGGTTCCTGTTCGGATCCGGCAAAATGGGCCGGGTTGGCGAGGAATTCGTGCGCCATCATGGCCGTGTAGTGTTCCAGCGCCATTGTGGCGGCAAGGTTCAGGATCACCGGGCGATCCTTGGTCAGCGCGAGCATCTCTTCAACGCGCTTATCGATGCGGGCAATGTCGTAGCCCGCGTTTTCGGCGGCGCGGTTGAACGCCACGTGTTCGCGCGTGTGGTTGATTTCCTGCCGCACGAAGGCGCGGATTTCCGCTTCGAGCTTGGGCGGCACACCATCGCGGTGCGCTTTGACCGCTTCGATGAAGAAGGCCTCGCCACGCGGGAAGGTTGCCGACAGCGCATTGTGCCATGCGGTGGCGATCGGATCGTTGTTCAGCCACCAGCGGCCCGCAGGTTCATTGCGGCCAAAGCGGCGGTCACGTATCGTGATCGTCAGATCGGGGGGCGTGGGCACGGCCTTGCCGGTTGGGGCGCTGCGCTCTAGTGCGATAGTAGGGGTCATGGCGTTCATGGGCCAAAATTTAGGCATGCTTACACCAATGTCAATAAGAAAGCGTCTCCCGCCCGAGGAAAGTCGGATGGCTGCCCTTGAAGCCGCGCGTGGATTGCTGGTGGAAACTGGGCCTCAGGCGGTCACGCTAAAGGCTGTGGCGGGGCGAATCGGACGCACGCACGCCAATCTGCTGCACCACTTTGGATCAGCGGCGGGTCTGCAAAAGGCACTGGCCAAGCATCTGGCCGAAACCATCTGCGCGACGATTCGCGAGGCGGTCATCGCCAGCCGCTCAGGCATCGGTTCCCCACGCGATGTGGTGGACCTGACTTTCGATGCCTTTGACAAGGAAGGCGCAGGCGCACTTGCGTCGTGGATGCTGCTTTCCGGCAATGAGGATGCGCTCGATCCGATTGTGGATACGATTCACGATCTGGTGATCGATCTGGACGAATATCAATCAGGCACCCAGCGCAGCACCACGCTGGCGCTCACGCTGATGGCGCTGGGCGATGCCTTGATGGGCGGGCCATTGGCGCAGGCTCTGGAATTGCCGCGCGATGCGGCGCGGGACCGGGCCGAACAGATGCTGATCGAAGGGATCGTGCAGGCCGAAGTCATTCAGGAGCCGTAAGCGACATCCAAGCCGGAGCGAGGGTATCGGCGATGTCCTCGATCCGGCGATGGTCTACCGCAAGGCCAAGATCAGGATAGACCGCACGCTGCCGCGCGGTGTCCGATTTCTCCAGCGGCACCACCACCAGCCTGCGGTTCACTTTCTGCCGCCAGTTCATCCGCGCGGTGTTCTCCTGCCCCACATAGCAGCCCTTGGTGAAGCTGACGCCGTTCAGGTCCACCGAGTTGCATTCCAGCCAGAGCACTTCGCCGTTGCCAAGCTCGGCCTGCCCCTCGGTCACGCCCAGTGCCAATCGGTGCGCGCGCCAAAGATCGTCAGCCGCGACATCCTCTGCCGACACGGTGCCGATCCAGCGTTGGCCAAGCGCGGACAGGCGGGGATCGTTTGCGCCACCTTCGCCCGGATGGTCCTGCCAATACACGCCTAGGTCGTCAGCGCGCTCGATCCCGATCCTGCGGCGCAGGCGATAGAGCGTCAGCCGCTTGGCCACAGCATCGGCCTGCGCCGCCTCGCAATCGAGCAGCAGGCTATCAGTGCCGTCGGGCCAAACGAGGAAATCGAAAAGCACCTTGCCCTGCGGCGTCAGCAGCGCGGTCCACTCTGGCAGCGTGCCTTTTACGTCATTGGTGACGAGTCCTTGCAGGAAGGCGGCGACGTCCTCAGCAGGGTCCAGCGGGGACAGGCGGATCAGGGCACGTTCGAACAGACGGGAAGGTGTATCGGTCATGGGCTGGTAGATAGGCGCAGCCAAGGCTAAGGGGAAGGGCATGACTTCGACAGCCCCTGCGACTCTCACGATCCGCCGACCGGATGACTGGCACACCCACTTGCGCGACAAGGACGTGTTGGTTGGCGTCGTGCCCTATACCGCGCGCCAGTTTGCCCGTGCGATCGTGATGCCCAATCTGGCTCCGCCGATGACCGATGTGGCAGGCGTTGCGGCCTATCGCGACCGCATTCTGGCGGCTTTGCCCGAGGGCAGCGACTTCACCCCGCTGATGACACTTTATCTCACCGATTCGACCGACATCGGCGAAGTTGAACGCGGCTTCGCCCAAGGCGTGTTTGTTGCTGCCAAGCTCTATCCGGCTCATGCCACCACGGGATCGGCGCATGGCGTGACGGATATCCGCAACATCTATCCGGTACTGGAAGCGATGCAGCGGATCGGCATGCCGTTGCTGATCCATGGGGAAGTGACCGACAACCACGTGGATATCTTTGATCGTGAGGCCGTGTTCATCGAACGCACGCTGACTCGGCTGGTGGCCGACATGCCCGATCTGCGGATCGTTTTCGAACACATCACGACCGAAGAAGCCGCACATTTCGTCCGCGATGGCGGGCCAAACATTGCCGCTACCATCACGCCGCAGCACCTGCATATCAACCGCAACGCCATGCTGGTGGGCGGCATTCGCCCGCATGCCTTTTGCCTGCCAGTGGCCAAGCGCGAGAAGCATCGGCTGGCCCTGCGCGAGTTCGCCACATCGGATTGTGACCGCGTGTTCCTCGGCACCGACACCGCGCCCCATGCCAAGCACCTGAAAGAGACTGCTTGCGGCTGCGCAGGCATCTTTAACGCGCCCTTCGCGCTCGAAAGCTATGTCACGGTGTTTGACGAGGAAGGTGCCCTCGACAGGTTTGAAGCGTTTGCCTCGCTCAATGGCCCGGCGTTTTATCGCATGCCGGTGAACGAAGGCACGATTACGCTGGAAAAGGCTCCGCTCGAAGTGCCGGAGGTGTTGGACTGCAACGGCACCATGATCGTGCCCTTCCACGCCGGAGAAACGCTGAACTGGCGTTTGGCCTGAACTATCACCGCGCCGCGTGCGCGCGCTTGGCCATGTCCCAGCTGTAAAGCGCAATTGCCGCCCAGATCAGCGCGAACGAGGCAAGCCGCGTGGTGTCGAGCGTTTCGCCGAACACGGTCAGGCCCAGAATGAAGCTGATCGTCGGTGCAATGAACTGCACGAAGCCCAGCGTCGACAGCGGCAGGCTGCGCGCCGCCACGGCAAAGAGCAACAACGGCACTGCCGTGGCGACCCCCGATGCCATGATCAGCGGCGTGGTCCATCCGCCGATTGCGATGCTGCTGCCATCCGCCGATCCTGCGGCCAGAACGACCACTGCAATCGCTGGCAGTAACAGCACTGTTGTTTCAATCGTCAGGCCCGGCACTGCGCCAACGGGCGCGCGCTTGCGCACATAGCCGTAGAACGCAAAGGAGAATGCGAGTGTCAGCGCAATCGCCAGCGTATCGACCGCGCCAGCCAGCAGCAGCGCGATGCCAATCCCGGCAAGTGCAACCGCGCTCCACTGCACCCGGCTCAACCGCTCGCCCAGAAATACCGTGCCCAGAAGCACGTTGATCAGGGGATTGATGTAGTATCCAAGGCTCGTCGCCAGCACATGGCCATTCTTGATCGCGATGACGTAGATCAGCCAGTTCGATCCGATCAGCAGCGCGCTGAGCGCCATCAGTCCAAGGACTTGAGGGTTGGCAAAGGCGCTGCGCAATTCCGAAAGCTGACCACGTGCCAACACGATGATCATGCAAATCGGCAGTGTGAACACCACACGCCAGCCCACCAGTTCGAGCGGCGGCACGGCATGGAGCGCCTTGAAATAGAGCGGCAACAGGCCCCAGCAAATATAGGCGCACACCGCTGCCACAAGGCCGCGGCGGAAAGTCTCAGGAGAAGTCATGCGCGCCGCCCTGCCAGCATTGGCTGCTGCGGCCAAGTGCCTATTCGCGCTGCGTTTCATCGCTCAATTTCATCGATTCGTCGCAAACGCAGAATCTGACAGGCTAGTTGCGCTCCGTTCAGGTTCGCAGGGTTAAACCTTAACCATCACGAAGACCGGGACCAGCCGCAATCAAGGGCTGCTCTCCACTGACTGGAAGAGAAGACCATGTTCAAAATGAAGAACACCGCACTGGGTCTTGTTGCAGCCCTTACCGCTGGCTCGACCTTGGTTGCCGCCATCCCCGCATCGGCGGCGGCTCTGCCGCAGACCCGCATCGAAACATCCAGCCAGCTTGATCTGGGTACGCAGTGGAACGGCTGGGACGACGACGACCGGCGTTGGAATGATCGGCGTGGCTGGAACGATGGCCGTGGCCGCGATAACCGCCGCTGGGACGACCGCCGCTATGATCGCCGCGCCAACTGGAACGACAATCGCGGTTACTGGCGTGGCAATGATGGCAGGTATTATTGCCGCCGTAATGATGGCACAACCGGGCTTCTGATCGGCGGCGTAGCAGGCGCACTGGTAGGCCGCGAAGTTGCTGGTCGCCGGGGTGACCGCACGCTCGGTGCCGTGCTTGGTGCCGCAGGTGGTGCGTTGCTTGGCCGCGAAGTTGATCGTGGCGGCGGCCGTTGCCGGTAATGGAATAGCCCACCCTTCGGGTCGCACTGAACGGTAGGCAAGAGGAGCGTCCCACTTCGGTGGGGCGCTCCTCTTTTTTAACCACGCTGCTGGTATGGCCATCGCATGCGTCTGATTTGCATGATCCTTCCGGGCCTCAGCCTTACCCTTGCTGCTTGTGGTGGGCCACAAGTTGAACAAGATGGAGCG
Organism: Novosphingobium sp. HNCC26BN242; assembly: GCF_057180525.1. Taxonomy (NCBI): domain Bacteria; kingdom Pseudomonadati; phylum Pseudomonadota; class Alphaproteobacteria; order Sphingomonadales; family Sphingomonadaceae; genus Novosphingobium; species Novosphingobium sp. HNCC26BN242. The sequence goes on from NZ_JBXUGM010000001.1 coordinate 320,527, forward strand.
CCGCTTGATCCGGTGATGGCCGAGGCATTGCAAGGCCAGTTGATGGTTGATCCTGATCTCAGCCAGCAGAATATGCGCAATCTGGCGATAAAGCCCGGTGGCCCTGTCGATCCAGCGCTCCCGCTTCCTGACGCAACCCCTGAGGGCTGATTAATCGCTGCGCAGCCCGACGCCGATGCTCGCACGCGGCTGGTCCATTTCGCTCGAAGCGACCGGATAGGCGCAATAGTCGGCGGCGTAATAGGCGCTCGGGCGATGATTGCCCGATAGGCCGACACCGCCGAACGGGGCCGCCGAAGAAGCGCCATTGGTGGGCCGGTTCCAGTTGACCACGCCAGCGCGTATGTTGGCCCAAAAACGGTTGTAATCCTGCGGATCGCCGCCGATCAGCGATGCGGCAAGCCCAAAGCGGGTGTTGTTGGCCTCGGCAATCGCCTCGTCAAAATCGTTGACTTTCACCACCTGCAGCAGCGGGCCAAAAAGCTCCACATCGGGCCGTTCGGCGACGCCTGTCACATCGATGATCGCTGGCGAAAGAAACGGCAGATCCGGCTGCAATCGCACCATGTGCTTGATTGGCCGTCCTCCCGAGGACAGCAGATAGACAAAGCTTTCGGTCAGGCCATCGGCAGTGCGGTTGTCGATTACCGGGCCCATGAAGGGCGATGGCTCATCGAATGGTGCCCCCACGATGATGCGGTCGGCCAAGCGCTTCACTTCGCCCATGATCTCGTCATACATCGAAGCCTTGACGATCAGTCGCCGTGCAGCGGTGCAGCGCTGTCCGGCGCTGGTGAAGGCGGACTGGACAATCAGCGTGGCCGCGTCCTGAATCTTGGGTGTATCCCAAACCACCATCGGGTTGTTGCCGCCCATTTCCAGCGCAACCATCTTGCCCGGGTTCGACGCCAGCTTGCGGTTGATCGCGATCCCGGCATGGACAGATCCGGTGAACAGCACGCCATCGATTCCGTCATGCGCCACCAACGCCTGGCCTTCTTGCGGCCCGCCAATCAGCACCTGCACGATGGCAGCGGAAATGCCCGCACGGTGGAAACACTGGGCCAGCATCTCGCCCGTGGCTGGCGTCTTTTCCGATGGCTTGAAGATCACCACGTTCCCGGCAATCAGCGCCGGCACGATGTGGCCGTTGGGCAAGTGCGCAGGGAAGTTGTATGGCCCCAATACTGCCATCACGCCATGCGGCTTGTGCCGCAGGGCCGCTGTCCCTTGCAGCGCGGAATCCAGCTTCCGTTGCGAAGTGCGGTCGGCATAGGCGCGGACCGAAATCTCCACCTTGTTGATGACGCTTTCAACCTCGGTACGCGCCTCCCACATCGGCTTGCCCGTTTCGCGCGCGATCATCGTGGCGAGTTTGTCGGCATCCTTGCGCACTTCGTTGGCGAACCGGCGGACCAGTTCGATGCGTGTCGCCAGCGGCTGTGCGGCCCATGTTGGCCATGCGCGCCGTGCGCGGGCGACCATATCTTCGACATCGCCCACTTTGCCGCGCCATACTTCGGCACCGGTGGCGGGTTCATAGGACACGATTTCGGCAGCTGCCACGGATATTGCCTGCTCTTCCAAGGTATGTTCGCAATCGAGGGGTCGCGGTTTCCGCCACGTAGCGTAACGCTTCAGACGTTACCGATTAAACAACAATCTGCCTCCGTGCCACCCTTGCCACACGATTTCAGGCAGCGCAGTGGCCCATGGCTACCGGCTTTGGCCCCAAAGCCTCGCCCACACGGCGCAACGCGGCCACTTTGGCATGGAGCGCTGACCAATCGTCACTCTCGGCAATCGGTTGCCAGATCGCCTCGACTTCATCGATCAGCATGGCCTGCGGTGCCTCGTCCGACCAGTAAGGATGGCTACTGTCGCACGCCGTGTATGCCGCCAGCGCTTCCTTTAGCGCCGCGCCTTCGGCACTATCGGCAAATGGCCCACGCCCGCCACGATGCGCAAAAAAGAATGCATCCGGCCCAATCCCCTGCGCCACCATGGCCTTTTCGCACGCCCCTATCAGCGCAGTGTCCTCTTCCAGCCCGCGCGGCTCCACCCCCAGTCGCCAGCACCAGCGCCGTGTCATCGCTTGGCTGTAAAGTTCGGGGTAGCGGTTGAGCGCCTCGATCAGCGGCGCAGCATCCACCAGCGAACGCAAGGCGATGGCCAGTTGCCCGCAGTTCCAGTGTATCGCCTCGGGCTGGCGGCCATAAGCATAAAGCCCCGAATGGTCGAAATAGGCAGCCGTAAAGCCCGGCTCCCACTGCGGCAGCCAGCGCCACGGCCCATAATCGAAGCTTTCGCCCGTCACGTTCATGTTGTCGGAATTCAGCACGCCATGGACGAACCCCGCAACCATGTAGCTTGCCGCCATATCGGCCATCCGCTCAACCACCTGATTGAAAAACCGCACGGCAGGGTGCGGCGCATCAGGAAATGCACCGCCCGGAAAATTGGCCAGGCAATAGCTGACCAGTTGCGCCATTTCGTCTTCCAGTTCCAGCGCGCCCAGCCGCTGGAATGTGCCAATGCGGATGTGCCCATGGCTCAGCCGCACCATCACGGCAGAGCGGGTCGGTGAAGGCTCGTCGCCCCGCCACAATTTCTCGCCGGTTTCGATCACCGATAGCGTGCGGCTGGTGTTCACCCCCAGCGCTTCGAGCATCTCGGTCGCCAGAATTTCGCGCATCGCGCCCTTAAGCGTCAGTCGCCCATCGCCTGCGCGGCTCCACGGCGTCTGCCCCGAACCTTTGGTGCCCAGATCCATCAGCCGCCCATCGGCATCGAGCATCTGCGCAAAGGTAAACCCGCGCCCATCACCCAGATCGGGGTTGTAAACGCGGAACTGGTGCCCGTGATAGCGCAGCGCCAGTGGGCCCGGCATATTGTTGGGCAAAGGCACAAAGCGTCCGAAGTGGTTCAGCCAGTCCTGATCGCTCAATCCGGCCAACCCGACCCCTTGCGCAGCGCGGTCATTGCGCCAGCGCAGGCGGGTTTCGGGGAAGTCTGCCGCCTTCACCGGATCGCCGATCCAGTCGGCCAGCGCCATGATGCGGGGGGATGGGCGATAGATCGCGTCTTGCAGGCGGGCTGGCATACGGCAATAGTGGGGTAGCAAGGGCCTGCCTGCAAGCAGGCTCCACCGGATTTCATGCGGATTATCGAAAGATCATGGCAGATTACGAAGATCGCTACTGGACCAGCAGCGACGGTTTGCGCCTGCATTTTCGCTACTACGAAAGCGATTCAGCCAAAGATTTTGGCCGCCCGCCGGTAATTTGCCTGCCGGGGCTGACGCGCAATGCCCGCGATTTTGAGGATCTGGCTGCAGCGCTGGCCGGGGAATGGCGCGTCCTGTGCCCTGAAATGCGCGGGCGCGGGGACAGCGATTATGCCAAGGACCCGATGACCTACACCCCGCTGCAATATCTGCAGGATGTGCAGGCCTTGCTCGCGCAGGAAAGGATCGACCGCTTCGTATCGATCGGCACCTCGCTCGGCGGATTGCTGACCATGCTGCTGGCGGCGATCAAACCGCAATGCATCGCCGCTGCCGTACTCAACGATGTCGGTCCCGAAGTGTCGCCTGCCGGGCTTGAGCGGATTCGCGGCTACGTTGGGCAGGGGCGCAATTTCGAAACCTGGATGCACGCCGCCCGCGCGCTGCAGGAAAGCAGCGGCGATGTGTACCCCGATTGGGACATCACACAGTGGCTTAAATATGCCAAGCGAATCATGGTTCTGGGCAGCGGGGGCCGGATTGCGTTCGATTATGACATGAAGATCGCTGAACCGTTCGAAGCACCCGCTGGTGCTACGCCACAGGTCGATATGTGGCCGATGTTCGATGCTCTGGCCACCCGCCCGCTGTTGCTGCTGCGCGGCGAAACGTCCGACATTCTCAGCCCCGAAATTGCCGCAAAGATGGCCGCGCGGCCCGGTGTCGAACTCGTCACCCTCCCACGCATTGGCCATGCCCCCACGCTCGACGAACCTGAAAGCGCCGCCGCAATAGAGCGCTTGCTCGCCAAAGTATGAGCGATAATTCCAAGCGACCGTTGAAGCTGCTGCACCTGCATTCGACGTTCGATGCAGGCGGCAAGGAGCGGCGCGTCGTTGCGCTGATGAACCGGTGGGGCAAAGGGCCAGCGGGAAAGGCACTCGAACATCATATAGTCTCAGCCGTCCCATCGGCGATGGGGGCGCAATCGCTGATCGACAAGCGCGTGGCTGCGTTCTTCCCCTTCGGCTTCCCGCCACTTGCCGGAAAGTTGCGGATCGGTCGTTTGCAGCGGCTCGCCCGCGCGATGCAGGGTTTCGATCTGGTCCTGACCTACAATTGGGGTGCCATGGACGCCGCCATGGCTCATGCGGTCTTTGCGCCGGGCATGGGTCTGCCGCCGCTGATCCATCACGAAGATGGCTTCAACGCGGATGAAGCAGGCGGGCTGAAGCGCCATCGCAACTGGTATCGGATGATCGCCCTTTCACGCGCGAACAGCCTGATCGTGCCATCGCGCAATCTTGAACAGATCGCACTCAACGTCTGGAAACAGCCGCGCGCGCGGGTGCAGCGCATTGCCAACGGCATCGACACCGGGCTCTACACCAAAAAGCCGCGGCCTGATGTCCTGCCCCGTCTGGTCAAGCGCGCTGGCGAAAAGTGGCTGGGCACGCTGGCAGGCCTGCGCGCGGTCAAGAATCTGCCACGCATGGTGCGCGCCGTTCAGGACTTGCCGTCCGAATGGCACCTCGTGATCCTGGGCGAAGGGCCAGAGCGTGAGGCGATTCTTGCCGAGGCGATCCGGCTGGAAATCGGTCATCGCGTTCATCTGCCCGGCCACGTAGTCGATCCTTCGGCCGCAATCGGCTTGTTCGATCTGTTTGCCTTGTCTTCGGACAGTGAACAGGCTCCGCTTTCAGTGATCGAGGCCATGGCCGCTGGCCTTGCCGTCGCCAGCCCAGACGTGGGCGATGTGGCCGATATGGTGGCCGACGAAAACCGACCATTCATTTCAGCCCAAGGTGACGAGCAGGCCTTCGCCAAAGCCATTGCCACGCTTTGCGCCGACAACACCTTGCGCCTGCGCATCGGCAAGGCAAACCGGGTCCGAGCAGCGGCTGAATTTGACGAAGCAGTGATGGCAAAACGCTATGCCGAAATATACGCACAGGCGCTGGGGCGTGGCAGTTTGGGTTGAACTGCGCCACCTATGCTTCAGCCAGCGTTCACCTGCGCGCCATAATTTCACCTGCGCGCCATAATGAAGCAATTCGGTTGAAAAGGCGGACCCATCCGCTAAACACCCCGCCAGACAAACGCTAGCAATCTTAAGCTGCATTATTTGAAAGCGCTGCCTTGGCTCTCCGTCCTGATCGTACGCAAACCCGTTCTGAACAACTGGCCGAACGCTCTGGCGCGCAAGGTGACGCATTCCTGCGCGAAGTTGACGATGCCCTGCGCGAAGATCAGGTGCTCACCGCCTTTCAGCGCTATGGCAAGCCGGTCGGCGCGGTCATTGTTGCCGGGCTGCTCGGTCTTGGCGGTTGGCTGTGGTATGAAAATCACCAGAACACCGTCGCCGGTGAACAGGGCGAAGTCCTGACTCAGGCTATCGACAAGCTGGAAGTGCGCAATCTCAAGGCGGCAAGCGAAGACGTTGCGCCGCTTGTCAAGGCAGGCACCGATGGCTCTCGCGCGTCGGCGCTGATGCTGCAGGCAGGCGTCCTGTCCGAACAGGGCAAGCCTGAAGAAGCGGCAAAGGCCTTTGCTGCCATCGCTGCGGATGATGCCGCGCCCAAGCCTTTCCGTGATCTTGCCACCATCCGCGAAGTCGCACTCACGTTTGACAAGATTGGTGCGGACAAGGTGGTCGAACGGCTGAAGCCTCTCGCGATTCCGGGCAATGCTTGGTTCGGCAGTGCGGGCGAACTGGTCGGCATTGCCTATATGAAGCAGGGCAAGAATGAACTGGCCGGCGCTCTGTTCGCGCAGATTGCTAAGGATGAAACCGTCCCGGACTCCCTGCGCCGCCGTACGCGGCAAATGGCCGGGCTGCTGGGCGTTGATGCAGTCGAAGATCCCGGCGCGATCAAGGTTGTCCCGGCAACAGCACCGGCTGCGAAATGATTTTTAGGAAGCATTGCCAATGAAGCCCGAACCCACTTTCCGCCCCGGCTTGCGGCGCGCCTCGCTTGCCGGCGCACTGGTCCTCACGCTTGCGCTGGGCGGCTGCGGCATCTTCGGCGGCAAGGACAAGGCCAAGACCACGCCCACCGTGGGCCAGCGCGAACCGATCCTGTCCAAGATCGAAGCGGGCACCAAGGTCGATGATTCGATCTCGCTGATCACCGTCGTGCTGCCTGCGCCTGCCGTAAACACCGAATTCGCACAGGGCGGCGGCAATGCCAGCAAGTCTTATGGCCACGCGCTGATCGGTGATTCGCCAAAGCGCGCGTGGACGGCCAGCATTCGCGGCACATCCTCCACCCAACGCCTTGCGGCATCGCCGGTCGTCGGCGGAGGTAAGCTTTTCGCGATGGACACCGAAGGCACGGTTCACGCCTTTGATGCCATCAGCGGCGCCCGCGTGTGGGAAACCTCGGTCAAGGGGGACAAGAACAGCTCCAGCTCCACCTTCGGCGGTGGCGCTTCGTTCGATGATGGCGGCCTTTATGTCACGAACGGCGTAGGCGAAGTCGCGGCGCTCGATGCCGCCACCGGCAGCATCAAATGGCGGGTGAAGCCCGCTGGTCCCTTGCGTGGATCGCCCACGGTCGCCTTCGGGCAGGTCATGGTGATGACGCAGGACAACCAGATCGTCACGCTGAACGCCCCCGATGGCGCGGTGCTGTGGAATGCCAATGCCTCAGTCGGGCAGACCAACGTGTTCGGTGTCGCCTCTCCGGCCGCTGGGCAGGGCACCATCGTGGCGGGGTATTCCTCGGGCGAACTGGTCGCCTATCGCTATGAAAACGGGCGCGAACTCTGGGCCGATGCCTTGGCGCGTACCAGCATCGCCACCTCGGTGTCCACGCTGACCGATATTGATGCCGATCCGATCATCGAAAATGGCCGCGTCTATGCGCTTGGGCAGGGCGGGCGCATGGCCGCCTATGAACTGGTCACCGGCCAGCGCATCTGGGAACTCAACCTTGCGGGCATTTCCACCCCCGCCATCGCCGGAGACTGGATCTTCGCGCTGACCGATGAAGCCAAGCTGCTGTGCATCGCCAAGTCCAACGGCAAAGTCCGCTGGATGACGCAGCTTCAGCGCTTCCGCAACGAGAAGAAGAAAAAGAACCCGATTCAGTGGACAGGGCCGATTCTGGCAGGAAACCGCCTGTGGGTCGCCAATTCGCGCGGCGAAGTGATGGCGGCTTCGGTCACCGATGGCACCGCCAGCTTGTTCACCAAGCTGGGCACCGGCGTGTCGCTCGCCCCGATTGTCGCCAACGAGACGATCTATATCCTTGATGATAAGGGCAAGATCACCGCGTTCCGTTGATCGCAAACGCTTTCCTAACGCTTCTGGGCTAAGCCTGCGCGCATGACCGCGCGTCCCTCTCTACCGCCATCCGACGTCTCCGCAGGCGTCGGCCTCGCTGGCCTTGTCGGCCTTGCCTTCTGGGTGCTGGTCTGCCGCTTCTGGCCGCAGATCGTGGACACGTTCGGCTTCGATGCCCCGCGTGAGGTCATGGACGGCCCGGGCGCGGCGATGCTGGCACTGCTCTTTTCGGGAACCGGCATGGTCGGCTGGTCGCTGCTGGTCGACAAGGTGCACTTGCGCCCGTCCACCGGCATAGATTGGAGCGCCCCGCGCCCGATCCGCGATATTCTCGACATCTCGATCACCAAGATCGCAGGCCTCTGGGCCACCTGGGCGCTGATCGGCTTCGCCTATTGCCTCGGCCGCTGGTACTGGCGTGGGCAATATGTCTTCGCGATGGAAGTGCTGGAAACCATCGTCCCGTTCCTGTTCCTCGGCGCCGTTCCCTATGTGCTCTGGCTCGATCGCGTGCTGGTCAACCCGCGCGATGCCGCGTGGCACTTCGGCGCGATGCTGATCGGCCGCGAGCCTTGGGACGCCGCCGAAGTAAAGAAGCACGCCCTCGCGTGGTTGGTGAAAGGCTTCTTCTGCGCTTTCATGATCTCGATCGTGCCCGGCGGCTTCGGGGCCGTGGTGCGGTTTGACTGGTCGAACGCGCTTGGCAGCCCGGTGGAATTCGCCACGCTTCTCATCGAAACGATGTTCATGATCGACGTGCAGATTGCGATGGTCGGCTATCTCGTCACGATGAAGCCGCTCGACGCACAGATCCGCACCGCAAACCCCCACCTTTCCGCATGGGTCGCTGCGCTGATTTGCTATCCTCCGTTCATCCTGATGGGCGGCGGCGGAGTGCTCGATTACCATCACAACGGCGCGGAATGGCCGCACTGGCTTGAAGGCCAAGTGACGCTGCAATGGATCTGGGCAGTTGCGCTGGTGTTCCTGACCGGCATCTACGCCTGGGCGACCGTCGCCTTCGGCCTGCGCTTTTCAAACCTTACCTATCGCGGCGTCCTGACCAACGGTCCTTACCGCTTCACCCGCCACCCGGCCTATCTTTCAAAGAATGCCTACTGGTGGCTGGCAGGCCTGCCGTTTCTCACCACCAGCGGATCATGGGTCGATGCCATCCGCAACACCGCGCTGCTCGCCATCGTCAGCGGCGTCTACTACTGGCGCGCCCGCACCGAGGAAAAACACCTGCTGGCAGAGGACGCCAAGTACCGCGAATATCATGCGTGGATGACTGAGCACGGCCCGATCACCCGCACTTTGCGCAAGCTGACCCGCGCAATTACTCCGAAAAGCCCGGTAACCCAACCCGCCGAGTAAGGCGTCAGACTTCGACGCCCTCGTCGCTTTCGAACACGCGGATATTGCGGTCAAACAGCCCCAACGCTGCGCGCTCTTCAGCCCACACCTTCATGTGCGGCATCTGGAAATGCGCGTCGAGTGCGGCCTTGTCGCGCCACTTTTCGGCAATGTGGATCAACTCGGGATCAAGCATATCCTGCGCATAAGCGTACTGGATGCACCCGTCCTCCGCTCGCGTCGCCGCAATCACTTTGGCCATCATCGGCCGGATCGCCTCGATGTTTGCCACCGGCACCCGCACGGTTCCCATCACGATGATCATCAGAAGCTCTTCTCGCCATAGATCTGCGAAAGATCACCGCCCCAATGCCCGTGATAGAGGTCCAACAACCGCTCTGCCGGAGATTTGCCGGTCGAAATGATTTCATCCAGCGGCTGGAGATAGCCGGTCTCGTTGTCGCCCGCTTCGTTCAGCATGGCCCGGGCTGAAAGCCCGCCACGCGCAATCGCCAGCACTTCGGCGGCAATATCGCGCAAGGTGCCACCACCCGGCAGCGCAGCATTCAGCCCCAGCTTGGGCACTTCAGCGCGCAACTTCTCGCGCCCGTCCATGTCCCAATCCTTGACCAGATCCCACGCCGCATCCAGCGCGCCCTGATCGTAGAGCAGCCCCACCCACAGCGCAGGTAGCGCACAAATCCGGTTCCAAGGCCCACCATCGGCCCCGCGCATTTCAAGGAAAGATTTCAGCCGAACTTCTGGGAACGCGGTGGAAAGGTGGTCCACCCAGTCCGAAGCTGTCGGCTTCTCACCCGGCAGAACCGACAGCCTCCCATCCAGGAAATCGCGGAACGATAACCCCGAAGCGTCGATGTACTTGCCATCGCGGAATACGAAATACATCGGCACATCAAGCATGTAGTCGACGTATCGCTCATACCCGAAGCCTTCGTCGAACACGAACGACAGCATGCCCGTGCGCGCCGGATCGGTATCGGTCCAGATGTGGCTGCGATAGGAAAGCAACCCGTTGGGCTTGCCTTCCAGAAACGGCGAATTGGCAAACAGCGCCGTTGCCAACGGCTGCAGGGCCAGACTCGTGCGGAACTTCTTCACCATGTCCGCCTCGCTCGAATAGTCGAGGTTGACCTGAATGGTGCAGGTCCGCAGCATCATGTCGAGGCCCATCGATCCCACGCGCGGCATGTGCCGCAGCATGATTTCGTAGCGGCCCTTGGGCATGATCGGCAGTTCTTCGCGGGTCTTGTCGGGCCACAGGCCCATCCCAAGATAGGCTAGTCCCAGCTTGTCACCGATTGTCTTGACTTGCGCCAGATGCCGTCCGGTTTCTGCGCACGTCTGGTGCAGGTTCACCAGCGGCGCACCTGAAAGCTCCAGCTGCCCGGCAGGCTCAAGGCTTACCGCTCCGTCCGGCCCGGACATGGCGATCACGTTGCCGCCCTCCATGACCGGCTTCCAGCCAAATTCGGTCAGCGCCATCAGCAGATCACGGATGCCGCCCGGCTCGTCATAGGACGGCGCGCGCCGGTCTTCGGTCCGATACACGAACTTCTCGTGCTCGGTGCCGATGCGCCACGCTGCCTTGGGCTTTTCGCCCTTCTGCATGGGGGCCACGAGCATGTCGCGGCTTTCGATGATAGGATCGTTGCGATCTGAAACTTGCCGCGTGCTCATGCGCGCCGAGTTAATGTGCCAGACAGCTTTATACCAGTGTTATTCGTGAGAACCTTTGTTGCAAAACAGACGGAAATCGCAACGCCCGCAATCTCAAGAAACCCAATCGCCGTTCAGACCCATCCATAGCGCCATTCCGGCAATCGCCGCCGTCTCTCCGCGCAGGATGCGTGGCCCAAGCGCAATCGCAACAGCCGCCGGATGCGCGCGCACAGCCGCCCGCTCCGCCTCGTCAAAGCCGCCTTCCGGTCCCACCAGCAGCGCCGCCGGTCCGCGATGCGCACCAAAAGCCTCGCCCACCGGCATGCCGCCATTCTCATCGGCAAAAAACAGCACACGCCCCTCAGGCCAGTCGCGCAACATAGCGTCCAGCTTCACCGTCTCGCCCAGCACCGGCAGCGCGGTGCGCGCGCATTGCTCAGCCGCTTCCACCATGATCGTGCGCGCGCGTTCCGGGTTCAGCTTGTCGGCCACACAGCGCCGCGTCACCAGCGGCACCACTTGGTCCACGCCCAGTTCAGTCGCTTTTTCCAGCACCAGATCGAAATTGGGCTTCTTCAGCAGTGCGGCACAAAGCCAGAAATCCGGCACTTCCTCGCGCACCCGCAGCAGCCGTTCAACGTAAAGCACCACCTCGCGCTTGCCCGCTTCGGCCACCCGCGCCAGCCATTCTCCGGTCACATCATCGCACAGGATCACCGCATCGCCGGGCGATACGCGCATCACTTTTCCCAGATAATGCGCCTGTCCGCCCTCAATCGCCACACGCTGCCCATCGGACAGCGGCGTTGAAACGAACAGGCGAGGGGCCGACTTTGGCGGCCAGGCGGGAACAGCAGGCATGATTTGGCCACTAGCGCAATTCGTTCAGGCCGGTAAGGCTCAGGCCCATGATCGAGACGGCACCTGCGCAAATCGTCCCTGATAGCGAGCACAAGGGTCTCGTCGCCCGCCTGCCGCAGCCTTGGCGCAACTATGCGTTGCTGGCGCGGTTTGATCGGCCCATCGGCTCGTGGCTGCTGTTCTGGCCTTGCGCCTGGGGCCTGTTCCTCGGCGGTGCGACAGGTTCTTGGGTTATTCTGGCGTGGATGCTGCTGGGGGCCGTTGCGATGCGCGGGGCAGGTTGCGTCTATAACGATATCGTCGATGCCGATCTTGATGCCCGCGTCGCCCGCACCGCCCTGCGCCCCATCGCCAGCGGCGCGGTGACCAAGCGCGCCGCGTGGATCTGGTTGCTCTCGCTTTGCGCCGTTGGCCTCGTCGTGCTCCTGCAATTGCGCTGGGAGGCGCAACTTGTCGCGCTCGGCAGCCTTGCGCTGGTCGCCGCCTATCCCTTCATGAAGCGAATCACCGGCTGGCCGCAGGCATGGCTTGGCCTCGTCTTCACATGGGGCGCTCCCGTCGGCTGGGTTCAGGCGACCGGCTTCGAAAACCTCGCTCCGCTGGCCGCACTCTATGCCGGGTGTTGGGCATGGTGCATGGCCTATGACACGATCTACGCGCTGCAAGACCGCGAAGATGATGCGCTGGTCGGTATAGGATCGTCCGCGCTGTCGTTTGGCAGTTATGTGAAGGCCGGAGTCGCCGGGCTTTACGCGCTGGCCTTGGCAAGCTGGGCGGGAGCCGTGTGGCTGGCCCGGCCCGATCCGCTGGCCTTGTTGGCACTGCTCCCGGTCGCATTGCACTTGTGCTGGCAAGTTCTGACGCTGAAGGAAGACGGCACCGATCCGCTCACCAAGTTCCGCTCAAACCGCACGGCTGGCCTGCTGATGGCCGCTGCCTGCTATGTTGTCGGAGCCGCCTGAGCGCCGAACAGCGCTTCATGCCGCGCGCAGATCGCAGGCCACAGCGTGGCTGCTTCAGGCACATCGAGCAGGAACACATTGCGCAGAACGTCAACCAGTTCATCAGCCGAAGCCAGTTCGTGCCGCACTTCACCCATGGCGCTTACATCGGAAAGCACTTTGCCCCGCAGCATCAGATAGCGTTCTGCATCGCGCCGCTGCACTGACAGGTTCTGCACGAACAGCGATGCAGGATTGCTGCATTGCCAATGACATAGTGCTGATAGCTGATCCTCGTTCGCAGCTTCGGCACGGAAATCATAGGATATGGCGCTCTCACCCAGCGCAACGGAAAGGCGCCACAATCCGTCCTCGGGCGCACCAAGGCTGACCGGCAGCGGTGGCTGCATCCATGATCCGGTTTGCAACGGCACCGGTGCTGCCAGCCAGCTGCCAAACCCAGCATCCACCAGCCACGCATCTTCACACTGCACCAGCAGGCACAAGTGTGATCCCATGCTCTCGTCCCCGCGCACTTGCCGCATCACGCCTGCGCTCATCCGCATCACGTCGAACCCGATCGCTGCCAAAGCTGCACCCAGCACGCCATTGTGCTCGTAACACCAGCCTCCGCGGCGGGCTTCGATCAGCTTGGCAAATGCAGCGGCCGGACTGGTGGTCAATGCGCGGCCCAGTTGCACATCGATGTTCTCGAAAGCGATTGTTTGAACATGCGCACGCACAACGCGTTCCAGCGTCGCCTGGTCGGGTCTTGCAGAACTCTCAAATCCGATCCGCGCCAGATAGGCTGAAAGCTGCTGCTGTGTCAGCGGTTCAATCGTCACGGGAGCGTCTCGGGCATCAAGCGAATCCTTTTTGGGCGGGTCTGCGAATCGGTGCTTGCGAATATGCAACCTCAAGCTAGCTTGAGATCAAGCCATTCGATTGCAGTCGCCACAGAGAGTGCAAATGCACCGCAATGATCTGATCCCCATCGGCACGCTTTCGCGCCGCACCGGTCTCGCCGTATCGGCCATCCGCTATTACGAAGATCGCGGTCTTGTCACCTCGATCCGCACCAACGGCAACCAGCGGCGCTTCCTGCGCTCGGATATCCGCCGGCTAAGCTTCATTCAGATCGCGCAGAAACTGGGCCTGGGCCTAGCCGAGATTGAGCGGGAGCTTGCTGCCCTGCCGCAGGGCCGCACGCCCAACATCATGGACTGGCAAAAGATCAGCCGCTCGCTTCGCAAGGAAATCGACAGCCGCATCCAATTGCTCACCCGCACCCGCAACAAGCTCGACGAATGCATTGGCTGCGGCTGCCTCAGCCTCGACCGATGCGCCTTGTACAACAAGGAAGACCGGGCGAGTGCCGCGGGGCCGGGGCCGAGGTTTGTGCTCGATTAGATCCCCAGCGCTTTTCGCAATTCCGCATTGATCCGCGATTGCCAGCCCTTGCCGGTCGCACGGAACTTCTCGATCACATCGGGATCAAGGCGCAAGGTGACCTGCTTCTTGGGGTTTTCGGCGATGGGGCGGCCGGGATGGGTCCATGTGCCAACAGCTTCACGAATCACTTTTCCGCCAATTGAGAGCTGCGCATACCGGAAGTGCTCTTCCGTCCATTCAGGCGGATCGTCAGGGTCAGTCCAAGGTTCGTCGGTAATAGTTTTGCTCTCGATCATTGGCTTTTCTCATTGAGATAATGCGTATTGCGCCGCTTCGGCGGGTCCAAGTCATTGCAATCAAACGACCGTCAAGCATGCCGAACGTGTTGTACCGGACTTCACCGTATTCAATCCGATCATCGATCCAACTAAACTCTGAGCCATCAAAAACTTCGTTAGCACGAGCGAAATCAAGACCCCGCACCTGTAACGTCAGGAGACGCTTATCTTCGTCGTATTCAATCCGCATTTAGCTTTTATCCCTCGCTTTTGGACGCCGGGGGTGTTGTGCCCAAGATGCCGAGAAATCGACTGACTTGAGACGCCTTAAATTCGGCCTGAAAACCACCTCTTGGGTTTGGAAGCCAAGGGGCAAATGGTTTGAGGCCGCAATAATTAATGTAACTACAAAAATTGTCAACCCGCCGCTTCCAGCAGTTCCACCGCACCGCCCAGATCCACGCTTACCAACCGCGAAACGCCGCGTTCCACCATCGTCACGCCGAACAGGCGGTGCATGCGGCTCATTGTCACCGCGTTGTGGGTGACGATCAGGTAGCGGGTGTTGGTTTGCGCGACCATGGCGTCGAGGAGGTCGCAAAAGCGTTCGATGTTGGCGTCGTCCAGCGGGGCGTCGACTTCGTCGAGGACGCAGATCGGGGCGGGGTTGGTGAGGAAAAGGGCGAAGATCAGCGCTACTGCTGTCAGCGCTTGTTCACCGCCGGACAGAAGAGTCAAGGATTGCAGGCGCTTACCGGGTGGCTGTGCGAAGATTTCGAGGCCTGCTTCGAGCGGATCGTCGCTGTCCACCAGCGCGAGGTGCGCTTCGCCGCCGCCGAACAGGCGCGAGAACAACTGGCGGAAGTGGCCATCCACCGCTTCGAAAGCGGCGCGCAGGCGCTCGCGGCCTTCGCGGTTGAGGTTGCCGATGGAACCTCTAAGTCTATGAACAGCCTCGGTAAGTTCGGCCTGCTCGGCGACGCTCGTGCCATGGCGCTCTTCTACTTCAGCGAGTTCATCAGCGGCGACGAGGTTGACCGGGCCGATGCGTTCGCGCTCTGCCATCAGGCGGTCCATCGCGGCGGATTCCTCGCCCGCGCTGCCCACTTCGGCGCTGCCGAAGCCGAAGCGTTCGGGCAGAAGCGGGGGTGGGCATTGGAATCTTTCTCCCGAGATTCCAGCCATTTCCTGCCGCCGCGCGTCTTCATTCTCGGCGCGGGCGGTGGCGCCGGCGCGGGATTCGCGGGCGGTAGCCAAGGCTTCGTTGGCGGAGGAAAGGGCGCTATCTGATTGTTTTGATGCTGTTTCTGCTGTGGCCAGCGCTGCTTCTGCAGTGGCGAGATCGGTGGCTAGGCGGGTGCGGATGCTTTCACCTTGTTCCAACTCTGCGATCAAACCCTTTGGTTTTTCAGCAGAAATTGCGCGTTCGGTGTCCAATTCCTCGCGCCGTCCGGTCATTTCGGCAAGGCGCTTGGCGGCGTCTCCGGCGCGGGCCTGCCACGCACGGATATCGCCGCGGATGCCTGCAAGTCTTTCTTTTCCAACGGCAATATTCTGATCGAGCGAGGCCGCTGCGGCGGTGGCGGCTTGAAGGGAGGTGCGTGCGGCATCATTGCGCGCGCGGGCAGCTTCGAGCGCCGCGCGGCCTGCGGCGGGGTCTGGCAGGGTGTTGCGTTTGTCTTCGGCGGCAGAAAGTTCGCCCTGTGCGGCTTCGCGCTGGTCAGCAAGATCAGCCAGAGTCCTTGAAATTTCAGCCTTTCTTTGCTCCAGCCGGGCTCGTGCTGCCTCGGCAGCATCCAGTGCCCGCAGTGCTGCGCGTTCGGAATCGGCGGCTTGCGTGATGGATTTCTGAACTGCACCTAGATGCACCGAGATGGCACCTAGCCGCTGTTGCACGCCTTCAAGTGCCGCTAGCGCGGCGCTAACGTCGGCTAGGCGCGCGGGCAAAATTGCCTCAAGTTCGGTCAGCCGATTTTCGGCTTCGAGTGCTGCCGCTTCAGCTGCACCTTCACCGCGCGCGACAAATCCATCCCACCTTCTGAGCCGTCCAACTTTGGTGACCAACCACTCACCCGGTTGAAGGACTTGTCCATCATCGCTGTCTGCCACGCGGACCAGCGCGAGCCTTGCGGAAAGTTCGGGCGGGCATTGCGGGACGTAGTGGGCGAGCGAATCTGGCAGCACTTGTGGTGATTGCGCGCCGGTCCAAAAGCGGCCTTCGGCATTTGCCGGGGCAGGGCCGACCGGGGCTGTGGCATCGCGGCCCAGAACGGCGGCGAGCGCCCATTCATAGCCGGGTGCCGCGCGGGTTCCGGCGATGGCCGATTGGCCCAAACCTTTCGCGGCGCGGGCTTTCTCGCGCGCCGCTTTGTCGCGGGCCAAAGCGTCAGCCTCACGTTCGACACCTGAAAGCTCGGCGCGGGCCTGTGCGAGGGCATTGCCTGCCGCGTCACGCTCAGCCGACAGTGCCTCGCGTTGACTGGTGAGAGTGACGAGTTCGGCTTCGGCTGATGCGATTGCGGCAGAGGCATTCGCTCTTTTCGCTTCTGCATCAGCGATTTGCATTGCGGGATCAGGTTCACGCGCCAAAGCATCAGCCTGCTGAGCGACGCGCGCAACATCCGCCTCAAGCCGCGCAAGCCGCTGGCGCGCAGCCGCAACGGCAGCTTCGGCCACGCGCCATTCAGCATCGATCCCGGCTTGTTCGGCCACGCGCTGCGCCAAGGCCAGTTCGGCGGCGCGGGCTGCGCGGTCGGCATCGTCGGCTGCGGCGGCGAGAACGGGGCGGCGGGCTGTGTCTTCGGCCAATGCGACTTCTGCGGCGGTGAGGTCTTGTTCCAGCTTTGCCATCGCGGCGGCTGCGTCTTCGGTCAGCTTGTCTGCGCTGGCGCGGTCTTGTTCGATCCGGGCAAGTTGGCGGTCAATGTCCTGCACCCGCTGTTCGGCAGCTTCCAATTGCGCGGTGAGCGAGGCCATGCGTTGGCCGTGGGCGGCAGCATCCTGCCTGCGATCAAACAGTTCATCGCGCGCTTCGGATAGCGCAGCGGCGGCTTTGTGCTGGGCGGATTGCACCTGATTGGCGAGGAGTGCGGCGGCCCTTACCGCTTCATCTGCGGCAGTGGCCTGTTTGCGCGCAGCATCGGCAGCGGCTGCAGCATCGCGCCAGCGAGCAAAGACAAGGCGCGCTTCGGACAGGCGGATCTTTTCGCTAACGGCCTTGTAGCGTTCGGCCGCGCGGGCCTGACGGCGCAAGGTGTTGATCTGGTTTTCAAGGCCGGAAAGCAGATCTTCCAGCCTTGCGACGTTGACTTCGGTGGCGCGCAGCTTCTGTTCGGCATCGCGGCGGCGCACGTGAAGCCCTGCGATGCCTGCGGCTTCTTCGAGCATCATGCGCCGTTCGGTAGGCTTGGCCGCAATGACGGCAGCGATGCGGCCCTGGCTGACCAGCGCCGGGCTGTGTGCGCCGGTGGCAGCATCGGCAAAGACGAGCGCGACGTCCTTGGCCCGCACATCCCTGCCATTGACGCGATAGGCGCTGCCTGCGCCGCGTTCGATCCGGCGGACGACTTCCAGTTCGCCGCCGAATGCGCCGGATGGATCGGTTTCAGCCGTCAGCAAGACTTCGGCAAAAGCGCGGGCGGGGCGGGTGGCGGTGCCTGCGAAGATCACGTCTTCCATTCCGCCGCCACGCATCGACCGGGCCGAGCTTTCACCCATGACCCAGCGGATCGCTTCGAGCAGGTTGGATTTGCCGCAGCCGTTGGGGCCGACCACGCCGGTAAGGCCCGGTTCGATGCGCAGTTCGGCAGGCTCCACAAAGCTTTTGAAACCGGACAGTTTCAAACGCTTGAACAGCATGCCTGTGGCCCCCGGCGGTCGCTAGGCCCTTAGCGTGCCCCGGCCTTCTGGATCATGGGTTCCAATGCTGCCCAATCGGCAACGCCGGTTTTGTTGCCGTTGATGAAGAAGGTGGGCGTGCCGGTGATATCGAACTCCTTGCTCCACTTTTCGTTCGTTTCGGCAAGTTTGGTGGCGCGCGCCGTATCGGCCAGGCACGATGCGCCCTGCGCTGCGGCGACGCCGCGCGAGGCGAAAAATTCGCTCATCCCCGAAACCTGGGCGATGCCGCCAAAGCGCTTTTCCGGGGGAAGGGTGGACACTTGCTGAAGGGCGGCTTCATTGGCCTGCAAGTTGGTGAACATCTGCGGCTGCCAGCCCCAGAACTGTTCGGACAGCGGAATGACCGCTTCGGGCGCGCTGCACGTAGCCAGCAGGACCGATGGCATATCGAGCGCGTTCAGCAGGAACAGGCGCAGTTCGAAAGAGACGCGGCCCGAAGCGATGTATTCATCGCGCAGTTTGGGGAAGCCCTTTTCCGAAAATTCCGCGCAGTGCGAGCAGGATAGCGCGCCAAATTCCATGACCTTTATCGGCGCATCAGGATTGCCGATCACATAGCCGCCTTCGGGCGTGGTGGTGAAGGTTTCGGTCCACGATTTGCCAACCGGTGCAGGGATCTTGGCGATGGGTTCGCTGCTGGCGACTTCGCCACTGGCGGCGGCGTCCTTGTTATCACAAGCGGCGAGGCCGAGCGTAAGGGGCAGGGCGGCAAGCAGGAGGGCGCGGGCGAACTTCATCAGGTGGATATTCCTGTTTCTGGCGATCTGGCTTCAACGCTAGCGGATTGTTGGCGGGGTTTGAAGGGGTGTGGAGTGTGGGTTTGTGGATCAATCCTTCGACGGGTTCAGGATGATCCTTCGACAGGCTCAGGATGAGCGGGGTATGTTTCCCTATCCGCTCATGCTGAGCTTGTCGAAGCATCTGGCGCAGTGCTGGCGTCCTTCGACAAGATCGGGACGAGCGGCTTGTTGGTGGGGAGGTGTTGGTGGGAACATGCCCTCCCCCGGCCCTTCCCACAGGCGGGAGGGTAGAAGAGAGTGCTGTGACAGGGCGCGTTTACTTTATCCGGGCCATCAGTTGCGGGCGCAGGGCATCCCAATTGTGCGTTCCGGCAAGCAGGATTCCGTCGATCATGAAGCTGGGGGTGCCGGTGACCCCAAGGTTCTCTGCGGCGTCGTTTGTTTGCTGTGCCAGCTTGCCTGCGAGCGCTTCGTTGGCGATGCAGCGGTCCAACGTGGAGCGGTCCATTCCACGCGCGGCCATGAATTCGTAAAATTTGAAGTCAGCGGCGATGGCGCGTGTGCGGCTGGCGAAGGGACCGGTTGACCAGCGCTGGCGCTGTGCCGCCGTTGCCTTGGTGAGTGGCGTGATCCACTGAGGTTGGCTGCGCATGAAAGCAGTGTGCAGAGTGAAGAAACGGTTGGCAGGCACGCAATTGGTGATCAGGGCAACGGTGACGTCGATCGGATCGCGCACGAAATTGCGCACTTCGACCGCGCCCTTGTTGGGCCCGACCATGCCGAGCTTCAACTGCGCTTCGGATTCCACCTCGAACTGCGAACAATGCGGGCAAGTGTAGCTGACAAATTCGATCAGACGCAGCGGAGCCTTGGGATTGCCAAGCAGGTGGTGGCCTTCTGGCGTAACGGTCGCGATTGGGGTGGGGCCAGCGGGGCGCGCCGGTTTGGTTGCGCCGGTCAGCGTGAGCGTGGCGGCAAGGGCCAGTATTGAGGTGGCAAATTTGCGGATCATCCCTGTTTCGTCCCCTTGCTTGCAGTTTCCAGACTGCGCGCCAGTGATTCGAGCACGGTGCGCAGTTCGGGATCGCCGATATCGCGCAAGGAATCCCCCAGTTCCATGGGGATCGGTTTGAGCGAGGGCGGCGCGGTGCGCGGCTCTCCTTTCGGCTTTGGCGCCTGAACCGCGCCTTGCCGGATCTTGACCTTGACCACGGCATTGTAGCCGAAGAAGCGGTTCACCCGATCAATGATTTCGGGGATCACGTGCTGGATCATCGGCGCGTGGGCGGGGCTGACGACGAGTTGCAGAATGCCTTCGGACTTTTCGCCCGGCGGAAAGCGGATGGATTCGGGCATGCAATTGCGCGCATTGCGATCGCCCACGATTTCCGGCCAGCGCGTGACGACGCTGGATTGCACGAATCCGAAACGGCGGAAGGCGGTGCGGCCGATGGCAGGCATCAGATCGGCGATCTGGCGCGCTTCGCCACCGCGCGGGCGTTCAAAAGGCTTAAGCGCGGGCTTTGGCGCAGGCTTGGCAGATGGCTTTCCGGCCTTTTGCGCCTTTGGTTTGTCCGCGTCAGAAGGGGTGGTTTTCATATCGCCATGCGCCATGCCATAGGTGGGCGATGCAAGCCAGAGAGGAAGCCACCGCCAAGTTCGATCCCAAGGCCGTCGCGCCCGTGTTACTGGATTGGTATGACGTTCATGCGCGCAGGTTGCCATGGCGCATGTTGCCCGGAGAAGCGCGGCAGGACCCATACAAGGTGTGGCTTTCGGAAGTGATGCTGCAGCAGACCACGGTGGCAGCGGTGGGACCATACTTTGCGAAGTTCACCGAGCGCTGGCCGACAGTGGGCGATCTTGCTGCAGCAGATGATGCCGATGTGATGGCCGCCTGGGCGGGGCTAGGTTACTATGCCCGCGCGCGCAATCTGCTGGCCTGTGCGCGGGCGGTGGCAGAGCTGGGCGGGGCTTTTCCCGATACTGAAGAGGGCCTTCGCGCACTGCCGGGACTGGGTGAGTATACGGCGGCAGCCGTGGCGGCGATTGCCTTTGGACGGCGCGCGGTGGTGGTGGATGCCAATGTCGAGCGGGTGGTGGCGCGGCTGTTTGCCATCGACGAGCCTTTGCCTGCCGGGCGCAGTGCGATCCGTTTTGCGGCGGGGCAGGTGACACCGGACGGGCGCTCCGGGGACTTTGCCCAAGCGATGATGGATCTGGGGGCGACGATCTGCACCTCTCGGTCTCCCCGATGCATGCTGTGTCCGTTGCGGTCGCAATGCCGGGGGAAGGCGGAGGGCGCGCCTGAACGCTTGCCGGTGAAGGCCGCGAAGAAGGCCAAGCCGGTGCGGCAGGGGCGCGCTTACTGGATTGAACTGGAGAGCCGGGTTCTGCTCGTGACGCGGCCCGGACGCGGGATGCTGGGCGGGATGCGTGCGCTGCCTGATGATGGCTGGTCGGCCAAGGGGGATGGCGCGGCGGCTTTGGATGGGGAGTGGCACAGTGGCGGCGTGGTGCGGCATTCTTTCACGCATTTCGATCTTGAATTGCAATTGATGCTTTGCCTGTCATCAGAAGCGGTTAGTCATGAAGGCGGAGAGTGGTGGCCGGTGGAAGACATCGAAGCTGCCGGGCTGCCCACCGTCTTTGCCAAGGCGGCGAGGATGGCCATTGCTGAGAGGAACGGCTGAGAGATGCAGCGCATGAAGATTTCGCGCAGGGGTTTGCTGGGTTCAATTGGCGCGCTGGGCGGCACGGCGTTCCTGCCGCGCACGGTTTGGGCATCGGCGGCGGCAGAAACGCGGTTTCCGGCTGTCGCGCGGATGCTGGATGGCTATGTTTCGGCGGGCAAGCTGCCGGGGATGATCGCAGCGATGGGCTGGGGCGCTGCCGAAGCGCCGCTGGATATTGCGCGCGGGACGCTGGCCAAGGGCTCTGAGCAGCCAGTGGACATGGACAGCCTGTTTCGCATCTATTCGATGACCAAGCCGATCACTGGCATGGCCGCGATGATGCTGGTGGATGAAGGGAAGCTGCGGCTGGACCAGCCGATTGCCGATCTGCTGCCTGCGTTCGGCAAGATGATGGTGCAGACCGCGCCCGATGGATCGATTACCGATCTGCGCCCGGCCAAGACGCAAATCACCGTGCGGCACCTGCTGACGCATACGGCGGGGCTGGGCTATTCGATCGTGCAGAAAGGGCCGATTGCCGCCGCTTTCATCAAGGCCGGGCTGGTGCCGGGGCAGGCCAGTCGGTTGCCGATGCCGGGGATGGCCGGGTTCAAGCCGCTGGGCAGCCTTGCCGAATTTGCCGATGTGCTGGCCACGATGCCGTTGGTCTATGAGCCGGGAACGGTGTGGAGCTATTCGACCGGGCTGGACCTGATGGGCCGCGTGATCGAGGTGGCATCGGGCAAGCCGTTCGATGCTTTTCTGGCCGAGCGAGTGTTTGGCCCCTGCGGCATGACATCCACGTGGTTCCGCGTGCCGGAAGGCGAAGTGGGGCGCATGACGACCAATTATGCGGCGGTGGGCGGGATGCTGCTGCCGGTCGATCCGGGCCGCAATTCGATCTATCTGGATCAGCCGCCCTATCCGTTCGGCGGGGCGGGGCTGGTGTCGTCTCCGCGTGATTATGACCGGTTTCAGCGGATGCTGCTCGGCTTTGGCACAATCGACGGGCGGCAGGTAATGAGCGAGGCGGCGGTGCGGCTGGGGACGAGCAATCTGCTGCCGGTGGGGACGGACCTTTCGAAGGCGTTCATCAAGGGCAACGGCTTTGGCGCGGGCGGCTCTGTTGGGCTGGGTGAGGACACCGGCACGTATGGCTGGGCAGGCGCGGCGGGGACCGTTGGCTTCGTCAACTTCCGCGTGGGGCTGCGGGCGGGGTGCTATACGCAGTACATGCCGTCAGAGGCCTATCCGGTGCACAGGGAATTTGCTCAGGCCGTGCTGGCCGATGTTACAGGAATGAAGGCAGCAGCGTGATGGATACGACGACGATTGCTTTTGCCGGCGGGATGATCGACCGCGCGGACCATATCCGCGCCGATGCGGACCGGCTGGCCGATCTGATGAACTGGCGCGCGCGGCTGCTGAAGCTCGATGGGATCGACCCCGTGATCGCGCCCGATGGCGGGCTGGATTGGGGCACGCTGGCCGATGCCGATCCTGAGGCAGAACTGGTGTTTCTGGGGCTGGGCGAGGATGGGCGCGGCTGCTTTGCGCAAGTGACGCCTGCGATCATCGGCAGCGTGGCTCCGCCCAACCCTCGGCTCTGGGGGGCGATGGGCATGCTCTCGCCCGCTGATCTTTCGATCTATGGCGGCGCGCGCAGTCTGGTGGACTGGCACGCGCGGCATCGGTTCTGTGCGCGATGTGGTTCGGCCACAGTCCTGCGCAAGGGCGGTTGGCAGCGGACCTGCACCAATGATGCGTGCAAGGCCGAGCACTTCCCGCGCGTTGATCCTGTCACGATCATGACGGTGGAGTGCGAGGGCGAGTTGCTGCTGGGCCGCCAGCCGCGCTTTCCGGCGCGGCGCTATTCGGCGCTCGCGGGCTTTGTGGAGCCGGGCGAGGGGCTGGAGGATGCGGTGCGGCGCGAGATCATGGAGGAGGCGGGCGTCAAGGTGGACGCGGTCAACTATGTGGCGAGCCAGCCCTGGCCGTTCCCGTCCTCGCTGATGATCGCATGCCATGCGTTCACGACGCAGCGCGAGATCACCATCGACACGACCGAACTGGACGATGCGCGCTGGTTCACGCGCGAAGAGGTGCAATATGCGATGGATGCATTGGCGCGGGGCGAAGAGGACGGGGCGTTCATTGCGCCACCGCCGTTCGCCGTGGCGCACCACTTGCTGAAGTGGTGGCTGGAGCAGTGAGCGCGCCCGCCAAAGTCATGCTCGATATCTGGTCGGACGTGATGTGCCCGTGGTGCGTGATCGGGCTGAACCAGCTGGATCGGGCACTAGCCGGAATGGCGGGAGAGGTGGACGCTATGGTGCGGTTCCACCCGTTCGAGTTGAACCCAGATATGCCCGAGGAGGGCGAGGAGCAGGCGGCGCACATCCAGCGCAAGTATGGTCGCACGCCAGAGCAATCGGCTGGGGTGCGCGATACGTTGCGGCAGGCGGGGAACCGTGCGGGGTATTCATTCGACTACACCGGAGCAGGTGAGGCACCGCCCGCAATGATGTGGAACACGCGGCTGGCGCACCGGCTGCTGACGTGGACCTTGCGCGATTTCGGGCCGGAGCAGCAGGTGCGGCTAAAGCGCGCACTGTTCGACGCGCACTTTCAGGCGCGGCGCAATGTGGCGGACCCGGAAGTGCTGGCCGATGTGGCGCAAAGCGTGGGCCTGCCGCGCATAGGTGCTTTGCAGGCCATGATCGATGTGGAGATCGAAGCCACGGTGATAGCGGGTGAGCGGCAGGCTTGGGACCTGAACGTATCTGGCGTTCCTGCCGTGCTGATCAACGGCAAGCTGATCGTACCGGGCGCGCAGGAGCCGGAGGTTTATGCCAATCTGATACGCAAGGTGCTGGCGCGCGAGGCGGCGGGTTAAAGCTTTTTTTGGCTATTTATTGCTGCGTACAACATCGCTTGGCTGGCTTCAGGCACACGCCTCAAAGTTTCGATAGCACTACGTTCATCATCTGTAAGACCTCCCATTTCAACCGAAAGTAAATCTTCAGGTGAGCAATCAAATGCAGCTCCAATTGCCTCCATCCATTTTTGATTAAGGTCGCGCTGTCCTTTTTCAATGCGGCTCAAGCTGGCAAACGCGAATCCTATTATCGGCGCGGGCTCTTGCAACGTCAGTCCACGACGTTTTCGCCACTCTCTAACGCGGTTGGGCAACTGATCTTTCGATGTTTCGGACACCATATAAAGCCAAATATACCGTTTGTTGATTTTATTTGCCAGCCCCACTTCGCCAGATCCATTTAGTTCAATCGCGCAGCGGCGGCCATTGGCGTTTGGTGTGAACGATGGTGAGAATCCAGATGGTGTCGCCGTAGATCTCATAGACCAAGCGGTAACTTGGGTGCGGCGTGAGTTCTCGGGTTCCGGGCACTTCGCCTTCGTGGCCCAGCATCGGGTAATCGGCAAGCCGAGCAACGGCGGTGCCGAACTGGTCATCGATCCTGACGGCGGCGGTAATGTCGTGCTGCGAAAGATAGTCCCAGATATCGGCGCGGTCTTGGCGCGCTTCTGGCGTCCAGCGAACTTTCACGCCTGATGAGTAACGCGCGCGCGGCGGTTGGCGAATTCTGCTTCAATCTCGTCATTGTCGAAGCCTTCGCCCGCTTGCATCGAAGTGCGGGCCAACTCCACCTTGCGTTCGACAAAGGCGCTGTGTTCGCGTTTCAGGCGCTGCCGTTCGACAAATTCGCGCATCAATTCGCGCACGACCTGTGAAGCGGGGCGATGCAGGGCATCTGTTTCAGCAATGAAATCCGCCCGCAGATCGGCTTCCAGCTTCATCGTGAAGACGGCTTCCTTCGCCATGATCGCAGCTCCATTGCGGTAATGACATGGTATATACAACGTCATTATAATTACGGCAAGTCGGGCGACCGCAGATGGTCGATCAAACCAACCCTAACTTCGCCAGATCCGATGCAATCCACTTCACCCGTCTCGCCTTCGCCAAGGTCCACAGGCGCATCATCTGGTTCCAGATAGCGCCAGCCTTGGTGGGCGCGTTTGGGTTTGGGGTGGACGTCCATCAGTTGCTCGGCTGCATGGCGCAGGGCCTGATATTCGTCGAGCTGGTTTGTTATTATTTGACGGATCCTTCGCTACCCAAATGCCGTCCGTGATCCATGCTCTCGTGCAGGATGCGCAGAATGTAGAGCGTGGCATGCCTTTCGAGCCGGTAAAAGACAACGTGGGAACCGGCCTTTTGGCCTTTTATCGCGGCGGGAACACCAAAGCGGGGTGTGCCAGATTCCGGCTGATCGGCAATTGCGAGAATAGTCTGGTCGATCCGGGCAAGATATGTCCGTGCCTGCGCCTCTCCCCATTGGCTGACGGTGTAAGCGGCGATATCCTCGATGTCGGCAAGGGCCGGAGTGGTGATTTTCAGACGGGGCTTATTGCGGTCCGACATCAGGAACCTGTGCCGCCTTTACGCCACGGCTTACTGCGCTTTCAAAAGCTGCGGCATCGTAGTCGAACACCTGCCCGTCACGGATTGCCTGTTCGCCAGCTTCCAGTGCGGCTAGCAAACTCGACTGTTCGCGCTCACGCTGCTTGCGCACCATGTCGCGGATCGCTTCGGATACGCTGCTGTAAAAGCCATTTTCGACCTTGCTGCGCAAATAGGTCTCATCGACCTGAGCAAACGAAACCTTCAACATGACGACATCTCCATGGCCTGATCATGCCCCAAGATGGGCCGTCGTTCAATGCGCGAAAGGTATCGTCACGGCATTCGCGTCCTAAACCAACCCCAGCTTCGCCAGATCAGACGCAATCTGCGCTGGCAGGACTTCGCCAGTTTCGCCCTCGGCCAGATCGGCGGGGGCGTCGGCGGGTTCGAGATAGCGCCAGCCCTGGTGGGCGCGTTTGGGTTTGGGGTGGACGTCGATCAGTTTGGTGCTGACCACGATGTTGGTGTAGCCGCCTTCGGCTTCTTCGAAGCCGACGATTTCGGAGCGGGCGACGAGCTGGTGTTTGTGGATCCAGTAGAGCGAGCCGCCGATCATTTCTTCGGCGCGCTTGGGGCGGTTGCGGGTGGTGAGGTAGGCGTATTTCGCGCCGCCCCTGCGGCCTTCGGCAGAAAACCATTCGTGGATTTCTGCCAGCGATTGGGCTCCGTAGGCGACTTTGGTCATGTTGAGGGGCATGGGTGATCCTGAAATCCGAATATTGTCCGCTCATGCTGAGCTTGTCGAAGCATCTTGCGTTGCGCCAGCGTCCTTCGACAGGCTCAGGACGAGCGGGGTGGGGTGGGTTCTGCGTCCTTCGACAGGCTCAGGACGAGCGGGGTGGGGTGAGGCACAGCTCCAATTTCCGCTCATGCTGAGCTCATCCTGAGCTTGCCGAAGGGCGAAGCACCCGAATGCTAACCCGTCAGCCCGCTCAACACCGCAAGGCCGAGGAACGAGAAGAAGCCCATGACATCGGTGGCCATGGTCACGAATACGGCAGATGAGACAGCCGGGTCCACTTTCAGCCGGTCGAGCGTAACGGGCACAAGGATTCCGGCAAGGCCTGCGACCAGATTGTTGATGACCATGGCTGTGCCGATCACCGCGCCCAGCAATGGGTTGGAAAACAGGATCGCGGTGGCGCTACCGACCAGCAGGCCCAGTGCAGAGCCATTGGTGGCCGCGATGCGCAGTTCGCGCAGGATCATGCGCACGGTATTGGAACTGGTCAGCTGATTGGTGGCCAGCGCGCGCACGACCACGGCCAGCGTCTGCGTACCCGCATTGCCGCCCATGCCCGAAACGATCGGCATCAGCACCGCCAGCAGCGCAAACCGGGCAATCGCGCCCTGAAACATGCCGACGACCGATGCGGCGAGCATGGCGGTGCCAAGGTTCACCACCAGCCAGGTCAGGCGGGTGCGCACGGTGAGCAGGATCGGCTCGTTGATGTCACCATCGCCTGCGCCCGACAGGCGCAGGATATCCTCGCTCGCCTCTTCCTGAATGATGTGGACGATATCGTCGACGGTGATCTGGCCGACCAGACGGCCGCTTTCGTCCACCACGGCGGCAGAAATCAGCGCGTATTTCTGGAAGCGCAGCGCGACTTCTTCCTGATCCATGCTGACGGGGATCAAGGTCTGATCGCGCTTCATCACATCGGCCAGCGGGATGCTGCGCGGGGCGCGCAAGATCCATGACAGGCTGCAGGTGCCGATGGGGTGGTGCTTGGGATCGACGATGAACACTTCCCAGAATTCGGTGGGAAGGTTGTCGTCACGGCGCATGTAATCGATCAGATCGCCCACGGTCATCGCTTCGGGCACGGCGATCAGATCGCGGCTCATCAAGCGGCCGGCGGTTTCTTCGGGGTAGGACAGCGCGGATTCGATGGCGGCGCGGTCTTCCGGCTCCATCTCGGCGAGGACGGCCTGCTGGTCCTCCTCGTCCATGTCCTCGATCAGGGCGACGGCGTCATCCGTCTCCATCTGCTCGGCAAGTTCGGCAACCTCTTCGGGTTCCAGCTCCTCGACGAGGTATTCGCGCACATAATCGTTGAGTTCGGCGATCACTTCGCCGCTGAGCAAATCCGAAATGGCGCGCGCCAGAAAGACACGGTCCTGCTGGTCGATCAGTTCGAAAAGGTCGGCGATGTCTGCCGGGTGCAGCGGTTCGACGAGGTTGTAGACTTTCTCGTCGTCACCTGATTCCAGCGCATCGACCACCTTGCGCACGAAGCCGGGGCGCAGGGTATTGTATTCCTCGTCCAGGCTTTCAGCGTTGCGGACAGGTTCTGCTGTCGGCGCGTCGGTGGCCGCTTCGGGGAGCAGGGTTTCGATGATGTCTTCGTCGCGCTGCATAAGGGCGGGGTTACCCACTGAGGCGTCAATTGCAACCGCTCGGGCGAGCTATGCGTGACTTTATTTCGCGAACCACTATATCGGCCTGCAAGACAACAAGGACTGCGACAAATGGCTGACGAAAATCTCGTACTGACACTCGAAACCGGTGACGTTGTGATCAAGCTGCGCCCCGATCTTGCCCCCGGCCACGTGGACCGGATCAAGGAACTGGTGGGTGAAGGTTTTTACAACGGCGTGAAGTTCCACCGCGTGATCCCCGGCTTCATGGCGCAGGGCGGCTGCCCCGATGGTACCGGCATGGGCGGGTCGAGCAAGCCTGACCTGAAGGCCGAATTCAACGCCGAACCGCATGTGCGCGGCGTATGCTCGATGGCCCGCACCAGCGCGCCGCATTCGGCCAACAGCCAGTTCTTCATCTGCTTTGACGATGCGCGTTTCCTCGACAAGCAGTACACCGTGTGGGGTGTGGTCGAGAGCGGCATGGAACACGTGGACGCGCTGCCCAAGGGTGAGCCGCCGAAGACGCCGGGCGTCATTCAGGAAGCGAAGATCGTCGCTGCCTGAACAGGTTTTAGCGTTTGAGTTGAAGGGGCGGGGCCGATGGGCTGCCGCCCCTTTTGCTTGTTGCGTCCTTCGACGCTTTGCCCCCTCGCGCAGGCGGAGGCCTCGGGCCGTTTACGAGAAGCTTTGTAACAGGCACGAGGTCCCCGCCTGCGCGGGGACGCAGTTGAGGTGGGGTGGGGGGCCTTAAGCGGACAGCCGCCGCACGGCTTCATCCTGCGCGATCAGGGGGAGCAGGGCGGCCATTTCGGGGCCGTGGTCCTGCCCGGTGAGAGCCTGACGCAGGGGCAAGAACAGGGCCTTGCCCTTGCGGCCAGTGCTGTCCTTGAGCGCCGAAGTGAGTGCGCGCCATGGATCGGTCTTCCAATCCAGCGTGGTTGCAGCCTGCGCCGCTTGCGCAAGGAATGCGCGCGTCTCGTCATCAAACGCGGGCGGGGTGACCGGGCCGGTGAGCACCTGCCACCAGTCGTTCGCCTCGTTGATATGGGCGACATTGGCGCGGATTACGTCCCAAGCGGCCTCGCCCATGCCTTGCGGCAGAAGATGCGCGACGCGGGCGTAGGGTAGGCGATGGACGATCTGGGCGTTGACGCGATGCAGGTCGGCTTCGTCAAAGCGGGCTGGTGCACGACCGAAGCGGGACAGATCGAAACTGGCGGCCAGCGCGGTGGCATCAAGCGAGGGGTCAACCGGATCGGATGTGCCGAGGCGCGCCAATAGCGTGACGATGGCTTCGGGTTCAATGCCCTGTTCGCGGAAATCAGCCATGCCGAGTGCGCCGAGGCGCTTGGAGAGCTTGCCTTCGCTGCCGGTCAGCAGCGCTTCGTGGGCGAAGCGTGGG
Organism: Novosphingobium sp. HNCC26BN242; assembly: GCF_057180525.1. Taxonomy (NCBI): domain Bacteria; kingdom Pseudomonadati; phylum Pseudomonadota; class Alphaproteobacteria; order Sphingomonadales; family Sphingomonadaceae; genus Novosphingobium; species Novosphingobium sp. HNCC26BN242. The sequence goes on from NZ_JBXUGM010000001.1 coordinate 350,122, forward strand.
GGCGTTGCACCCAATGCGGTGAACATCTGGATCTGCGTGGCGGTGTTCGACACGTGGTCTTCGCCGCGCAGCACATCTGTGATGCCCATGGCGATGTCGTCAATCGCGGAAGGCAGCATGTAGAGCCATGAGCCATCGGCGCGGCGAATGACCGGATCGGACATCTGGCGTGGGTCGAAGCTTTGCGGCCCGCGAATGCCATCGTCCCAGGTGATCGGCTGATCGTGATCGAGCAGGAAGCGCCAGTGGGGACGTTCGCCGGCGGTGGCCTTGGTGGCATGGTCGGCCTCGGTCAGCTTGAGCGCTGAGCGATCATAGATCGGCGGCAGGCCACGGCCGAGCAGGACTTTGCGCTTGAGATCGAGTTCCTGCGCGGTTTCATAGGCGCGGTAGATGCGGCCTGCTTCGACAAGGCGCTGGAATTCACGCTCGTAGAGGTCGGTGCGCAGGGACTGGCGTTCTTCGCCGTCATAATCAAGGCCCAGCCATGCCAGATCGGCGCGGATGGCGTCGACGTGTTCTTCGCGGCTGCGCTCTGCATCGGTATCGTCGATGCGCAGCAGGAATTTGCCGCCGCTCTTCTTGGCCAGCAGCCAGTTGTGCAGCGCGGTGCGGACGTTGCCCACGTGGAGTTTGCCGGTGGGTGAGGGTGCGAAGCGGGTTACCGTGGTCATGCCTGCCGCCCTAGCGCGGGCGGCGTTCCAGGGGAAGGGCGGGCGCTTATGGCAGGAGAGCCACCGCGTGGATCGTGGCGTTGTAAAGCGCTTCGTGGCGTTCGGCGCGGACGAATCCGGCTATGGCGGCGGTGAAGGCATCGCGGTTTCCGGCGCGGGTTGTGCGGGCGAGGGCCGCCAGCGTCACTTCATCCGGGGTCATCGCGTGGCAGCAGGGGCGATTGACCAAAAACGGTTCTGGCCAGACCTGCTTGATCGTTTGGACAAGGCCGTGGACTGCAAAAGCAGCTTCGATGCTGCGATAGCGGCGCGCAAGATCGGGCACCGGGTCTTGCCCTGCTGCATCGAACAGGGCGCACAGGCGCATGGCCATGACCATGTGCAGGCCTTTGAGCGAAAGGCCGCGCACATCGTGGGGGCGGGCCATGCTTTCGATCATGGACGAGAAGCGGGCGGAGGTTTCGCTGGGCGGGTTTTGAGCAGGCATGGCGCATCCTTTGTTGCGAACGATTCGCAAGCTAAGTCAGGCGCTCCGATGCGTCAATGAGAATCGTTCGCAAATAGGTCAGCCCGTGCGGAAGCTGTGAGTGATCGGATAGCGCCGGTCACGGCCATAGTTGCGCGCGCCCAGCTTCACGCCCGGAGGAGCTTGACGGCGCTTGTATTCGGCAAGGTGGAGGAGACGTTCCACGCGGACCACGGTGGCGCGGTCGTGCCCCTCGGCAACGACTTGATCGACGCTCTTCTCGTTTTCCACCAGCCCCAGCAGGATCGCGTCAAGCACATCATAGGGTGGCAGCGAATCCGAATCTTTCTGGTCCGGGCGCAGTTCGGCGCTGGGTGGCTTGGTGATGATGCGCTGTGGCATCACCGGGCCATCAGGTCCGAGGCCGATCTTGGGGCGATTGTGATTGCGCCATTCGGACACGGCAAAGACGGTGGTCTTGTAGGCATCCTTTAGCGGGTTGTAGCCGCCGTTCATGTCGCCATAGATCGTGGCGTAGCCCACGCTCATCTCGCTCTTGTTGCCAGTGGTGACCAGCATCGGGCCGAACTTGTTCGACAACGCCATCAGCGTGACGCCGCGGATGCGTGACTGGATATTCTCTTCGGCAAGGTCGGGCTGTTTGCCGACAAAGACCGGGGCGAGCATGCCATCGAAGGCATCGACAGCGGGGGAAATAGGCACGGTATCAAGCCGCACGCCGAGCATATTGGCGCAGCCTTCGGCGTCCTCAAGGCTTTCCGTGCTGGTATAGCGGCTGGGCATCATCACGCACCACACGCGATCCGCGCCCAGCGCATCGACCGCAATGGCCGCGCAGATGGCCGAATCGATGCCGCCCGAAAGGCCGAGCACCACGCCCGAGAAGCGGTTCTTGTTCACATAATCGCGCAGGGCCAGAACCATGGCGCAGTAGATGTCCTCGGGATGTTCGGCCAGATCGTGGACTTCGCCCGCCTCACACCGCCAGCGCGAGCCTGAGCCGCGCGCGGTTTGAGTCCAGACCGTAGAGACGATGGATTCCTCCCAATCGGGCATCTGCACCCACAGCGCGCCTTCGGGACCGACGACGAAACTGGCACCATCAAAAACCAGCTCGTCCTGCCCGCCCACGCGGTTCACGTAGGCCAAGGGGATGCCGGTATCGATCGCTCGGCGCTTGGCCACGCCATCGATGCGGAGCACGTCCTTGTCGATCTCATATGGGCTGCCGTTGACGCAAATGAAGATTTCCGCGCCTTGCTCTGCCAGATGGCGGCAGACATCGGGGTGCCAGATGTCCTCGCAGATCGGCAGGCCCAGCATCGCGCCCTTGAACAGCACCGGTTCGGGCAAGGGGCCGGGCATGAAGTAGCGCTTTTCATCGAAGGTGCCGTAATTGGGCAGTTCATACTTGAAGCGCGTGGCCACGATGCTTCCGCCATCAAGCAGCGAAACGCCATTGTGCAAATCGCCATCGCGCACGAAGACCGACCCGACCAGCATGGCCGGGCCGCCATCTGCCGTTACCTTGGCCAGCTTTTCCAGTTCCACCGCTGCGCGCGCCACCAGCGCGGGCTTCATGATCAAATCCTCGGGCGGGTATCCTATCAGCTGCAGCTCGGGAAAGACGATCAGATCGGCATCGCGAGCCTTTTCGCGCACGGCGAGCATGGCCGCGGCATTGGCGGCAAGATCGCCAACCGACTGGTTGAGCTGGGCGAGGGTGATGCGGAGTGTTTCGGCCATAGGATAATCACTAGGCGGCAAAGCCCATTGCCCGCAAGAGTTGCAAACCTGTCATCTTGGGCTAAGGGCCGCTTGGGGATCGAATTCGAGGGAATCGCACGCATGAAGATCATGGCTGGCAACTCAAACTTGCCGCTCGCCCGCGCCATTGCGGCCTATCTCGAAATTCCGCTGACCGATGCCAGCGTGCGCCGCTTTGCCGATGAAGAAGTTTTCGTGGAAATCCACGAGAATGTGCGCGGCGAAGACGTGTTCGTAGTGCAGTCCACGGCCTACCCCGCCAACGACAACCTTATGGAACTGTTGATCTGCATCGACGCGCTGCGCCGCGCCTCGGCCAAGCGGATCACGGCGGTGGTGCCATACTTCGGCTATGCCCGGCAGGACCGCAAGCCGGGTCCGCGCACGCCGATTTCGGCCAAGCTGGTGGCGAACCTGATCACCGAAGCGGGCGCCGACCGCGTGCTGGCAGTCGATCTGCACGCAGGGCAGATTCAGGGCTTCTTCGACATCCCGACAGACAACCTGTTTGCCGCGCCCGTGATGGCTGCAGATATCCAGACGCGTTATGGCACGCAGGAATTGATGGTCGTATCGCCTGACGTGGGCGGTGTTGTCCGCGCGCGGTCTTTGGCCAAGCGGCTGAACAACGCGCCCCTGGCGATTGTTGATAAGCGGCGTGACCGGCCTGGACAGTCCGAAGTGATGAACATCATCGGCGATGTAAAAGGCCGTATGTGCATCCTGATCGATGACATCATCGATTCGGGCGGTACACTTTGCAACGCCGCGCAAGCGCTGATGGATGCTGGGGCCGCTGGCGTTTCAGCCTACATCAGCCACGGCGTGCTTTCGGGCGGCGCAGTGGCGCGTGTCAGCAATTCGGCGCTGAAGGAGCTGGTGATCACCGATACGATCATGCCGACCGAGGCAACGACATTGTCCGACCGCATCCGCGTGCTGACGATTGCCCCGCTGATCGGTGAGGCCGTGCGCCGCATTGCCGATGAAAGCTCGGTTTCCAGCCTGTTTGATTAAGGTAGCGAAGGCCCGGAGTCCCGCTTTCCAAAGCCCGCGCAGCCTGAGCCTCTCGAAACATCAGACGTTGTGAGTGCGTCCTTCGACAGGCTCAGGAAGAGCGGGTTTTGGGGCAAGTTTCAACCCAGAATCCGCTCATGCTGAGCTTGTCGAAGCATTTAGCGCTGTATGTGCCCCCTTCGACAGCCTGAAAGTGAGCGGCGTTTTGGGATAGGCTACGCTTGGCGTTTCATTCTTTCGAAGGCAACCTCAACCGCTCTAGCCATGCGCGCGCCTGTTTTGGCTCACCCACAGCGTTAGCGGGCGGTTTTCCCCGCGCGGCCATGAATTCATCATGCAGCGCGAACGGTTCCATGAACAATTGCTCGCGTGCTTCGGCAATCTCGTCCGTCAATTCCGTGAGATTTGCGATCACCGGGGCGGTGGCGGCGCGCATGATCTTGTCGGCGTTGTGATCGAACAGGCCCCATTTGCCCGCTGCCGTTACTTCCAGCGCGGCGATCAGCGCAGCCAGATAGTCCGCTTCCAGTTCGGAGCGGCGCTTGTCGAGACGTTCGAGACGGTCAGCCTTTGCCATGGCGCTGGCCTAGGCGGCAGGCCCGGAACGCGCAACAGTCATCATTCCCAAGGCTTGACCTCGCCCGGCTCCAGCCTGCGGATCGTTTCCAGCCTGCGCGCCTGCCGCGTTTCCAGGCCCAATGTCATCAGCGGTTGCGGGCGTTCAACGAATTGGCGCGGGCTCATCCCGAACAGTTCGGTGAATTCGCGGATCAGGTGGCTCTGATCGTAATAGCGCAGCGCAATCGCTTCGGCCTCGGCATGATCGGCCACGCCGCGCAAGTGGCTAGCCATATCCAGCGCGCGCGCACGCCGCAGCACTTGCTTGGGTGCCATGCCAAAATCGCGACGAACGATGCGTTCAAGGCGGCGCTGCTCCACGCCGAAATCCTCGGCCAGTTTGGCAACGCTGATGGTCGGATCGGAAAAGGCTGCGGCCTCAAACCGCGCCGAGATCGGATCAGGCTCGCGCACGGCGCGTTCTGCAATCAGGCAGCGCATTTCATATTCCATCGACTGCACCCAGTCTTCAGGCGAACCTTGGGGATCGAACATCCTCAGCCAGCGCTGGCCCGGAATGCCGATATCTGCAAAATGCTCAAGCCGGTCGACCAGATCCGCCAGTTTCGGACCGTTCAGCGCATGGCACACGCCCGGCCGCAGAAAGGCGCCCACGCTGGTAAAGCTGCCCGCCACGCTGACCGGCATGCGGTGCGATTGCGGGCCAAACAGCAGCGCGGCGTTATCAGCGGTCTTGATCCCATCGGCGGTTTTCGCCTGCCACTGCCCGCGCAGTTGAATGCGGATGCAGGCAAAATCGCTCAACAGCCCGCAATCGAGCTGATGGTCGGCTGGTGTATCGACGATGGTCACATAAAAGCGACCGATCCAGCGTTCGAGATCGGCCGACGGGGCGCGACTGTAGGAAATGGGCTGCCCGTCGCGCGTGGCATTGGGTGAAGCGATGGCGCGATCTACACCGGGCAATCTATCCGCATTCCACCTGCTGCTTCGTGCCACTGCGAAGGTGCCCCCACCATTGTTACTGGTGACGATCTAGGGATCATCAGCCGTCGCATCTGTGTCTGAAGTCACTACGGTCTGAATTGGTGGTTGGCGTCTTGTCCATGCTGCAATTTATCCACTTCGGGTTGACCTTGCCAAGGGTGGGATGCACAGCCGTGCCATGAAGCTTGATCAGGATATCGCCATCGCCATGCGGCTCGCCGATGCGGCAGCTGCGGCCATCCGCCCGCATTTCCGCACTGTTGCGGCAGAGCGCAAAGGCGATGCTACGCCGGTAACATTGGCGGATCGTGAGGCCGAAGAAGCCATGCGCCGCATCCTTACCGCAGAAGTGCCGCGCGATACGGTGATCGGCGAAGAGTTCGGATCGACCGCAGGCTCATCAGGGCGTAGCTGGGTGCTCGACCCGATTGATGGCACGGCCGGTTTCCTTGCCGGTCGGCCAATCTTCGGCACGCTGATTGCGCTGGTGGTGGAAGGGTTTCCGGTGCTCGGCGTGCTCGATCAGCCGATCACCGGTGAACGCTGGGTTGGGGCGATGGGCAAACCCACGACGCTGAACGGCAACCCGGTGCGCACGCGCCTTTGCCGTGATCTGTCTGATGCCACGCTGGCAACCACCGGGCCGCATTATTTTGACGACCATGATGGTGCGCACTTCATGGGCCTTGCGGCGAAGACCGATCACAAGCGCATGGTGATGGGTGGTGATTGCTATAACTACGCCATGCTGGCCACCGGGCAGCTTGATGTGGTGTGCGAAGCGGGCCTGAAGCTGCATGATTGGGCCGCGCTCGTTCCTATCGTTGAAGGGGCAGGGGGAACGATGGCGGATTGGAACGGCGATCCGCTTCACGCTGGATCGGACGGCCATGTAATCGCCGTGGGTGATCCGGCCCGGCTCGAAGACGTGGTCGAAGCGCTGGCTTGCCACCACTGACGCCAGCCAGAACGCGGCCATGCACCGAACGTGGTTCTTTTTCTACGGAACGCTCAGCGAGGATCACGACAATCCGGTAAACCGCACCATGCTGCCTCTGATGGAGGGCGGCTTGCGAGCAACGGTTCGCGGAGCCTTGCGCGCGGCGCGGTGCGCCGATGGCTGGTATCCGGTGCTATGTGCAGGCCGTGGTAGAGTTGCGGGGCGCCTATATCGTAGCGGACCACGATTTTCGGCGCGTCATTTGAGGTCCCTTGATACCTATGAAACGTACAATCCGCGCAATCGCGGACGGTCGGAATATGTGCGCCGCGCTATCAGGGTGCGGGTCACAGGCAGGGGCTGGGTCATGGCGCAGGCCTATGTTTACAACCTGCCATGCCATCCGGGACTGACGGTTGTTGCAGGCGGAAACTTTGCAGCCTGGCAGCGCAAGCGCGGCTTGCGCGCGTTCAGTTCCGGGGCAAGTGGGCCAGTATAAAAGCCAGCTCAAGCAGTCAATCAGCGAAAATCAGAGCCCGGCTTTGAGCATCCATTCGTGGAACAGCCGCACCGGGCGTGATTGCAAGGCGCGGGGGCGGCAGACGAACCAGTAGGAATAGGGGCTGTCGACATCGATGTCATAGAGCCGGGCAAGCCGGGAATCATGGCTGCGCGTGTAGTGATCGTCATGCATGATCGCGATGCCGAGGCCTTGCGCAGCGGCTTCAAGAATCAGCTGGCCTGAATCAAAGTGGTCGATGGCGGCTGGCTCCAGCTTTTCAAGGTGGAGGGCTTTCTTCCACGCCTCAAAACTCATCGGCAAATCGTTGTGGACAAGGAACGTCTGTTTCGAAAGCTTGGCAATATCAGGCCGATCACCCAGTTCCTCGGCCATTGCGACCGACGTGATCGCGTGTACACGGTTGTGATCGAGCCGGACCGAATGGAGCGAAGCGTCCGGCCCTTCGGACAGGACGATGGCCGCATCAATGGTATCGCCCAGCTTGGTTTCGGCGGCGTGGCCCGAATCGATATCGATGTGCAATTGCGGGTGCAGGCGGCGCAATTCACCCAATCGCGGGAACAGGCGCTGGCTGCCGAACAGCGGCAGCACGCCAAGGCGCAGGCGCATGACTTTGCCGGTATCGATCAGGCGGTCCACCCGGTCTGCCATCTCATCGATCAAGGGCGCCACAGCATCATAAAGCTGCTGGCCCTCTTCGGTCAGCTTCAGCGCCTGATGTTTGCGTTCAAAAAGCGGCTTGGCGATAAAATCTTCAAGCGCGCCAAGGCGGCGTGACAGAGCCGATGGGCTTAGCGCGAGTTCTGCCGCGGCGGTTTTGGCCGACCCTGCGCGCACGACGCGAATGAACGCCTCGAGCGATCGCAAAGGGGGAAGGCGGCGAATCATCTTATCGTCCTATTCTTCAATCGCCGTGGTGGCGCGCGGAGCATGCAGCCGTAGCCGGGTTAGGCGGCGTTCATCGCCCCCTGTCACTTCAAGCCGCCAACCGCTGGCATGTTCGAGAACACGCCCCACTTTCGGAACTTCGCCAGCCAATACCACTGCAAGCCCTCCGAGCGTATCCACGTCTTCTTCCACTTCGGCAAGACGCGGATCGATCGTTTCGGCAACATCATCGAGTTCGACGCGAGCATCGGCATCCCACGTATCGGGATCAATGCGTTGCAGCAGTTCCTGCGGAGCATCATCATGCTCATCCTCAATCTCGCCGATGATTTCCTCGACGAGGTCTTCGATGGTGATGATGCCATCCGTGCCGGAGTATTCGTCGATAACCACAGCCAGATGTGTACGCTTGCTGCGCATGTCCGCCAATACGTCAAGCGCGCCCCGCGCCTGCGGCACGAACAATGGCTGGCGCATTAGGCTGGTCCAGTCCTTGGGCGCAGGCTTGTTGGACAGGAGCATGCCGGCAACAATCACGAACACGTCCTTCACGTGGATCATGCCGATGATCTCGTCGAGCGATTCGCCGTAGACCGGCAGGCGACTGTGGCCATTGTCGGCAAAGGCGGCGACGATTTCGTCGAAGGTTGCCGAGGCCGGAACGGCAATTATCTCGCCGCGCGGGATCGCTACGTCATCGGCATCATGTTCGCTGAAATGGAGCAGATTGCGCAGCATCTGGCGTTCAAGCGGCACCAGATCGCCGTTGCTTGGGCCGGAATGGGGCTTGTCGCCCTCATGCTCATCAATCGCTTCTTCGATCTGCGCGCGCAGGGACTGGTCGTGGTCCGGCCCTTTGAAGAACGCTCTGATCGCACGCCATAGCGTGCGATTGCTACTGTCTGGGTCTCCCGACCGGCTTTCGCCAGTGGACTCATTGCCCTCGGGCACTACTCAAATCTCCTTGCGGTCAATCTTCGACTGCATATGGGTCGGCAATGCCCATCAGTGCAAGCGTCTTCCGCTCCAACTCCTCCATTTCCTCCGCCTCAGCCTCGCCCAGTTCGTGATCATACCCTGCAAGATGCAGCAGGCCGTGAACGATCAGGTGCGTGGCGTGGACTTGCATCGAGACGCCCTTTTCCGCCGCTTCGCGCGTGCAGACGCCATGGGCGAGGATCATGTCGCCCAGCATACCGGGTGCGCCTTCGTCGGCCGCAGCGTGCAGCACTTCTTCGCGCGAAAGCATGGGAAACGACAGCACATTGGTCGGTTTGTCCTTCGCGCGCCACTGCTTGTTCAGCGTGTGAACGTCATCGTCGTCGGCTAGCACGAGGCTGACCAGCAGGTTTTCATGCGCGAGTTCAGGGGCAATCTCGCCGGCAGCCTCCGCAGCGCGGTTGGCGAGAGCCTCCCAATCGGTTTCATCGCCCCAGACGGGATCGATATCGATTTCTAGTGTGGGTGCGGTCATAAAGCAGGCCTTGGCTTGGGTGCTTCGACAAGCTCAGCACGAGCGGAAAAAGAAAATCAAAGCGAGACCCGCTCAACCTGTGCCCGTCGAAGCCCGCTCATCCTGAGCCCGTCGAAGCCCGCTCATCCTGAGCCCGTCGAAGGATGCTGGCCATACGCACGAAATCAGGAATCCTTCCCTTCATACGCCTCGACAATCCGGCCCACGATCGGGTGGCGCACCACGTCTGCGGTGTTGAAGCGCACGGTGGCGATGCCTTCCACGCCTTCCAACCGCTGCACCGCATCGTTTAGTCCGCTGGCTGCCGTGCCGCCCGGAAGGTCGACCTGCTTGGGGTCGCCGCACACCACCATGCGGCTGTTCTGGCCAAAGCGGGTGAGGAACATCTTCATCTGGGCAGGCGTAGTGTTCTGCGCTTCATCAAGGATAACGAACGCATCGGCGAGCGTCCGCCCACGCATGAAGGCTATTGGCGCGATTTCGATTTCTGCGCTGGCGATGCGGCGTTCCACCTGTTCGGGCGGCATGCAATCATATAGCGCATCGTAGAGTGGGCGCAGATAGGGATCGACCTTTTCCTTCATGTCGCCGGGCAGAAAGCCCAACCGCTCACCCGCCTCAACCGCCGGGCGCGACAGGATCAGCCGCTGGACCGATCCTGACATCAGTTGGGCCACGGCTTGCGCCACAGCGACATAAGTCTTGCCGGTGCCCGCTGGCCCAAGCGCAAAGATCACATCGTTGCTGACCAGCGCCCGCATATATTCGATCTGCGTGGCAGAGCGCGGGACAATGGTCTTCTTGCGCGTGCGGATCATGATCGGAGGAGCGCCGCCCGGTGCGCCAGTGATGATGCCCTCCAGCGTTGGCTCCACGCTCATCGCGATCAGCGAATCGACGGCGCCTGAATCAAGGTCCAGCCCGGACAGCAAACGCTGGTGCATGCCTTTGAGCACTTCGCGAGCGCGGGCGACTGAATCGTCCGGCCCTTCGATCACGACACGGTTGCCGCGCGCCGAAATGTAAACGCCCAGCCGGTTCTCGATATGGACAAGGTTAGTATCAAACTGGCCAAACAGCGCGCCCAGCACGGTCTGTTCGTCAAATTCGACTTCCACCCTTGCGCGCCTGTCGGCTCCAGCGCGCTGTTGCGCCAGGCGTTGCTGATCGGGCCGGTGATGCGCCTCATCTTGGACGCGGGGGAGTTTTCGGGCCATGCGCTCCTTATGCGTTGGGCCTTGCAGAAGAAGGCCTGAATCAGAGCATAAGAGCGGATGTTGCGCAGACAAGACGCTGCGCGATTATTCCACAGGGGTATTAGACGAGACGGCCCGAAAGCGAGTTGGGACCAGCTTCAACCAGTTCGACCCAGACCAGCGCTCCGATGTGTGCATCCCCGAAGAAATGGACCGATTGCAGCCACGGCGATTTGCCAAGCCACTGGCCGGGATGCTTGCCTTTGCGTTCGACCAGAACCTCGCAAGTCTTGCCCACGCTGGCCTTGTTGAAGGCCCACTGATCGCGGTTTAGGGCAGCCTGAAGGCGCTGCAACCGCTCGTCCATCACGCTCGCTGGCACATGGTCGGCCATGGTGGCGGCAGGCGTGCCGGGGCGGGGCGAATATTTGAAGCTGAAGGCCTGCGCATAGCCAACGGCATCCACAACCTTTAGCGTCTCTTCAAATTCAGCCTCAGTTTCGCCGGGGAAACCGACGATGAAATCACCGGACAAGGCAATGTCGGGACGGGCCACACGGAACCGTTCGAGCAATTGCAAATAGCTGTCCACGGTGTGGCTGCGGTTCATCGCTTTCAGAATGCGGTCGCTGCCCGCTTGCACCGGCAGATGCAGGAACGGCATCAGCTTATCCACCTCGCCATGTGCCGCGATCAGGGCATCGGTCATGTCGTTGGGGTGGCTGGTGGTATAGCGTATCCGGGCCAGATCCGGCTCTGCCGCAAGCGCGCGGGCCAGGCCTTCCAGCCCGACCGGGCGGCCACGGTCATCCTCTCCGGTCCAGGCATTCACATTCTGGCCCAGCAGCGTGATTTCCCGCGCGCCGCCTGCGATCAGGTGTTTGGCTTCTTCAACCAGATCCACAAAAGGGCGGCTGATTTCCGCGCCACGGGTATAGGGCACCACGCAATAAGTGCAGAACTTGTCGCAGCCTTCCTGCACCGTCAGGAACGCGGTGGGGCCGGATTTGCGGCGCTTGGGCAGCGCGGCAAACTTGGCCTCGGCGGGCATATCGGTCTCGGTCGAGCGTTTGCCCGATACAGCGTCTGCCACCATTTCGGGCAGGCGGTGATAGGACTGCGGGCCGACGACGACCTTGACGCTGGGCGCGCGGGCCATGATCTCCTCGCCCTCTGCCTGAGCGACGCAGCCCGCCACCGCGATCATCGGGCTGGTGCCATCATCGCGGCGCCATTCCTTGTTGATGCGGCCGATGTCGGAATAGACCTTCTCGGTCGCCTTTTCGCGAATATGGCAGGTATTAAGGACGATAAGATCAGCGTCATCGCCCTCTGCCGCCGCTGTCATGCCTTCGGCGCCCAGCAGTTCGGCCATGCGCTCGCCGTCATAGACGTTCATCTGGCAGCCGAAGCTTTTGACGCGGAAGGTCTTGGGGGCAGGATTGGTGGCCATGGGCCGGGCCGATACTGGATTTGGGTCGCTTTGTCTAACGCGCCGCTCCGGTTGGATTGCCCATTGCGCCAAGAATACGCTCGCGTGCGGCGGCGGCCATGGTCTTGCGGTTGGCGGTTTCCTGTTCGGACAAAGGCGGTAGGAAGCAGACTGTGACGGGGATGGATTTGCGGCGGGCAAGTATCTTCAGGAAATTGTCGACGCCATGTTCCTCTCCCACCCAAGCCATACCGGCCACATCAGGTCCGTAATCTACCCATACCGGCTGAATGGCTATACCCGGTGGCGGGGGATCAAGCGCAGAGAGTAGCGAAGACTTGAACGGCAGCAGGCCAAGCCCATCGCTGGTGGTGCCCTCTGGAAACACGGTCAACGCGCCAGTATCGGTTAGCGCAGCGCGGACCACGGCAACTTGCGTGTGAACGGTGCGCCGGTCATTTCGCGCAACGAACACCGTATCATTCATTTCGCACAGCCATTTGAGCAAGCCGATTTCCGCAAGCCCGGAATGTGCAATAAAGGCACTGCCGCTGGCGTGAGCAATGACGGGAATATCGAGCCAACTGACGTGGTTGGAAAGCAGGAAGGCCCCTCCACGCACTTTCTGGCCATTGATGCGGATCTGGGCGCCAGAAATCCATGCAATGCCGCCCAGAAACAGGCGCGGCCATGGGTTGTGTAGCCGGGTTATGCGCCACAGATAGTAAAGCGGCACACAGACGATCAGCAAAAGCAGCATTGCAGCAAGCCGCACGCCAATACGCAGCCGTCCACGAAGCGAGATGGTGGGGCGGCCGAAGGCGTCAGTTGTCGCGTTCAAGCTTAACGCCGTAAAGCTCCATGCGGTGATCGACGAGCCGATAGCCAAGCTTTTCGGCAATCTGGCGCTGGAGCTGTTCGAGTTCGGGATCGACGAATTCGATCACTTTGCCGGTTTCGACATCGATCAGATGATCGTGATGCGCTTCGGGCGTAGCCTCATAGCGGGCACGGCCATCACCAAAATCGTGACGATCAAGAATGCCAGCTTCTTCGAAAAGGCGAACCGTGCGGTAGACTGTCGCGATTGAAATGCGCGAATCGATTGCTGATGCGCGCTCGTGCAGCTTTTCCACGTCAGGGTGATCTTCACTTTCAGACAAGACGCGCGCAATCGTGCGGCGCTGGTCCGTTATGCGCAGGCCACGCTCGGCGCAGAGAGCTTCAATGTCGATCGCCTGGTGCACTGTCTACTCATCAAAAAAGGATCGGCCCGCCAGTCTATAGACTGACGGGCCAAATCTTCAACTGCGCGCAATCGTATTGCGGGCAGATCGGTGCCTGTCAGACAGCAGCAGGCTTGCGGCCGCGCTTCGGTGCTGGCTTGCGGCCAAGACCGATCTTCTTGGCCAGCTCGCGACGCTTTTCAGCATAAGCAGGAGCCACCATCGGATAGTCTGCGGGCAGATTCCACCGCGTGCGATACTGATCCGGGGTCATGTTATAGCGCGTTGCAAGGTGACGCTTGAGCATTTTCAGCTTCTTGCCGTCTTCAAGGCAGACGATGTGATCGTTCTTGATAGACGAGCGGATCGAAACCGCAGGTTCTGGTGCTGGCTCTTCGACGGGAGCGGGCTGATCCAACCCAGCCAGTGCCGAATAGACGTTTGTGATCAACGTCCCCAGATCGCTTACTGATACGCTATTGTTGCTGACATGTGCTGCGACGATATCAGAAGTTAGCGTGATCAGTGTCTCCCGCATATCGTTTTGGATTTCACTCATTGCGAACCGGCCTTCTTTGATAATGATTTTGTGTCACCTGTGCCTTGATTGGATTAGGTGATCCAGAACACACTTCATAGTCTTCCTAACGAAAGACACAACCATTATCACCGGAAAATTTCTAAGGAATTATGGTTAATGTGAGAAATGGCACAAGTATCGGTCAAATCCTGTCACATTATCAGAACGTCAATTCCTGACTGATTGCATCGATTCGACCTGCATCAGGCGTCCGGTAGTAACCCGGTCGCGTGCCTATATGTTGGAACCCATGCGATGCATAAAGAAAAGCTGCAGGATTACCCTTGCGCATTTCCAAATAAACGCGCGACACACCCGCCTGTTTCGAAGTGGAAAGATATCGTGAGAGCAACAAGTGTCCCAGACCTTTGCGGCGATGTTCAGGCATGATCGCAAACAACAGTAGTTCTTCTTCGTCCAGAATCGCACGGCTCATGAAGAAGCCTGCAGCATTTTGCCCTGGCGGTACTTGAGCCCTGCCGTCCACCCCGATCAGGCCATAGCGGCAATTGCCGACAAGCAGAGCGTCGATGACTTGACGTCGGTTCCAAGCTTCGCCGAATTCAGGGGGAAAGGCGCTTTCCATCACGGCCATAATCCGGTCGATATCGTCAAGAGGCGCGTCCATGGGCTCTAGCTTCTTCGCAGGAGTCGGGCCGGGTCAGGCGGCAGTTGGCAGGCGCGCATCAGGGGCACGCCCATAGCTCGGTCGCGGATCAGCCTGAAATGCGTCGGGCGGCAGCAGTGTTAAGCAACGCGCATCAGGGCGAAGGTCCAACGCGACCACTTCGGGCCGATACTGTGCCAATCCAAATGATTGACTACCGGCAATAATGCCAGCTGTGCTTCGGGAGGCGGCATCATCGGGCAGAACCGAAACTATCGCGGCCATAGCTACGCCGGCGGCGTCGAAGGGTTGAAAGAACCATTCGCCGTGACCGCCGATCATGCAGACATCGATTGCTTTGCCGGGATGCTGCAACTTTGCCATCGCAGCCACCAAAGCCAGACTCTCAAACCCTGCAACTGGCGCATTCCACGCCAGCCCGAGTGCGCGCGCTGCAGCAAGGCCCACGCGGATGCCGGTAAAGCTGCCGGGGCCAATATCCACGGCGATCACGTCGGCACGGCCCTTTTCGGGGAGCGCGGCAATCATCGGTACAAGTCGCTCTGCATGACCGCGGCCCAGCGTAAGCGATTCGCCGCTGATAAGTACATCGTCTTCAAACAGGGCGACTGAACAGGCTTCCGTCGCACAGTCGATCGCCAGCTTGCGCATTCAGGCCCCGACGCGCATCATTCAGGCTGCTCGCACTTCGCTGACTTCGGGGACATAGTGCTTCAGCAGGCTTTCGATACCGTTCTTGAGCGTAGCCGTGGACGACGGACAGCCCGAGCAGGCACCCTGCATTTGCAAATAGACCACGCCTTCGCGAAAGCCGCGATAGATGATATCGCCGCCATCGTTGGCGACGGCCGGCCGAACACGTGTTTCGATCAGGTCCTTGATCTGCTCGATCACGTCGGCATCGGCCGGATCATCGGCAAAGTCCTCGTCGCCTTCGGTAGGAACGGCGATGTCACCCGCGCTTCCGGGCGCAAAAAGCGGGGCCTGCGATACGAAGTGATCGAGCAGGATCGAAAGCACCTGCGGCCTGAGCGAGGCCCATTCAACACCGGGAGCCGCCGTGACCGACACGAAATCGCGCCCGAAGAACACGCCCGTCACATCGCCCAGATCGAACAGGGCCTGTGCCAAAGGCGAGGCCTCAGCCGCTTCGGGCGAGGTAAACTCGCGCGTGCCAGTGGGCATGACCTGTTCGCCGGGCAGGAACTTCAGCGTTGCCGGGTTGGGCGTAGTTTCGGTTTCTATGAACATGCCTTGCATGTAGGCCCGTCACGCCAAGGGTCAAGTGGCCCAAGTGACTGCAAGTGGCCCGAGGGACTGGGAGCGAGGCAAACTGAGCATTGGCGAAGACGTTGCAGGGCCGCTATGGCTTCGGCATGATAATAAAACTTCGCGCCCTGTGCCGCATCGCTCCTGTCCTTCTTGCCATTGCAGCGCCTGCCCAAGCAGCGACTGTACCAGCGCCAAAGCCGGTAGCGCCCTCGACCACGGCCATACCCTTGCCGCTCAACCCGGTTGTGGCGGCCTCGCAGCGCCTGTGTGGATCGACTGGGCCAAGCGGCCTTGGCTCTCTCGTGCTCAAGCCTGCTGATGGCGCAAAGCCGGCCAAGGCCGATTATGTGCTGGTCAATTACATCGGTTACCTTGCCGCCAACGGTGACGTTTTCGACCAGAGCATGCAATCCGCATTCCCAGTCGATGGGGTAATTCCCGGCTTCTCAGAAGGCCTGCAGATGATGGCCAAGAACAGCATCTGGCGCTTTTGCGTGCCTTCGGCGCTCGGTTACGGTGCGCAATCTTCTGGTCCGATCCCGGCAAACTCTGATCTCGTGTTTCAGGTTGAACTGGTGGATTTCAAGACCGTCGCCGAAATCGAGGCGATGCGCGCTGCCCAGGCAGCATCGCAGACAGAACCAGCGCAACAGGCTGCGCCGCAACAGCCATCAACCCCGCAACAATAACGGGTCTATTCACTGGTCCTTCATCCGAAGGCTTCCTATAGTCGGGCGATGCAATCTCTTAATCCGCGCGCCCGGCGCCTTGGCCTGTTCCTCTCCCTCCTGCTGGTTTCGACGGCGCCTGTCATTGCACAGGCCCCTGCGAAACCGGCCGCCACCGCCACGAAAGCCGCGGTTCCGTGGCTTTATCAGGGATCGGACGTGCCGCAGGACAAGGCGTGGACCTTTGGCGTCCTGTCCAATGGTCTGCGCTATGCCGTGCGCCACAGCGGGGTGCCGCCAGAGCAGGTCTCGATCCGTGTGCTGGTCGATGCCGGGTCCATGTACGAAACCGATGACCAGCGCGGTTACGCCCACCTTCTCGAACACCTGACCTTCCGCGAATCGAAGTATCTGAAGGAAGGCGAGACGATCCCCACGTGGCAGCGCCTTGGCGCCACTTTCGGCAGCGATACCAACGCCGAAACCAGCCCGACCCAAACCGTTTACAAGCTCGACATTCCACAGGCGGATCCGGCCAAGCTGGATGAAACGTTCCGGCTCCTGTCCGGGATGATCATCGCGCCGATCTTTACCGACCGCGGCGTGAAGACCGAAGTGCCGATCGTGCTGGCTGAAATGCGGGAGCGCACCAGCGCCCAGTCACGCGTGTTGGATGAAACGCGCAACCTGTTCTTCAAGGGTCAGCTGCTGTCCTCGCGCTCTCCCATCGGCACTGTGCCCACACTGGAAGCGGCCAATGGGGCCAAGGTCAAGGCGTTCCACGACAAGTGGTATCGGCCCGACAACACTGTGATCGTGGTCGCAGGCGATGCCGATCCTGCCGCACTGGTTGCGCGGATCGAACAGTGGTTCGGCGGCTGGAAAGTGGCGGGCAGGAAATCGCCACAGCCTGATTTCGGAAAGCCCGTTGCCCCCGCCGGGCTTGATCCGAAAAACCCGGTGGGTGAAGCGCGCGTGATGGTGGAGCCTGACCTGCCGCGCATCGTCAACTGGGCAATCCTGCGGCCATGGAAAAAGGTGAATGATACCGTTGCCTATAACCAGAGCTTGATGATCGGCCGTTTGGGACTGGCGCTGATCAACCGCCGTCTCGAAGGACGCGCGCGGGCAGGGGGCAGCTATCTTGCCGCCTCGGTTGACGAGATGAAGCAAGAGCTTTCGCGCTCCGCCGATGCCACCATCGTCACCGTCACGCCGCTGGGCGAAGACTGGAAAAGCGCCGTCACCGATGTGCGCAGCGTGATCGCCGATGCGCTGGCTACCCCGCCTTCGCAGGAAGAGATTGACCGTGAAGTGGCCGAATTCGAAGTGGCGTTCAAGGTGGGCGTGGAAACGCAATCCACCATCGCCGGATCGCGTGCGGCAGACGATATCGTCAATGCGGTCGATATCCGTGAAACGGTGGCCAATCCCGATACCGTCTATGAAATCTTCCGCAGCACGATCCCGCTGTTCAAACCCGACGCGATATTGAAAAGCACGCGCGAGCTGTTTGCCGGCACGGTGATCCGCCCGATGATGATCACGCCAAAGGCGGGCGAGGCTGATGAAGCCGCGCTGCGCACCGTGCTGACCGCGCCGGTTGAGGCTGCATCAGGCAGCCGCGTTGCGGCCAATTCGATCAAGTTTTCAGATTTGCCGCCAGTCGGCACGCCCGGAACTGTGGCCAGCGCGCGGCCCATCGGCCTTTTGGGCATCGAGCAGATCGAACTGTCCAACGGGGTGAAGGTTCTGCTATGGCCGAACGATGCCGAACCCGGGCGCATCATCCTGAAAGCACGCTTTGGCGGTGGCTATTCTGCGATCAGTCCGCAGAACGCGGTCTATGGCCCCATCGGGCAAGTGGCGCTGATGGATAGCGGCATTGGTGAACTGGGCCGCGATGATCTTGATCGTCTGGCCACGGGGCGCAAGCTGAGCCTTGATTTCAGCATCGATGACACTGCCTTCGTGCTGTCCGCCGATACCCGGCCCGCCGACCTTGCCGATCAGCTCTATCTGATGGCGGCAAAGCTGGCCACGCCGCGGTGGGAGCCCAACCCGGTTCTGCGCGCCAAGGCCGCGGCAAGGCTCCAGTACGAAAGCTACAATTCCGCGCCGATGTCGGTCCTGAACCGCGATCTGAACTGGCTGCTGCGCGATGGCGATCCGCGCTATGCCACGCCCAATCCGGCCGAACTGGAAAAGGTAACACCCGAAGGATTCCGTGCGGCGTGGGAGCCGTTGCTGGCGCAAGGCCCGATCGAAGTGGACATGTTCGGCGATTTCACGCGCGAACAGGCCATCGCCGCGCTGGAAAAGACCTTTGGCGCACTGCCCGCGCGCCCTGCCGTGCAGCAACCGCCGCTGACGCCCACGATCCCTGCCCACAATGCCGAGCCGCTGGTCCTGACCCATCGTGGTGATCCCTCGCAGGCAGCGGCGGTCGTCGCTTGGCCAACCGGTGGTGGGCAGCAGGGCGTGCGCGAAAGCCGCCAGCTCGAAATCCTTGCACAGATCTTCAACAACCGCCTGTTCGATGCGATGCGGGAAAAGGTCGGGGCAAGCTATGCGCCGCAAGTCGGCTCAAGCTGGCCGCTCGATCTGCCCTCGGGCGGTTACCTTTCAGCCATGGTGCAATTGCGCCCCGGCGATTTCGACACGTTCTTCGCCGCGGCTGACAAGATTGCTGCCGACCTTGCCGCAGGTCCGCCCACCGCCGATGAAATCGGCCGCGTGACCGAACCGCTCAAGCAACTGATCACCCGCGCCAGCACCGGCAACGGCTTCTACATGTTCCAACTCGAAGGCGCCGCGAGCGACCCACGCAAGATCGCCGCAATCCGCACGATCCTCAACGATTACAGCCAGACCACGCCTGAGCGGATGCAGGCATTGGCCCAACGCTATCTGGTGAAGGACAAGAGCTGGCGGCTGGAAGTGGTGCCCGAAAAGCAGCCCTGATCGGGTTTGAGTGGTGGGTTGCGGGATGTTGCGGGCTTGATCCGGGTTGCGTCTCAGCCTCTGGTAAAGCGAATGCAGCCGTTCCGGGAACGATCAATTGCTGACATCTTAAGAAAATTGCGGCATTCTGGCATGGATCGGATCGCCACGAGGACCCGGTCAACGCGCGAGGGAGGAGACCCGGTTGGTTCGATGGTTTTTTGCGTTGATGCTGACTGTCATGCCGCTAGCTATCGGTCCTGCGCGCGCCGGGCTGTTCGATCGGCCTGATCCGGAGGTCTATGCGCGTGCCGAAGATCGGGAGCGCGCACGATTGATCCGGACGCCATGCGCGGAGGCGGACAATGGGCGTGGATGCGATCTCGAGAATGGTGTCCTGATTCGGAAATCACCTTGTACCTATCGCATCGACAAGAACACTATCGGATTTTTGCCAACCGACGAATGTTACAAGATGGACGCGCCTCGCCGTTATCGCGGTGTGTGGATTGACGAGTTCGAAGGGCAGAAGTTCATTCCCGAGGGTACAAAGCCTCCCGATTGGCCGGAGAACAGTTTCGGCTCACCGGGATGGCGGGAGCAGTTCGAGCAGGCGCGGCTTTCGACGATCTGGCTGGATGTGAGCCGCACCGAATTTGCCCGGCCATCGCGCCCCGATGCAACCCAGTTTTTCATCGAGTTTGTCGGACGCCAGACGATGTTTCCGGGCGCTTACGGCCACTTTGGAATGTCTGGCCACGAGATAATCGTTGATCAGTTTATCTCGCTACGAGTTTGCCCCATGACCGGCCCTTGCGACTGAACGCAAACGTCAGTTTCCCCCATTTTCTGCCATAAAAGTCACTCTCGAAGTCGGCAAAAAGCTATCGCCCCGGCTGCCCGGCCCCACCCTCTACCTAACAAGCGTTTTTCTTGTCGTTCCCCGTCAGGCCGTTGTCCACGCTGCGGTCGTCGCGGGCGATGACTGCTGCTTCTTCGTGAATCATGATCTTGTCGATAAACAGCGTGCCGAACAGGCCTTTGTATTCGTACCAAACTTCAGCCACCATCACCGCGCCACCGTTGGGTGCCTTGATGGTCTTGCCGCCCATCAGCAGGCCGTTTTTTATGGATGAAAACAGCTCACCGCTGGCATCCGCCTTGCCGCGCTTAGATTTCTGTTTGCCTTTGCCCTTGCATTGCTGCCAGTGGATGTATTGCTTGCCGGTTACTGGGTGGCCCTCAAGGCTGGACAGGATCACCCGGCCATTGTCATCAATATTGGCCGAAGCACCTTCTTCCAGCGCGCCATCGAGCACGGATTCTACATCGCTGCTGCTGATTGTGGGCGTAACGCCGCTATTGTCGGTCTGGCCGATGCGCGATGCGTTGTCGGCCATCGATACCGCCACCTGGCTCACTTCCAGCGCCGTTGCATTCAGCCACGCGATTTCTGCGCCATACATGCCCAGCGTCATAAACAGCGGCATCACCAGCGCAAATTCCATGACCGAGACCGCGTGCGTATCGCCGACAATGTCGGCCAGTGGGCGGATTTGGCGAAAGCGCCGGATCATGCGCAACTCCCTGCAGTCGATCCATAGTCTGTCTGATTGCCAAAGGGCTGGTTCTTCACCACTGCCGTGGCCGTGAGCCTCCGCTGTGACCAGCGCTGCGGCGCGAAGGGCACCTTGAACACCGGGTCGAACCGGGCGGTCACACGGTAAACCACCACATCATTGGCATTGCCCGCATCGTTGGCCTTGCCAATATCTTCGTCCCACTGGCCGTTGCGATTTTCGTCGGTGTAGACTTCGTTGTTGTCGCACCGCGAATTGCCGTTGGCATCGTTCCATTTTTCCGACCGGCCCACGTCGGCAAAATCGTAGTAGCTGGTGCGCTTTGTCTCGATGGTCACTCCGGGCAGGACCGGTCTGATGGCATCGAGCACTGAATCATCGGCCAGCTTTATGTTGCGCGTTTCCGTGGCAGAGGCGCGGGCGGCGCGATGCACCGCGCCAGTCAGCACCGATTTGCCATAGACCATCTGGCCCACGTCCATGATGCCGATCAGGAACACCAGGAACAGCGGCAAAACGATGGCAAATTCCACAATCGTCGCGCCATCGCTGTTACGTATCAGGCCGCGCCGGATCATTTCACCACCCGCAGTTCGCCCACTTGCTTGGCGATATCCTGAAACGCCTGTTCAAGCTGGCTGGCATTCGATGCGGTAAAGGCGCTGTCGGTGGACGCGCATGTCGCAAGCTCTGCGGTCATCCCGGCGGCAAAGGCGATCACCCACAAGCGGATGCCCTTGGCCTTCACCGCTTCACACAGCGCCAGAAAGCGCGAGTTGTGCCGCTGTGCCTGGTTGCTCACGCCATCGTCGGTCACGCGGCGATCATGATACTCCATGCCCCACGATGACTGGATCGACCAGTTGGGCGCCATTTCGCCATCGGTCATGAAAATCAGGTGGCGAGAAACCTCGCCGCCATTGAGCGGGCGTTCGAGCACATTGTCCGACCATATGCCTGTGGGCGACATCAGCCGCGCCCCCCAAATCAGCCCGATATCGTGATAGGTGGCCCCTTCAGGCACGAGTGCGTCGGCATAGGCAGAGAAGGCAGCCCGCTCCATTTCTCCCAAAAGCCGGGCGGGGGACGGGCAGAACGAAAGCGCTTGTTGCCCGGTTGGTGAAGGCAGCGCGTTGTTCATGTAAACATTGCCGCGCGAGTCGGTGAAGGTGCGGATATAGGCGACTTCCGGCCACATCGGTGCCCACCGTGTGGCGTTGGTGCCATCGGGTGCATTGTCGATATCAAGATCGTTTGCCCCTTCCGGTGTAAACCCCGCCTGAGAGGACCACGTGAAGGATTCTTCCGAAACGGTTGATCGCTCCTCGATGCACCCTTTCCAGCGTGAGGAAACGGCGGCACCGTTGGTGCCGGTATTGGTGCTTGCCGTGGCGAAGTTCTTGTATTGGCTGACATCGAATGTCAGCGGGCGATATTCCCATTGACGAAACGATCCGTCGGTCCGGCGGATCGCGCGGCGGGACTGGTAGGTCCAGCTATCAACCAGATAGTCAGGATCGCGGTCGCGGATCAGGGCGCCCACGTTCACGCTGGAACTGTAAGGGACAAAGCCATAACGAATGCGCGCGCTGGTGCCTGATGCGGCAGCCGTTACGGTATCGTAGAAGCTGACCATCGACGCGCGCAGCGCCTGTATGCGCGTCTGCGAACTGCCAGAGAGCGCTGCTGTCATCGATCCGGTGGTGTCGAGCACCATCATGATATCGCTGTTGCCCACTTCCATCGAGGCAGTGCAGGTTGATCGCAGATCAAATCCGGCAAAGCCGAACAATTGCATCATGATCGGCGGCAGTGTGGTCGTCGCCACTGCTTCGATCGTGCTGCCGCGGTCTGCCGTTGTCATTTGGAACGTCGTTTCCCCAGCGTCCTGCTTGTCGGCATTGAAATTGGCATGGAAGTAGTTTTCGCCCTGCGCGGTAGCCGTCGCATCAAGCCCGTTGGAGGTAACGGCACGCCGCCCGGCCAGCACTCCGGCATCGCACGCCGCCTGCAACCGCGTTTGCACCCGCCAGCCACGGCTAATGTCCACCGCGCCGCCAATCAGCGCGGCCACCGCAAAGATCGCCAACGCCGACAACGGCAGAATGTTGCCAGACCGGCAGCCGAAAAGCGCGCTCAAGAAACGGCAAAAGGCGATCATGGGTTGAATGCGGGCGGCCTTATGGTGGATGATCGGGGTTAACCGCCGATCCACCAAAAGTTTCAGTCAGGCCGCTTAAGGGAAACCCCGTAAGACCTGAGCAATTTGCTCGATCACCCTGAACGTAACGCTGCCTTTGCAATTCGCGGTTTGGCGGCGTAAAGGCCTGCCCCTTGAAAGGAAGCACAAGTGGCACAGAACTGGACTGCGGGATCATGGCGCGGATATGAAGGGCGGCATCTGCCGACCTATCCCAACGCGCAAAAGCTGAACGAGGTCGAGCAGACCCTGACGAGCTTTCCGCCGCTGGTCTTTGCGGGCGAAGCGCGCGCGCTGAAGGCCGATCTGGCGCAAGTGGCTGCTGGCAAGGGTTTCCTGCTGCAGGGCGGCGATTGCGCTGAAAGCTTTGCCGAATTCCACCCCAACAACATTCGCGACACGTTCCGCGTGCTGCTGCAGATGGCTGTGGTCCTCACCTTTGCCAGCAAGCAACCGGTGGTGAAGGTCGGCCGGATGGCTGGCCAGTTCGCCAAGCCGCGCTCCTCGCCGGTCGAAACCATCGGCGGCGTTGAATTGCCAAGCTATCTTGGCGACAACATCAACGGCATCGATTTTACCCCGGAATCGCGCATCCCCGATCCTGACCGCATGCTGCGCGCCTACAGCCAGGCAGCGGCCACGCTGAACCTGCTGCGCGCCTTCTCGACCGGCGGCTATGCCAATCTGCGGCAGGTTCACCAGTGGACGCTCGATCACATCGGCAAGAGCCCGTGGGCCACGAAGTTTGCCGAAATGGCGGACAAGATCGGCGAATCGCTGGACTTCATGGAAGCCTGCGGCGTCGATCCCCGTACCGTGCCGCAGCTTCAGGGCACCAGCTTCTACACCAGCCATGAAGCTCTGCTGCTGCCCTATGAAGAGGCGATGACGCGGCAGGATTCGCTGACTGGTGACTGGTACGATACCAGCGCGCACATGCTGTGGATCGGTGACCGTACGCGCTTTGAAGGGTCGGCGCATGTCGAATACTTGCGCGGGGTGCACAATCCCATCGGCATGAAGTGCGGCCCGTCGCTGACGCCGGACGCGCTGCTTAAGATGCTCGATACGCTGAACCCCGCGCGCGAGGCAGGCCGCATCACGCTGATCAGCCGCTTCGGGCATGACAAGGTCGAAGCCGGCCTTGCCCCGCTTGTCCGCGCGGTAAAGCGCGAAGGGCACCCGGTGGTGTGGTCTTGCGATCCGATGCACGGCAACGTGATCAAGGCCGACAACGGCTACAAGACGCGCCCGTTTGACCGCATCCTGACCGAAGTGAAGGGCTTCTTCGCCGTCCACCGCGCCGAAGGCACCCACGCGGGCGGCATCCACATCGAGATGACCGGGCAGGACGTGACCGAATGCACCGGCGGCGCCATCGCGATCACGCAAGAGGGCCTCGCCGACCGCTACCACACCCACTGCGACCCACGCCTAAACGCAGCCCAGTCCATCGAACTGGCGTTCCTGCTGGCCGAAGCATTGAATGCAGAGCGGGCGGAGGCGAAGGCCGAAGCGGCTTGATTTGACCTGAAACTTCGTCATTCCCGCGAAGGTGGGAATCCAGTTCCCACGCTTGCGCGCTGGATTCCCGCCTGCGCGGGAATGACGAAATCAGAGGTTGAACACCAAGTCTCCCCAATCCCGCTCGCCCTGAGCCTGTCGAAGGACGCAGGCGCAGCGCGTGCATTCATCCACCCTTCGACAGGCTCAGGTTGAGCGGAGTTGCGGGGCGGAGGGGGCGTTACCTCGGATGCCGCGCGTTCAGCGCAATCCCGGCAAGGTTCTGCGCCCGCTTGATCCAGCGCACGCGCACAGGCGCACGGCTCGCAGCCAAAGCCTGAAACCGCGCCAGATGCGCCCGATCCGCCCCCGACCGCGCCTTCATGCGCCCATTAGCCTGATCGATCACCGATACGCTGTCCCCGATTAGATCGAACGCCACCGCGCCGCTTGCCAGCGCGCATTCCAGTGCATGAATCAGCGCCAGCCACTCAGCATCACCGTTTGTGCCGTCACCCAGATCATCGCGCACGTGCGCCACACCGCGCAGCACAGCGGCCACCTCGATCCGGCCCGGATTGGGGCGGCAGCCGCCATCGAAATAGACTTTCAGCCGCCGTTCCATCGGGCTGCCCGTATCAGGCCCCAGCCTTCACCGCAAAGCACATCGCCAGTTCGGCCAGCGGCTTCACCCGTTCCGACATCGCCTTGGCATGGGCGCTCGATGCCGTGCCATCAATCACCCGCTTCTTGATCCCCTGAATGATCGCGGCAAGGCGGAAGAAGTTGTAGCCGATATACCAATCAAGGTTCGGCAGCCCCTCGCGCCCGGTCTGCGCGCAATAGCGGGCTACAACCTCGTCCAGTTCGGGAATGCCCAATGCCTTGCGATCAACATCCTGCACGCCTGAACGCCCCGCATTGTCCTGCACCCACGCTGTGCAGAAATAGGTGAAGTCCGCCAGCGGATCGCCCAGTGTCGAAAGCTCCCAATCGAGCACCGCCACCACGCGCGCCTCGGCGGGATGGAAGATCATGTTGTCGATGCGGTAATCGCCGTGGACCACGCTGGTGCGGGTCTGTTCGGGCAAGGTGGCGGGCAGCCATTCGATCAGCCGCTCCATCTCGGGCATCGTTTCGGTCTCGGACAGGTGGTACTGCTTGGTCCAGCGGTCCACCTGCCGCCCGAAATAGTTGCCCGGCTTACCATAATCGCCAAGCCCCGCCGCCTCGACATCCACCGCATGCAACGCCGCCAGCGTATCGACCATCGCGTCGTACGTGGCGCGGCGGAACTCGGGCGTCGCGCCCGGCATCGCCCCGTCCCAGATCGTGCGCCCATCGACGCAGCCCATCACATAGAACCACGATCCGATCACGCTCTCGTCGGTGCACAGCCCATATTGCCGCGCCACCGGAAAGCCGGCGCCATGCAGCCCCGCTTGCACCTTGTATTCCCGGTCCACTGCATGGGCAGAGGGCAGCAACTTGCCGAAAGGCTTGCGCCGCAGCACATAAGGGCCGGACGGGCTTTCGATCTTGTAGGTCGGGTTCGATTGCCCGCCCTTGAACTTCGAAACCGTCAGCGGCCCCGCAAAACCCTCGACATGTTCCTCGAACCAGCGGGTCAGCGCCGCTTCGTCCAGCTTGTCCGCTCCCTCGGGCGTTACCGTCCCGGTGAAGGCCGTTTGGGCATCCATCGGAGCCTCGCTCATTGGTCGAACACGATCACCGAACGGGCGGAATGGCCCTGCTTCATCTTTTCGAACCCATCGTTGATGGCCGAAAGCGGAATGCGCTCGGCAATGATCGTGTCGAGATCGAGCAGCCCGCGCATGTAGAAATCCACCAGACGCGGCAGGTCCACCGGGAAGCGGTTCTGCCCCATTACCGCGCCCTGCAGCTTCTTGTCCGAAAGCAGGTCCATCGCCGAAAGGCCTACCTTGTGGGCCAGCGGCATCATGCCAAGGATCGTCGCCGTGCCGCCACGCCGCAGTGTTGCCACGGCCAGATCGCCCGATGCCGGACGGCCTACGGCTTCGATGGCGTGATGCACACCGCCCTTGGTCATTTCCACGATCTGTGCGGCGGAATCCGGCCCTGCATCCATCACATCCGTCGCGCCCAGTTTCATGGCCAGTTCGCGCTTTTCGGCGATCGGATCGACCGCAATGATCCGGCCAGCTCCTGCAATCTTTGCCGCGTTGATCGTGGCAAGGCCCACCCCGCCGCAGCCGACCACGCAAATCGTCTCGCCCGGCACCAGCTTGGCCGCGTTGAACACTGCGCCCGCGCCGGTCGTCACCGCGCAGCCGATCACGGCGGCGCGGTCCAGCGGCATGTCGGGATTGATCGCCACACACGCGTGTTCATGCACCAGCATCTGCTCGGCAAAGGCCGAAAGGTTGAGCATCTGGTTGACCGTACTGCCATCATCGCTGCGCGTCAGGCGCGGGGGCTGGCCCGCCCCGCGCCGCGTTTCTGCTCCAAGGCACAATGCCATGCGCCCGGTCACGCAATATTCGCAGTGCCCGCAGAACGCCGAAAGGCAGGTGACAACCGCGTCCCCCACTTTCACCGTGCGCACTTCGCTGCCCACCGCTTCAACAATGCCTGCAGCCTCATGCCCCGGCACGGCTGGCACGGGGTGCGGATAGGCTCCATCGATGAAGTGCAAGTCCGAATGGCACAGCCCGCAGGCGGCGGTGCGGATCAGCACTTCATGCGGGCCGGGCTTGGAGACTGTCAGATCATGGATCTCAAGCGGACTACCCGGTGCGACAAGGACGGCAGCTTTCATGCGACAACTCCAGAAACAGGATGAACCATCAAAGTAATGTGCGCCCCCGCGAAGGCGGGGGCCTCGGTGTTGTTACTGACCCGTGGCGTAAATGGCCTGAGGCCCCCGCCTTCGCGGGGGCGCGCCAGTGCTGATTGTTATCTAGCCACCCCCACATCACCCGAACTGAACCCGCGATCCCCGCTCGGCATATCCGCATGACGCGCAAACTCAATCCGCGCGATGGACCGCGCATGCACTTCATCCGGCCCATCGGCCAGCCGCAGCGTGCGCTGGTGAGCGTAAGCTTCGGCCAACCCGAAGTCCTCCGAAACACCACCGCCGCCGTGCGCCTGTATCGCATCGTCGATAATGCGTAGCGCCATCTGAGGGGCCTGCACTTTGATCATGGCGATTTCCAGCGCAGCAGCCTTGTTGCCCACGGTGTCCATCATGTCCGCCGCTTTCAGGCACAACAGGCGCGTCATCTCGATGTCGATGCGGGCCTGCGCGATGCGCCATTCCCACACCGATTGTTCGGACACGCGCTTGCCGAAGGCCACGCGCGATTGCAGCCGCTTGGCCATCTTGGCCAGCGCTTCTTCGGCCACGCCGATGGTGCGCATGCAGTGGTGGATGCGGCCCGGCCCGAGGCGTCCTTGCGCAATCTCGAACCCGCGCCCTTCGCCCAGCAGAATGTTCGATACGGGCACGCGCACGTCGTTCATCACCACTTCCATGTGGCCATGCGGCGCATCGTCATAGCCGAACACCGGCAGGTGGCGCACGATCTCCACGCCCGGCGCATCGAGCGGCATCAGCACCATCGATTGCTGCTGGTGGCGCTTGGCCTCGAAATCGGTCTTGCCCATCACGATGGCAATCTTGCAGCGCGGATCGCCCACGCCCGATGACCACCACTTGCGGCCATTGATCACGTAGCTATCGCCATCACGGCGGATCGAGGTTTCGATATTGGTCGCATCAGACGATGCCACCGCCGGTTCGGTCATCAGAAACGCCGATCGGATTTCGCCGTTCATCAGCGGTCGCAGCCACTGCTCCTTATGCTCCAGCGTGCCATAACGGTGGAACACTTCCATGTTGCCGGTATCGGGCGCTGAACAGTTGAACACTTCGCTGGCCCAGCCGATGCGGCCCATTTCCTCGGCACACAGCGCATATTCAAGGTTGGTAAGGCCCGGACCTTCAAACTCGAACGTCTCTTCAACATGGTGGTGCCCGCCATTGCGCGGGGGCATGAACAGGTTCCAGATGCCGGCAGCCTTGGCCTTGGCCTTTTCCTGCTCAACCGTTTGCAGAACCTTCCAGCGTTCGCCCGTGGCCTGCTCCGCCTTGTAATCCTTGTGGCGCGGGCGGACGTTGTCTTCGATGAACTGGCGGACGCGGTCACGCCAGTACTTCTGGCGGTCGGTCGGTTCGAAATCCATGAGGCCTCTCCTTGTTGCCCGGCACTGTTCAACGGGCCACGTGCGAATTCAAGCGGAAACTTAAGCGTTCGGTTAAGTAGTGCTATGGATGCAGTCCAGATGCATCGGGGTCGGCCCGCGCGACTTGGTCTAACCGGGCTACCCGCGCCGTGTGCGCCGCGCGGTCAATCGGAAACCGGCGCACAATCAATGCCGTAAGGATCGCCAGCACCGCAATGCTCGCCACGTAGGCAAGGCTTAGCCGGTAGGTCACCTCGGGCAAGACCGAATCGGGCGGGGTATTGGCCTCCAGCCCGGCAAAGCTCAGCAGCAGCCCCGCAATGAAAACGCCCAGCCCGCCTGCGCACTTGCTGGCCAGAAACGCCCCAGCCGAAAGCGTACCCTCCGATCTGCGCCCGGTCTGTTCTTCCGAAGCCTCGGTCACATCGGCCACCATCGACCACAATGTCATCGTGCCGGTGACGGTGAACATGTTGGACAACAGCGTTCCGGCAAACATCCCTGCGAAGGCAGTGGTCGTCCCATCAGGAGCCCACAGCCCCTGCCAGCGCAGCAGCAGCGGCCCGGCCCAGAAGACCATGCCCAGCGGTGCCATCCGCACCACCGTGCCCACTTTGCCCCAGCGCTTCTGCGCCGGGCCGACCAGCAGCGACGCGCCGATCACGCTGGCAAACAACAGGAACGGAAACATCTGCAACGCGGTGGACGTGAACTTCCAGATATATAAATAAAGGTAGTTCGACAGTGCAAAGGTTATTCCCTGGGCCGTCAGCGCCGCTGCAATCCCGCCCATCACGATCAGGCAGGCGGGGTGCGAAAAGCTCTCGCGGATGTCCCCCAATGAGGCCAACGCGCCCTTGCCGCCGGTGGCGCGCTCCGGTGGCCAGCCTTTGACCCACTGGTGCTGCCCCACGGCTGAAACCAGCACGCCCACCGCCATCAGCCCTGCGCCAAACAGGCCCAGATTGCGATATCCCTCGCGTGCCAGCATGGCATTGGGCAGGAACACGCCATAGGCCAGCAGCAGCATGATCAGCCCACCACCCCAAGAAAACAGAAACCGGAACCGCGTCAGCCGTGTGCGCTCGTCATAATCGCGGGTAATCTCAGGTATCAGCGCTGCCGAGGGCACCTCGCACATCGCCACCAGCGCGCGCACCATGATCGCCGATCCCAGCAGCACCCAGAAGTTTGGCTCGCCCACCGGGGACCAGAGGAACACCCATGCCAAAGCCAGCGGGATCGGCGCGAGGTAGAGGAAGGGCAGTCGTCGCCCCCATGCCGTACGCGTCCGGTCGCTGAAATGGCCCACCACCGGATCGATCAGCCCGTCGAACACCAGCGCAATCAACAGCGCCAGGCTCACCAGCCGCGCATCCATGCCCAGCACTTGATTGTAGAACAGCAGCAGAAACGTGGCGAAGCCGCTGTCCTTCACGCCATAGGCCACGCTGCCCAGCCCGTTGAACAGGGCGAGGCGGGTGGGAACCTTGCCCGCGATGGGCGTCATGCGTTTTTCGCGCCATCCGCCATTTGTTGCAGCGCGTCGAACAGGCCGGGCATGGCGGGGTCCCAGCTGTGCCGTGGCCCAATGGTAATGCCACCATCCACGATCAGCGACGTGCCCGTGACGAAACTCGCCGCCTCGCTCGCCAGAAACAGCACGGCCTGCGCAATGTCATCGGCCTGCCCACCGCGCGCCACTGGCTGCGCGCTTTGCGACATCATGGCGATGGCCCCTTTGGCCTGCACTTCCAGTTCGTCGGGCATGTCCAGCGAACTGGTGAAAATGTTGGTGTTGATAAAGCCCGGCTGCACCGCGTTCACGCGGATCTGGTGCTTGGCAAGGTCCGCCGCCGCCACCTTGGTCAGATGCAGCACGCCCGCCTTGGCCACGGCATAAGCGGTGGGCGAATAGCCCGGGCCGACAGCGGCCACGCTCGATGTGTTGACAAACGATGCGCCTTTGCGCCCGATCATATGCGGCACGGCATAACGGATGCCGAACGCGACCGAGCGCAGCAGCAAGTCCATCGTCCGGTCCCAGCCCTCGGGCTCGATCTCGTCAATCGGGGCGCGATCCCCGCCAGCACCGGCATTGTTGAACACGCAGTCGATGCCACCGGTCTCTGCAGCGGCCCGGTCCATCAGCGCCTTGATGTCCTCGCACTGCGTCACATCGCAACGCGCGGTCACCACCTTGCCGTTCGAAGCGCTGGCCGTCTCTGCCAGCCCCACTTCATCGATATCGGCGGCGTAAACAATCGCCCCTTCGGTGGCAAAAGCGATGGCCGCTGCGCGCCCAATACCCGAAGCCGCGCCGGTCACGACGACCGTCTTCCCGTTGAATCGCATCCCACTCTCCAGCGAAATCATTATCGTTTTACGTTTGCGTCAGCTTAGGCGCGAAAGGTGCCGCGTCAATGCTTCACCACTTGACGCTACGGCATGCTTGGCTTGCCCCAAAGCGCAGGCAACGCCCCGAAATTCGGCGCTTGCCAGCAAGGCGCGACTCGCCTTAACCTGTCGATTAAGAGAGGAGTACAACCATGTCTGACCATGATGCTTTCCGCGCAGAAATCCGCGCTTGGCTTGAAGAAAACTGCCCCGCAGAAATGCGTGAGCCTGCTCGCGACGAAGCCGACGTCTGCTGGGGCGGCCGCAACTTCCAGTTCAAGAACGAGGCCCAGAAGACGTGGCTCGAACGCTGCGTGGCCAAGGGCTACACCGTGCCCGATTGGCCGCAGGCTTATGGCGGCGCAGGCATGTCTCCGGCCCAGGCCAAGATCTGGCGCGAGGAAGGCGCCCGCATCGGCGCGCGCCCGCCGCTGTCCAGCTTCGGCATCTGGATGCTCGGCCCCGCGCTGCTGAAGTTCGGCACCGAAGAGCAGAAGGTCCACTACCTCGGCCAGATCGCGCGCGGTGAAATCCGCTGGTGCCAGGGCTATTCCGAACCCGGCTCAGGCTCGGACCTCGTGTCCCTGCAGACCTTCGGCGAAGACAAGGGCGATCACTGGGTCGTCAACGGCCAGAAAATCTGGACGTCCTATGCCGACAAGGCCGACTGGATTTTCTGCCTCGTCCGCACCGACAAGGCGAACAAGTATCAGGGCATCAGCTTCCTGCTGTTCGACATGACCACACCCGGCGTCACCACCAAGCCGATCAAGCTGATCAGCGGCAATTCGCCCTTCTGCGAAACCTTCTTCGACAATGTGGTCGTGCCCAAGCACCAGATCGTGGGTGAACTAAATCGCGGCTGGGACGTTGCAAAATACCTGCTCGGCCATGAGCGCGAGATGATCTCGGGCGCAGGCGGCGGGGATCGGCTCAACGCCATCGGCGCGGTCGTTGCGCGCAACGGATTGGAAGACCCGATCCTGCGCGCCGAACTCGCCCAGTTCGATGTCGATGCGCTGGCCTATGCCTGCATGGGCGAAAAGTTCCTCGACGAAGCAAAGGTCGGCAAGGCGCACCCCGCGCAACCGAACATGATGAAGTATGTCGGCACTGAATTGAACAAGCGCCGCCACGAATTGCTGATGGCCGCAGGCGGCGCCACTGCGCTCGAATGGGATAGCGAGCGCACCAGCGGCGGCACGCCGTCACGCTCATGGCTGCGCACCAAGGCCAACTCGATCGAGGGCGGCACCAGCGAAGTCATGCTGAACGTCGTTGCCAAACGCATTCTCGAACTGCCGGGAGCCTGATCGATGCCCCTGTACCACACCGAAGATCAGGCCATGCTGGCCGATACCGTCACCGGCTTCATGGCCGATGAAGGTGCGATCAAGCAGCAGTTGCGCCACTTCCGCGACATCAATTGCCAGGACGGCTTCGGCCACGCGCTGTGGAAGCAATTTGCCGACATGGGCCTCACTGGCATGCTGGCGGCAGAGGCTGACGGTGGCCTCGCCATGGGCCATGTCGAAGCCGGGATCGTGCTGCGCGAAATCGGCCGCAACCTCACACCATCGCCGTTCCTGACCACCTCGGTCATGGGCGTTACTGCGCTTTCCGGCGGATCAGATGACCTGCGCGGCCGCTGGCTTCCCGGCGTACTCGCAGGCGATAGCGTGCTGGCTTTGGCCATCGACGAAGGCCCCAAGCATCGCCCCGAACGCATTGCCTGCAAGGCCGAGAAGGCTGGCAACGGCTTCCGTCTGCAGGGCCGCAAGGCTTTCGTAGTCCACGGTGCCTCGGCAGACGCAATCATCGTCGCCGCGCGCACTTCGGGCAGCGATACCGACGCCGATGGCATCACGCTCTTTGCCGTGCCCAAGGATGCGGCAGGCGTCTCCCACGAAAACCTGCGCCTGATTGATAGCGCCATGTCCAGCAACGTCACTTTCGACAACGTCGAACTCGATGGCGATTGCGTGATCGGTGAAGTCGATGGCGGTCGCGCCTTGCTGAACAAGGTCATCAACGCAGGCCGCATCGGCGCTGCGGCAGAACTGACCGGCGTAGGGCAGGGGGCGTTCGACATCACCACCGCCTACCTC
This sequence comes from Novosphingobium sp. HNCC26BN242, assembly GCF_057180525.1. Lineage (NCBI taxonomy): Bacteria > Pseudomonadati > Pseudomonadota > Alphaproteobacteria > Sphingomonadales > Sphingomonadaceae > Novosphingobium > Novosphingobium sp. HNCC26BN242. The sequence goes on from NZ_JBXUGM010000001.1 coordinate 383,421, forward strand.
AAAACGCGCAAGCAATTCGGCCAGCTGATCGGCGAATTTCAGGCGCTCCAGCACCGCGCCGCGCACCTCTATTCCGAACTCGAAATTGCCGAAGCCGCCGTGATCAAGGCCCAGCAACTGCTCGATGGCGGTTCGGAAAAGGCCGACCTGATGGTCTCGGTCGCCAAGGCCAAGGCCGCCAAGGCGTGCAACCTCTCGGTCCGCGAAGGCGTGCAGATGCACGGCGGCGTGGGTATGACCGACGAATACGACATCGGCCTCTACATGAAGCGCGACCGGTCCTTGGCCGAATTCATGGGCGACCAGTACTACCACGCCGAACGCGTAGCCCAGCTCAGCGGGTATTGATCTGACGAAGCGCGTGATGCTTCGACAAGCTCAGCATGAGCGGGTTCGGGTGCCATCCCTACTCCGCTCGTCCTGAGCCTGTCGAAGGACGCTCGCGCAACGGTCGGAGCCAGCAAGGGAACGAACCAATGGATTTCAGCAAACTCTTCAGCCTCGAAGGCCGCGTCGCGGTCGTCACCGGCGGATCGCGCGGAATCGGCGAGATGATCGCCGAAGGCTTCATCGCCGCCGGATGCGCCCGCGTTTACATCACTGCGCGTAAGGTGTCGGTGGTTGAGGAAACCGCCGCCCGCCTCGGCGAACGCTGCATCGCCATCGCCGGGGACATCTCCAACGTCGCCGGGATCGAACAACTCGCCGCCGATCTCGCCGCGCGTGAGGACAAGATCGATATCCTCGTCAACAACGCAGGCGCCGCATGGGGCGCAGAGTTTGAAGACTTCCCCGAAGTGGGCTGGGACAAGGTCATGGACCTCAACGTCAAGACCCCGTTCTTCCTCACGCAAAAGCTGCATGATTTGCTCAAGGCCGCAGCCAGCACGGGCCAGCCCGCCAAAGTCATCAACATCGCCTCGATCGATGGCTTGCGGATCAACCCGTGGGAAACCTACAGCTATCAGGCCTCAAAGGCGGCGCTGGTCCACCTGACCAAGCGCATGGCTGCGCGCCTGATCCGCGATAACATCGTGGTCAGTTGCATCTGCCCCGGTGCGTTCCCGTCAGAAATGAACAAAGCCGCTGCGCGCAACCCCGAAGCCTCATCAAAGGGCATCCCGTCAAAGCGTGTGGGCACCATTGAAGACATGGCTGGCGGCGCAATCTTCCTCGCCAGCCGCGCAGGCGATTACGTGGTCGGCACCCCGCTCCCCATCGATGGCGGCATCGTCAACGGCTGGATGCCGGAAAACGCAATTGATCCTAGCGGGCATTGACCCACGAATAGCGCTGCATCCTATACCCGTTCGTGTCGAGGGGCTCGACCCGAACGGAATATTTTGATTCTCCAAAAAATTCTGCCCCCCCGCGAAGGCGGGGGCCTCGGTGTTGTTACGGAAGTTCAGTGGAAAAGGCCTGAGGTCCCCGCCTTCGCGGGGACGCACCTCTCGTTAGGCGCAATACAAGCTACCCTCGCATCAACCCACGCACAAAATCAATCAGCCCAGTTTGCCGCGTGCGCTTCATCCGCTCTGCCGCCAGAATCTCGCGCACTTTGTCGAAACAGCCCTCGACCTCGTCGTTGATCACGACGTAGTCATACCCGTCCCAGTGGCTGATCTCGGCTTGCGCGCGGGCCATACGGGCGGCGATCACTTCCGCGCTATCCGTGCCACGCCCCGTCAGGCGGCGGTGTAGTTCCTCAAGGCTGGGCGGAAGAATGAACACGCGCACCACATCGGCCTGCGCTTTTTGGTAAAGCTGCTGCGTGCCCTGCCAGTCGATATCGAACAGGACGTCGCCGCCCGCTTTCAACCGGTCGCGGATGCGGCCCTTGGGCGTGCCATAGCAATTGCCGAAGACGACTGCCCATTCATAGAACTCGCCTTCATCGACCATGCGGTCGAACTCGGGCTTTTCGACGAACCAGTAATCTTTGCCATCAACTTCACCCTCGCGCATCGGGCGCGTGGTGACCGAAACCGACGCTGCAATTTCATCGTCCTGCTCAAGCAGTTTGCGCGCGATGGTGGTCTTCCCTGCGCCCGAAGGCGACGAAAGAATGAACATCAGGCCCCGACGGTGCAGGGTATCGTCATCGTGAGACTCGTGAACCATGCGCGCTAGTGGCGTATTGGTTCCTGCCCGGTCAAGTCTCGAACTTTCAAGAGCGGATCAATCCTTCTTTCCCCGCTCTGCCTGTTCCTCGATCGCCTCAGTCCCGACCACTTCAGCCTTGCGCGCACGATTGCGGTCATACAGCGATTTGGCCACCAGACCGCCGCCAACGACGATTGCACCGGGAACGGAGCTTATGGCGACCCGGGCCAATGCGGTCCCTACCAACGTCTGGATCATCGTCCGGCCTTTGATGATCCGTCCTGCCTTCTTCGCACCCAGCGAGGTGCCGATAAGCCCTTTTTCCACGCCACGCCGCAGCAGGACGCTTCCGGCGCGCAGCGCGATATCGGCCAAAATCAGGTTGGTCATCGGGTTGGGGCTGGGGCCAGCGACTTTGGCCGAAACTGGCTTGGCTGCCGCAATCACTTTTTTGCCACTCTTCGCCATGCCCTTGCCTTTACGTTGGCGGCACGCCGGGTGCCCCTTACTTCTTCTTGCCGAAATCCACGGTGACGACATTCGATCCGTCGTCGGCACGCTCAACGGCAGTCTTGTCGGCTTGTTCCGGCGAATCGTTTTCGGCAGGCTCCACCGGCTCGGCCTCATCGTCCACCACAGCCTGGAACTGCAGGCCGAAATCGACTGCCGGATCGACAAAGGCGGTGATCGCAGAGAATGGAATCACCAGTGTCGACGGGATCTGGTTGAACGAAAGGCCCACACTGAACAGGTCTGGCTCCACGCGCAAATCCCAGAACTTGTTCTGCAGCACGATGGTCATTTCGTCGGGGAACCGTTCCCGCAAACGCTGCGGAATGTCCACGCCGGGGGCACCGGTCTTGAACGTGATGTAGAAATGGTGCGTGCCCGGCAGCATCCCGCCGCCTGCCGCCACTTGCCCCAGAACCCGGCCGACAACAGCGCGCAGCGCCTCCTGCACGATTTCGTCGTAGGGGATCAGACTGTCAGGTGCATCGCTCATGCCGCCACACCTGACCGCACAGGCCGCGTGGGTCAAGGGGTGACGGACATTGATTCTCAAGAAGAGGGGCGTATAGGCGCATCCCATGCGCACCGGATCAATCACCCGCAAGACCGAGGAAACCGACATTGCCGTGTCGGTAAACCTCGATGGCACCGGCACCTACAAGGTGGAGACCGGCATCGGCTTTCTCGATCACATGATCGAACAGTTCAGCCGCCACTCGCTGATCGATGTGGAATGCCGCGTTAAGGGTGATCTGCACGTGGATCAGCACCACACAACCGAAGACAGCGCCATCGCGCTGGGTCAGGCGATTGCGCAGGCGCTGGGCGACAAGAAGGGCATCACCCGCTACGGCCACACCTATTCGCCAATGGACGAGGCCCTGTGCCGCGTCGCGCTCGACATTTCGGGCCGCCCGGTGCTGATCTGGAAGGCTGCGTTCACGCAAGCCCGCCTGGGCGAGATGGACACCGAACTGTTCGAACACTGGTTCGCCTCGATCAGCCAAGCCGCCGGGATCACGCTGCACATCGAAAGCCTCTACGGCTCGAACAACCACCACATCATCGAAGGCATCTACAAGGGCTTCGCCCGCGCGATGCGCCAAGCCATCGCAATCGATCCGCGCAAGGCCGACGCGGTCCCCTCCACCAAGGGCATCCTCGGTGGCTGAGACCCTCGCGCTGGTCGATTACGGCGCGGGCAACATCCGCTCGGTCGAAAACGCGCTGAAGGCGGCAGGTGCGCAGGGCGTTGTCGTGACCGCCGATCCCAGTGTTGTTCGCGCCGCAGATCGGATCGTTCTGCCCGGCGTTGGTGCGTTCAAGGCCTGCGTAGGTGCGCTTAGAGGCGTTTCAGGATTGGTCGAGGCGATGGAGGAGCGCGTGCTGGTTGGCGGCGCACCGTTCCTTGGAATTTGTGTGGGAATGCAACTGCTTGCTGATCGCGGCGTGGAGCATGGCGTGACCGATGGCCTCGGCTGGATCGGCGGCGAAGTGCGCGCGATCGAACCGGCGGACCCCACCATCAAAGTGCCGCACATGGGTTGGAATGACGTTGCCCCCATGCCCCACAAAGGCGGCGCGGAACTGCTCGACGCGGGCGAGGCCTACTTCCTCCACTCCTACCACTTCGTAGTCGAAGAGGGCGCAGACGTGGCGGCGATGAGCGATCATGGCGGCGGCATTGTCGCCGCCGTGGCGCGCGACAACATCCTCGGCGTGCAGTTTCACCCGGAAAAGAGCCAGGCCTACGGCCTTGCGCTGCTCGCCCGTTTTCTTGAATGGAAGCCATAAAAATATGATCGTTTTCCCGGCCATTGATCTCAAGGGCGGGCAAGTCGTCCGTCTCGCTGAAGGCGATATGGACCGCGCGACGGTCTATGGAGACAACCCCGCGCATCAGGCCACACTGTTTGCTGAAGCTGGCAGTAAGTTCCTCCACGTCGTTGATCTCGACGGCTCTTTCGCAGGCCGCGCCGAAAACCGCGAGGCGGTGGAAGGCATCCTGAAGGCGTTTCCCGGGCACGTGCAACTGGGCGGCGGCATCCGCACGCGCGACGCGGTGGCGGGGTGGTTCGACCTTGGCGTGAGCCGCGTTGTCATGGGCACCGCTGCGCTGAAAGACCCGCAGTTCGTACGTGACATGGCCAAGGAATTCCCCGGCGGTATCGTCGTGGCAGTCGATGCGCGCGATGGCATGGTGGCGACCGAAGGCTGGGCCGATGTCTCCGACGTCGAAGTGGTCGATCTCGCCCGCCGGTTCGAGGATGCGGGGGTTGCCAGCCTGCTGTTCACTGACATCGGTCGCGATGGCCTGCTCAAGGGCGTGAACCTCGATGCCACGGTTGAACTGGCGCGCCGCGTGGACATTCCGGTGATCGCCAGCGGCGGTGTGAAGGGCATCGATGATATCCGCATGCTGAAGATTCACGAGGTTGACGGGATCGAGGGCGTCATCACTGGCCGCGCCCTATTCGAAGGTCGGCTTGATCTGGCTGCTGCCATTGCGATGGCTGAGGCCTGAAATGGTGCGGGGCATCCTTCGACAAGCTCAGGATGAGCGGGTTTTGGGTAACCCCACCGCAAAAACTCTGCTCATGCTGAGCTTGTCGAAGCATGCCAGCCCCACGCCCTACCGGAGCCAGACAATATGACCGTCCGCGTCCGCGTCATCCCCTGCCTTGATGTGCGCGATGGCCGCGTGGTCAAGGGTGTGAACTTCGTCGATCTGCGCGATGCAGGTGATCCGGTGGAGCAGGCCCGCGCTTATGACAAGGCAGGCGCGGACGAACTGTGCTTCCTCGACATCTCTGCCAGCCACGAAGGGCGCGGGACGCTGCTCGATGTCGTGGCGCGCACCGCAGAGGTCTGCTTCATGCCGCTCACCGTCGGCGGCGGGGTGAGGGCGGTGGAAGATGCCCGCGCTCTTCTGCTGGCCGGGGCCGACAAGGTCGCGGTTAACTCCGCCGCCGTCGCTCGGCCTGAACTGGTGCGCGACATTGCCGAGAAATTCGGCGCGCAATGCGTGGTCGGCTCGGTCGATGCGCGGCGGGTTGCGCCGGGCAAGTGGGAAATCTTCACCCACGGCGGGCGCAAGGCCACCGGCATCGATGCGCTGGCCCACGCGGTGAACCTCGCCACACTGGGCGCGGGCGAATTGCTCGTCACCTCGATGGATGGTGATGGCACGCAAAAGGGCTATGACCTTGAATTGACCCGCGCGATTGCCGACGCCGTGCCGGTGCCGGTCATCGCCAGCGGCGGCGTCGGCTCGCTCGATCATCTGGTGGAAGGCGTGATTATAGGCCATGCCAGCGCGGTGCTGGCGGCTTCGATCTTCCATTTCGGCACGCACTCAATTGCAGAGGCGCACGCCGCCTTGCGCGCTGCGGGGCTGCCCGCGCGGTCTTGAGTCCCAAGATGGGTCATTAACCATCTGTTATAAGGGATTTTACCGAATCAAGGCTTCTGGCAAGGCTGCGGCGTTAACAACCGCAAAGGTCGCTCTTGCTCGTGGTACGTCTGGTCTCTTCCCTTCTCGCATTTGTTGCAACGGCCGCGCCCGCTGCGGCGCAGTCGGGCGGCATTTCCATTCCCGAACCTACTGATGGCGCGCTGTTTGCGCTGGGCGTGGTCGGCCTGATCGTCGGCCGCCAGATCGCCAAGCGGCGGGGCTGAAGCGAACTTCCAGTCTTCGTCATTCCCGCGAAGGCGGGAATCCAGCGCCCAGAGAGTCGTCGCCCTGCGACGGCTTTTTTGTTGGACTGGATTCCCGCCTGCGCGGGAATGACTAATGTGGGTAAATCGCCCCCCACTTGACCACCGCCCCCCATCCGCGCCATTGCGTGCGGCATGGAACACGGTGACATCCTCGCCCGGCTCGAAGCCACGATAGCCCAGCGCCGCGCGGGCGATCCATCGGCCAGCTATGTGGCCAAATTGAACGCCAAGGGCATCGCCAAGATCGCGCAGAAAGTGGGCGAAGAGGGCACCGAAACCGTCATCGCCGCGCTTGCCGGAGACCATAAGGAACTGGTGGGCGAAGCCGCAGACCTGATCTTCCACCTGATGGTGCTGCTTTCGGCCAAGGACGTGCCGCTGGCCGAAGTGCTGGCCGAACTCGAACGCCGCGAGGGCACATCAGGTATCGCTGAAAAAGCCAGCCGGAGCGCGTAAAATGGCCGTTGATGCAACGCTTCCCTATGATGACCAGAACATCTTCGCCAAGATCCTGCGCGGCGAAATCCCCAACCGCACCGTCTATGAAGACGACTTTGCGCTAGCCTTTCATGACATCAACCCGCAAGCGCCCACGCACATTCTGGTGATCCCCAAGGGCGCTTACGTGTGCTGGGATGATTTCTCCGCCAAGGCCTCGGACGCCGAAATTGCAGGCTTCGTTCGTGCGGTGGGCAAGGTGGCGCGTGATCTGGGCCTTGTTGCGCCCGGCTATCGCCTGCTGGCCAACACGGGCACCGACAGTCATCAGGAAGTGCCGCACCTCCACGTCCATCTTTTCGCCGGGCAGCCGCTCGGTCCCATGCTGTTGCGCTGAAAAGCACCACTGCGGGGGTAAGCGGTTAACCAACCCTTGCCCTACGACTCTTCGCAAGGGTAGAGTCGCGCGCAAATGCTTTTGCCTCAGCCTCCCTCCGGCCTGTTCGATGGCCCGCAGCACCTCTACCCGGTCCGTGTCTATTTTGAGGACACGGACCTTTCGGGCGTGGTCTATCATGCCAACTACTTGCGCTGGTTCGAACGTGCCCGGTCCGAAATGCTGCGCCTGCTGGGCATAGACCAGCGCGCCGCGCACGAAGCGGGCGAGGGGGCCTATGCCGTGAGCGCCATGGACCTGCGCTATCTCCGCCCGGCCAAGCTGGACGACGATGTGCTGATCCGCAGCCATGTGGCCGAACTTTCGCCCGCCACCTGCCGCATCGTGCAGCGTGCGTTCAGGGAAGACACGCTTCTGTGCGAGGCGAAGGTGCGCGTTGCGTTCGTTGCGCCCAATGGCCGCCCGCGCCGCCAGCCGCGCGAATGGGTGGCAGCCTTTCAAACCATCACTACCGCCTCTGAAGGACCAGTAGCCGCATGATTCTCCCGATGCTCGCCAATGGCGTTTCCTTCGCGCCCACCTCGCTGAACCCGGTGCAACTGTTCCTTGATGCCGATTACGTGGTGCAGGCCGTGATGGTCGGCCTTGTGCTGGCCAGCGTGTGGACCTGGACGATCATCATCGGCTTTTCGCTGAAAATGGTCAGCACCCAGCGCGCCTGCGACAAGTATGAGCGGGAATTCTGGGAAACGCGCGATATCGATGCGTTCCAGAAGGAGCACAAAGGCAAGGACCTGCCCTCGATGCGCGTGGCCAACGCGGCCCTTGCCGAATGGCGGCGCTCCACCGCGGGCAAGGCAATTGACCGCGAAGGCACGCGCCAGCGGCTCACCACAGCGATTGATGGCGCGGTGGTACAGGAAACCGACAATCTGGCCAGCCGCTTGAACTTCCTTGCCACGGTCGGCTCGGTCGCGCCGTTCGTCGGCCTGTTCGGCACGGTGTGGGGCATCATGGACAGCTTCTTCAATATCGGCGCGCAGCAGAATTCCTCGCTCGCGGTGGTGGCTCCGGGTATTTCCGAGGCGCTGTTCGCCACTGCCATCGGCCTGTTTGCAGCCATCCCCGCCGTGATCGCCTACAACCGCTTTTCGCACCGCGTGAACCGTTTCGAAACCCGGCTCTATCGCTTTGCCGACCGTTTCCACGCCTCGCTCAGCCGCGAACTGGAGGCCTGAGGCATGGCCATGTCAGTGGGCGGAGGCGGCGGCAGTCGCGGGCGCGGGCGGCGGGGCCGGGGTGGCCGCACCGCGATGAGCGAGATCAACGTCACGCCGTTTGTGGACGTGATGCTGGTGCTGCTGATCATCTTCATGGTTACCGCACCTATGCTGGCCGCAGGCGTTCCGGTGGACCTGCCTGACAGCAAGGCTGACCCGCTCGACCAGCAGCAGGACCAGATCACCGTCAGCATTGATGCCAATGGCGGGGTGTTCCTCGATGATGAACAGCTCGCGCCGGGTGAATTGACGGATCGCCTTGCAGGTCTGCAGCGTGGAGCCAAACCGCCGCTGGTCACCCTGCGCGCCGATCGCGTGCTTGATTGGGGGCGCGTTGCCGCCGTGATGGGCGAGTTGAACGCAGCGGGCTTCAAATCGATCTCGCTGGTCACCAACAGTTCATCCGCGCCGCAATAGGCCTTATCTGATGCGAGACCCCACCGCAGGAGGCCTGACAAAGCAGGAAGGCGCAGGGCTGGTCATTGCGGCCGCAGCCCATGCCGCGCTGGTTGTCGCTTTCACGCTGTCTCCGCCAGGCAAGGAAATCAAGCCCCCGCCCGAGCGGATGGAAGTGACGTTCTCCGAGGAAATCTCGCAACAATCGACCTCGCCCGATCCGATGGCGCAGGCAGCTCCCGATGTTGCGCCAGAACTGGGGGAGGCACAGCCAGAGCCGGTTGTGGAGCCGCAACCCCGGCCCGAACCGCCCCGCCCTGAACCACCAAGGCCGGTGCCCGCGCCGCCGCAGCCCGCGCCGAAGCCGCAGCCAACGCCGCCCAAACCTGCGCCGAAGCCTGTTCCAAAGCCGCAGCCTGCGCCGCCCAAACCTGCGCCTAAACCTCAGCCCAAACCTGTTCCGCCAAAGCCGACTCCGGCCAAGCCCGCTCCGGCAAAGGCAGCCACCCCAGCCAAAGCTGCTCCGGCCAAGACTGCAACCGCCGATACCAGCCCGCGCCGTCGCCCCGATGCACCCGCTGGCGGCAGCCGGATCGGGGATGATTTCCTCAAAGGCATTCCCGGCGCGACCAAGCCGGGCACGGCCAAGGCAGCGCCCGCTACCACAATTGGCCCTGATGTGCGCTCCTCGCTCGCCAGCGCCATCTCGCGTGAGATCAAGCCGCACTGGGCCGCGCCACAGGGTGTGGATGCCGACAAGCTGGTGACAATCCTTGCGTGGGATCTGAACACGGATGGAACCCTTGCCGGGCGTCCGCGCGTTGTGGATCAGCAGGGCATTACGCCAGCGAACGAGGCGCAGGCCAAGCGCCATGCCGAACAAGCGATCCGCGCGGTGCAGCTTGCCGCGCCGTTCGATCTGCCCGACACCTATTATTCCGGTTGGAAGCGCATCACTGCCTTCCGCTTTGACAGGAAGTTGTCCCAATGAAGTTGCGTTTCCTCCCTCTTGCCGCAGGTATGGCTTCGGTTCCGGCACTGGTTGCCGCCCAGCAGGTCGAAGTTCCGACATCGGCTGCAGGCCCGGTGGACGAGGGCCTCACCGGTTCGGTCTCTGACGAAAACGAATGGCAGGACCTTGGCATCGCCATCCCTTCGTTCCCGACCAACGAAAGTGTCGCAACGGGCGCTGAGGGCGGCACGACGGAGGCGCTCGGCAAGAATGTGGCGCGGGTGGTGTTCAACGATCTGAAGAATAATGGCCTGTTCAAGCCGCTTGGACCCGATCAACTGCCCGCCGTGGCGTTCCCACAAGTTGCCGCGCCCACGTTCGACACATGGCGCGGGCGCTCGGCGGAAATGCTGGTGCAAGGCTTTGTGAAAGCCAACCCGGATGGGCGGCTCACCGTCGGGTGCTACCTTTATGACGTGGCGTTGGGCAGCGAACTGGCGCGGCAGGGCTATGTGGTAAAGCCAGAGGAATGGCGACGCGCGGCGCACAAATGCGCGGACATGGTCTATTCACGGCTTTCGGGGGAAAGCCCGTTCTTCGACAGCAAGATCGCCTACATCGCCGAAACCGGGCCAAAGGACCGCCGCCGCAAGCAATTGGCGATCATGGATTCGGATGGCGCGAACCACCGCTTCATCACCAATGGGCAGGCCACCGCGCTGACGCCGCGCTATTCGCCCGATTACAGCCGGATCGTCTATCTCAGCTATCTGAACGGCGCGCCGCGCATCTACGTTTATAATGTGGGCACCGGGCAGCAGACGCTGGTCACCTCAAGCACCAATCCCACCTTTGCACCGCGGTGGTCGCCCGATGGAAAGTACATCCTCTATTCGATGGCCGTTTCGGGCAATACCGATATCTATCGCGTGCCAGCAACTGGTGGCGCTTCCACCCGGCTGACTGACAGCCCCGGCATCGACGTTGGCGGATCGTACTCGCCCGATGGCAGCAAGATCGTGTTCGAAAGCGATCGGTCGGGCGGGCAGCAGCTCTATGTGATGAATGCCGACGGATCGAACCAGAAGCGCATCAGCTTTTTCGGAGGCCGTGCCGCCACGCCCGAATGGAGCCCACGCGGGGACCAGATTGCCTTCACGCACATGGCAGGCAACTTCAAGATCGCGGTGACCGATCCTTACGGCAAGGGTATGCGCTCGCTCACCGACAGCTGGCAGGATGAAGCGCCCACATGGTCACCCAATGGCCGCATCGTGCAGTTCTTCCGCACTGAACGCGGCAGCGGCAAGACCGGCATCTGGCAGGTTGATCTGACCGGGCGCAACGAGCGGAAACTGAACACGCCCGTCGATGGTTCTGACCCTGCATGGGGGCCAGTCTTGCCCTGATTCTGTTCACTTGTAATCGCCGCGCGCAGATTGCACGATGCGCGCGTCAGTTCTCCCGTCCCTCCCCAAGGAGATTGCCATGAACCGTTCACTTCTGATTGCTGGCGTTGCTGCCACCACGCTGGTGCTGGGCGCCTGCGCATCCAAGCCCAAGGAACTGCCGCCCGAACCCGGCACCGCCGCCACGCAGACCACACAGCCGCCGATGCAGCCCACCGGCCCGGTCCCCGGCAGCCAGGCCGATTTCCTCGCCTCGGTCATGTCGGATACGGTGCTGTTCGATCTGGACCGCTACAACATCGATGCGTCGGATCAGGGCATCCTGCAAAGCCAGGCGCAGTGGCTGAGCCGCTATCCCAACAAGACCGTCACGATCGAAGGCCACGCGGACGAGCGCGGCACCCGCGATTACAACCTTGCGCTGGGCGAACGCCGCGCCAATTCGGCGAAAAACTATCTGGTCAGCCTCGGCATCGATCCCTCGCGCATCACAGTCCTCAGCTATGGCAAGGAACGCCCGATTGCGCTGGGTTCTGACGAGGAATCATGGGCACGCAACCGCCGCGCGGTGACCGTCACGGTCAACTGATCGCAAGCTTCCGATGCAAAAGGCCCGGGCATTGCTCCGGGCCTTTTTTGCGTTCCGGTCATCGGGTTCATCTTGACCTTTGCCCCCGCCTTCGGCTTTGCATTTCTTATGGCGCGTTCAACACGAAAGACGGATTGGGGCTTCCCCCGCTGGCGCGGCTATGGCAGCGCGTTCGATGCGGCCCCGGTGCGGCTGTGCGACCGTGCCGGCTGCAACGAAAAGGGCGATTGCCCCGCGCCCAAATCTCCTAACAATCCTGACCGCTGGTACTTCTGCCAGCAGCATGCGGCCGAATACAACCAGGGCTGGAACTACTTCGAAGGGCTGGACAAGGAAGAGGCCGAACAGCGCGAACAGGCCGAGCGCGGCGACACTTCGGGTTATCGGCAGGCCGCATGGGCCGAATGGGGCGGTTCGGGCGATGGCACCCGCAGTCGCGATGAACTGCGCGCGCTGGAAGTCTTGGGCCTTGATCCCGATGCCGATTTCGATGCGGTGAAAAAGGCCTGGCGCAGCAAAGCCAAGGAAGTCCACCCCGACGTCCGCCCCGGTGACAAGGCGGCGGCAGAACAGTTCCAGAAGCTGCAAGTGTCCTACGAAGTCCTGCGCGCGGCCGAAGAACGCCGCGAGTGGAAGGGCTGAGATTAGACAAGCCTAACTTGATCCCGTTCGTGTCGAGCGAAGTCGAGACACACTGGGCGGTGTCTCGACTTCGCTCGACACGAACGGGGGTGGTGCTGGTCCTGTTAGTCCGCTGTGAGCGCGTCGTCGAGCAGTGTCGAAACACGCGCCTCGTCAGGAAAACCCTCGGCCACCCATCGGCTCTCCACCGTCCGCAAAATCCGCGCCACTTCTGGCCCAGCTGTCACCCCTCGCGCCACGATTGCGCCGCCCTTGAGTGGGAAAGTCGGCACTTCCCATCCATCAAGTGCCGCCACATCCCGCCCGTCAAGCAACAGCCGGTCGCGCGCCTCGGTCATGCCCAGCCGATAGGCCAGCGCGGGTGGCTCTGTTGCCGCACCATCCCGCGCCGCAGCGCACGCCAGCCGCTTGCGCTGCGCCACCGACAGCCGCAGCCGCGCCGCCACCTGATCGGTCAGCGGCGGATCGGCAGGCAGCAGCGCCGCCAGTCTGCGCAAAGCGTCTGACCCAACGCCCAGCGCGGCCTCATGCGCGGTCAAGGCTTCCAGCGAGGCCACTTGCGCTTCGGGCAGCACTTGCGCCAGCACGCCCAACTCCGACATCCGCCGCATCGTGGGCGCAGGATCCGGCAGGGCCAGCAGCGCCATCAGCTCCCAGCCCACCCGCTCACGCGACAGGCCCTTCATCCCCGCTGCCAGCTCACTGACCGCGCTTTCAGCCTCAGCATCGGCAGGCAATGAACCAAACCGCGCCTGAAACCGGAAATAGCGTAAGATGCGCAAGTAATCCTCGCGAATCCGTTGGCGCGCATCACCGATAAACCGCACCCGCCGCGCCGCCAGATCATCACGCCCACCGGTGTAATCGAACACCTGCAGCGTGCGCGGATCGGCATAGAGCGCGTTGATCGTGAAATCGCGCCGCGCTGCATCGTCCTGCCAGTCGGACGAGAACGCCACCGTGGCATGCCGCCCATCGGTGGAAACATCGCGCCGCAGCGTGGTGATCTCCACCGGCCCGCCGCTGACCACCGCAGTCACAGTGCCATGTGCAATGCCCGTCGGCACGACCTTGATTCCCGCTGCCTGCAGCCGCGCGGCTGTCTCTTCCGGCAACAAGATCGTCGCCATGTCGATATCCTTGGGGACAAGGCCCAGCAGCGTATCGCGCACCACGCCGCCCACCCAGCGGCAATTGCCCTGCGCTTGCGGATCAAGCGCCTCCACCAGCGCCGCCAGATCGGCCCGCGCGGTCCATTGCGCTGCTGGCAAAAGATCAATCATGCCAACTCATCCGCTTGGCCAGATTGGAGATAATCGCCGCCGTCACGCCCCAGATCCGATGCTCGTTCCATAAGATCTCGATAAAGCGCCCGGTGCGGCCCTCCCATTGCGCCGATTGCCACACGTGGTTGGCCGGATCGAGCAGAAAGCCCAGCGGCGGCTCAAACCATCCCGCCACCTCAGCCGGGTTGGGATAGATCGGCAGGTCCGGCGGAACCATCGCCAGCACCGGCGTAATGTCGTACCCAGTACCGGTGCGGAACCGGTCGCTTGTGCCGATCACGGTCACGTCCTCGGGCCTTATGCCCAGCTCCTCATTCGCCTCGCGCAGCGCGGCTTCCACCGGCGTCTCGCCCGGATCAAGCTTGCCGCCCGGAAACGCCGCTTGCCCCGGATGCGCCCGCATGTGCGATGGGCGGTGCGTCACCAGCACGCCCGGCCCATCGGGATGCCCCACCCGGTCCGTCACCGCAATCAGCACTGCCGCAGGCCGCAATCCGTGTTCGGGCAGGGGCCGCCAGTCTTCATACAGATCCTGCAAAGGCGTGGCGTGACCCGCCTCATAAAGCCGCATCAACCGCGAAAGCAGGCTCACAGTCCAGGCACCAGTGCAAACCGCGCGCCCATGCTCTCCACCGCCAGCTTATCCCCGGCCAGCGCCAGCGCGTGATCGATCAGCTGGCCATAAGTGCTGCGGTTAAGCCGCGCCTCCACTCCATGGCGCACCATCAGGTAGAACGCCGGCACTTCTGCTGTCCCGCCCACCCGCAAGGGATGGTCAGGCCCACACACCACCAGATCATCGGAATTGAGCCGGAACGCGATGGCTGGCCGCCCCGCTTCATCCAGCTTCACCTGCATATCGGTGGCAAGGAAGGCCGCGTCCTCCACCTCAATCGACAGCTTCTGAAACGGCGTCACCAGCCAGTGCTGGCCCTCCGCATCGCGGATCAGCAGCGAGGAAAACGCCCGCACCATCGCCGGACGCCGAATCTCCCCGCCCTGATGATACCAGCGCCCATCGGCGGCAATGCGCATTTCACTGTCGCCCACTTCCTGCGGGCTCCACTGGTCAACCGGCGGAATTTTCCGCGCGGCCACCTGTTCGGCCAATTGGCCAAGGCTCAGCGCAGCAAGTTCGGGGGGAGGAGTATAGGGCACCGTTTGCCGATGCCAGATCAGATCAGCGCCGCCAAGGCCCCAACGTGCCCTCTTGCGGCAGAATGGCGGGATTGGCGGTGCGGCACAGCAGCCGGTGCTGCTCATACGGCCCCGGCAAAGTCCACCCACCGGTGTGGGCATTGCTGAAACCAAAGAAGCGCTCGTAATACTCAGGATCACCAATCAGCACTTGCGGCAGTGGCGCGCGTGGATCGATGGCGGTCAGCGCTGCAGTCATCAGCGCTTTGCCAAAGCCCTCGCCCTGCAGATGCGGCATTACCGCAACCGGTCCCACCATGATCATCGGATGCATCCGCCCCTCACGATCAGTCAGCCCCACGGGCCAGCTTTGGATTGATCCTGCCAACATGTCCGAATCGTCCAGCGCCGCGAACGAAAGATTGCCCAGCGCTTCCATCCCTTCGCGCACCTTGTAGGCCGTGCGACCACGCCGCTCAGGCTCGAACGCGGTGTCGAGCAATTGCTCGACCAGTTCGGGATCGACATCGGCAAGCGGGATGATCTTGGACAACTGCGGAACTTTCTCTCGTCCGGGGACCCCCGGCAGGAAGCGCGCCGATAGCCCCCCAAGGTGACGGCTGCAAGTAATGCGATCACGGCGTAGTGCGATCAACTTTCGGCAAAGCTGAACGGTTCGGCCCCGCGCCGGTAATCATCGGGCAGGATATCGCGCCCGATCGGCGGCTCAGCGCGCGCAGTGCATTGCGCGCGGTGGCACAGACGGCAGGCAACGCCGATGGGCGTGGCCCGCGCCGCCTTCGGATCGGCCCCTGCGGCATAGACCAGCCGTGGCGCATGTTCCGCCGCACAGGCCAGCGCAATCGCGCGGGTGGTGCGGGGCCGGTCAAACCCGCCGCCGCCCGATGTTACCGTGCGCGCCAATGAGAAAAAGAGCTGCCCATCGGGCAATTCCAGCCACTGCGTCAGAATCTGCCCCGGCGTGCGGAAGCATTCGTGCACCGACCAAAGCGGGCACCCGCCGCCATGCGCAGCAAAGGGAAAGCCCGCGCCATCCAGCCGCTTCGAAACATTGCCCGCCGCATCCACGCGGATGAAGAAGAATGGCACCCGCTCCTGCCCCGGCCGGTTCAGCGTGGTCAGCCGGTGTGCCACTTGCTCGAAACTCGCGCCGAACTGCCCCGAAAGCGCCTCAAGATCATAGCGGCGCGCATCCACTGCGCGGGCAAACCGGTCATAAGGCATGACCAGCGCTGCCGCCGCATATCCCGCCAGCGCACGCCGCACCAGTTGCGCCGCCGTCTCGCTGGAAAAGCTCTCACCCCGGATGACGCCCGAAATCTCAGTCCGCAGCGCTGTATAGGCAATGTGCTGCATCAGTTGCCACGCCCGCCCCGATGGTGAAAGCGTATCATCAACCAGCAACTGCTCGTTGTGCCGGTCATAACGGCGCACCGCGTCCATCATCACATCGGGCGGCAGAAACCGCACGCGCACCCCGCGCAGCCGCAGCCATTCCGCCGCGCCGCCTGCCTTGTCGATCTCGGCAGACAGTTCCTCAGCCTTCGAATCGATGGTCGGGAAATAGTTGCGCCGCACCGCCACGAATCGCCGCGCTTCGCCTACCGGATCGCTGGTGCCAGGGCCGGGCAGGGCGCTGCGCTGTTCGGCCAGTGCCTGCTGTTCGCGCTGCCACGCGCCGTAAAGCCGCAACAGGGCCTCGGTCACCCCCGGATAGCTGGCCGCCACATCAGACACTTCCAGCGCGGGCAGATCGATGTCGGCAAAGATCGGATCGCGCAGCGCATCGCTCAGCCGCCGCGCATAATCGTCGCGCTCGTCGCTCGCCAGATCGGCCATGTCCAGCTTGTAGGCGCGTGCCAGCCGCAGCAGCAGATCGGCGGTAAGGGGCCGCTGGTTGCGTTCGATCAGCGCGATGTAACTGGCCGAAATGTCCAGTTCATCGGCCATCGCCTGCTGCGTCAGCCCCAATTCGCGGCGAATACGCTTGAGCCTTGGCCCCAGATAAAGCGGTCTTGTCGACATCACACACGGCCTTTGTAGTCTCTGCACAACTTTACAAGCATATCTTGTAAAGTTTGACAACATGACCTCGCACAGCATTTCGCACCTGCGAAAGCTTGGTTAGACAAGTCGAACAAGACGCTTACCACGCAAGGGAATACGGGAATGACCTACCACAGCAAGATCGTCGAAGCAGGCAAGGCCATCGCGCCGTTCGCACAAACCTGGGATGGGATCGAGCCTGAGTCCGTGGCCCGTATGCGCCTGCAGAACCGCTTCCACACCGGCCTTGATATCGCGCGATACACCGCCAAGATTATGCGCGCCGATATGGCCGCCTATGATGCTGATCCGGCCAAGTACACGCAGTCATTGGGTTGCTGGCACGGGTTCATCGGCCAGCAGAAGATGATTTCGATCAAGAAGCACTTCGGCACCACCAAGGGCCGTTACCTTTATCTGTCGGGCTGGATGGTCGCCGCGCTGCGCAGCGAATTCGGTCCGCTGCCCGACCAGTCGATGCATGAAAAGACGTCGGTTTCCGACCTGATCGAGGAGCTCTACACCTTCCTCAAGCAGGCCGATGCCCGCGAACTGGGCATGCTGTTCCGCGATCTCGATGCCGCCAAGAAGGCTGGCGATGCGGTCAACACCCACCGTCTGCTCCACAAGATCGACGAGTTCGAGACCCACATCGTGCCGATCATCGCCGATATCGACGCAGGCTTCGGCAATGCAGAAGCCACCTACCTGCTCGCCAAGAAGTTCATCGAAGCAGGCGCTTGCTGCATCCAGATCGAAAACCAGGTCTCGGATGAAAAGCAGTGCGGCCATCAGGATGGCAAGGTTACCGTCCCGCACGAAGACTTCCTCGCGAAGATCCGCGCCGTTCGTTATGCCTTCATGGAACTGGGCGTCGATGATGGTGTGATCGTGGCCCGCACCGACTCATTGGGCGCTGGCCTCACCAAGCAGATTGCCTATACCCGTGAAGCCGGCGACCTTGGCGACCAGTACAACAGCTTCCTCGATTGCGATGAAGTTGATCCTGCCAACCTCGGCCACGGCGATGTGCTGATTGCCCGCGATGGCAAGCTGATGCGGCCCAAGCGTCTGCCGTCCAACCTGTTCCAGTTCCGCCCCGGAACCGGCGAAGATCGCTGCGTGCTTGATAGCATCACTTCGCTGCAGAACGGCGCGGACCTGCTGTGGATCGAAACCGAAAAGCCGCACATCGGCCAGATCGGTGGCATGGTGAACCGCATCCGCGAAGTGATCCCCAATGCCAAGCTGGTCTATAACAACAGCCCCAGCTTCAACTGGACGCTGAACTTCCGTCAGCAAGTCTACGATGCGATGGTTGAAGCGGGCAAGGACGTGTCAGCCTATGATCGGGCCAAGCTGATGAGCGTGGATTACGACAGCACCGAACTGGGCGTGGAAGCCGACGAGCGCATCCGCACGTTCCAGCGCGATGCTGCGGCACAGGCTGGCATTTTCCACCACCTGATCACGCTGCCAACCTACCACACGGCTGCGCTGAGCACCGACAACCTCGCCAAGCGCTACTTCGGCGAAGAAGGCATGCTCGGCTACGTGAAGCAGGTGCAGCGCGAGGAAATCCGCCAGGGCATCGCCTGCGTGAAGCATCAGAACATGTCCGGCTCGGACATCGGCGATGACCACAAGGAATACTTCTCGGGCGAAGCCGCACTCAAGGCTGGCGGGGCGCACAACACGATGAATCAATTCGCTGCCTAAAGCAGCGGGGGAATCAATTCGCTGCCTAAAGCAGCGGGGTAACCAATTCGCCGCCTAAACGTCAAAAGCCCCTCCCCTAAAGGGGAGGGGGGGGGAGGGGGTCCCACCCTCTCCGTCCCAAACAAACCTCAAGGGCAATCCAGCCCCGAAGAATCAAGCAGGAGACCCACAATGGCTGAACCAGCACGTGCCCGCGCGGTCCTCTCGACCGAAGATTTCAAGCTGATCCGCGAAGCGGTGTTGCATTATTTGAAGGCGATTGAGGACCAGCCTGAATCGGTCAAGTTCTCAAACCTTTACCACCGGCTTGGCTCGGCGCTTGGGCGTTAACGCTTTGGCACCAGCCACTTAAGGATCTTTCCTGGGGAGGAAAGTCCAGCCCGTCGCGTTTCGGCTAGGAGCGCGGCGGGCTCTTTTTTGTTTGCCAGACCCCACAGACAGTCCGGTTTGCTTACATTTGAATAACACTTCAGCGGTAAGCACCAGTATGTGACAAGCGCCCCAACCATTCCTGCCGAAACGCGTGCCGAAAAATTGCCTGTGCTTGCGGTGATTGGCCTGCGCGAGCCGACCGAAGGCGATTGGGGACGATTGCGCGGTCTGCAATACTCCAGTCTGGCGCGCTCGACCTTTGCCCGCCTGTTCGGCCATGCCCTGGCCGGATTGCTGGTCATCCAGATTTTCGCCTTCATTCTGAATCCGGCTATCCTGATCGGCTGGATGACACTGCTGATCGGTACACTGATCTATGGCGCGCGGTATGATCGCTCGTTGATCGATGCGGATCGCAGGCGCGTCAGTCGGCAGGAAATGCACCGCCAGACGGTTAGCTCGCTGGCAGTGGCCGCCGTATGGGCCATCCCGATGCTGGCATTTTCGCCGTTTGGTGATGCCGAGCACCGCATGACGCTGTGGACAGTGCTGGCCATGCTTATGACTGGCATGGCGGTAACCTTTGCTGCCTTGCCGATTGCGACCGTGATGTTTTCAGGCGTCGTCGGGTTTTCGGCCATCGTCACGTTCGCGTGGTGGGGGCAGTATACGGCGGCTGGCGTGGCAGCGGCCTTTGTCGCGATTGTCAGCGTTGGCGGCATCGAAGCTGCGCGCAGTTTCTTGGGCGCGCGGGTGGCCGAGGCGGGGATGGCGGAAAAGGCCGAAGTCGTCTCGCTCCTGTTGCGTGAATTCGAAGAGGGCGATGCCGATTGGCTGTGGCAGATTGATGCAGGCCGCCGCGTCCGCTCGGTCAGCCCGCGCTTCGCGTTCGCGCTGGGCGAGGACCCGGAAGACGCCGATGGCAAGCCGTTGATCCAACTGATCGCCGGGGAATCATGGGACAGTGGCCACTTCCATTCCAGCCTGCACGATCTGGCCGAGCGTCTGAAGCGCCGCGAGAGTTTTTCCAACCTGCTGGTCCGCGTCACCCTGCGCGGCTCCCCGCGCTGGTGGGAACTGTCCGCCTCGCCCAAGTTCGATGAAAACGGCGCATTCGTGGGCTTTCGGGGGGTCGGCTCGGATGTGACCGAACAGCGCGAAAGCGCCGAAAAGATCGCCTACCTTGCCCGCTATGACACGCTCACCGGCCTGCCCAACCGCCTGATGCTGACCGAGGCTTTGGCGGGCGCGATGGCCTATGCCGAAAAGTGGCGCACCGATTGTGCCTTCATGATGATCGACCTCGACCGGTTCAAGGCGATCAACGATACGCTGGGCCACCTCGTGGGTGATCAGATGCTCGCGCTCGTGTCTGAACGGTTGCGGCTGATCATGGCCGAGGGCGAGGTTTGCGGTCGGCTGGGCGGTGATGAATTTGCCGTGGTGATCCGCGATGCCGCTGATCCGCAGCGCGTGGCAGACCTGGGCGATGCGATCATCTCGACACTGTCCAAACCCTACGAGGTGGATCACCACACGCTCTATGTTGGTGCCAGCGTAGGCACGGCTTATGGCCCGCGCGATGGGACGAGCGTAGAGACCTTGTTGCGCAACGCCGATCTTGCGCTCTATCGCGCCAAGGATGAAGGTGGCGGGCGGCATTGCACTTATGAACCCTCGCTCCACGCGCATGCGGAAGAGCGGCGCAAGCTGGAATTCTCGCTGCGCCACGCGCTCGAACGTCACGAATTTTCGCTAATGTATCAGCCGGTCGTCGATGCGGTGACCGAAAAAGTGCTAAGCTTCGAGGCGCTGCTGCGCTGGAACAGCGCCGAGCATGGCAGCGTCAGCCCTGCAAAGTTTGTGCCGATCGCTGAGGATACGCGCCTGATCGTGCCGATTGGCGAATGGGTGCTGCGCACCGCCTGCCATGAAGCGATGAAGTGGCCTGATAACATCAAGATTGCAGTCAATGTTTCGGGTGAGCAACTGCTCGATCCCTACTTTGCCGAAACCGTGGTTGGCGCACTGACCGCCAGCGGGCTTTCGCCGCACCGGCTGGAAATCGAGGTGACCGAGAGCATCTTCGTGCGCGATGGGGCCACTGCGCAGTTGACGCTGGAAAACCTGATGGGCATCGGTTGCGGCGTGGCGCTCGACGACTTCGGCACCGGCTATTCCTCGCTCGGCTATCTGCGCAAGATGCGGTTTTCGACGATCAAGGTTGATCGCAGCTTTGTGCAGGGCGCGGCCAAGGACAACCCGGAAAGCCTGGCGATTTGCCGTGCGGTGGTGGCCATGGCCGACAGTCTGGAAATGTCCACCACGGCCGAAGGCGTTGAAACCGAACTGGAACTGGAAGTGATCCGCCGGATCGGCTGCAAGAAGATTCAGGGCTATTACTTCGGCCGCCCGATGAGCCCGGCCGATGCGTTGAGCCTGTTTGCCAAGGCCAGTTACCGCCAGCGAAAGGCTGGTTGAAGCCCTGTCTTCAGGCGCTAACCAGCCCGCGCACCACGCTTTCGAACACAGCCCGACCGTCGGCTCCGCCGTGTGCGGCCTCGATCATGCGTTCGGGGTGCGGCATCATGCCCAACACATTGCCGCGATCATTAAGCACGCCTGCGATGTTCCGGGCTGAGCCGTTGACTGGTTCGGCATAACGGAACGCGACGCGGCCTTCGCCTTCGATCCGGTCGAGCGTGGCATCATCGACGAAGTAATTGCCATCGTGGTGCGCCACGGGAATCGTGATCTGCTGACCCGGGGCGTAGCCTGCGGTGAACAGAGACTGGGCGTTTTCCACCGTCAGCGCCACATCGCGGCACACGAAGCGGATGCCAGCATTGCGCATCAGCGCGCCGGGCAGCAGGCCTGCTTCGGTCAGCACCTGAAAGCCGTTGCACACCCCGAGCACCGCCACGCCACGCTCAGCCGCGCGGACCACTGCCTTCATCACGGGCGAGCGGGCGGCCATCGCGCCTGAACGCAGATAATCGCCGTAGGAAAAGCCACCGGGCAGCGCGATGAAATCGAGGTCTTTCGGCAGATCGGCATCGCCGTGCCACACGCGGTGGACGGTGCCGCCGCAGACCTGTTCAATCGCCACGGCCATGTCACGGTCGCAGTTCGATCCGGGGAAGGTGATGACGGCAGAGGTGAATGCCATGGGACAGGTTCCTTCCTCAGGCCGCCTTTTCGATGCGGTAGTTTTCGATCACCATGTTGGCCAGCAGCTTGCGGCACATATCGTCAAGCGCTTCGTCCGAGGTGCTGTCTGCCACATCAAGTTCGATCACGCGGCCCGCGCGCACATCGTTGACGCCGGTAAAGCCTAAGCCTTCAAGCGCGTGGTGAATAGCGCGGCCCTGCGGATCGAGCACGCCGTTCTTGAGAGTTACCAGGACGCGGACCTTCATCGACGGGGGCCTTTCGGACACTGCAACACGGGAGATTCTGGGGCGGCCTATGCAACCTCGGGCCACGAAGAGCAACCCCGAGCGTGGCGCAATCTGTTAAGGAAGAGCGGGAGTTTCCTGAAGGGGGTTTACACAGTTTACACGGTTCAAGGAGTGCTTTTCGCACCGGTTCGGCTTTGGATTTCTCCAACTTCCGACGACCCCATTCATTGCCAGAGCAAGGCCCCGCGTTGATTTGCGAAGGGTGCGGCAAAAGGGGGTGGGCGAAAACATGATTCGGAGCCTAGCGACCTTTGCGTAAGTAGGAAAACAATAGCGCTGCTGTGGCGGACTGGGGGTATCGTCCGCTTACCCCAAGGACGGGAATTTGTCCTTCTGGTGGCAGGCTGGTCTCTCCACGAATGCACCCCACGCGGCACTAGAGACAGCCTGCCACCGCCTTTTCCGAGCTTTGGTGGCTGGCCCCTTTACATGACGCAAGCGTCAGATATTGTTGTGCCATGCCACGCGTAACGCCCCCTGATCGCCGGACACGCATTCTTGATGCAGCGCGTGAGGAATTTTCTGAACGCGGCTTTGCTGCCGCGCGCATGGAAGACGTGGGCAAGCGCGTGGGCATCAGCCGCGCTGCGCTCTATCTCGCGTTCGATAGCAAGGAAGCGCTGTTCCGGGCGCTGGTTTCCGAAGTCATTACCGAGATCATGCCCGCGCTGCTGCCCAGCGACTATGGTGCGCTGCCTGCACCGGCACTGCTGCGCGCATTTGTGAAGAACGCGATGAAGCGTCTGGCCAGCCCCGACACCGCATTTCTGCCGCGTCTGATTGTGGGCGAGGGGCGCAATTTCCCCGAACTCGCACGGTTCTATCACGAAACGGCGA
Source organism: Novosphingobium sp. HNCC26BN242 (assembly GCF_057180525.1). Lineage (NCBI taxonomy): Bacteria > Pseudomonadati > Pseudomonadota > Alphaproteobacteria > Sphingomonadales > Sphingomonadaceae > Novosphingobium > Novosphingobium sp. HNCC26BN242. The sequence goes on from NZ_JBXUGM010000001.1 coordinate 406,736, forward strand.
CGATCTGCGTGCTTGGTGCCGTGGAGCGGCTGATCATCCACGGCGTGGAGCGCGGCGAATTTGCCTGCACCGATCCAAAAATGGCAGCGCATAGCGTGACGGGCGGGATCATTCATGCTGCACTGTGGCGCGGTGTGTTTGAGCCGGTGGGGGCCGAGGTGCTGGATCTGGACTGGCTGGCGGAATGCCATGCGGGGTTGGCGCTGGCGGGGTTGCGGGTGGGGTGATCCTTCGACAAGCTCAGGATGAGCGGGAGAGGGCTTTTGTGTTGCGCTATCTTAATAGCGCGGCTCCCCCGCTAAGGCGGGGCCTCAGGCCTTTTACGCTAGGATTCCGTTAGAACACCGAGGCTCCCGCCTTCGCGGGGACGCAGCTTTGTTTTTGAGAAGCGTCATTTGACAGGTGTTGGCGCGTCTTCGGGCAGGACCAGCAATTCCACCGCTTGTTCGGGGGTGAGATAGCGGCGGGCCAGCGTTTGCAGATTGGCGGCGGTGACGGTTTCCAACCGCGCGCGGGCACTTTGTGCGCGCTGCAGGCGGTCTGGCTGGGTTTGCGCGCGTTCGGCCAAGGCCATCCAGCCGCTGTTGGTTTTCAGCGCATTGTCGATGCGTTCAAGCATCGGGGCGCGGGCGCGTTGCAGAACGTCGGGATCGACCGGCGTGGTGGCCAGAGTGCGCATGGTTTCACGCAAAGCGGCGCGGGTGGCGGCAAGGTCTGCCAGATCGACCGAGGCGTTGATGGTGAAAGTGCCATAGCCGGTCCAAACGCGGCTGAGGCTGCTGGAGGCACCGGGGCTATAGGCTTTGCCCAGCTTTTCGCGGACCGTATCAAGCACTTCGATGCCGGTGACTTCGGCCAGCAGGGTAAAAGCCATTGCCTCGTCGGCATCGCTATCATCGCGGGTGGGCCAGATCATGCGGATGATCGCCTGGTTGGCTTCGCCGGTGTGGCGCACGATGCGCGGGCCGCGTGTAGTGGTGAAACTGCGCTGGCGTTCGGCTGAATAGGGGCGGAAGTCGGCCTCCCTCGGTGGCAGCGCGCCGAACGTGCGGGCCACCGCATCAATCGTGGCGGCTTCGTCAATATCGCCCACCACGGCGATTTCGATAGCTCCGCGTGAAAGGCGGCTGGTGATGGCCTTGCGCAAGGTGGCATATGTCAGCGCGCTGTAGGCCGGTTGGGGCTGGAGCGTGAAGCGCGGATCATCGTCTGACAGTACGCCGCCGATGCTGTTGGCCAGCGCTGCGCCGGGGCTGGAACGCAGGCGGGCGAAGAAGTTGGCGATGTTCTGCTGGTACAGCACTTCGCCTTCGGGGCGGTAGCCGGGGTCCATCAGCAGCGCGGCCCACACTTGCAATTGCAGCGCCAGATCGCGCGGGGTGGTGGTGGCGCTGGTATCGAACACATCACCCGATGTGCCAAGGCCGAGGGATACCGAGCGCCCGGCCAGCAGGGTTTGCAGATCGTCCTCGCTATGCTTGGCAAGTCCGCCCCGGGCGAGGACAGCAGTCATTTCCGTGTTCAGCGGCTCGGCCTTGCTATCCAGCATTTCGCCGCCATCAAGATTGAGGCTGAGCTGGATGCGGTCCTTGGCAAGATCGGTGCGTTTAAGGTTCAGGCGTACGTTGTTGGCAAAGCGGATCTGGCGGATGCCGTAGAGCGGCTCGGTGGTGTCTGACACGACCGTGCCAGCCGGGCCGAAATCGGTATAGGCAAAGGGGATGAGCGCGGGGACTTCGCCCGCCGGGGCCTTGGCGCGCCTGGCTTTGCTGAAAGTCTGGCGCAGGGCCTGCTCTCCGCCCTTGGGCGCGGTGCGGCCCTGAAAGCGGATCAGCGGGTCTTTGAGCGGGATCGCCTCGGCCTTGAGCGCAGCCATGACCGTTTGCGGTGTGATGGTGGGGGCGAACTGGTTGAAGCGGTCCAGCCCGGATTGGGGAGTGGTGGGCACCTGTTCATCGCGAACCAGTGCGAGGGCGGCGCCTGTGAGCGCACTGTGGGGGCGGGTGTCGGCCCCGGCAGCGGCGTTTTCCAGCGCGGTGCGGATGTTGGCGACTTGCTCGTCGATCTCGCCTTGCGTGAAGCTGCCTTTGAGCGCGCGGGCATAGGCTCCGGCGGCGGCGGCGAACCCGCGTTGCCAGCCGCCATCGGTGGTATCGACGATCAGGTTGGTGGTCTGGCCGATCTTGAACACCTCGCTGGTGCCGAATCCTGCGCCCCGGAACGGCGGATCGATGGTGCGGCTCATGCGCTGAAACCGGCGGTTGACCACGCCATAACCGATCTGGCAAAGCAGCGCGGTGCGGCGGTTGGCGATGGTATCGGGCTCGTCCTTCCACGGGCCGTGGCGCGATGCGGTGACGCGTTCGGACAGCGATGGGTCGATGTGGATATCGACGGCGGCTTTCTGTTTCGGATCGACCTTGCCCTGATCGGGGCGCGGGGTTTCGGGCTTTGCCTGCCAATCGGCAAACCGGGTGCGGATGGCGGTTTCGACCACGTCAGGATCGAAATCGCCGACGATGACCATGGTGGTTTTCGATGGCACGTACTCGCGCGCCCAAAAGGCCTTTAGCGTGTCTGCTGTGGCGGCGTTGAGTGCGTCGATGGTGCCGATGGGCAGGCGTTTGGGGTAGGTGGCCTGCGGATAGAAGAAGGCGAGCTGGTCTTCCAGATTGGTGCGCTGCCACCCTTGCCCATCGCGCAATTCGGACAGGACGACGCCGCGTTCGCGTGCAACGGCTTCAGGGTCGAACAGCAGTTCGCTGGCGGTTTCGCGCATCAGCATCAGCGCGGTATCGAGCAGCTTTGGGTCCGCGCGGGGTAGATCGAGCATGTAGAGCGTCTGTTCGAACGAGGTCTGCGCGTTGGTATCTGCACCGAACGACAGGCCGTTGCGTTCGAGCAGCTTGATCATCTCGCCTTCGGGCACGTGGGTGGAGCCGTTGAAGGCCATATGCTCGACATAATGGGCAAACCCGCGCTCGCTCTCGCGCTCGTCCAGCGAGCCGGTGGCGATGTCCATGCGCACTTGCGCGGTGCCTGCGGGCGTGGCGTTGCGGCGGATGATAAAGCGCATTCCGTTGGGGAGCTGGCCATAGCGGAACGCTGGGTCTGGAGGCAGGTCGCTTTGCTGGAAGGCCCAGAGGGGTTTGGGCGCGCTGTTGACCGCTGCGGGCTGGGTGGCGCAGGCGGTTAGGGTTAGGGCGGCGGCGAGGGAGAGGAGGCGGTGGATCATTGCGGTGGGGTTTGCCCGGTTGGGGGCGGGGGTGCAATGGGGCGTTCGGGTATGGGTAGTGCCAGCGTCCTTCGACAAGCTCAGGACGAGCGGGGTGGGGAGATCCAGGAAATCACAACAGCTGCCAACCTCGATTTGGAAAACCGACCGATCCCACCAAATCCGCTCATCCTGAGCCTGTCGAAGGATGTGTTCTCACGCTAGACTTTTGTCATGGCCTTCTACGCTTACTTGCTGCGCTGCCGTGACGGGTCATACTATGCTGGCCATACCGATGACCTCGAAATGCGGTTTGCACAGCATCAGTCCGGTGCATTCGAAGGTTACACTTCCACCCGGCGACCAGTCACGCTGGTATGGTGCGAAACTCTCCCGACCCGCGATGAGGCCTTTGCCGCCGAGCGCAAGATCAAGGGTTGGAGCAGGGCCAAGAAGGAAGCTCTGATCGCGGGCGATTGGGCGCGAGTTAGCCTTTTGGCGCGCAACAAGCAGGGAGTTGATAAAACGTAAGGTGGGCTGGCGTCCTTCGACAAGCTCAGGATGAGCGGAATTGGGGGAAGTTTGCCCGTACATATTTCGCTCATGCTAAGCCTGTCGAAGCATGCGGCGTGGTGCGGGCATCCTTCGACAAGCTCAGGATGCGCGGGGTGGGTGACAGAGGCACAAACAAAAACCCCCTCCGTTGCCGAAGGGGGCTTTGTATTTCGCGCAAGGCCAAAACCTTACTTCTTCCCGCGCAACTTCCGATGCGCGCCAAGGTCGAACACTTCGCTTGGGCCGCCATCGTTTTCCAGCAGGCCCAGACGCCGCGCGACTTCCTGATAGGCTTCTTCTTCGCCGCCCAGATCGCGGCGGAAGCGGTCCTTGTCGAGCTTTTCGCCGGTGGTCATGTCCCACAGGCGGCAGCCGTCGGGGCTGATTTCGTCGGCGAGGATCACGCGGCTGTAATCACCGTCCCAGATGCGGCCGAATTCAAGCTTGAAGTCCACCAGGCTGATGTTGATCGCTGCGAACATGCCGCAGAGGAAATCGTTCACGCGGATGGCCATGCTGGAAATGTCTTGCATTTCCTCGTTGCTGGCCCAGCCGAAGCAGGCAATGTGCTCTTCAGCGATCAGCGGATCGCCCAGCGCATCGTCCTTGTAGTAATACTCGATCAGGGTGTGCGGCAGCGGCTCACCCTCTTCGATGCCGAGGCGCTTGGAGATGGAACCTGCGGCGATATTGCGCACGACCACTTCGATCGGGATGATTTCGGCCTGCCGCACCAGCTGTTCCCGCATGTTCAGGCGGCGGATGAAGTGGGTGGGGATGCCGATGTGAGCAAGGCGGGTGAACACATACTCGCTGATGCGGTTGTTGATCACGCCCTTGCCATTGATCGTGCCACGCTTTTGCGCGTTGAACGCGGTGGCATCATCCTTGAAATACTGGATGATCGTGCCCGGTTCGGGACCTTCGTAAAGGATCTTGGCCTTGCCTTCGTAGATCTGGCGGCGACGAGACATCATCGTGTTTCCTGCGCGGCGCCGGGCGTTAAGTCCCGGCCGGAATTACAAAACCCCGGCAGCGGTGGAGGCGAATCCATCGCAAGCGCCGGGGCGTTCTTCTCGCCCATAGGCCAACATGGGCCAAAGTGCAATTGCGGTGGGGTGGGCTGCCCCGGGCATGCTTCAGGCCACCATCGCGCGGGGGTTTCCTTTCCGGGCGGGCTGCGCTTAGGATAGGCATTCGTTACGAAGGAAACCATCTGCCATGTCGCTTGATGCCGCCGAACAGGTCCACCGGCAATTCCTGGAGGCGCTAGAGAGCGGGACGGTGCGGCGCAGATCGAACCTCGGACTAAAGGACGTAGGGTTGGCTGCGGACAGGGCCGCAGCGTTGTTCCGCTCGCAAGCTTTGTCGCGCCAACTGGACCGGATGAGCCGCAAGCTGCAGGCGCGGGGTGAGGGGTTCTATACCATCGGGTCATCGGGGCATGAGGGCAATGCGGTGCTGGCCGAAGTGCTGCGCACCGATGACATGGCGTTTCTGCATTATCGCGATGCCGCGTTCCAAATCCACCGCGCACACCGCGTTCCGGGCGAAAATCCGGCATGGGACATGCTGCTGAGCTTTACGGCCAGCATGGACGATCCGATTTCGGGCGGGCGGCACAAAGTGCTGGGATCGAAACGCCTGTTCATTCCGCCGCAGACATCGACCATTGCCAGCCATCTGCCAAAGGCGGTGGGCACCGCGTTTTCCATTGGCATTGCGCGACGGATGGGGTGGAGCGACACGGTACTGGCCAAGGATGGCGTGGTGCTGTGCAGCTTTGGCGATGCGAGCGCGAACCATTCGACCGCGCTGGGGGCAATCAACACCGCGTGCTGGGCGGCGTTTCAGGGCACGCCCATGCCGATCATTTTCCTGTGCGAGGACAATGGCATCGGCATTTCCACGCGCACGCCGCCAGGCTGGATCGCGGCGAACTTTTCCACGCGCGCCGGGCTGACCTATATCGCCTGTGACGGGTGCGACCTGATTGACACTTATGCGGCTGTCAGACGCGCCGAGGAGGTGGCACGGCGCGAGCGCAAGCCGGTGTTCCTGCACATGCAGACGGTGCGGCTTTACGGCCATGCGGGGAACGACGTGCAGCTGGCCTATCGTTCGAAAGACGAGGTGCGCGCCGAGGAAGCGCGCGATCCTTTGCTGGCGAGTGCGGCGCTGCTGATCGAGGAAGGGGTGATGACGGCGGCGGAGGTGCGCGCGGTCTACGACGGGATCGAGGCCACGCTGGAACAGCAGGTGGAGCAGGCCATTGCGCGGCCCAAGCTGCCCGATGCGACGGCGGTAATGGCGAGCATCGTTCCGCCCCGGCGCGATGGTGTGGAGCGTTCATTGGCTTCGGCGGAGGACCGCGCGACGCTGTTTGCCGACGATGCGGGCGCGATGGATAAGCCGCAGCATATGGCCAAGCTGATCAGCTGGGCGCTGGCCGATCTGCTGTTACAATATCCGAGCGCCGTGGTGTGTGGCGAAGATGTGGGGCCGAAGGGCGGGGTCTATGCCGCCACGCAAAAGCTGCATGCGCGGTTTGGGTCGGCGCGAGTGATCAACACCTTGCTCGATGAGCAGGCCATTCTGGGGCTGGCGATTGGGGCGGCGCACAACGGGTTGCTGCCGCTGCCGGAAATCCAGTTCCTCGCCTATGTCCACAATGCCGAAGACCAGATCCGGGGGGAGGCGGCGACATTGTCGTTCTTTTCCAATGGGCAATTCACCAATCCCATGGTCGTGCGGATTGCCGGGCTACCCTATCAGAAGGGCTTTGGCGGGCACTTCCACAACGACAATTCGCTGGCCGTGTTTCGCGATATTCCGGGCGTGGTGCTGGCCGTGCCATCGAACGGGCGCGATGCGGTGGCGATGCTGCGCGAGTGCGTGCGGCTGGCCCATGAGGAGCAGCGTGTGGTCGTGTTTGTCGAGCCAATTGCGCTCTACATGACGCGCGATCTGCATGCGCCGGGCGATGGGCTGTGGGCCAGTGTCTACCAGCCTCCCGGTGAAGGCGCGATTGGCTTTGGCGAAATCGGGATTGCGGGCGAGGGAACGGACCTCGCAGTGGTAACATATGGCAACGGGTTTTACCTATCCTTGCAGGCGCAGAAGCTTTTGGCTGAGAAGGGTGTGACCGTCCGGGTGATCGATTTGCGCTGGCTGGGGCCGGTGAACGAGGATGCCATGCTGGCGGCGGTTGCGCCGTGTTCGCGCGTGTTGGTGGTGGACGAATGCCGCATCACCGGCGGGCAGAACGAGGCGCTGATGGCGCTTCTGGCTGAGCGTGTGCCGGATAAGGCGATTGCGCGCATGGCAGCGCAGGACAGTTTCATCCCGCTGGCGCGCGCGGCGACGCACACTCTGCCGAGCCGGGACGGGATTGTGGCCAAGGTTTTGGCGATGATGTGCAGGTGAGCGCCTCTCTCCAAACCCCGCTCATGCTGAGCTTGTCGAAACATGTGGCGCTGGGCTGGCGTCCTTCGACAGGCTCAGGACGAGCGGGGTGGGGAATCTGCTCATAGCCTTAAGTGCAGTGGGGGTACTGGCAGGTGCGGGACAGCCTTAAAGGACTGGACATCGTGTCACGTAACATGTTCTTTTTTGGTCTGATTAGGGTCCATCTGTGAGCGAATCTGCCCAGAAGGTCCGACCAAAAAGGTTTCGTGATCCCGTGATTCAACCATCAGTTTTGTTCGTTTGCCTTGGAAACATCTGCCGTTCGCCGCTGGCCGAAGCGGCACTGCGCGCCCGGGCGGTGACGGCGGGGGTGGCGATTACCATTGATTCTGCCGGAACCGGGGATTGGCATGCTGGCAGCCCGCCCGATCCGCGCGCGATTGCGCTGGCGCGCAACAACGGCATCGACATTTCCAGCTATCGTGCGCGGCAGGTTACCGAGGCGGATTTCCAGAAGTTTGGCCACATCTTTGCGCTTGATCCGCAGAACCTGAAAGACCTGCGCCGGATCGAACCTTCGCGCCATTCTGCTGAAGTGCGGCTGCTGATGGACCTTGTGCCCGGGCGCAAGGGGACCGCGGTGATGGACCCCTATTACGGCGACGAGCAGGACTTTGAGGAAACCTGGGCGGATGTCTGTACTGCAGCCGATGCGCTGGTAAGGCGCTTCGGCTGACGCCAGCTCAGAACACGGCGTGATCGCCGCGTTCGGCGCTGGCGGTGCCATCAATTACGGCGCGGTAGTGGTCGAACAGCGTGTCTTCGCCAGTCGAAGGCGTGGCCGCAGCATCATATTGCCCGGTGACAGGATCAAGCACGAGCATGGATTCGCTAGCGTAATAGCGACCAATGCGCGCGAGTTCAGCCTTGGTGGCAAGGCCCGGAACAATCTTTCCGAACAGGCCCAGCGCACCGCCGATGGTATCCAGCAGCGCCAGCGGGACCGAGCGGAAGCGGGGTGGTTTGCCCAGCATCGCAAACAGCGCTTCGCCCTGCTGGCGCGGGGTGATTGCATCGCCGGGGCCACCGATGGGCAGGATGCGGTTCCAGCGGGTTTCGTCGGTGATGCAGCCAGTGATGAATTCCGCAAGATCGCGGTCGCTGATCGGTTTGCAGGCGGTCAATTCGCCATCGCCGAAAATCAGGAACGGGCGGCCATTGCGCACGCGCTCGATCTGGCCCGACAGCGATTTGAAGAACGCGGTGGGGCGCACGATGCTGTAGCGCAGGCCCGAGGCGATGAGGGCGGCTTCGAACGCCAGCTTGGCATGTTGAAACGCCAACAGCGGCTTTTGCACGCAAATGGCCGAAAGCAGGATGAAATGGTCTGCGCCTGCGCGCTTTGCGGCGTTGAGCAAATGCAGGTTGGCGACGTGATCGACCGCCCATGCGTCTGCCGGAACGCCGGTGCGTGAGGCGATGCAGGAGATGACCACGTCGCACTGCTCAAGGGTGAGATCGAGGCCAAGACTAGCCTCGATCACTGTCGTACCGGCAAGCGTAGCGGCGTGTTTTGCCGCCGATCCGGGACGGACAAGGCAGGTCACGGCGTGGCCATCTCGCAGCAGGGCGGCTACCGTGGCACGGCCAATTGTGCCGGTGGCTCCGGCCACGCAGACGCGCCGTGGTGCCGGGTTTGCCGCAATGTTCATGCTGTCTGTCATCACCGTTCAGTGTGCCAGAACGCGGTGCAGGAGCAAGTCTCGCAGTCAGACTGGTGCGTGATGGTGGACCAGTGCGTGCAGCGCTTCGGGCACGGCGGGATCATCGATGGTGGGCGGGGTCACCCATTCCTCGCCATTGACGATCTTGCGCAGCAGGTTGCGCAGGATCTTGCCCGAGCGAGTCTTGGGCAGGCCCTTGGCGATGTAGGCGGTCTTCAATGCGGCAACCGCGCCCAGTTCCGCGCGCACGGCGGCGATAACGCGCTTTTCCAGCGTGTCGTCGGCTTCGAAGCCTGCGCGGGGCACGACGAAGGCGATGGGGACCATGCCCTTGATCGCATCGTCTGCGCCGATCACTGCGCATTCGGCCACGCCATCGGTGGCCGCAACGATCTGCTCCATCTGCCCGGTGGAGAGGCGGTGGCCCGCGACGTTGATGATATCGTCGGTGCGGCCCATGATGTGGACGAAGCCTTCATCATCAACAAAGCCTGCATCGCCGGTTTCATAGTAGCCATCGAAGGTGGCGAAGTTTTTCGCGTATCCGGCATGGTTGTTCCACAAGGTGCGGAATGCGCCGGGGGCGAGCGGGGTCTTAATGGCGACCGATCCGCTTTGGCCAGCGGGGAGGGGGTGTCCCGCTTCATCAAGAATGGCAAAGGCATAGCCGGGGACGGGAAAGCCTGCGCTGCCGCGTTTGCGGCGCACGTCGCCCAATGCAAAGCACGATGCGGTGGCGGGCCAGCCGAGTTCGGTTTGCCACCAGTGATCGATCACGGGCAGGCCGGACTTGTCCTCAAGCCAGCCGATGGTGTCAGGATCGGCGCGTTCGCCTGCAAGGAACACGGCCTGGCATTGGCCTGTGCCGATTTCGGCGAGGAAGTTGGCCTCCGGGTCTTCCTTGCGGATCGCACGGATCGCGGTGGGGGCGGTGAAGAAGGTCTTCACGCCATGCCGGGCAATCACGCGCCAGAACGTGCCGGGATCGGGCGTGCCGACGGGCTTGCCTTCGAACAGCACCGTCGTCGCGCCGACCAGCAGCGGGGCGTAAACGATGTAGCTATGGCCCACGACCCAGCCAACGTCCGAGGCCGCCCAGAACACGTCGCCGGCGCCGATGCCGTAGATGTTGGTCATCGACCACGCGAGCGCGACGGCATGGCCACCGTTTTCGCGCACGACGCCTTTGGGGGTGCCGGTGGTGCCCGATGTGTATAGGATGTAGAGCGGATCGTCCGATGCGACCGCCACCGGGGCAGGCACTGGGTCGTTTGCGGTGGCGGCGCGCAGGGCCGCCCAATCGTGGTCGTAGGTGTCGTTCAGGTTTGCGGGCATGCGCTCGCGCTGATGAACGACCACGCTTTGCACCTGATGATGGGCAAGCTTCAGCGCCTCATCCACCATCGGCTTGTAGGCAAGCGTGCGGGTGCCTTCGATGCCGCACGAGGCGGTGAGGAGGACTTTGGGCGTGGCATCGTCAATCCGCTTGGCCAGTTCGAGCGGGGCAAAGCCGCCGAACACCACCGAATGAATCGCCCCCAGCCGCGCGCAGGCGAGCATGGCAAAGACGGTTTCGGGGATCATCGGCATGTACAGGATCACGCGGTCGCCCTTGCCGACGCCCAGCGCGGAAAGCATGGCGGCCACGCGGCCGGTCTCTTCGAGAAGTTCGGAATAGGTGATGCGGCGGACTGTATCGGTGACCGGACTGTCATGGATCAAGGCCACCGCATCCCCGCGACCCGCCGCCACATGGCGGTCAAGGCAATTGGCGCAAGTGTTGAGCGAGCCACCGGGGAACCAGCCTTGCGCATCGCTGAAGGTGGCTGAGGGCTGCACGGCCCAGTCAATCGCTTTGGCCGCTTCGCCCCAGAAAGCGTCTCGGTCAGCGATGCTGGTTTGCCATGCCCGGTTGTAGGCTTCGCTCATGTCCCTAATCCATTCCTGATATTGGCTGGCGCAGCCGTTTGCGGGGAGGCACTTCTGCGCCAGCCAGACTTTGGCAGGCGGCCCCGGTTGGCCCGGAGCACGCCGCCTTGGTCATTGGTTTTAATCGATGCTGCGCTTGTAGGTTTCGGGCAGGAAGAACAGGCCGAACACGCAAGTGGCAGCGGCCACGATCACCGGATACCAGAAGCCGTAGTAGATATCCCCGTTGGCCGCGACCATGGCAAAGCCGATGGCCGGGAGCAGGCCGCCGAGCCAGCCATTGCCGATGTGGTAGGGCAAGCTCATCGAGGAATAGCGGATGCGGCTGGGGAACAGTTCGACCAGCATCGCTGCAATCGGACCGTAGACCATGGTCACCAGCAGCACGAGGTAGAACAGGATCGCCACGACCAGCGGCTTGTTGATCTGGTCCGGGTCAGCCGCAGCGGGATAGCCGACTTTGGCAAGATCGCTGGTGACCTGCTTGGTGAAGGCGGCGATGGCAGCTTTCTTGTCGTCACCGGTCACTGTGGCCGGATCAGGCGCAGTCAGCGTCATGCCGCCGATCTGGACCGAGGCGAGGGTGCCTGCGGGGGCTTCGACGTTTTCGTAGTTTACCGCCGCTTTGGCCAGCGCATTTTTCACGATATCGCAGCTGGTCGTGTCGAACTTGTTGCCGCCCACCGGATCGAACTGTGATGAACATTCGGAGGCATCGGCAGTCACCTTGACCGGCGCGGTGGCAAGGGCGCTGGCAAGGGCCGGGTTGGCGGCCACGGTCAGCAGCTTGAACGCGGGGAACAGGGTGAGTGCGGCCAGTGCGCAGCCGGTGAGGATGATCTTCTTGCGGCCGATCTTGTCAGACAGCCAGCCGAAGAACAGGAAGAACGGCGTGGCAAGCGCCAGCGCGATGATGATCAGCATGTTGGCGGTGAGGCCGTCAACTTTGAGCATCTTTTCAAGGAAGTACATCGCATAGAGCTGTCCGGTGTACCAGACCACGGCCTGGCCTGCGATGGCGCCGAAGAACGCGATCAGCACGATCTTGACGTTGCCCCATTCGCCAAAGGCTTCGCGCAAGGGGCGCTTGGACGATGTGCCTTCGTCCTTCATCTTCTGGAAAACCGGCGATTCATGCAGCTTCAGGCGCAGCCACAGGCCAATGGCGAGGAACAGGCCCGAAAGCAGGTAGGGAATGCGCCAGCCCCAGTCCTTGAACGCTTCCTCGCCCACGCCGGTCACCGGCGAGCGTACGAGGATGACGATCAACAGCGCCATGGCAAGGCCTGCGGTGGCGGTGATCTGAATCCAGCTGGTGTACAGGCCGCGCTTGTTCTGTGGCGCGTGTTCGGCAACATAAGTCGCCGCGCCGCCATATTCGCCGCCAAGGGCAAGGCCCTGAAACATGCGCAGCACCACCAGCATGATGGGGGCCGCAACGCCTGCGGTTTCATAAGTGGGCAGGCAGCCGACGAGGAAGGTGGACAGGCCCATCACCAGCAGCGTTATGATGAAGGTATAGCGCCGCCCCACGATGTCACCAATGGAGCCGAACACCAGCGCGCCGAACGGGCGCACGATGAACCCGGCGGCAAACACCAGCAGCGCCATGATGAACGATGTGGTGGGGTTCAGCCCAGTCAGGAACTTGGCCGCGATGATCGCGGTCAGCAGACCGTAGAGGTAGAAATCGTACCATTCGAACACCGTGCCGAGCGACGATGCAGTAATGATCAGTTTTTCGTTGTGCTTGACCGGCTCTTTTATCGGCACGGTGCCTTCAAAACTTGCCATCGGGCCTCTCCCCTTGTTTTAGAACGTGTACTTCGCGGCCATTTCGACGCGATCCATTGTGCCGACCAGTCCGCTGGCAACTTCGCGCACGGCATGGCGGTATTCGATCCCGAAATCGAGATTGCGCACCGGCGACCAGAACAGGTTGGCGGCAACGCTCCACGCCTCGACATTGGCAAGCCCGGGTTGCGGGATGCTATCGGGATAATCGGCATGCTGATAGCCCGCCATGAAGGTGGAGCGCAGTGTGTCGGTCCAGCCCAGCTTGACTGAGGCCCACCCTGCGACATTGCTGACCAGATTGAGCCGGTCGGCCACGGCGCGGTCATAGATGGCATCGGGGGCAAAGCCGACGGTAAAGTACCGCCCGATGCCGCGCCCGGCCGAGGCTACAAAGCGGAAATCGTGGCGCAAGTCCGGCCCGAACAGCAGCTTGCCGCCCACCGTGCCGCCCCAGCCGAACGCATTGTCACCCGCGCCTGCGCCGTGCACGGACACACTGCGGGCTAGGCCTGCGATGTGCAGTTCGGCGGTTTTGCTCTTGAACGCCAGCTTGGCGATCAGATCGGGCATACGGTCCTGATCGTTATCCACCATTGCGGCGGAAGTTGAGGTCAGCGTTTCAGTCTGCGGGTTTTCCGCTGCGAGATAGAGATCCAGCCCGCCGCCCAGTGGCTGGCGGTATTGCACCATCATCTGCCGCACGAAAATAGAACCGTCCATCGGGCCAACGAAATCGGTGCTTTCGGGCAAGTGTGCCGGGTTCTGGAACGTGGTCCATTCCTGCCCGATCAACAGGTTGCCATAACTGATGAACCCGCGCCGGAACGTGGGGGTATAGGCATTGGTCGCGCGCTGTGCGCCCAGCGGCGCGGCGGCGAGGGCAAAGTCAAACTCGACGTGGCCTTTCAGCGCCTTGCCCGCAACCGGTGTGCTGGTGGAGAAGAACAGCCGGGTTTGCCGGGCATGGCCGATCACATCGGTGCTGGCCGCGCCGCCGACCGGGATCTGCTGCGGCAGGAAGAATTCCTTGCCGAGCGATCCGCTCGCCAGCTCGCCATTGCCAAAGCGGGTGGCGCTGCCGACGACCTTCACAAAGCCACCCATCTTCCATGTGGTGCCACTAACTTTGAAGCCATCGGGCTGCGGGGTTGCTTCGATCGCCGCAAGCTTTGCCGTGGCGGCATCGGCCTTGGTTTCTGCGGCGCGGGCCACGGCGAGGGCTTGCGCATTGTCGGGAGTGCTAGCCCGTTCCGCGCGGGCCTGCTGCAGATCGGCCTTCATCGTGGCCATTTCGGCCTCAAGCCGCAGCAGGCGTGCTTCCAGTTCAGCTTCGCGGCTGGCAGGGGCCGCGGCCAGCGCCAAGGCTGGAAGGCTTAAACTGGTTGCAGCAAGCAGCAAGGACAGTTTCCTTGCGATTGATCCCGACATATCCCTCTCCCGGTGTGCGGCTTCGCACTTTCCGAAAAGCAGGTTCTGTCAGATCGCGCCGTCCAACCAGCGGGCGATTGGTCTGAGATATGCGACCAAAGTCTGACGTCCATGTCGTTCCGGTTTCGCGCAAGTTGGGGTGAAACACCGGTGGACGCGGGGCTTGCCGATCCTGCGCTGATGGATAAGCTGGATGGCGGGGGGCGACATCCGACCAATGAACGAACGTCGCCAAAAGGGAGAGCCGTGAGCGAGACGATCCTGATCGCAGACGATCATCCATTGTTCCGGCAAGCTCTGGCGCTGGCAGTGGCCAATGCCGCGCCAGGCGCGCGCGTGGTCGAGGCCGGAACGCTGACGGCTGCAGCGCGCGCAGCCAGCGATGCGCCGGACCTCAAGCTGATCATGCTCGATCTGAAAATGCCCGGTGCCATTGGCTATTCGGGTATTGCGCTGCTCCATGCCGAACGGCCTGATGTGCCGATCCTGGTGGTGTCGAGCGCGGAAGGGGCCAAAGTGGCCGAAGAAGCGCGCGCGTTTGGTGCGGTTGGTTTCTTGCGCAAGGACGTGGACCTTGCCCGGATCGAAGATGCCATCCGCGTGGCGCTAGGTGGACGGTCAGCGGCGGTTGCCAGCGATGAACCCGTTGAACAGGTGCGCCGCGAAGTGGCTGGCCTTACGCCCACGCAGCTGAAAGTTCTGCTCGAAGTACTGGATGGCAAGCTGAACAAGCAGATTGCCTTTGATCTTGGCATGAGCGAGGCGACGGTGAAGGCGCACATGACCGCGATCATGCGCAAGCTGGACGTGCAGAACCGCACGCAGGCAGCGCTTATTGCGCGCTCACTCGGGCTCGACTTGCGCGGTTGAGGGCACAGCGGCACTGGCGAGAAACGCGGCAAGGGCAGCGGGATCGGCTGGTTTTACGAACAAGGGCACACGCCGCATCCTCAGCCGGTTGCGCAAGGCCGGGCCGCCCTCGGCACTGATCATCGCAATTACCAGCGCCGGATTGCGCTGCCGCGCCTGATCGATCAACCGCAACCCGTCCTCGCCCTGATCGAGGTGATAGTCTGCCAGCAAAACATCGACGTCGGCCACATGGCCCAGCGCCTCCTCGCCGCTGCGCACGCCGATGGCCTGGTGACCAAGGCCTGCAATCATGGCCACTGAAGCATCGACGATGTCCTGTTCGTTATCGACCACCAGCACCCGCACGGGCCGGGCCAGCCCGGTATCTGAAACAGGCATTGGCACCTCGGCGCGGGTTTCGGGCATGGCTTGGGCGGGCAAGGATACGCTGAACCGGCTGCCGCTTCCTTCGCGTGAGGCAAGGGTGATGCGAGCATCAAGCAGCCGCGCGATGCGCTCGACAATGGCAAGGCCCAGCCCAAGCCCTTCGGCCTCCACCGCGCCCAGCCGCGTGAATTCGCCAAAGATCTCGCGCTGCCGGTGCGCCGGAATGCCCACGCCGCTGTCGATCACATCGATGCGCAGATCGGCCCCGCGCTGCCGCACGCCGATCACCACGCCGCCGTGCGTGGTATAGCGCAGCGCATTGGTCAGCAGGTTTTGCACGATGGAGCGGAGAAGGCCGGGATCGGTCCGCACGGCACCGCGCAACGGCCCGGTGCGCAAGGTGAGGCCCTTTTCTTCGGCTAGCGGGCGCAGCGTTTCCACCAGTTCACCGATAAGCGGCGCAAGCATCACCGGTTCAGGACTGGGCTGAATGCCGCCAGCGTCCAGCTTCGAAATATCCAGCAGCGCGCGCAGCAGCGCTTCGGCGGACAGGATCGAACGGTCGATCCGCCCAGCCAGTTGCTTGTCGCGCCCCTCCAGATTGCGGTCCAGCGCCGAGGTGAACAGCCGCGCGGCATGGAGCGGTTGCAGCAGATCGTGGCTGGCGGCGGCCAGAAAGCGCGTTTTTTCGTGCGTGGCGGCGGCAAGGCGCTGGTTCACTTCGCTCAGTTCACTGGTGCGGGCGGCCACGCGCTGCTCCAGCCCTTCGAGCGTGCGGTTCAGCTCCGCCCGGACGCGCGCTTCTTCGGTAATATCGGTAAACGAGGTCAGGTAACCGCCGCCCGGCATCGGCCCGCCCACCGATTTGATCACGCGGCCATCGGCGTGGACGCGCTCCGATTCATAGGCCCGGCGCGCGCGCAAGTGGTTGAGCCGCTTGTCCACTTCGGCTTCCACCGGGCTGGCAAAGTTGCCGCGCTGCACATTGAAGCGGATCAGATCGGCAATCGGCACGCCCACCCGCACCAGCCCGGGCGGATAGCCGAACAAATCGACATAGCGCGCGTTCCACGCCACCAGATTGAGATCGGCATCGATCACGCTGACGCCCGATTGCAGGTTTTCGAACGTGGCGGCCAGCAACTGGCGCGAAAAGCCCAGCGATTGGCCCCCTTCATCCAGCAGCCGCGTGACATCGTCGACCGTCATCTGACCGCCTGCCAATGCCGATGCCACCAGCGCGCGGGCCGATGAACTGCCCACCACGCTCGAGATCAGCTCTCGCGCCAATGCTGCGGTTTGACGATCAACGGGCTGGGCATGACGGGCGGGCGGAAAAACTTGCGCCGCGCGTTCCTCGCCCACAAAGCGGGCGGTCAGCGCTGCCAGATCGCCCAGCGTGCCGCCTCCGCGCCCACCTGCAAGCAGCCTCGGACTGCGCGGCACTGCCCCTTTGCGGGCGCGCACCAGTGCCAGCACGGCAAGGTTGGCGGCAAGGCTCCACCCCACCCCGTGCACCAGCGGGGTGGCGCTGCCGATCCCGAGCAGGCGCACCGGATCGAACAGGGTGCCCTCAAGCCAGATCAGTACCGGGCGCGGGAGGATAGGGGGCAAGGCCAGTGTATAGAGCCACAGCGCAAGACCCATCAGCAGGCTGGCGCGCGCAGCAAGGGGATCGTGCCCCGGCGATGACAGGCCCAGCAGCAGGTGCGGCACGAACTGCACCATCGCGGCAAAGGCCACCAGCCCGATGGATGCCAAAGAGCGCGAGGGATCGACCAGCAAGGCCCAGAGCAGCGAAAGCCCGACGATCCCGACTATCGCGCCGCGCCGAACGATCAGCATGCGGCGGCCCAGCTCCCCTGCTTGCGCCCCGCTTTCGTTCCGCAGCACCGCCGGGAAGATCAGATCGTTGGATACCATGATGGCCAGCGCCGTGGCATCTACGATCACCATCGCCGCACCCGCGCTAACCCCACCCAGCAATGCCACCACTGCGATGGGGCCGAAGCCTGCGCTGCCCGGCAGCAGCAGCACGAACCGATCAGGCGATGTGCCCTCAGGCAGCGCCACCAGCCCGGCCAGCGCAATCGGCACGACCAGCCCGGCCATGGCCAGGATGTAGACTGCCAGCCCCACCCGCGCGCGGGGCAGATCGCGCGAGGAGTGCGCCTCGGCCAGCCCCATGTAGAACTGGCGCGGCAACACGATGATCGCAAAGGCCGAAATCAGCGCGATCACGAACGTCTCAAGCGTCACGTGATCAGGCGCGAACTGGCGGCCGATGGCGCGGGTGGCGGTGGCGAGGGCGGCGGTATCGGCCTGTGTCAGCACCACCACCGCCACCAGCCCTACCAGCGTAAGTGATACCAGCTTTATCAGCGATTCCAGCGCGATGGAAAAGACCAGCCCTTCGCTGCGCCCGGCAATCTCATAGCGCCGCGCGCCGAACAGGATGGCAAACAGCGCCAGCACCACGGCGCTGCCGATCATCACTGGCACTGCCACGTTTTGCGCTGAAGATGTGGCAATGGCCGTCCCGATGGAGCGCAATTGCAGCGCGATATAGGGCACCGTGCCGCACAGCGCGATCACCGTGATGATCCGCGCCACGCCCGGATCATGGCCAAAGCGGGCGGCAATGAAATCCGAAATCGTCGATGCCCGCTCGCGCTGCACCTCTTCGGCCAGCCGCGCAAAGAACGCAGGCGCCGCCAGCAGGAACAGCGCGGGTGCCAGATAGATGGGCAGATAATTCCACCCCTCGCTGACCGCAGTGCCCACCGCGCCATAAAACGTCCAGCTGGAACAATAAACGCCCAGCGCCAGCGTATAGGCCCCATGCCGCAGCCGCGCCTGCGACCGCCAGCGGAAGGCCCCGCGCTCAATCGCGGCGGCCACGCCAAACAGCACCGCAAACAGCGCCAGCGCCAGCATTGACGCCATCAGGCCGGCAAGTTCAGCGCTCATTTGGACACCATGGCCACGGTTTGGCGCGGGTCAAAAGGCGCGGCAAGGACAATCTGGATCCACTCTCGCCACAAGCAAGTCCGGCCTCGATAAGGGCTGGAACAGGAGTGCAGAAGGAAGCATGCAAACTCAGCTTCATGACACGCTGGTCAGTTTTCGGCGGATGTTGGCGAAGAGGCCAATGGTGCCCGGGGACGGATTCGAACCGCCGACACGCGGATTTTCAATCCGCTGCTCTACCAACTGAGCTACCCGGGCATCGTCCGTGCCGCGATCTTCTGGATCGGAAGGCGATGGGAAGCGCGCCTATGGCGAAGCGGGGCGGGGTTGGCAAGTCCTGTGGTACGAAAATTTTGCGATGGCGTGTTGCGTCCCCGCGCAGGCGGGGACCTCAGGCTGGTTAAGCAGCGGTTCCGTAGCACGCCCGAGGCCCCCGCCTTCGCGGGGGAGCGGGGTTTTGGCGGGAGGGTTGCGCTTCAGTCTTCCGGGTCTGGCTCTGTCGGGCTGATCGGCAGGGCGTAGCCATCGTCCAGCCAGCGCAGCAGATCGCGGTCGCGGCAGCGGGTGGAGCAGAAGGGTTTGTGCTCTTCCACGCGCGGTTTGCGGCAGATCGGGCAGCGGCGGATCACCGGTGTGTTCATGCCATTTCCGTTCACGATGGCACCGCCTGCGCAAAGCCACCGGTGAGGGCCAGCGCTGCGTCGGGTTTGCGGCGGATGGCCCGCCCGGTTCGGCGCGCAAGTTCCGCCTCCCACGTAAGGCTCAGCGCTTCAAGCACGCGCGGATGGGCGCTCAGCAGCAGCGTGCCCGGCTCTGCCACACGCTCGGCCTGCCGCAGCAGGATGCGCGCAGCGGCGGCGGCAGGCTGGCGGGCAAAGCGCGCGATGAGCGAGGGGCGTTCCAGCCGCGCGACCAGTTGCACAAAACCGAAGCCGTTCATGCCGGTGCGCTCACCCGTCCAATCGATCAGCGCATCGGCCAGCGCCTTGTCCACATGCTGGCGGTCCTTCTTGTCGGCCAGAGTGGGAAAATCGATGCCGATGTTGCCGCCGATGTCCATGCGGTGCAGCGCATCGGCGATGGCATCGACTGCGGCCAGCGCCAGTTTGAGCGGGGGCAGCGTGCCGTCAACATCGATCAAAGTCATGGCGGGCGTGGGGCTGATGATGATGGTGCCGCCTGCAAAGGCGATCTCGCCGGTCTGCGCCTGTTCTACCAGTTCGTCCCAGCCATTGGTGGCAAAGGCGCGGCTGGTGGCGGGCAGGGCGCGCACGGATGCGCCATTTGCCTCGATCTCCTCGCGCAAGGTGGGCGCGGGGCAGGGCGTTGCGCCGGGCGCCGGGCGGACCACGGGCAGCTTGGTGCGGCCCTTTTCGGCAATGGCCGCGCGCACCACGCGCACCATCAACCGCGCGCCATCAGTTGCTTCATGCGGCAACTGGTCGATCAGCGCATCGGTGCCATCGTCAAACCGCACGGTGCCGCGTTTGCTGCCTGAATGGCGTTTGGCCAATTTCACCTGAGCAACAAGGCCGGGACGCAGTCCTTCGCCCCATTCGACGCGGGCCGAAAGAATCGCGCCATTCGCCACCAGAATCGCGCGCTCTTCGGCAATGCCGTCTTCGTAAAGCCATTCCGCCGACATGCGCTATTTCACCTTCACGCCCGCAGCCTTCAAAAGCTTGCGCGTTTCATAGAGCGGCAGGCCGACCACGCCCGAATGGCTGCCTGAAAGCCAATCGCAGAACCCTTCGGCACTGCCCTGGATCGCATAGCCACCGGCCTTGCCGTGCCATTGCCCGCCTGCGATGTAATCGTCCATCTCTTCAGGGCTGAGCCGCTTGAACCGCACGATGGTTTCTGAAAGCGCCTCGCGCAATCTGCCGTCCGGCGTGATCACGGCAATGGCGGAGAACACACGGTGACGGCGGCCCGAGAGCAGGGCGAGGTACTTGCGCGCGGTCGCCTCGTCTTCGGCCTTGGGCAGGATGCGCGCGCCTGCGCCCACCACCGTATCGCCTGCCAGGATAACGCAGCCCGGCGCAAGCGCAGCCGCAGCGCGTGCCTTTTCCGCCGCCAGACGCACCGCATGGGCACGCGGCCGTTCTGCCTTCAGCGGGGATTCGTCGATATCGGTGGCGACGACGCGGGCCGGGGCAATGCCCAAGCGTCCAAGAAGCTCAAGCCGCCGAGGGCTGGCCGATGCCAAAACCAGTTCGGGAAGATGAGATGCGGGCGAACTGTCGCCCGCCATCAAAAGCCGCCGGGACCGCCGCGACCGGGCATGAAGCGGTAAGTGATGCGGCCCTTGGTCAGATCATAAGGGGTGAGTTCGACCAGCACTTCATCGCCCACCAGCACGCGGATGCGGTTCTTGCGCATCTTGCCGGCGGTGTGGCCGAGGATTTCATGGTCGTTTTCCAGACGGACGCGGAACATCGCGTTGGGGAGGAGTTCCACCACCTGTCCGCGCATTTCGAGGAGTTCTTCTTTCGCCATCGGCGGGTTCAGCAGCCTTTTATCAGAGTATGTCAGAGTGTATTCAAGGCGCGCACGGACCGCCATCAGCAGTTCTTACGCTCAGGATTCCGTGCCGCCCTTAGCCGTGCTTGGCGCAAAAGGGAAGAGGGGCCGGACTTCAGGCCATCTTTGGTTCAGGTATGCCTGCCCATCCAGCACCTTAATGTTGCAGTGCGACAAACTGTTACCAAATGCGCGTTGTTCCACCAGAGCCGCTTCGGCAACAGCAGCGTTGTAATTACCGGGCCGGATTACGGCGCGCAAAATCCAAGGGTAGACAACGTGATCAAGACTGCAGCGACATCGCTGGCCACACTCGCCTTCTGCCTGACCATCATCAATCCCGCCATGGCGCAGGATGTGACTTCGGGCACCGAAGATGCTGCGCAAGGCGTGCTGGACGGGGACGAGGAGGAGATCATCGGCGAACCCGGCCAGATCCTCGTCATCGCCACGCGGATAAAGGGGCAGGTCGATACCACTCAGCCGCCGATTGCCGTGCTGGATGAAGCTGCGATTGCATCCTATGGTGCTGGATCGTTGCAGGAATTGCTGGCCTCGCTGGCCCCACAGACGGGTTCCGGGCGCGGGCGCGGCGGCGGGATGCCGGTGGTGCTGCTGAACGGCATGCGCATTTCAGGTTTCCGCGAACTCCGCGGCATTCCGCCCGAAGCGATCCGCCGCGTGGAAGTACTGCCCGAAGAAGTGGCGCTGCAATATGGGTATCGCCCCGATCAGCGCGTGGTCAATTTCATCCTGAAAGACAACTTCAGCAGCTTTGGCAGCGAGACCGAGTACCGCCTGCCAGCCAGCGGCGGGTTCAGCGAATGGGAACAGGAATTCACGCTGACCAAGATTGCGGGCGGCAACCGCATCAACGTGACCGGCAAGCTGGAAGACGCCAGCCCGCTGACCGAGGCCGAGCGCGGCATCTTTCAGCCCACCACCGGAGCGCTGGTATCGGGCGATCCTCTTTCGGCGGATTACCGCACGCTGATTGCCGACAGCAAATCGGCCCAATTGAACGCCACGCTGGCCCGCGCTTTGGGCGCAGGCGCAGGGTTGAGCGCCAACCTGCTGGTCCAACGCGATGATTCGCGCAGCCTTAACGGTTTGAACGCCATCACCCTGACTGACGCCACAGGCAGCTTTTCGCGCACTACGCTGGAACCGCAACCGATCACCACACTCCGTCGCACCACCACGCTGCAGGCAGGGGCTGCGCTCAACAAGCCACTCGGCGGTTGGAATCTGGCGCTGACAGCCGATGCAGGCCATGTCGAAACCAACAGCACGATCGACAGGCGCGCAGACCTTTCGAGGTTGCAGACGCTGGTTGCGGCAGGCTCGCTCAGTGCCTCGGGTGCCTTGCCCAGCAGCGCGATCACCCCCGGCGTGGCCGACCGGGCCTTGTCAAAGACGGATACGGTAACGAGCCTTGCCACGCTCACCGGCAGGCCCCTGCGCCTGCCGGGCGGCGAGGTGTCGCTTACGGTCAAGGCCGGGTTCGATTATTCGGGCATCGAAAGCAACGATACCCGCAGCACCACAGGCACGATCAACCTGAAGCGTGGCGATGCGCAGGGCGGGTTCAGCATCGATCTTCCGATTACCAGCCGCAAGGAAGGCTTTGGCGCAAGGCTCGGCGATCTGTCGCTCAACGCCAATGCCGAACTGCACGAACTGTCAGACTTCGGCACGCTGACGAACTGGGGCGGCGGGCTGACTTATGGCCCTACCGACAAGCTGACACTGACGGCCAGCTACGTTGCTGCAGAAAAGGCCCCGGGCCTGACCGCGCTGGGCGGGCCGACCACGGTGACGCCAAATGTTTCGATCTTCGATTTTACGCGCGGTGAAACCGTCTTGGCCACGGTGATTTCCGGCGGCAATCCGAACCTCGTGAAGGAAAGCCAGCGCGACTGGAAGTTTGGCCTGAACTGGACCCTGCCGTTCCTCAAGGATTCGACCTTTGTGGCCGAATACTTCCGCAACCGGTCCACCAACACCACCAACGGTTTCCCGCTGCTGACGCCTGAAGTGGAAGCGTCATTTCCGGGGCGCGTGATACGAGATGCCGAGGGGCGGATCATCTCGGTCGATCAAAGCTCGGTTACCTTTGCCGAGGAGAAGGGCTCGCGCTTGCGCTATGGCCTCAATGTCTCGGGCAACTTCGGCACTCCCGATCCGGCAGCAGCGCAGCGCGGGCCGATGGGGCGGATGATGGGCGCAGCCGGTGGCAGACCACCGGGCGCTGCTGGCGGTCCTCCGGGCGCGGGCAGGCCACCTGCGGCAGCGGGCGGCCCCCCGGCGGGCGGTGGCGGCGGCGGTGGTCCACGCGGCGGGCCGGGCGGCTTCGGCGGAGATGGACGCGGCCGTTGGAACCTTTCGATCTTTCACACCGTGCAATTCCAGCAATCGGTGCAGATCGCGCCGGGCGGGCAAGTGCTAAACCTGCTCGATGGGCAGGCGCTCGATGGCACCGTTGCACGTCATTCGATCGAGCTGGAAGGCGGCGGTTTCTACCGTGGCTTCGGCCTGCGCATGAGCGGCAATTACACTGGCGGTTCGCGCATCGATGCCAGTGGCCTGCCGGGATCGACGACACTGCGCTTTGCGCCGTTCGCCACCTTCAACCTGCGGGTCTTTGCCGATCTGGGCCGCAAGGAAAAGCTGGTGGAAAAGGTGCCTTTCCTCAAAGGCTCGCGCGTCTCGCTGTCGGTCGACAACCTTTTCAATGCGCAGCAGCGCGTGACCGACGATACCGGGACCGTGCCCCTACGCTACAACCCCGGCTACCTCGACCCCCGTGGCGCGGTGTTCGAAGTGGAGTTCCGCAAGCAGTTTTGAAGATGTAAATCGGACTCGAACTCTACCTTCATTTTAGAGCGTGAAGTTAGGGACAACTGCTGCCTGTCGTGGCAAAGTTGCGATAGCATCGGAGGACCGCGAAATGGGAGTAAGTTCAACCATAACGTTTAGGGTGACACCCGAACTGAAAAGAAAGCTTGATCTTCTTGCGGAGAAGACAGGCTCCAAAAGATCGAGTCTCGCTGTCAAAGCTTTGGAAGCCTATTTAAACCACGAAACTCCGATAGTTGAAGGCATCCATCGAGACCTTGCTGACATGGCAGCTGGCCGCGTCATACCACACGAAGAGGCAATGGCGCGGGTCGATCAGATCATATCCGACGCTAGGAAGCAGCAGCTCAAAAGTGGGTGAGGGCGCTAGTCCATTCGGACCACTCCCCGCACGCCCGCCAAACTATAAGGCTTTGCCAAATCTTCCGCCATCAGTGACGATCCGGGGATGACGAAGCCTGCTGGATACCTCCCCTATCAACCGCAATTGCGGCCTGTTGCATGGGGGGAGGATGTCTGGACGGTAGATGGCCCCGAAATCGCCTATGCGCTTGGCGGCGCCACGATTCCATGTCCCACGCGTATGACGGTCGTTCGGCTGCATGATGGCGGCTTGTGGGTGCATTCGCCGGTGTGCTTGACTCCGGAAGTGACCGCACAGATGGCAGAGATCGGGCCTGCCGCTGCCGTTGTCGCGCCAAATGCGTTTCACTACAGCTCTTTTTCCGATTGGGCGCAGGCCTTTCCCGATGCGGCACTTTACGCCGCGCCCGGCCTTGATGCGAAGATTGCGCCGCGGCCTTTCGAGTTGCTTTCAGAACATCTGATGGCAAGCTGGCGCGCGGAAATCGATCTTCACGTGTTCGAACTTGGTGACTTTACCGAAGCCGTGTTCTTTCACCGCGGATCACGCACTTTAATCGTCACGGACCTGATGCAAAACTTCGAAGCAGGCCGGGTGCGCAATCCACTGGTCAGGTTTCTGCTGTTTGCAGGCGGAGCGACGGGGCCAAATGGCCGGGCTTCCATAGAGATCCGCTTGGCTGCGCGTCACCATCGTGCGGCATTGCGTCGCGGAGTCGATCAGATGATCGCGTGGCAGCCGGCAAGCGTTATCCTGTCGCATGGCAAATGCTATCGGGCTGATGCTGCGGCCGAGATCGAGCGCGCCTTCCGTTGGATCGGCTGACGGCCTGAGCGGCCTGCCGCGTCGATCACATTATCTTCGATCGCCCTTGAACCCACGCCCGCGCGCGCTCCATGTTGCGTTCGCGTTCGGTGGTTTCATAGCTGTCGGCAATGTGGCGCAGCGTAATGACCTGAGGCAGCGGCATTTTCTCGTCGAACATGATTCCGCAGCGACCATGGCGAGCCCAGCGGATCACGCCGAAGCCTTCGATGTGTTCGCAAACCAGGATTGCTGATGCGCCCGGTTGCGGCAGCGCGCCTTGCGGAATAATCGCGGCACCGGTCACCGACAGGTCTTCCAGAAAGCACTGCTGCGTACCCGACAGCATGACTAACCGCGCGGGCAGGTGCAGGCGCACGCGCGCATCGGCACGGCGTCCGGGCACAACGGCGCTGCTGCGTGTACCAAAGGTTCTTGTTGGTTGCCCGATCATTCGCCAATTGTGCCGCAGTCCGCCTAAAACCACCGAAACGGACCATGCGGGAAAACCCTGATACACCCGTGGACACAGACCTTCGCGCCATTGCCTAAGCCGTTCGAGCGACTATTTGCCAAGCATGGCCAGAAAGCCCGCTGCCCCGCCTGATCGCGATACTGAACGGTTCCACGAAGACCGCGCGGCCACGACCGTGCGCGGATCGGAACGTCCCGACATTGAACTGGGCATCTCGGTCATCCGCGATACGGTCAATACGCTCAAGCCCAAGCCCGGCGTTTATCGCATGCAGGACGCCAAGGGCGATGTGCTCTATGTGGGCAAGGCGCGCGCGCTGAAGAACCGCGTGGCCAATTACACGCAAGTCGACCGGCTCCCCAATCGCCTGCGCCGCATGGTCAGCCAGACGCGGTCGATGACGATCATCACGACCAATTCGGAAGCCGAGGCGCTGCTGCTGGAAGCGCAACTGATCAAGCGCTTCCGCCCGCCCTACAACGTGCTGCTGCGCGATGATAAATCGTTTCCGTTCATCCTGCTGCGCGGCGATCACGCCTACCCGCGCATCCAGAAACATCGCGGTGCGCGCAAGGCGAAGGGCAATTACTATGGCCCGTTTGCCAGCGCGGGCAGCGTCAACACCACCATCAACGCGCTGCAGAAACTGTTCCTCTTGCGCAGTTGCAACGATGGCTTCATGTCCCGGCGCGACCGGCCGTGTCTGCTCTATCAGATCAAGCGCTGTTCGGCCCCCTGTGTGGACCGGATCAGCCCAGAAGATTATGGCGAACTGGTGCGGCAGGCCAAGGATTTCCTTGGTGGCAAATCAGGAGCGGTGCAGCGCGAGATCGAAGTGGAGATGCAGGCTGCTGCCGAAGCGCTCGACTTCGAACGCGCCGCCAGACTGCGTGACCGTCTGCGCGCCGCCACCTTCATTCAGGGTAGCCAGGCCATCAATGCCGAGGGTGTGGGCAATGCCGATGTCTTTGCCATGGCGGTGAAGGGCGGGCAGGTGGCGGTGCAGGCCTTCTTCATCCGCGGCGGCCAGAACTGGGGCCACCGCGCATTCTTTCCCAGCCACACCGAAGGACTGGACGAGGCCGAGGTGATGACCGCGTTTCTTGCGCAGTTCTATGAAGAAGTGCCCCCGGCGCGGCTGATTCTGGTTGACCGCGAATTGCCGGAAGCCGAACTTCTGGCCGAAGCGCTGTATGAAGGTGCGGGCGGCAAGGTGGAAGTCTCGGTGCCCCAGCGAGGGGACCGGCGGCGGCTGATGGAGCAGGCGCAGCGCAACGCCGTGGAATCGCTCGACCGGCGTCTGGCCGAAAGTGGCACCAAAGCGCGTATGATGCGCGATCTCGCTGAATTTCTTGAACTTTCCGAAGTGCCGCAGCGGATCGAGGTTTACGACAACAGCCATATTCAGGGCACCAATGCGCTCGGCGCGATGATTGTGGCGGGGCCGGAAGGCTTTGTAAAAGCACAATATCGCAAGTGGAACATCAAGACCGCGCAGACCAACGACGATTTTGGCATGATGCGCGAAGTGATGACGCGCCGCTTTGGAAAAGCGCAGGAAGACGATCCTGACCGGGAAAACGGGATGTGGCCCGACCTTGTGCTGATCGATGGCGGCAAAGGGCAGATGTCGGCGGTGAAGGAAGCCTTGGGCGAACTGGGCATCGAGGACGTGCCGCTGATCGCCATCGCCAAGGGCCCGCATCACGGACGCGATGGGCGCGAAGTGTTCCATTTTCCCGATGGGCGCGAAAAGATGCTTCCCGTGAATTCACCGCTGCTGTTCCACCTGCAAAACATGCGCGACGAGGTTCACCGCTTTGCCATCGGCGCGCACCGCGCCAAGCGCAGCCGGGCGATTACGGCCAGTCCCCTGGACGAGATTCCGGGCATCGGCCCAGCGCGGAAAAGAGCGCTGTTGCTGCACTTTGGCACTGCCGGAAAAGTGCGCGCAGCCAGCCTTGAAGACTTGCAGCGGGCGCCGGGAGTGAGCTCTGCCGTGGCGCAGACGGTCTATGATTTCTATCACCCGAACGGGTGAAACGGGTGCATTCCTGAAGTGCACCTAGAAGCACCTAGAAACACCTATCTGCACCAAGCGGCGCGCAAACGCCGAACAGAACAGGGTTTCTGCCCGCTTAACTGAACTTGTTTGTGCGTCCTTCAAACTCGTCGTGTTTTATCGACAACGGGACAGTCCCCGCGCATGGGATCGCGGGGTTGGAGACGAGAGATATGGTTTCGGGACCGGGTCGCCTGATGGCAAGAACCGCGTTTGTCGCATGCCTGCTTCTGGCAGGCGCTCCGCTATGTGCGCAAAGTGTGAACGGGGTCGGGACGCCGTTCGAACTGGCCTTCTGGCAATCGGTGGCAGGCAGCGACGATCCGGCAGTTTATGAAGCTTATCTGGCGCAATATCCATCGGGAACGTTCAGCGGGCTGGCCAAGGCGAAGCTGGCGGCGTTGCGCCCGGCCCAACGCACTGCCGCTCCTGTGGCGCAACCTGCTGTAATGCAGACGGAAAGCGTCGATCCGGGGTTGAGCGACGCAGCACTGTTGAGCGAACTGGCGAAATCGCAGGAAGCAGGTGCCGGGACTGCGAAAGTTGTGGCGGCGCAAGGGTTTGCGCTTCCGCTGCGGCCGGCATTGCAAGAGGTGGCCGATCTGCCGCTGCCAACCGCGTTCTGTTCAGCCGAACAGCGCAATGCCTTTTACGAAACGCGCTACAAGCCGGTGCTGGAAGTGGCGCGGGGCAACAATGCGGCGGCGATTGCGCATATGAAGGTGTTGCAGGACGCCTATGATAGCCACCAGCTTTCACGCGATCCGACGCCGATGAACGCGCTTGCTGCTGAAGCGCGTGACTATCAGCAGCAAGTGGCGGCAGTGACCTATAGCCATCAGGCGGCGGTGGTGCGGCAGTTTGATGCGGTGATGGCGGTGCCGGTCACGTCCTGCCATCTGGCCGAGGCTGCCCGATGAAGCGCCTCGCAGCCGCTATTGCGCTGGTTTCCCTGCCTTTTGTGCAAAGCGCACAGGCGCAGGGGTGTCTTGACGGGCAGACGCTGGCCGCAGCGCGGTTGCACGAATTCGAAGCGATGATGATGGCCGTATCGCTGCGCTGCCGCGCCATCGGTGTGGATATCAGAGCTGGCTACGAAGCGATGGGGCAGACCCATCGCCCCGCCTTTGCCGCAGCAGGCCGCCACTTGCGCGCATTCTATGGTGATCAGGGCCATGCATACGATGCTTATGCCACACGCGTGGGCAACCGTTATGGCGGCGGGGCGACCGATCCTGCCAATTGCCGCCGGTTCGAAGCCGTGGCGCAAGATTTGGCGGCGACTCCCGGTGTGGCATCGCTGGGCAAAGTCGTTTTTGCGATGGTGGCCGAGCCGCGGATCAGCGGGACAGTTTGCGCAAAGCCCTGATCAGTCAGCTTTTTTGGGCGTGATCGGGCGAATTAGCCCTTCCTGCGCCACACTGGCCACCAAGCGCCCCTCGCGCGTGTAAATCCGCCCGCGATTGAACCCGCGCGCACGGCCTGCCCATGGGCTGTCGCAGGCATAGAGCAGCCATTCATCGGCCCGGAAATCATCATGGAACCAGATGGCGTGATCGAGGCTGGCGCCCATCAGGTTGCCTTTGGACCAGCTGATATCGTGGGGCAGGGTTGATGTGCCCAGCAGTGTCATGTCGCTGGCATAGGCAAGGATCGCGCGGTGGATGCGCGGATCATCGGGCAGGGCGGCGACCGAGCGGAACCACGTGTGCGCCTTGGGCTCTTGCGGCCCACCGCCCATCCAGTGCCGCGATTCCAATGGGCGCAGTTCGATGGGGCGCGGTTGCAGCATGTAGGCGCGCTGCTGTTCGGTCATCCGATCGGCATGCTTGTGGCGCAGTTCGCTTTCGCTCAACAGTCCGTCTGGACCTGCCACTTCGGGCATGGATTCAGCGTGATAGCGGCCCTCCTCGCGCTTGTGGAACGAAGCGACCATGTTGAGGATCGGCTTGCCCAGTTGGCTGGCGACGACCCGGCGGTTGGAGAAGGAGCCGCCATCGAGATCGCGCTCTACTTTGAAATCAATCTCGTGATCTTCGTTGCCGCCGCGCAGGAAATAGGCGTGGAGCGAGTGGACCGGGCGGTCATCGGGCACGGTGCGTTCAGCGCTGGCCAAGGCCTGGCCGATGACTTGCCCGCCGAACACGCGGCCCACGCCGCCGATCTTGCGGCGACCTTCGAAGCGGTCTCCGCCGTGGTCCTTGACGGTGAGCAGGTCGAGCAGGCTGGCGACAAGTTGCTGCGGGGTGGGATTTTCGTGTTCGGTCATGGCGGTGCGCGATGGACCGCGTTTCCGTTTGCGTCAACCGTGCGTGTCAGCCGAGCAGGCGGCGCGCCAGACGCCAGCCAAGCGCCTTGCCGCGATTGGTCGCGGGCCAGCGCCCCGGTGCGCGCGGCTTCATGCCAGCCCGCCGCAGCAGGCTGTTGAAGGCGCGGGCATCGGCTTCGGCAAAGCTCCATTCGGAACGCCATGTGATGGACAGCGACACGGAAGGGGCGGGGCCGTTCTGCACGAAATGTGGAGACATGACCGGCACAAACAGGGCTTCTCCCGGTGAGAGCGGCCAGACCTTCCCATGGGGCAAAAGTTCATCGCGCCAAAAAAGATCGCGCGGGCCGCCGGTGTGATAGCTTTCGTGCGTTTCATCGGGGGCAAAGCGCGGATCGGCTGCGGGGAACATCGTCATTTCCTTCGAGCCCATCAGCTGCAGCAGGATATTGTGTTCGGGATCAAAGTGATAGGGCGTGACGCCATTGGGGCTGGTGACGAAGACGAAGCCCTGCGGTTTGAGCATCGCGCCGGTGCGCGCTTCGATGGTAGGGCGCAGCTCCTCCAGCAGATTCATCAGCAGAGCGTTGTATACCGGGCTTTGTTCGATGTTCTTCAGCGCGGCCCAGCTGCCGGTCGTGGCGATGTTGCGGATCGTTTCGCCAATGCCGATGCCGTTGGCGGGGGCTTTCTCGCCATTCAGGCCAAGGGGCAGAGCGGCGCGGTTATACTCCACCGCGCTGTCCGGCAGCGATTCTGCCAGTTCTGCCAGCGCATCAAGCTGCATCAGCGGATGGTGGCCCAGATCGTGCGTCAGCTTGTGCGGCACTTCGGGGTAGTTTGCCGCAAAGGTGCTGCGCGCTTCTTCGGCAAAGGCTGTGGCGGGTGCGGACAGGTTGAAGGCAGGATTGGGCTGGTTCATCGGGCAAGTCCGGTGGGGTTGCGGCGCAGTTCAAGCGCGAGGAGCGAGGCAAAGGCGGTGCGGCGCAATTTTCCGCCGATGGCCACCGATATGCGGCCGATGGGACGGCGTTCGGTCCACAAGCTGTCGATCATCGGGTGATCGGGCGTGGCGCAGCTATCGCACCAGGCGATTTCGGGTCGCGAGAGCAGTGCCAGATTTTCGCGCTGCAGCAGCACGCCGGGCGAGAAGCGGGCGTAGTGTTCGTCGAACGCGGTCTTGAACGAAAAGCTGCCGGGGGGCGTCAGGAAATTGGCGAGCATGGCGATGGGGCGGCCATCGAGCGTAAGGGCCAGCCGTTCCAGCTTTCCGGCAGCAGCGGCGCCGGCCAGTGCTTGACGGAACAGCGCGGCGGTGGCCGGGTCTGATGCAAGCGCGCTGCCGCCAGCGCCTTTCCAGCCCCGGCTTTCCAGATTGAGGAAGGCTTCGGTCCATTCGCCAAGGCCTGCGCAGTCATCATGGCGGGCAAACACCAGCTCGCCCTGTTCTGCCAGTCGCGCATGCTGGCGGCGCAGTTCCTTGCGCTTCTTGCCGGTCAGCGCGCGTTCCAGATAGAGGTCTGGCAAGAGCGGGGAATGAAGCAGGGCGCGCTGTTGGCGCATGACCAGTGCGGCGGTGCGTTGGTCCCGATCAGCCACATCGAACAGGGCCTGCGTCAGGGGGTGTTCCAGCGGCATGGCGGGCAAGTGCAGGAACAGGGCCTTGGCCGAGCCATCGGTATCGGCCCAATCCAGCAATGCCTCCCAGAACAGCGCTTCACAGCCTGCCCGCACCAGTGGCGCGCCGAGGAAGGCATTGGGGTGCAGCCAAGTGGCAAAGTGAGGCAACGGCCAGCGGCCATAGCGTTGCGGCTGCGTGAGCGGTAGCAGGCCGATCAGTTCGGAACCGATATACAGCGAAAAGATCGAACCGGTGCCGTGGGGATCAAATGCCTGATACGACGGTAAAAGATACCATTCTTCGAAAAACGGATTGGGCGTGGTGGCAGCATCAGCAAGCTCTGCCCACGCGCGGCGGCGATCAACCGTGGCCCAGAGCGGCCACGGATCCAGCCCCGCGCGCACCGTGCCGGTGGGTTTCATCGGCGCAAGGCCGAATTGGGCTGAGAGGGTCGGCGCGTTCAAATCTCGGGTCTCCGCCATTGGCTCTAGACGGCAAGGCGCGAAAACTCGGTTAACATTCCAGCAAAAATTGGGGTGCGGAATTTGAATCGAGAGGTCGGACCTTTCCTGTTTCACGCAGAGACGCGGAGAAGAAAAGGGAGACGCAGAGGGGTGTTGTGTTTGGCCGTCAGGCCAATGGCTTCCTCGACCGTCGCGCTTGCTTGACGGTTGATTCAGAGAGCGGCGTTGCCGCAGGGCTGTTTCTCTGCGTCTCCCTTTTCTTCTCTGCGTCTCTGCGTGAACCAACTCTCCCTTAGCCCAAACAGAAAAACCCCGCCCGGATTGCGCCGGGCGGGGTCTCCTCTCCCCAACTTGTGGGTAACGCGCCGGTTATCCGGCTGCGTTGCTCGCAAGTGCCGCCAGAAGCAGCAGTGCGACGATGTTGGTGATCTTGATCATCGGGTTGACGGCGGGTCCGGCGGTGTCCTTGTAGGGATCGCCCACGGTGTCACCCGTTACGGCGGCCTTGTGGGCTTCTGAGCCTTTGCCGCCGTGGTGACCGTCTTCGATGTACTTCTTGGCGTTGTCCCACGCGCCGCCGCCCGAGGTCATCGAGATGGCCACGAACAGGCCGCTGACGATCACGCCGAGGAGGAGCGCGCCAAGGGCGGCAAAGCCGTTGGCCTGCCCGGCAACCGCCGTGATCACGAAGTAGACGACGACCGGCGCGAGCACCGGCAATAGTGACGGCACGATCATTTCCTTGATCGCGGCCTTGGTCACAAGGTCCACGGTGCGAGCATAATCCGGCTTTGATGTTCCTGCCATGATTCCCGGATTTTCGCGGAACTGGTTGCGCACGTCGATCACCACGTCTCCGGCGGCGCGGCCCACGGCGGTCATGCCCATCGCACCGAACAGGTACGGCAGAAGCGCGCCGAGCAGCAGCCCGACGATGACATAGGGGTTTTCAAGGCTGAAGCTGACTGCGAGATTCGGGAAGAATTCGCGCAAGTCGGTGGTGTAGGCTGCGAACAGGACGAGCGCGGCAAGGCCTGCAGAGCCGATGGCATAGCCTTTGGTCACGGCCTTGGTGGTGTTGCCCACCGCATCCAGCGCATCGGTCTTTTCGCGGACCGAATCATCGAGGCCTGCCATTTCGGCAATGCCGCCTGCGTTGTCTGTCACCGGGCCATAGGCATCAAGTGCTACGACCATGCCAGCCAGCGCCAGCATGGCGGTGGCGGCATAGGCGATGCCCATCAGGCCAGCGAGCTGGTACGCGCCGATTATGCCTGCGCAGATCACCAGTGTTGGCATGGCAGTGGATTCAAGGCTGATGGCAAGGCCCTGAATCACGTTGGTGCCGTGGCCGGTTTCAGACGATTTGGCGATGGAGCGCACCGGGCGGTAGCTGGTGCTGGTGTAGTATTCGGTGATCCAGATGATCAGGCCGGTGATGATCAGGCCGATCAGCGAGCAGTAGAACAGTGTGCGCCCGGTGAACGTGACCGTATCAGCAAGGATGGTGTAGCTCATCGCCGTTTCCATGCCGCCAAGGGCATAGTCGATCGCCCACCAGATCGCGCCGACAGAGAGCACGGCAGTGACAAGGAAGCCCTTGTACATTGCGCCCATGATGTTGTTCGAACTGCCGAGTTTGACGAAATAGGTGCCGATAATCGAGGTGACGATGCACACGCCGCCGATCAGCAGCGGGAGTGCCATCATTGCGCCGAGGCCTTCGCCAAGGCCCTTGAGCAGCAGTGCGGTGAGAACCATGGTTGCGCCGACGGTGACGACATAAGTTTCGAACAGGTCGGCAGCCATGCCGGCGCAATCGCCAACGTTATCGCCCACGTTATCGGCAATCACGGCGGGGTTGCGGGGATCGTCTTCGGGGATGCCTGCTTCGACCTTGCCGACAAGGTCAGCGCCGACATCTGCCGCCTTGGTGAAGATGCCGCCGCCCAAGCGCGCGAAGATGGAGATGAGGGATGCGCCGAAAGCGAGCGCGACGAGGCCATCGACCACGGTGCGATCATCGCCGCCCACGGTGTATCCGGCGATGGCGGTCAGGTAGTGGTAGAACACCGCGATGGCGAGCAGGGCAAGGCCTGCCACGAGCATGCCGGTGATGGCCCCTGCGCGGAAGGCCAGCGTGAGGCCTGCCTGCAGGCCGTTTTGTGCAGCAGCCGCGGTGCGGACGTTCGAGCGGACCGAGATGTTCATGCCGATGAAGCCCGCAACGCCCGAAAGCACGGCACCGATTACGAAGCCGGTGGCCGAGATCGTGCCCAATGTGGCGGCGATGATGACGGCGACGACCACGCCGACAATTGCAATGGTGGTGTATTGGCGCTTCAGATAGGCTTGTGCGCCTTCCTGAATGGCGGCGGCGATTTCCTGCATTTTCGCGTTGCCTGCCGGTGCGCCGAGCACCTGGCGGCTGGTCACGAAGCCATAAACAATGGCCAGCAACCCTAGTAGAATCGACAAGACGACTAGGTTCACGATGGCATCCCCCTTTATTGCCGGACCTGTAAAAAGTCCGCACCCGTCGTTGCGGGTAGACGGGACGCTATAGTTTTATTTCCGGGTCGCAACCTTTTCCATGACGTGGATCAACTGGAATTTAATCGTGCGAATAACCAAGTGCGCCATGCGGCACTGCACCATCGACGGTGAGCGGACTGCCAGTGTTTGCGGTGGCGATGCCGATGCAGTGGGCCTGGCTGGGGGGCTTGATGCCGGGAGGGAGCGTGAACAGCAGTTCGTAATCGTCGCCCCAGCGCATGGCGTCGTCCTGGCGTTCGGGCGGCAGGTTTGGCGGGAAGGGCACGCGGTCGCTGTCGATGGCGAATGTGATTTTGCTGGCCTGCGCCATGCGCGACGCGTCGATCAGCAGGCCGTCTGACACGTCCATCATCGCGGTGACGATTGGGGCGAGGGCGCGGCCTTCTGACAGGCGGGGTTGGGGGCGGCGGAAGGCGGTGCTGTCGGCCATCGTCCCGTCCCGCAGCGCTTCGAAGCCGAGCATGGCCGCGCCGACCGGGCCTGTGAGCCATAGCGTATCGCCGGGGCTTGCGCCGCGACGGTCGGGCGCTGGGTGCGATGTAGCGCGGCCCAGCGCGGTCAGGCCGAGGCTGCGCGGGCCATTGGCGCTGACCGTATCGCCACCCAGCAGCGGGACGTTGAAGACGGTGAGGGCTTCGCTCAGGCCCGCTAGGAAGCGGGTTTCGTCCTCGCCCAGCGTGAAGCCGAGCAGGACGCCGACGGGTTCCGCGCCTTTGGCCGCGAGGTCCGACAGGTTGGTGGCGACGAGTTTCCACGCCACATCGGCCATGTCCTGCCCTGGCAGCCAGTGGACGCCTTCGACCATCATGTCGTGGGTGAGGACCATGGTTTCGCCGCCGAATTCGAGCACGGCGCAATCGTCCTGAAGCCCGCGCGCGGCGGGGTGCGGGGCGATGCTGCGCAGCGCGGCGATCAGGGCAGATTCCTTGCTCACGCAGTCGTCTATGCGGTGGGGGCGGGATTGGCACAAGTGTGCTTGACAGGGGGCACAGGCTGCTTAATCGTCCGGTTAAAGAGAGCTGAGAGGAGTCGGAGCAATGGCAACAGCCTATATCGTCGATGCCGTGCGCACGGCGGGAGGACGCCGCGGTGGCAGGTTGGCGGGCGTGCATCCGGTGGATCTGGCCGCACGAAGTCTGGATGCGATCATTGCGCGCGCGGGCCTTGATCCGGCGGCGGTGGACGATGTGATCATGGGCTGCGTCACGCAGGCGGGCCAGCAGGCGATGCAGGTGGGGCGCAATGCGGTGCTGGCATCCAAGCTGCTGCCGGAATCGACGCCTGCGGTGACGATTGACCGGCAGTGCGGATCATCGCAGCAGGCGATCCAGTTTGCGGCGCAGGCGGTGATGTCGGGTACGCAGGACGTGGTGATTGCGGCGGGCGTGGAGAGCATGAGCCGGGTGCCGATGGGATCGAACGCCACGTTCCATATGAAGGAAGGGCTGGGGCACTACAAATCGCCGGGGCTGGACGAGAAGTATCCGGGCGTGATGTTCTCGCAGTTCATGGGCGCGGAAATGATCGTGAAGAAGCACGGCTTCACGAAGGATGAACTGGACCGCTTTGCGCTGGCGAGCCACCAGAAGGCGATTGCCGCGACCCATGCACAGGCTTTTGCGAACGAGATTGTGGGTGTCGAGATCGAGACGCCCGATGGCCCGGCGATGCACACGGTGGACGAGGGCATCCGTTTTGACGCGACGCTGGAGAGCATTGCATCGGTCAAGCTGCTGAACCCCGAGGGATTTCTGACGGCGGCCAGCGCCAGCCAGATCTGCGATGGGTCGAGCGCGGTGCTGGTGGTGTCGGAGGCGGCACTCAAGGCGCATGGGTTGGTGCCGCTGGCGCGTATTCACAACCTGACGGTGACGGCGGGCGATCCGGTGATCATGCTGGAAGAGCCACTGTTCGCCACTGATCGCGCGTTGCAGCGAGCGGGGCTGTCGATTGGGGACATTGATCTGTTCGAGGTGAATGAGGCGTTCGCTTCGGTGCCGATGGCGTGGCTGAAGCATACCGGGGCGGACCCGGATCGGCTCAACGTCAACGGTGGGGCGATTGCGCTGGGGCATCCGCTGGGCGCTTCGGGCACGAAGCTGATGGCCACGCTGGTCCACGCGCTGCGGGCGCGGGGTGGCAAGTATGGTTTGCAAACGATGTGCGAAGGCGGTGGCGTTGCCAACGTGACGATCATCGAAGCGCTTTGAATTTTACGCATTCAAGAAGAAGGACTTAACTGATGAAGCTCGACAATACCGTAGCTGCCGTGGTCACTGGTGGCGCTTCCGGCCTTGGTGCAGCCACGGCCCGCGCGCTGGCGGCAAAAGGCGTGAAGGTCGCCATCTTCGATCTGCAGAAGGCCAAAGGTGAGGCGCTTGCCGCCGAGATTGGTGGCGTGTTTTGCGAAGTGAACGTGACCAGCGATGAAAGCGTGGACGCAGGCTTTGCCAAGGCGCGTGAGGCCCACGGGCAGGAGCGCGTGCTGGTGAACTGCGCCGGAACCGGCAACGCGGTCAAGACCGCGAGCCGTTCCAAGGAAACCGGCGAGATCAAGCACTTCCCGCTGGAGGCGTTCAACTGGCTGATCCAGATCAACCTGGTCGGCACGTTCCGCTGCATCGCTAAGTCGGCGGCTGGCATGATGACGCTTGATCCGTGCGACGAGTTTGGCGAGCGCGGCGCGATTGTGAACACCGCGTCGGTCGCGGCCGAGGATGGCCAGATCGGGCAGGCCGCTTATTCGGCATCGAAGGGCGGCGTTGTGGGCATGACCCTGCCCATCGCGCGCGACCTGATGAGCGAGGGCATTCGCGTCAACACTATCCTGCCGGGCATCTTTGATACGCCGCTGCTGGCAGGGGCCCCGCAGAATGTGCGCGATGCGCTGTCGGCTTCGGTGCCGTTCCCCAAGCGGCTGGGCATTCCTGATGAATACGCCAAATTGGCGATGTGCATGATCGAGACGAGCTACTTCAACGGTGAAGATGTGCGGCTTGATGGCGCTATCCGCATGGCGCCGCGTTGAGGTTTTGCTTGTAGCGTCCCCGCGCCAAGGTTTTTTGGAGCGGGGACCTCGGTGGTGTTACGGAGCGGTGGCTTAAACCGCCTGAGGCCCCACCTTCGTGGGGGCACGCTCTGAGGCCTGAGGCCCCCGCCTTCGCGAGGGCGCGATTGGGTTTTGCGGGTGGTTTTGGGAGAGTCTAGTTGGCTGACTACACACAGATCAGGCTCGACATCGCCGATGGCATTGCCACGCTAACACTCAACCGGCCCGAGAAGATGAACGCCTATACCGGCACGATGATGGCCGAGATGATCGATGCGTTTGACCGGACCGATGCCGATGACCGCGTGCGGGCGGTGATCGTGACGGGCGCGGGAGACCGGGCTTTTTGCGCCGGGGCGGATCTGACGCCGGAGGATGGCGGGCGCATTTTCTCTAGCGGCGATGCAGTGGAGGACCTGTCTGACCCGCGCGTGCGCGATGGCGGCGGGATGATTGCGCTGCGCATCTATGCATCGAAAAAGCCGGTGATCGGTGCAATCAATGGTGCGGCGGTGGGCGTGGGCGTGACCATGCAATTGCCGATGGACATGCGCCTTGCCTCCACCAAGGCGCGGTTCGGGCTGGTCTTTGCGCGGCGCGGGATCGTGCCCGAGGCCGCATCGAGCTGGTTTCTGCCCCGCATCGTAGGCATGCCGCAAGCGCTGGAGTGGTGCATGACGGGGCGCGTGTTCGATGCGGAGGAAGCCCTGCGCGGTGGGCTTGTGCGGTCCTTGCACGAACCCGAAGATCTGATGTCTGCCGCCGTTGCGCTGGCGCGCGAGATTGCCGACAATACCAGCGCGGTTTCGGTGGCGATGACGCGGGCGATGCTGTGGCGCAACCCCACACTTTCTCACCCGATGGAAGCGCACCGCGTGGATAGCCGCGCGATCTATACCCTCTCGCGCGGGGGCGATGCGGCTGAGGGCATTGCCAGTTTTCTGGAAAAACGCAGCCCCCGCTACCCGGGACGCGTTTCTTCGGATATGCCTGCATTTTATCCGTGGTGGAGTGAGCCGGGTTGGGAATGAGTGTGGACGTGGAAAAGGGGGCTGGCCCAAAGGGCGTAGGTATGGAGACACCGGGCGCGCGCGAGATGCTGTTGCAGACCGCATCGGCCATCATGCGCGAAGGCGATGTCGTCGACATATCGCTGTCGGAACTGAGCCTGCGTTCGGGCCTGAACTCGGCGCTGGTGAAGTATTACTTCGGCAACAAGGCGGGCATGCTGAAAGCGCTGCTGGACCGCGACATGGAGAACATCGTCAAATCGGTCGATGCGCTGCTGTCGAAGGACGACATGAGCCCCGAGGCCAAGCTGCGCAAGCATATCTCGAAATGCATCGATACCTATTACGCCTACCCCTATCTGAACCGGCTGCTGATGCGGCTGGTGCGCGATAGCGACGAATCCGAGGCCAAGCGCATTGCCGAGCAGTATCTGCTGCCGCTGCAGCGGGCCTATGAACGGTTCATCGGTGATGGCGTGGAAGAAGGTGTGTTCCGCCCGATCAACCCGCGGCTGTTCTATTTCACGCTGACCGGCGCGGCAGACCGGTTCTTTTCCGCGCGGCTGGTGCTGAAGCATTGCTTTGATCAGGACACGCTGACCGAGGAACTGCGCGACAGTTATCGAGAACACACGGTCGATTTCGTGATGGCGGGCATTCTGGCGCACTGACGCGCCGCTAACCCGCCAATCTTGCAGCTATCGGGCGCAGCATCAGCAGATGCTGCGCCCGATTTCGTTTGATGGCGATGAACAGATGGAATAAAGAATATTACGCTGACGGCGCGCGATTGCAATGAATTGGCGCAGAACCGATGCCGCGATGTCATTTTATTTCGCGCTTGCAATTTAATCTGGTTTCATGTGATACTACCTTATGTCTGGAACAGAAACCCGCCTCACCGATTTCCTGCCCTATCGCATGGCCATCACCTCGAACGCGGTGAGCGGCCTTATCGCTGGCGAATATCGCAGCGAATTTGGCCTGAAGATACCGGAATGGCGGATCATGGCGGTGCTGGGTGAAGTTGGTCCGCTGACCCAACGCGATCTGGTGCACTCCACCTTGATGGACAAGGTGGCGGTGAACCGTGCGTGCAAGGTTCTGGAAGAAAAAGGTTTCTTGCAGCGTAGCCCGAATGCGGAAGACGGCCGCTCGCATCATCTGGAACTGACTGTTGCTGGACAGGAACTGCACGCCGCCATTTGGCCGCAGGCGGTGGAGATGTATGAAAAGATCTTCTCCTCGATCACGTCACGCGAACAAGAAAAGCTGCGCAGCATTCTGGACAAGTTGTTGAAAGCCGCGCGGGCGCTTGCGGACGACGGAAAGTGAAGCTGGCTTCATTGCCGCAGGGCCGCGATGGGCGGCTGATCGTGGTTTCGGATGATCTGGCATGGTATGCCGATGCCGATCACATTGTGCCCACCATGCAGGCGCTGCTGGATGATTGGGACCGCTATTTTCCGCAGATAGAGGCGCTTTCCATCGAACTGGCTCACGCTGCCATTCCACGTCGGCGGTTTCATGAGCGGGAAGCATGCGCGCCTTTGCCACGAGCCTACCAGTGGGTGGATGGCAGTGCCTATGTCAATCACGTAGAACTGATGCGCAAGGCCCATGGGGCAGAACTGCCCGCCAGTTTCTGGACCGATCCGTTGATGTATCAAGGCGGCAGTGACGATCTGCGCGGTGCGCGTGATCCGATCCGGCTGCGGGACTATGCCTGGGGTTGCGATTTCGAAGCAGAAATCGTGGTGGTGACTGGCGATGTGCCGCAAGGCATTTCAGCCGAGCAGGCCCTGCGGCACATCCGCCTGATCGGGCTGATCAACGATGTTTCGTTGCGCAACCTGATGCCCGGCGAATTGGTCAAAGGGTTTGGCTTTGTCCAATCAAAGCCCTCCAGCCACTTCTCGCCAGTCTTTGTCACGCCCGCAGCGCTGGGTGCAGCATGGCAGGGCGGCAGGCTTTCAGGCACCTTGATGGTCGATCTGAACGGTAGGGCGTT
Source organism: Novosphingobium sp. HNCC26BN242 (assembly GCF_057180525.1). NCBI lineage: Bacteria > Pseudomonadati > Pseudomonadota > Alphaproteobacteria > Sphingomonadales > Sphingomonadaceae > Novosphingobium > Novosphingobium sp. HNCC26BN242. The sequence goes on from NZ_JBXUGM010000001.1 coordinate 447,067, forward strand.
TGGCCGGATCGAATCTGGTGAAGAATGCACCTTTGATTTCGGTACACTGATCGCGCATCTGGCAAAGACGCGCAGCATTGGTGCCGGAACGATCATCGGATCTGGCACCGTGTCCAACCGCGATCCCGATGGCTCGCCGGGACGCCCTGTGGTGCAGGGCGGGCGCGGCTATGCCTGCATCGCCGAACAGCGGATGGTGGAGACGATCGCAACAGGCGAAGCAGCAACGCCCTTCCTCAAGCCCGGCGATACGGTGCGCATCGAAATGCGCGACGCAAAAGGCAAAAGCATTTTCGGGGCAATTGATCAGGCGGTTGTGGCTGGCTGATCCGGTTGGGATGATGGAGCCTGAATCAGCAGATTTGCGGCATTTTGCGCGAAAAGAAAACCCCGCAAGGCTGATTGACCTTGCGGGGCTTTGTGCTGATCTGAATGTGGCCGTTATGGCTTTCGGTTGATCAGGCTGTCGGTGATCGAACAGGCCGCAGGGCCGAGGATCACGATGAACAGCACTGGCAGGATGAACAGAATCAGCGGGATCGTCATGATAGCTGGCAGGCGCGCGGCCTTTTCTTCGGCACGCATCATGCGTTCGTTGCGGAATTCGGCAGAGAGCACGCGCAGTGCCGATGCCAGCGGCGTCCCGTAGCGTTCGGTCTGGATCATCGTGGTGACCACGCCCTTCACTGAATCGAGATCGACGCGATAGGCGAGGTTTTCAAACGCGTTGCGGCGTTCGGTCAGGAACGACAATTCGATGGCGGTCAGGGCGAATTCATCGCCCAGTTCGGGATAGGCGCGGCCCAGCTCGCGGGCCACGCGGTTGAATGCGGCATCGACGGTCAGGCCGGCCTCGGCGCAGATCACCAGAAGGTCGAGCGCGTCAGGAAGGCCCTTGCGGATGGCGTGCGTGCGCTTGCCGATCAGGTTCTGTACGAACAGATCGGGCCCTTTGTAGCCCAGAATCAGGCAGATGGCGAAGCCGGCAAAGCGCTTGAGCGGGCCCCATTCGGGGAAGGTGTCGGACCAGTAAAACAGCACTGCACCAAGCAGACCCAGCACGATCGGGCCGACCAGACGGCCAAGGATGACCGCAACGGCCCATTCCTTTTTGCGAATGCCGGCCTGTGCCAACTTCTGCTGGACCACCGCAAGCTGGCTGTCCTGCAGCACCTTGAGGGATTCAAGGAAGCCGCGGATCTGGTCAGTCGTCTGGTTGCGGCGCACAATGCTCTGGCGCTTGCGGGCACCGGAAGCGACGATACCGGCCTTGAGCTGTTCGCGTCGATCATTCAGCGCCTTGACGCGCTTGGTCATCGGATCGCGCACGGTGATTGCGGCATAAATGGCCAGCAATACGGCGGCAGCGGCAATGCCTACGAGGATCGATCCGACGAGGTAGACGTCGAAGCCGAGAAGAGTGGGTCCGGGCGGGTTCTGGATCATGGCCTGTGGCTCTCGTTCAGATTTCGAAGTTGACCATCTTGGCCATGATGAAGGCCCCGATCCCCAGCCATGTCAGCCCGCCCATTGCCGCAATGATCAGGCGTTCATCGACGAAGAAGTTGGAGAGATATCCCGGGTTGACCCAGTAGATCAGCGCAAAGACGATGAAGGGCAGGGAGCCGACGATATAGGCCGAGGCCTTTGATTCCGAGCTCATTGCCTTGATCTTCAGCTTCATCTGCGCGCGTTTGCGCAGCACGTCCGAAAGGTTCGCCAGCGTTTCAGCCAGGTTGCCGCCGGTTTCGCGCTGGATGGCAAGTGTGATGCAGAAGAAGTTGAATTCGGCCAGATTCAACCGGTCCGCCGTGTCTTGCAGCGCATCTTCCATCGTCCGGCCAACTTTGATGCGGTCGGTTACGAGCTTGAATTCCTCGCCAATCGGGCCTGGGAGTTCCTGGGCAACCACACCAAGCGTTTCTGTTACCGGAAGGCCTGAGCGAAGGCCACGCACCAGCAGATCGAGTGCATCGGGCAGACGGCTTACAAAGCCATCGATACGTTTGTTGATGGCACGACCGACAAGGAAATGCGGCAGCCCGCCACCGACCAGCACGCCAGCGCCAAGCGCCAGCAGTGGTGCCCCGGTTTTCAGGAACAACAGGATGGCAATAGCCAGCGCAAGGCCGCCACTGACATAGAGGTACTGGGTCAGCGTCCAGCCTTTGCCGGTACGCCGCAACCGCAATTCCAGCGCTTCGAGGCGTGAGCCGGACCCGGCGATCTTCATGGACGTGGGTTTGCGCGCGGCCACAGTCTTGCGATATTGCGCTTCGACCTTGTCGATCATGCTGTCGGAATGGCGGAAACGCACCGACTGCAGGCGACGCCCGCTTTCCTTCGAAGCCGAAGGCCCTGAAAGTGCGGCGTAACCCAGCACCATGGCCAGCATCAGGCCGCCCGCCATCACCAGCAATTGCAGAATGTTCGTCATTCCGGGCGCCTTCCTGTCACGTCAAATTCCGCCTGCCTCTGTCAAATCCGCGCGCCAGATCAGGCGTTGGTCTTTGTCTTCGGCTTGGCAGAGAGCATCTTTTTCAGATCGAACTTGCCCAGCAGCGATGCCTTGCGGACGTCTGCGCCGGCATCGGCAGTGGTGCTGCCGTCTTCATCAACCGAACCGATCACGGCCTGCGCGATATCGCGCAAGATGCCTCCGGCCTTTGAGGCGCGGTTGGCCGCAACGAATGTCTGGCCAAGCTTGGCGGAATTCGACGCGCCTTTGATGTCATAGGGGATCATGAAGTTGATCTTGCGTTCGATCGAGGCTTCGAAATCGGCCTTGCTGATCTCGTTGGCACCTGCCTGCACCTTGTTGGCCACCACGATCGGACGGGCGTGCGAGGCATTGCTTTTCAGCCAGGACAGCAGGCGGATTGCATCGCGTGCGCCGGCCAGCGTAAGTTCGGTGGCAAGGATCACCACGTTCACATCGGCCAGCAAATGCGGGAAGTTGATCAGCATGTTGCGCGGCATATCGATGACGGTCATTTCGAACGCTTGGCGGAATTCCTCCTCCAGCTGCAGGAAGGCACTGCCATCGGTCATCAGTGGAGCGCTGATCGGCGCTTCGGCCGAAAGGATCGCCAGATTGTCGTTTGCCCGGATCATCGCGCGTTCGATGAACAAGCCATCGATGCGGCTGGGGTTATCGAGCGCATCAGTCAGGCCGCGGCCGGGTTCGAGATCGAGCGTCAGCGCGCCGGTGCCGAAGTGGACATCGAGATCGAGCAGCGCGGTTGGCAGCTTGTGATCGGTACTGAACAGCCAGGCGAGCGAGGTCGCCAGCGTCGATGCACCAACGCCGCCGCGCGTGCCGACCACGGCCATCGAGATATGCTTGCGCGCACCCGCAGGATCGTGGCTTTTGGGGGCGGTGAAGATCGCCTGCGCCTGTACCAGTGCATCGCGGATCTGCCCGGGGTTGAGCGGCTTGAGCAGATAGTCCTGAATGCCCGAGGCAACCAGATCGCGATAGAGGCGTACGTCATTGACCTGGCCGACCGCAATCACGACCGTGCCGGGTTCGCACACTTCGGCCAGCGCATTGATATCGTTCAGCGGATCGCCGCTTTCCGACAGATCGACCATCAGGATGTTGGGGCTGGCCGTGATTGACAATGACTGGATAGCGTTGCGCAAGCCGCCACGGTGGCACTTTTCGGGTGCCCAGCCCATGTCGACGACAGCCGCGCGCAGGACATCAAGTGCCGTATCATCGCACATGAAAGCGGCGAAGGTATCGCGGGTGGAGTTCTTCAGGCTCATGGATCAGTTACCTCCGCCGGAGTTCGACGTTGCGCCGGCCTTCAGGCCGTTCTGGCCCGAAGGCTTGGCGTTGCGGAAGGAGTCGATGGCCTTGTTGCCGGTCATCACTACCGTTCCGCCATTGCCAGTCGCACCCTGCACAAGGTGCTCCTTGTCGGCGACCATGGCCGCAAGGTTGCTGTTGATGGCGCAGCCAAAGTTTGATGTTGTGCGGTTGCTCATCGAGAAATCGGACTTGGCGGTCCAGTCCGGGCAGCCCGGTACCGAGGCCTTGGCCCGGGTCACCACGATGCGGGCGCCACCTGCGGCAACATAGCCGGGCGTTACCGGGGCCGGACCATCGACGAACATACCCCAGCGACCGGCGACGCCATCGATCGAGGCTACGGTTGCCCTGGATTGCAGCGGATCGTCGATGGCGATCTTGTCACCATACTTCAGACCGAGGCTTTCGAACCAATCGGCCAGACGGCGCTGTTCGGTTACCGCGAGGCCGCCGCCGGGCAGGGTTTCCACATCGAAGACATAGCGGTCACGCTCTACCACCGGCTGGTGGACCGAATTGAGCATGCGGTTTTCCGGCGCGTTGACCGAGCAGGCCGACACGGTGACGGCGAGCGAGAGGGCCAGCGCCGCATTCACGCTGCGATTGAGGCTGATGCGCATTGCTTTTCCCCTGTTCACTGAATGCTGAAGCCAGGCTGCGCGCTGGCAACCTTCTTGTCGCTGCGGCGATCGGCATCAAGCGCGCCGATTTTTGGGCCGGGCTGAACGCTGCCTTCCTTTTCGGTCGGCTTGGGCCGGTCACCACCGGTCACCCCGTCGTTTTCCATGTTGCCCAGCAAGCGCTGGATGTCGTTCGGGCTCTGGAAGCCGTCGGTGGGCAGTTTGATGTCGTTGGCGTTGACCGGGTTGACGAGGTATGGCGTCACCACGATCACCAGTTCGGTCTCGCCCTTGCGATAGCGGGTTGAGCGGAACAGCGAGCCCAGGATCGGCACATCGCCTGCGCCGGGCATCTTGGTGAGCGTGTTCTGCGCAGAGTTGCTGAGCAGGCCTGCGATCATGAAGGACTGGCCAGATCCGAGCTCGATGGTGGTTTCGGCGCGGCGCACTGTCAGCGCCGGAATCGCGATGCTGTTGAACGTGATCGAACCGTTGCTGGTAAGCTCCGAGACTTCTGGCCGCACGCGCATCGAAATACGGCCATTGGCCAGCACCGTCGGCGTATAGGCAAGGCTGACGCCGTAGCGCTTGAACTCGATCGTGGTCTGGCCAAGGCCTTGTGCAATCGGGATCGGATATTCGCCGCCAGCAAGGAAATCTGCCGTTTCGCCCGAAAGCGCGGTAAGGTTCGGTTCTGACAGGGTGGTCACGAGGCCCAGGGTCTCGCCTGCATCAAGTGCGCCGAGCAGATCGAGGCCAAGCAGCTTGCCCATTCCCGAAAGCGTGGTGCCCGAACCGATTGAGCTGACTGCAGTGCCCGGACGGCTGACCAGATTCTGCGTGGCACCGGTGGGATCGGGGACAAATCCGTTCACTGAAATGTCACCTGCACCGACTGCGAAGGGCAGGCGCGGGTCGGTGGTAAAGGTCGAACCGATGGCACGGCCCTGACCAACGCCGAACTTGAAGCCGCCGGTCCCATCGATTGTGGTCAGGTTGAAACCGAGATCGCGAACCAGCGACCGGCTGACTTCGGCAAACTTCACATGCAGGCTGACCTGGAGCGGCGTTGCCATTTTCAAGCGGCTGATCACGTTGGTCTTGTCGCCCACGAAGGCCTTGACCAGACGTTCAGCTTCGGCTGCATCCTCGGGCGCGGCAACCGTGCCGGTCAGCAGCACGGTGTTGTTCATGGTCGATACGTTGACACGGGCCTCAGGCATGGCGAGGCCGAGCATCTGGTCGATCGAGTCGAGGTTGTTGCCGACGCGGATGTTGGCAGACCACACCACGGCTCCTGCGGCGTTGCTGGCATAGACCGTGGTTTCGCCACCGGCCTTGCCAAACACGTAGAGCTGGTTGGCAGACTTTACCTGGACATCGGCAATGTCATCGTTGGCCACGAACACGTCGGCCATGCGCCCTGGCACAGTAACCAGCTCGCCCCGTCCGATGGACAGCGTAACGGTGCGGGCGGGGCTGGACGTGCTTTGTGCGTGCAGCATCGAAGCGGTTGGCACCAGCGCCAGCGGCGTTGCGATCATCGCAGCCGAGACAAGCGTGGCAGAAAGACGGCGGTTCATGGTCTTGCCCTTCAGGATCGGGGTCGGTCTTGTGACGTTCATGATCACTTGCCTCCCAGCGGGACGTCTTCGGTGGTCTTGCCGCGGGTCACGCGGACAATCGGGCCGCGGTTGACAGGCGCGCTGTTGGCGCTGCTGACCTGCGGGGCCGGGTTGTAAGCCGAACCACCGTAACGGTTCTGCGCCACAGGAATGGTCGAGCGCTGGAAGCGGGAGACATCACCACCGGTCACGAAGCTGGCCTTGTTCACTTCGAGCGGGCGGTTCATCGCCTGCTTGAGAAGTGCCTCTTCCTGGCTCTTGCTGACACCAGCCGGGATCTTCACATCGCCCGAGGCAATGGCTTGTTCCAGTTCGGCGCTATTGTCTGCCAGCGAGCGCAGCGAAAGGCTGATGGTGCCGATGGTTTGCGCCACGGCGATCTTTTCGGCGATCTTGGGCGTCACTTCGAGCGTGACGGTGCTGAAGGCGCGGACCTGGGTCTTGCCCTCGACCATCACCTGTTCGGTGGACTGGTCGGTAGCGAGCACGCGCAGGTTCTTCATGATCGTTTCGGAGGCCTTCAGAGCGCGTGCATCGCCATCGCCCTTGACCGTCTGGGTCAGCACGAGATCGATGTGGTCACCCGGGAAAACGAAACCGGCAACACCGGTACGGGCCGAAACGGGGATCGTGACAGCGCGCATGCCCGGCCCGAGAGCCGCAGCAAGGAAGCCTCGATCACCGGGAGCTACCAGGTTGCCCTTGGTCACCGGCTCACCCGCCGTAATCGGGTTGCGTACTACGGTGCCGAGCAGCTTTTGGAGGTCAGCCTCGCCTTCGACAAAGTAGGCGTCCTGCACCATGTCCTTGGGCCAAGCCTGGAAGTTGACAGAATCGACCGTGATGATCGTGCCCACCGGCAGCGCGCGCTGGGCAACAAGGACCTTGTCTCCCATCGGCATCTTGGCTGCAGCTTCTGCCTCGGGCGTTGCCGCGCCGGCGAAAAGGCTCCTGGCAGCGAAGGCCGTGCCGATCGCTACGATCAGCGCCCCCACCAGCAGCATCAGCTTCCTCTTGTCCATCGCTACTTGTCCCGCCTTCTAAAGTCCGGCCCGCATGTCTCGGGCAAAATGGTTAAAAATTGTGTCAGTGCGTTTCAGGCCCCGGACACAGCCCCGGAGACGGAGCGCCAGCCGGCCTCCAGCACGGGAGCCAGAGTGATCAGGCCCGCCGCCGCAATGGCCACGCCATAAGGGATCTTCGCATCGCGCCTGCGGGTCACCATGAAGTGCCACGCACCGAACACGATCGTCAGCACGCCGCCGATCAATGACATCATCAACAGCAGTTTCAGGAAAACCATCGGCTGCAGCCACAGTGCCAGCGCGCTGAGCAGCTTCACATCTCCGCCGCCCATCAGTTTCAACGCAAACAGGCCCGCCAGCAGTACGAACGCGGCAATCGCCACGCCGACCTGCATCGCCACATCCGGCCAGAGCGACAGGCCCGCAGCCCACCAATAGGCAGGCGCGCCCAGCGCGATGGCAGCGTTCAGCCAGTTGTCGATCTGGCGGCGGCGGATATCGGTGAAAGCGGCAACCAGCAGCGCGATTGCCAATGCTCCGACCAGTCCGTAAACGATGAAGTTCCCCTGCATGGTTCGGGGCATACGGGACAATCACTTACCAAACGGTAACCAAACCTTGGCGCGGAATTGCGCAGGAGAAGGCGCTTCGGCATGGAATCGGGCAGGGCAGGCGTGATAGACCGCAGGGTGATTTCCGCCGCTGCGGCAGAGGCCATGTGGGGGGCATCAGATGGTTGGACCATCCGCCGGATCGATTGGCCGGGCGTGCCTTTGCCGGATGGAGACGGCACCCCGCGCGGTTCGATCCTGTTCCTGCCGGGACGTGGCGATTTTTATGAGAAGTATCTGGAATCGCTTGATTACTGGCACCGCGAAGGGTGGCGCGTAACCGCGCTCGACTGGCGCGGGCAGGCTGGATCCGGCAGGCTTTCGGCACACCCTGATCTGGGCCACATCAGCGACTTTTCGGTGTGGATCGATGATCTTGCAGTCTTTTGGGCGCAATGGGTGCAGCAGGCCCCGGCGCCCCATGTAATCATCGGTCATTCGATGGGCGGGCATTTGGTTTTGCGTAGTGTGGCGGAGAAAAAAATTAACCCTGTTGCGGTGGTGTTGAGTGCGCCAATGCTCGGCTTCCTTACACCGGGGCCGAATCGGGTGCTACACAAGGTGGCGCAGGCGATGTGCCGAATCGGTGATCCCGAACGTGCCGCATGGAAGATCAGCGAGAAGCCCGGCACCACGCTGGCCGCGCGCAACACGCTGTTGACACACGATGAAGCGCGCTATGCTGATGAAGCGCACTGGAAAGTGGCGCGGCCCTATCTGGGCATGGGGCCGGGCACGTGGCGCTGGGTGGAGCGGGCCTATGCCTCGATGGTCGCGCTTGATGCGCCGGGCTTGCTGGAGAACGTGGACATTCCAGTGCTGCTGGTTTCGGCCAAGTATGATGGGCTGGTTTCGTCAAAAGCCACGGAAACCGCCGCCCGCCGCCTGCCGCGCGCGCAGCTCAACGTCTGGGGTCGTGAGGCGCGGCACGAGCTGCTACGCGAGGTTGATGCGGTGCGCGACAAGGTGGTGCGCACGATTGACGACTTTCTCGACCGGCTGGCCCCTCCAGTGGATGAGGCCCCCGCTGCATGACCGGATTTGCAGGCGAGTTTGATGTTGCCGTGATTGGCGCAGGGATGGCCGGTGCCAGCCTTGCGGCTGAATGCGCGCCCCATGCCCGCGTGCTGCTGGTGGAAGCAGAAGATACGCCGGGTTATCACACCACGGGCCGGTCTGCTGCGTTCTGGGAAGAGACTTATGGCGGGCCGGGCGTGGTGCCGCTGACCATGGCATCGGGCCGCTTCTTGCGCGAAGGCGGCTATCTCTCGCCGCGCGGGGCGCTCAACATCGGGCAGGCGGCAGACCGTGAGAAGGTGGAGGCCTTTGCCGAAACCTTCACGGCGCTTGGCGCGACGCTGCACCTGCAGGATCGCGCTGCCATCGCCGCGCGGGTTCCCGGCCTGCGTTCCGAATGGGTGATCGGCGTATGGGAGCCGGAATGCGCGGATATCGACGTTGCAGGCCTGCACCAGCATTACCTTGCCGCATCAAAGCGTACCGGCTCTGTCCTGCGCGTCCGCGCGCGGGTGGAGCAGATCGAGCGTGAGGGCGAGGGCTGGCGCATTGGCTGGGCAGGCGGTGAAGCGCGTGTGAGCTTGATCGCCAATGCCGCCGGGGCGTGGGCGGATGGCCTTGCGACGCTGGCCGGTGCCGCGCCGCTGGGCATTCAACCGCTCCGCCGCACGATAGCGCAAGTGCGCACCGATCCCGCCCCGCCCGAAGACCTGCCGCTGGTGCTGGGCATCAACGAGGACTTCTATTTCAAGCCTCAAGGCGGCCGTCTGTGGTTGTCCCCGCACGACGAAATCCCCGATGTGGCGGGCGATGCCGCGCCCGAGGAACTGGACGTGGCCATCGCCATTGATCGCTTCGAACATGTCGTGGACTGGCAGATCGCAGCGGTGGAGCGCCGTTGGGCCGGCCTGCGCTCCTTCGCGCCGGATCGGCTGCCAGTCTATGGCTTCGATCCTGCGGTGCCGGGCTTTTTCTGGTTTGCAGGCCAAGGCGGCTTTGGCATCCAGACCGCCCCTGCTGCCGCGCGCCTTGCCGCGCAATCGCTGCTCGGCCTGCCGCGTGATGGACTGACAGCGGAAATCGATGCAGCGGTCTATTCGCCCGCGCGGTTTGCCGCCGGATAGGACAGAATTGGCCCTTTGCCGGCTGAGATTGCGTGGTAGGTTCCTCATTGGACCACTTGAGGGGAATCATGATGGCACACCGTTTTGAAATTCGGAAAAACAAGGCCGGAGAGTTCGTCGCGTACTTTTGCTACAACAAGGAATCGATCTTCTGGACCGAAGGCTATTCCAGCAAGGCCAGTGCAAAGAACGCGATTGAATCGATCTTGAAGAACGGGCCTGCTGCCGAAGTGGTGGACACCACCGTCGAGTAAAATCGGGCGCTTTTCTTACAAGGTGACAAGCATCATGCACCGCAGATGGGCGGTCACCAACACGCGTTGCCCACGTCGTTGCCAGTGCCGAGAAGATGTTAAGGGCGATGGCCGTTCAATCGTTGCGCACAGTACTGCGTGGAGTGCAGGAGCCGACGGCAGGTCCAACGCCGAAATTCTTGGGTTCAGAGCCTGAAAACCGAAGGATACTTCAAACTTAATCAAATTGCGTCGCTGAACGTGGAGGCAGGTGATCAAGCGAAAGAGCGCAACCGGGTTGACCTTGGGTGACTGGGGCAGAAGCTTGTTTGTGAAGGCGTGGGCTGATCCATCAGGCGCGATGGGCGTCCGTGGCGAACGCATCTTCTTCTGCTTGACGCTTTTGGCCATTGGCCTTGGCGTTGCTGTGCGCCTGATTGGTCTTGATTATTCGCTTTGGCACGATGAGATCGCTTCGATCGCATTTGCGCAGCAGCCGATGTCGCGGCTGTGGAGCGACTGGATGGTGCGCGAGCCTAATCCACCACTGTACTACACAATCCTGCATTATTGGATGGGTGTATTCGGTCAGTCGGACTTGGCCATCAAATCTCTTTCGGCGTTTTTCGGCAGTGGCACGGTGATTGTCGCCGCGTTGATAAGCCGCCGAATTGGCGGAAGTTGGCTTCCTGCCATGGTTACGGCATTGTTCGTTGGCCTTAATCCGTACCACATTTTCTACAGCCAACATGCGCGGGCCTATGCGCTTTCTGCCTTCGCAACGAGTGTTGCTTGCCTCGCCCTTGTTCGCATCGTCAAGGATCACCACGCCGGATCAACCCAGGGCGGCGCGCGATCAGACTGGGCAGTTTTTACCGTCGGCATGCTTGCAGCGCTTTACAGTCACACAACAATACTCGTGGTGTATGCTGCACTTAATATCCTGATTGCAGGCTGGATTTTGGCTTCCGATCACAAACATCCGGTCTTTACGCGATGGATGGTCAGCAACCTTATCGTAGGAATCGGCTATGCATGGTGGGCTTTGATTACTTTCCAGCAAATGGGTTCAAACAAGAACCTTGATTGGATGGATGAAGTATATGCAGGCCTTGCGGTTTATTTCATTCGGGAAGTCTTTGCGCCTCAGCCCACGTTTGTGCCTACCGGCATTGCTGCGGTAACTCTGGTGCCCGTGGTGATCTTTGCGGTGATGGTGCGTTGGGGAGCAGCAATCATGGCGCTTTGCGCGGCCGCTCTGCTGATTTTCTATCTCGGTTCGCAACAGACCACCATCATGCAGGAACGCACGATCCTTGGGCTTTATCCGATATTTGCAGTCGGGCTGGGACTGGCAATTCACCAGATCCGGCAGGCATTTGTGGCAGGCGCGCTTGTCCTGCTGCCGCTGACGTTATCGGGCTTTGCGTATCGGGAGGATTATCCCAACCGTGAGTGGGATCGCTGGCCCGAAGCCGTGGCATTGGCAAGTGCCGATCCGACGATCCCTGTGTTCGTGATAAACGAAGCATTTGCAATGGCTTTCGGGCGTTATTGCCAGCAGCGTTTTGGCAGTTGCCCGATCCGCGTGTTTGTGGTGACCACGCCAGAAAACTCTCCATGGTCTAAGGGGCTGTCAGGCCAGATGGTGATCTCACAGCATCAGGCGTGGTCAGTTGGCGGACCTGTCATGCGCACCGTTGAATGGGATGAAGTGCCTACGCTTTTCCCGCAAAAGCATGTCTGCAGCGCTACGGATGGCTCGTCTGCCTATCAACCGGGTGAATCGAAAGTGTTAGGCCAACTGAAGATGGTGACTTGGTATCGGCGTGCTGAATGCTCCGATAAGCGCTAAATCCTTCAAGCCGCCACCGCCGCATCGCTGGCCAGCTTGTCCACGCGCTCGTTTTCGGGGTGGCCGTCATGCCCTTTGACCCAGACCCATTCGATCTGGTGCGGGCGCACGGCATCAAGCATCAGGCGCCACAGGTCCTCGTTCTTCACCGGCTTGTTGTCGGCGGTTTTCCAGCCCTTTTTCTGCCAGCCGAAGATCCATTTGGTGATGCCGTCGAGCACGTACTTGCTGTCGGTGTGCAGCGTCACGCGGCAGGGCTGTTTCAGTGCCTGCAGCGCCTGAATCGCGGCCATCAGTTCCATGCGGTTGTTGGTCGTGTCCTTTTCCGAGCCGGACAGCTCCTTCTCGCGCTCCCCCATGCGCAGCAGCGCGCCCCAGCCGCCTTTGCCGGGATTGCCCTTGCACGCGCCGTCGGTGAAGATTTCGACGTGCTTCACGCGAAAACACTCTTTTCGAATATGGCGGGATTGGCCGCATAGAACTGCAAGCGCCGCGCAAAGGCCATCGGGTCCTTGCGCACCACCAGCGCATCTGCGGGCGTATTCAGCCAGTCAAAGGCGCGGCTGGAGGTGAACCGCAGCGCCGCGCCTTGCGCCAGCAAGGGCAGGGCCGCACGCTCATTGGCGGACAGCGGACGGACGGCTTCGTACCCAGCCAGCAGGGCCTTGGAGATGTCCGCATTGAAATTGCGGCCCGCCCCATCAAAGCACCACGCCGCGTGCGTCACTGCCACGTCATAAGCCATCAGATCGTTGCAGGCGAAGTAGAAGTCGATCAATCCGCCGACCTTGTCGCCCAGCATCAGCACATTGTCGGGGAACAGATCGGCATGGATGACCGAGCGGGGCAGCCCTTCCGGCCAGCCCGCCGCTACGCGCGGCAGATGGTCCGCCACCAGCCCCGCCAGCGCCGGATCGATGGAGGCAAGCCCATCAGCCCCGCAGGCATCGAACAGCCGCTGCCATTCGGCAAGGCCCATGCCGTTGGCCCGCGATCCGCCAAAGTCCGACGCTGCGCCATGCATCTGCGCCAATGCCGCGCCCACCGCGCGCGCCTGTCCCACCGTTGGCTCGCTCACCGAAACGCCGGGAAGAAATTCGATCAGCGCCAGTGCCTTTTCCCCACGACGGCGGAACAGTGCGCCTTCGCGGTCATGGATCGTGCGCGGCACCGGGCAGCCCTTGGCCGCCAGATGATCGAGCAGCGAGAGGAAATAGGGCAGGTCCTCCAGCTCTATCCGGAATTCGTACATCGTCAGGATAAACCGTGCGCCGTTGCCATCCTTGCCGGTGGTATCGAGCAGCCAGTTGCTGTTCGAAACGCCCTCGGCAATGCCCTTGGCCGAAACCAGTTCGCCAACGTCAAACTCTCTCACAAGCGCGGCCATTTCCTCCGCGCCGATCTGGGTATAGACCGCCATGATTGTGGTGCCCTCAGTCGGTCAACTGGCGCGGCAGCTTGAACACCATCTTTTCCTCGGTGGTGGTCACCGTCTCTTCAGAAACGCTACGCAGTTCGCCGATCTTCTGCACCACTTCGCGCACCAGCACTTCAGGGGCAGAGGCACCCGCTGTAAGGCCGAGCGTGTTCACACCGTCCAGCCATTCAGGATCGATCTCAACCGCCCGCTGGATCAACTTGGCGCGCGTGCCCATGCGTTCGGCCACTTCGACCAGCCGCAACGAATTGGAACTGTTGGGCGCGCCGATCACCAGCAGCAGATCGCACTCCCCGGCAATCGCCTTGACCGCTTCCTGCCGGTTGGACGTGGCATAACAAATGTCTTCTGCCTTCGGCCCGACCATCTGCGGAAACTTCGCCCGCAGCGCGGCCACGATCTCTGCCGTATCGTCCACCGAAAGCGTGGTTTGCGTCAAGAAAGCCAGCGGCTCTTCTGGCCCAAACGGCAGCTTGGCGACATCTTCGATTGTTTCAACCAGCGTGATCGTGCCATCGGGCACCTGGCCCATCGTGCCGATCACTTCGGGATGGCCTTTATGGCCCACGAACAGGATATGCCGTCCAGCCTCAACCTGCCGTTCGGCCTGCCGGTGAACTTTGGACACGAGCGGGCAGGTGGCATCCAGCCAGTCCAGCCCGCGCGCGGTGGCGTCCTGCGGCACGTCCTTGGGCACGCCGTGCGCGGAAAAGACCACCGGCGCGCCATCGGGCACCTGATCCAGTTCCTCCACAAAAATCGCGCCCTTGGCCTTCAACCCATCCACCACAAAGCGGTTGTGGACGATTTCATGCCGCACATAGACGGGCGCGCCATAGCGATCGATCGCGCGTTCGACGATTTCAATGGCGCGGTCGACTCCGGCACAGAAACCGCGCGGGGCGGCGATAAGCAGGCGTATGGGGGCCGTTTCGGCGGCGACATCTGGCAAGCTGGCGTTCATGCTTTGCCACTTAGCAGCAAGCGCGCCCTACTGCTATTGCCGAAAGCGGCTGGCCCTGTTGAAAGCTTCGGGCCGAAAGCAACATTGCCGAAAGCGCATGCGGCGATTAGAGGTGGCGCAAATTCCGGCACCTGCGTGTGCCGCCCGTGATTTGAGGATACAGTGCCCATGAACGCATCCACCCGCCGTATCGCGCTTTTGGGCGTTCCGCTCCTGGCGGCGCTGGCGCTCTCGGCCTGTGGCGGAAAGCGCGGCGAACTGGTGGTTGATGATGCCGTGGGCGTCACCGCGCTGCGCGATCCTTGCCCACGCGTGGGCATTCCTGATTACACCGGCGATATCACGATGTTCTCAGCCCCGGGCCGCACCGATTCGGCGGCGATTGATATTGAAGCGGTGATCACCAACTTGCGCGCGCAGTGCTCGGATGGAGAAAAGCTCTATTCGGTTGCCAGCTTCGATGTGCTGGCCCGCCGTACTAACACCAGCGGCGCCCGCCGTGTGGAACTGCCCTATTTTTCCACCGTCGTTCGGGGCGGCAATTCGGTGGTGGCCAAGCGGCTCGGCACAGTCGTGATCGAGTTTGCCGATGGGCAAGCCCGCGCCACCGCCAAGGGCCAAGCCGCTGCCTATGTCAGCAAGGCCGAGGCATCGCTGCCCGAAGACATGGTAAAGCGCATCACGCGCAAGCGCCGCGCCGGGGATCAGGATGCGGCCATCGATCCGCTCTCGCAGCCCGATGTAAAGGCGGCGCTTGCCCGCGCTAATTTCGAACTGCTGGTGGGCTTCCAACTGAACGAAGCGCAGTTGCAGTATAACGTCCGCAAGTAAGCGCTCTTTCGCTCCGCGCGCGATTGGGCTAACCGCGCGGCCATGACTGAAGCCCGGATAAACCTTCACGCCGATTTCGCATCGGTAATCGACACCGCGCTGACCGCGCTCGAAACCGCAGGCACGCTGCCCGCTGGCCTTTCGCGAGGTGCCGTCACGTGTGAGCCTCCGCGCGATGCGGCGCATGGAGATCTGTCCACCAATGCCGCCATGGTGCTGGCCAAACCTGCCGGAACCAACCCGCGCGCGCTGGCAACGGCGCTGGTGGCTGAGCTGGAAAAAGAGCCGCGCGTCGTCTCGGCAGAAATCGCCGGGCCCGGCTTCATCAACCTGCGGCTGACCGATGACGCATGGCGCGGCGAACTTGCGCTGATTGCGACAAAAGGCCCAGATTACGGCCGTTCCACCATGGGTGGCGGCAAAGTGGTGAATGTCGAATATGTTTCGGCCAACCCGACCGGCCCCATGCACATGGGCCATTGCCGTGGTGCGGTGGTGGGCGATGCGCTGGCCGATCTGCTGTCCTACAGCGGGCACAAGGTCATCAAGGAATACTACGTCAACGATGCGGGCGCGCAAGTCGATGTTCTCGCCCGTTCAGTCCACATGCGCTATCGTGAAGCGCTGGGCGAAAGCGTTGAAATCCCCGAAGGCCTTTACCCCGGCGAATATCTCGTCCCGTTAGGGCAGGCACTGGCAGCTGAGTTTGGCGACAAGTATGCGGCCGCGCCCGAAGCTGACTGGCTGATCGCGTTCCGCACCCGCGCCGTGGCCGCGATGATGGACATGATCCGCGCTGATCTTGCCACCCTCGGCATTCACCACGATCTTTTCTCCTCCGAAGCGGAGCTTCAGGCCTCGGGCAAAGTCGATGCGGCTGAGCAATATCTGCGCAGCCACGATCTGATCTATGATGGCCTGCTCGAAGCGCCCAAGGGCAAGACACTCGACGATTGGGAACCTGTGGAACTTCCGCTGTTCCGCTCCACGAAGTTCGGCGACGATCAGGACCGCCCGATCAAGAAATCGAACGGCGCGTGGACCTATTTCGGCGCTGATCTCGCCTATCATTTCCAGAAAGCGCAGAATGCCGATGCGCTGGTGGATATCTGGGGCGCGGACCATGCGGGCACGGTGAAGCGGATCAAGGCCGCCGTGGCCGCGCTGACCAGCGCTGATGGCAGTGCTCCGAAGCCGTTCGAGGTCAAGCTGGTGCAGATGGTGCAGTTGCTGCGCGATGGCCAGCCGGTGAAAATGTCCAAGCGTTCCGGCAATTTCGTGACGCTATCTGATGTGGTGGATGAAGTGGGCAAGGACGTGGTGCGCTTCACCATGCTCACCCGCAAACCCGATGCGCAGATGGACTTCGATTTTGCCAAGGTGGTGGAAGCGAGCAAGGATAACCCGGTGTTCTATGTGCAGTACGCCCATGCGCGCATCTGCAGGAACATTCGTAAGGGTGCCGACGAAGGCTTTGCCCCATCAGGTGAAAACCTGTCATTGCTAGGTGAGGAAGAGCTGGCGCTGGTCAAGCTTGCTGCGCAATTCCCGCGCAACGTGGAAGCTGCCGCTGTGGCGCGCGAGCCGCACCGCGTGGCGTTCTTCCTCCACGATCTCGCCTCGGCGTTCCATTCCTACTACAATCTTGGGAATGATCGGCCGGAGAAGCGGTTCATTGTGGCACATGACTCCGCTTTGACTGCAGCCCGGCTTTTCCTTGCGGCGCAAATCGGGCAGGTAATCCGCAATGGTCTGGCGCTGCTTGGCGTCGTGGCCGCTGAGGAACTTTGACGCCAACGAAATCGCGGCGTCAGGCATAAGCGTAGCAGGGGCATAAGATGCACGGCGAGAATGACCAGAACGGTGACTGGGACAACACGACGGCGCTGCAACCCGGTGTCCAAAAGCCTTTCGATGTGTCCGAGGAACTTGGCGAAGCTGTGGCGGGCGAACGCCTTGCGCTCGGCGATGAAGAGCGTTTGCCGTGGTTGGAAAGCGCCGATGATCTTGACGGTGACGAGGAAGACAGCGGCAACGGTCGCCTGATCGGCATCGCCCTTGGCGGCCTGCTCGTCCTCGCTGCGCTCATCGGCGGGATCTGGTATGCCAGCAATCGCAGTTCGGTAGCCAACAATGCCGATGGCAGCCTGATTGAGGCCAGCAAAGAGCCATACAAGGTCGCGCCCAGCGATCCGGGCGGAAAGACATTTGCCGGCACCGGCGATTCCAGCTTCAAGGTAAGCGAGGGCGAAAAGCCTGCCGCCAACCTTGCCGTATCAGCATCGCCCACACCTGCAATTGCACCAGCTGCATCGCCTTCAGCCAAGCCTAGCGCGTCGGCTTCGGCAGTCGCTGCAGCTCCGGCACCGGCTACTGGCGGGGTTGGCGTGCAGATCGGCGCATTCTCGTCCAAGGCCACCGCCGAGGCTGCGTGGCAGAAGCTGCAGGTTAATCACGAAGCGCTTAAAGGCCTGTCACACCGCGTGATTGAGGGGAAAGCCGATATCGGCACCGTCCACCGCTTGCAGGCTGTGGCCGCTGATGGTGCAGCGGCGGATACATTGTGCCGCCGGTTGCAGGCTGGTGGCCTTAAGTGTCAGGTAAAGCGTTGAACGAGTGAGCCTTGGCCCGGATCACGTCCGGGCTGACGATAGATTGAATATCCAACGCGCCCCAGCCATCATCCAAATGTCATCGTC
Organism: Novosphingobium sp. HNCC26BN242; assembly: GCF_057180525.1. Taxonomy (NCBI): domain Bacteria; kingdom Pseudomonadati; phylum Pseudomonadota; class Alphaproteobacteria; order Sphingomonadales; family Sphingomonadaceae; genus Novosphingobium; species Novosphingobium sp. HNCC26BN242. The sequence goes on from NZ_JBXUGM010000001.1 coordinate 464,926, forward strand.
GCCCCGGACTTGATCCGGGGCTTGGCTTTTTTGCTTCAACTACGCCCCGGCACAAACACCACCGTCCCTTTTCCCCCGCCAACACCGCCACTACCCTTGCAAATCGGGCGATCCTGCGCGATTCCAGTGGGATGTTGCCTGCCATCTTCGGCCTGTCCGGCCCCGTCCTGACTGACGATGAACGCGCGTTTTTTCGTGATTGCGATCCTGCTGGATATATCCTGTTCGGGCGAAACATCGAAAGCCGCGCGCAAGTCCGCGCGCTGACCGATGATTTGCGTAAGCTTCATGGCCGCGACCGCACCTTTATCTGCATCGATCAGGAAGGTGGGCGGGTCGCGCGGATGAAGCCGCCGGTCTGGCAGGCGTATCCCGCGGGGGAGGCCTTTGACCGGCTCTATGATGTGGCCCCTGCCAGCGCGATTGAGGCGGCGCGGGCCAATGCCCATGCGCTCGGGCTGGATCTGGCCGAGGCGGGGATCAGCGTCGATTGCCTTCCGCTGCTTGATGTGCGCCAACCCGGCGCGCACGATGTGATCGGGGATCGTGCGCTGGGCACTGAACCGCTGCGTGTGGCGGCGCTGGGGCGGGCAACGCTCGATGGGCTGGCGCGGGCCGGAATTGCGGGCGTTGTCAAACACATGCCGGGGCATGGCCGTTCACTGGTCGATAGCCACAAGGAAACGCCGCTCGTCACCGCATCGGCTGAAGAACTTGAGTTAGACCTCGCCCCGTTCCGCACGCTAAAGCACGCCACCATCGGCATGACCGGCCATCTGCGCTTCATCGCGTGGGACGCGGAAAACCCTGCCACACTTTCCCCATTTGTGATCGAAGAGATCATCCGCAAGGCGATTGGCTTTGACGGTCTTCTGCTGACCGATGACCTCGACATGCAGGCCTTGGGCGGTGCCGTGTCTGATCGTGCGGCGAGGGCGCAGGCTGCGGGCTGTGATATTGCCCTGAATTGCTGGGCAAAAATGGACGATATGGTCGGCATCGCCAAGGCGTTGGCCCCGATGAGCGTCAAGACTGCCGAACGGCTTGAACGCGCGCTAGCCCCGACGGCCAGCTTTGATGGCCCTGCCGAACTGGCGGATCAGACTGAACTGCTTGCCACCCGCGACCAGCTGCTGGCGCTTGCCTGATGGACGATCTGGCCGAACCCGCGCTGTTTGACGATCAGGCCGAATGGGGCGGCATTGCTGCGGCGGAAACGGGCGATGCGGCGCTTTATCTCGAGCTGGATGGGTGGGAAGGGCCGCTCGACCTGTTGCTGGAACTGGCCCGGCGGCAGAAGGTGGACCTGCGGACCATCTCGATCCTCGAACTGGTGGGACAGTATCTCGACTATATCGAGCAGGCCAAGGCGCTTAAGCTCGAACTGGCTGCTGACTACCTCGTGATGGCGGCGTGGCTGGCCTATCTCAAGTCTTTATTATTGCTGCCGCGTGATCCCGAGGTTCAGCCAAGCCCCGAAGAATTGGCGCTTAAACTGCAACTGCGGCTGCAACGCCTTGGCGCAATGCGCGAAGCTGGAGCGCGGCTGATGGCGCGGGACCGGGTGGGGCGTGAGGTGTTTGTGCGGGCTGCCCCCGAGGGCTTGCGCGTAGATCGCAAAGCCTTGTGGAAATGTGATATTTTTTCGCTGATCCAGGCCTATGGCGCGATCAAGCACCGCAATCGGCCGGTCGTCCACATGGTGCGTGAACGCGCGGTGATGACGTTGGACGCGGCACTGGCGCGGGTGTCAAAGATGCTGGGCGTGGCGATGGACTGGACCGATTTGCGCGCGTTTTTGCCGCTGGATGGCGATCCGATGTTGCGCAAATCGGCATTGGCCTCCAGTTTCCTGGCTGCGCTGGAACTGGCCAAGCAGGGCAAGGCAGAAATCGCTCAGGATCAAGCTTTTGGGCCGCTGATGTTGCGAGCAACTCCTTCGACAGGCTCAGGACGAGCGGCATGACGCAGCCCGACGACCTAGAACGCGCGGTTGAGGCGACGCTGTTCGCCTCTGTGCAACCCCTTACGGAACAACAGATTTCCGCGCACCTTGAAGGGGCGGACGTAAGCGCGTCCTTAAATGCACTGAGATGCACCTACGCGCACCGAGGCGTCCATCTGGTGGAGCGAGGAGGCCGCTGGCACTTCCAGACCGCTCCTGATCTGGCGCACTTGCTCCGCCGCGAAAAGGAGGAGCCCAAACGCCTGTCACGCGCGGCGACCGAAGCGTTGGCAATCATCGCATATCACGAACCCGTCAGCCGGGCCGAGATCGAAGCGATTCGCGGGGTGCAGACCGCCAAGGGCACGCTGGACGTGTTGCTTGAGGCGGGTTGGGTGCGCATCGCCGGGCGGCGCGAAGTTCCGGGGCGGCCTACGATCTACGCGACAACCTCCGAATTTCTCACACATTTCGGTCTAAAATCGCGGCGAGACCTGCCCGGGATCGAGGAATTGCGCGCGGCGGGGCTGCTTGATCCGGTGGACGATGCCTTTGCCGTCTTGACGGGGGGCGGTGATGGGGACACGGAAGCCACTGATCCGCCTGATGAAGAAAGCGCGGATTGAAGCGATTGATTTGCTGGCAAGTGGCGCGCGCCGTCCCTATCTAGGGGCGCAAAGGAGTTTGTGACATGGGTGGTCTTTCCCTTCCTCACCTGATCGTGCTGGCGCTGGTCGTGCTGGTGCTGTTCGGCCGTGGCCGCATTTCGGAAATGATGGGCGATTTCGGCAAGGGTATCAAAAGCTTCAAGCAGGGCATGACGGACGAGGACAACAAGCCGGTCCCGCCGCCGCCTGCGCAACTGCAGCAGCAGACCCCGCCGCCCGCGCAGCCTGCGCAGCAGCCAACCTCCACCGATCAGGTACAGTAAGATACTGATTATAAAGGCGCATTAGCCGTGTTTGACGTCGGCGCGTCCGAACTTCTGTTGCTGGTCATTGTGGCGATCGTGGTGATCGGCCCGAAGGACCTCCCGCTTGCGCTGCGCACGGCTGGTAAGTGGGTGGCGAAGATGCGCCGCGTTTCCAACCACTTCCGCTCTGGCATCGAAACCATGATCCGCGAGGCGGAGATGGAGGAGATGGAAAAGAAGTGGAAGGAGCAGAACGAGCGCATCATGCGCGAAACGGCGGCGCAGGAGGCTGCAGCCGCTGCTGCCGGACAGACGCCTGAAGCAGCCGCCGATCAGAACGATCCGTTTCCAACGCCGCTGGCGCCAGATGCTCCCAATGCTGATCCGGTGATGGTTGGACCAATGCCACCCGAAGTGGTGCCTGACCTTGCGGCAAAGCCGGATACATCGCAGCCATGATCCGCGATATCGACGAAACACAGGCCCCGCTGCTGGATCACCTGCTGGAACTGCGCACCCGTCTGCTGCGCTGCGTCTATGCGTTGGTCATCGCGTTTCCGGTGTGCTTCTACTTTGCCGACAACATCTTCGCCGTGCTGGTGCAGCCGCTGGTCCATGCCTTTCCACCGGGGCAGGGCAAGCTGATCTACACCAAGCTGTATGAGGCGTTCTTCGTCGAGCTGAAAGTTTCGATGTTTGCAGCGTTTCTGGTCAGCTTTCCAGTGATCGCCAATCAGCTTTGGGCCTTTGTCGCGCCGGGGCTTTATGCGCGTGAAAAGAAGGCGTTTCTGCCGTTCCTGCTGGCAACGCCGGTCCTGTTCACGATGGGGGCAAGTCTTGCTTACTTCGTGGTGATGCCGACCGCGTTCAAATGGTTTCTTGGTTTTGAAGGCAACAAGGGCGGGCTGCAACTGGAAGCGCTGCCGGGGACGGGGGATTACCTGAGCCTCGTCATGCAGTTCATTCTGGCCTTCGGCATCAGTTTTCTGCTGCCGGTGCTGCTGATGCTGCTGAACCGTGCCGGGATCGTGTCACGCACTCAATTGGTGACGGCACGGCGTTATGTGATCGTGGGCATCTTTGCCGTGGCAACCGTGGCCACGCCACCGGATGTGGTTTCACAACTGATGCTGGCGATCCCGTTGCTGCTGCTGTTCGAAGGCACGTTGGTGCTAATGCGCTTTACCGAAAAGGCCGATGCCAAGCGCCGGGCCGAGGAAGAGGCGGCGGAGCGGGCAGCGGAGATGGACGCAAGGCAGACGCCGCTTTTGCCTTGAGTTTGATCAAGAGGCGTTCGTGTTGAGCCCCTCGAAAAGCTCGGGATGAACTTCGTGCCGTGGCACCAAGCCGAGACACCGCGTGAGGTGTCTCGACTTCGCTCGACACGAACGGGACTTTGGGAGATTTTCCTAGTTTGCGGACTTACCTGTAATCGTCCCTTCCTCCACCGACCACACGCGGCCCCCACCGATCCACGTTTCGCTGATTTTCGTGGCGCGGACCTGTGCAGCGCTGGCGGTGAGGGGATCGACATCGACCAGCACGAAATCCGCACGCATGCCCGGGGCGAGGCGGCCGAAGCGGGTTTCGGCAAAGCCTGCATAAGCGGCATCGGCGGTGTAAGCGGCCAGCGCTTCGGCAGGGGCAAGGCGTTCTTGCGGTTGCCAGCCGCCGGTGGGCTGATCGTCCGGGCCCTGACGGCTGATGGCGGCGGCGAGGCCTGCCCATGGATCGGCCAGTTCGACCGGCGCATCTGACCCGAAAGCAAGGCGGACGCCTGCAGTCTTTAGCGACTTCCACGGATAGGCCCCGGCGAGGCGATCTGGCCCAAGGCGGGCTTCGGCCATCACACGGTCAGACGTTTGGTGGATGGGCTGCATCGAGGCGATGGCCCCGCTGCGGGCGAGCTTTGCGTAGTCCTTGGGATCGATGATCTGCGCATGTTCGATGCGCCAGCGCCGATCACCTTTGTAGGTATCGGCAAGGTCGGTGATGGCGCTGATGACGGTGGCGTTGGCTTCATCGCCGATGGCGTGGACGGCAATCTGGAAGCCGTCCATCGCCGCCCGGCTCATCAGATTGCCAAGCTGAGTCTGGTTCAATTGCGGCAGCCCGCGCGTGGTGGGGGCATCAGCATAGGGGGCTTTCAGCCATGCCCCGCGTGAGCCGAGTGCGCCATCGAGATAGAGCTTCACGCCATTGAGCCGCAACCGATCCTGATAGAGCCAGGGCGAAGGGCCGGGGCCGCCGATCAGCGTCATCTGATCGACGCCCGAAGCATAGGACATGACGCGCACATAGAGCTTGTTGGCATCGCCTGCGCGGCGGTAGGTCTGCCAGTCTTCGATGGTGCTGCCCATATCGGCCACCGCAGTAACGCCGCGCTTGAACAGGATCTGCTGGGCGGTGGCAAAGGCAACGTCGCGGTCTTCAGCGCGTGGGGCAGGAACTTTTGCGCCGACGAGGTCCATCGCAGCATCGACCAGTACGCCTGCGGGTCCGCCATCGGCCAAGTGTTCGATGCTGCCGCCTGCCGGGTCTTTCGTGGCGGCGGTAATGCCCGCAGCTTTCAGCGCCGCGCTATTGGCCCATCCGGCGTGACCATCGACGCGTTCGAGCCAGACCGGCCTGCCGCCGGTGACGGCATCAAGCTCTGCCGCTGTGGGAAAGCGGCCCAGTTTCCACAATTCCTGATTCCAGCCGCGCCCGACAATCCATGGCCGATCAGGGTGTTCGGCCGCAAACTTGCCAATCAGGGTGAGCGCTTGGGCCAGCGAGGTGGTTTCGGACAGATCGAGGCTGAGCGCGGCAAAGCCAAGGCCCATCACATGCGCGTGGGCATCGATCATGCCGGGCAGCATGACGCGGCCTTTGCCATCAATGCGGTACTGGTATTCCTTGCGTGGGCGGGGCTTTTTGTCACCCGCATGGATAACGCGCTTGATCGTGCCGGTGGCATCAAACAGCAGGCCGGTGAACTGTTCGACTTGCCCGTTTGCACCAATAGTTGCGCCGCGCACGTTATCAACCAGCGTATCGGCAAGGGCTGTAGTTGATGTGGTGAGCAGCAGGGCTGCCAGCGCAGTGCGGAGCAGCATCATGCCTTGCCCTTCCGGTGAGGCAAGCGGCGGATCAGCGCGCTCGTATCTTCATGGCCATAGCCCATGGCCTGAACATCGACGTAGAACTGATCGACCAGCGCGGTGACGGGCACGCTGGCCCCCAGATTGCGCGCTTCGTCCATGGCAAGGCCCAGATCCTTGCGCATCCAGTCCACCGCAAAGCCGAAATCAAATTCGTCCTTGGCCATCGTGTGGAAGCGGTTGTCCATCTGCCACGATTGCGCCGCGCCGCCCGAAATGGCTTCGAACACTTTATCAAGATCAAGGTGCGCAAGCTGGGCGAAGCGGATGGCTTCAGACAGACCAGCGATGGCCCCTGCAATGCACATCTGGTTGGCCATCTTGGCGGTTTGGCCAGCTCCTGATTTGCCAACATGAACCACGCGCTTGGCATAGGCTGATAGCACCGGGCGGGCGGCGTCTACCGCCTTTGCACTACCGCCGCACATGATGGCCAGCGTGCCGCTTTCGGCGCCAGACTGGCCGCCGGTGACCGGCGCATCAACACAGAGCAATTCCTTGTCGCGCCCTTCGACGGCGATCTGGCGGGCGATACGGGCAGAGACAGTGGTGTGATCGATGTAGAGCGCGCCGCGCTTCAGCGTGGAGAAAACGCCATTCGGGCTGAGTACGACGTCGGCCAGATCATCATCGTTGCCGACGCACGTGATCACGACGTCCGCACCATCGGCGGCCTCTGCCGGGCTTGATGCGCTGCGCGTCGCAAGGCCGGGATTGGCGGCAATCCAGGCTTCTGCGCGGGCTGGCGTGCGGTTGAAGATCGTTAGCCGGTGCCCAGCATTGCCAAGATGGCGGGCCATGGCTCCGCCCATTTTGCCAAGGCCGAGGAAGGAGACATTTAGGGGCGATGTGGGGGCGATTTCGTCTGTCATGCACCGCTTCATATCCGGTTTACGGCCTCGTGCCACCCCCGCTTACTTGGCGCTTGGACTTGCCAGTTGTGCTGCATTGCAGCATGGTTGAGGCAGATGCTGAAAGCGCTTGAAACCCTCTCCCGTCTGGCGAAGCTGCTGTTCTGGCCTGCGCTGATCTTTGCGTTGGTCATGGCGGTATTGCCCAAGCCACCCCAGTTGCCGATGACCGATGTGGGCGACAAGGTGCAGCACATGCTGGCCTTTTTCACGCTGACGTTGCTGGCAGGCACGGGGTGGCCGCGCCTTTCGCTGGTGCGGGCGCTGGTCTGGCTTTCGCTGGTGGGGGCGGGAATTGAGCTGGTGCAGGCGATTCCGGCGCTGCATCGTACGGCAGATTGGCGCGATTGGGTGGCTGATACTGCTGCGATCTGCGCGGCATTGGTGCCAGTGGCGGTGTTTCGCAGCCTGTTGGAGCAGCGCAGCACGGTCTGACCGGCAGTTTGGTGCAGACTCGGAGGTTTTCTTGAAGCCCGCTTTCCGTTAGGGCGCTCCCCTATGGAAAATGTTGCGCTCAAAACCGCCGATCAGGGCGATGCCCTGCTGACCCTTGCCGATGTTCGTGCGGCAGCGGGGCGAATTGCGGGCCATGTGGTGCGCACACCCACGATGCACAGCAAGACGCTGAGCGCGATCACTGGGGCCGATATCTGGCTGAAGTTTGAAAATCAGCAGTTTACCGCGGCTTATAAGGAGCGCGGCGCGCTCAATGCGTTGTTGCTGCTGAATGATGAGCAGCGCGCGCGGGGGGTTATCGCCGCTTCGGCCGGCAATCATGCGCAGGGCCTCAGCTATCATGGCACGCGGCTGGGCGTGCCGGTGACGATCGTGATGCCCAAGACCACGCCCACCGTGAAGATCATGCAGACCGAGGCGGTGGGCGGCAAAGTGGTGCTGGAAGGTGAGACTTTTGACGAGGCCTATGCCCACGCACGGAGGCTGGAGGGTGAACTGGGGCTGACCTTCGTTCACCCGTTCGATGACCCGAACGTGGCGGCAGGGCAGGGCACTGTCGCGCTGGAAATGCTGGAAGATGCGCCCGAGATCGAGACGCTGGTCGTGCCGATTGGCGGTGGCGGGCTGCTCTCGGGCATGGGCACAGCGGCGCGCGGGATCAAGCCGGGGATCGGGCTGGTGGGCGTGCAGGCGCAACTGTTCCCTTCGATGTATGCCACGCTCAAGCACCTCGATCTGCCTTGCGGCGGCGATACGCTGGCCGAGGGTATCGCGGTGAAGGAGCCGGGGCAGTTTACCCGAAGGGTACTGGCCAAGATTGTCGACGATATCGTGCTGGTGGGCGAACCGGCGCTGGAAAGTGCGGTCGCGCTGCTGCTGCAGATTGAAAAGACCGTGGTTGAAGGTGCAGGCGCGGCGGGGCTGGCGGCGGTGATGACGCATCGCAAGCGCTTTGCCGGGCGCAAGGTGGGCGTGGTGCTGTGCGGTGGCAATATCGACACGCGGCTGCTGGCCAACGTGTTGCTGCGCGATCTGGCGCGGTCCGGGCGGCTGGGGCGGCTGCGCATTACGCTGCAGGACCGGCCGGGGGCGCTGTTCAAGGTGGTGGAGGAATTCAACCGCCATCAGGTGAACATCCTTGAGGTCTGGCACCAGCGCATCTTTACCTCGCTGCCTGCGAAGGGCCTGACCGCCGAGATCGAGTGCGAGGCAAGGGACCGCGAACAGATCGACCAGTTGGTGGCGGGCTTGCGCGCCAAAGGATACGATGTGGAGCAGGTGGAACTGGGCTGAGCGCGGCTTGGTGGCGTTAACTTGTTGACGGGGCACTGTCCTGTATCCGGACTGGCGGTAAATGAACGGGTGTTGACGCCGTTTCGGCACCGTTTTCTGCCAGAAATGTACACAACGATATGGTTAAGGGGCTTTTACGAATGCCACGACTGGGGCATGTTCCTTACTGACAGGCAGGATAGTCCGGCCTGAGGAGCATCCGCAACGCCGTGACCGCGCCCGTCCGCTTTCCGCGCTTTTTCGTGACCAGCCCCGCGCCGTGCCCTTATTTGCCGGGGCGGAGCGAGCGGAAGGTATTTACCGAGCTTAAGGGCGCGAACACGGACGAATTGAACGATGCGCTTAGCCGCATCGGATTCAGACGAAGCCAGACCGTAGCCTATCGGCCGAGCTGCATTGATTGCATGGCTTGCGTATCGGTTCGCGTGGTGTCGCAGGATTTCCGCCCCTCCTCCACGCAGAAGCGGATTTGGAAGCGCAATCGCGATCTGGTGGTCAATGTTTGCAAACCCTGGTCGACGCCGGAACAATTCGAACTGTTGCAGCGTTATCTGGCCGTGCGTCATCCCGGCGGGGGGATGGCGACCATGGACGAGATGGATTTCGCGGACATGGTGGAGCACACGCCCGTCAAGAGTTATGTGATTGAATACAGGGAGCCAACGCTGGACGGCTCGCCGGGAAGACTGGTAGGAGCCTGTCTGACCGACGAGCAGGGCGATGGCCTCTCGATGATCTACAGTTTTTATGATCCCCAACACGAGACGCGGGCCGGGCTTGGCACTTTCATCATCCTCGACCACATTCAGCGCGCGGCTCAAGTCGGGCTGTCCTATGTGTACCTCGGCTATTGGGTCGAAGGATCCGAGCGCATGCAATACAAGGTGCGCTTCCGCCCCATGGAAAAACTGGGCCGCGATGGGTGGGAACGCTTTGAACCTGCCGAACAGGCCATTGCAATCGAGCGGGCCGTATCGCTGCGGCGCGGGCGGACCGGTGTGGAGCCAGGTGTCGAAGGCAGCCTTAAAGATGGCGTGCACGGCGCGCAGGAGCGTTACGCCCACATCTAGGCCAAACTACCAGCAGCCGCTGTTCCGTATCCTTGCCGGACTGATGGTGCTGGCATTGCCCGGTCATGCGTTGGCCCAATCGTTAAATGCGGATCAGGAGCTTGAAGCGCTGATCCCGGATTCGGCGGTGAAGGATGCGGAAAGCTGGGCGCTTGATACCGAAGCGGCGCGCAGTGTCGTGCCGACCGCTCTGGCCGTCAGCGAGCTTTCGGCTGATGTGGAAATGCCTGAGTTGCCGGGGATTACGATCCCCTGGCCCGATGGCAGCGAGATTCCCGAGATCACGCCGCTCTCGCCCGATCCTGACATTGATGTAGCTGAACAGTCCGTCGATGCGGCGGTCGACGCGCTTCCGGGTCAGGACGAGGCCGAAGTGGAAGAGCGCCTCGCCAAAGCCGATGTTGCGCGGATTGGCAAGCAGGTGGAGCTGGCATTCCCGATCGGGCAAGATGCGATTGCCGAGAAAGACGAAATTGTCGCCCGGTTTGCTTCGCTGTCCAGCCTCAAGACTTATGACGACAGCAAGGACAATCTTGCGCAGGTAGTGCGGCGCGGAAGGACGGATTCCGAACTGCTGGTAGAGATACTGCGGGTTTACGGATATTATGACGCCAGCGTGTTTCAATCGCTGGGTGGGCTGGAGCGAGCCGGCGAGGGCGATGCGCGCGGACCGATTGATGTCGAAAAGGTTGTAGTGCGCTTCGACATCCAGCCGGGTCCGCAGTACAAATTTGGCCAGTTGGCTTTCGGAAAGTTGGAAGCGACTGGCAACGACTTCAGCGCTTTGCGCGGCGCGTTCAAGATCAATCCCGGGGACGCCGTCAACGCTGATCGGATCGTGGCCGAACGGTTGAACCTTCAGGCCGCGCTTGGTGAAACAGGCTATGCCTTTGCCAAAGTGGCCGAACCGGACCTGCTGATCGACCATGAACGGCGCGAAGGTGATCTTACCGTGCCGGTTGAACCGGGTGGCTTATACCGCTTTGGCAAGGTTACATCTTCTCGCGACAAGTTCCTGAGCGCAAAGCATTTGCAGCGCATTGCCAAGTTCGATCCGGGTGATGTGTTCCAACGATCAGACGTGGACGATCTGCGGCAGGCCGTGCTGGCGACCGGGCTGGTATCATCGGTATCTGTCGAAACGCGCGAAGCCACGCCGCCAGCCAATGGGGCGCCGGGGACGGTCGATGTCGATGTTTCGCTGACACCGGGGCCGCTGCGCACTTTAGCTGGGCTGGTGGGTTATTCCAGCGGCGAAGGGTTCCGCGTGGAAGCCAGCTGGGAACACCGCAACTTCTTCCCGCCCGAAGGCATGGTGCGCGTGCGCGGCGTGGCGGGGACGCAGGAGCAATTGCTGGGGCTGACGTTCCGCCGCAACAATTTCCTGACGCGTGATCTGGTGCTGACCGCCGATCTTTATGGACGGCAGCAGCGCAACACGGCGTTTCAGGCCCGGACGGTTTCCTTCCTTGGCGGGTTGGAGCGGTTGCAGACGCTGCTATACCAGAAGCCGGTCATATTTGCAGCGGGCGTTGAAATTCTGGCGACGAGTGAACGCGATGCTGCAGCAATCGCAGCCAATGCGCCGCGCCAGACCTATTTCATCGGCGCACTGCCGATGCGTATCGCCTACGATGGCAGCGACGATCTGCTGGATCCCAAGCGAGGTTTCCGCGTTGGCTTGCGCGCCTCGCCCGAAATCTCGGTGCAGGATGGTGCGCGGTCGAGCTATGGCAAGCTGCAGTTTGATGCCAGCTACTATCAGCCGTTTGGCGAAAAGCTGGTCGTAGCAGGGCGCGTGCGTCTTGGTTCGATCCTGGGCACCGATATTACAAACATTGCGCCATCGCGCCGGTTCTATGCCGGTGGTGGCGGATCGGTGCGCGGTTATGGGTTCCAGCTTATCGGCCCGCGCGATACCGCAGGCGAGCCCAGCGGCGGCAGGTCGTTGAGCGAATTCTCGCTCGAAGCGCGGGTCAAGACGGGCCTGATGGGTGGGGCGATCAGCCTTGTGCCATTCGTGGATGCAGGCGCGGTGGACACCACGAGCACGCCCCGCTTGCGCGATATCAAGGTCGGCGTAGGGATCGGCCTGCGGTACGAAACCAACTTCGGCCCAATCCGTATCGATCTGGGCACGCCGCTCAACCCCTCGCCGGGGGACAGCCGCATCGGTGTGTACGTTGCTTTGGGGCAGGCATTCTGATGGCCGACGAACAGCCGCCTATGCCGTCGCCAGACGAAGATCTGCAGATTGCAGCGCAACCCGCAGTACCGGTCCGATCGCGCCGGAGCCGCATTGCGCGTGGTTTTGCCAAGCGGTTGGCGATTTTGGCGGTGGCGGCTGTCGCGCTTGTTCTGGCGGCTTTGATGATTCTCGATTCTTCGCTGGGGCACCGGTTGGTGGCCGACCGGATCGCTGCGATCACGCCAGGATCGGGCCTGCGCATCGAGATCGGCCGGATCGACGGTTCGATCTATGGCGAGGCGAAGCTGCGCGATATCCGGGTGAGCGACCCTGAAGGCGTGTTCCTGACCGTGCCGGAAGCTGAGCTGGACTGGCGGCCATTGTCATGGCTGAAGACCGGCCTCGACGTACGCCTGCTTGCACTGCATCGCGGTGTTCTGCGCCGCGCCCCGCGCTTGCGGCCCAGCGAAGACCCCAATGCGCCGATTCTGCCCGACTTCGATATTCGGGTGGACAAGCTGGTGATCGACAACCTGACCGTGTCTGAAGCGCTGGCCGGACAGAAGCGGCGTGTCGACGTTCTGGCCAAGGCCGATATCCGGGGCGGCAATGCCATTGTCGATGTGGACGGCCTGTTTGGTGGCAAGGACCGGATCATGTTCCGGCTGGACAGCGAGCCTGATCGCAACAAGTTTGATCTGCGGCTGGTCTATGATGCGCCCAAGGATGGTGTGATCGCGGCGATGGCGGGCGTGGAATCCGATATCAAGGCACAAGTCTTTGGCCGTGGTGGTTGGTCGAAGTGGGATGGCATCGCTTATGCCACGCAAGACGGACGCAAGCTGGCGGCGTTCCAGCTTGGCAACCGTTCGGGCACCTATCGCCTTGCCGGGCAGGCCTATGCTGGATCACTGTTGAGCGGGACCGCAGGGCAAGCTGTCGGTGACGCGCTATCGGTGCTTTATGACGGCACATTTGCGGGCAACGTCTTCAACGGGCAGTTCCGTACGGCAGGCGCTGCATTCAAGGCATCGGCTGAGGGCGGACTTAATCTGGCCGAAAACACGGCTGATGCTCTGCGGGTCAAAGCCAAGCTGCTCCAGCCAGCGCTGGTGCTGGCAACGCCCGAACTGGCGGGCGTGGATATTGATGCGACGCTGGATGGCGCATTTGATGATCTGGCCATCGAACATACGGTTGCAGTAGAGCGCTTGAAGCTTGGCACTCTAGACGCGCAAGGCCTTAGATCAGAAGGCACTGCAACATGGGATGGCAAGCGCTTCGTACTGCCACTGGCCGTAACGGCGAGGCGCGTTGTCAGCGGCAATGCGATGATCGATCCCCGTTTCCCAGGTGCCCGCATTGGCGGAAATCTGGTGTTCGAAGGCAGCAGGCTGACATCGGATGACCTGACGCTGGCGATGAAAGGCCTTGGCGCAAAGCTCTATTTGCGTGGCGATATGGCGCGCGGTGGCTATGCGCTGGCCGGGCCGGTGGTCGCGCGCGGGTTTGCGGTTGAACACCTTGGTGCCGTGGACGGTACTGCCAAGATCCTGTTCAAGCTGGGCAATGGCGTGCCGTGGACGTTGCAGGCGAATCTTGCCGGACGCATGACCCGGATCGACAACGCTACTCTACAAACGCTGACCGGCGGCGGCTTGCGCTTCGCCGGTGGGCTGGCGCTGGGTGAGCGGGTGCCGGTGACGTTCCGCAAGGCAACGATCAATTCGGCCAAGCTGCAGATGGCGCTCGATGGGCGGGTTGAAATGGGTGGTACTGCCTCGCTCAAAGGCAGCGGGCGGCATACCGAATATGGGTCGTTCACAGTCGAAGCGGCGATGACGTCTGCCGGTCCGAACGCCGTGCTGGTATTGGCCAGCCCGTTGCCTGCGGCAGGGCTCAAGGATGTGCGGGTTGCGTTGGCGCCCATCGCCGACGGGTTCCGTATCGAGACTGAAGGCCAATCCGCTCTTGGACCATTCAATGGCGCTTTTGGCCTGTTCATGCCGCCAAAGCAGGCAACCCGCATCGATATCGAGCGCTTCCGCGTTTGGCAAACTGACGTTACTGGCGGGCTTACGCTGGGTGATCAGGGGCTTGCGGGGCAAATTGCGCTGGTCGGCGGAGGGCTTGACGGCACAGTTCTGTTGGCTCCACGCGATGGTGGCCAGGGCTTTGATGCCAATATCACGGCACGCAATGCCAGATTTGGCGGAGCCAGCCCGCTTTCGGTTGGCAATGCCCGGATCGATGCCAGCGGCCTGTTGAAAGATGGCAGTTCGACCATTGAGGGCAATCTTCTGGCCGAGGGCATCGGCATGGGCAAAGTCTTCATCGGCAAACTGGCGGCGGCGGCATATCTGCAGGACGGGAGTGGATCGGTTACCGCTTCTGTTGCCGGTCGGCGGGGAACCCGTTTCAATCTGCAGGGCACTGCGGCATTTTCACCGGAACAGGTGGTGACATACGTTTCGGGCGAGTATGCCGGGCGACAGGTATCGATGCCGCGGCGCGCCATACTGACCCGCGAAGGTGACGGTGAAGATCGCGGCTGGCGCTTGTCTCCCACACAGATCGGATTTGGCCGGGGCATCATCATCGCCGAGGGTCGAATATTGGGCGGGCCGACCCAACTGCGCGTGCAATTGGCGCGGATGCCGCTGTCCGTGATCGATATTGTCGTGGCTGATCTGGGCCTTGGTGGCCTTGCTTCAGGCATCATCGATTACAGCAATGATGGGCAGGGTGCGCCATCAGGAAACGTTGCGCTGATGATCAAAGGATTGTCGCGGTCTGGCCTTGTGCTGACGTCGCGTCCAGTTGATGTAGCGCTGGTGGGCCGGTTGGACCCGGATGCCGTGCAGATGCGCACCGTGTTCCGTGAAAGCGGAGCGGTACGTGGGCGGTTGCAGGCGCGTATCGGCGGATTGCCGCGTGGCGGTGCGTTCATGGACCGGCTTGAGGCGGGGCAACTGACCGGGCAATTGCGCTATTCAGGTGCAGCCGAAGCGCTCTGGCGGCTTTCGGGCGTGGAAATCTTCGATCTGACTGGCCCGGTTGGCGTGCAGGCCGATATTTCGGGCACGATCATGGCTCCGGTTCTGCGCGGGGCGGTTTCGTCCAAGGGGTTGCGCGTGCAGAGTACGCTGACCGGAACCGACATACGCGATGTGGCATTGACGGGCTCCTTCACCGATTCCTCGTTGCAACTGGCGCGCTTTAGCGGTGTGACGGCGAACGGCGGGCGCGTTTCGGGCAGTGGCACGATCGGTCTGGCCGAATTGTCGGAACATGGGCCGACCATCGACCTGAAGCTGTCGGCGCAGAATGCGCAGCTCATCAGCCGAGACGATATGGGTGCGACCGTTACCGGACCCTTGCGGATTATTAGTTCCGGCGTCGGTGGCACCATAGCTGGCCGGGTGCGGATTGAACGGGCAAAATGGGCTCTGGGGCAAGCCACGGCCGTAGGCGAACTGCCTAACATCCCCACGCGTGAGATCAACGCTCATGCCGATGCTGCGCCGCCGCGCGCGGCATTCAAGCCGTGGCAGTTCATGATCGATGCGGCAGGCGCAAACCGCATTGATGTTCGCGGGCTTGGCCTGGACAGCGAATGGGGAGCGGACATCCGCCTGCGCGGGACGACTGCTGCGCCGCAAATCTTCGGCACGGCAGATCTGGTGCGCGGCGGCTATGAATTTGCGGGTAAGCGCTTTGAATTGACGCGCGGTCGCATCCGCTTTGCCGGCGAAGTGCCGGTAGACCCGCAACTGGATATCGTGGCCGAAGGCGATGCCAACAATATCAATGCGAAGATTACGATTTCCGGCACAGGGAACAAGCCGGTCATCGGATTTTCTTCGACACCTGCTTTGCCAGAAGAAGAACTGCTAAGTCGCATCCTGTTTGGCAGTTCGATCACGCAGATTTCTGCACCTGAAGCTGTGCAATTGGCAGCAGCGCTGGCATCGCTGCGTGGTGGTGGCGGGCTGGATCCGATAAACAAGCTGCGCGCGGCCATAGGGCTGGACCGGTTGAGGATTGTGGGTGCCGATCCTGCCTTGGGTGCGGGCACCAGCATCGCGGTGGGCAAGTACCTTGGCAGGCGGGTGTTCGTGGAACTGATTACCGATGGCGCGGGCTATAACGCAACGTCGGTAGAATTCCGCATCACCCGCTGGCTGGCGTTGCTTGGCATGGTTTCGACCATCGGTGATCAGAGCCTCAACTTGCGCATCGCCAAGGATTACTGAGCTTTGAGGAATTGCTGATCCGGTTGTAACGGCAGCTTCATGTCGTCCTTAAACTGAAACGCTGGCATGGCCTTTCGGGGAGCATGAACACCTCCGCTGAACCCCTGCTGATATGCGACCTCACTCAAAGCTATGCTCCGCACGGCGGCGGCGGAATTGGCACTTATCTGCGCGAAAAGCAGCGCCATGTGATCGACCAGACGCAGCACCGGTTGTTGCAGATCGTGCCTGGACCGGAAGACCGCGTGGTGGAGCAGGGGCGCCATATCTGGGTGGAAGTGGGCGCTGATCCGGTGCGGGGCAGCCCGAACTATCGCTTCATCATGCGCACGAAAGTGGTGCGCGAAGTGCTTGAACAGTTTCGGCCCGACCTGATTGAATCGCAATGCCCATGGGTGCTGCCGTGGACGGCGATCAATTATCGCAGAGCCTTTCCGCATACGGCGCTGGTGGCGGGTTATCACACCGATTTTCCCAACGCCCATATCCACCGGGTTGGCTCTGAACTCTTTGGCGAATTCGTCGGAAGTGGCTTGCGGCGATTGGCGACAAGTTACGCGCAAGTGACGTATCGCGAATTCGACCGGGTTTATACATTGAGCGCGATGATGGCCGATGTGCTGCGGGGATATCGCGTCGATCACGTGGATGTGATGTCACTGGGTGTTGATACGACGTTGTTCCACCCGGACCGCCATGATCCTGCATTTCGCACGGAACTGGGCCTGACGGCCAAGGGACCGCTGCTGGTATACGCTGGGAGGATCGACAACGAAAAGCGCGCCGACCGGCTTCTGGCGATGTTCCGACGCTTGCCGCCTGCGCTTGATGCGGGGCTGGTGATGATTGGCGATGGCAAGTTGCGCGACAGCCTGCGTGAGGAAGCAAATGGCATGCAGGTAGCTTTCCCGGGTTTCATGGCTGAACGAAAAGAGCTCGCCCGGGCCCTCGCGTCGGCCGATATCTATGTCTCGGCGATGGCGGATGAAACCTTTGGCATATCGATTGTTGAAGCGCAGGCCAGCGGATTGCCAGTGGTCGGCGTTTCATCGGGCGCCATGCCCGAGCGTGTCGTTCCGGGAACCGGCCTCTTGGTAAGTGTTGATGATGCAGAGGCGATGGCGGCCGCGGTCATGCAGGTCTGGCACAGCGGGGCACGCGAAGCGATGGGCCGTGCGGCACGTGCCCACGTTACCGGACGCTTTGAATGGCAGCAAACATTCGAACAGTTGCTGGGAGAAGTCTATCCCCGCGCCTTAGCCTCTGCCCGGCAGCGCAACGAAAAGGGCCGCTCCACAGTAGGAGCGGCCCTTTCACTCTTGCCCGGTGTCAGGCTTAGGCAGGCAGGCCGCTGATCGCCTTCATTTCCATGAAGTCCTTCAGGCCGTAAAGCCCGCCTTCGCGCCCATTGCCCGATTGCTTGTAGCCACCGAATGGTGCGCCCGGCGATGGGCCCCAGTTGTTGATGGCTACCATACCGGCGCGCAGGGCTGGCGCGATTTCCGCAGCCTTTGCCGGATCGCCGGTGATGCAGGCGGACAGGCCGTAGGCGGTGTCGTTGGCGATTTCGATGGCCTGATCAAGGCTGTCATAGGCCATGATCGTGGCCACCGGGCCGAAGATTTCTTCCTGCGCAATGCGCATTTCTGGCGTTACGCCCGAAAACACCGTGGGTTTGATGTAATAGCCGCGGTTCACGTTTGCAGGCAGATCGGGCCCGCCCGTCTCCAGCTTGGCACCATCATCAATGGCGGACTGGATCAGGTCGCGGATCTTGTCGAACTGCGTCTTGTTCACCACCGGACCAAGGTGCTGCCCTTCCTGCATCGGATCGCCCACCGGCGTTGCCGCATACATCGCAGAGACGAACGCTGCAGCCTCCTGTTCACGCTCACGCGGCACCAGAATGCGGGTGGGCGAGATGCAGGACTGGCCACTGTTGACCAGCGGGCCAGACGCGGTTGATGGCAAATGAGCGGCAAAATCGGCATCGGGCAGGACCAGATTGGGCGATTTGCCCCCAAGCTCCTGATGCACGCGCTTGACCGTGTCGGCTGCGGCCTTGGCCACCAGAATGCCTGCGCGGGTCGATCCGGTGAAGCTCACCATATCGATGCCGGGGTGCGAACTGATCGCCGTACCAACGCCCGGGCCATCGCCCTGAATTAGATTGAATACGCCGGGGGGAACACCTGCTGCGTCCATGATTTCGGCAAAGATCGCAGCGTTTGTGGGGCATTCTTCCGATGGCTTCAGGATCATGGTGTTGCCCGCTGCCAGCGCCGGTGCAACCTTCAACGCGATCTGATTGAGCGGCCAGTTCCACGGGGTGATCATGCCGACCACACCGATGGGTTCGTAAGCGACCTTGTAGGCGCCGTTGTCTTCCATGAAATTGAAATTCTTGAGCGCGGCCATCGTGCCAAGGAACCCGCCGATCCCGGCACCGACTTGTCCGGTTCCGGCAAAGCTTACCGGTGCTCCCATTTCTTCAGCCATGGCAACAGCAAGATCGGGAGCGCGTTTCTTGAATTCTGCGACGATGCGATCCATCAGCGCCAAGCGCTCCTCACGCGATGTCTTGCTGAAAGTCTTGAATGCGGCTTGAGCGGCGGCGACCGCCTTGTCGACATCGGCCGACGTGCCAAGCGTTATCGCACAGCAGGCCTCTTCTGTTGCCGGGTTGATCACCTCGTGGCGCTTGCCTCCTTCGCTGTCGACCCACTTGCCATTGATGTAATGCTGAAGCCGCTCACGCATGTCATGCTCTCCACGAGATTATGGCCGCGAGAAAACGCAGCCGGTCTGAGGCTGAAGATTAGGCAACACAGTTGCCATCCGCAACCGATTTACCTTGGCAGATTCCGTCAGATTTCGCCTTTGAGCATCGCAGACTTAAAGATTCAGACTTTGCGGCCCCTGATCAGCTGAACCATCCCGATCACCAGCGCCACAACCAGCACCAGGTGGATTACCCCGGCCGTAACCTTGAATGCAAAGACGCCAAGCGCCCACAGGACGAACAGCACGAGCGCGATTGTCAGCAGCATGAAAGTTCTCTCCACATCCCGTCCTGTATCATGCCGCAAACCGCTGAGCGCGGCTTCGGTTCCGCCGCGACAGATGAATCAAGTCTTTCAATGCCTAAGGTCGCGGTGCGTACTTTTTGGTAACCATTTCTTTGCAACCCTCTGTCTACGTTGCCGAAGATGGGGAAGGGACGATCCACAATGGCCGGGCGGCGGCAGAACAATGGTGAGACGAACGCCGGATGGATTGTCGTGGCGACATTTCTTGCCCTTGTGGCGCTCACCGCAGCCTTGGTTGCAGCGTTCCGCAACTCCACCGACATTGCCGACAAGTTTGCCCGCGAAGAGGAGCAGCATCTGGTCCAGCGGTTTCTGGTGCGTAGCGAACGCCAGATCCTGGAGGCGGGAAAACTGCAACTCGTCTGGGATGATGCTGTTACCCGGCTCCGGGCTCCAGATGCTGAAGTATGGGCGCGGGATTTTATCGCAGGCTATTTTTGGGGCAGCCACAGGATCGACAGGATCTACCACGTCGGGATAAACGGCCAGTTGCTGCGCTGCTGGATAGGGCCGACGGTGGTTCAAGATTGTCGCTATGACCAGCTGCAAACCACCGCGAACGACCTGATCAAACGATCGCTGCGCAGGGATGCTGCGGGCAACGATGCGCGCGAGTGGCGTCAGCAAGGCGCGGTAAGATGGCCCTATGACGCGCAAGGGCTGCCACTGTCGCTGGGGGCTTCGGCGATCATGCGCATCGATGGCAGTCCTGCCATCGTCGCCGTAGCCTCAGTCATACCGAATGCAACGCCGTCTGTGCTGAAGGGAGCGCCAGACTATCTCGTGTTTGTGCGGAAATTGGATCGGCGCATCATTGCCGATCTTCAATCCACGTTGCTGCTGGAGGACGTGCACATTCTCGCGTCGCCGATAAGCGAGCCTACCCGCAATTCTTTAGCCATCAAGGATATTCACGGAGGCACGATCGGTTGGATCGGGTGGAAGACCAAGCCGCCAGGACCAGCCATCCTGCGCCAGACGGCCCCTTTGCTGGCTATCTACATTCTGTTCTTCGTCGGTGTCGTCGCGGGGGGTGCCATCATTGTGCGGCGCATGCGGCGCACGACCAGCGAGCTGATGGCAAGTGAGGCGCAGGCCCAGCACAATGCGCTGCATGATGCCATGTCAGGCCTGCCGAACCGCGCCCATTTCATGCAGCGCCTTCGCCAGGAGCTTGCCGCTTGCGTGGCTCGCCGCGAATTGGGCGATGTGTTCGTCGCCTATGTCGATATTGATCGGTTCAAGGTCGTGAACGACACGCTGGGGCATCACGTAGGGGACGAACTCGTGCGGCAGGTTGCCATCCGGTTACGTCGCTCGCTCCCCCTTGGCGATTTCCTGTCGCGCTTTGGCGGAGATGAATTCGTGCTTATGCGGCGCAGCACAGGCGGCAAAACTGCCGCAGACATGCTTGGCCGGCAGTTGATGGCGATGACGCGCGAGCCGTTTATCATATCTGGACATAGCCTGGAGATCAGCCTGTCCTGCGGTATCAGCTGGGGACCCGATCAAAGTGAGGACCCCGGCGAACTGTTGCGCCGTGCTGATATCGCTCTGTATCGGGCCAAACAGCGTGGTCGAGCCCGCTATCGCCGTTTCACGCGCGATATGGACGCATCGGTAAAACTGCGGCGCGAAATGGAAATGGAACTGCGCCGTGCCATTGCGCGGGACGAACTGACCCTAGCCTTCCAACCTATCGTGACCGCTGCTGATGGTACGATCGAAGGCTTCGAGGCTTTGCTTCGCTGGCCTCACCCTGAACGCGGATCGATCCGTCCGGGGCTTTTCGTCCCCGTGGCAGAGCAGGCCGGGTTGATGATCCCGCTGGGTGCATGGGTCTTGCGTCGCGTGTTTACGGAATGCCGCGACTGGCCGAACTGCGACATTTCGGTAAACCTTTCACCTTTGCAGATCATGGCCAGCGATTTTCTTCAGTCTATCGACGAAATGGTGCGTGAAACCGGGGCCGATCCCCGCCGGTTCGTGTTGGAGGTGACCGAGGGGATCATGCTGGACCGCAGTGAGCACGTGATCGAGGTGCTCAAGGGGCTGAAGTATCGCGGATTCCGCATTGCCCTTGATGACTTTGGGATTGGCTATTCCTCGCTCAGCTATTTGCGCTCGTTCCAGTTTGACCGGATCAAGATTGATCGCTCGTTTGTGCAGAACATCGAAGCTGATCTGGACGCTCATGCGATCCTGCGGGCGATAGTATCGCTTGGCCATACGCTGCGAATGAAGGTGGTTGCCGAAGGGGTAGAAACCCCGATGCAACGTGCGCTGGTGCAGGCGGCCGGATGTCAGATGATTCAGGGACACCTGTTCTGGGAGGCGATGCCTGCACAGAATGCGCGTGCGTTGCTTGGCGATGTAACGGCGGTCGTGCCCGCCAAAGTCGTAAATGGCTAAGCGCGCGGCCGCTTAGCCTTGAAGCTCTGACTTTGCCACAGACCCGGCAGTTTGCGTGTGAGGGTAGATGAAGCCCTTTGCCGGGCTGGCACGCAGACCGACCGATTTTGTTGGAGCAAACCAGACGCGCACTTCGCTCCAATCGCCAGCTGCCGAAACGTCAATCGCCATTACGCCGCGTTCAACCATGCCGGGACCCGACCAGTTGGCATGATCAATCAGGATGTGGCGATCGTCGACGATTTTGCGAACGACGGCCACGTGGCCGTAGGGCATGGCGCGGGTGCCGCTGAAGGCAAGTACTGCGCCAGCCATGGGTTCCTGGCCTCGTTCGTAGCGGCCCTCGGCATTGCTCCACCATTCGCGTGCGTTGCCGCTGATCTGCACGTCAGAAATCTGGCGGGCGTAAACCACGCATTGCAGGCGGGCATGTGCTGCCGTCGGGAGAGCCACAAAGGCGAAAACGGCGAAGAGGGCTGCGACCACGTTCTTTAGCATGTGCAGCATGACTAAGGATTTTGGCGAATTCGGGGAGTCCTGCGCACCTCCGTTCATCCTGCGGCAATCACCGTTCACCTCGCTTCGTCGCAATCTGTGGAAAAGATCACAGCGTCGTGCGTTGTTGTCGGCGCTCGGGGTGGGGAATCGAAAAGGGCGCCCGGTTTCCCGGACGCCCTTTCGTGTCTTCGCTGATCGCAGGGATCAGAGCGAATAGTACATGTCGAATTCGACCGCCGATGGCGTGGTTTCCCAACGCATCACTTCGGGCCACTTGAGTTCAATGTAGGCTTCGATCTGGTCTTTGGTGAACACACCGCCCTGCAGCAGGAAGTCATGGTCAGCCTGAAGGCTGTCCAGAGCTTCACGAAGGCTGCCGCACACGGTTGGAACTTCGGCGAGTTCTGCCGGCGGCAGATCGTAGAGGTTCTTGTCCATGGCTTCGCCCGGATGGATCTTGTTCTTGATTCCATCGAGACCAGCCATCAGCAGTGCGGCGTAGCAAAGGTAAGGGTTGGCCATCGCATCAGGGAAGCGGAACTCGACGCGCTTCGCCTTGGCACCGGCGCCATAGGGAATGCGGCACGATGCCGAGCGGTTGCGGGCCGAATAGGCCAGCAGCACAGGGGCTTCATAGCCCGGCACCAGACGCTTGTAGCTGTTGGTGGTCGGGTTGGTGAAGGCGTTCAGTGCCTTGGCATGCTTGATCACGCCACCGATGAAGTACAGGCACATTTCCGAAAGGCCGGCATAGCCGTTACCGGCGAACAGAGGCTTGCCTGCTTCCCAGATCGAAATGTGGGTGTGCATGCCCGATCCGTTGTCGCCCTTGATGGGCTTGGGCATGAACGTGGCCGATTTGCCATAAGCGTGTGCAACCTGCTGCACGACATACTTGTAAACCTGCATGCGGTCAGCGGTCTGGACCAGCGTGCCGAAGGTCAGGCCGAGTTCGTGCTGGGCCGAGGCCACTTCGTGGTGGTGCTTGTCGCAGGGCAGGCCCATTTCGATCATGGTCGAAACCATTTCGCCGCGGATGTCGACGCAGCTGTCGATTGGGGCAACCGGGAAATAGCCGCCCTTTACGCCCGGACGGTGGCCCATGTTGCCACCTTCGTATTCCTTGTTGCTGTTGGTCGGCAGTTCCACGTCATCGATGCGGAATCCGTTGCCATCGTAGCCGTCATAGAACTTGACGTCATCGAACAGGAAGAACTCGGCTTCGGGACCGACATAGACAGTATCGCCAACGCCAGCCGACTTGACGAACGCTTCGGCGCGCTTGGCGGTCGAGCGCGGGTCGCGCGAATAGAGTTCGCCGGTCGATGGCTCAACGATGTCGCAAACGATGATCATCATCGGCGAAGCGCTGAACGGATCGATGAACACAGCCGACAGGTCAGGCTTGAGGATCATGTCGGATTCGTTGATGGCCTTCCAACCTTCAATCGACGAACCGTCGAACATCAGGCCGTCTTCCAGCTCGTCTTCGCCAAGCAGGCCCGCAACCATGGTCAGGTGCTGCCACTTGCCCTTGGGATCGGTGAAGCGCAGATCGACCCACTCGATTTCCTCGTCCTTGATGCGGGCGAGAATGTCCTTTGCACTTGCCATGGCTAGTCCTTCTTTTGCCCCCGTGGGAGAGGTCCGGGGGGTATCTGGGGTTTTCTGGAGGCGTGCCCGTCCACAGGCCTACCCCCGCTTTGACGCCCCGTCCCGCGTTTACCGGACGGGGCAAAATTCGTTTGGAATTATCAGATCGCGTCGTCGTCGCGCTCTCCGGTGCGGATGCGCAGCGCGCTTTCAACCGGGATCACGAATATCTTTCCGTCGCCGATCCGGCCTGTCTGTGCAGCAGAAGCGATGGCTTCGACTACGCGATCGGCCAATGCATCAGCCACAACGACTTCAAGCTTCACCTTCGGCAGGAAATCAACGACATATTCTGCACCGCGATATAGTTCGGTATGGCCCTTTTGGCGGCCAAATCCCTTGGCTTCGGTAACAGTAATGCCCGACACGCCGATTTCGTGCAGCGCTTCCTTTACTTCATCGAGCTTGAAGGGCTTGATGATCGCTTCGACCTTTTTCACGTCGTTCAGACCCCTGCAACGCGGGCCGGAGCACAACTGGCGCAAACCGGCGATTTATCCTTTTCGTAGCACTCCCGTTACAAGAATCGTGCCACGTGCTGTCACAAATCACTAGGACATGATGCTGCATCGCGAAAGCCGTAAAATCCGGGGGCGTGCAAGATTTGAATCGAATGCGCAGGCGTTGCATGCGCAAGATTGCGCGGGCTTATTAAATTAGTGCTCAAATTTTGCGCAGAGGCTGCCGATTTTTTGGGCAGATCATGCCGCGTAGGGCGGTTGGTGCAATCCCTTGGGGCTGGCGGTGAAGATTTCGCACCCGTCATCGGTAATCCCGATCGAATGCTCAAATTGCGCCGACAACGAACGGTCCCGCGTCACGGCCGTCCAGCCATCTTCCAGAATTTTGACGCTCGGCTTGCCCAGATTGATCATCGGTTCAATCGTGAAGAACATGCCGGGGCGCAGCTCCGGCCCGGTTCCGGCACGTGCGGCATGAATGACTTCGGGCGAATCATGAAAAAGGCGGCCAAGGCCATGCCCGCAAAACTCGCGCACGACGCCATAGCGTTGCCTTTCGGCATGGGCCTGAATCGCAGCGCCAATATCGCCCAGCCGTGCGCCAGGCTTGGCCTGCGCAATGCCGATCATCAGGCATTCGTATGTGACGTCTACCAGCTTGCGCGCCTTCAGCGGCACATCGCCAACAAGATACATGCGGCTGGAATCGCCGTGCCAGCCATCGAGCAAAGGTGTCACGTCGATATTGACGATATCCCCGTCCTTCAGCGTCTTGTCCGAAGGAATGCCATGGCACACCACGTGATTGATCGAAATACAGCAGGAATGGGTATAACCCCGATACCCCAGCGTGGCCGGAATCCCGCCGCCATCCAGCGTCATCTGCCGCACCACATCGTCAAGATGGTCGGTCCGCGCACCGGGAACCACCAGCGGTGCCAAAGCGTCAAGGATCTCTGCGGCCAGACGCCCGGCCTTGCGCATGCCTTCGAACCCGGCGGGGCCGTGCAGCTTGATGGTGCCATCCCTCATCAGGACATCGTGGTCTTCAACGGTCAGATATTGTGTCATCGCGCCCATGTAGCGAATGATGCTGCAAAATGCGAGGTGCCCGGCAAGGCCATACGTACCTTTTCATTGCGACTGGTGGCATTCCCGCGGTGTCCCAAAGGCGGGTGCGCATCCCACTCTGCAAATTCCACTCGCAACCAAAGGCGCTGTGCGGCATGCAGTGGGGCAACATGACCGACAAACACGCGCTGATCCAGCCTGATCGCGGCCAACCGGCCACCGTCCTCCACCTGGTTGACAAGGCCACCTTGCCTGACTTTCTCAAAAGTCTGAACCCAGGCCAGCGTGCGGCGCTCACCGCGCAGAAGTTTGAAGGTGGAGGCTATGAACACGCTATCGTCCCCGATGGCGATGGCTGGTTCGCCGTGGCAGGCGTTGCCAATGTCAACGACCTCTCATCGTGGTGCATGGCCAAGCTGGCCGATGTCCTTCCCGGCGGCACCTATCGCCGCGCCGGAGGAGAACCAGGAAAGGCGCTGCACGGCTGGGTAACCGGCCAATACCGCTTCGACCGCTATCGCAAGGACGCAAAGGACACAGAGCCGCGCATACTCCTGACCAAGGACGTCGCCCGGATCGAACCTGTGCTGGCCGAGGCCACCGCCGTGCTGGTCGTGCGCGATCTGGTGAACACCCCGGCCGAAGACATGGGGCCGCTACAGCTTGAATCTGAAGTGCGCGCGCTGGCCAAACGGCACCACGCCGAAGTCCACGTGGTTTCAGGCGATTCGCTGGAACACGATTACCCGATGGTCCACGCCGTTGGCCGTGCCGCTGCCCGCAGCCACGCGCCGCGCATGATCGAGATGGAATGGGGCGATCCCAAGCATCCGCGCGTCGCCATTGTCGGCAAGGGCGTCTGCTTCGATTCCGGCGGGCTCGATATCAAGCCATCGTCCGGCATGGCGCTGATGAAAAAAGATATGGGTGGCGCGGCTCATGCCATTGCTCTTGCCGGTCTGATCATGGCACTGGGCCTGAAGATCCGGCTCCATCTGCTTGTGCCTGCTGTGGAAAATGCCATATCGGGCAATGCCTTCCGCCCCGGCGATATCCTGCGCTCGCGCGCGGGCCTGTCGGTGGAGATCACCAATACCGATGCCGAAGGGCGGCTCGTGCTGGGCGATGCGCTGACTCGTGCCAGCGAATTGAAGCCCGAACTGGTCATCGATTTTGCCACGCTGACCGGCGCTGCCCGCGTGGCGCTGGGGCCGGATCTGCCCGCGCTCTTCGCGCGGCGCAGCGAAACCGCGCAAGGCCTTATCGCCGCAGGGCTTGAACGCGACGATCCGTGCTGGCAACTGCCCCTTTACGAAGGCTATCGCGAATACCTCAAATCGGATGTGGCAGACCTGCTGAATGCGCCTGCTAGCGGCTTTGCCGGGGCCAGCACAGCCGCGCTGTTTCTGGACCGGTTTGTGGGCGAAGGCCTTGATTGGGCACACTTTGATACTTTCGCCTGGCGGCCTGTGGCCAAGCCCGGGCGGCCCAAAGGCGGTGATGCCTTGGGCTTACGCGCGGCCTGGGGCCTGCTGAAGGCGCGCTACGGCTGATTGCGCCCGCTCATGCCGCATGACTTGCCCTACCGCCCCGACGCCGCTAATCGCCCGGCTTTCCTGCTGCGAGGGCACCCTGAATTGACCGTTGACGCCACGCCTCTTTCTGCCGAACTGCCGACTGGACCGCTCGTGCTGACCCGTCCGGCGGACCGTTCGGACAAGCCGCACCTGCCGGTGCGCGGCGATCTGGCGCATATTGGCCTCGCGGGGCGCTACTTCGTGCCGCACTACGCCGTGCCAATGCCGCATGTGCTGAAATCGCCCGCCATGTTGCGGGCCGCGGGCAAGCCCGATGGCGAAGAACTGCGCGCGCTGGCGGCGGGCGAAGGGTTCGATGTGCTTGATATCGCAGGCGGCTGGGCCTGGGGGCAGGCCACCACAGACTTGCTGGTCGGCTATGTCGAAATCGCGCAACTGGAGCCATCGGCATGACAACTTCGGTCTTTATCGATGGCGCTGCGGGCACCACTGGCCTTGAGATTGCCGACCGGCTGGCAGGCCGCAGAGAATTCACGATCATCGCGCTTGATGATGTGCGCCGCAAGGATGATGCGGCGCGGGCCGAGGCCATCAATGACGCCGATGTGGTGATCCTGTGCCTGCCTGATGATGCCGCCCGCGATGCCGTGGCGATGATCCGCAATGATCGCACCAAGGTGATCGACGCTTCAACCGCGCACCGGGTGGCCGATGGCTGGGCCTATGGTTTCCCGGAGCTCGTCGGACGCGAGGTGGTGGCGCAGGCTGCGCGGGTTTCCAACCCCGGCTGCTATCCCACCGGCTTCCTCGCCTTGCTGGCCCCGCTGGTCCACAACGGCCTGCTGCCTTCGGCGTGGCCCTATACCTGCACCGGCGTCTCTGGCTATTCGGGCGGCGGCAAGGCGCTGATCAAGCGGTTTGAGGATGACCGCGATATCGCATGGCGCGGCTATGGCCTTGGCTTTGGGCACAAGCATGTGCCGGAAATGCAGCGTTATGCCGGCCTTGCCATTGCCCCGCTGTTCAGCCCCGCCGTGGTGCCTGCCCATCGCGGCATGGTGGTGGAAGTGCTGCTGCCGCTGGGTGTTATGCCGGGCAATGTGCCCGCAGACCTGCTGCGCGCGGCGCTGACGCAGTTTTATGGCGAATCGAAGATTGTGACAGTGGCGCAGGATGCTACGGCTGAGGGCGAATTGCTGCTGCGAGGGTCGATGGAGCCTTGGGACGGGCTGAAGCTTCACGTGATGGGCAGCGGCGATGGTGAACAGGCGCGGCTGGTGGCAGTGCTGGACAACCTCGGCAAAGGCGCGAGTGGCGCTGCGGTGCAGACGCTGAACCTGATGGCCGGGCTGGACGAGACGGCGGGATTGCGCGTTTAGTTCAGCGGTTTCTGCGTCCCCGCGAAGGCGGGGACCTCGTGCCGTTTACAGAACCTCGGCTTAATACTCCTGAGGCCCCCGCCTTCGCGGGGGAGCAGGCCCAGTAAAGAAAAAGGCCCGCGCTCCATCGGGAGGCGGGCCCTTTTCATCACGCAAAGCGCGGAAAATCAGTCTTCCGGCGCAATCGTTACGCGCAGGCCGTCCAGCGCGCTGGTCAGCTGCACCTGGCACGACAGGCGCGAGGTTTCGTTGCGGTGATCCGAGCTGTCGAGCAGATCGTTCTCATCTTCGCTCATCGGCGAAACCTTGTCCGCAAAGGCCGGGTCGACATAGACGTGGCACGTGGCGCACGAGCAGCAGCCGCCGCACAGGGCCAGCAATTCGTCAAAGCCGTTGTCGCGGATGGCTTCCATCACTGAAAGGCCAGCATCGGCCTCGACCGTCTTTTCTTCACCTGCACGATTGACAACCACGATCTTCGGCATCGCTTGTTCTCCAAAATCGGCGGCAGGCCCAAACGCAATCCCCGCGCCCCCTGTTCGCCTTTGGACGGGGCTGCTATCGCGGCAATCCGGCTTTGGCAACTGCCGAACCGGCCATATCGTGTTTGTGGAGAATTAAGGTGGGGCTTTCGGCAGAGGCAATCCGCGAAGGGCTGGATTTCATCGCCGCCCGCAATCCATCTCTGGCCGGGGCCATCGCCCGCGTCGGCTACCCCGAACCGCGCCTGCGCCCCACTGGATACGCCACGCTGCTGCGCACCATCGTCGGCCAGCAGGTTAGCGTGGCGGCCGCCGCATCGGTGTGGACCAAGCTTGAGGCGCTCCTGGGCGAGGACATGCCACCGCACGATCTGCTTGCCGCCGATTTCGATTCGCTGCGCGCTTGCGGCCTGTCGCGCCAAAAGCAGGGCTATGTGCGGTCCTTGTGCGAACTGGTCGTTTCGGGCGAACTCGATCTTAAGGCGCTGCCCAAGAATGACGAGGAGGCGATTGCCGAACTGGTCAGGATCAAGGGCATCGGGCGCTGGTCGGCAGAAATCTACCTGCTCTTTGCCGAGGGACGGCCCGACATCTGGCCTGCGGGCGATCTGGCGGTGCAGGTGGGGCTAGGCAAACTGCTGGGCCTTGAAGAGCGACCGAGCGAGAAGGAGACCCGCGCTCTGGCCGAGGACTGGCGTCCGCATCGCGGTGCGGCGGCGATTTTCACGTGGCATTGCTATAACAATCCGGCGCTGTAATCTGCTGCTGACAACAATGTGAGCAGGGGATGGCAGTGGCGGGAAAGACGATCTTCATCACCGGCGGCGCTTCGGGAATCGGCCGCGCGGTGGCGCAGCGCTTTGCGCAAGGGGGTTGGTTCGTGGGGCTGGCCGATGTGAACGAGGCGGGAATGGCGCAAACCGCAGCATCGCTGCCGTCTGCGCAAAGCTCCTGCCACAAACTCGACGTGCGTGACCGTGCGGCATGGGATCAGGCGCTGGCGGATTGCGCCAAGGCTTCGGACGGGCGGATCAATGTGGTGTTCAACAATGCGGGCGTTCCGATTGGTGGCGCAATCGTCGACCTGACTGCTGAGGAGATCGAACGCACGCTCGACATCAACCTCAAGGGCGTGATCTTCGGCGCACAGGCGGCACACCCTTGGCTCAAGGCCAGCGCACCGGGATCTTGCCTGCTCAACACCTCCAGCGCGGCGGGCATCTACGGCTCACCCGGAGCTTCGGTCTATTCCGCCACCAAGTTCGGCGTGCGTGCGATCACCGAATCGCTCGACGGCGAATGGGCCGAGGACGGGATTGCGGTGCGCGACCTGATGCCCAGCTTCATCGAAACCCCGCTGCTCGACCACGCCCCCAACCGCGCCAGCAACGAAGACATCCGCACCCGCGTACTCGGCGCAGGCCTCGAACTCACGCCGGTGAGCGAAGTGGCCGAGGCTGCGTGGGCAGCGGTGCACGGGAGCCGGTTGCACACCGTGGTAGGCAAGACCGCCCGCAAACTGGCCTTCGCGTCGCGGTGGATGCCGGGGGCGTTGCGCAAGCAGATGCGGTCATCGGCAAAGCCACTGGGGAAGTAGGGCCACTCTGCCTTGCGCCAAGAATCCATCCCCTCATTCATCATCCCGGGCTTGACCCGGGATCCCGCTGTCCCTTTTTGTGCCGCCAAAGAAAAGCGGGACCCCGGATCAAGTCCGGGGTGACGGCGGGATTTGGGATAGACTGTGGAGAACTTGAGCGACTTGAATTGGGTGGGAAGCGGGCATTAAGCTGTTCAACAGGACGCCTCCTCATTGTGCCTTTTGTGGTCGGGATGCCGCCTCAAAAGTGACACGCCGCTAACCATGCCTAAGCGCGGCACGAAAGCAAAGATCAGGAAAAGCCCCCCTTGAAAAAGACGATTAGAGAATGACATGCCTGTTAAGTCGATAGGCCATCTGCTCATTTCCCAAATATAAGTGGAGATCGTGCACAATGCGAACAGCAATAGCGCGACGAGTTTCGCCCTTAGCGGGAAGAATATGCTTGCCAGCAAAAACATGCTCGTCTCACCCGATGTGAAGATGACCACTGGGTGATAGATTCCTATTTCACCGCGCAAATACGTCTCGACGAACATGAACAGAAAAAGAAGCCCGAGCAGTGCGCAGATCACGTAGCTACCGTAAAAAACCTTTGTCATTGCAACATTAGAGCGGAACCGAGCGATGGCCGCAATGGGGTCGTGTCCCGCATGACAGCTTTCAATCGGAAACCTCAAAAACCCGCCACCCCTCCGCGCGTCTCAATCCCTCAAACAAACCCCTCCATCGCCCGCGCCATCGCCGCATCCCTTGCCGACAGCCCATCGGCGTCGTGCGTCGTCAGTGTCACTTCCACGCGATTGTAGACGTTGAACCATTCCGGGTGGTGGTCGGCCTTTTCCGCATAGAGCGCGACGCGGTTCATGAAGGCCCAAGCTTCCGAAAAATCGCCGAAGCGGAAGGTGCGGACCATCGCCAGTCCATCTTCGCGCAATTGCCATTCGGGCAGTTCGGCCAGCAGCGCATCGCGTTCGGCGTCGGTCAGGCGGGCTATGGTCATCGTCGGTCCTTTGGTAAGCTTGGCAGTCGCCATCGTTTCCCCTATCGCTCCATCCTATGCAAGAGTGCGGTCTCGTCGCCACGGATATTGCCTGCAGGCGCGGGGACCGGATTTTGTTCCGGGGCCTGTCGCTGTCTGTTGGCACGGGGCAAATCGTCCACCTTGCTGGACCCAACGGCATCGGCAAATCGAGCCTCATCCGCATCCTCGCCGGATTGCTGAGGCCCTATGCCGGGACGGTTGAGCGCACCGGCAACATTGCTTTGGCGGATGAACGGCTCGCGCTTGATGGCCATCAACCTTTGGCGCAGGCGCTGGCGTTCTGGCAGCGGATCGACCGGGCCGCGCCGATGGACGCCGATTTCGGTTTGGCCGATCTGCTTGATGTGCCGGTTCGCTATCTGTCCACCGGGCAGCGTAAACGTGCAGCGCTCGCTCGCGTGGCAGCAAGCGGTGCCCCGCTGTGGCTGCTGGACGAGCCGCTGAACGGCCTCGACACCTATTGGTCGTGCAAGGCGCAGGCGGCCATCGATGCGCATTGCCGCGCCGGGGGTGCGGTTATCATCGCATCGCACCAGCCGCTGTCGCTGGAAGCGGTGGACGAAATCAAGCTGCTGGACTTCCAGGCATGATCCGCAAGCTCTGGCCGATTTTCACCCGTGATCTCGCCCTGCTGACGCGCGGTGCGCAGGGGCGCGGCGGGGCGGTGCTGCCGCTGTTGTTCTTCCTTGCGGTGGCTATGCTGTTCCCTTTCGCGGTCGGGCCGGATGCGCGGTTGCTGGCGCGGACCGGGGCAGGGGTGATCTGGGTAGCGGCATTGCTGGCAGCGATCCTGCCGCTCGACCGTCTGGTAGAGCCGGATGTGGAGGCAGGCCTGTTCGATCAATGGGCCTTGCGCGGCATTTCGGAGGAAGCGCTGCTAGCGGTGCGCGTGCTAGCGCACTGGCTCAGTTTCGGGGTGCCGCTGATGCTGGCCGCGCCACTTTCGGCAGGGTTGCTGTCGCTTGATGCGCAGCAGTTGTGGACGGTGGAACTGGGCCTGCTGCTCGGCACACCGGGGCTGGCGGCGATCGGCGTGACCATCGCCGCGCTGACCGCCGGAATGCGCGCAGGTGCAGCGCTGGGCGGCTTGCTGGCAATTCCGATGGCGGTGCCGCTCCTAATCTTCGGCGCAGGCTCGCTCCAGCCAGACGGGGAGGGCGGGCTGGCCTTGCTCGCGGCGTGCAGCCTTGTTGCGCTGGCAGTTGCGCCCTTTGCCGGTGGAGCGGCGATCCGGGCGGGACGCGAGTAACTTCGCTTGTTGGCAGACAAGCGCAATTGCGTTGGCAATTGGGCAGACAGTCCCTAATTCGGGGATTATGAACGCTCCACCGATTACACCCGATACCATTTCGCTCATCGGCAACACGCCGCTCGTCCTGCTCAAAGGACCGAGCGAAGCGGCAGGTGCCGAAATCTATGGCAAGTGCGAATTTGCCAACCCCGGCGCCTCGGTAAAAGACCGCGCCGCGCTGTGGATCGTGCGCGATGCCGAAGAGCGAGGGCTGCTGCAGCCCGGCGGCACGATCGTTGAAGGCACGGCGGGTAACACCGGCATCGGTCTTGCGCTGGTGGCCAATGCGCGCGGATACAAATCGGTCATCGTCATGCCCGAAACGCAATCGCGCGAAAAGATGGACACATTGCGCGCGCTCCGCGCCGAACTGGTGCTGGTCCCTGCCGCGCCATTCTCCAACCCCGGCCACTTCGTCCACACTTCGCGCCGCATTGCCGAGGAAACCGAAGGCGCGGTCTGGGCCAACCAGTTTGACAATATCGCCAACCGCCGCGCCCATATCGAAACCACCGCGCCGGAAATCTGGGAGCAGATGGAGCACCGCATCGATGGCTTCACTTGCGCTGCGGGCACCGGCGGCACCATCGCAGGCGTGGGCATGGGCCTCAAGGCGTTTGACGAGAACGTCACTATCGCGCTGACCGATCCGCACGGCGCAGCGCTCTACAACTATTACGCCAACGGCGAATTGAAGTCCGAAGGTTCTTCGGTGGCCGAAGGCATCGGGCAGGGACGCATCACCGCCAATCTCGATGGCGCGCCGATCGACACGCAGTTCCGCATCTCGGACGAAGAGGGCATCTACTGGGTGGAGCGCCTGCTGGCCGACGAAGGCCTGTGCCTTGGCCTTTCGAGCGGTATCAATGTGGCAGGTGCGGTGGCGCTGGCAAAGCAACTGGGGCCGGGCAGCCGCGTGGCGACGATTCTGTGCGACACGGGCTTCCGTTATCTCTCCTCGCTCTACAATCCTGCTTGGTTGAAGGCGAAGGGCCTCCCGGTCTTTCCTTGGTTGGAGCAATAGGCTACCATGCCCTGATGGCAATGTTCGGCCTCCCCGGCAGAAAGCAGGCACCCGCATCTCCGGCTGAGCAGCAGGCTGCTGCGGCCGTTGCAAGCGCCTTGGCGCACGTGCCGCCAACCATGCGCGAAATGCGGGCACAGGCGGTCCACCGGCTGCAAGTGGGGCTGTTCGGCCTTGCCGGGATGCTGCTGCTCGTCAGCCTTGCCAACGTGATCATGGACCGGGCGAAATACATCGACGAAAGCGCGGTGAATGCCGCTGCTCCTGTCGTCGAAGCAAGCGCTACGTCAGCCAAGGATCCGCTGGCAGACATGGGCGTCGCCCCAAAACTCCCGGTCAGTGCCAACGAAAAGCCCACCGTCACGATCTCGCCAGCGCCGCCTGCGCCCGCGCCATCGGTCAACGCGCCAAAACCCTGAGCGGCAATGCGCCGCATTCTGATCTTGGCGCTGGCGTTGTTGGTTGTGGTTGCAAGCCGTGTGTGGTTCACCACATCGCGCGGCAAAGCTGCGGATCAGAGCCTTGGCTTGTTCACCAGTCTGCCAATCCTATGGAGCGAATCGAGCGACCTCAGGGGCATGCTTGATGGCGAAGAGACCCAGCACTGGGCGCGAGCCATGCTGGAAGAGCGCGCGCGTGTGATCCCGCTCAATACGCTGCTCGATCTTTCCGCCACCCGTCACCTGATCATTGCCCAGCCGCGCCCGCTTGCCCCGGAAGAAAACGTCGCGCTCGATTCATGGGTGCGTGGGGGCGGCGCTGTGCTGTTCTTTGCCGATCCCATGCTCACACAAGACAGCCACTATGCGCTGGGTGACCGGCGCAGGCCACAGGACGTGGCGCTGGTCTCGCCCATCCTCGCGCGCTGGGGGCTGGAACTGCGCTTTGATGAAGACCAGCCTGCGGGTGAGCGGGAAAATGCGGGAGAGCGCCTTCCGGTCAACCTTCCGGGGCAATTTTCGGCACAGGCAGGCGGGCAGGATGCCGATTGTCGGATCGGCGCAGCAGGCCTGATTGCGCGCTGCCGCATCGGCAAAGGGCGCGCCGTGCTGGTTGCAGACGCCGCTCTGCTGGAAAGCGGCGATGGCGAAAGTGCCCGCATTTCCGGGCTGCAGCGACTTCTGGATGAAGCGTTCGACCGTTGAAATGGCCCTGCGTGCGGGAAACCGCGGGCAGGCAGTGCTTCAGCAAATCCAGGCAAAGGATAAAGGCCTGAATATCGGGCCGTTCTGTGTCACTATTTGCGGCAGGTTATGGTTACTCTTTCGTAAGTAAGTAGAAAAAACGGTCCAGAATCAGCGATAGTCCGCATTTTCCCGCATTTTCCCCTTTTCGCCCGCCCGGTCCCGCGTTAGGAGTGTGCGTTATCGGGACGAACTCCAGTCGCATCCGCGGGGGATGAGTCGGTTCTGCGCGCAGGCGTGGGGCCGGGCCATGGAGTTTTTCGTCCGCGAGCGGGGTGGTCGGCGTGACGGGAGGGTCGGTAAATCTCGTAGGACAGGGCTTTTCGCCACGCGGCGAAAAGGGCCGCTTTGTTCTGCCTGCCGATTTCCGCTCCGATATTTTCACCGCGTCTGCGAATCAGCGCGTGCTCTGCCTCGATAAGCACCCGCGCCTGCCATGCCTCACCGGTTTCGGCCTCTCCCGCCTCGCCGATTTCGCTGCCGAGATTGATCGCGAAGAGGAAAAGAAGCTGCGGCTCGGCCTCGATTTTGATCGCGATGCCGCAGAAGGCCAAGTCTACGGTTTCACCCGTGTCAGCTATGATGACAGCGGCCGGTTCGTCCTGCCCGATTACCTGTCCGAACTCGGGCAAGTAGAGGACGGCCTCTATTTCCACGGCGGTGGTCGCCAGATCACCATCTGGAACCCGCGCATCCTGTTCGAACAGGATGCGGCGTGGGCGATTGCTCAGGCCGGTTGCCGCGCCAAGATGGCTGAAGCTGCAAAGGGCAAGCGCAAATGACCGCGCCTGAAATGGCCCCCGCTGAAACCATGCGCGCCCCCCACATTCCCGTGCTGATCGACGAAGTGCTGGCCGCGCTGAACCCGCAGCCCGGTGATCTGATCGTCGACGCAACTTTTGGCGCGGGCGGCTATACCCGCTCGATCCTTGGCACCGGCGCGACCGTCCATGCATTTGATCGTGATCCGGACGCGATTGCGGCGGGACAGCTCTGGGGAGAAACCTGTGGAAAAGATCCGCGCCTGATCCTTCATCCGCGCCGCTTTTCCGAACTGGCAGAAGGGCTTGCCAATGCCGGAATTGCCAGCGTTCAGGGTGTCGTGTTCGATATCGGCGTCAGTTCGATGCAGCTTGATCAGGCAGCGCGCGGATTTGCGTTTTCCTCGGACGGCCCGTTAGACATGCGAATGTCACAGGACGGTCCAACTGCGGCGGATTTCCTGAATGAAGCGGCTGAAGAAGATATTGCCGACGTGCTCTATCGCTACGGCGAAGAACGCCAGTCGCGCCGCATTGCCCGCGCCGTTGTGGCGGCCCGCCCACTCACCACTACGGGTCAGTTTGCCACCGTGGTGCGCAAAGCGCTTGGCTATCGTCCTGATATCAAAGGCCCCAAGGCGCAGAAGGACCCGGCTACGCGCAGCTTTCAGGCGGTGCGCATTCACGTGAATGGCGAACTGGATGAGCTGTTGTCGGGCCTTGCGGCAGCAGAGAAAGTGCTGGCGCCGGGGGGGCGCCTGGTTGTGGTCAGTTTCCACAGTCTGGAAGACCGCATCGTCAAGCAGTTCCTACGTGAAGCAGCAGGAGCCATGCCCGCGGCATCGCGCCATATGCCGCAAATTGCGCAAAAGTCGGTCGCCGTGTTCGAAAAGCCATCGGCCGCAATTCGCCCGACCGCAGAAGAAGAGGCACGCAATCCGCGTGCACGGTCCGCAACGCTGCGCTGGGCTGTCCGCACGACGGCACCCGCCCGCCTAAACGCAGGAAAGGTCGCGGCATGATCGCTTCTGCCAACCGCTTGCGGTCCGTTGGATGGCTGGTGCTGCTGGGCCTGTGTCTGGCGATGGTGCTGATCTTGGCGTTCCGCGTTAATGCGCTGCGCAGCCAGATTCACCATGCGGAAGCGCGCATCGTCGCGCTCAAGCAGGAGAAGATGTATCTCGAAACCGAGTTTGAGACGCGCGCGAACCAGCAGCAGCTAAAGACTTGGAATGATGTAGAATTTGGCTATGCCGCACCGCTGGCTGGGCAATATCTGGAAGGTGAACGGCAGTTGGCAGCATTCAGCATGCCAAGCGTACCCAATGCGCCCGCGCCGATCCGCGTCGCCAGCATTGATGACTCGGTGATCTCTTCGTCGGCTCTTCCAGCTATGGTATCGCCGCTTTCAGGCAAGCCGCTGGGTGATGAGGCGCAAGAGCCCAAGCCAACGCTGATCAAGGCGAGTGATGTATCTCAAGTCGATCATGCTGATGCTGTTGAAACTTTGAATGAACGGCTCGGCAAAGTGGTCGATTCACGACCGAGCAAGCCCGTACGCACTGCGACTAAGTCCGAAAAGCCGGAGCCAAAGGCCCCGACACGGTCCAAGAAACTGTCGGAAAAAGCGAGCAAAAAGCCTGTGGAAAGCGTCAGCAAGGCATCTGTAGTAAAAGCGGAAAAGGCCAAGGCGACCAAGCCGGCCGCGAAGCTGACCAAGGCTGCCACAACCGCGGAAAAATCCAAGGCGGCGAAAGGCAATACAGCTGCAGCCTCTCGTGTAACCAAGCGCAAGGAGGCTAGGGCAGCCCTGTGAATGCGCTAACCGCTTCTGCCGCCATCGCTTCAGGCCGGGTCACTCTGGCCAATGTTCGTCAGCGTTCGCTGGTGGAAGCCAAGATCCGCGTGCTGGTTGTGGCGTTCCTGTTCGTGTGTGCGGCACTTGCAGCATTCGTGCGTATTCTACAGCTTGGTTTTTTTGAAGGCGCGCCTGAACGCCGGTCGCTGGCCGAAGCACTTCTGCCGCCCCGGGGTGAGATTGTGGATCGCAACGGTGCGCCGCTGGCTCGCGCGTTTCCTGCTTATGCTCTGTGGTACAATCCCAAGGCATTCGGAGAAAATGGTTCGCCGCTTGTCAAATCACCGGAAGAAGTTGCCGCTGCGCTGATGCAGATATTTCCTGATGCAGATTATGCCGATCTGCTTCGGCGGCTGAAGTCTGACCGGCCCAGTTATCTGCGTGCCCGCATCATGCCAGAAGAAGCCAACCGCATCTTTGCGCTGGGGGAACCTGCGCTCGAATTTCCGCGTGAAAACCAGCGCTATTATCCGCAAGGGTCGCTGGGTGCTCATGTTCTCGGTTATGTCGACAGCGAAGGCAAGGGCCAGGTCGGCATGGAGCAGGTACTCGAAAAGCAGCTGCTCGACCCATCCTTGCGGGGCCGTCCGGTGTCGCTCTCCATCGACATGCGCGCGCAAGGCGCGCTTGAAGATGAACTGGGTCGGGGCATGCTGGAAACCGAGGCCAAGGGTGCCGCCGGAATCATTCTCGACGTCGATACCGGCGAAGTCATTGCGCTCGCCTCGTTGCCAACGTTCAATCCCAACCGTTCGGATATGGCTTACAACGATCTGGTGTTCAACAAGGTCACCAATCAGGTTTACGAACTGGGCTCCACCTTCAAGCCGCTCTCAGTTGCCGCCGCCATCGATGCCGGTGTCGTGACCGATCTGTCAGTGCGCTATCCAGCGGATCGCCCGCTGGAAATCGGCGGCTTCCGCATCCGCGATAGCCACAGCTTCGGCGCTTCGCTCAATGTGCCAGAATCGCTGATCCACTCATCGAACATCGTGACCGCACAAGTGGCCGACAAGCTCGGCGGTCCGGCGCTCAAGAAGACGATGGCCGCGCTTGGCATGAACGAGCGCCCTTATATCGAACTGCCTGCGCGTGGCTTCCCGCTCTGGCCGCGTGGCCACGAAAAGACCGGCGAATGGGCGCGCATCACCACGATGACGGTCAGCTATGGCCACGGCATCGCGGTCACGCCACTGCACCTTGCTGCGGCCTATGCGGCAATGGTGAATGGCGGCGTCTGGCGTCCGGCTACGCTCTACAAGGTTGATCCGGCCAAGGCCCCCGAAGGCCGCCGCGTATTCAAGGCCTCCACCAGCGCACGCATGCGCCAGTTGCTGCGCATGATCGTGGTCGATGGCACCGGCAAGTCCGCCAATGCTCCCGGCTTTCGTGTGGGCGGCAAGACCGGCTCGGCTGAAAAGCCTGGCGGGAAGGGTGGTTACAACCGCACTTCGCTGGTCGCGACTTTTGCCGCTGCCTTCCCGATGGACAAGCCGCGCTATGTCGTGATTGCCATGTTGGATGAACCCAAAGGCACGGCGGCCACATCGTTCCAGCGCACGGCCGCATGGAATGCCGGCCCCATCGTTGGCCGTCTGGTACCGCGCATTGGGCCGTTCCTCGGCGTCGTGCCTGACGATACGCGCGATATCGATATCTCCGACCTCTCGCCACTGGTCGGCAATGGGAACGGCGAATGAAGCTGGCCGCAATCTTGGAAGCGGCGGGGTTTCCGGCTGCTGGCGGTGATGCAAATGTCACCGGGTTTGCCATTGATCACCGCAAGGTTGCACCGGGTACGATCTTCGGCGCATTTCCGGGCGCGCGCTTCAACGGCGAGGATTTCATTGCCGATGCCGTAAAGTCTGGCGCAGTGGCCGTTGTCGCGCGGCCTGAGGCAAAGGTCGAAGGCGCGATCCACATCGCCGATGCCGAACCGCGCCGCGCCTTTGCCATGCTGGCCGCGCGCTTCTTTCAGCCGGTGCCCGAAACCGTGGTTGCGGTCACCGGCACCAATGGCAAGACCTCCACGGTGGAGATGACGCGCCAGATCTGGCGCATGCTCGGCCAGTCTGCCGCCTCGATCGGCACACTGGGCGTCACTACCGCAGACGAGAGCGTCTCCACCGGCCTGACCACGCCCGATATCGTCACGTTTCTGGCGAACATGACCGGCCTCGCCCGCGAGGGGGTGACCCACGTTGCCTACGAAGCATCGAGCCATGGCCTTTCGCAGTACCGCAACGAAGGCCTTCGCGTGGTGGCAGGCGGCTTCACCAACCTGAGCCGCGATCACCTCGATTACCACGCCACGATGGAAGACTATTTCGCCGCCAAGATGCGGCTGTTCGACCATGTTGTGACAGATGGCGGCACGGCGGTGGTGTGGATGGACGACGAATGGTCGGCCCGCGCGGCAGAACATGCACAGCGCCGGGGGCTAGAGCTGTTCTCGGTCGGCACCTGTGGCACCACGATCCGCCTCGCCGGCCGCGCGCCAACCCAGCTTGGCCAGACGCTTGAGATCGAATGGCAGGGCAAAGCGCGCAAGATCACGCTGCCGCTGATCGGAGCCTATCAGGCCGCCAATGCGCTGGTATCGGCAGGCCTCGCCATCGCCTCGGGCAGCGATGCGGACAAGGTTTTCGATGCATTGGCGCGCTTGCAGCCGGTGCGTGGGCGGCTTGAACGCGCGGCGATCAACCGCGCCGGCGCGCCGGTTTATGTCGACTACGCCCATACTCCTGATGCGATAGAAGCCGCTATCACTGCGCTGCGGCCACACACCGCTGGGCGCTTGGTCACCGTATTTGGCGCTGGCGGCGACCGCGATGGAGGCAAGCGGCCAGAGATGGGCCGCGCGGCCTGTGCGGGGTCCGAAGTGGTGATCGTGACTGACGACAATCCGCGCGGCGAAGATGCCGCCACGATCCGGGCAGCGGTTTTGGCCGGCTGCGATGGCAAGGCGCGCGAGATCGGTGATCGGCGCACCGCCATTGCTGTCGCCATTGCCGAGGCAGGGCGCGATGATATAGTCCTGATCGCAGGCAAGGGGCACGAACAGGGTCAGATCATTGGCAGGGGTGAGGCAATGCGCATCCTGCCGTTCGATGACGTACAGGTCGCAAGGGAGTGCACGACATGACCGCCCATCCCGCGCTTATTTCATGGCCAGAAGACCCGTCGGATACGGCGGGTCTTGCGCTTTGGACCAGTGAGGACATCGCCCGCGCCACCGGTGGGCGGGCCAGCGCCCATTTTGCCGTGTCCGGCGTTGAGATAGACAGCCGCGAAGTGGTTGAAGGCGATCTCTTTTTTGCGTTAAAGGGTGAGGCATCTGACGGCCATCGCTACCTTGAAGGCGCCACGGCGCGTGGCGCATCAGGCGCGGTGGTGGAGCATGCCAGCTTCGGCCCGCACGTCCTTGTCGCTAACACTGCAACGGCGCTGGAGGACCTGGGCAAGGCCGCGCGCGCGCGGGTGGATGCCGGGATTATTGGCGTTACCGGCTCTGCAGGGAAAACCGGGGTCAAGGAGGCGCTCTATGCAGCGCTTGACCGGGCGAGCCGGGGCCGGGCGCACCGTTCGGTCAAGAGTTACAATAACCATGTGGGCGTCCCGCTAAGCCTTGCCCGGATGCCCGCGCGCAGCATTTTTGGCGTGTTCGAAATGGGCATGAACCATGCAGGCGAATTGTCCGCGCTGACGCAGCTGGTGCGGCCGCATGTGGCGATCATCACCACGATTGCCCCGGCACACATCGGCCATTTTGCGGGCGAGGAGGGCATTGCCGACGCCAAGGCCGAGATCTTCGAAGGGCTGGAGCACGGCGGCGTTGCGATTATCCCGCACGACAACCGCCACTATGAACGCCTGCGCGCCAAGGCCGTGCAGCACGCCGAACGGGTGGTGAGCTTTGGCAGCCATGCCGATGCCAATGTGCGCCTTCTTGATGCTGTGGTTTCGGCCCATGGCGGGACGCTGGTTACGGCCGATCTGGGCGGGCGCAAGGTGTGCTACACGATTTCGCAGCCGGGCGAGCACTGGGTAGCCAATTCACTGGCGATCATGGCCGCGGTTGAGGCTATCGGCGGTGATTTGGGCGCTGCAGGCCTTGCGCTGGCGGAAATGGAGGGCCTTGCCGGACGCGGCGCGCGCCACACCATTCTGGCGCACGGTGGCGATGGGTCTGGCACCGCGCTGCTGATCGATGAAAGCTACAACGCCAATCCTGCGTCAATGGCGGTGACCTTGCGCCAGTTGGGGGCAACGCCCGCAGCCCGGCGCGTGGCTATTCTGGGCGCGATGAAGGAACTGGGCGCTGACGAGGCTCGCTATCATGCCGAACTTGCCGGGCCGATTGCCGAAGGCAAGGTTGATAAGCTGGTGCTGGTCGGCACCGAAATGGCCCCTTTGGCGCAAGCACTGGGGAAAAGCGGCGCATCGTCGCTTGCCGCCCAAATCGATGTAACGCATGTGCAGACTGCGGCCGAAGCAGCGCAATGTCTCGCGGCCGATGGCGTGCGCGGGGGTGATGCTCTGCTCGTCAAGGGGTCGAATTCGGTAGGGCTGGGCGCGATCGTGCGCTCACTTGCCGCCAGGGAACAGTGAATGCTCTATCAGCTGGCCGAATGGCTGAATTTTGAAGGTTTCAGCAACCTCATCCGCTACCAGACCTTCCGCGCGGGCATTACCCTGCTCACCGCGCTGCTGATCGGCCTGATCATCGGTCCGCGCTTCATCAACATGTTGCGCGTGCGGCAAGGCAAAGGCCAGCCAATTCGCGAAGATGGCCCGCAAACCCACCTGGCCAAGCGTGGCACGCCCACGATGGGCGGGTTGATGATCGTCACCGCGCTGCTGCTGTCGCTGCTGCTGTGGATGGACATGACCAGCCGTTTGCTGTGGTCCTGCATTGTCGTCACGCTGGGATTTGGCCTGATCGGCTTTCTCGATGATTACGACAAGGTCACCAAGTATGCGCACAAAGGCGTGCCAGCAAAGGTCCGTCTTGCCGGAGAATTCGTGGTTGCCGCCCTTGCGGCATGGCTCGCGGTAGGGGAGACCAACCTCTATGTGCCGGTGTTCAGCAACCTCTACATTCCGCTGGGACCGTTCTACTATCTCTTTGCAATCTTTGTGATCGTTGGCGCGGGCAATGCGGTGAACCTGACGGATGGATTGGATGGCCTTGCGATCATGCCGGTGATCATTGCGGCGGGCACGTTCGCGATCATCGCCTATCTGGCGGGCCGCGTGGACTATTCCAGCTACCTTGGCATTCCGCATGTGAAGGGCGCTGGCGAACTGGCGATTTTCTGTGCGGCGATGATGGGGGCGGGGCTGGCGTTTCTATGGTTCAACGCTCCGCCTGCCGCCGTGTTCATGGGTGATACCGGCAGTCTGGCCCTTGGCGGAGCGTTGGGTGTTATCGCGGTGGCCGCGCATCACGAGATCGTGCTGGCCATCGTCGGCGGTCTGTTCGTGATGGAAGCGGTGTCGGTGATCGTGCAGGTTGCGGTCTACAAGCGCACCGGCAAGCGCGTGTTCCGCATGGCCCCGATCCACCACCATTTCGAACAGTTGGGCTGGAAGGAATCGACCGTCGTGATCCGCTTCTGGATCGTGTCGATCGTGCTGGCGCTGATCGGCCTTGCAACGCTGAAGGTGCGATGATCGTCTCGCCCGCCTTTACCGGCAAGCGCTTTGCCGTGCTCGGCCTTGCCCGTTCGGGGCAGGCCAGTGTCGAGGCGCTGCTGGCGGGCGGAGCAGAGGTCACTTTGTGGGATGCCCGCGAAGAACCGCGCGTTGCCTATGAAGGGCGATGCGAGATTGCCGATCCGCTGGGGATCGATCTGACGGGCTTTGCAGGCGTTGTTGTAAGCCCCGGCGTTCCGCTGAACCGCCATCCGATTGCTGCCCATGCCGCATCTTTCGGCGTGCCGGTGATTGGCGATATCGAGCTGTTTGCCCAGGCGCGCGCCGACCTGCCGCTGCATCGCGTGGTTGGCATTACCGGTACGAATGGCAAATCGACCACGACCATGCTGGTCCACCACATCTGCAAGGCCGCAGGCTTTGAGGCGCGGCTTGGCGGCAATATCGGGTTGCCCGTGCTGGGGCAGGAGCCATTGCCAGAAGGCGGCGTCTATGTGCTGGAATTGTCCAGCTACCAGATTGACCTGACGCAAAGCCTTGATTGTGATGTGGCTGCACTGATCAATCTGAGCCCCGATCATCTAGACCGCTACGATGGCTTTGAGGGCTATGCTGCGGCCAAAGCGCGGCTGTTCCAGATACAGTCAGCGCGCCATCATGCGGTGTTTGGCCGCGGTGATCAGCACACTTTGAACATCGGCCTGCAAACTTCCGCGCGGCACGAATCCGGGTTCGTCCATGTGGTAGAGCCTGAACTGCTGCAGGGGCAGGCCGATTGGCCTTCGCTTCAAGGGCCGCACAACCTTCAAAATGCTGCCATTGCTGTTGAGATTGCGCAGCAACTCGGCATTGGCGAAGACGTGTGGCGACCTGCGCTGGCCAGCTTTGTTGGCCTGCCGCACCGCATGGAGCGCGTAGCCGAGGCCAACGGCGTGCTGTTCGTCAACGACAGCAAGGCCACCAACGCGGCCTCCACCGCGCCTGCGCTCGGCGCTTATCCGCGCATCCACTGGATTCTGGGCGGCTTGCCCAAGAGCGACAATCTGGATGAATGCGCGCCCTATTTCGGCAATGTCGTGGCCGCCTATACCATTGGTGAGGCTGGGCCGATGTTCGCCGACTTGCTCGAACCGGTCATGCCCGTCACGCGTAGCGAGATGATGTGCGATGCGGTGCGGCAGGCCATGGAAGCGGCGCAGCCCGGCGATGTCGTGATGCTGTCTCCGGCCTGTGCCAGCTTTGACCAGTTCCGCGATTTCGAAGCGCGTGGAGACAGCTTCCGCCAGATCGTCGAAGCCCTGATCGAAGATCGCAGCAGCCCCTGTCCACCGGAAGCCGGCATATGAGCACTGGCCTATGAGCACTGCGCCAACGCCCACCCGTCTGGTCACCACACCCACGCCTGATGGCGGCGTGCGCGTGGTGGGCCATGGCGCGCGCTTTCGCCGGAGCCGCCGCAGCGAGTTGCTGATCTGGTGGCGCGAGATTGATCGTGTGCTGCTGACGCTGATCCTGTCGCTCGTGGCAATTGGCTGCATCGCAGTGGCAGCATC
The DNA here is from genome assembly GCF_057180525.1 of Novosphingobium sp. HNCC26BN242. Taxonomy (NCBI): domain Bacteria; kingdom Pseudomonadati; phylum Pseudomonadota; class Alphaproteobacteria; order Sphingomonadales; family Sphingomonadaceae; genus Novosphingobium; species Novosphingobium sp. HNCC26BN242. Next base: position 509,655 of record NZ_JBXUGM010000001.1, read on the forward strand.
GTCTCCGGCCAGCGCGCAGCGCCTGTCCACGGCCAAGAAGTCCTTGGGCGATCTCTATTTCTTCTGGATTCATCTGCGGTGGGTGGCGGTGGGGTTGGTGGCGATGTTCTTTGCATCGGTCCTGCCCAAGGAGGCGGCGCGGCGCGCGGCTATCCTGCTGGCGGTGGCAATGGTGATCGGCCTGCTGCTGGTGCCGCTGGTGGGCAGCGAAGTGAAGGGCGCACGGCGCTGGCTGTGGCTGGGTTTCAGCCTGCAACCGTCCGAATTTCTCAAGCCCGGTTTTGCCATCGCGCTGGCCTGGATCCTGTCATGGCGGGTGCGCGATCCCAATATTCCGGTGATCCCTGTAACGGTCGGCATCATGGGGCTGGTTGGGGCCTTGCTGATGGCGCAGCCTGATTTTGGTTCGACCGTGCTGTTTGGCGGCGTTTGGTTTGTGCTGGTGCTGCTGTCGGGCCTTTCGGTCAGCAAGATTGGCTGGTCCATTGGCGGTGGCGTCCTTGCGTTTGTGGCCGCCTATTTGTTCTACCCCAACGCCACCAACCGGATCGACAGCTTCATTTCGGGCGGTAGCGAATTCGATCAGGTCGATCTGGCCATGCGCACGCTGACCAACGGCGGGTGGAGCGGGACCGGCCTATGGTTGGGCAGTCGCAAGAATGCCCTGCCCGAAGCGCATACCGACTATATCTTTTCGGTGATCGGTGAGGAATTCGGGCTGATTGCCTGTGCGGTCATCGTCCTGATCTATTGTGCAATCGCGCTGCGCGTGCTGATGCGCCTGCTTGACGAGGATGACATGTTCACGATCCTTGCCGCTGCTGGGTTGACCGCGCAACTGGTAGGGCAGGCGTTCATCAACATCCTTGTAAACGTGCAACTGTTCCCTTCGAAAGGCATGACCTTGCCGCTTATCAGCTATGGCGGATCATCCACGATTGCGCTTCTTCTTGGCGTTGGACTGCTGCTGGCGATCACGCGCCGCAATCCCTACCTGTCGCGCGAGAAGTTCGACATTGCAGAACTGGTGCGCAAATGAACGCCCCCAATCCCGCCATCGGCGTTTCCCGGCATTTCGTGCTGGCAGCTGGCGGCACCGGCGGCCACCTGATCCCCGCTTTTGCCTTGGCGATCGAGCTGGATCGGCGCGGGCACCATGTTGCGCTGGTCACGGATGAACGCGGGGCGATGATCCCCGGAAAGCCCGATTTCATGCCCGCCCATGTGCTTCCCGCCGGGCGTCTGGCGACAAACCCTGTTGCGCTGGCCAAGGGGTTGCGCGCCATCTGGCAGGGCCGGGCTATGGCGCTGCGCCTGTTTGAAAGCTTTCAGCCTTCCTGCGTTGTTGGCTTCGGGGGATACCCGGCACTGCCTGCCTTGCTGGCCGCGCGTTCGGCGAAGATCCCAACGGTAATCCACGAACAGAACGCCGTGCTGGGCCGGGTCAACCGCTTCCTCTCGGGCCGGGTTGATGCCATCGCCACAGCATATGGAGAGGTTGACCGGCTCGATCCCAAGCTGTGGGGCAAAGTCCACCGTGTGGGCAATCCGGTGAGGCCCGAAGTGCTGGTCTTGCGCGGTGAGGCTTTCCCGGAATTTACCGAAGACAGCCTGTTTCGTGTGTTGGTGACTGGTGGCAGTCAGGGCGCATCGATCCTGTCGGAGGTTGTGCCCGATGGCCTGGCGATGCTGCCACCCGCGTTGCGCCACCGCTTGCAGGTGACGCAGCAGTGCCGCCCTGAGGACCTTGAAACCGTGCGCGCACGCTATGCCACGCACGAGATTCCGGCCGAACTTGGCACCTATTTTGAAGACATGCAGGCCCGTCTGGCAGGCGCGCATCTGTTTATCGGCCGCGCCGGGGCTTCGACCATTGCCGAACTGACCGCCGTGGGCCGCCCGGCCATCCTGATCCCGCTTCCCATCGCCACGGATGATCATCAAGCCGCCAACACGCGCGAGATGGTGGCGGCAGGCGGCGCGCGTGCGATCCGTCAGACCGGCTTTACGCCCAAGGAACTGGCCAAGCAGATTCAAGTCATGGCCCAGCACCCACAAACGCTTGCCAATGCGGCGCACGCTGCATGGAACTGCGGCTTGCCCAATGCCGTCACCGATCTGGCCGACTTGGTCGAAGGCTTTGGCGGTGATCCGATCATGGACGTGATCCGCGTCAATACGCGCAGCACCGTTCCGTCAGGGCAGAAGCAACTGGCAAAGCGCGCGCACGCAAACGGAGAAGCCAAGTGAAGGGCGTCGGCACTGAAATCGGCACGATCCACTTTGTCGGCATCGGCGGGATTGGCATGTCGGGCATTGCCGAAGTGATGCACAACATGGGCTATGCGGTGCAGGGGTCGGACATGGCCGAAAGCTATGTGGTCGACGGCCTGCGCCAGCGCGGCATCACGGTGATGATCGGGCAGGCGGCGGAGAACGTCGCAGGCGTGGCCGTGGTCGTCACCTCTACTGCGGTGAAGCGTGACAATCCCGAAGTCGTCGCCGCGCTGGAAAACCGTATTCCGGTGGTGCGCCGGGCCGAAATGCTTGCCGAACTCATGCGGCTCAAGAACACGGTGGCTGTGGCTGGCACCCACGGAAAGACCACCACCACATCGATGATCGCGTGCCTGCTTGATGCAGGCGGCGTAGACCCGACCGTGATCAACGGCGGCATCATCAACTCCTATGGCTCCAATGCGCGGCTCGGTGACAGCGAGTGGATGGTGGTTGAGGCTGACGAAAGCGACGGTTCGTTCCTGCGGCTCGACGGCACGCTGGCCGTGGTCACAAACATCGATCCCGAACACCTCGATCACTACGGCAGTTTCGACAAGGTGAAGTCCGCCTTCGTCGAATTCATTGAAAATGTGCCGTTTTATGGCGCGGCCATGCTGTGCATCGATCACCCTGAAGTGCAGGCTATCATCCCCAAGGTGCGCGACCGTCGCGTGGTAACTTACGGCTTTTCCGCGCAGGCCGATGTGCGCGGTGAGGCGGTAACGCCGATCCCGGGCGGCAACCGTTTCGATGTGCTGCTGCGCCAGCGCGATGGCTCGTTCCGCCGGATCGAGGGCCTCGAACTGCCGATGCCCGGGCGGCACAACGTGCAGAATGCGCTCGCCGCCGTGGCGGTCGCTGCGGAAATGGGCGTGTCGGACGATCTCATCTGCACCGGCTTTGCCAAGTTCGGCGGGGTCAAGCGTCGCTTTACGAAGGTGGGTGAAGTAGAGGGCGTCACCGTCATCGACGATTACGGCCACCACCCGGTCGAAATTCGCGCTGTGCTCGCTGCTGCGCGTGAGGGCGTTCAGGGCCGCGTCATCGCAGTCGTCCAGCCGCACCGCTTCACCCGGTTGCGCGATCACATGGAAGAGTTTCAGGGCGCTTTCAACGATGCCGACGTGGTCTATGCCGCGCCGGTCTATCCTGCGGGCGAAGCGCCCATCGAAGGCGTGGACAGCGCCGCGATGGTCGAAGGCGTCAAGGCGCGCGGGCACCGCAGTGCGCACCTGATTGCCGGGCCTGCTGAGCTGGCCACGGAGCTTGCCGCCACCGTGCAGGCGGGTGACATGGTCGTCTGCCTCGGTGCGGGCGACATCACCAAATGGGCAGCGGGTCTGGCCGATGCGATTGCGGCTGAGAGGGCTGCGGTTTGAGCACGCCCCCCACCTCCGTTCGTGTCGAGCGTAGTCGAGACACGCAAAACACTGCGCCCAGTGTCTCGACTTCGCTCGACACGAACGGGGTCAGGGGCAAACTCACGCCCAACGCCCCGCTCGCCCCGTTGGTATGGTTCAAGTCCGGCGGCACGGCCGACTGGCTGTTTGAACCCAAGGACGTAGCCGACCTGCAAGACTTTCTCGCAGGCCTAGCCCCTGACGTTCCCGTCATGGCGCTGGGTCTTGGCTCCAACCTGATCGTGCGCGATGGTGGCGTTCCGGGGGTAGTCATCCGCCTTGGCAAGGCCTTCGCCAAGGTTGAACGCACTGCCGAAACCACACTAAACTGCGGCGGCGGGGCCAGCGGCATCCTTGTTTCTTCCACCGCGCGCGACAACGGCATTGCAGGCCTTGAATTCCTGCGCTCCATCCCCGGCACTGTGGGCGGTTTCGTGCGCATGAATGGCGGGGCTTATGGCCGCGAGGTCAAGGATGTGCTGGTGGATTGCGACGTGGTGATCCGCTCGGGCGAGATCGTGACGCTGCCGCTGTCCGAACTGGGCTACACCTACCGCCATTCCGACCTGACCGACGGCTGCATCGTAATCGCCGCGCGGTTTCAGGGCGAACCGGGCGAACCTGCGGCGATTCAGGCCGAGATGGACCGCATCAGCGCCGCGCGCGAAGCCTCGCAGCCGCTGCGCTCCAAGACCGGCGGTTCCACTTTCAAGAACCCGGATGGTGCGAAGGCGTGGGAACTGGTCGACAAGGCCGGGTGCCGGGGCCTGACGATGGGCGGCGCACAAGTCAGTGAAAAACACACCAACTTCCTCATCAACACCGGCACTGCCACCAGCGCTGAGATCGAGGGACTGGGCGAGGAAGTCCGCCGCCGGGTGAAAGACAGCGCAGGCGTGGATCTCGAATGGGAAATCAGAAGGATCGGTCGCAAGTGACTCTCGGAAAACTCCACGTTGCCGTGCTGATGGGCGGCTGGTCGAGCGAACGGCCTGTCAGCCTCATGTCGGGCGAGGGCGTGGCCAAGGCGCTGGAATCCAAGGGTTATCGCGTCACACGCATCGACATGGACCGCGACGTGGCTCTGCGTCTGTCTGAAGCCAAGCCCGATGTGGTGTTCAACGCGCTCCACGGCACGCCCGGAGAGGACGGCTCGATTCAGGGCCTGATGGACATCATGGGCCTTGCTTATACCCATTCGGGCCTCGCCACATCGGTGATCGCCATCGACAAGGAACTGACCAAGCTGGCGCTTGTCCCCCACGGCATCCCCATGCCGGGCGGGCGCATGGTCAAGACGGCGGACCTATACAAGGCCGATCCGCTGCCGCGCCCCTACGTGCTCAAGCCGGTGAACGAAGGCTCGTCGGTTGGCGTCGCCATCGTTACCGCCGATGGCAATTATGGCAATCCGATCAGCGCCGACAGCCAAGGTCCGTGGCAGGAATTCGGCCAGCTTCTTGCCGAACCTTTCATCCGGGGGCGCGAGCTGACCACCGCCGTCATCGGTGATCGCGCACTGCTGGTCACCGAACTGCGCCCCAAATCGGGCTTCTACGATTTTGATGCCAAGTATACCGATGGCATGACCGATCATATCTGCCCGGCTGATATTCCCGAGGACATCACCGAAGCCTGCAAGCAGATTGCCCTGCGCGCACACCAGTTGCTGGGGTGCAAGGGCACGAGCCGTTCCGACTTCCGCTGGGATGACATGCAAGGTGTCGACGGACTTTTCCTGCTGGAAGTGAACACGCAGCCTGGAATGACCCCATTGAGCCTTGTGCCCGAACAGGCCAAGGCCTTGGGCATGGACTATCCCGATCTGGTCGAGGCGATCATTGCCGAGGCCATGAAAGATGCAGGAAAGGGCTGAACCATGGCGCAAACGATCAAGCGTGGTGGCGGCAAGGGCGTGCGGCGCGCAGCAGCAGCGCGCACGACCCAGCGCAAGGTCCAGACCGCGCGCAAACAGACTGGATCGCTGTTTGACAGTGTGATGGCGTGGATGCCGTTCAGCGAAGATACGCTGCACAAGATCGTGATGGCGCTGATCCTTGCCGTGACCGCCGCGATCATCTGGACGGTTGCTGCTATGGCAGGCGTGCCCGCGCTGGCATCCGAACAGGCCGCGCTGATTGCATCTGACGCCGGGTTCAAGGTGAGCCATCTTGAAGTGCGCGGCGTGAACCGCATGAACGAGCAGAAGATCTACGAAAAGGTCCTCGGCCAGAATGACCGCGCGATGACCACGCTCGATCTGGCTGGGCTGCGCGAGGAATTGAACGCGATTTCGTGGGTCAAGGATGCGCGCGTATCCCGCAAGCTGCCCGATACGCTGGTGATCGATATCGTTGAGCGCAATCCGCATGCGGTGCTGCGCAAGCCTGACCGGCTGGTGCTGATCGATGATACCGGCACCGAACTGGAAACGGTCAAGCCAGACCGGGCCAAGGGCATGCTGGTGCTGAACGGCCTTGGCGTGGGCAAGCGGGTGCAAGACCTGTCGCGTTTGCTGGAGGCTGCGCCCGCGCTTAAGCCGCAAGTGGCCGAAGCTGAATGGGTGGGCAACCGCCGCTGGAACTTGACGTTCAAGACCGGGCAAGTGCTGGCCCTGCCGGAAGGTAACGAAAAGTCTGCTGGCGCGCTGCTGAGCTTTGCCCGCATGGACGGAGTGAACCGCCTGCTTGGCGGCAAGGTTGCCGCTTTCGATATGCGCGCGCCGGACCGCATCTACATGCGGGTGCCCGGCCATGCCGATGAAATGGCCGAACAAAAGCGCGCGGTGGCCGAAGCCAAGGCGCAGGCCAAGCGCATTGCTGCTGCCGCCCGCGCGGACGAGGGCTGAACTGCTGCCATGGCCACACCGCGCATCACCAAGGTCTTTGCTGCCGTCAACATTGGCTCTTTTCGCGTGTCTGCCATGATCGCGGGCCTTTCGGAAACAGGCGAAATGGTCGTGCTCGGATCGGGCCACCGCGCGGCGCAGGGCATCAAGCGCGGCTACGTGACCGATATGCAGGCCGCCACCCATTCTGTACGCGACGCAATCGAACGCGCTGAAAAGATGGCCAATATCGGCATCCAGAAAGTGTGGATCGGCTGTTCGGGCGCAGGCCTTGGCAGCACCACGGCCAAAGTCGAGGTAGAGATCGGTGGTCGCCGGATCGAACAGGACGATATCGAACATTTGCTGGTGGCCGGGCGCGAGGTGATCGAACCTGATGGCCGCACCGTGCTTCATGCCCAGCCTGCGCACTACACGCTGGATGGTGCGCACGGCGTGCCCAATCCCAAGGGCCTCCATGCCGAGCGCCTGGCCGTCGATATCCACGTTATGCTGGCCGATGGCGCGCCGATCCGCAATTTGCGCGAAGCCGTGCAGAATGCGCATCTTGATGTAGAGACGGTGGTCGGCTCGCCCATTGCCGCTGGTCACGCTTGCCTGACGCCGGAAGAGCGCGAACTGGGTGTTGCGCTGGTGGAATTCGGGGCGGAAGTGACAACGGTGTCGGTCCACGCCGCTGGCATGCTGCTAGGCATGCAGGTGATCCAGTACGGTTCGGGCGATATCACCGATGCCATCGCCTCAGCCTTTGGCATTCGCCGCTATCAGGCAGAGCGGCTGAAATGCATGTCCGGGTCAGCCATCGCCAGCCCGGCCGATCACCGCGAGATGATCCCGGTCAACGCGCCAGGTGATCCCGAAGGCGGCCCTATGGCGCGCCATGCCGATGACAAGAACCGAGTTCCGCGCGCTGAACTGATTTCGGTGATCACGCAGCAACTGGGCTTTTTCACCGAAGAGGTTTCCAAGGCGCTCAAAGCCATGGGCTTTGTCGGCCAGACCGGACAGCAGGTGGTGCTGACTGGTGGCGGGGCGCAATTGCCGGGGCTTGCGGACTATGCGCAATCCGCGCTCGGCCGCCCTGTCCGTATCGGATCGCCGCCGACAATGCTGGGCCTGCCGCCGGGCCATGCCACGCCCAGTTCGACCACTTTGGTGGGTCTGATTCTGTTTGCGGCGGCCGATCCTGTCGATATTCGCAGCATTGGCCCAGCCTATTCGCCCAGCGGCGCCTATCAGGGCTGGAGCCTGCCGAGTCGGCTGTTGCGGGCAGTGAAGGATTACTTCTGAGCCAGGTTTTCCACCGTTCCGGCCCAAAATGCCCGGAAACTTGGCCCGTCATAGTGTTGCAACCTGTGGAAAAGGTTTGTGCGCCTTTGATTCGACAACCCTGCATGTGCAACAGGTTAATGTGATATTGTCCAATCGCGCCAAAGACAGGAAACTGTCGGTGGCCCATCCAGCGACCCGCTTGGGAGACCGTCTATGAGCATCAACATCGGACCGCCGGCCATCGACGAGCTTCGGCCCCGCATCACGGTGATCGGAGTTGGTGGCGCAGGCGGCAATGCCATCGCCAACATGATCAACGCGCAGATCGAAGGGGTCGACTTCATCGTCGTCAACACCGATGCGCAGGCGCTCAACAATGCGATTGCCGAAACCCGTATCCAGCTTGGCCCCGATATCACGCAGGGCCTTGGCGCAGGTGCGCGCCCCGAAGTGGGCCGCGCCGCTGCCGAAGAAACGCTCGAAGAGATCGAGCGGGCGCTGGATGGCGTGCACATGGTGTTTATCGCCGCTGGCATGGGTGGCGGTACCGGCACCGGCGCTGCTCCGGTTATCGCCGAAGCCGCCCGTCGCAAGGGCGTGCTGACCGTTGGGGTGGTGACCAAGCCGTTCCTGTTCGAAGGGACGCGCCGCATGCGCGCTGCCGACTCGGGCATTGAAGAGCTGCAAAAGCACGTCGATACGCTGATCGTCATCCCCAACCAGAACCTGTTTCTGGTGGCCAAGGCCGAAACGACCTTCAAGGAAGCGTTCCAGCTGGCCGATGAAGTGTTGCAGCAGGGCGTCCGTTCGATCACCGATCTGATGGTCATGCCCGGCCTGATCAACCTCGACTTTGCCGATGTCCGCTCGGTCATGGGCGAAATGGGCAAGGCCATGATGGGCACCGGAGAAGGCGAGGGCCCCAACCGCGCGCTTGAAGCTGCCGAACGCGCCATTGCCAATCCGCTGCTCGATGGCGTGTCGATGGCAGGGGCCAAGGGCGTGATCATCTCGATCATCGGCGGCGATGACATGAAGCTGCTTGAGGTCGACGAAGCCGCCAACCACATCCGCGAACTGGTTGATCCCAATGCCAACATCATCTGGGGCTCGGCGTTCAATCCCGATCTGGATGGCAAGATCCGCGTCTCAGTCGTCGCCACCGGCATCGAACAGAGCAACGAACAGGCCGAAATCGCCTCGCGCCCCGTGTCGATCCCCGGCACATCGCGCGGTCCCGCCGTGCCCACGGCAGCTTCGGCAGCGGCTGCTGCTGCTGCGCCAGTCTATACCCCGCCGCCCGCGCAGCCTGAACCTGCACCAGCGGCGTTCGCGCCACCGCCTGCTCCTCCAGCGCCCGAGCCAGAGCCGTTTGATCTGACGCTCGACTTGACTTCGGCGCAGGAAGAAGTGCTGGAAGCGCCCGCTGGCGAACTGCTGCTCGGCGGTGCCCAACCGGCAATGCCGCCTGCAGCAGATCCTGTCATGCCACGGCTCAGCCGGTCGGATGATGCTGGAGCAGCCAAGCCTGCCGGGGGCAGCACGCTGTTCGAACGGATGGCCAATCTTTCGCGCGGGACCAAGGCGGGCGAGGATGACGATGGGGATGATGGCGGTTCGCTCAACATTCCGCGTTTCCTTGGGCGGCAGAACAACCAGTAATTGCGATGAGCGGCGGCACATGTTGCCCCCGCTTCATCTGGAATGATGTATTGAGCGCGGCAGGATGAAAAAACGTTTCCCCTTCGCGCATGGGCCCTTGGCATATAGCTCGCGCCTCGTCGCATCGCTCCTGCTGGTGGCGTCGTCGCCCGGTGTGCTGGCCCAAGTGGGCAAGAACCCGGCTGGCCCGGCCACCGTTTCGCGGCCTGTGGTGCAATCCACAGCGCCCAGTCCCAGTCGGGAACTGAACGCTGCGCTGGCACGTCTGGCCAGCGATCCGCGCGATGTTTCGGCGCTGTCTGATGCGGCTGAGGCGGCGCTGAAGCTGGGTGACAACGAGGCCGCCGTCGGGTTCCTGACCCGTGCCGACGAAATTCAGCCCGGCAATGCGCGAACCAAGGCGCTTGTTGGCAAAGCCTACCTTGCCGCTGAAAACCCGGTTGATGCCATTCGCGCCTTCGATGAAGCCGAACGCGCCGGGGCCGATACCTTTGCGATGGCGGCTGAACGAGCGCTTGCCTATGATCTGGTGGGCGACAATGGACGAGCGCAGCGCTGGTATCAGGTCGCGCTAAGCCGTGGCCCGAATGACGAAATCACGCGCCGCTTTGCGATGAGCCTTGCCATATCGGGCAACCGGCGCGGGGCGGAGGCCCTGCTTGCGCCGCTGATCGAAAAGCAGGACCGCGCTGCGTGGCGCACCCGCACGTTTGCAATGGCGGTAACCGATGGGGCTGATGAGGCGGTGGCCATCGCCTATGCCTCGATGCCGCAGGACCTCGCTTCGGGCATCGCGCCCTATCTGCGCTACATGCCGCGCCTTACCCCGGCGCAACAGGCCGCAGCGGCCAATTTCGGGCGCTTTCCGCGCGCGGCAGACATGGGCCGCGATGATCCGCGGGTGGTGCAATATGCGATGCTCAATCCGCGCGCACCACGGGTGGCCGAGGCCGGGTTGATCCCCGCCGGTGCGCCGCTTGGCCCAGCCGCAGCCTCGGCATCGCAAAAGCCCAGCCGTGAGAAGCGTCGCCGTCCGGGCCGCAATGACGAGAAGGTGGTTCTGGCCAAGGCAACGCCACGTGCCGTGGTGCCGGTTGCGGCCACGCCGACCCCAACTCCAACCCCTGCGCCAACAGCGCCGCCTGCTGTCACGCCGTCGCGCCCGGTTGTGCTGTCGGCATTGGACGTGCCGCCCGGTGCGCAGCGTCCGCCCGTGCCGCCGATCCGTCCTGCGCCAACGGCGGCTGCGGTGGCGCAACCTTCTGCCGCTCCCACGCCAGTGCCGCCAGCTGCGAGGCCGGCTTCTGGAAGCTTCGATCTTGCACGTGTGGCCAGTTCGACCAGTGCGCCGCCGCCTGCTGCTGGGACGCCTGCACCGACACCAGCACCGGCACCAGTACCGGCACCGGCGCAGCAGCCAGCACCCGTGGTGACAGCCGTCGCTGCCAATGCCGGAGCCTCATTCGCGCAACCAGTAGCGCCTCCTCAGGCATCCGCACCCGCTGCTACAGCCCCATCAGAGCCGCCCCGGCCGACCGATTTCGCGTCCATGTTCAAAACCTTCGAGCCTCCGGCCGAGGAGCGTGTGGCAACCGTTGCTGCGGTTGATATCACGCGTCTGCCGCCAAAACCCGTGGCCAAGCCCGATCCGCGCGGTGAGCGTCCCGATGGCCCGACCGATGTTTCGCGCACGCCTGCGAAAGAACTGGCAAAGCCTGCAGCAAAGGATGCCAAAACCGCTGCAAAGGACGCAAAGGCGGCGAAAGAGGCCAAGGCCAAGAAAGCCGTTCCCAGCCATCCCAGCCGCATCTGGGTGCAAGTGCTGACCGGTGCCAACAAGGACGTGATGGATAACGAGTGGCGCCGCCTCGTGAAGGAATCGCCCGAGTTGTTGCGCAGCCGAAAGCCGTATCTGTCGCCATGGCGCAGCAATTTCCGTCTGCTCACTGGTCCTTTTGAAAGCGAAGCATCCGCTCAGGAGTTTGTGACGAAGCTCAAGAAAAGCGGCGTTTCGAGCTATCAGTGGACCAGCCCGGCTGGGCAAGCGGTCGATACCCTTTCGCTGAAGTAAGGCAGATTGCAGCGCCGCCTGTGGACGTGGGTGTTCACCCCTTGTCCACAGCTTTCCCACAAGCTTATCGAGTTTTGCCCAACCGCCTGTTAACCCGCGATTGTCGCTGGGGGGTATTAACCCCCATTGACGGTGCGTGCAGCAGGCAGGGCATATCGTCCTGCCGGGGCCAACCAGCCGAGCCAATCAGCCAAGGAGGCCCAAGCAAAGTGTTCAGGGGACGTACGATGCGGACCGGCCATGACGAGAATGAGCGCGATGACGCCGCGCCCGTCGACATGATTGCCTCGCTTTTCGAAGCCCGCGGCTGGCCGTGCGAGTTCGTGTCCGACGATGAAGTGACCGGCGAAATTCAGGGGTCATGGGCCAATTATCAACTCCGCGCGATCTGGCGGGTCGAGGATCACGTGCTGCAGATCCTCTGCCTGCCCGATACCCGCATTCCCGATGACAAGAAGCCTGCGGTGTTTGAACTGATGGCCTTGATCAACGAGCAGGTGTGGATCGGCCACTTCGATATCTGGTCGAACGGCTCGGTCCTGCTGTACCGCCACGGCCTGATGCTGGGCGATGATGGCCTGCTAAGTATCAGTCAGGCGCAGGCGGCGGTTGAAGCGGCGGTGGACGAATGCGACCGTTTTTACCCCGCATTCCAGTTCGTGCTGTGGGGCGACAAGAGCCCGTCCGAAGCGCTCTCCAGCGCGATGGTTGACGCTGCCGGCGAGGCATAACGGCCAAACGTAACACGCCTGCGCCCCCGCGCAGGCGGGGGCCTCAGGCCGTTTACGGAACGCCAGCGTGCTACACCCCGAGGCCCCCGCCTTCGCGGGGGAGCGGTTAGGGTTGGCAGGGAAGCTTGCAGTGAGGGTGGCGCATTGCCATTGAGCGTTGGCACACGATTCAAGGATCAGCCCATGTCCAAGACCATTCTCCAGTTCGGCTGCGGCAACATGGGGGGGGCTATGCTCAAGGGCTGGTTGGCAGGCGGAATCGCCCCTGAGGCGTTCACCATCGTCGATCCATTTCTTGCTGCCGCGCCCGAAGGCGTGCGCCTCCTACAGACGGCACCGGATGGGGAAGGGGTGTTTGATGTGGTCCTGCTGGGCTTCAAGCCGCAGCAGTTGCCCGATGCCGCCGCCATGGTGCGGCCTTTTGTCGGCCCGCAAACGCTGCTGCTTTCGATCCTGGCGGGCGTTGATCTTGCCACTTTGCGCGGCGCTTTTCCGCATGCGCGCGCGATCGTGCGCGTGATGCCCAATCTGGCTGCTGCGCTCGGCAAATCGCCGATTGCACTGGTGGGCGAGGCTGATGCCGCCGCGCGGGCGCAAACCGATGCGCTGATGGCCCCGCTGGGGCAGGCTGAATGGTTGAGCGGCGAAGATCAGATGGATCTGGTCACCGCACTCGCCGGGTCTGGCCCGGCTTTCGTCTACCGGTTCATCGATGCGCTGGCTGAAGGGGCCGCAGCACTGGGCCTGCCGCGTGATCAGGCTGACCGGTTGGCGCTGTCGATGGTGGAGGGGGCCGCGATGCTGGCCGCAGCCTCCGAACATGGTCCGGCGGAACTGGCGCGCCGCGTCGCCAGCCCCGGCGGGGTTACGCAAGTGGGCATAGATGTGCTCGATCAGGACCAGCGTCTGGTGGCCTTGATGACCGATACCTTGCGCGGCGCGCGAGACCGCAGCGTGGAAATGACCAAGCAGGCACGCGGTAACTCCTAAGCCACTTTCGCGCGCTTGCAACAATTCGTTACAAATGATTGATCGTCTCTCGTACCGGTTTCGCTTGAAAGCGGAACCCAAAGCGCCGATATTCCGTTTACGTGGTCATTGGGACCACATAACGGAGCTTTGAAAATGGCAAACTGGAACGACCCTCGCCCCACCGGGACGGGATTCGGCGCGTCTCCGGGCCTTTCCGGCCTCCAGGGCCGCAGCGAAGTGTTCGATGCGGGCCTGCGTCGTCACATGCTATCGATTTACAACTACATGGCTTCGGGCGTGATGCTTTCCGGCATCGTCGCTCTGCTTATGTTCACAAGCGGATATGCTGCCGCAATGGTCGGGTCGCCGATCATGTGGCTTGTCGTGCTGTCGCCGCTGGCCATCGTGTTCGCGATGTCGTTCGGCCAGAACCGCTTCAGCCTGCCGACGCTTCAGGCTATGTTCTGGGCATTTGCGGTGCTGATGGGCATGTCGCTCTCGACGATCTTCCTGCGCTACACAGGCGGATCGATTGCGACGACCTTCTTTGCCACGGCCGGCGCCTTTGCCGGGCTCAGCCTGTACGGATACACCACCAAGAAGAGCCTGTCGGGCATGGGTACGTTCCTGATCATGGGCGTATTTGGCCTGCTCATCGCATCGGTGCTTAATATCTTCCTGCAGTCTTCGGGCCTGTCGCTGGCAATCAGCTTCCTCGGCGTGCTGATCTTTGCTGGCCTTACCGCCTACGATACGCAGCGCTTGAAAGAGCAGTATGCTTATGTTGCGGGAAGTGATTTTGCAGGAAAGGCCGTCGTCCTTGGCGCGTTGACCCTGTATCTCGATTTCATCAACATGTTCCAGTTCCTGCTGCAGTTCATGGGCGAACGCCGCTGATCTGCTAAAGCGGCCAAGCTGAACGGATATCCCCGGCGGACCTAACGGTTCGCCGGGTTTTCTTTGCGCAAGGGATTCTCATAGCGGCATTAGCGCGCTAGGGTTGGTTTCATGCTGCAGCAAGGTTGCAGCAAATAAGAGTGTTTGCAGGTCTTGATGTCGCAGAACAAGCCGACTTCCGGGGGAATGCCAATGTTTGAATACCGGCGCGTTATTGCGCCTGCTGTGGCAACGATGGTTCTGGCGATTGGGCTTGCCTCGTGCGCGCCGCCGCCTCCGCCGCCCCCACCACCCCCGCCGCCCCCGCCAAAGGTTGTGGTCATTCCGCCAAAGCCTCGTGCGCCCAATGGAGCCTCGGAAAACCTTGGCATCCCACCAGCCGATGCCAATGGCCTGCGCTATTCGCTGAACCGCAATATCAGCCCGGCGCAAATGGTGTGGAACTTGCGCTCAGCATATAACGTTGCTGCGCTCAATTGCTCGAAGCCGCAGCATGTGGGTATCCTGCCGCTCTACAAGGCGTTTTTGACCACACATTCCAAGGCGCTGACCGCCGCGAACAAGAAAGTCGATGCCGAATTCAAGGCCAAGCACGGCGCAAAGTTCATCGCCCCGCGTGAATCCTACATGACGCAAGTCTACAATCACTTCGCGCTGCCGCCCACGTTGACCGACTTCTGCGATGCTGTCGGTGCCGTTGCCCGCGATGGCGCGGCGATAAAGTCTCCCGAACTTGAGGCGTTTGCCATGCGCAGCTTGCCCAGCATCGAAGTGGTGTTCGATGATTTCTATCGCCGATACGAAGTCTACCGCAACGATTTGGCTATCTGGAAAGCCCAGTATGAGCAGCCTGTGACCACGGCTGTGCTTCCGGTGGCGGCACAAGCAGCGGGCGGAGCGGCCAACTGATCACACCTGCCTGAAGCCAGACTGGGACTGGGCCACGCCAGTCAACAGCTGAATAAATCATCAAAGGGACTTTGCAGGCCGGGGCTGCTGCGCTAAGGGCGGCGGTCCCAACGGTGCTGCTTTTTTGGCAGGACCGGTAGGGATACCGGGAACGGGGCCGTAGCTCAGATGGGAGAGCGCGTCGTTCGCAATGACGAGGTCAGGGGTTCGATCCCCCTCGGCTCCACCATTGTTCCGTCAGGTATTATCGAACCGCGTGATCAGGCAGGCGCCTTGCGGTTCGGCGTTACAAGCTCTCCATGAACGGGTAAAAGGCTCGGCTAAGGGGCGCGATGTTGCATTTGCTTCGGGCCTGCCATTGGAATTGGTTACCCGCATGCATTTTCTCGATCAGGCCAAGATTTTCATTCGTTCCGGCGCAGGCGGCGTCGGCGCAGTCAGCTTTCGGCGTGAAAAGTACGAAGAGTATGGCGGCCCCAACGGCGGCAATGGCGGCAAGGGCGGCGACATCATCTTTGAAGCGGTGGCCGGGCTCAACACGCTGATCGACTTTCGCTATACCCAGCATTTCAAGGCCCAGCGCGGGCATGGTGGTGCAGGCTCCAACCGCACGGGTGCCGGTGGTGAAGACCTGATCATCAAGGTTCCGGTCGGCACGCAAGTGCTTGATGATGAACGCGAAACCGTGCTGCTCGACCTTACCGAAGTTGGCCAGCGGATCGTCCTGCTGCGCGGCGGCGATGGCGGGCGTGGCAATGCTTCGTACAAGACATCGACCAACCGCGCCCCGCGCCAGCATGGCCCCGGTTGGCCGGGTGAGGAAATGTACGTCTGGCTGCGGCTCAAACTGCTGGCCGATGCCGGGCTGGTCGGCCTGCCCAATGCGGGCAAATCCACGTTCATCAATCAGGTCACCAATACCAAGGCCAAAGTCGGCGAATATGCCTTCACCACGCTGCGCCCACAATTGGGCGTGGTGCGCCACCGCAACCGCGAATTCGTGCTGGCGGACATTCCCGGCCTGATCGAAGGTGCAGCAGAGGGCGCTGGCATCGGCGACCGCTTCCTTGGCCACATCGAACGCTGCCGTGTGCTGATCCACCTGATCGACATTCACAGCGAAACCGACCCCGCCGAAGCGATGCACATTGTTGAGGCGGAGCTTGAGAACTATGGGTCAGGGCTGGACGAAAAGCCGCGCCTGATTGCGCTGAACAAGATCGATCTGGTCGATGCCGAACTGGTGAAAGCTTTCACCAAGGAACTGAAGCAGGCCGGAGCGCACAAGGTCTATCCGATCTCGGGCGCGACCGGAAAGGGCATGGATGCGCTGATGGACGCCGTGCTTGCCTACCTCCCCAGTGCGACAGTTACCGAACGCCCGACCGGACAGATCGAGGACGCCGAAGACGCCAAGCCCTGGTCACCGATCTGATGCTTCGACAAACTCAGCATGAGCGGACTTAGGCAGTCACCCGGTTTCGCTCGTCCAGAGCCTGTCGAAGGACGCCAAGGTACGAGCCTCGGCCAAAGCGCGCCAGACATCGGACCGACAACCCTTCACGCCTCGTCACAAATCGCTTAAGCGGCTCACCATGAAGATCAGCCAGCTTGCCCATCTGACCGACGCTGCCAACTGCCCACGCCTTGTGGTCAAAGTTGGCTCGGCGCTGCTCGTGGGCAAGGATGGCGCGCCGCGCCGCGAATGGCTGACCGCGCTGGTAGCCGAAATTGCGTCGGCGCGTGCTGCCGGACAGGAAGTGATCGTCGTGTCGTCCGGCGCGATTGCGCTTGGCGCGCGCAAGCTGGGCCTCGCCAAGGGAGGCCGCGGCAGCCTGTCCGATGCGCAGGCGGCGGCCTCGGTGGGCCAGATCACGCTGGCAGGCCTGTGGGCTGAATTGCTGGCCGCACACGGGCTGACCGCTGCGCAGATTCTGTTGACGCTGGAAGACCTTGAGGACCGCCGCCGGTATCTGAACGTCACCGCCACGCTGGGCACGCTGCTGGCCGCAGGGGCGGTGCCGGTGATCAATGAAAACGATTCGGTGGCAACAGAAGAAATCCGCTTTGGCGATAATGACCGTCTGGCCGCCCGCGTGGGGCAGGCGGCAGGCGCATCGGGCGTGTTGCTGCTGTCCGATATTGATGGCCTCTATGACCGCGATCCGCGCGCAGAGGGTGCCACGCGCATCCCAGTGGTGCGCGGCGTTACGCCCGAAATTCATGCCATGGCGACTGGCGGGTCGTCCTCAGGCCTCGGATCAGGCGGGATGACATCGAAGCTGCAAGCCGCCGAAATTGCCGAATTGGCAGGCATGGCGCTGGCGATTATCGACGGCCAGCCCACGTCTCCGATCAGCGCGGCCCTCAGCGCAGACCGGGGCACGCTGTTCCTGCCCCGCGGGCGGCAGCAGGCGCGCAAGGCGTGGCTCGGCGGGCGGATGCGGATGCGTGGGAGCGTGTCGGTCGATGCCGGAGCCGCCGCCGCTCTTGCCAAAGGCTCCAGCCTGCTCGCCGCCGGGATCACCGCAGTTGACGGGGATTTTCAGCGCGGGGATGCCATCGCGGTCATCGGTCCCGACGGCCAGACCATCGCGCGTGGTCTGTCGGAATATGATGCGGCGGAATGCCTCGCCCTCAAAGGCCATCACAGCCGTGAACACGAAGCCCTGCTGGGCTATGCTCCGCGCTCAGCATTGATCCATCGCGACCAGCTGGTGCTGTTGTAATGGCGGGTGAATTGCTGGCGATTACCGGGGCCACTGGCTTCGTCGGACAGGCTGTGCTCGATTACGCCGCGCGTGCCGGGATTGAAGTGCGCGCGCTGGCCCGCCGTCCGCAGGATGCCCGCGCCGGGGTGGAATGGGTGCAGGGCGACTTGCAAGACAAGCGCGCGCTTCAGCGACTGGTCGGCCGGGCCAGCGTGGTGCTGCACATCGCAGGCGTGGTCAATGCGCCCGATGCTCAAGGCTTTGAGGATGGCAATGTCTGGGGCACGCTGAACGTGGTCAACGCCGCGCTTGATGCTGGCGTGCCGCGCTTTGTCCACGTCTCCTCGCTCTCAGCGCGCGAGCCAGACCTGTCGGTCTATGGCCAGTCCAAGCTGCGCGGGGAAAAGATCGTTAAAGCCAGCAGTCTGGATTGGACCGTCGTGCGCCCACCCGCCGTCTATGGCCCGCGCGATACCGAGATGTTTGAGCTGTTCAAGCTGGCCCGGCGCGGGGTGGTGCCACTTCCGCCGCAAGGGCACCTGTCGATCATCCACGTCAATGATCTGGCGCGGCTGCTGCTTGCACTGATCCCGGGCAGTGAAGAGGTGACGCACCTGACGTTCGAGCCTGACGACGGCAGGCCCGGCGGCTGGAGCCACAACGATCTGGCGCGCGCCATCGGCATGGCCGTGGGCAGGCGCGCAACGCCGATCAACCTGCCCGCCAGCATGCTTCGCTTAGGCGCAAAGCTGGATGCGCGGTTCCGGGGCAAGGGCGCCAAGCTGACGATGGATCGCGTCGGCTACATGTGCCATCCCGATTGGCGCGTGGGCGAGGGGATGCAGCCGCCGCCCGCGCTGTGGACCCCGCAAGTCGAAACGCCGATGGGCCTTCACGCCACCGCTGCGTGGTACCGCGAGGCGGGCTGGCTTTAGAGCGGTCTGCGCCAAACGCGATGCACACGCACGGTGGTGGTGTAGATTTCCGTCATGGCGCTCTAGCTCCTCGCTCTAATTCCACCCCCAAATCTTCCACCGATGTGACCGCGCATACTTGCAGCCGCGCGTAATCCGTGGTGACTTGGCCGTCTCATACCTGTCGAGGGGGAAATTCATGGAATGGATGTTGATGCCGTACCGGCGCTATGCCGAGTTTTCAGGCCGTTCGCGGCGCAAGGAATACTGGATGTTCGCGCTGTTCATCACCCTCGTCTATCTGGTTTTTGGTGGGATGATGCTGGCCGGTGGCCTTATGAATGCGTTTACCGCAGGCCTGCCATCGCCTGATGGTGCGGCTCCTGTGGTGCCCGAATTCGGCCCGCTGTTTTGGCTCGGCGCGGTGCTGTTCGGCCTGTTCGCGCTGGCCAGCTTCATCCCCTCGATCTCGGTCGGCGTGCGCCGTCTGCATGATCGCGATATGTCGGGCTGGTGGTATCTGGGCTTTATTGTGGGCGGGGCTATCCCGGTCATCGGCGGGTTGATCAGCATCGGCTTTATCGTGCTGATGGCACTGCCCGGCACCACCGGCACCAACCGCTTTGGCGATGATCCGAAGAACCCGGCTGGTTACGATGTATTTGGCTAAGGCTTGCTGACGGAAGAACAGCGCAATGAACTGGATGATCCTGCCTTACCGCCGCTATGCCCAGTTTTCGGGCCGTTCGCGGCGCAAGGAGTACTGGTCCTTCGCGCTGTTCTACATCCTTGTGATGGTGGGGCTGAACATCGTGTTCGGCACCAATGATGTGCAACGCGGGGGCGGCGCATTCGTCTATGGTTCGCGCATGGTCGGGGCAGGCGGCTGGATCGGCAGCCTGTTCTGGCTGGCCAGCCTCGTCCCCGGCCTTGCCGTATCCGTGCGCCGCCTGCACGATCAGGGCCGCACCGGTTGGCTCTTGCTGCTGTGGATCATCCCGTTCTTCGGCTGGTTCGCCATCTTCGTGCTGATGTGCCTCGAAGGCACCCGCGGCGCCAACCGCTTCGGGCCAGACCCGAAGAACCCGTCGCCGGTGGACGTGTTCTCCTGATTTACCGCGTGCCAGACTCAAACTCTTCGTCGTCCCGGGCTTGACCCGGGACAAGGCTGTTCTTGGCAACGGTAGCGAAAGTAGCGGGACCCCGGATCAAGCCCGGGGTGACGAATGGGGTTCTCGCCATTTTAGGTTAGAGCTTGGTGGCAACCCCATCACACACACTCCACACCGCGCTCTGTCCGGCAATATCGGCGAACGGGGCCATCTCGGTGCCGGTCATCCACACTTGCGCGCCGCTCATGGCCAGCCGTTCAAACAGTGCCGCGCGCCGCACCGGATCGAGATGCGCGGCGATTTCGTCCAGCAGCAACAGGCGGGGCCGGTCCCCTGCAGTCAGGCCAGCATGGGCCAGCACGATGGCGATCAGCATCGCTTTCTGCTCTCCGGTGGAACAGTCCGCCGCCGGTGAATTCTTAGCTGCCAGCATGACCGCCAAATCATCGCGGTGCGGCCCGGTAAGCGATCGCCCCGCCGCCCGATCCCGCCGCCGTCCTTCGCGCAGCATTACCCGCAGCGCCTCGGCCTCTGGCGGCACATCGCTGGCATAGGTCAAGGCAGGCCGGGCAAAGGGCTGTTCGGGCACGGTTTCCAGCACGCGCCCCAGATCGGCCACCAGGCCTGCGCGCGCCGCTGCCATCGCCGCGCCCGCTTCGGCCATCTGCGCTTCGATCCCGTCCAGCCACAGCGCATCAGGCTCAGCCGGTTCGCTCAGCAGCCGGTTGCGTTCGCGCAGCGCGGTTTCATAGCGGGTGGCATTGCGCGCATGGATCGGTTCGCGCGCCAGCACCAGCCGGTCCAGAAACCGCCGCCGCGATCCCGCGCTTTCGGCAAAGATCCGGTCCATCGCAGGGGTCAGCCAGGTGATCGAGAGCCACTCCGCCAGCCGCGCCGCTGGACCTTCGGCGCCGTTGATGCGCACCGTGCGGCGATTGGGGGCCTGCGCCTCGGTGGCGGTGCCGATCTGTACTGCGCCGTCCTCCATGTCGGCCACCACGGCAAACCCGCCGTCGCCATCGCGCCCCGCCATTTCCGCAGGCTGTGCGCGCCGCAGCCCGCGCCCCGGTGCCAGCAGGCTGATCGCCTCCAGCACATTGGTCTTGCCCGCGCCGTTTTCCCCCACCAGCACGTTGAACGCGCACATCCCATCCAGCCGCGTAGCAGCATGATTGCGAAAATCGCGCAGGGTGAGGCGGGTTAGGGACATCGTTGTTGCGGCGTTACCGGGTTTCTATGGTGGCGCAAGAAAGAGTGTTTCACGCAGAGGCGCAGAGGAGAAGGAGAGACGCAGAGAAGTCGAGAGCGCCGCAGGCCTATTTTTACAGATCCGTTCGGATGCGCGAGTTTCAATTTTGTAAGCGGCTGCGCCGCAAGCGCCACATCTCCGCGTCTCTATTTCTTCTCTGCGTCTCTGCGTGAAACAGCCTTCTTTTCGGACCTATCCCCGCTCCCCCAGCCCATGCTTCTTCATGCAATGCCGCAACTGGTCATACGTCAGCCCCAGCGCTTTGGCGGTCTGGCGCTGGTTATAGCGGTTGCGGCCCAGATGGTGTTCGATGATCGCGCGCTCGTGCGTGTCCACGGCGGCGCGCAGATCGCTTACCCCATCGAAATCCGCCGTTGGCACAGCACGCACCGGCAACACCGCTTCGCCTTCTGCCACTGCTTCAGCGCGGGGTGGCCCTACCGGCTTCCATGGGCTTTCAAACGGATCGAACTGCACATGGCCCACCGGCTGCGTGCCATCATCCCAGCGATAGACCGCGCGCTCCACCACGTTGCGCAATTCGCGCACGTTGCCGGGCCACAGATAGTCTTCCATCGCCTTTTGCACCGATAGTGCAAAGCCGGGCCAGGCGTCCCATTGCAGTTCCGCCGCCATGCGCCGCCCGAAGTATTCGGCCAGCACCGCCACATCCCCTTCGCGCACGCGCAGCGGGGGCAGGGTGATCACTTCAAAGCTTAGCCGGTCAAGCAAGTCGGGTCGGAACCGGCCTTGTTCGGCCATCTTGGGCAGGTCCTCGTTGGTCGCCGCCACAATGCGCACATCCACCCGCACCGGCTTGTTCGATCCGATGCGGGTTACTTCGCCATATTCCACCGCGCGCAGCAGTCGCTCCTGCGCGCCCATGGACAGCGTGCCCAGTTCATCAAGGAACAGCGTGCCCTTGTCCGCCTCTTCAAACCGCCCAGTGCGGGCGCGGGTTGCGCCGGTAAAGGCACCGGCTTCATGCCCGAACAATTCGGCCTCGATCAGCGTTTCGGGCAAGGCCGCGCAGTTCATCGTCACCAGCGGTTCGGTCCAGCGTGATGACAGGCGGTGAAGGCGTTCGGCGATCAATTCCTTGCCGGTCCCGCGCTCTCCGATCACCAGCACCGGCCGGCGCATCGGCGCGGCGCGGCTGGCCCGTTCCACCGCGTCCAGAAACGCGCCCGATTGGCCCAAGAATTGCGTTTCACGATCCATGCCTGAAGATTAGCGCATTTTCCCAAGCCTTCGCAAGATTTGCCAACATGAAAAGTGCAGAACGCGCGAAAAGTCCGGGAAATCGGGCCTTGGCGCAGTTTGGCACGCTGCTTGCTGTACCATTAACAACCCGGCAGTCAGCCGATCCCATCCGCCGAAAGGTCATTCAGATGTACACCGCCCGCTTCTTTTCCACCCAGCTCGGACGCGCTAGCCTCGCCAGCATCGGGGCGATGGTGGTGCTGTGCTGCTTCGCGCTTAGCCAGCAAGTGAACTCTGTGCTGAACGTCGTCGCTTCGACCGCGGCAATCACCGGAGAGCTTGCATGATGGCCGATGAACTTTCCCCGATCCGGCCGGAAGGCAAAGCGGGTGGACGCACCACGCGCTTTGACGCAGAACTGGATCGTCTCCGCACGTCTGCCAACACCGCGTTCGGCCAGAGCAACGGTGCCTCGCCCAATGCTTCGTTCAAGTCTTCCAATTTCAAACCAGGAGTAAACCTGATGGGCATCTTCTCGCGGACTCGCGACATCATCGCCGCCAATTTCAACGATCTGCTCGATAAGGCTGATGATCCAGCCAAGATGATCCGCATGATCATCATGGAAATGGAAGAAACGCTTGTCGAAGTCCGCGCTTCTGCCGCCCGCACCATTGCCGATCAGAAGGAAATGGGCCGCCATGTGGCGAAGCTCGACCGACTTCAGGCCGATTGGGCGGAAAAGGCCCAGCTCGCGCTGTCGAAGGACCGCGAAGATCTGGCCCGCGCCGCTCTGGTTGAAAAGAAGAAGGCCGCCGATATGGGCGATCAGCTTCGCAGCGAGATCACCGTGCTCGATGATGCGATGCGCGCTTATGAGCAGGACATCGAAAAGCTGCAGACCCGCCTGCGCGAAGCCCGCAGCCGTCAGACTGCTATCGCCGCCCGCCTCGAAAGCGCCGAAAACCGCGTCCGCCTGCGCACGCTGCTGGCCAGCGAGCGTGTGGACGATGCGCTCGCCCGTTTCGACCAGCTCGAACGCCGCGTCGATTATGCCGAGGGCCGCGCCGATGCACTGGGTCTCGCCGACGGTTCGGGCAAGCCAAGCCTCGCCGACGAGATTGCAGCGCTGGCCGGGCAGGACAAGATCGACGAGGAACTCGAAGCAATGAAGCGCCAGCTTGGCAAGGAAGGTTGAGCCATGGAAGACGTACTCGTTCCCATCGGTGTCGTCGGCATGCTCTTCGTCGGCCTGCCCTGGCTGATCCTCCACTACATCACCAAGTGGAAAACCGCGCCCACCCTGACCAGCGGTGATGAAGCGCTGCTGGAGGAGCTCTACCAGCTCGCCAAGCGATTGGATGAACGCATGGATACGGTTGAGCGGCTCGTCGCATCCGACAACCCTGACTTCAAACCGGCGCGCATCACGCACGACCGTGAGATCGACAACCAGAAACTGCGCGAACTGGACCGCATGTTCGCCGAACAGGGAAGGACCGCAAAGTGAGCAGCCCACGCACCCGCTTTTACCGTGACAAGGTCAATGGCAAGTTCATGGGCGTCTGCGCCGGGATTGCCGATTACACTGGCGTCGATGCGCTGTGGATCCGCTTGGGCTTTCTGATCCTGGCCTTCTCGATGGGCTGGCCATTCATGCTCTATTTCGCACTTGGCTTGCTGGCGAACAAGAAGCCGCCGCATCTTTACAGTGACCGCGAGGAGCAGAAGTTCTGGCAGGGCGTGCGCCAATCACCGGCCCGCACCGCGCGCGAAGTGCGCGCCAGCTTCCGCGATATTGATCGCCGTCTGGCCGATGTGGAAAGCTTCTATGTCAACTCGAACCCGCGCCTTTCGGCCGAAATCGAGAAGCTGCGCTGAACTGCACCTAGACACACCTAACTGCACCTAGACACACCTAACTCGTCCTGAGGGGGACTTAACATCATGGGACCTGCCACTCTTGGCCCACTCATTGCCATCGTCGCGCTGTTTATTCCGATGATCGCGATCTGGACAAAACACCGTCAGAAGATTGCCGAACTGCAGATCAAAGCCACCGCCGAACTGAGCGCCGAAAAGGCCGCCCAATACGCCCAGCACACCCGCCAACTTGAAGAGCGCGTCCGCGTGCTGGAGCGGATCGTCACCGACAAGGGGTTCGATACCGCCTCGCAGATCGAAGCGTTGCGCCGTGATAGCGCCGCGCTTGAAGACCGGAACGTGTGATGGATTGGGGCGGACCAGAATTTGTGCTCGCCATCATCGTGATCTCGACCGGCGGCTGGATCGTCAACAACTGGATCCGCGCCCGCCATGGATATCCGCTGGAAGATGAGTGGGGCGGCACGACGCAGCGGACAGATGATCAAGCGATGACCAGGCTGCGCGAGGAAAATGCCGTTTTACGCCAACAGCTTGAAGCCACGCACCGGCGCCTTGCCAATGTCGAGGCGATTGTTACCGACCGTGGCTTTGACGTGGCCAGCCAGATCGAGGCGCTGCGAAGCACGCCCGCCAAATCCGAAACTGCAAGGGAAGGAAGAGCCGGATGACCATGGAAGACACACTGGCGCTGGGTGCGCTGATGATCGGCCTCGCCATCGTCGTCAGCGTTCTGGCAGATGCCTACAAGCGCCGCCTCGCTTTCCGTGAGCGCGAACTTGAACTCCTGTCAAAGCACACCGCCGAAAAGGCCGCGCAGTATGCCGCGCAGGCCGAGCGGCTGGAGCAACGAGTCCGCGTACTCGAACGCATCGCAACCGATAACAACGCCGATCTTGCCCTGCGCATCGAAAACCTGCGCGATATCAAAGTCAATTGAGGAAGCGCCGCAATGTCTTTTTGGAGTGCCATGGTTGCCATCGTTGCGATCATCGCTTTCGCCAATATCCGCATGAACCGGGATAAGCATCGTGGCGGCGGATACGAGCGCGCCGATGCCGACGCAGCCTATACCGCCAGCCTCGAACGCGAACTGACAGAATTGCGCCAGCGGCTTGAAGTGCTGGAACGTATTGCCACCGATGATGGCGAAACCCGCCGCCTCTCGCGCAAGATTGAGCAGCTGCGCGAGAAGTGAACCCTTTTGCAACAGGGAGTTGCCGATATGACTTCCGAACTTGTCACAGCATTATCGGGCCTGACCGGCCTTGCCATGATCGCCTTGGCCGCCTTGCGCGGGTGGGATGGGTGGCTGGCCTTGAAGCGGCTGGAACTTGAACGCCATGAAACCGGCGGTGCCGCTAATCTGATCGACCTTGCCGACATGCGCGAACGGTTGCGCAAGCTGGAAGCCATCGCCGCCGGGGTAGACCTGTGAGCGGGAAAGGCGAGGGCGCCGCCAAGGCGGGCATCGGCCTAGGCTCCGCCATTGCGGTCACCATCTCGTGGAGCCTGCACAAGTCAATCATCTGGGCGGCCGTGCATGGGATTCTGTCGTGGCTCTATGTCATCTGGTATGCGCTGATGCGGCCGGGCGGGATTTCGGGATAGCTTGCCCCACCGGGCGGTGGACGCCACCCCAACCACTCGCTAAATGCGGCCCATGCGCAAACTTGATGATATTCTGGAAGAGTATGAATTCCTCGATGGCGATGAGCGCTATCGCCTGCTGATCGAGCTGGGGCGCGAGCTGGAAGACATGCCCGATGCGCTGAAAACCGATGCCACGCTGGTGCGCGGCTGTTCGGCCAGCGTGTGGGTTTACCCGACGCAAACCGATGACGGCACACTGCACTTTCTGGCCGATAGCAACGCGGCGATCACCAAGGGTATCGTCGCGCTGGTGCTGTCGGCGGTGCAAGACCGGCCGGCGCCCGAAGTGGCTGCAACCGACATTGCCGAGGCGCTGGGGCCGTTTGATCTGAAAAAGCAGCTGTCCTCAAACCGCACCCAGGGCGTGCCCAACATGATTGCGCTGGTGCGCGAACATGCCGCACGCCTTGCCGCTGCGGCCTGAGTTAGGACTTGCGCCGCCACCTCTATCTGGCAGGCGGTGTCATCAGTGTAGCGCTGGGCACGCTGGGCGCATTCCTGCCGCTCCTGCCCACCGTGCCGTTCATGCTGCTAGCCGCGTTCTGCTTTGCCCGGTCCAACCCGGCGTGGGAACAGCGGCTGCTCGATCATCCGCGCTATGGCCCGCCTTTGCGGGATTGGAAAACCCGGCGCGCGATTTCGCGCAAGGGCAAGATCGGCGCGCTGGCGGCCATGGCGTTTGGCGTGGTGTTAACCGCCGTGACCGCAGGCTGGCCGTGGGTGCTGATCCCGGCGGGCACAATGGGTATCATGGGCGCATGGATCTGGACGCGCGCGGAATAGCGCTCATTCCTGACAGGTGCGTGCCAGCAATGCTCTTGCCTGTTCGACCGAAAGGGATTTGGCTCGATCAGGCCCCGTTCCTTTGCGGAAGCGGTTGTCCCCGCCCATATCAGGCCCCGGCGGCAGCCATGCATTGTTGATCAGCGCAACGCCGCGCACAGGTTCCGACAAAGCCTCCGTGATGACGTAATCGTTTCTATAAAGACCTATCGCCTTGATCAGCGTCTGCGGGGGCTGCGCACTGCCATGAATGGCGTTCAGATAGGCAGGAGCGCTGTTTGCGGTAATCACATTGGCAGACGGGTGGCGTCCTTCCTTTGAAGGCATGGCGACAATCCATGGAAAGATCGGGCCGGGCCAGCCTACCACCACGTTTCTGGAGATATGTGCTTTGTCCACACCATAGAGCGCTATTGCGTGAGCCACGGTCGGCCGCACCAAATTGCAGGTTATGCGCACGTCGTCCCAGCGGCCATCAAAGATGTTGATGCCTTGCAGATCGCGCGATTGGCGCGCCAACGCCGTATCGGAAAGGCAGATATTGCCGGTGATTTCGACGGGGCCAAACGTGGGCAGGTTCGGCCCTGATTGGCCTTGCATGCAATCGGGATGAAGCGTGTCTCCAGTCGGCCAATGATCGCGGATAACATTGTTTCTGATGACAATGTCATTGCCGGAAAAGTCTATCCCGTCGACCGAAAAGTCCCTGATTTCGGTGTCTTCCACCCTGATCTTGGCGGAGCGGTAGATGACCACGGCAATGTGCGTATCACGCACCGTGCTCTTTTCAAGGCCAAGGCATTCACCAAACAGCATCACGCCATTGGCAGACGTGTTGGCCCAGACGACCGGATCGGTCTGCGCGATGCTGCCCGCGCCATCGATGGCAAGACCGGTGAACCGCACATTATGCGAAGGCCGCACATCGGCCAGTGGGCGCGTGGTTACCAGATAGCCGGTTTCTGGCCGACGATCAGGCGCAACCACCAGATCGCGGAACACGAAGTTCACCAGATCATGGACGGCAATATTCTGGAAGCGCGGCGTAGCGCCGGGGGCCGCTGCAATGGTTACCGGCGCACGGTTTGCCAGACCGGAAAGCAGCAGGCTGCCATAGTCTCCAGAGGCCAGCAGGATCGTATCGCCGCCATGCACCACCGCGTGCCCATTGGCGTGCATTGGTGGACTGACGATCCGGCCCTTGCGGAACTTCGCAATCGCGCGATCCACCAGACGCGGCGCGCGCGTGTCGTCGCCAACGAGTCCGCCCGCCACGATCCGGTCAAGGCTTGCCCAGGGACGGGCGGCTGACCCATCGCCATCGTCCCGCCCACGTGCGGGATCGACATGAAAAACGCGGCCAGACGGGGGCGGGACGGCTGGCGCATCAGCCATGCAAGTGTGCGATGGTTTATCGCCATACCCCGGACGCTGGCTATCATAAACAGCGTAGCCGCCCAGCGCCGCAAGGCCCGTGAGTGCCAGACTGGCTGTGTAGACCCACGTCATCGCCGGGCTGGGTTATCGGTTCGATGCATAGCCACGGTGGCATAATGGGCCATGCGTGCATTGGCCACTGATGATCACGTGATTTGCACATTCGTGTTGCGACGTGGTGCGTTGTGAACATCGTTCCACTTTTGTTCCATTTCGGATAGAGTCTGGAGGGACTCGAACGGAACGGATTCGCCCGATGATTTCGCTGACCATTGGCCCTGCGGAGGACTGGTTTTCCAGGGCTGTGGACCTGTTCGGCGCGCTGGCGTGGCCGCTGGCGGCGCTGGTGATCGCGCTGGTGTTCCGCCGCCCGCTGCTGACCCTGCTGGCGCGGCTGGATGAATTGAGCTGGGGCGACAAGGCGGCGCGCTTTGCGGGACGGCTGGACCGGCTGGAATCCGAAGCGTCGCCGGTAGTGGCCGAGCCGGATGGCCCGGAAATAGCGCTGACCGGCGATCACGGGCGCTTCATCAAGCTGCTCGACCTGTCGCCCAATGCCGCCGTGCTCGATTCATGGTCGCGCGTGGAAGAGGCGTTGCAGGGCCTTGCGCTGGCGCACTCGCTTGCCAGCACCGACGCCGCAAAGGCCAGCCGCGCCCTCCAGCAACGCGGGGTGCTGCCCGCACGCACCGTCGGCATGATCGGAGAAATGCGCGCCCTTCGCAACGCCGCTGCGCACAATCAGGACATCTCGGTGTCTGACGCGCTACGCTTCCGCAATCTGGCGAAGGGCGTGCTGAATGAGATCAGGTTAGCTTGATTTGCACGATTGCTTTAAGCGTTGCTTGCGGGTTTAAACAGACAAAGGGCATCGGTCGACAATACGGCGGTCCTCTAGGCAATATCTGCGACAAGGGCCGACAATGGGCAAACGTATCTCTACTTTGTTTGTTTTGGCTCTGCTGACCGCTTGTAGTGAAAAGCCAGCTGAGTCTGCCGCAGAAGATGTAATTGCTCAGATTGAACCATCGGAAGGCGATGGGGATGCGCCTCAGAACAAATTTGGTTTTGCCGAGGCTTTGGAAAAACCGAAGGCATCAGACCTGTTCGGCGGAGATGCACCTCGGGCCCGAATGATGGCGGCAAACCTGAATGTAGAAGAACCGGCAGAAGCGTCGTCAGCCGTTCAACCACCGCCCACGGCGTCCCAACCCCAGATCGCTTATTCCTATGGCTTTGGATTTCAAATCAGCGGCGATAAGGTTGCGCAATTGCAGCGGGCTCACACTGCAATCTGTGAGGGGATGGCGCCGAAATGCCGGGTGATGCGGACTTCGCAGGCTAGCAGCGATGGAATTGATGCCTATGGCGAAGTCGAACTTCAGGTTGCTGCGAGTGAAGCCGGGGCGTTTGAGAAGGCATTATCGAAGCCTGCAACGGAACTCGGCGGTGAATTGGTTTCGTCCGTTCGTGACGGGGAGGATCTTTCCGAAAGTATCATCGATACCGAAGCGCGGCTGCAATCACGGCTTGTGTTGCGCGACAAGCTAACTGAAATTTTGAAGAACAACCGGGGCGGGGTTGAGGAGCTGATTGCGGCTGAAAGAGCCATTGCTGACGTGAATGAGGAAGTCGATGAATCGCGTTCCAAACTGCAGCAATATCGTGGCCGAATCCGCTTCAGTGCCGTTAAAATTCAGTATCAACCCTATTTTGGCGACTCTCAGCTTGGGTTCGGACGGCCGATCCTGACGGCGCTAAGATCGACGAAGACAACGATTGGCGTTTCCATTGCTGCTATCATCTATGCAGCGGCGGCTTTGCTTCCTGTTGCGCTGTTGATCGTTGTTTTGCGCTGGGTATTGCATCGTTTCGGCATGCGTGTTCGCTTCTGGAAAAAACGGCCGAAAGATGAAGAAGCTGCGCAAACTTCTGACGCAGCCTAACCCTCCACCGCCTCCCGCAGCACCGCAATCCCCCGCTCCCGTTGCACGCGAAGTTCCTTCTTCAACACCACCGGATCACGCGCGAAGATAAACCCGAAGCTGACCCCGCCTTCCTTGCCGATCGTGGCGTGGTGCAGTTTGTGGGCCTGCACCAGTCGCTTGGCATAGCCGCGTTTGGGGACCCAGCGGAACCAGCGCTGGTGGACGATGCCGTCGTGGATCAGGGTGTAGATCGCGCCATAGGCCATCACACCAAGGCCGATGAAAGTGCCGGGCCACCACGCGCTATCGCCCAGCACCAGCGGGCTGCCGATGGCGAAGAAGCTGATCGAGATGACCGCGCCGACCACGCCGTAAAGGTCATTCTTTTCGAAGAAGCCTTCGTGCGGTTCATGGTGATCGCGGTGCCAGCCCCAGCCGAAGCCGTGCATGATATATTTGTGGCTGGACCACGCCACGAATTCCATGGCGAGGACGGTGGCGACGATAATCAGAAGGGCAATCACGAACTGCATGGCGCTCCCATACAACGCACGGGCGCGCCCCGCGACACATTCTTACACTTTGCCCGAAAGTCGCGACGGGTTGTTTTTCTGGCGTTCAGGCGGCGGGTGGCAATTTGGCTTCAGCAACCCAATGAGGAGCAATCCAATGCGCAAGACCATTATCGCAGTCGCCCTTTCCACGATGATCGCCACCGGTTTTGGCGGAACCGCATCGGCCCACAGCTATGGCCGCGATGGTGATCGCTTCCCCGGTGGAAACCGTGCCGAGGCATCCTATCTGACGCCCGCCCGCAACGCCGAAATCCGCCGCGATATCTGGCAGTTGGACAACCGCATCGCCCGCGCCCAGCAGAACCGCGCCATCTCTCCGCGGGAAGCACAGGGCCTGCGCCGCGATGCCCGCGACATCAAGCAGACCTATACCCGCCTTGCCAATCGCGGGTTGTCGGTGGGTGAGTTCCGCACGCTCGAACGCCGCGTCGACACTATCAACCAGCGCCTGCGCATTGAAAAGCGTGATCGTGATGGCCGCAGGGGCTAATCGACGTGGTTGAATGTAACCGCACCGAGTAACAAAATTACGCTCAAGACATCCAAGGCCCGCCCTTTCCTGCTTGAAATGCAGGCAGGGCGGGCCTAACCGCTTTGGCCTATGACCCACAATCCGCGCACACTTTACCAGAAGATCTGGGACGCCCACGTTGTCGAACAGCGTGATGATGGCACGGCCCTGATCTATATCGACCGGCATCTGGTGCATGAAGTGACCAGCCCGCAGGCGTTCGAAGCGCTGCGCGTGGCAGGCCGCAAGGTGCGCCGCCCCGATCTCACGCTGGCGGTGCCCGATCACAACCTGCCCACCACCGCGCGCCGCACCGCCGATGGCGCACGCGTGCCGATTGCCGATTTTGAATCAGCGCAGCAGTTGGAAGCGCTGGAGCGCAATGCGCCCGAATTCGGCATCCGCTATATCGGTGATGCCGATGCGGAGCAGGGCATTGTCCATGTCGTCGGGCCGGAGCAGGGCTTTTCGCTGCCGGGCGCGACCATCGTGTGCGGCGACAGCCACACCGCCTGCCACGGCGGGCTGGGTGCGCTGGCCTTTGGCATCGGCACCAGCGAAGTGGAGCACGTGCTCGCCACGCAGACGCTGCTGCTCAAGCAGTCCAAAAGCATGGAAGTGCGCGTCGAGGGCACGCTGCTGCCGGGCGTGACGGCCAAGGACGTGGTGCTGCACATCACCGGCGTACTGGGCGCGGCTGGCGGGACCGGATCGGTCATCGAATATACCGGGCAGGTCATTCGCGATCTGTCCATCGAAGGCCGGTTGACCATCTCGAACATGGCGATCGAACACGGCGCGCGGGCAGGGCTCTGCGCGCCGGATGAAAAGACCAACGCCTATATCAAGGGCCGTCCCTACGCGCCCAAGGGTGCCGATTGGGACAAGGCCGTGGCCTGGTGGACCAGCCTCGCCACCGATCCGGGCGCGACCTATGACAAGGTCGTGGTGATCAATGCCAGCGACATTGCGCCCTCGGTCACCTGGGGCACCAGCCCTGAGGATGTGCTGCCGATTTCAGGCGTTGTGCCTGCACCGGAATCGTTTGCCGATCCTTCGAAGCAGGAAGCCGCCAAGGCCAGCCTTGCCTATATGGGCCTGACGCCCGGACAGCGCATGGAGGACGTGGAGGTGCAGAACATCTTCATCGGTTCGTGCACCAACAGCCGCATCGAAGACATGCGCGCTGCCGCCGCCGTGCTCAAGGGCCGCAAGAAGGCCAGTAACGTGAAGTGGGCCATCGTCGTCCCCGGTTCCGGCCTTGTGAAGAAGATGGCCGAGGACGAGGGGCTGGACCGCGTATTCATCGAAGCGGGTTTCGAATGGCGCGAGCCGGGCTGTTCGGCGTGCCTCGGCATGAACCCGGACAAGGTGCCTGCGGGCGAACGCTGCGCATCTACCTCGAACCGCAATTTCGTTGGCCGCCAAGGGCCGGGCGCACGCACCCATCTGGTCAGCCCCGCGATGGCGGCAGCCGCAGCGGTGACCGGGCGGTTGACCGACGTGCGCAAGCTGATCGGCTGAGACAGGCATGGCGGTCCTTCCTACCGCTGCGCTCCAGTTGGCGGGGTTCCTGATGGCCCATGCCTTCTGGACCGCGTCGGAACTGCCTGCGGGGGCGAGCTATCAGCCGCAATCGCTGTGCATGCGCGGCGATGGCAGTCGGCAGCTACAGAGCTTTGAAGGCCCCACGCCCAAAGAGCAGGACGACAAGGCGCGCGCCTTCATCACCGGCGGCGCGGCGCAGTGGCCCGACTGCGCGATTGCGCGGCAGGTAAAGGTCGGCACGCCCGCCGGCGATGTCGATGCGCTGGTTATCGATGTGGTGCAAAGCGGCAGCAATGTGATGACCGTGGTGCAGGCTTTCCGCCCCGCGCCGCAAGGCTTTCGTCTGCTGGGCGACGAACTGGTGATGGGCGATGGCGGGCCTTTGCCACCACTGCCTGCCGCACAGGCCGCTGCAGCGATGCGCGAAGGCGCGATTGACCACCCCGGGCTGGGGGACAAGTGGCAAGCGTGGGAAATGGCGCGCGACCGGGTGAGCCCGCTGGTGACGCGGTAAACCCTGACAACCGAGATACCCGCTCATGCTGAGCCTGTCGAAGCATCTGGCACGACGGTCACGCCAGCACCCTTCGACAAGCTCAGGGTGAGCGGGATTGGTCGTGGCCCTGCCTTGCGTTTACAACGATGCGACGCCCCACTAGCTTCACCGACAAAGAGGAGGACCCACCCATGGACGTAATCAAAGGCGTGCGTGTGCCAGAACGGCTCTATCGCGGCGTGCTGTGGCTGGTTTCCATTGTCTTTGCGGGCTTCATCATCGGCCTTGGCAATCTGGTGATCGGCGATCTGCCGATGGTGGAGAGCCAAGTCTACACCGCCCCGGCCGAGGACACACCGCAAGTCCGCCAAATCCGCGAACAGGTGCGCCAGCTTCAGGCGCAAAGGGTGGCGATTGACGACAAGCTGAATATCCAGCGACTGCAGCTGGAACAGGCGCAGCGGCAATCAGGCACAGCGGAAGAGACGTTCCGCGCGTGGATTGCCGCCCGCACCGCCACCACCAATCCGCAGCAGGATCCCGAAGTCATCACCCGCACCCGCGAGTTGGAACAACTGAAGGGCAACGAGCGCGCGATCCAGCAGGCAATTGCCGATCTGGAAAACCAGCGCGCCCCGCTCGACCAGCGTGAAAATGCCCTGAACACGCAGCAAAACGCACTGATCGATGCTGCCATCCCGGCGCAGGAACGCGCGATGTTCTGGCAGGAACTGCGCGTCTTCGGGCTGCGGTTGCTCATCACGCTGCCGATGCTGGGCGTGGCAGCATGGATGGTGATGAAGAAGCGCAAGAGCGATCACTGGCCGCTGATGCGTGGCTTTGTGCTGGCTGCGGTGTTCGTGTTCTTCGTGGAACTGGTGCCCTATCTGCCCAGCTACGGCGGCTATATCCGCTACTTGGTGGGCATCGCGCTGACCTTTGCGGCGGGGCATTTCCTCGTCAAGAACATGCGCGCCTATCTGGCGCAGCGGCAGGAAGCGGAAAAGCAGGCCGAACAGACCCGCCGCGCCCGCGTGAGCCATGATGAGGCGTTCAAGAAAATGGGCGCCAAAGTCTGCCCCGGCTGCGACCGACCCATCTCCACCACCGGCGATGCCGAAGCCAATTTCTGCGTCCATTGCGGGATGACGCTGTTTGACCACTGCCACGCCTGCAACACGCGCAAGATGGCCTTCTTCCGCTTCTGCATGAGCTGCGGGACGCCTGCCAAGGATGAGGCGGCCAAGGACGATGCTGCGCCAGCGCCTGCGTGAGCGGGCGCAAGGTCTCCTTCGCACCGGTCGTCGATGAACGTACTCGCATCCTGATACTTGGCAGCTTGCCTGGTGAAGCAAGCCTTGCCGCCGCGCGGTACTATGCCCATCCGCGCAACCAGTTCTGGCGGCTGGTAGGCGCGTTGATCGGAGAACCGTTGGCCGACTTTGATTACGCAGCGCGGCTAGAAATGCTGCGCAACAATTGCATCGGGCTGTGGGATGCCATCGCATCGGCAACGCGCCCCGGAAGCCTTGATGCAGCGATCCGCGACGTGCAGGCCAACCCTCTGGAAAATCTCGTCGATTCATTTCCTATGCTGCAGTGCATCGCCTTCAATGGCGCAAAATCCGCAGCCATCGGCATGGTGCAATTGGCCGGTGTGACAGGCATTGAATTGCTGCGCCTGCCTTCCAGCAGCCCGGCCCATGCTGCGCTGACGTTCGATGCAAAGCTGGCGGAGTGGATGAACTTGCGGAAATTCCTGCGCTGATCCTTGCATTTGTGTGACACGCGGCCAATCTAGGCTTTGGCGATCAAGGAGTTTCCGAGCGTGACCAAGAAAACCGATTGGACCGGAAAGGCTGCCATGGCAGGGGCGGCTGTCGGCTCGGCAGCGCTTGCCGCCGCCTTACTCTATGCCTCGCGCCGCAAGGAACGCGCTGAGAAGGCCACGCCCAAGGCTCCACCAGTGGATGTGCCAGAGACGGATTGATTGACGGATTGAGGTCTGTCTTATCGTCCTTCCCCACTGCCCCTTTTTCGTCATTCCCGCGCAGGCGGGAATCCAGTCACGCAAGAATGCCGTCGCAATGCGACGATGACTCGATTGGCGCTGGATTCCCGCCTGCGCGGGAATGACGAAGGTAGTGTTGCATCACACCCACACAAAGCTATAGCAGCGCCATGGAACCGGTGAAGCAGATCGATGGACGGGCCATCCCGTTCGGCCGCAAGAACGTAGATACCGACGTAATCATCCCTGCCAAATGGCTGAAAACGATCACCCGTCAGGGCCTTGGCCGTGGCGCATTTGAAGCCTTGCGGGCCGATCCCGACAACATCTTTGACAGCGCAGAATTTGCAGGCTCGCCCATCCTGATCGCGGGTGACAACTTCGGCTGCGGGTCCAGCCGCGAACATGCTGCCTGGGCATTGGGTGACCTTGGCATCAAGGCCGTGATCGCGCCGTCTTTCTCCGACATCTTTTCCGGCAATGCGTTCAAGAACGGCATTCTCACCGTCGTCCTGCCGCAAGAGGCCATCGACCGGCTGATGGAAGTGGCGCAGACCGATCCTGTCTCGATCGATCTTGAAGCGCAAACCGTCACGACGCCGTTTCAGGACCGCTTCGTGTTCGAGATCGATGCTTTCCGCAAGCACTGCCTGACCAATGGCCTTGACGAAGTGGGCCTGACCATGGCGCGCGGCGATGCGATTGCCGCGCACGAGGCCAAGATGCGCGAAGGCCTGCCGTTCCTTGCGCACGGGACCGATGCCGTAGCGGCAGCTTAATTGCGCGTTTAACAGGGCTTCCCAAGCCGCAGAAAACTTGCTTCCCTATGGCGAAGCGGTTTGATTCCGCACAAGCTTTGGGAGAGTCCTGATGAAAACATTGCGCACCCACGCTGCGGGTGGACCTGAAACGCTGGTGCTGGACGATCTGCCCGATCCGGTGCCGGGCAAGGGCGAAGTGCTCGTGCGCGTCCACGCCTGCTCGATCAATTTCCCCGACACGCTGATGATCCGCGATTTGTACCAGTTCAAGCCCGAGCGTCCCTATGCGCCCGGCAGCGAATTGGCAGGCACGATCGAAGCGCTGGGCGAGGGTGTGACCGGCTGGGCGGTAGGTGATCGTGTGATCGCTATGACCGGCAGCGGCGGCTTGGCCGAAAAGGTCATCGCTCCGGTCACCCGCCTCTTCGCGTTGCCCGATGACGTGGATTTTGCCACAGGCGCATCGCTGCTGATGACCTACGGCACCACGATCCACGGGTTGAAGGATCGCGGGCATATCAAGGCGGGTGATACCGTGCTGGTGCTGGGCGCGGCGGGTGGCGTAGGCCTTTCGGCGGTAGAACTGGCGAAAGCCTATGGCGCGCGGGTGATTGCGGCGGTTTCCAGCGAGGAAAAGGCCGCTGTGGCGCGCGAGGCCGGTGCGGACGATGTGGTGATCTATGGCCGCGCGCCGTTTGACAAGGCCCAGTCCAAGGCGCTGGCTGAACAGTTCAAGGCCGCCTGCGGCCCGACCGGGGCGGATATCGTCTATGATATCGTCGGCGGCGACTATTCGGAACCCGCCCTGCGCGCGATTGCGTGGGAAGGGCGCTTCCTCGTCGTCGGCTTCCCGGCGGGCATCGCGCGCCTGCCGCTGAACCTTACCCTGCTGAAATCCTGCGACGTTTGCGGTGTGTTCTGGGGGGCGTGGACCGCGCGCGAGCCTGCGGCGTTCAAGGCTGAAGTGGCTGAACTGTTCGCGCTGCTGAAAGCGGGCAAAATCAACCCGCGCGTCTCGCAGCGCTTCACGCTGGAACAGGGCCGCGAAGCCATCGCTACGCTCGAAAACCGTTTGGCGATGGGCAAGATCGTGGTTGAGATGATCGGTTGATTTAGTTTTTTCAGGTAAACTCCTGAAACCGTTCGTGTCGAGCGAAGTCGAGACACTGCGCGCCACGTGTCTCGATTTGGTGCTAGAGCGCGAAGCTTATCCCGAGCTTGTCGAGGGGCTCGACACGAACGGAACTAATGGAATGCTATCAGCCGGCGTTTTCGGAACTGTAAACCGGCAACCCCAGTCGCCAATAAACTGCCGCCCCGCGCAAGCCAAAGCCCGCCAGCGCCGCAACCGGCCAGACCACGGCATTCGCCAGCCCCAGCGCTGCACCACCCGCGCACAAGCCTGAAGCCAATGCCGCCGCCGTCACGTAAAGCTCAGGCCGCATCAGGATCGATGGCCTGCCTGCCAGCACATCGCGGATAATCCCGCCCGCGCATCCCGTGATTGCGCCCATCAGCACTGCCGGCACCGGCGGCACGCCATAGGCCAGCGCCTTGGCCGTGCCCAATACCGCATAAGCGCCAAGCCCTGCTGCATCCGCCCATTCCAGGATAGGCCGCTCCCACCAGCGGTGCGGTGTGAACCAGGCGATCAGGGCCACACCCAAGCAGACCGGTGCAACCCACGGATCGCGCACCCAGAACACCGGCGCACCGATCAACAGGTCACGCACCGAACCGCCACCCACGCCCGTAATCAGCGCAAAGAACGCCATCGTCACAAACGTCTGCCGCAATTGCGCCGCCAGCAGCGCTCCGGTCAGCGCAAACACGGCAATGCCCGCCAGATCAAGCAAGCCAATCAGCGGCGCGATATCGGTGGTGGGCAGGGGCAGAACCGGCGTCATCGCGGTATCATGGCCGCCTGTCGCAGCGCAGGCAACAGCGCGCGCTGGCGGCGGAACAAGGCCATGTCATTGCCGCACTGGGCCATGATCAGGCCGGAGCGCGGTTCGATATACGCCTCGGCATACCACCGCGTGTTCGATCCGTTGTGCCACAGGCTGCCGTCCGGCTCCACAAACCAGCCAAGCGCCATCTGGCTGCCAAAGCGCGGCGTGTGTAACGCGCGCCAGCTTTCGGGCTTGAGCAATGCTGGTTGATCCCGATGCGTGCGCAGCCATGCGGCCAGATCGGCCAAAGTCATGTGCAATCCGCCCGCAGGGGCCATGGACGCTGGATTGTCGGCAAACATTGGCTGGCCTTCGTCATGGCCCCACGGTTGATCATGGCTATTCGATGAACCCGGCGGCCCGAAGCCCGCGCTGCCGAGCCCCAAAGGCTCCAGCACCTCGCGCCGCAGCAGCGCCTCCCACGGCATGCCAGTCGCCTCTTCCAGCATCCGCGCCACCAGCACATAGCCTGCATTGGAATAGATATAAGCCGTGCGCGGCGTCGCCACCGGCTTCATCTTCAACGCCAGTTCGCCAAAGCGGCGGCGGCTTTCGCGCAAGTCCGCCTCGCTCGCGCCGGAACCGTATTGCGGCATGGCGAAGAGCGGGCCGAGCGGAATGTCCTTGGGAAGCCCCGCATGGTGGCTGAGCAGTTCCACCGCCGTCAGCGCGCGATGGCGGCGCGGCACATCGGGCAGGGCGGCCTCAAGCGGCGTATCCCACGCAATCACACCCGCCTCCACCGCGCGCGCAAATAGCGTGGCGGTGAATGACTTGGTGATCGATCCCAGATGCCACCGGTCGCGCGTGGTCACAGGCTCGGCATGGCCTACTGCGCGCAACCCATCGGCAAGGAACACCGGTGGCGCAGCGCCCGCCTGCCACATCGCCGCCATGCCGGGCGTGCCCACTGCGCGGCGGATGCTCGCCAGCGTTGCCGCAGACATCGGCAGGGCAAGCAATTCGTCCAGTGTCAGATTCCGCCGCTGTGCCACGATGCGCCCCGGCAGCAACCCGCCCGCAGCCAGAACAGCCATCATCAGGCGGCGGGTGATCCGCACGCGATTACTCGCCGATCAGCGCTTCCAGCTTCTTCTTCAGCGCCAGAATGCGCTCTGCCGCTTCGGTGAAGGTCTTCACGTCCTCGCGGTTGTTGTTCCCGCGCGCTTCCTTCGCGGCTTCGACATAGCCTTCCATGTCGGCATCCATCGCATCGATCAGGATCTCGATTTCATCTTCAGTCAGGGTAAGCTTAATGGCCATTGTGGCACTCCTGCGATTCAAAGCCTGCGGTTACCGCCGCGCGGCGCAGCGCACAAATGAAAGGTGTGCTTACTCAGCCTTTCGTCGCAAAGAAGATCACGTGTTCCAGCGGTGTCTTGCCCGGCTTCGGCTGTTCGCCCGCATCGACGCTGACGACTTCTACGGTGAAGCCCGTGCTTTGCAGCAGCTCCACGAACTTGTCGTCCTTGAACGCCGACCACACCGCCAGAATGCCACCGGGGCGCAGCGCGCGGGCGGCGGCTTCGAGGCCCTGTTCGCAATAGAGCCAGTCGTTGATGCACCGGGTCAGGCCTTCGGGGCCGTTGTCGACATCGAGCAGGATGGCATCATAGGCCCCGCGTGCCGCGTCGATCAGCATCGCCACGTCATCGTGGACCAGTTGCACGCGCGGATCGTCAAGACAGCCGTTGGTCAGCCGCCGCATTGCTCCGCGGGCCCACGATACGATCTCGGGCACGATCTCGGCCACGGTGACGCTGGCGCTGCTGTCCAGCACGGCCAGCGCCGCGCGTAGCGTGAAGCCCAGGCCATAGCCGCCGATCAACAACTGCGGTGAAGCCAGCTTGCCCAGCCGCGCGCAGGTCATTTCCGCCAGCGCCACTTCGGATGCGCACACATCGGTGCTCATCAGCTCGTTACGGTCGAGCAGGATGACGAAATCATCGCCATTGCGCACCAGCCGCAGCCGTGCGCCATCGGGCACGCAGGCTGTGTCGATCAGTTCGTCGCCATCTTCAAGCTCCCACATCGCGGGAGGAGCGGCATCTTGGGAAGGGACAGTTTCGAGTGCTGGGGCCAGCTTCAGATTGTCCAAAACCTACTTCTTCCGCGCCTTGCGCGCGGCATAGCGCGCATCGCGCTCGGCCTTGCGTTCGGCTTCGGAAAGCGGGGTGGCCTTTTCCGCAGCAATGCGGGCGGCTTCGGCTTCTTGCGCAGCCTTTTCGGCAGCGATCCGGGCCTTTTCGGCCAGCTCTTCTTCGCGGCGCTGCTTGATGGCGGCGCGCTTTTCGGCTTCAGCCGCTTCCTTGGCTTGCGCCTTGGCAATGCGCTCTGCTTGTACCGCCGGATCGACCGGAGCCTTCGCCTTGGCCTTCAGCGCTTCAATCGCCTTTGCGCGTGCATTTGCCGAAGCATCGCGCCGTGCGTCGAGTCCGGGTTCCTTGTATCCTGCCATGATATTCGTGTGCTTTCTCTATTCCTCTTGGCCGCTAGCAGCGTGAGCCAAGGATGTCACGCCGCATTGGCCAAGCCTTTCCTGTGCAAAAGAAAAGGGCCGCCCTGAAGGACGGCCCTGTTCATGCAACTTGGCAGCCTGAGATCACATATGAATCGGCTTGCCCGTCACCGCCATCGCTGCTTCTTTCAGCGCCTCGGCATGGGTCGGGTGCGCATGGCAAGTATAGGCGATGTCTTCGCTCGTCGCGCCGAATTCCATCGCCTGCGTGGCCTGCGCGATCATCGTTCCGGCAACTGAAGCGATGCACCACACGCCCAGCACTCGGTCGGTCTTGGCGTCGGCGATAACCTTTACGAAGCCGTCCGGCTCATGATTGGTCTTGGCACGGCTGTTGGCGAGCATCGGGAACTTGCCGACCTTGATGTCACCGCCGGATTCCTTGGCCTTTTCACGCGCGGCTTCCTCGGTCAGGCCAACGCCTGCAAATTCGGGGAAGGTATAGACCACGCCCGGGATCAGGTCATGATTCACAATGCCTGTCAGGCCCGCAATGTTCTCGGCCACGGCAATGCCTTCGTCTTCGGCCTTGTGCGCCAGCATCGGGCCGGGGATCACATCGCCCACGGCCCACACGCCGGGAACCTTGGTGGCAAAATCGTGGTCGGTTTCGATCTGGCCGCGCGTATTGACCTCAAGCCCGATCTTGTCGAGGCCAAGGCCATCGACATTCGGGCGGCGTCCAATCGCAACCAGCACGCAATCGGCCTCGATGGTTGAAGCCTCGCCACCCTTGGATGGTTCGACGGTCAGGGTCGCGGTCTTGCCGCTCAC
This sequence comes from Novosphingobium sp. HNCC26BN242, assembly GCF_057180525.1. NCBI lineage: Bacteria > Pseudomonadati > Pseudomonadota > Alphaproteobacteria > Sphingomonadales > Sphingomonadaceae > Novosphingobium > Novosphingobium sp. HNCC26BN242. The sequence goes on from NZ_JBXUGM010000001.1 coordinate 550,717, forward strand.
CGAAACGCCGGTCACCTTGGTGCCCAGCTTGATGTCCATGCCCTGCTTCTTGAAGATCTTGGCCGCTTCCTTGCGCACGTCGCTGTCCATGCCGGGCAGCAACTGGTCGAGGAATTCGACGACCGTGACTTTCGCACCCAGACGGCGCCAGACCGAGCCCAGTTCAAGCCCGATCACGCCGCCGCCGATCACCACCATGTGGTTGGGCACGCGATCCAGCGCCAGCGCGCCGGTGCTATCCACGATAATGCCAGCATCGTTGTCCACGGTCACGCCGGGCAGGGGGGTGACGTTCGACCCTGTGGCGATCACGATGTTCTTGGCGCTGACCTTCTGGCCAGCCACAGTCACGCTGTGCGCATCTTCGAACGTGGCGTAACCCTTGAGCCATGTCACCTTGTTCTTTTTGAACAGGAACTCGATGCCGCCGGTCAATTGCTTGACCGAATCCAGCTTCTGGCCCTGCATCGCGGTCAGGTCCAGCGTCACCGGCCCGGTCTTGATGCCATAAGTATCAAACGTCCCATCCACCGCTTCGGCGAACTTTTCCGAGCCGTGCAGCAACGCTTTTGACGGAATGCACCCGACGTTCAGGCAGGTCCCGCCCAGCGTCTCGCGTCCATCGGCACAAGCGGTCTTTAGCCCCAGTTGCGCCGCGCGAATGGCGGCCACATACCCGCCGGGACCGGCACCGATGACAAGAACGTCGTAATCGTATTCAGCCATTTTCGGCCTCCGTTGCGCGACCATGCTTCGACAAGCTCAGCATGAGCGGCACTTAGCTATCAAACCAATTCGGCAATCAAATCACTTCGTCATTCCCGCGAAGGCGGGAATCCAGTCAGACCTCGTCTGGATTCCCGCCTTCGCGGGAATGACGAAGGTCTTGTTACAAATCACAAATCGATGAGCAACCGCGTTGGATCCTCAATCGCTTCCTTGATCGTCTTCAGTGCCGTCACCGCTTCCTTGCCGTCAATGATGCGATGGTCGTAGGACAGCGCGATATACATCATCGGGCGGATTACGATCTCGCCATTGCGGACGACAGGGCGGTCCTCGATGCGGTGCAGGCCCAGCACGGCGGACTGCGGCGGGTTGATGATCGGGGTGGACATCAGGCCACCGAACACACCGCCGTTCGAGATGGTGAAGGTGCCGCCCGCCATATCGGCCATGGTCAACGTGCCATCCCGCGCGGCCTTGCCGTAGTTCGCGATGGCCTTTTCGATATCGGCAAAGCTCATCTTGTCGACATTGCGCACCACCGGCACGACCAACCCGTTGGGGGCCGAAACCGCGACCGAGATGTCCACATAGTCGAAGTAGACGATCTCATCGCCCTGGATCTGGCCGTTGACCGAAGGAATGTCCTTCAGCGCCAGCACCGAAGCCTTGGCAAAGAACGACATCAGGCCAAGCTTCACGCCGTGCTTCTTCTCGAACACGTCCTTGTACTTGGCGCGGGCTTCCATCACCGCGCTCATGTCCACATCGTTGAACGTGGTGAGCAGCGCTGCGGTGTCCTGCGCGCTTTTCAGGCGCTTGGCGATGGTCTGGCGCAGGCGCGTCATCTTTACGCGCTCTTCGTTGCGACCTGCAGCCGGAGCCGATGCGGCAGGTGCCGCGACCGGAGCCGAAACCGCAGCGGCAGGCGCAGCCTGCTTGGCGGCAGCGGCGGCCATCACGTCTTCCTTGGTCAGGCGGCCGTCCTTGCCGGTGCCCTTCACGCTGGCAGGATCGATCCCGTATTCCAGCACCGCACGGCGCACCGCAGGCGAAAGCGCCGCAGCATCGCCCGCCGGGGCCGCAACGGGCGCAGCAGCAGCCGGAGCCGCAGCCGGCGCTTCCGAAGCCGATGCAGGCGGAACCGGCGCTTCGGTGCGCGGGGCCGGGGCCTGCGCTCCTGCAGCCGCGACGCTGTCTTCGATCAGCGCCAGCAGCGCGCCGACCGTGACTGTGTCACCCTCGTTCGCTGCCAGCGCGCCCATCACGCCCGCCGCAGGCGCGGGCACTTCCACCGCAACCTTGTCGGTTTCAAGGCTGACAATCGGCTCATCCAGCGCCACGGCCTCACCGGGCTTCTTCAGCCACTGGCCGATGGTTGCTTCGCTCACGCTTTCGCCAAGCGTCGGGACTTTGACTTCAATCGACATATCTTCGTTCCTTGGGGAGAAGGAAATTCAGTTCTTCTGCGTCAGTTCTTCTTTTGGCGACGGATTTCGCCGCGCACCGACAAGCCAAGCGCATCAGCCACCAGCGCGCCTTGCTCGCTGGTGTGGCGGCTGGCGAGGCCCGTGGCGGGCGAGGCGGCGGCGGTGCGTCCGGCATAGCGTGCGCGCGCAACTTTGCTCTTGGCCGCTTTCAACGATTCCTCGATCATCGGTTCAACGAAGAACCACGAACCATTGTTCCGCGGTTCTTCCTGGCACCACACTACCTCTTCCAGATTGGTCATGCGCGAAAGGCGCAGTGCCAGCGGATCGCCGGGGAAGGGGTAGAGCTGTTCCAGACGGATGATCTGGGTGTCGGTGATACCCGCCGCATCGCGCGCTTCCATCAGGTCATAGGCAACCTTGCCCGAACACAGCACCACGCGCTTCGTATCGAGGTCCGCCGCAGGCTTCATGTCCGAAAGGATGCGCATGAAGTGCCCTTCGCCGATGAAATCGGACGCGACCGACTTTGCCAGTGGATGGCGCAGCAGGCTCTTGGGCGTCATGATGATGAGAGGCTTGCGGAACGGGCGGTGCATCTGCCGGCGCAGCACGTGGAAGTAGTTGGCCGGTGTGGTGATGTTGCACACCTGCAGGTTGTCTTCTGCACAAAGCTGCAGATAGCGCTCCATGCGTGCAGACGAATGCTCCGGCCCCTGACCTTCATACCCGTGCGGCAACAGCATGACGAGGCCGTTGGCGCGCAGCCACTTGGCTTCGGATGCGGCAATATACTGGTCGATCACGATCTGCGCGCCATTGGCGAAATCGCCGAACTGCGCTTCCCACAGCACCAGGCTCTTGGGGTCTGCACTGGCATAGCCATACTCGAAACCGAGTACGCCATATTCCGAAAGCGTCGAATCCAGCACTTCGAACGTGCCGTGCGGCAAGGACTTCAACGGCACATACTTGCGCTCGTCGGTCTGATCCACCCACACCGCGTGGCGCTGGCTGAATGTGCCGCGTCCGCAATCCTGCCCGGACAGGCGCACGCCGTAGCCTTCGGTCACGAGGCTGCCGAAGGCCAGCGCTTCACCGGTGGCCCAGTCGAAGCCTTGCCCTGTGGCAAACATCTCGCGTTTGGCATCGATCACGCGGCCCAGCGTCTTGTGGACCGTCAGATCGTCGGGCACCGTGGTCAGCGTGCGGCCAAGGCTGTCGAACAGCTTCTGATCGATGCCCGTGCCCACGTTGCGCCGTGCCGATACCGGATCGGCCGGCTTGTTGAAGCCCGACCAGCGCCCGCCGAACCAGTCGGCCTCGTTGGCCTTGTAGCCCTTGGCGGCTTCGAATTCCTTTTCCAGCGCGGCAGTGAAATGGCTTTCCACTTCGCCCTTGTGGTTGCCGTCGATCACGCCTTCGGCCACCAGCCGCTTGGCATAGATGTCACTCACGCCCGGATGCTGGCGGATCTTGGCATACATCAGCGGCTGCGTGAACGAAGGCTCATCGCCCTCGTTATGGCCGAACCGGCGATAGCACCACATGTCGACCACGATATCGCGGCCAAACTTCTGGCGGTAATCGATCGCCAGCTTGCACACGAACGTCACCGCTTCGGGATCATCGCCGTTCACGTGCAGGATCGGTGCCTGCACGCCTTTGGCCACGTCTGACGGATACGGAGAACCGCGCGAGAACTGCGGGCTGGTGGTGAAACCGATCTGGTTGTTGATGATGAAGTGGATGCACCCGCCGGTATCATACCCGCGCACGCCCGAAAGGCCGAAGCATTCCCACACGATGCCCTGGCCGGCAAAGGCCGCATCGCCGTGGATCAGTACCGGCAAAACCTGCTTGTGCTTGGCATCAGGCCCCACATCGCCGCCAATGTCATCGCGGAACACCTGTTGCGCGCGGACTTTGCCCAGCACGATCGGGTCCACCGTTTCCAGATGCGAAGGGTTGGGCACCAGGCTCATGTGAACCTTGATCCCGTCAAATTCGCGGTCGGTGCTGGTGCCCAGGTGATACTTCACATCGCCCGAACCGCCCACGTCCTGCGGGTTGGCGCTGCCGCCCGAAAATTCGTGGAAGATCACGCGGTAAGGCTTGGCCATCACGTTGGCCAGCACGTTCAGACGGCCACGGTGGGCCATGCCATAAACGATCTCGCGCACGCCCAGCTGGCCGCCATACTTGATGATCGCTTCCAGCGCCGGAATCATCGATTCCCCGCCATCAAGACCAAAGCGCTTGGTGCCGACGTACTTTTTGCCGAGGAACTTTTCGTACTGTTCACCGCGCACCACGGCAGCCAGAATGGCCTTCTTGCCGTTGGGGGTAAAGTCTACCGACTTGTCGCCGCCCTCGATGCGATCCTGAATGAAGCGGCGCTCTTCCACATCGGCGATGTGCATGTATTCAAAGCCGATGTGCCCGCAGTAATTGGCCCGCAGGATCGCCACCAGCTCTTCCAGCGTCGCCCATTCAAGGCCCAGCACGCCGCCGATATAGATCTTGCGCTTGGCATCGGCCGCGCTGAACCCGTGATATTCGGGCGAAAGGTCGGCGGGCAGCTTCTGCCGCGCAAGGCCAAGTGGATCAAGATCGGCGACCAGATGCCCACGCACGCGATAGGTGCGGATCAGCGTCATCGCGCGGATCGAATCCATCGCGGCCTGCTGCAGCGCGGCTTCATCCAGCGGCGCTCCGGCTTTCTTGACCGCTTCCTTGATGGCAACTTTCATCGCCATCGGGTCCATCGCCTGCGTCAGGTCATCGCCTGCGGCGGCATCCATGATCGGCCAGCGCTTATTGGCCCACGAAGGACCGGGCTGCGGCCCTTCCTGCGAAGGATCGACATCGAAATCGTGCAGTTCAGAACCCATTACCAACTCCTTGTCCCCCCGGGGAGGATGGGGGCTTCGGACAAAACGCAATTCACCTGACCCAATTCAAACCGCTCCCCCGCAAAGGCGGGGGCCTCAGGCCTCGTTACGCAACCTTGCTGAACAAGCGTTCCGTAACACCACCGAGGTCCCCGCCTTCGCGGGGACGCACGCTTTCCTTGCTCCTTACGCAACCTCAAAGAGAAGCCGCTCAAGGCATCAGGCCATCTTCGAACAGATCCCGCCAATCCGGGTTCCGCTCTTCGATGCGGGCGACCTTCCACGCCCGGTTCCACTTCTTCATCCGGTGTTCAAACGTCCGCGCATCGTGGATGCAGTCGAACCTCTCGCACCAGACCAGCCGTTCGCAGTTGTATTCCCGGGTAAACCCCGGAACTGCCCGGCTCCGGTGCTGGGCGATCCTCTGCGAGAGGTCGCTCGTAACACCGATGTACAAAACTCCACCCGGCTTGTTCGTCAGTATGTAGACGTAGCCGGGCTTCATGCTTTCAAAACCGCGCCTCAAAAAACCGCTGCTCCCCCGCGAAGGCGGGGGCCTCAGGCGTTTTACGCTTATGTTCCGTAAACCTCCTGAGGTCCCCGCCTTCGCGGGGACGCACAAGATTTTGAGTTACACGCGCTCTTTCAGCACTTCGGCCAGCGTTTCGCCCAGCAGCGAAGGCGAGGACGAGACCTTGATCCCGGCCGCTTCCATGGCTGCGATCTTGCTGTCGGCATCGCCCTTGCCGCCCGAAACGATGGCGCCAGCATGGCCCATGCGTCGGCCCGGAGGAGCCGTGCGGCCCGCGATGAAGCCGGCCATCGGCTTCTTGCGCCCACGCTTGGCTTCGTCGATCAGGAACTGCGCAGCCTGCTCTTCAGCATCACCACCGATTTCGCCGATCATGATGATCGACTTGGTAGCCTCGTCTGCCAGGAACAGTTCCAGCACGTCGATGAAGTTGGTGCCGTTGACCGGGTCACCGCCGATGCCCACAGCCGTGGTCTGGCCAAGGCCGATGTTTGATGTCTGGAACACCGCTTCATAAGTCAGCGTGCCCGAGCGCGAGACCACGCCGACCGAGCCTTCCTTGAAGATCGATCCGGGCATGATGCCGATCTTGCACTGGTTCGGCGTGAGCACGCCGGGGCAGTTCGGCCCGATCAGGCGGCTCTTGGAACCGACCAGCGCGCGCTTGACCTTCACCATGTCCATCACGGGGATACCCTCGGTGATGCACACGATCAGTTCCATCTCAGCGTCGATGGCTTCGAGGATCGAATCCGCAGCAAACGGCGGCGGCACATAGATGCACGATGCGGTCGCGCCCGTGGCGTGCTTGGCTTCGGCCACGGTGTTGAAGTTGGGCAGGCCGATATGCGTCGTGCCGCCCTTGCCGGGAGTAACGCCGCCAACCATCTGCGTGCCGTAAGCCAGCGCCTGTTCGGTGTGGAACGTGCCGGTCGCGCCGGTCATGCCCTGCGTGATGACCTTGGTATTCTTGTCGATGAGAATGGACATGCATTCACTCCTGAATTTCGCGTCCCCGCGAAGGCGGGGACCTCAGTCGGTTTACGCGGTGTTCCGTAACAACACCGAGGCCCCCGCTTTCGCGGGGGCGCAATCTCTTGAATGCTTAGGCGAGGCTGCTATCGATGCCCTTGCAGGCTTCCAGCAGTTCCTTGACCGCGTCGACCGAGACCTGAAGGCCAGCCTTCGAAGCATCGTCGAGTTCGATCTCGATAACCTTCTCCACGCCGCCTGCACCGATCAGCACCGGCACGCCGACGTAAAGGCCGTCAACGCCATACTGGCCTTCGACATATGCCGCGCAAGGCAGGATGCGCTTCTGGTCGAACAGATAGGCCTCAGCCATTGCGATGCCCGAAGCGGCAGGCGCGTAGAACGCCGAGCCGGTCTTGAGCAGGCCAACGATCTCGCCGCCGCCCGAGCGGGTGCGCTGCACGATCGCGTCGATGTTTTCCTGGCTCGAAAGCCCCATCTTGACCAGATCCGGCACCGGAATGCCGTTGACGGTCGAGTACTGGGTGACCGGCACCATCGTATCGCCATGGCCGCCGAGCACGAAGGTGTTCACGTCGCGGATCGAAACGCCGAATTCCCATGCGAGGAACGTGGAGAAGCGCGCCGAATCCAGCACCCCTGCCATGCCGACAACCTTGTGATGCGGCAGGCCGGAGAATTCGCGCAGCGCCCAGACCATCGCGTCCAGCGGGTTGGTGATGCAGATGACGAATGCGTCAGGAGCGTTGGCAGCAATGCCTTCGCCCACGGCCTTCATGACCTTAAGATTGATACCCAGCAGGTCGTCGCGGCTCATGCCCGGCTTGCGGGCAACGCCTGCGGTCACGATGATAACATCGGCACCGGCAATGTCGGCATAATCGTTCGAACCGGTGATCTTGGCGTCAAAGCCTTCGACCGGGCCGCACTGCGACAGGTCGAGCGCCTTGCCCTGCGGCACGCCTTCGACAACGTCGAACAGGACGATGTCACCCAGTTCCTTCTGGGCGGCGAGGTGGGCGAGTGTGCCCCCGATATTGCCTGCGCCGATCAGCGCAATCTTCTTGCGTGCCATGCTCTACGGTCCTTTCCCGTTCGCGGGGACAAGCATACAGATGCCAGCAGAGCTTGCGCCCAAGTCCCTCCCGTGCCCCGCGAGACAGGAAAGTTCTGACAGAATGACTCGGCCACTAAGCCCGCCTGAAGATGATTGCAACCGCGAAAAACAGCTAGTTTCCGGGTTTTTTTGATAACAGTTTGCAATAGCAAGACAGGCAATTGATCGACACATTTCCAGAGTGCGCTCTTCGATTACAGGCGCAAAAAAAGCCCAGGTGTTTCCACCGGGGCTTCCTTTGCGTTTCTTCTGCGCAAACCTGTGCGGGCTCAGCGGTGGCGGCGTGCCTTGAAATCGCGCGCCATGCGTCGGTCGAGTGTGTTGCACACCTCCAGCCAGAACGCGCTGCGATCGGCATCGCCGTTCGCCTCGGCAATCATAGCGGCATCGCGGGCGCGGGCGGCGGCGGAAAATCCATGGGCTGCAAACAGCCGCAAGGCGCTGTCGAGCGCGGCTTGCGGTTGAATCTGTGCGCTTGCGGAATTGTCATTTACCGCACGCAAGTGCCGCCGACGAACGGGCCGCGCCATGCATGGGGAAATAATCCCATACTTCGGGGCAAATCGCACCATATTCCTTCACTTCTCCTTTGCGGTGCGGGCGAAACGCCAGACCGCTCTCCACAGCCAACCTTCTATGCCTCGCGGACTAAGAGTGTGTTCTATGACAGGGTAAAGGAACCGGTAATCACCTTATAAGAAGCAGTTTTGCGACGGGTCGCGCCTGCGTTGCAGTGTGGCGAGAGTAAGCATCTCGTTACCGCTCGTCCTGAGCTCATCCTGAGCGTGTCGAAGGGCGAAGGAAGTACGCACAACCCCAGATGCTTCGACAGGCTCAGCATGAGCGGAGGTTAGACGGTTCAAGCGCCCGGTTGCGCAATCCACTGACTTGCGCCTTCATGGCCCGGCAGCACCGATCCGCTGCCCGAAGCCGGAGCCTGATCAGCGCGCGGCGCTTTTGCACCCGGCGCAGTTAACCCCGGCAGGCCCTGCGCACGGAAAACCGCATCGCCGCCCTGCTGCAGCAGTGGCGCAGTATAGGCGGGCGCTGAGCCAACAACCGCATCCGCCGCCGCAATCTTCCCTGCTTCAAACGCCTTCTCCAGCGCCAGCGGATCGGCGATATCGGCGGGAGAGGGCGTCCACGTGCGCGGATGTGGCGCGGCAATCGGCTCGCGCCCGGCATAGCGCGCGTTGAACGCCGATGGATTTCCGGCAGCACCGGCCCAGTTATAGAACCGGTGTGCACCGATTGTGCCGATAAAGCTCAGGCTTGGTGCCCAGTACGGATGCACAGCGGTAGTGTGATAATGCGTCGCCAGCCCGACCGGCGCATAGACATTGCCCGCCAGCGCATCGGCCGCCACGCGCCGCGCCCGGTCCCAGAACGCCTTCATCGGCTTGCGCACCAGCGATCCGTCACACGCAAACGAGAACTGGCACGATGGTCGTTCCGATCCCTGATAGACCACGCCGCACACCGTATTCGGCCAGGCCGGATGCGCCACCCGGTTCAGCACCACTTGCGCCACCGCGCGCTGACCCGCGTCAGGCTCGCTTGCCGCTTCATAGTAGATCGCCGTCGTCAGGCACTGCAACGCGCGCCAGCGGTCCTCGGTCGTGCCGGTCGCCAGTATGGGCCGGGCAGAACCGATGTCAGCGTCGCTTCGGCTCTGGTCCCATTTTGCCTGCGCTTCGGTCGGCTCAATCAGCCCGCTGTCTTGCGTGTCGAGCCAATAGAACGCCGATCCCGGAAAGCTGTCGCCCCCACGTTCGAACGGTTGGAGCCCTGCCATCTGCACCCGCGCGGTCGCCGCGCGCACGCCTCCGGGTTCGCCCCAGCCGATGGGGCCAAGGACCGTGGCCAGCAGGCCGAACATCGCCACCCCGGCCAGCCGCTTCTGCATCATCGAAGGCGCGCGCAAGGCCCGCCGGATCGAGCGCATGTCGCGCCGCCGTACCCGCGCAGCGAAATCGCGGGGGCGGGGCTCGGATACCAACACTGGACCCTGCAGGATCGCGCCTTCGGAAACAGCCTTCGGCGCAACGGCACCGCGCTGCTGCGGCGGGGCGGCAGGCAGTTCGATGGGTCGATAGGCGAAGTCCAAAGGCATGGTGGAGCCAAAAATCCTGATAATTCCCCGCCCCGCTAAACCTTTGCGAAAGCGCGCGCACCCGAGCATTTCCCGCTGTCCCGATGCGGTACATCCCCCTTCGATCCGGTTAATTGCCCCCTTTCGGTGCTTGATGTGATTTGCGGCTAGACAAGGCTGACACGTCCCAAAGTGCGGGTCGCCCCTTGCCGAGCATTGAATTTCCGGCTAATCTCCGCGCCGACGCCAACGGTGCCCTGTGAAAAGGGCTAAGAGGGAAGCCGGTTCAAATCCGGCGCTGCCCCCGCAACTGTAACCGGATAGTGCGTTGCCCAGTTAAGCCACTGGTGCCGGGTTGAAAACCGGCGCTGGGAAGGCGGGCAACGCGCGATGACCCGGAAGCCAGGAAACCTGCCACTGGTTGTCGTTCCGCGGCCGGGCGGGGTGTACCGGGCGCATGCGACGAGGCGCGCCAATTCCATGGCCCAGCGCACCTCTCGCCATGAACGGCATGAACCGTTCGTGGCCGGAGTTATGTCTTGTGAACAAGTATCTGCTTTCCGTTTCCGCCGTCGTTTTCGCGTGTCCTGCTCTCGCGCAAAGCGCTGACGACATTGTCATCGCCGATCAAATCCGCGCTGATGCCATCACTGTCATCGCCACCGGCAGCGAAACCACGCTCAATCGCCTTGGCCAGCCCGTCACTGTCATCACTGCCGAGGAAATCGCCTCGATCCAAGGCCCCGACATCACCCGCGTGCTTGAACGCGTCCCCGGCCTCACGCTCACGCGCAATGGCGGCCCTGGCAGCGTCACCGGCGTGCGCTTGCGCGGATCGGAGTCCGAACAGGTCCTCGTCCTTGTTGATGGCGTGCGCATGGAAGACGTTGCAGCCCCCTCGGGCGGCTTCGATTTCGGCACGCTCACCCCCGGCGGGCTTGAGCGGATTGATGTGCTGCGCGGTTCCAACTCGGTCGTCTGGGGCAGCGCGGCCATCGGCGGCATAATCGCCGTCCAATCGCGCGATCTGAACGGCGTGGAAGCCAGCGCCGAATATGGCGCGAACGAAAGCTACACCGCCGATGCTGCTGCAGGCGTTTCATCGAATCGCGCCGCGATCACGCTCAACGGCGGCTATACCCGCACCGATGGCGTTTCCGCCGCCGCCGTGGGCACCGAACCCGATGGCTTCCGCCAGTGGCGCATCGGCGGGCGCGGTCGCCTGAACCTGACCGACGAACTCGCCATTGTCGCCACCTCCCGCTATGCAAACGGCCGCACCGATATCGATGGGTTCGGCATGGCGGGCTTTGGCGATACCACCGAAGTGCAGGAAACCCGCCAGGCCTCGGGCCGTGTCGGCCTGCGCTATGTCTCCAGTGCGCTGACCATCAACACCGGTTTCGCGTTGGCCGATACCAAGCGCGATTATTTCGCCGATGATGCCGCCGCCACGCCCGATTATGGTTACAAGGCCCGCTCCGAACGCGCCGACCTGACGGGGCGGTTGAACCTGCCCGCCAATTTTACGCTCGATTTCGGCGCGGACAGCGAATGGACGCGCTTTTCCAGCACATTCGATGCAGAGGCGAAGGCCAATCTTACCTCCGGCCACGCGCTGCTGGGCTGGAGCAATGGCCGCGCCAACCTTGCCGCCGGTGTCCGCGTGGACGATCACAGCCGCTTCGGCACCGCATGGACCTTCGGTGCCAACGGCAGCTTCGAACTGTTCAGCGATCTGCGCCTGCGCGCCAGCTATGGCGAAGGCTTCCGCGCGCCCACGCTGTTCAATCTGCTGTCGATCTATGGCAATACCGCGCTCAATCCTGAACGCAGCAAAAGCTATGACGCAGGGCTGGAATGGGGCGCACCTTATGGCAATCTCCACGCCGCAGTCACGGTATTCCGCCGCGATAGCCGCAATCTGATCGCCTTCGTCTCCTGCGCCAGCCTGAACCGCTGCGCTGATCGCCCCTCCGGCCTCTATGACAATGTCGGCCTCGCCCGCGCGCAGGGCATCGAGGCTGAACTTGGTGCGCGGCCGACCGACACACTGCACCTGCAAGCCGCCTATACCTACCTCGAAACCGAAAACCGCACCGCAGGCACGGCCAACTTCGGCAAGGACTTGGCGCGTAGGCCTTCACACGCATTGACCCTGTCGAGCGACTGGACCACGCCGCTTGCAGGCCTTATTCTAGGCGCGGATTTGCGGCTTGTGGGAGACAGCTTTGACAATGCGTCAAACAGCACTCGCCTCAATGGCTACGCGCTTACCACTGTGCGCGCCAGCTTCCCCGTGACCGACCGCGTGGAAATCTACGGCCGCGTCGAAAACCTGTTCGATCAGGCCTACCAGACCGTCGCCACCTACGGTACCTGGGGCCGCTCAGCCTACATCGGCCTGCGCGCGCGCTACTGATGCGCACCCGGTCGCCCCAACCTCAAACCCTGCTCCCCGGCGAAAGCGGGGGTCTCAGGCGTTTTACGGAACATTGGGGTAGTCGGCCCGAGGTCCCCGCCTGCCCTTCGGGCAGTTTATCCCGAGCGTGTCGAGGGGCGGGGACGCACCAAGCTAAAACTCAAAGTAGCACGCGCCCCCGCGAAGGCGGGGGCCTCAGGCAACCAAACACAACACTTCCCCCCCTCCTCTTGCACGGAGGGGGCAGGCCCTCTCTTCCCCCCCTTCTCTTTAGAGGAGGGGGCAGGCCCTCTCTTCCCCCCCTCCTCTTTAGAGGAGGGGGCAGGGGGGTGGTGCTCTCCGCTTTCGCCGCGTTCGCAGCAAGTTTAACCTCCGGTTGCATCCCCCAATCCCGCGCCGCGCAAGACCCCCCGGAGCAGCATCACCCGTCCCAATCGAGGCCTACTCTGGTCAGCCTGAATCCCTGCACCGACGCGATCCTTGCCGAAGTGGCAGACCCGGCACAGATCCTCGCCATTTCGCACTATAGCCACGATCCGCGCTCTACCTCGATGGACGCGGTAGACGCCCGCCGTTTTCCCTCCACGCGCGGCACGGTGGAAGAAGTGCTGGCGCTCAAGCCCGATATCGTGCTCGGCAGTACCTTCACCGATCCGGCCACCGCCAGCGCCTATAGCCGCCTTGGCCTGCGGCTCGAACGCATCGGCATGGCCATGACGGTCGAGGAAAACCACGCCCAAATTCGCCAGATCGCAGGCCTGATCGGCCAGCCCCAGCGCGGTGAAGCGCTGATCGGGCGCATCAACGCGGCCCTTGCCGCCGCCGCACCGCCCGCGGGCACGGCACCCATCCCCACGGTGGTCTGGCAATCGGGCGGAATGGTGCCCGGAGACGGCACGCTGATCGCCGATGTGCTGCGCCGCACCGGCTTCACCAACTTCGCCGCCGCACGCGGGTTGGGGCAGGCTGATTTGCTTCCGCTCGAACGCATGCTGGCCGATCCGCCCGCGCTGATCCTCGTCGCGGGCCGCTCTGCCGAAACCGGCCAAGGGTCAAACATCGGTGGCGACGACCGCGTGCTAAGCCACCCCGCGCTCAGCGCCCTCAAGACCACCCGCCGCGCCGCGCTGAACCCCAAACTGCTCTACTGCGGCGGCCCTACCCTCATCGCCGCCGCCCAAAGGCTGTCCGCAATTCGCAGTTCCACCCCGCCCGCTCGTCCTGAGCTTGTCGAAGGAGAAGGGGGACCATCGCAGATGGTGGAGGGGCACCTGAAGTGACGAGCGCCTTCTCAAACCCGCTCCCCCTCACGAAAACCCTCCTTGCCCTCCTGCTGGCCTCCATCCCCCTCTCGCTCCTCGCCGGGCAAGTGTGGCTCAGCCCGTTCAGCCCGCCTGTCCCCAATGCCACTGCCATCCTGATGGAACTGCGCCTCCCCCGCGCCGTCCTCGCGCTAATCCTTGGCGCAGGCCTCGGCGCAGCGGGCGCCGGAATGCAGGGCTACTTGCGCAATCCGCTGGCCGACCCCGGCCTGTTCGGCATAGCGCCCGCCGCCGCGCTCGGGGCCGTGCTGTCGTTCTACACCGGCTATGAAACGCAAGTGCTCACCCTGCCGCTCTTCGCGCTGATTGGCGGCGGCGGAGCCATGGGCCTGCTCGCGCTGATCGCGGGCCGGGCAGGGGGCATTGCGCTGTTCACGCTGGCGGGCATGATGATCGCCAGCCTTGCCGGTGCGCTCACCAGCCTTGCCATCAGCCTCTCGCCCAATCCCTTCGCGCTGTCAGAGATCGTCACCTGGCTGATGGGGGCGCTGGCCGATCGTGGCTGGGACGAAGTGCGCCTTGCCGCCCCGCTCACACTGGCAGGCCTTGCGCTGCTATGGCGCGCCGCCCCTGCGCTCGATGCTCTGGCATTGGGCGAATCCGCCGCTCGCTCGCTCGGCGTAGACCCCACACGCCTGCTCTGGCTGATGATCTGCGCCATCGGCCTGATCGTGGGTTCTGGCGTAGCCGTCGCCGGCATGATCGGCTTCGTTGGCCTGATGGTGCCGCACATGATCCGCCCCTTCACTGACCAGCGCCCGTCCTCCACCCTCATCCCCAGCGCACTGGCCGGAGCGCTGCTGCTGCTGATCGCCGATTGCCTGTGCCGCATAATGCCGCTCAAGGGCGGCGAACTGCGCCTCGGCATCGCGCTAAGCCTCGCCGGTGCGCCCTTCTTCCTGCGCCTGCTGCTCAAGATGCGGCGGGATATGGCATGAGTGCAGCCCATGCTTGAGGCCCTGCGCATCACCATTCCCCACCGCCTGCACGACGTGACCGCGCAACTGCGCGCAGGCCGCGTCACGGCCATCGTCGGCCCTAATGGCGCGGGCAAGTCGACGCTGCTGGCCACACTGGCGGGCCTGATCACTCCAGCCAGCGGCACGGTAACCCTGCAAAGCCGCCCTGTGGTACAGCTCAACCCAGATGATCGCGCTTGCCGCATTGGCTATCTGCCGCAATCGGGCGAAGTCGCGTGGAACCTCTCGGTAAGCACCCTTGCGGGTCTGGGCCGCTTGCCGCACCGCACCAGCGCTGCTGAAAATGCGGCGGTTTTGGCAGACGTCTTGTCCGCGCTTGATCTCACCGCGTTCGCCGACCGCCCGCTCACCACGCTTTCAGGCGGAGAGCGAGCCCGCGCGATGCTAGCCCGCGTGCTGGCCACGCAGCCCGAATGGATCCTGGCCGACGAACCACTCGCCGCGCTCGATCTGTCGCACCAGCGCAACCTTGCCACGCGCTTTCGCAACCTTGCGGGGCAGGGTAAGGGTATCGTCCTCGTAGTCCACGATCTGGCCTTGGCGATGAACCACGCCGATCATGTGATCGTGCTCGATCAAGGCCGCGTGGCTGCTCAGGGTGCCCCCGCAACCGCCCTGTCCGAAACCGTCATCGCAAAGGTCTGGAAGCTCGAAAGCCACTGGCTGGGCACCCCCGGCCACATGGCGCTGGCCCTGTAACGCTACACATAGCTCTAGCTCCCCCGCGAAGGCGGGGGGCTCGGGCGTTTCACAAAACATCAGCTTAAACCGCCTGGGGTCCCTGCCTGCCCTTCGAGCAGTTTATCCTGAGCTTGTCGAGGGGCGGGGACGCCGCCTGCATATCAAACGCCAGCAACATCAAACAGACGCCGAAATTCAGGCAGCCTCCACCGGCACGTCATGTTCGTTATCATGCCGATGCTCAGTCATCGCCGCAGCAAAGTCTGCTGCAAAGTATCGTGCAAACCGTTCGCGCACATTGGCCGAAATCGCGGGCCGCACCATGCTGACACCGCTGCTGCGGCAGAACAGGCTTTGCGCGCTGCATTCTGCAGGATCGGCTTCAGTATGTGCGGGCAAATCGGCA
This sequence comes from Novosphingobium sp. HNCC26BN242, assembly GCF_057180525.1. Classification (NCBI taxonomy): domain Bacteria; kingdom Pseudomonadati; phylum Pseudomonadota; class Alphaproteobacteria; order Sphingomonadales; family Sphingomonadaceae; genus Novosphingobium; species Novosphingobium sp. HNCC26BN242. Next base: position 566,312 of record NZ_JBXUGM010000001.1, read on the forward strand.
ACCATCGAACCGGTATCCAAGCTCCTTGAACGTCGGGCCGCAATAGCAAGGTCCATATAGGAACGATTGTATGGTTCCGACATTCCACAGCCTATGTCGAGATGGAATTGTGCGCTGCAACACACTTTTGAAGTTTTTTGCGCACTTTCCGACCGTCATGGTGATCCGGTTTGGCTTGGTGAACTGATAAGGCCGCAACGGGCGTCAGCGCTGTTGGACCAAAACTGCTACTAACCATTCCAAACCATTGTGCATCAGCAATAATTTGAATTAGCACACCTTTGTTCCCACGCATTGCGGTCCCAAAACACCTTGCTTCTGCCTTGCGAGTCAGTATTTCTTCGCATGGTGGGACGGAGTAGATGATTTTGGCGACAGGCCTTGCAGTTTTGGCAGCAGGCTCGCCGGATATGGCGCTCGGTAAGGCTATGCCAACTTCGGCGAATCTCTCTGCAGAGCAAAGCACCGCTTCGGGCCCGCCAACGGCTCCGGCTCCAGTCAAATTGACATCGGCCCAACTGTTTTCTTTGGCTGACAGCGCGCGCGATGCCGGTGATTTCGCGCTTGCGGAAAAGCTCTATCGCGCTCTGGCCGAAAATCCTGAGGTTGAGCTGCGCTCCGAAGCGCGCTTTCGCCTTGCGCTGATGCTGGCCGATCGCATGGGGCGCACCCGCGATGCGGCCGTAGAACTGCGGCGCATCCTTGATGAAAAGCCCGATGTCGCCCGCGTCCGGCTGGAACTGGCGCGGATGAATGCGATGCTCGGCCGCCTCGGCGCGGCTGAGCGAGAGATTCGCGCCGCACAGGCCATTGGCCAGCTGCCGCCCGATGTGGAACGCGCGATCCGCTTCTATGCCGCAGCTCTTGCTGCCGCCAAACCGGTGGGCGGCAGCATCGAAGTGGCGCTGGCACCCGATAGCAACATCAACCGCGCCACCCGCGCCGATACGCTGGGCACCGTGATCGGCGATTTCGCGCTCAGCGATGATGCACGCGCCCAATCGGGGCTTGGCCTTGCGCTGCGCGGGCAAAGCTATGCGCGCCTGCCGCTGGGTGCAAAAACGCGTCTGCTCGCGCGCCTTTCGGGCAGCGGTGATTTCTATCGTACGGGCCAGTTTGATGATTATGCGCTGGCCGTACAGATCGGGCCGGAATTCACTTCGGGCACGGATCGCATCACGCTGGCCGCCGGGCCATCGTGGCGCTGGTTCGGGCAACAGCCTTTTACTGGCGGGTGGGGCGGCTCCGCCGTGCTCCAGCACCCTTTGGGCAAACGTGGCCAATTGCGCGCCGAAGGGGCGATCTCCCGCGTCGACAATCGCCGCAACGATCTGCAAGACGCCACGATCTACGCTGCAACCTTGGGCGTAGACCGGGCCTTCAGCGCCCGCTTTGGCGGCGGCATCCAGTTGCGCGCCAGCCGCACCGACGCGCGCGATGCTGGCTGGGCGGATTGGACCGGCGGGGCGTCTGCCTATCTGTTCCGCGAAGTGGGCCGCACGACATTCGTGTTCGATGCCAGCCATGCGCGCCTTACCGCTGATGAACGGCTGGTCCTTTACCCGCAAAAGCGCGAAGATCGGCGCACTACGTTGGGCCTGTCGGGCACGTTCCGCGCGATCCAGTTCAAGGGGTTCGCCCCCTTCGTCCGCCTTCGGGCAGAGCGTAATCGCTCGACCGTGGGCATTTTCGATTTTAGCCGTACTGCCGCCGAATTCGGGCTGACTTCAGCATTCTGAGGGGAACCATTGTCATGACGAGCCATCACCAGCGCGCCGGAACGGCCTCTGCACTCACCATCGCCCTGATGCTGGCAGCTTGCGGCGGCGGCGGCAGTGGCGGCGGTGTCGGTAGCACACCCACCCCGGTGCCCACGCCAACCGCGACGCCTTCGCCCACGCCCTCACCAACGCCATCACCAACGCCGTCGCCAACGCCTACTCCAACGCCCACACCCACACCCACACCCACACCCACTCCGACCCCAACACCAACACCCACCCCGACGCCCACCACCGGCGCAAACAGCAGCCTCGTCGCCCCGCTGGCCAGTGAGACATTCCGCAACAACGCATCGGTCGCCACGCTCAGCTTCCCGTTGAACGGGAACAACGGCACCGCAACCGCCTCGGCGCTTACGCTCAACGTCACCTATAACGCCGCCAACCAGTCGTGGACCGTGTCTGACGGCACCAATTCGCGCACGTTCCTGCCCGCCAACATTGATGCCTCGCAGTCGAACAGCGCGCTCACCACCTATCGCGTCGTTTCCGGCAATACGACCGAGTTCCTCTCGCTAACCACTACCGGCACCGGTGCTGGGCAAACCCGCTATGTCGGCGCGGGCGTGTGGCAGCGGGTCACCACCGATACCACTACGGTCAATGGCCGGGTCGCCTCGTTTGCCTATGGCGTGCAAACCCCCGATGCTGCCTTGCCGCGCACGGGCGCTGCCAGCTTTGATGTGCGGCTGCTCGGCGCACGCAATTTCAGCAGCAAGATTTTCGCGATTGGCGGCACCGGCACCCTGTCGGTCGATTTCCGCTCGGGCGGGATCGCCGGCAATGGCTTCTATGATGAAACGGATGTCGAAACCGGTATCGTCGCGCGCAATTTCGGCTGGCAGGCCTTCGCGCTGCTGTCGCGCAGCGCCAACAGTTTTCTTGGGGAATTGACGCTCGACAGCATCGGCACAGGCCAGTTGCGCGGCTCCTTCTTCGGCCCCGCAGCAGAAGAAGTGGGCGGCACTTTCAACAACAATCCCAATGCCGATGTCGCGGCCACTGGCGTGCTTTATGGCACGCGCGGCACCACGCCGGTCAACACGTCCACCGATCTCACGTCTCCGGCCACTGATCAATTCTATCAGCCACAAACAGCATCGGCGCGCGGCACACTGGCCGCAAACGGCAATCTGTCTGCGGTCAGTGCAGGCACCGGCATCGCCTCGGTTTTCCAGGGAGACTTGGGCGTGCCGCTGGTGTTCTTCGGCAACGATGGCCGCATCATGTGGCAGCCCCGGCGCGGCATTGATACGCCGCTGTCCTATGAATTCTACGCCAGCACCGATTTCCTGCGGGCAGGGGTGTTGATTGATCGGCGCTCCTCGCTCGGCCAGATCGATGCCTTCGTCTATGGCTTCCCCACCACCAATGCAGCCACCCCGCGCACCGGCTCGGCTTCGTTCAATGTGGCGCTCAATGGCGGGATCGCCGTCAATGGTTCACCGTTCCGCAGCGTGAACGGGCAGGGCAGCCTCAACCTCAATTTCCAGAGCGGGGCGATTAGCACGCTGGGCGCCTATACCGTGGGCAATGCCATCCCCGGCATCGCCAGCAACCTGCCTGGCACCCAGACTGACACCGGCAACTGGACCGGCAACGGCACCCTCTCGGCCTCGGCCAACAGCATCACCGGCACCATAACCTTCGATGGCACCACGGACTACAGCGGCACACTCAACGGCCGGCTCTATGGCCCGGCGGCTGAACAGGTTGGCGCGGTGGTCCAGGCCAGCAGCACGGGCGGCGCGGTCATGGCAGCCACGCTTACCGGCGGGCGCGGTGCTGATACGGGTGCCTCGCAAGGCGGCCTTGCGTCATTGACCGCGACCACCGTGCTCAGTGGTGACAGCGCGCAATATTATGTCGTCAACGGCCTCAGCCCCGCCGAACAGACGCTGAATGACAGCAATGTCGAGGTCACCTACAACCCCACCGACAAATCCTATATCCTGCGCTCCAACACCAGCGGCATCAATTTCGGCAATGCCAAGCAATTGGATCAGACACTGGCCGCAGCCGATCTTCGCACTGCTGAAAGCACCACCACCTTCGATGTCTATCGTGGCGCAGATTACACCGCCCGCGTATTCAAACCCAGCGCGGCCAATCCGGCCATTGCGCTCACCTACACCAGTTTTGCGGAAGTGGTGCGCACCGATACTGTCGGTGGGCGCGAAGTCGCCACGCGCTATTACGTGCCCTTCGGCGGCATCACCCCCGATTTCCAGATCCCGCGCACCGGCAGCGCCAGCTACAATGGCGTAGTTTACGGCTACGGCCGTAATGGCACCACACAGCGCGAAGCTTCGCTTTCGGGCACGAGCGCGTTCACTGCCAATTTCGGTGCAGGCACTGGTAATGTCGTACTCAGCCTCAACGCCACCGATGTCACCAACAACGCGGTCAGCAGCCTCGGCAGCTTCACTTACAGCGGATCGATCGCCGGGAATTGCCCGGGCTGCGGCGTTGGCAATACCTTCCTCTTGCGCGCCACCGGCACCAATGTGGGCAGTAGCAGCGTGCTCAATGGCACCTTCTTTGGCCTCAATGCCGCCGAATGGGGCGGAGCCTTCTCGCTCCTGCTGGATTCGCCCAGCGGTCAGGCCACCAACGCCTCCACTTATTCCGGCGTAACCGTCGGCAAGAAGAACTGAACGTAGTAACGCCACCCCGCTCTCCCGCGAAGGAGGGGGCCTCATGCCGTTCACGGAACATCAGCGTTAACCGCCTGAGGTCCTCGTCTTCACGGGGACGCAGCAGTGCTGTCAAAACCGATCATCCCCCAAAGCGCATATTGCACCGCACACTTGCGCTCCCCACATGCAGACACGCATGGCGGGGGCCTTGCACTAAACGAACAAATATGGAACACCGCCGCGCATGTCTCTCAACACCATTTCCGTCCGCGGCGCCCGTGAACACAATTTGAAGGGGATCGATATCGATCTCCCGCGCGATAGCCTGATCGTCATCACCGGCCTGTCCGGCTCGGGAAAATCCAGCCTCGCGTTCGATACGATCTATGCCGAAGGGCAGCGCCGCTATGTCGAATCGCTCTCGGCCTATGCGCGCCAGTTCCTCGAAATGATGCAGAAGCCCGATGTGGAGCACATCGACGGCCTCAGCCCCGCCATCAGCATCGAACAGAAGACCACCAGCCGCAACCCGCGCTCCACCGTGGCGACCGTCACCGAAATCTACGATTACATGCGCCTCCTCTGGGCGCGCATCGGCACGCCCTACAGCCCCGCCACCGGCCTGCCGATCAGCGCACAAACCGTGTCGCAGATGGTGGACCGCGTAATGGCCCTGCCTGAAGGCACCCGCGCCTATCTCCTCGCGCCTGCCGTGCGCGGCCGCAAGGGTGAATACCGCCGCGAATTGCTCGAATGGCAAAAAGCGGGCTACACCCGCGTGCGCATCAACGGCGAAATGATGGCCATCGAAGACGCGCCTGCGCTGGATAAAAAACTCAAGCACGACATCGAAGTGGTGGTAGACCGCATCGCCGTGAAAGACGGCATCCAGACCCGCCTTGCCGACAGCTTCGAACAGGCGCTGAAACTGGCCGATGGACTGGCGTACATCGATCTGGCGGACGCGACAGTGGCGGAGTTGGGCGAGAGTGCTTCGACAAGCTCAGCACGAGCGGATGTTGGCGAAACCGCCCCCAATCCCGCTCAGCCTGAGCCTGTCGAAGGCCCCTCCGGCAAGCCCAAAAAGGGCATGAAAAAGACCGGCCTCCCCGCCAACCGCATTGTCTTTTCCGAAAAGTTCGCCTGCCCCGTCAGCGGCTTCACCATCGACGCGCTCGAACCACGCTTGTTCAGCTTCAACGCCCCCCAGGGCGCATGCCCCGCCTGCGATGGCCTCGGCGAAAAGCTGCTGTTCGATCCGCAACTCGTCGTCCCTAACGAAAACCTGTCGCTAAAGCAGGGTGCGGTCGTCCCCTGGGCCAAGAGCAACCCGCCGTCCCCCTATTACATGCAGGTCCTCGCCAGCCTCGCCGCGCATTTCGGGTTCAAACTCGACACCCCGTGGGACCAGCTCCCCGCCGAGGTGAAGGTCATTATCCTCTACGGAACCGCAGGAAAGGCCGTGCCGCTGACCTTCATCGACGGCAAGAAAAGCTACACCGTCCAGAAAGCCTTCGAAGGCGTGATCGGCAACCTCAACCGCCGCATGCTGCAAACCGAAAGCGCGTGGATGCGCGAGGAACTCTCCAAGTTCCAGACTGCGCAACCGTGCGAAACCTGCGAAGGCAAGCGCCTCAAGCCCGAAGCGCTTTCGGTCAAGGTTGCAGGCACCGACATCTCCACCGTCACCCACTTCTCCGTCTCCGCCGCGGTCGAATGGTTCGGCGCGCTCGATGCGCAGCTCACCAGCCAGCAAAGCCAGATCGCCAAGGCCATCCTCAAGGAAATCAACGAGCGCCTCGGCTTCCTCAACAACGTCGGCCTCGATTACCTGAACCTGGACCGCACCAGCGGCACCCTCTCCGGCGGCGAAAGCCAGCGCATCCGCCTCGCCAGCCAGATCGGCAGCGGCCTTTCGGGCGTGCTCTACGTGCTCGATGAACCCTCCATCGGCCTGCACCAGCGCGACAATGACCGCCTGCTCATCACGCTCAAGCGTCTGCGCGATCTCGGCAACACCGTGATCGTCGTGGAGCATGACGAGGACGCCATCCGCACCGCCGATCACGTGGTCGATCTCGGCCCTGGCGCGGGCGTCCACGGCGGCGAAATCGTCGCGCAGGGCAAGCTGCAGGACATTCTCGACAATCCCAACAGCCTCACCGGCCAATACCTCACCGGCACCCGCCGGATCGAGGTTCCCAAGAAGCGCCGCAAGGGCAACGGCCTTTTCATCGGGGTGGAGGGCGCGCGCGCCAACAACCTCCAGAACGTGAGCGCCAAGGTCCCGCTCGGCACGTTCACCTGCATCACCGGCGTTTCCGGCTCGGGCAAGTCCAGCTTCACCATCGACACGCTCCACGCCGTCGCCGCCCGCACATTGAACGGTGCGCGCGTGATCGCGGGCGCGCATGATCGCGTCACCGGGCTCGAAAACTGCGACAAGGTGATCGAGATCGACCAGTCCCCCATCGGCCGCACCCCGCGCTCTAACCCCGCAACTTACACCGGCAGCTTCACCCTGATCCGCGATTGGTTCGCCGGACTGCCCGAATCCGCCGCGCGCGGCTACAAACCCGGCCGCTTCAGCTTCAACGTCAAGGGCGGCCGCTGCGAAAAGTGCACCGGCGATGGTCTGATCAAGATCGAAATGCACTTCCTGCCAGACGTTTACGTCACGTGTGAGGAGTGCGATGGCAAACGCTACAACCGCGAAACGCTCGAAGTAAAATTCAAGGGCCACTCCATCGCCGATGTGCTGGATATGACGATCGAGGACGCCGAAGAGTTCTTCAAGGCCGTCCCCCCCATCCGTGACCGGATGCACATGCTCAACGAAGTGGGGCTCGGCTATGTCAAGGTCGGCCAGCAGGCCACCACGCTATCGGGCGGCGAAGCGCAACGCGTCAAACTCGCCAAGGAACTCGCCCGCCGCAGCACCGGGCAAACGCTTTATATCCTCGATGAACCCACCACCGGCCTGCACTTCGAAGACGTGCGCAAGCTGCTCGAAGTCCTCCACCGCCTGGTCGAACAGGGTAACTCCGTGGTGGTGATCGAACACAACCTCGATGTGATCAAGACCGCCGACTGGATCATCGACCTCGGCCCCGAAGGCGGCGTGCGCGGCGGTGAAATCGTCGCCGAAGGCACACCCGAAGTGGTCGCCAAAAACCCCCGCAGCTTCACCGGCCACTACCTCGCCCCCCTGTTAAAGCGCTAAAAATCCTCCCCGGAACGGGGAGGGGGACCGCCGAAGGTGGTGGAGGGGTCGAAAGCTATCGGCAAAACGTCACCCTTCGGCAACCCTACCGCCCACGCATCCGAGCAAGCCCCAACACCACCCCAACCAGCACCACCGCCAACCCTGCCGAAAGCGCCATCTCCGCCAGCGTCCCGCGCTGCTGCAGCGCCGGGATCGTGCCCACGGTCAGGAACAGCATCGTCGCGTTGTTGATCGCCAGCGGCACCCAGCCCATGATCAGCGCATAGACCGCGCCCAGCACCACGATCAGCGCCGCGATCATGCCCGGAACGCCGAAGTCTGCGGGCAGCGCCATCAGGACAAAGGCGATGCCCATGCCCGCAAAGGCTCCCACGCTGGCGGGCAGGAACTTGTCCGGCGCGGCGTGGCACAGCCCGGTGAAATAGAACGCAAACAGAAACCCGCCAAACACCGCCGCCAGCCCCAGCGCCCCGCTGATCGCGATGAACGCCGTCACCGCCACGATCACGATGCCCAGCACGATCAGCCCTTTGCCGGGCGTCAACGCCCCCGCAGTAGCCTGTGCGTTTTCGTTCGCTTGACCAGCCATAGAATCACCCTCTCCGCGTGACTTGCATCATCACTTTGCGAAGAAGCATTGAACTTCATTTACGCAAATGATTCAAGCGCCGCTTCCCGGCACGGGGACCAACTCCTAGCCCCTCGTCATTCCCGCGCAGGCGGGAATCCAGTTCCAACGATTGTGCGCTGGATTCTCGCCTGCGCGAGAATGACGAATAGGAAACTACCCGAACCCGCGCCCCCGCTCCCCCGCGAAGGCGGGGGCCTCAGGCCGTTTAAGGAAACCTATCGTAAACCTCCCGAGGTCCCCGCCTTCGCGGGGACGCCGCAAGCGCCAAAAAACTCAAACCCCAGAAACCCCGACATCCGCCCGCATCCGCACAAACATCGCCACAATCCCCTCGGGCGTCGCGCGGTCAATCGCCCCTGCGGCAATCTCCTCGGGTGTCCAGATGCAGGTCGTCGCCGGATCGTGCAGCATGTCCCACTCGCCAAACAGGCGCGATTGTGCCGGTTCGGACACGTGCAACTTCATTTCCAGATGCCGGTCATCGCGCGCAATCCGCGCCACCGTGGCGCGCACCTTGTCCTCCGGCCCTTCCAGCCACTGCAGATAGACATCGGCCCGGCAGATCAACGCCCCGGTAATCCCGTCGCGCGCATTGTACTGCCGCGCAATCGACAGGATACCGCGCAAGATGGCCTCATCAAACCCGAACGGCTGCGACGTGTAGATCGCCCGAAAAACATCCATGCTTGCCAACCTCTCACCAGTGTTGCCATCACGATACCACACAACCGCTCCCCCGCGAAGGCGGGGGCCTCAGGCCTTTTACAGATACCTATAGTAAACCGCCTGAGGTCCCCGCTTTTGCGGGGACGCACCCATTGCCTACAACCATCCGCTCATCCTGAGCCTGTCGAAGGATGTTGGTGGAGGGGTGGGAACCCCACAACCTGGCGCCCCTCGCTAACCCACCCTTAAACCTCATCGCGTATTCCTCCCCCAGCGGAGGTGCACCGATGAAGCTGTGGATGATATTCATACCCATGTTCGCCATAGGCGGCCTGAACGTGGCCTACGATGCGTGGAAGGCCAGCCCCACCAGCAAGACCGAACAGGTCCGCCGCCAGTGCATCGGCATGTCAAAGGAAAAGGGCATCCCGGCCCACGTCGCCGTCGGTACCTGCAACTGCATGGTGTACGAAGCAAAAGACTGGATCGGCGATCATTCCGTGGAGGAATACACCCGCGACGTTCACATGAAGATCGGCCTGCAATGCTATGCCAAGGCCACCGAAAAAGCCGAAGCCTCCGCCTCCAGCTTCGGCACCTTCACCACCCCGCCCGCCCGCCCCCGCAACACCCCCGCTGCTGGCTCGGGCTGGGCCGGAGCACCGCCTGCCCAGCCAGCCTCCCCCTTCGCCCCAACGCCCGAATACGGCGATCCGGACTACGTGCAGTAGGCGGAAGGGCGCCAATTCCTCCCCGGCACGGGGAGGGGGACCACCGAAGGTGGTGGAGGGGCACCCGCGGTGAAGCGCGACCTTGCCGGTGAGTTTGGCGGGGTTAGGGTGTGATAGGTTGTTTAGAACATATTAAACTGTCACCTTAACTCCCAGCACAGCAGCTTCGCGAAGGGACTAGGTATTATCATACAGGACTGTGGATGCGAAGGCGTCTAAACTATGAGAGAATTCAAAATCTAGAGCAAATTGCAGGATCATTAATCACATGATATAGAACAAAAAATTAAGATATCGACATAACATGGGCCTGTTGAGTAAGCCACAGAACATTCATTGGGGAGCATATTCGTTGGGAAAAAAGAAAAATATAGGACAGAGAAAAATCTCTGAGATGAAAAAATCTGGAAAAGTGCTTTTATCGTCGCTGTCGTCATTGCCAGAAGTTACATTATCTTCATGGCGAGACGACCGTCTGCCAAACATGCTTTGGGCTTCATTGATTACAGGCGGTACAGATAGAGAGTCGTATCTACGCGTATTCAGAAAAATTTCGGAAATCTGCGCAGACCTTTCCTCGAATAAATGGGTGGGTTTGGGACATACAAATCTTGCTTCCTTGTCAGATTATGAATTCGATAGATTAATGATTCCGCTCATTGAGGGCGGGCTTGTAAGCAAGCTTAAGCCACTTAATCTTTTCAAAAATCTACCAGATTTTACACATTGGGGTCGCATTGTCCCCGATTGGAATAGCGTCTCCGAAGACGATTACAGCATAATTTCTCATGCAATTGGTTTGACTAGCTGGCATCAATCTGAAGCATCTACAGACATAAGGTGGCTTAAAATTCTGTCGATGATCTTAGGCGGGAAGTTGCATTATCCAGAGTCCCTAGGGCGTCAACTTGAAGAAATTATTGGCTTTCCAAATGTTGGAGATCTGAGGTCCGTGCGTCCCAGCATCAGGGCTGCAGAACAAACTTTTGCAATTATGGAAGATGATCAAGAGCGGGAGCGCTTGTCCAAGTGGATTGATGAATTTTGGGGCCAGTGCAAAAAGGAGACAAATTGTATCCAATTCTATCCAAAAGAGTCTAAAAAAATAAAAACACAAGACGTTTTTGATCAGACAGTTGGTATTTATGATGAGATAAGGGCGCACTTTTTTAAACAAAACTCTTTTGCCGCAGTGGATGCGAGGCTCGATGCAGTTTTTGGATTAACTATGTTCTCTATAAACATAATGCTGAGTATGGTCGCTGGTGCGGCGTATAGGCGGGTCGAGGGTAGGATGATGCTTAGGTCGCTCGCTGAATGCCTTATCACCTTGGGTTATTTGATGCATGTTGATGCTGAGAAGACATGGATTCAGTACAGAAATTATGGAAATGGACAGGCTAAGCTTGCATACCTAAAAACAATTGACTTCGATGTATCAGAAATGCCGAAGTATGTTTCTTTGGAAGATCTAGAGCAATTAGCTAACGAAGACAAATGGCAAGAATTTTCTGACATAGATCTTGGAAGTTGGTCTAAAAAAAATATCAGAGAAATGAGCGATAGTGCCGGTTTAAAAAACGTCTATGACCGATATTTTGGATGGGCGTCAGGATATGTTCACGGGCATTGGGTAGCTGTGCGCGATTCTGTGTTTGATTTATGCATGAATCCTTTGCATCGCCTGCATAGAATTCCAGCAATTCCCCGATCAAACATGAATGACTGTTCAGAGGATGCAGTTAAAATTATTAATCAAATTCTCGACTTGCTAAATAGGGCCTATCCCTCTTTTAAACCGAGGTTGAGATTTGCAGAAGACGCATAGCGTCAGGTACAGCCCTATTTCGGCGGACCATGTAGTTGCGTTTTACTTTAAGCCACAAAACCATTTTCATACATCCCCCGTCCGCGCCTAGAAGTTCCTGTTTCGTTCCCAACAGGAGTCTCCCATGCCGCATGTCGCCGATCCTCATGCATCATCTTCCTTCGCCACATCCTCTTTCGGACGCGGGTGGATTCCGGCCGGGCGGGATATCGGGCTGCCGAATGATGATCTGCCGCCGCTGGATGCAGGTGGGCAGGTGGATTGGGCGGCGTGGGTGCGGGGGCAGCACCCGACGGCGGGTGCTGGAGTCCCCCTCCCGCTTGCGGGAGGGGTTAGGGGTGGGCATTCGCCGTCAGGCGAATTGGCAGTTTTTCGGGAAGAAGAAGAAGGAAGAGCCCACCCCCATCCCCTCCCGCAGGCGGGAGGGGGGCAGCAAGTCCCCTCGCTCAATGGCGGCCATGCCTTCACCCCCCTCCTCATCGCGCGCTTCCTCGAACACCTCAGCCGCGCCGGAAACGTGCGGGCGGCGGCGCTGGCGGCGGGGGTTTCGCAGCAGACGGCTTATGTGCGCCGCCGCCGCGATCCGGCTTTTGCTGCCGGGTGGGAGGCGGCCTTGCTCCATGCGCGGGCGGCGGCGGAGCAGGTGCTGGCAGAGCGCGCGATCATGGGGACGACCGAGACGATCTGGTATCGCGGCGAGGCGGTGGGGCAGCGGCAGCGCTTTGATGCACGGTTGCTGCTCGCCCACCTCGCCCGGCTCGATGCCCGCGCCGCCAAGGCCAGCCCCGCGATCCACCGCCTCGCCGAAGAATTCGACGACATGCTCCTTGCGCTGGGCGAGGGCGAGGCCCCCGCGCAGGCCGCCGCGCTCCCCGATCCGGAGCGCGAGGCCTATGTCGAGGACTGCGAGGGCCAGGCCCTGCGCCGCTTCCATGAGGAAAACCCCGAACCTGACCAAGACGCCGACGACGAACTCTGGGACCTGTGGGGCGAAGTCCGCGATGCCATGACTGCGCAGGCCCGCGCCTGCGCCGAAGCCAAATGGGACGGCGAAACCGACGCCCGCTGCGCAAGGCTCGAAGCGCTGTTTCCGGGGGAGGTGGAGGAGGAGGAACTCACAGCTTCAAACCAAAACCGCTCCCCCGCGAAGGCGGGGGCCTCAGGAGTTTTACACAAAGCTTACAGTAACACGCCTGAGGTCCCCGCCTTCGCGGGGATGCAGGAGGAAGGAAAATCCTCCTCTGCACCGTGTAAACCCCGTAAACCTGCAGCCTCGCTCAAGTGCGGAACCGCCGCGCCCGCACTGCTGGCCTCAACGCTCAACTGGCCTCGGAATCCGCCGATTCTGCTGCTTCACCCGCCGCAAGCCATGCCGCTTCCGCTTCCTCAAGCTCCTTGGCCAGCTTGCCCCGGCGTTGTGACAGGTCGCTCATGTTGAGCTTGGCAAGGTCGGGTGCTGCGCTGGCGGGTTCGAACATCGCGCGGTCATACCGGGCGATTTCGGCCTGCAGTTTGGCCACGCGCTTTTCCGCTTCGCCTTGCGCCTTTTGCAGCGCCTTGTACGCATCGCGGGCGGCGGCGCGGGCCTTCTTGTCCTGCTTGACCACGGGGGCACCGGAGCTATCGGTCTTGGGCTGGTTGCGGCCCAGAATGAAGTCGATGTAATCCTCGATGCTGCCGTCAAACGGCTTGGCCGTGCCGCCATCGACGAGGACCAGACGGTCCGCCACCAGTTCGGCCATGTGCCGGTCGTGACTGATCAGGATCACCGCGCCCTTGTACATGTTGAGCGCCTGCACCAGCGCTTCGCGCGCGTCGATATCGAGGTGGTTGGTCGGCTCGTCCAGCACCAGCAGGTGCGGCGCATCGCGGGTGACGAGGGCCAGCGCGAGGCGGGCGCGCTCGCCGCCCGACAGCGTGCCGACTTGCGATGTGGCGCGGTTGCCGGAAAAGCCGAAGCGGCCCAGCTGCGCCCGGATCGCGCCGGGGCTCTTGCCGTCCATCGCGCGGGTCATCAGTTCCAGCGGGGTGCCGCCATCGGCGATTTCTTCGACCTGATACTGCGTGAAGTAGCCGACCTGCATCTTGCCGGTCGCGGTCATCTCACCAGCCATCGGCGCAAGCTGCGCGGCGAGGAGGCGGGCCAGCGTGGTCTTGCCGTTGCCGTTCCGACCGAGCAGGGCGATGCGGTCATCCGGATCGATCCGCAGGTTCAGCCGCTGCAGCACCGGCTTGCCGGGCGCGTAGCCGACGCTGGCAAGGTCGAGCGTGATCAGCGGCGGGCGCAGTTCTTCGGGATCGGGGAAGTCGAAGCTGAGCGAGGGATCTTCTACCACCGCCGCGATCGGCTGCATCTTGGCCAGCATCTTGGCGCGCGATTGGGCCTGCTTGGCGGTGGAGGCGCGGGCGGAGTTGCGGGCGATGTAGTCCTTCAGCCGGTCGGCCTGCACTTCCTGCGCGGCGCGGGCGGCGGCTTGCTGGGCCAGACGCTCGTTGCGCTGGCGTTCGAAGCTGTCGTACCCGCCGGGGTAGAGCGTGAGCTTGCCGCCGTGGAGGTGGACGATGTGGTCGGCCACATTGTTCAGCAGGTCACGCTCATGGCTGATCAGCAGCAGCGTGCCCGGGTAGGCCTTGAGGAAGTTCTCCAGCCACAGCGTCGCTTCGAGATCGAGGTGGTTCGAAGGTTCGTCGAGCAGCAGCACATCGGGCGCGGAGAACAGGAGCGAGGCCAGCGCCACGCGCATCCGCCAGCCGCCGGAGAAGCTGTCGAGCGGCTGGCCCTGCATGTCCTCGTCAAAGCCGAGGCCGATCAGGATGCGCGCGGCGCGGGCATCGGCGGAGTAGGCATCGATGGCGAGCAGGCGGTCATGTACATCGCCCAGCCGGTCAGGATCGGTGCAGGTTTCGGCCTCTGCCAGCAGCTGTGTGCGCTCGACATCGGCGGACAGAACGGTTTCGAACGGCGTAGCGCTGCCTGCCGGGGCTTCCTGCGCAAGGTAGCCGAGGCGGGTGCGGCGGGGCATTTCGATCGCGCCTTCGTCCGGCTCGATCTCGCCAATGATGACTTTGACCAGCGTGGATTTGCCCGCGCCGTTGCGCCCGACAAGGCCGACGCGGGCGCGCGGGGGGATGGCGGCCGAGGCGCGGGAAATGATGTCGCGGCCGCCGAGGCGGACGGTGATGCCGTTGATGGTAAGCATGAAAAGGGGCGCGTTCGCTTCAGGAAATCGGGGTGTTTCGGGCGCGGGAGTCCCTGTCATACTCGTCCGGTGGTGGCAAGCGGAGTTGGAACCCATCAACCTCCGTAAGTGCCCGCGCACCCGCCAATGCGGGTGCCTCAGACGATTTATGCTGGCGTTCTGTGATTCGGCCTGAGGCCCCTGCCTTCGCGGGGGAGCGGATCAGTGGGGGCGCGAGTCTGAGGGGTGCTGCGGCACCATCAGCGGGAGGTCTTCGTAGGCCGGTTGGAAGTCTAGCATGCGGTAAAGGTCGGGGCGCAGGTAGGGGGAGGCATCGCCTGCATCCTCGTGGACGCGGGCGCATTCGCCAAGGAAGCTGTCAAACGTGCGAAAAAGTCCGCGTTTCATGGTTAGCCATTTGTGTGCGGGAGTGCGATTTCGAAGCCTTGCGCCGAGTGGATCGAGTCGCACCACTGCATTCGGGTTTCGTCAAATTTCAGCAATACAGGAATTGCAAAGCCCGCTTCTCAAATGGCTGATAAATCATGAGAAGCAGGCCTTGCGATCATTCGGCCACCTTCAACGCGGCCAATTGCGCATCCGGCAACGCTGCTCCCATGCGCGCGGCAAGCGTTGGGGCGATGGCGCGCATGTCGATTTCGCCGAGGTTGCGGGCCTTAGCCACGCCCTTGCCCATGATCAGGAAGGTGGAGCGCATTTCGGGAAGGGTGGGGAAATAGCCGTGCATGCCCTTGGTGCGGCTGGGGCGCGCCAGCGGTGCCTTGGGATCGAACCCTGCGGAGAGCGCGCCTGGTTTCAGGTCCACGAAGAAGCTGGCTTGCGGGTTGCCGCCCATCTTGGCGATCTCAGCACGGCCTGCGACTTTGGCGATGCGCGCTTGCGGATCGGCGGCAAGTTTATCGAGCAGCGCGCCGACCATGCCGGTGAGCGCCGCATCATCTGGGCGGGCGAGGACGACGGCGATGGAGCCGCCCGAGGGCCAGGGCATGGCGTCCCATTTGTCCACTTTGCCTTCGGGTGTCAGCGTGATCAGGCCCGCATCGATGAACGGGCGGAACAGGCTGATATCGGTATCGGTGGCGACGAAGCCGTGATCGCTGACCACGGCGATGGTGGCATCGGGGTGCGCGGCGAGTTCTGCGCTGACCACTTTGCCGACCGCCGCATCGAGCCGTTCGAGCGTGGCGTTGGACTGCGCACTGCCGGGGCCGGAGGCGTGCTCTTCATGGTCCAGTCCGGCGAAGTAAACGGTGACAAAGCCGGGCTTCTTGGTTTCGATCAGGCGGACGGCGAATTTGGCGCGGTTTTCATCGCCTTCGACGCCTTCATCGATGCCATCGGCATAGGGTCCACAATCGTGTTCAAGCGCAGCGTAGAGGCCATCGGTGGCCATGGCTTTGAGCATCTTGCGGTCATCGGCGTGCCCTGAGCGCCAGATCTGCGGCATATTGTATGTGAGCGACGAGACGCCGACGCTGACCGGCCAGTGGATGTTGCCGGTGGTGTGGCCCGCCTTGCGCGCCGCGTCCCACAGGGTGGGGGCGGTGATATCATCGGCGAACCAGAACCAGCCGCCATAGTTGATCTGTTTGGGATCGAACGTGGTGTTGGACACGATGCCGTGGCGCGCCGGGGCAACGCCGGTGAGCAGCGTGGTGTGGCTGGGATAAGTGACGGTGGGCAGATTGCCGGTGACGCCGGTGGCATAGGCGCCTTCTGCCAGGAAGCGGCGCAAGTTGGGGATTTTCAGGCCCCGCTTTTCCGCTTCGAGCACATCGCCGGGGCGCAGGCCATCAATGGAAATGAGCAGGACAGGCGAGCGGTTTTCATCGGCCCGAACGGCGACGGGCGCCGCGCTGCAAAGCAGCACGACGCCCGCGACGAGGGCCTTTCCGACAGAAAGGCGATCCATGATCAGAAGCCGACCTTCAGTGTTGCGAAGACCTGACGCGGTGCGCCTGCGAGCAGGGTCTGGTTATCGCCGCTGAAGCCAAAGCCGTTCGACCCGATCGTGGCGACATAGCGCTTGTTGGTCAGATTCACGCCGTTGATCTGCAGTTCGACCGGCTGGCGCTGGCCGATGTCAAGGCGGTAGCCGATGGTGGCGTCGACCAGCGTCCGCGCGCCCACCGAACGGTCGTTCAGATAGTTGAAGAAGCGCTTGGACATATAGTTCACCCCGATGCGACCATAGAACATGTCGCTGTCATAGGACAGTTCGCCGCGCAGCAGGTGCTTTGGCGTGTCGACCACGGTCTTGCCCTTGGTAGGCTGGATCGTGACCGGGGTGGTGCTGGCGATGACCACATCGTCACGATAGGTGGAGTCGTTGTAGCTGTACGATGCGAACGCGCCGAAGCCGCCGGGCAGCTTTACGTCCACTGCCGCTTCGATGCCGAGCGCGCGGACCGAGCCGACATTCTGCAGTGCGTTGGTTGCGCCAACGATGCCGAGCGAGGTTGGGATGACCAGCAGGCGATCGCTGAAGTTGACATAGTAGCCAGCCAGCGAAGCATTGATGATGCCGGTCGAGTAGCGCACACCAGCTTCATAGGTGTCCGACCGTTCCGGCTTGATCGTGTCCTTGATCGCATCGAAGCCTGCTTGCGTCGACGAGAACGGGCCGCCGGTGGTGGAGGCCTGATGGGCGCGGGTTACCTGCGTGAAGCCAGCGAAGGCTTCGAGCCCGTTGCCGAACTTGTAGTTCAGACCAACATGTGGCTGGAACCAGTCTTCAACCTTGAGATCGCCGGTGGCACGGCTGTTGGTGTTGACCAGCGCGAAGGCGTTGGTATCGACCGAAAAGCCCTTCCAGCCCACGTTGAGCTTCAGATCGCCAAGATCGAGTTCGTCTGACACGTAATACTGGATCGTGTCGGTTTCGAAGGCAATGGACCACTGCGTGAGGAACGGGTTGCGCTGAAAATCACGGTGATCACGGCCCGCGCTGGTGCGGCTTTCATAGCCATAAAACCGGCGCGAATGGATGAAGTTGTTCTTTTCGTACCAGCCGCCGATCAGCAGGTTGTTGATACCATAAGTGGCAGCGTAAGAAGCGAAAAAGCCCTTGCGCTTGATGTCATATTCCGTGGTGCGGATGGACATCGGTACGCCCGATGGGCTTGCGAGGTACGGCGTGCCCCATGTGCCCTGACCATCGTTTTCGTGGTAGTAGCCCTTGACCGAGAACTTGCCGGTATCGCCCACGGCGACGTTCAGGCCGAGCGCGGCGATCGTGTCCTTGCGCAGGCCCGATGCGTCGTAATAGGCATCATCGGCAATGATGAACGGTGCGGGGTAGGTGGTGCCAGCAGCCGGGTTGGTGGGGGTAACGCCGCTGTAGCCGGTGTTGGCGGCGATGTCGGCGATCCGTACCGCTTCGACATAGCGACCGGGGCCGAAGTTGTCCCAATCATAGCCGAGGCGGTTGATCATTTCGAGGCTGAGGTCGTGATAGTCCTGCTCGGCGCGGTCCGAATAGCTGAGGTAGCCATCGAGATCGACGCCTTCGCCGAGTGGCATGATCGCCTTGGCATTGAACATCAGGGTGCTCTGCTGGCCATCACCCTTCCACTTGTCGCCGTTCTGGTACTGCGCCGAGACATAGCCGCGCAGGCCGTCTGCCGTGCCAAGCCCGACGCGGGCAAAGCCGCGGAAGGTGTTGGCCGAACCGTAAGAGCCGCTGGCAGTGACGCCGAGCGTGTCCTTGGGATCGAGTGAGAAGAATTCGAGCGTGCCGCCGAGGTTGTTGGTCGATTGGGCGGCGATAGAGCCCGAGCCCTGCGAAACGCGCGTGATGCCGATGTTTTCAGGGCTGATCGCGCGGCTGATATGCAGGCCGTTGGCGTTGCCATAGGACATGTCGCCCAGTGGAATGCCATCAAGATTGAAGCCGAGCTGGTTCTGGCTGAAACCACGAATGGTGACGCGGGTGGACCATTCATAGTTGCCGAAAGCATCGGCCGACTGGAAATTGACCGAAGGAAGCTTTTCAATCGCCTTCAAGGGGCTGGTACCCGAGGCGAGGATGGTGAGTTCGCGGGTGGACAATTCCTGCACCTGGCGGGTCTGACCTGCGCCAAGGACGACGATTTCGGCGCTAGCCGAATCAGCAGCGGCGGCTTCTGCGGCTTCTGATGCAGCGGGGGCTTCCTGAGCGGCGGCAATGGCCGGAGCAGCGATAAGCGAGGTGCTGGCAAGCAGCACGGCGACGATACGCATGGTGTGATCCCTCATGTTCCACATTGGTGTGGTGAGGGGCAACTAGGCCTGTGCTGTTGCAGCATCGTGCAATTTCAGGGACAGATCGGCGTCACTTGTTTGACGGGGACGTGACGGAAATGGTTCAAGACTTCTCAGCCGCGCCGCTATAACGACCAATGCGCATGATACTGCATATGACGCACGGGAGCTGCATTTGAGTACCGATAATCTGCCACCAGTGCAGGACCGCTTTTTCAACCGCGAGCTGAGCTGGCTGGCCTTCAACCGGCGCGTGCTGGCCGAAGCGGTGAATGCCGATTATCCGTTGCTGGAACGGCTGCGGTTCCTGTCGATCAGCGGCAATAATCTTGACGAGTTCATGATGGTGCGCGTGGCCGGGATCGCGGGGCAGGTGCGGCGGCAGATCGACGAGCTGTCGATCGACGGGCAAACCCCAACGCAACAATTGGGCGCGCTGCTCGAGGCGGTGAAGGACCTGATCGATGCGCAGCAGGATGTGCTGGCAGGGCTGAAGGACGAGCTGGCCGCAGCGGACATCCGGCTGATTGACCACGATGCTGTGACCAAGGCTGAGGCTGATTGGCTGCGCGATTACTTTGAAGAACACGTAGTGCCGGTGCTGACGCCGCAGGCGATTGATCCGGCGCATCCGTTTCCGTTCATCGCCAATCAGGGCACCGGCATCCTGTTCCAGTTGCTGCGCAGTGCCGATGGTGCGCCGGTGACCGAGATGATCCTGATCCCGCCCGCACTGCCGCGGTTTGTGCGCCTGCCGGGCAAAAGCGCGGCGTGGATCGGGATTGAGGAGCTGGTGCGGCGCCACGCCACGCTGCTGTTTCCGGGCTTCAAGATTCTGGGCGATGGCACGTTCCGCGTGCTGCGCGACAGCGATATCGAGCTGGAAGAAGACGCCGAGGATCTGGTGCGCTATTACCGCACGGCGATCCAGCGGCGGCGGCGCGGCAAGGTGATCCTGCTGCATCTGCAGGAGAATTTCGACGCCGATGCGGAAAGCCTGCTGCGGCGGCAGTTGCGGCTGGACCATGCGCTGGTGATCAAGAGCCGGGGCCTGCTGGCGATCAGCGGGCTTTCGAGCGTGATCGACGAGGACCGGCAGGATCTGAAATTCGATCCCTATAACCCGCGCTACCCCGAACGGGTGCTGGAGCATGACGGGGATTGCTTCTCGGCCATCCGTGAGAAGGACCTGGTGATCCACCACCCGTACGAGAGTTTCGAGGTGGTGATCGATTTCCTGCGGCAGGCGGCGGCTGATCCTGATGTGGTGGCGATCAAGCAGACGCTCTATCGTGCGGGCAAGCAATCGGCCGTGATTGCCGCGCTGATTGCGGCGGCGGAAGCAGGCAAGTCTGTTACCGCCGTGGTGGAGCTGAAGGCGCGGTTTGACGAGGAGCAGAACCTGTTGTGGGCCGCGCAGCTGGAACGCGCGGGCGTGCAGGTTATCTATGGCTTTGTCGACTGGAAGACGCACGCCAAGGTGAGCCTGGTAGTGCGGCGGGAAGGCGGGAGTTATCGCACGTACTGCCACTTTGGTACGGGCAACTATCACCCGGTGACCGCGCGCATCTATACCGACCTGTCGTTCTTTACAGCCGATCCGCGCATGGGGCGCGATGCGGGGCAGTTGTTCAACTTCGTGACCGGCTATGTCGAGCCGAAGCAGACCGAACTGCTGGCAATCAGCCCGATCAACTTGCGCGAGAAGCTTTACGAATGCATCGATCGCGAGATTGCGCTGGCGGCCAAGGGGCGGGCGGCCACGATCTGGGCGAAGCTGAACCAGCTGACCGATCCCGATCTGATCGACCGGCTCTATCTGGCGAGCATGGCTGGCGTGGAAATCCGGTTGGTGGTGCGCGGGATTTGCTGTCTTAAGCCGGGGGTGCCGGGCTTGTCGGAAACGATCGAGGTCAAATCGATCATCGGGCGGTTTCTGGAGCATAGCCGCATCTGGGCGTTCGGTAACGGATCGCGCATGCCCAACAAGCGCGCGCGGGTGTTCATATCGTCGGCCGATGGCATGAGCCGCAACATGGGGCGGCGCGTGGAAGTGCTGGTGCCGGTGAAGAACCCGACCGTGCATGACCAGATTCTGGATCAGGTGATGCTGGCCAACCTGCTTGATACCGAACAGAGCTGGGCGCTGGGGCCGGATGGTGATTACGAGCGGTTCGAAAAGGGGGACCCTTCGTTCAACCTGCACGGCTATTTCATGACCAATCCATCGCTTTCCGGGCGCGGGGCAGCGCTTTCCCGTGGACGAAAAGTGCCGAAGCTTGCGTTGCGGCGCGGGGCGGCTAACCGTGGTTGAGTGAAGACAGGGCTGAGCATCTACGACTGGGCGCAATCGCGCGCCATCATCGACATCGGATCGAACACGGTGCGGCTGGTGGTCTATGGCGGGCCGCCGCGCGCGCCGGTGACACTGCTGAACGAGAAGGTGACGGCTAAGCTCGGCAAGCATGTGGCCGAAACCGGCAAGCTTTCGGGCAAGGCGGTGACCGGCGTGGTGGCAGCGCTGCGGCGGTACAAGGCGCTGATCGATCTGGCAGGTGTGCCGCGCGTGGACGTGGTGGCCACGGCCGCTGCGCGCGATGCCAGCAACGGGCCGGAATTTCTGGAAAAGATCCGCGCCATCGGCTTTGAGCCGCGCCTGCTATCGGGTGTGGAAGAGGCCGAGACGAGCGCTACGGGCGTGCTGGGCGCCTTTCCCGATGCGGTAGGAATCGTGGGCGATATGGGCGGTGGTAGCCTTGAGCTCGTCGATGTGGCCGATGGCGGGTCCAGCCATGGGGTTAGCCTGCCGCTGGGATCGCTGCGCCTTCCGGCCCTGCGCGCCAAAGGGGACCGCGTGTTCGTGCGCGAGATCGGGCGGATGCTGGCCAAGGCCGATTGGATGGCCGAGCCGGGGGTGACGCTCTATCTGGTGGGCGGGCCGATGCGCGCACTGGCGCGCGCGATGATGGTGCGGCTGGACTGGCCGCTGGAAGATACGCACGGCTTTGCGCTCGATGCCGCCGAAGCGTTGAAGCTGGCGCGGCAACTAGCGCGGCGCGGGCAGGCGGTGAAGCCGGTGGAGGGCGTTTCATCAAGCCGCCTTGCCAGCATTCCCGATGCGGCGGCGCTGCTGGCGGTGCTGTTGCGGCGGTTGCAGCCGGGGCGGGTGGTGTTTTCATCCTGGGGTCTGCGCGAAGGCGTGTTGTTTGGCCAGCTTTCGCGCGCGGTGCAGGCGCAAGACCCGTTGCTGGCGGGCGTGATGTCTTTCGTTGAACCCTTGGCCGTGGACAGAGCGCTGGTTGATACCGCCGCAGCATGGATGGCCGATGCCGTGCCGCTGGCGCGCACGCCGCTGGGCCGCGCGGCGCTGGCGCTGTGTCTGGCAGCGGGACGGGTGGAGCCGAACATGCGGCGCGATCTGCCGGGCGACTGGGGGCTGGCCAAGCGTTGGGTGGGCGTGGACAATGCCGGGCGTGCGGTGCTGGCAGCAGCGATCCGGGGCAGTGTAGGCAAAGCGCAGAAGGATGCTCAGGAGCCTGACCCGTGGACACGGCTGGCACCGGCTGCAGACCTTGCCGATGCCCGTGCGCTGGGTTTGGCGGCAAGGCTATGTCGACGCATGAGTGCCGGGTCTGGGGCGGTGATTGCCGCGACGCAGCTTGAGATCAAGGGTGCGAGGCTGGAGCTTACGAGCACGGTGCCGGGGCTGATCGGCGACGGCGCAACGCGTGATCTGAAGGAACTGGCGCAGCATCTGGGGCTGGCTACCGGTCAGGACCGGGGAGGGTGATGGTGGGCCCGGCAGGACTTGAACCCGCGACCTAGCCGTTATGAGCGGCCAGCTCTAACCAACTGAGCTACAGGCCCATCGCGGCCTCCGCTACAGCGGTGAGACGTGGTTTGCAAGATGGGTCAGATTTCGGCTGCCTCGATGATCTCACGCACGCAGGTGGGCTTTACTCCGCGTGCCGCAAGGTGGGCAAAGACCCCGCGCCACCAATCGTAAAAGCGATCAAGATCGTCCTCGTTGCGCACATAAGGCGTGTGGCCGGGCGCGAGCGAGGGGCTGTGGAAGGACAGCACCAGCATGGGCAGGCCAAGATCAAGCGCAACGTCGATCCCGCGCACCGCTTCGTCCAGCGTGATGCCTTCGGGCGTTAGTGAAATGCGTTCCAGCAGGCCGAGCCGGGATAGCACGCCGCGCATCCGGGGCACGCGCCAAAGCAGTGGGTAGAGGTTCTTGCCCAGCTTGGCGAGCCTGCCTGCAAAGACCGTGGTCAGGGGCATTTCCATCAGGCCGTTGCGTCTGTCGATCCACCATGGCTTTAACGGGTGGCGATGAAAGTCGGGGCCGCCGCTGGCGCTGTAATCAAAGTTGGCGCGGACTGATGTGTCGATGGCAATGCCACATTCCGAAAGAATGCCTGCTGTATTCGGGCCAACGCCATAGCGTCCGGCGCGGTAGATAGCAGGACCAACGCCGAACGCCTGTTCGATGGTATCGCGCAATTTGCGAAACTTGGCGCGTTCCAGTTCAAACGGCAGGTTGCCGGCATAGCTGTTATGGACGGTTACATCTTCATCGTGCGGGGGATTGACCCAGGGGTGCAACTGAACGCCGATCTCTGCGCGGCCCGCACGAACGGCATCGGACAGTACCTCTTTGGCGCGCGGATCGCTCGCCACCGGGAAATCCACCAGATAGATCGGGACGACGCCAAGGCCCTCACAGAACTGCTGAAACTTGGCGAGGCGGGGCAGGTGATCGAGGCCGTGGCTGGTGCGATCGAGCGGCTTGGACCAGTCGAACTCCTCTTCGGTGTCAATCGTCAGCACGAAGCGCGTGCCGAACCTGGGGGCGAAGCGCACGAAGTCCTTCTCGTCGGGCATGCGCAGGATTTGCAAGGGGGAGACCATGGTATCTTGCACCTATGCCCCGGTGGCCAAGCGGCCCGCGGCACCGGGCGCATCGGACACGAACGGCAATGTGATTTGCACGCGTTCGCCTTCGCGCAACAAACTTCCTCCGGCCGCTGCAAATTCCGCGCGGGCAAGGCGCAGGGCAAACCCGTTGCCCAGCATGGCCGAGGCCGCAAACGATCCTGCGGTGCTGCTGGCATCGGGCGCGAACAGCGTGGCATCATCAAGCCGGTAAAGCGTGGCGGGGAGGGATATCACGAGCTTTGCCATGTTGGCATCGGGATGAAGGCTAATATTCAGACGTTCCCCAGGAGCCACGCTTGCTGCGATGACCGACAGCACCCGCCAGCCTGCGCGTTCGAGTTCTTCCGCTGACATTGTGACTGGCAGCGGATCGGACGCCAGATCGAGCGACAAGCGCACGTTGCGCGCGGCGAGCACCGCGGAGAACTGATCAACCAGCCGCGTGATCACCGTGGCGGCATCGGCCTCGCCCGGTTCAAGCGCGAGGGCGTGGCTTTCAAGTTTGACCAGACGTTCGACTTCTTCAAACCCGGCGAGGATCTGCGCGGCATCGGCGGCGATGCTGGCGGCCATGGCGCGATACTGGTGCGGCGTGGTGCCCAACGCCTGCGACTGGATCATTTCGGCAAAGCCCTGAATCGCGTTGATCGGCGTGCGCAATTCATGGAGCAGCTGGCGCATCCGGTCAGCTTCGACGAATTGCGGCGTAACGGTGGGCGCTTCCGGTGTAGCCACGGCAGCAAGCGGGCGGCGCAGGCGCAGCAGATAGCCGGTAAAGCGGCCGCCATCGGGCGCGAACAGGGGCGTGCCATCAGCCTGCCATTGGCCGGAAATGGCAGGCGCTCCTTCGATATGAAGCTGGCCTGCGGAAATCGGCTGACGATGGCGAAAGGCCTGCGCCATTGCGCTGTCACAATGCACGGGCGCATCCTGATCAATGCAGAACACCCGCGCCCCGATCAACATGCCCGGCGTATCAATGGCGGCGTGAACGGCTACGCCTTCGGCATCGCACCGCAGATCGATCCAGGCAGGTGCGGGGCGTTCGGGATCGTGTTCATCGGCAAAAGGCAGGCGTGGTGCGACGCCATCCGAAACGTCGCGCAGAGCCTGAGCGCCAATACCTGATTGGTGCAGGCCCGTTTGGCGTAGGCCCGATTTCTGCAAGTCTGCGTCGCGCTCGTCACGCTTGCGGCGGAACGCTTCGATGCGGCGAACAATGGCTCCGATGCCATCTTCGGCGTCTGCGTTATCCGGTGTTGCTGCCGCAGGTGGGGGAGCAGCAGCGGGGGGATTTGAGACAAGCGCAACCGGTGCTGGTGCCATCGGTGTTTCGGTGGCTGGCTCGGCAATTGCAGCCGCTTGCGGTTCAGCCGGGACGACAAGTGGAGCTGAAGCGGGCGGGGATGTTATTGCAGCCTTTTGCGCAAGCACCGCACGTGCGGCGCCAAGGGCGGCCTTATCCTTGTGCTGCGGTTGTGGCAGCAGGAAATCATTGATGCCGTGGCGGCTGAGCAGGGTGCGCACTGGTTCGCCCAGATCGCTGCGGTGGCGGACAAAGCCGCGCGCCTGCGTGGGCAGGCGGGGGATCAGAGCGAGCCAATCTTCATCTGTCAGGCGGGCCGAGGAAATGGCGGCTGATGCGGTGCGTGGTCCGCCCTGAGCAAAATGATAGACCAGCATGGGCGAACGATGCGGTACCGCGCGCAGGACAGAGGCGCGCTCTTCATCCGATAGCTGGGCTTCAAGCTCTTCGACCCGCTGAAGCGCGGCGGCATGCCTTGCATTCCAATCGGCCACGGGCACCGCGCCAAGCAGATCGACCAACTGCCGCAACTGCGTTCGCGCGGCCGACTTGCCGGCCACGTTGGTACGCAGCACGGTTTCAAGGCGGTCATCAAAGATCATTTACGCTCCGCACCGGGGAATCATACCGCAGAGCAGCGCTCCGAACCACTCCAATAGCCTGAAGAAGGCTAACAAAGTATGGCTACAATTCGAAAAGTGGCATCAGCAGGTGGTGTGCCGCCGCCGACGGGTATCGATTGCGTTGCAATGCGGCACGCTTGCACTATGAAACAATAAAATTATCATGAATGCGAAGAATTGTGCGGAAAATTGCGACTCACGCTTCTTTCCGACTCGCCCGAGCGGGCTTTGACGAAACGGACGAACGAACACGAACATGGCAACCCTTGATGGTATTGACCGGCAGCTCCTTGCCGAACTGCAGGCAGAGGGCCGCGTGACCAATGTCGAACTGGCGCAGCGCGTCGGGTTGACGGCGCCACCGTGCTTGCGCCGCGTGCGCGCGCTGGAAGAAGCGGGCGTGATCCGGGGCTATCACGCCGATCTTGATCCATCGAAACTGGGTTTTGCGATCACGGTGTTCGCGCTGGTCAGCCTGAAGAGCCAGGCTGAGGAATCGCTGCGCCAGTTCGAAGACCACATGCGCACCCTGCCCGAAGTGCGCGAATGCCACATGCTGAATGGCGAGATCGATTTCATCCTGAAGATCGTCAGCCGCGATCTGCAGAGCTTTCAGGAATTCCTGACCAGCAAACTGACGCCTGCACCCAATGTGGCCAGCGTAAAGACATCGCTTACGATTCGCACGGCTAAGCAGGTGCCGGGGGTGCCGTTGGAGGATTGAGTGGGGGCGACGCGCAGATTGCGTCGCTTTTTCCCCTATGTAGTGCCGCTCTCCCGCGAAGGCGGGGGCGCGTGTACATCAGCTACAACAAATCAGTTCGCCGAACCCGCCGCCTGAACATGGTGGCGGATGACCTCTTCGATCACGAAGCGCAGGAACTTTTCGGAGAATTCCGGGTCAAGCTTCGCGTCCTCGGCCAAGCGGCGCAACCGGGCTATCTGGCGTTCTTCGCGGCCGGGATCGGATGCGGGGAGCTTGTTGGCGGCTTTGTGCGCGCCAACGGCCTGCGTGATGCGGAAACGTTCGGCGAGGATGTGGATCATGGCTGCATCGATATTGTCGATGGACTGGCGATAGCCTGCCAGAACCGGATCTTCGCTCATCTTGAATCCTTGCTCTACGGACGTGTCAAATGGTCTCTGTGCGCCGCTACAGCGCAAGATGCATCTTGCCAAGCGCCGCCCTTGCCGCCAAGCGAACAGACGACATGACTGCTACCGTACATACCCTGCCGCGCAAGGCGGAACCTTCGCTTACGCCGATGATGGCCCTCGTGGCCGAAGGCATGAACAGCGTCAACGCCGTGATCCTTGATCGCATGCAATCACGCATCCCGCTGATCCCGACGCTGGCCGGGCATCTGATTGCCGGGGGCGGCAAGCGGATGCGCCCGATGCTGACGCTGGCGAGCGCATCGCTGCTGGGTTATGGCGGCAGCCGCCATTACAAGCTGGCAGCAGCCGTTGAGTTCATCCACACGGCCACGTTGCTGCACGATGATGTGGTTGACGGGTCCGACATGCGGCGCGGCAAGAAGACCGCCAACATCGTTTATGGGAATCCGGCCACGGTGCTTGTGGGCGATTTCCTGTTCAGCCGCAGCTTTGAACTGATGGTCGAGGATGGCTCGCTGAAGGTTCTGCGCATCCTGTCAAACGCATCGGCGGTTATTTCCGAAGGTGAAGTTGACCAGCTGGTAGCGCAGCGGCAGATCGAGACGACCGAGGAAATGTATCTGGACATTATCGCGGCCAAGACAGCGGCGCTGTTTTCCGCGGCTTGCCGGATTGCTGCGGTGGTGGCTGAGCGTCCTGAGGCGGACGAGCTGGCGCTTGATGCCTATGGCCGCAATCTGGGCATTGCGTTCCAGCTGGCAGACGATGCGATAGATTATGATTCGGATGCTACCGAAATGGGCAAGGATCAAGGCGACGATTTCCGCGAGGGCAAGATGACTCTGCCGGTCATTTTGGCCTATGCGCGCGGGGACGCCCAAGAGCGCGGGTTCTGGCAAGAAGCGATTGCCGGAGATCGCTCATCCGACGCCGATCTTGCCCATGCGATTGAGCTGATCCGGCGGCACGATGCGGTGAATGCCACGCGTGAACGCGCGCGGATGTATGCGCAGCGCGCGATTGACGCGATTGCCGGTTTCCCGGCAAGCGCGGCCAAGTCTGCCATGACCGAAGCCGCGCTGTTTGCGGTGGCGCGCCGGTTCTGACCTACCCGGAGTATACCTGATGCAGCATCGCCGTCTGGGCCGTTCGGCCATCGTCGTTTCCGACATCTGCATGGGGACGATGACCTTCGGCAGCCAGGTGGACGAGGCCGAAGCGCTGCGCGTGCTGGACCGCAGCTACGATGCGGGCATCAATTTCTATGATACCGCCGAAGGGTATCCGGTGCCACCCGATATCAAGTGGGTAGGACGGACCGAGGAGATCGTGGGTAAGTGGCTGAAAACCAAGCCGCGCGATGCGATCATTCTGGCGACCAAGGTTTCGGGGCCGAGCCATGTGTGGTTCCGCTCGCCCTGCCGCAATGGCATGACTGCATTGGATCGGCGCAACATCGAGACAGCGATCGACGCCAGCCTGACCAAGCTGGGCACCGATTACATCGACTTGTACCAGACGCACTGGCCCGACCACGACACGCCCTATGACGAGACGATGGAAGTGCTCGACGAGCTGGTGCGCGTGGGTAAAGTGCGGATTACTGGCTGCTCGAACGAGACTAGCTGGGGGCTGATGAAGTCCATCGCCACGGCGGAAAAGCTGGGGACGGTCCGCTATCAGACGATCCAGAACAATTTCAGCCTGAACAGTCGCCGGTTCGAGGATGAACTGGCGCAAGTATGCCGGATGGAGGGGGTGAGCCTGATCCCCTATTCGCCGATTGCGGGCGGGGTGCTTTCGGGCAAGTACAATGGCGGGGCGCGGCCCGAAGGCGCGCGCTTTTCACGCTATCTGGCGATGGAAGGGCGGCAGGCGCAGATGGGCCAGCGCTTCGTGAATGAGCGCACGCTGGAAGCGACTGAGCGGTTCATGGCGGTGGCTGCGGAGGCCGGGCTTGATCCGGTGACGATGGCGGTGGCGTGGTCGAAGCAGCATGATTTTGTCGCCTCGACGATAGTTGGCGTTGGGGCGGAAGCGCAGCTTGATGCCATCCTTGCCGCTGCCGATCTGGTCCTGCCCGATGATGTGATGAAGGCAATCAACAAGGTGAGCCGCGCTATTCCCTATCCGATGGGGTGAGCTTACTTGCGGCGGCCGAAACGTCGCCATAGCAACCAGAAGCTGCCGCCACATACCGCGCCGATGCCGAGGATGGCCGCGCCGATCATGGCTCCGCTGAACAGCAGGCCGGTGGTCAGCGCCACCACGAATTCCAGCGTGGTTTTCATTGTGCAGCCTTATCGCCAAACGGCACTGATGCGAAGCGGCGCGCGACGAACGGCGCAGGTGTTGCCAATGCAAGGCGATGAACCGTAAAGCGCAGGGCGTGAGCGACCTTCCGATCCATGCCGTTTTGCCAGACCTGCTCGCCGCATTGCGGGCAGGGCCAAGCGCGGTGCTGATCGCGCCGCCGGGGGCTGGCAAGACGACGGCAGTGGCTCCAGCGTTATTGGCAGAGCCGTGGTGCACCGGACAAGTCATGGTGCTGTCCCCCCGCCGTGTGGCGGCGCGGGCGGCGGCGGACCGGATGGCAGAATTGCTGGGCGAGGAAGCGGGCGACACCGTGGGCTATGTGACGCGGTTGGATGCCAAGCGCTCTGCGAAAACGCAGGTGCTGGTGGTGACCGAGGCGATCTTTGTTTCAACGATCCTCAACGATCCCGAATTGCAGGGCGTTTCGGCGGTGCTGTTTGACGAGGCGCACGAGCGGCATCTCGACAGTGATCTGGGGCTGGCGCTCGCGGTAGAAGCGCAAGGGGTGTTGCGCGAGGATCTGCGGATCGTGGTGATGTCTGCCACGATTGATGGTTCGCGCTTTGCAGCGTTATTGGGCGACGCGCCGGTGGTGGAGAGCGAGGGCAAGGCGCATCCGCTGACGGTCAAATGGTTGGGCGCGCGGCCTGATGTGAAGATCGAGGCGGCGATGGCGTCTGCGATCCAGACGGCGTGGCGCGAAGAGACGGGGGATATCCTTGCGTTCCTGCCCGGTGTGGCACAGATCGAGCGGACGGCGGATTTGCTTAGCGAACGGTTGCCGCAAGCGCTGATGCTGCCATTGCATGGGCAGGTGGAACCGGCGGGGCAGCGCGCGGCGATCCGGCGTGATGCGCAAGGGCGGCGCAGAATCGTGCTGGCGACAAGCATTGCCGAGACCTCGCTGACGCTGGATGGCGTGTCGGTGGTGGTCGATGCGGGGCTTTCGCGGCGGGCGGAGTTTGACAAGGCGGCAGGCGTGACGCGGCTGGTTACCACGCGGGCCAGTCAGGCCTCAGCCGCGCAACGGGCGGGGCGCGCGGCGCGGCAGGGGCCGGGCGTGGCCTATCGTTTGTGGGAAGAGGCGGCGCATGCGGGGCGTGCGGCGTTCGATCCGCCCGAGGTGGTGACGAGCGACCTGGCTCCTTTGGCGCTGACTTTGGCGCAGTGGGGCGCGGGTGATGTGGCGGCGATGGCTTGGCTTGATCCTCCGCCAGTCGCGGCGATGGCGGCCGCGCGGGGGGCGTTGGCGGCCTTGGGCGCGCTCGATCACAACGGGCGTATAACGCCGCATGGCCGGGCGATGGCGCGGCTGCCGATGGAGCCGGCGTTGTCGCACATGCTGCTTTTTGCGGCAGAGCGGGGGCAGGCGGAAGAAGCGGCGCGATTGGCGCTGCTGCTGCAGGAGCGTGGTCTTGGCGGGCGTGGCGAGGATCTGGCGCAGCGGCTGGAGCGCTGGGAGCGCGAGCGGGGAGGGCGGGCCGAAGGTTCGCGGAAACTGGCGGGGCGTTGGGCGGAGCTGGCTGGCAGGGTGCTTCGACAAGCTCAGCATGAGCGGGATCAAAACAGGAAGTCGGTTAAGCATGAGCGGGGTTCCAACATCAGATCCGCTCATCCTGAGCTTGTCGAAGGATGCGAACGCGAGGTGCCGTTAGGCGTCTTGCTTGCCGAAGCCTTTCCCGAACGGATAGCGCGGGCGCGGTCGGCAACGGGGGAGGAGTGGCTCTCTTCAGGCGGGCGCGGGTGTCGGCTGGATGCCGCATCGCCGCTCGCCACAGCGAAATGGCTGGTGATTGGCGATGCGCAAGGGGAAGCAAAGGGCGCGCGGATTACGGCGGCGATTGCGCTTACCGATGAGGAGGTTACGCGCCATCTTTCACACCGGATCGAGGAGCGGCACGCGCTGACGTGGAATGCCGGCGACGGTCGGGTGGAAGCGCGGCTGGAGCGGCGGCTGGGGGCGATTGTGCTGGCGCGGGTGCCTGATCCCAAGCCCGATGCACAAGCGGTGGCTGCAAAGCTGATCGAGGTGGTGCGCGAGGGTGGGCTGGACCTGTTGCCGTTGGGCGATGCGGCCAAGGCGCTGATCGTGCGGGCGGGGTACGCCGGACTTGAGGCGCTTTCCGAAGCTGCGTTGCTGGATAGGCTGGAAGAATGGTTGCGGCCCTTGCTGACCGGGCGGCGCGATTTGGAGATTGGTGCGGGCAAGTTGCATGAAGCACTGGCGAACCGGCTCGACTGGAATGAGAAGCAGACGTTGGACCGGCTGGCTCCGGCAGAGTTCCGCTCTCCGGCGGGGACCAGCCATGCCATTGATTATGGACATGAAGGTGGGCCTTGCGTGGAACTGCGCGTGCAGGCGCTGTTCGGGCTGGACCGGCATCCGTGCGTGGGGCAACCGCCAAGGCCACTGCTGCTGAGCCTGACCAGTCCCGGTGCCAAGCCGATCCAGACGACGGCGGATTTGCCGGGATTTTGGCGCGGATCGTGGCGCGATGTGGTGAAGGATATGAAGGGGCGCTATCCCCGCCACCGCTGGCCGGATGAACCGTGGGCCGAGGACCCGAGCCTGAAGACCAAGAACGCCTTCAACGCGCAAAAGCGGACTTGATTTGTGCCCTGATTCGTGTGCAAGCGCATGCCTATGTCAGCACGAATTTATCAGCGCCCCAAAAACGCCATGCAGTCCGGCAAGGCCCGGACCAGCGACTGGATTCTGGAATTCGAACCGGCCGAGGCCAAGCGACCGGACCCGCTGATGGGCTGGGCAGGCTCTGGCGATACGCAGGCGCAAGTTGTGCTGGCGTTTGCTTCGCAGGACGAGGCGCAGGCCTATGCCGATCGCTATGGGATTGAAGCGCGAGTGATCCCGACGCCCCCACGCAAGTTAAAGCTGCAGAGCTACGCGGATAACTTTCGCTGATCGCAGGGTTGGGTAGGGCTGGAATGCCCACCCCTGACCCCTGCCGCTAGCGGGAGGGGAGAGAAGGCAACTGGGGGCTGGACAAGCGCCCGCTTGGCAGCCATATGCCGCGCCGGGAGTCGGTCGGACGTTTGCGTCCGCCAACCTGGTCAGGTCCGGAAGGAAGCAGCCACAACGGGTTGCGGCGGGTCGGCCGGCTCCTTTATCCCCCAGTGCGGTGCCTTGCTGCATGATCGTGCGGACCAGCGCGACCCGGCGTGTCGGGACCGGTCCGGGCAGGTTTTCTCGTTCCATCAGGTGCGTCAATCCACCGTTTCGGCCGCTTGGGACATTCGACATTCGCAGGCTTAGCGCTTACCTAGTGTAACAATGGCCGATTCCCCCGATATGTTTGGCGACCCTCCGATTGAGGAGGAGAACACGCCTTCTGCTGCTGAACTGGAAGCGGCGGGGCAGGTGTCGTTGTTCGGCGATCCGGTACCGGTGGCTCCCGCTGAGCCAGCGCCAAAACCGGTCGTCGAGGTTGTGCAGGAAGCTGCGCCGCCACCGGTTGTTGAGTCGCCTGCTGCTGTAGCGCTCAAAGCCACACCCGCAGTCACAGCGCCCGCTGTGCAGCCCTATCGCGTGCTGGCACGCAAGTATCGATCGCAGACGTTCTCCGAACTGATCGGGCAGGATGCGATGGTGCAGACTTTGGCCAACGCAATCCGGCGGGACCGGCTGGCCCACGCGTTCCTGATGACCGGCGTGCGCGGAGTGGGCAAGACGTCGACCGCTAGGCTGATCGCCAAGGCGCTCAATTGCATCGGGCCGGACGGGCAGGGCGGGCCGACCATCGACCCGTGTGGGGTGTGCGAGCCTTGCCGCGCGATTGCCGAAGGGCGGCACATCGATGTGATCGAGATGGATGCGGCATCGAACACCGGCGTTGATGACGTGCGCGAGATTATTGAGGCGGTGCGCTATGCTGCCGTATCGGCGCGCTACAAGATCTATATCGTCGACGAAGTTCACATGCTGTCGCGCAATGCGTTCAATGCCTTGCTCAAGACACTTGAGGAACCGCCTGCGCATGTGAAGTTCCTGTTTGCGACCACCGAAGTGGATAAGCTGCCGGTTACGGTGCTGTCGCGCTGTCAGCGGTTTGACCTGAAGCGTATTCCTGCGCCACTGCTGGCCAGCCACTTTGCGATGATCTGCGGCAAGGAAGGCGTGGACGCTGAGGACGAGGCGCTGGCGATGGTGGCAGCGGCGGCCGAAGGATCGGTGCGCGATGGGCTGTCGATCCTCGATCAGGCGATCAGCCACGCCGATCTGGTAGGCAGCGAGGATGGCAAGACGCGGGTGAGCGCCGAACAGGTGCGCCAGATGCTGGGTCTGGCTGACAAGACCATGCAGCGCCGTCTGCTGGAGGCCGTGCTTTCGGGCAAAGGCGATCTGGTGCTGGCGCAAGTGGCGCAGCAATATGCGCTGGGGATTGAACCCATCGCGATGATGCGCGCGCAGATGGACGTGATCCACCGCGTGACCGTGACGCAGATCGGTGGCGTCGGGCCGGACGTTCGCTCCACCGAGGAGCGTGAGGCGCTGGAGGGTTGGGCCAAGGCGCTCACGGCGGGACAATTGCACCGGCTGTGGCAGCTGCTGCTCAAGGGCTATGAGGAAGTAAAGACTGCGCCCGATCCGCTGGTGGCGGCGCAGATGGCGCTGCTTCGGGTTATGCACGCGGCCGATATGCCCGATCCGGGTGGGCTGGTGAAAAAGCTGGAGGAACTGGCTTCACGGCCTGCGATTCCAATGACGAATGCGGCGACGACAGGCGAAGGCGCCAGCACGTCAGGCCCGGTGGCCGAAGCCGCTGCGGCGGCGGGCGCTGGTGCGGATTGGGAAGCGCTGGTTGAACAGGTTGAGCATGTTTCGCCGTTGGTCGGATCGACCATGCGGTTGGGTGTGCGCGTGGTGGAACTGCGGCAGGGATTGTTGCGGTATCAACTGGTCCCGGGCTTGCCCGGCGATCCAGTGGCGGATATTCGGCGCGCGTTGAACAGCGTGACCGGCGAAGTCTGGGCTGTCGAGCGCGGAGAAGGTGAGGCGCAGCCCAGCCTTGAGGAAGCCAAGGCAGCCAAGGTTGCGGCGGCAGATGCGGCGATGAAGGAGGACCCGCTGGTCAAGGCTGCGCTGCAAGCTTTTCCGGGCGCGGTGATCGTGGATGAAAGTAGCTCGCGAGAGCACGAAAAGAGACCGTGGAGCAAACGCGCATGAAGTCGATGGAAGAAATGATTCAGGCCGCGCAAAAGGCGGCGCAGACCATCCAGAAGCAGATGGAGGATGCGCAAGGCAAACTCGACAACATCGAGATTGAAGGTGCGGCAGGCGGCGGTCTGGTGAAGATCCGCGCAACCGCCAAGGGCCGCGTGATTGGCGTCAGCATTGATGACAGCCTGCTGGCCCCTTCGGAAAAGGGCATTCTGGAAGATCTGGTGGCAGCAGCGTTTAATGACGCGCGCGGCAAGGCCGATGCCGCTGCTTCTGAAGAAATGCAGAAAGTGCAGATGGCTGCGGGCATTCCACCGGGTTTCAAGCTGCCGTTCTGAATGCCAGATTGGGCTGGTCCGCACCGTTGGGGAACGGCTTGCGATCACAAGGGTTGAGGGGCATGGCGAGCCGGACAAATTGATGCATCAGATTGGAATTTTTGCTTGAGCGTGACCCTGCTTGCCAGCACCGCTCTGCTTTCCGTGCCCGGAGGCGTGACGGCAGAAATGGTCAGCGCCGGGGTCAGCACGGCCTATGCGCAAGAAGCGGCAAGTGCGCCGACCGTGCCAGATCAAGCTTCTGGCTTGGGCGCGGGGCAATCTGCAGAAGCCCTGCCAGAAGCTACCGTCACTATTCCTGTGACTCTGCCCATGCCACAATTCGGTGAAACTCCGCCGGATGCGCCTTCGCTCGACCAGATCGAGCAGGAGGAGACGGCGATTGTCGTGTCGGGAGAACGCACGCCGAAGCAGGATCCGATGCAGGCAATCAACCAGGTATCGTATGATGCGGTGCAGGCGGTTGACGATGCGGTGATCGCGCCCATCGCGATGGTCTATGAAGATGTGCTGCCCAAGCCCGTGCGCACGGGGTTGCGTAACGTGCTGCGCAACTTGACCGAGCCGGTGGTGGCGCTGAATTTCCTGCTGCAATTAAAGCCGGGCAAGGCATTGGAGACGTTGGGCCGCTTTGCTCTCAACTCCACTGTAGGGGCAGCAGGGTTGATCGATGTGGCCAAGGCAAAACCGTTTAACCTGCCATATCGGCGCAATGGTTTTGCATGGACGTTTGGGTATCACGGCATTGGCCCGGGGCCATACATGTTCTTGCCGCTGGTTGGGCCGACGACCTTGCGTGATGTGATCGGGTTGACGATCGACCGGTTTCTGATGCCGTTCGCGGTGGGCGGGCCTTTGCGCACGCCTGCTTTTGTCACCAGCAGTTTCGTGATCCGCTCGCTGGATGAGCGGGTTGAGAACGATGAACTGTTCAAGCGTATTCGCGAGGAATCAAATCCTTATGCCAGTTATCGCGAGCTTTACCTGAAGTCGCGGCAGGCTGAGATCGATGCGTTGAAGGGCAAAGCTGTTTATCAGCAAGAGGGCACGATTATCCTGCCGGAACTGACGCGGACCGCGCCGCCGGTGATGCCCGAGGCTGTGGCTGGTGACGAGCCGGTTGCGCCTGCAGAGCCCGCGCCGGTGCAGTTCATCAGCGAACCTGTGGTGCAGCCGCTGCCTTTGGGGCGCTGAGCGCGGTTTACAAGCAAACCTTCCATGCGTCCCCGCCTTCGCGGGGAAGCGGGGGTTTGGGTTTTGGGGTTTCTTGCGCGCGGCGGTGCAATCAGCTTTCCAGCAGCAGCGAATAGTCGCGCAGCACTTCCCATGCCTTGCCCGGGGAAAGCATCAGCTGACTATCACTTTCCAGCCCGGACAGACGGCGCAGCATCAGTGATATCGTCGCAACGTTGCCGGTGCTGACGCCATGGGTGGAAACAAGCACATCAGGGTTGTGCGACAGCGCGTTTTCGAACAGCAAATCGACGTTTTGCGGCTGAAAACCAAAACCGAGGAACACGATGCGCTGTGCGGTTGCCACGGCGAGGCGAATGTCGCGCACTGCGTTGCGATCCGCGCGGCGTTCGGTCAGCGATGAGAGTTGCGAGGCAATGTTGTGGATGTTCCACGGCTGTTCAACGCCCCATTCGGCCTGCGCGGCTTCGCCCTTTTGCCAGGGCAGGCGTCCGATCGTGCCGTGCGGGTGGATAATGTCGAGCTTGTCGGCAATCACCTCGCGCGCTTCCTTCAACTCAATGCCATAGGCCATGACCAGCGCATAGGGCAGGAAGTGTTCGACCGACCGGTCATAGTTGAAGTTGACGATTGTCAGCAGTTCCAGCGCTTCGCCGATCTTGCTGCGGGGAACGCCCGAGGTTATCAACTGGCCCAGTTGGTAGATCCAGTGTTCGGCAACCTTGCCTTGCAGCGGAAGTTCGCCTGGCAAACGCGGCGCATCTTTAAGGCTGGAGCGGGATTCGGCTTGCCCAATAAAAAAGGTGATGGCGAGCTTGCCGCAGGCCAGCACCAGCGGATCGTGATCGTATTGTTCGAGCACGGCATCGATGGACCGGCCAAGACGGCAGGCATTGCGCAAACGCTCTGCCGCAACAGCCACTTCCTCGACTGGCTTGTTCAGGCGCTCGGCCAGCTTGTAAATGTTGCGCAGCAGCAACTGGCCATCGCGAGTAGAGGTTTCCGACCCGCTGCGTTTGAAATCATAGCCTTGGATCACGCGGGCCAGCAATTCGGCGTTCGACGGGAATTGCAGCTCCATGCTCGCACCCGCGCCGATGATCAGCGTTGTCCGTGTTCTGAGCATGTCTGGCTAGGGTCCCGGGTGGCTGAACGGCAGCTTTGCGGGAACATACCTAAGATTGGGTTTACACGAGGCAAACCGGCCGGAAATGCCGGGGCCTTTTGGGGCATGATCCACAACCGATGTCGGCAAAGGCATTGCGGCGCGCGCATGTGGTCCCCATATCCCCGGAAAGCGTCGGGCGGCGTGCCCGGCAGGACGGAAACAAAGTGCCCATGAATCTCTATCCCCTGCTCCCCTTGCGCGACATTGTGGTGTTCCCCGGCATGGTTGTGCCGCTGTTTGTCGGGCGTGAAAAATCCGTGTCGGCGCTCGAAGCCGCGATGACAGGATCGAAGGATATCTTCCTGCTCGCGCAGCTTGATCCGGGCTGCGATGATCCTGATCGTGATGACCTTTACGATACCGGCGTGATCGCCAGCGTGCTGCAGCTGCTGAAGCTGCCCGATGGAACGGTGCGCGTGCTGGTCGAAGGGCGTGAACGTGCGTCACTGCAGAACTTGCGCGAAGAAACGACATCGCATGGTGTGATGCTGGTGGCGCAAGTTGAGCAGCAAGACCCGGTGATCGCGGAAGGCACTGAAATTTCGGCCATGATGCGCTCGGTCGTTGATCAGTTTGCCGAATATGCCAAGCTTTCCAAGAAGCTGCCGCAGGATGCAGGCGGCCAGCTGGGCGATATCGAAGACGCGGGCAAGCTGGCTGACGCGGTTGCCGCCAACCTTGCGGCCAAGGTGGCAGACAAACAGGCCGTACTGACCGAAGTCGATCCGATGAAGCGCTTGGAAATGGTGCTGTCCTTCATGGAGGGCGAACTGGGCGTGCTGCAAGTGGAGCGCAAGATCCGTGGCCGCGTGAAGCGCCAGATGGAAAAGACCCAGCGCGAATATTATCTGAACGAACAGTTGAAGGCGATCCAATCTGAACTGGGCGGCGGCGATGGCGAAGAGGCCAACGAGATTGCCGAACTGCAGGACAAGATCGACAAACTCAAGCTTTCCAAGGAAGCCAAGGCCAAGGCGCAGGCTGAGCTGAAAAAGCTCAAGACCATGCAGCCGATGAGCGCCGAGGCGACCGTCATTCGCAATTACCTTGATGTGTTGCTGGGCCTGCCATGGGGCAAGCGCAGCAAGCTGAAGCGCGATATTCCAGCAGCGCAAGCTGTGCTGGATGCCGATCACTATGCGCTCGACAAGGTCAAGGACCGGATCATCGAGTATCTGGCGGTGCAGGCACGCACCAACAAGCTTAAAGGTCCGATCCTGTGCCTCGTCGGCCCGCCGGGCGTGGGCAAGACCTCGCTGGGCAAGTCCATTGCCAAGGCAACGGGGCGTGAGTTTGTGCGCCAATCGCTGGGTGGCGTGCGCGATGAGGCTGAAATTCGCGGCCATCGGCGCACCTATATCGGCTCGCTGCCGGGCAAGATCGTGACCAACCTCAAGAAGGCTGGTGCGTCCAATCCGTTGTTCCTGCTCGACGAAATCGACAAGCTGGGGCAGGACTTCCGTGGTGATCCGGCGTCGGCGCTGCTTGAAGTGCTGGACCCGGAACAGAATTCGAAATTCCAGGATCACTATCTGGAATTGGACCTTGACCTGTCAGACGTGATGTTCGTCTGCACGGCCAACAGCCTGAACCTGCCGCAGCCGCTGCTCGATCGCATGGAGATCATCCGGCTTGAGGGTTACACCGAGGATGAAAAGGTCCAGATTGCCGAGCGGCATCTGATCGCCAAGCAGGTGGAAGCGCATGGTCTTAAGAAGGGCGAATTTACGCTCGAAACCGAGGCATTGCGCGATCTGATCCGGTACTATACGCGCGAAGCCGGTGTGCGTACGCTGGAGCGCGAAGTAGCCCGGCTTGCCCGCAAGTCCCTTAGGCAAATCCTTGAAGGCAAGACCAAAAGCGTGACAATCACGCCTGAAAATCTTGCCGACTATGCAGGCGTGCGCAAGTTCCGTCATGGTGTTTCCGACGAGGAGAATCAGGTCGGCGCGGTCACAGGTCTGGCATGGACCGAAGTGGGCGGCGAACTGCTGACGATCGAAAGCGTGACGGTGCCCGGCAAGGGTGCGGTCAAGACCACCGGCAAGCTGGGCGAAGTGATGAGCGAGAGCGTGCAGATGGCGTTCAGCTTCGTCAAGGCGCGCAGCCCAGCCTATGGCATCCGACCTTCGATCTTTAACCGCAAGGATCTGCACATCCACTTGCCCGAAGGCGCGGTGCCCAAGGACGGGCCGAGTGCGGGCATCGGCATGGTGACCGCAATGGTTTCCACGCTCACCGGCATTCCGGTGCGAGCCGATGTGGCGATGACCGGTGAGGTCACGCTACGCGGGCGCGTGCTGGCGATTGGCGGCCTGAAGGAAAAGCTGCTGGCAGCGCTGCGCGGCGGCATCAAGACCGTCCTGATCCCGGAAGAGAACCGCAAGGACCTTGCCGAGATTCCGGCCAACATCAAGGAAGGCCTTGAGATTATCCCGCTGTCGCATGTGGATGAGGTGCTGGCACGAGCGCTTATCAGTGTGCCGCAGGCGATTGAATGGACCGAGGCTGATGATCTGGCTTCGCAGCCAATGGCAGCGCCAAGTGCGGTTGGGGCGGTGCCTACGGCGCACTGATCGGCTTTGCGGCAAGCGGCAAGCGCGCAAGCACGGTCCGTGCTTGCGCGCTTGCATTTTTGTGCAAGTCCGCCGGTTTACATGGTTGATTAGAGCCAAATTACCGCTTTAGTCTTTGACAGAGCGCGGTTTCTGGGCTTCTTTTGAGCCATTCGCAATTCGACTCAATGTATCAATCCCGAGATAAGAAACTAGGGAGTTCGCAATGAACAAAAACGATTTGATCGGCGCAGTTGCCGATATCAGCGGCCTTTCGAAAAGTGATGCGACCAAGGCGGTTGAGGCCGTGTTTGAATCGATTTCCGGTTCGCTGGCCAAGGGCGACGAAGTGCGCTTGGTGGGTTTCGGCACGTTTTCGGTGGCCAAGCGCAAGGCGTCTACCGGCCGCAATCCGCGCACTGGTGAACCAATGGCGATCAAGGCATCGGCTCAGCCCAAGTTCAAGGCTGGTAAGGGGCTGAAGGACGCGGTGAACTGAGCGCCGCGATACTGGCGATCTCCCGCCTTTGACTTTCGGCACAAAAAGCCGCGCTGGTGATTATCATCGGCGCGGCATTTTTGTGCAGCATGTGGCTTGCCTGATCGATCAGGGCGTGATGCGGATCAATGCCGTTGGTGCGTCTTTGGCACGAGCATTGACCTGCCATTTCAGCATCTTGCCCGTCGTGCTGGCCACGGGGCCATCATCGGTATTGTTGGCCAGAATATCGCCATCGGTGGTGAGCGTGAGTACGCCATCAAGCACCGGCATGCCTTCGGCCTCTGCCTTCTGGTTTTTGCCATCGGCCATGGCGGCGGCCATGCCCATGAAGGGTGCTCCGGCCGGAGCACTGGCAAAAGCTGGCGCATCAATGCGCACACCGCCATCGGCTCGCCGCATCATCGTGATGAACGGTGTGACCATCGGCAGCTTTTCCACAGTAGGAAAACTGAAATCATGGTCTAGCTTTCCAGCGATGGAATACTCAACCTCAAACCGGCCGTCGCCTTTGTCGACGACCGATTTCCAGCCTTTCTGGCGGCGCAAACGGTCGGCAAATTCCTGCGCTGCGCGCGGATCGGTCGGATCGATCCCGCCGAGCATAGTCTTCATCATCTGCTCGTCAGACTTCCGTTTTTCGGCAGAGGCGACCTTGCTGGCTTCGATGTCCTCTTCCCATGCCTTTTTCTGTTCGGCCAGTTCCTCTGCCGAGCATTCCTGCTCATCGCCAGAATTGGGGCTGTAGCAGAGGGAGGGTTCAAACTTGGCATCCGCGCTCGTGCGGGAGCGTTCGCTGGCGGCAACTTTTGACAGGGCGAGGACATGGATATCGCCCTTATAGGTGAAGCTGAACGCGCCATCTTTGCGCAAATCGATTGCTGAAGTGAATTTGCCGGGCAGGAGCAGGCACCCGGCCAGAAGCAGCATTGCCGTGATCGCCAATCCGAACTTCAATGTGCGCATCGTCGCCCCCTTCAGCAAATCAGCCTTTGCACAAGATCAGCCTTCGCGTGTTATCAACCTTCGCGGGTGGCGACCGCATAGAGCGCGATGGCCGCAGCGTTCGAGACGTTAAGGCTTTCGATGGAAGAGGCAATGGGCAGCCGCGCTATGGCATCGCAATGCTGTGCAACATTGTGGCGCAAGCCTTCGCCTTCGGCCCCCAGCACAAGCGCGACCGGGCCTGCAGGGACCGCAGAGGGGAACACGGCCTTGCCATCGCCGTCCAGACCGATGCGCCAGTAACCCGCCTCGCTGATCCGTTCGAGCGCGCGCGAAAGGTTTACCACCCGCACCCACGGCACTACTTCAAGCGCGCCCGAGGCAGATTTGGCCAGCGTGCCCGACTCGGGCGGCGAGTTGCGGTCTTGCGTGATCAGCGCGGCGACATCAAAGGCCGCGCAGGACCGCAGAATTGCGCCGACATTGTGCGGATCGGTGACCGAATCGAGCAGGACTATGGTGCGCCCATCGGATTCATCCAGAATATCGTCAAGCACGACGTCATCGAGTGGGGCGCAATCGAGCACGAGGCCCTGATGCGGCGCATCCTTGGCGACCAGCCGCCCCAGATCGGCTGCCTGCGCGTATTCCACAGGCAGGGTAGCAGGCAGTTCGGCATCGTGATGATCCAGCATGGCCTGAATCGCCTCACGCGTGCCCCACAGCTTCTTGGCATCGCGGTTCGGGTTGGTGAGCGCGGCTTCCACGGCGTGTCGGCCCCACAGGCGAATAGCCCCGGCACTGCCGCGCCCGGAGCCCCGACCGCCCTTGTTGCGTCCGGCACGCCCGCGCAGCGCGCGGCCTTTGGGTTGATCGTCGTGACGCGGCATTGGGGCACCTTTTCGCAAATTCGATGAAATTTTCATGCCGCGCATGCCAGCCTGCCCATTGACAGGCAAGTGCCGCTTCGCCAAAGGGACCGCCTCTCGGCCGGACGGTCTCTTCGGAGACTAGCAAATCCGGCTTTCTTTTCGAAGAAATCCGGCACCGGCAGCACTGGTGTGGACAGGTGGCCGAGTGGTTAATGGCAGCAGACTGTAAATCTGCCCGCGAGAGCGTACGCTGGTTCGAATCCAGCCCTGTCCACCACTAATTGCTCGTTGAGCTATGCAGGCTGCAGGCCGTGCGCCTCCCAACTATGATGCCGTTATTTGCTCTGCTGCCCTGGTTCGGACAGCGGGACAGCATGCTCATCACCGCGCTGACGGCCAAATGTCACGGTCCCGCGCGATAAGGCGGATGATCCGGTGGCGAGTGCGAACCGGGCACTTTTGGCAATTTCCGTCAGCGGATCGACCTGGCCGCATTGTTAGCCTGATAACTCGGGCGATTGTGCGCCCCATTCGTTCAGCGTTGGAGCGAGGAACGGGGTCAATGGGGCAGGCTGTCATTGTTTTGGGCAAGTCTGCTTGTCCCCGCGACAGCCAGCGCGTAGATGAAGGCCATGTCCGGAGATATTTTCGATAACCGTGGTCGCGGTTCCGCCGGTTGGTCATGGCCATCCATCCATCCTGAAGGGCGCAAGTTTGGCCTGATTTCTGCGGCCCTTGCTGCGGGCGCGGCATTCATGGCGTGGGAGACCATTGCCTGGCCGCTGGCGTTTCTGACGCTGGGCGTGCTCGCGTTCTTCCGCGATCCGGTGCGCGTGACGCCGCGCGATGACCGGTTTGTTGTCGCACCTGCTGACGGGTTGATCACCCTGATCCAGAAAGTACCACCGCCGCGCGAATTGTGCGCTGATGATGGATCGGGCGTGCGGGGCATGGGCAGCGAGCCGGTGACGCGGGTGTCGATCTTCATGTCGGTGTTCGATGTGCACATCAACCGTTCGCCGATTGCCGGCACGATCCGCCGCGTTGTCTATATCCCCGGCAAGTTCGTGAATGCAGATCTCGACAAGGCCAGCGAAGAGAATGAGCGTCAGCATTTCCTGGTGGAGCGCGGCGATGGTGTGCAGATCGGGTTCACCCAGATTGCCGGATTGATCGCGCGCCGTATCGTTCCTTTTGTCAAAGGGGGCGACATCGTTGCCGCTGGACAGCGCGTGGGCCTGATCCGCTTTGGCAGCCGGGTTGATGTCTATCTGCCTGCCGGGACCGAGCCCAAAGTGTTGATGGGGCAAAAAACGATTGCCGGTGAGACGGTGCTGGCCGAGATCGGCGATGCACCGTTGATCGAAGGCATTGGCCAGTGATCGATGACGAGGGCTTCGATGAGCCCGAAGTAAGGGACGGCTCTGAACGGACCGGACCTCGCCGTGGGCGTCTGCCGGGCGGGCTGACGCTGCGGGCAATGACGCCCAATGCGATTACCACAGCGGCGCTGTGTTCCGGGCTGACCGGAATTCGTTTTGCCGTAACAGCAGCATCGGGAACCGATCCTGTGCAAGTGGCGGAAGACTGGCGCAGGGCTGTGGCCGCAGTGGTTATTGCCGGTTTGCTGGACGGCATCGACGGCCGCATTGCGCGGCTGCTGAAGGCGCAATCGCGCTTTGGTGCCGAGTTGGACAGCCTTGCCGACAATGTCTCGTTCGGCGTTGCGCCCGCTCTGATACTGTTCTTGTGGTCATTGCAGGAAGTGCCGCGCCTTGGCTGGTTTGCAGCATTGGCCGTGGCTATTGCTTGTGCGTTGCGGCTCGCCCGGTTCAACGCTCGCATCGATCTGGAAGAGCAGCCGCACAAATCCGCCGGTTTTTTGACTGGGGTCCCGGCTCCGGTGGCGGCAGGATTGGCGTTCCTGCCGCTCTACTTGTGGATCGCGACTGACAATCCGCTGTTCCGTGAACCCCTACTAGTGGGTCCATGGCTGGTGATGATCGCGTTCCTGATGATTTCGAACGTGGCAACGCTCAGCTGGTCGTCGATCCGACCGCGTCGCAATGTGCGGTTGGAACTGATGGCTTTGACCGGCCTTGTGATCGCTGCGCTATTGACCGAGCCATGGCTGACGCTTTCGGCAATCTGTGTGGTTTACCTTGCGATGATCCCTGTCGGGATGGTGCGCTACGCCAAAGTCAGGCGGCAGCGCGCAGCGGCTGTGTAGGCCGCGCAACTTCAACGAAAGGCCGTGCCGCACGGCGTAGGGTGCGACGCGCCTGAGAAGTGCTGGCGCCGCGCGGTGCCGGTGTTCCGTCGCTGGTGATCTGTACGAGGAATTCACGGTCCCGCTGAAGCGTGCGGTATTCAGCCAGCAGCGCCTTGATCT
The DNA here is from genome assembly GCF_057180525.1 of Novosphingobium sp. HNCC26BN242. Lineage (NCBI taxonomy): Bacteria > Pseudomonadati > Pseudomonadota > Alphaproteobacteria > Sphingomonadales > Sphingomonadaceae > Novosphingobium > Novosphingobium sp. HNCC26BN242. Next base: position 610,706 of record NZ_JBXUGM010000001.1, read on the forward strand.
GCGCGGTGCGTCCTTGCATCGTTACCACAATGGCAATGACGGCAAAGGCCGCCGCAATGACGAAAACAGCTGTGCATACCAAAGCGAGCATTGCCTGAATCCTTAGACCGTCCGGTCCCCTCAACCCATTTCCGATGATATCGGAAACACCTGTGGAAAACCTGTGAATTGCCTTATGGTTCCAACACGCCCGGGAACCGATTCGGGTATGGAACTAATGTTCTCTTTTTGTTCCATTCGGTCAAGTGCCTTTTGCGCACGCGTGGGCGTATTTCTGTGCTCGGTGCGATCCTAGCCTGAACTATCTGTCAAATCCGCGCTGGATTTTATCAAAGTCCTGCTTTAAGGGCCGCCACGTCGCGACTTGGGCTGGCGTTGTGCTGACCTGTGCTTGCGGCAATCCACACGGGAAGCGCTCACACCGGTGCCGACAGCGGGATCTCCGCAACGGTTCCAGCTTCCCGGAGGCACAACCGGAAAGGAATTACCTATGGCGGCACCAGTCGTCTCGATGCATCAGCTTATCGAAGCCGGGGCCCACTTCGGCCACCAGACCCACCGCTGGAATCCGCGGATGAAGCCGTATATCTTCGGCGCCCGCAACGGCATCCACATCCTTGACCTGTCGCAGAGCGTTCCGCTTTTCGCCCGTGCGCTCGAATTCATTTCGGCCACCGTGCAGGCAGGCGGCAAGGTCCTGTTCGTTGGCACCAAGCGTCAGGCGCAGGAGCCGATTGCACAGGCCGCGCGCGCTTCGGGCCAGCACTACGTCAACCATCGCTGGTTGGGCGGCATGCTCACCAACTGGAAGACCATCTCCGGTTCGATCAAGCGCTTCAAGGCGCTCGAAGAGCAGCTGGCCGGTGACACCGCAGGCCTGACCAAGAAGGAAGTTCTTCAACTGACGCGCGAGCGCGACAAGCTCGAACTCTCGCTTGGCGGCATCCGCGACATGGGCGGCATCCCGGACGTGATGTTCGTGATCGATGCCAACAAGGAAGAACTTGCGATCAAGGAAGCCAACGTTCTGGGCATCCCGGTTGTTGCCATCCTCGATTCGAATGTTTCGCCCGATGGTATCGCGTTCCCGGTTCCAGCGAACGACGACGCCAGCCGTGCCATCCGCCTGTACTGTGAAGCCGTTGCCGCTGCTGCGACCAAGGGTGGCCGCGAAGCCGCTATCGCTTCGGGTGCGGATCTTGGCGCGATGGACGAACCGATGGCAGAAGAAGCCATCGTCGAGGCCTGATTTTCGGAATTTCGGCTGACGGCCCACTCGTGAAGGGAAGGGCCGTCACCGAATTGTCCCGGATGTGATCTACGGGCCGCGGCAGTGCTGCGGCCCTCCTCTATATTCAAGAATGAAGGATCAACGCGATGGCTTATACCGCCGCTGACGTGAAGAACCTGCGCGAGCGCACTGGCGCCGGCATGATGGACTGCAAGAAGGCTCTCGACGAGACCAATGGCGATATCGAAGCCGCGGTTGACGCGCTGCGCGCCAAGGGTCTTGCCGCTGCTGCCAAGAAATCAAGCCGCACGGCAGCTGAAGGCCTTGTGGGCGTGGCCGTTTCAGGCACCAAGGGCGTTGCGCTCGAAGTGAACTCGGAAACCGATTTCGTCGCCAAGAACGACCAGTTCCAGGACTTCGTGCGCAAGGCCACCGAGGTGGCGCTGCACACCGGCGAGACCGACGTTGAAGCATTGAAGTCGGCTGAATATCCCGATGGCGGCACCGTATCGGACAAGCTGACCAACAACGTGGCGACCATTGGCGAAAACCAGCAGCTGCGCCGCATCAAGCACGTCGAAGTCTCGGCGGGCGTGGTCGTGCCCTACATGCACAATGCGGCTGCCACCAACCTCGGCAAGATCGGCGTGCTCGTCGCGCTCGAATCCGAAGCGGCGGCTGACAAGCTGGAATCGCTGGGCAAGCAGATTGCGATGCACATCGCAGCGGCTTTCCCGCTGGCGCTGAATGCCGATGATCTGGATGCCGAACTGATCGCGCGCGAACGCAAGATCGCGGCCGAAAAGGCAGCGGAAAGCGGCAAGCCTGACGAAGTTCAGGCCAAGATGGTCGATGGCGCCGTGGCCAAGTATGCCAAGGAAAACGCGCTCCTTTCGCAGATCTTCGTGATGGACAACAAGTCCACCATCCAGCAGGTCGTCGATGCGGCGGGCAAGGAAGCTGGCGCCAAGATCGTGCTGAAGGACTATGTCCGCTTCCAGCTCGGCGAAGGCATCGAGAAGGAAGAGACCGACTTTGCCGCCGAAGTGGCTGCTGCTGCCGGCATCAAGTAACACCACAAGCTGCAATCCCCGCAGGGGCGGTTCCGCAAAGGGACTGCCTGTGCGGGGATTGTTGCATCTTGCGCCCTTGGCACGGCCCTTCACAGGGTTATAAGGGCGGCCACCTTCCGATATGCCACCTTCCGATATGCCACCTTCCGATATGAGTGCATCCAGACCATGAGCGTTCCATCCTACAAGCGCATCCTCCTGAAGCTTTCGGGCGAAGTGCTGATGGGGGAACAGCAGTTCGGGATTGATACCGATTACGTCGCTCGCGTGGCGCAGGAAGTGAAGGATGCGCGCGATAGCGGGCTGCAGATTTGTCTGGTTATCGGCGGGGGTAATATCTTCCGCGGCATGGCAGGCGCAGCTAAGGGGATGGACCGCGCGCAGGCCGATTACATGGGCATGCTGGCCACGGTGATGAACGCGCTGGCCATGCAGAATGCGCTCGAACAGATTGGCGTGCCCACGCGCGTGCAGTCTGCTGTCCAGATGGATCAGGTGTGCGAGCCGGTGATCCGCCGCCGCGCTGAACGGCATCTGGAAAAAGGCCGCATCGTGATCTTCGCTGCCGGAGTTGGCGCGCCTTATTTCACCACCGATTCCGGCGCTGCGCTGCGCGCGGCTGAAATGAAGTGCGACGCGCTGCTCAAGGGCACCAGTGTGGACGGCGTCTACGATGCCGACCCAAAGAAGGACGCTTCTGCAAAGCGTTATGATACCGTGGATTATGACACGGTGCTGGCAGACAATCTGAAGGTCATGGACGCCAGCGCCGTGGCGCTGTGCCGTGACAACAGCATTCCGATCGTCGTCTTTTCGATCCGCGAACGCGGCAATCTTGCCCGTGTTCTGGCAGGCGAGGGCACGCAGACAATTGTGAAAAAGTCATTGTGATGAAGGACGCCTGACATGGCAAAATACGACAAGGCCGATCTTGAGCGCCGCATGAAGGGCGCAGTGGACTCGTTGAAAAGCGATCTGTCCGGCTTGCGCACCGGCCGCGCCAACACTGCGCTGCTCGATCCAATCACGGTTGAGGTCTATGGCGCTCATATGTCGCTGTCGCAGGTTGCCAGCGTTTCTGCGCCGGAACCGCGCATGCTGTCGGTGCAGGTGTGGGACAAATCGAACGTGACGCCTGTTGAAAAGGCGATACGGTCAGCAGGCCTTGGTCTGAACCCGATCACCGATGGCCAGACGCTGCGTTTGCCGATCCCCGATCTGACCGAGGACCGTCGCAAGGAACTGGCCAAGCTGGCCAGCAAATATGCAGAAAACGCGCGCATCGCGATCCGCAATGTGCGCCGCGATGGCATGGATGCGCTGAAGGCCGATGAAAACAAGAAGGAAATCTCGGAGGATGAGCGCAAGCGTGCCGAGACCGACCTGCAGAAGCTGACCGACGAAATCATCAAGCAGGCCGATGACGCCGCTGCTGCCAAGGAAAAGGAAATCCTCGGCAAGTGACCCTTCGGCAAGCTCAGGATGAGCGGGTCGATGCCCGGCTTGGTGGCGGTTCTGCAGGGGCCGCCCGCCATGTCGCCATCATCATGGATGGCAATGGCCGGTGGGCCAAGAAGCGCCTGATGCCGCGCGCCTTCGGGCACAAGCGCGGCGTTGATACTGTGCGCGAGATTACCCGCGCAGCCAGAGACTTAGGCCTCGAAGCGCTGACGCTCTATGCGTTTTCGTCCGAGAACTGGAAGCGCCCGGCTGATGAAATCGCCGACCTGATGGGGCTGCTGCGCACCTTCATCCGCAATGATTTAGAAGAATTCGTGGCCAACAATGTGCGGCTGCGAATCATCGGCGAATATCAGGCGCTTGCACCCGACATTGTAGAGCTGATCGAAGATGCAATGGCGCGCACGGCGCACAACACTGGTACCACGCTGGCCATTGCGCTGAACTATGGTTCGCAACAGGAAATCGCTCGTGCTGCGGCCAAAGCTGCGGCCAAAGGGGACATCACGCCCGAGGCCATCGAAGCCGAACTCGATACCGCGAGCCTGCCGCCGCTGGATCTGTTGATCCGCACGTCTGGCGAACTGCGGCTGTCGAACTTCCTGCTGTGGCAGGCGGCATATGCCGAAATGTGGTTCACCGATGTGTTGTGGCCTGATTTCAGCCCGGAACACTTGCGTGAGGCGCTGGACCAGTTCGGTGCGCGCGAGAGGCGGTTTGGTGGACGCTGATCCCGTCTTGGTGCCGCTAGAGGCAGGTCAGCGCAAGAACGCGGATTTGCCGGTCCGGCTTGCATCGGCGGTGGCCATGCTGGCAATTGCGGGGGTGGCTTTCTGGGTTGGCGGATTGGTGCTGGACCTGTTCGTGGCGGCGGTGGCGTTTGGCGTGTTCGTGGAATATGTCCTACTTTGCAGCAAGATTGCCGAAAGCCCGATGAAGCTGGGGCCTATGGTCATCGCCGGGGCCGTCTACATAGGTTGGGCGGGGCTGGCGCTGGCGGTGATGCCCGAACCGCTGATGCTGGTGGTGCTGGGCATCGTGATCTTCACCGATACTGGAGCTTATTTCACCGGGCGGGCGCTGGGCGGGCCCAAGATTGCGCCACGGATCAGTCCGTCGAAGACATGGTCCGGCCTGCTGGGGGGCATGGCAGCGGCGGGGATCTGGACCGCGTTAGTGGTGCTGGCAGCCGGATACCTGATTTCAGCAATCGGTCCAACCGGGCCGAGTGTGGCTGGGGCGCTTGAAACCGCCAATGTCGGCGTGGCCGCGCTGGCTGGGGCGGTTATGGCCATTTTTGCGCAAGCTGGTGATTTCTATCAATCCTGGCTCAAGCGGCGGGCAGGGGTGAAGGATTCCTCCCGCCTTATACCCGGCCATGGCGGTCTGTTTGACAGGTTGGACGGCCTGCTGCCCGTAGCCATTATCGCAGGTACCGCGTGGGCCGCAACGCAGGTGGGGAACTGAAGCCGTGACTCGCTCAATTTCGATTCTTGGTGCAACTGGTTCCATCGGCTCGTCCACGCTTGATCTGATCCGCCGCAACCGCGCTGATTGGCGCGTGGTCGCGCTCACTGCCCATGGTGATGCTGGAGGCCTTGCCAAGCTGGCGCGGGAGTTTGGCGCGGAATTGGCTGTCGTGGCTGATGAGGCCGCGCTGGCCAATCTGCGTGAGGCTTTGGCTGGCACGAACATTCAGGCCGCGGCGGGGCCTGATGCCTTGATCGAAGCGGCCGCGCGGGGCGCAGATGTGACTGTGGCCGCGATTGTCGGCTGTGCAGGCCTTGCGCCCACAATGGCGGCGATTGAACGCGGTGGCACAATCGCCTTGGCCAACAAGGAAGCGCTGGTTTCGGCAGGCGATGTGATGACTGCAGCGGTCGCGCGCCATGGCGCAACGCTGTTGCCAGTGGATTCCGAGCATAACGCTATTTTTCAGTGCCTTGCGGGAAATGATATCGATCACGTCCATGCCATTACACTTACCGCAAGTGGCGGCCCGTTCCGCGATTGGACGCTGGAGCAGCTACACGCGGCCACCCCGGTCGAGGCGGTCAAGCATCCCAACTGGTCGATGGGGGCCAAGATCAGCGTGGATTCGGCCACGATGATGAACAAGGGCCTTGAGTTTATCGAGGCCTATCACCTGTTCCCGGTGGGGGTGGAGCGGCTGCGCGTGATTGTTCATCCGCAATCGGTGGTGCATTCGATGGTGGAATACCGCGATGGTTCGACGCTGGCCCAGCTTGGCCCTTCGGACATGCGCGTGCCCATCGCCTCGGCGCTGGCATGGCCTGCGCGGATGGACACGCCGTGCGCGCCGCTCGATCTGGCCGCAATTGGGCAGTTGACGTTCCGTGCGCCTGATGAGGTGCGCTTTCCGGCCACCCGCGTTGCACGCCATGTGGTGATCGCAGGCGGCGCTGCGCCTGCCACGATGAACGCGGCCAACGAGATTGCCGTGGCGGCGTTCCTTGATGGTCAGATACCGTTCACCCGCATCGTGCAATCGGTTGAGGATGTGTTGTCGCGTAGCCCGCTGCCCGCTCCGGCCTGCCTTGAAGATGTCATCGCCATCGATGCGCAGGCCCGCGCCCATGCACGCGAACTGATGGAGCACGTGTCTTGACCCAGATCGGCCCTGTAATGCAGTTTGGCGTGATGGAGTTTGGCCAGCTATGACGCCGCTTGAAAGCCCCGGAATCCTGACCACCATTCTGGCGTTCCTGCTGGTGCTGGGGCCATTGGTGTTCATTCACGAACTCGGTCATTACCTTGTGGGCCGCTGGTTCGGGGTGAAGGCTGATGTCTTCTCCATCGGCTTTGGCAAGGAACTGGCGGGCTGGACCGACAAGCGCGGCACGCGCTGGAAGCTTTCAGCGCTACCGTTGGGCGGTTACGTGCAGTTTGCCGGTGACATGAACCCTGCGAGCCAGCCCAGCCCTGAATGGCTGGCGCTCCCCGCAGAAGAGCGCAACCGCACGTTTCAGGCCAAGGCCTTGTGGCAGCGTTCGCTGATCGTGCTGGCAGGGCCGGTTACCAATCTGATGTTTGCCGTGCTAATTCTGGCAGGCTTCACAATGGCTTATGGCAAAGTGGTGGTCCCGCCGGTGGTGGGCGAAATCAAGACCGGCTCAGCTGCCGATCGGGCCGGTGTCAAACTCGGCGACAGGATCGTGTCGATCCGCGGAAATACGGTCGAATCTTTCCTCGATGTCCGGCTTGAAGTGGGCCAGAATCCCGGCGAGCCGCTGGATCTGGTGGTCCTGCGCGAAGGTCGGCAGGTGGAACTGGCAGCGCGCGCTGCGGTGAAAGTGGAAAGCGACCGCTTCGGCAATACCCAGAAGATCGGCTTTTTGGGGATCGGTCCCAAATCCTATGAAGTGGTGCGCGTCGGGCCGGTTGATGCCGTGGTAGACGGCGTAAGGCAGACCGGCAGTATCATTGGCATGATGGTCCACGGCATTGGCCAGATCATCACCGGCAAGCGCGAGGTCAAAGAGCTGGGCGGGCCGATCAAGATCGCCAAATATTCGGGCGAGCAGTTCGTTTCGGGTTGGCAATCGTTCGTCGGCTTCGTGGCGCTGATCTCGATTAACTTGGGGTTCATTAACCTCCTGCCAATCCCGGTGCTCGACGGTGGCCATCTGGCTTTCTACGCAGCAGAAGCGGTGCGCAGAAAGCCGGTCGGTCCGCGCGGGCAGGAGTGGGCATTCCGCACTGGCCTTGCGTTTGTCATGGCGCTGATGCTGTTCGTCACGATCAACGATGTGGCGTCGCTGAAAGTGTTCGGGGGGTAAGCTTCTTTCCACGTGCCGGTGCGGGGCGCATGGATCTTGGGTGCAAGGGGGTCTTGTCCGGCAGGGGTGACGGCAGGATTCTTGCACGGAATGTCTTTCCACAGAAATGCGGGGCAATGTTTGCTTGATTGGCCTTGTTGCATCGGGCAGAGGGCAGCATTGCTTGCCGTGGCTGGGCCGTCCTCGCGGGCGTCCACCTGCCACTTAGTACGGGATAGCGCTTGGTGATGATTGGACGGAACGCGGCACGGGCAGGCAAACTCCCCCCGCTCGGAGCGGCCTTGCTCGCAACCACCGGGCTTTGCACTGGTATGCTGGCTGCCCCGCAACTTGCATTTGCGCAAGCGGCTCCTGCCGTACCGCTCGCTGCGCCTGCTGCGCCTGTGGCCCCAGTCGGCGATGTCATTCGCACGGTGACGGTCGAAGGTTCACAGCGCCTCGAAGCCGACACGATTCTGTCCTACATACGGCTGCGTCCGGGCCAGACATATACGCAGGTTTCAGGCGATCAGGCCCTGAAGGACCTCTACGCGACCGAACTGTTTGCTGATGTGCAGATCCGCAATAATGGCGGCGATGTGGTGGTGCAGGTCAAGGAAAACCCGGTCATCAACCGCATCATCCTTGAAGGGAACAAGCGCCTAAAGGAAGACAAGATCCTCCCCGAAATCAAGCTTTCGGCGCGCCAGATCTTTACCCGGTCCAAGGTGCGCGCCGATGTGGCCCGCATCATCGAACTGTACAAGCGCCAGGGCCGATTTGCCGCCACGGTTGAACCGAAGATGGTCATGCTGGACCAGAACCGCGTCGATATCGTGTTCGAGATCAGCGAAGGCCCGAAGTCCAAGGTTCGCCAGATCAACATTCTGGGCAATGAGAAGTTCTCCGACGGGGAACTGCGCGGCCAGATGGTGACAAAACAGGCGCGTTTCTTCCGCCTGTTTTCATCAGGCACGAGCTACGATCCTGATCGCTTGGCCTTCGACCAGCAAAAGTTGCGCCAGTATTACCTGACCGAAGGCTACGCGGATTTCCGCGTGGTCTCCGCCGTGGCCGAACTGACCCCGGACAAGCGCGACTTCATCATCACCTACGTTGTCGAAGAAGGGGAGCGCTACAAGTTTGGCGAGGTCAAGGTTGACAGCCAGTTGCGCGATTTTGACGGTGACAGGATGGCGAAGAACCTGCCGATCAAGCAGGGTGCCTGGTATAACGCCAAGATGGTGGAAGATCAGGTCGACTCTTTGACCGAAACCGCCGGTGCCTTTGGCTATGCCTTTGCCGATGTGCGCCCCGATTTTGCGCGCAACAAGGATGACCTGACGATGTCGGTCACCTTCCGCATCGCCGAAGCGCCGCGCACCTATGTCGAACGCGTCGATGTTAACGGAAATACGCTGACGCAGGACAAGGTGATCCGGCGTGAGTTCCGCATTTCCGAAGGCGATGCCTTCAATACGTTCCAGATCAAGCGTTCAACCAACCGCATCAAATCGCTGGGATACTTCCAGGAAAAGTTTGAGGTTGAACAAAAGCCCGGCAGCGCGCCTGATCGGATCGTGCTGGAAGCCAACGTGGAAGAACGCCCCACCGGCGAGCTACAGCTGTCAGCCGGTTTTTCGAGCCTTGAGAGTTTCATCTTCCAAGGATCGATCCGCCAGAACAACTTCCGCGGCCGTGGGCAGACGATTGGCCTTTCGGTCGATTATTCGCGCTTTACCCGGTCGGTGCAGGTCAGCTTTACCGAGCCTTATCTGTTCGACAAGAACGTGTCGTTCGGGATGGATATCTACCGGCGCGATCTGAACAGCTTCAACTTCCAGAACCAGAACCGCAACACCACCTATCGGCAAGCCACCACCGGCTTCACGGCGCGCATCGGTGTGGCCTTGACCGAATACATGTCGCTGATTGGTCGTTACACGTTCAACATTGATGACGTGACGCTGGATCAGAACACGTTCTTCATCAACGGCCAGTGCAGCAATCTGCTGGCAGGGCGCTATCTGTGCGATGCCATTGGTAAGCGGACCAGTTCGATCCTTGGGGCGTCGTTGGTCTATGATACGCTCGACAACCGCCTGCGCCCGACGCGAGGTATGCAGGTTGTGCTGGGCGGCGATGTTGCCGGGCTTGGCGGTTCGGTGAAGTATGCGCGGTTTACGGCCAACGCATCGCGGTTCTGGAACGTGGGCAGCGGCTTCATCTTCTCGCTGCGGGCCGAAGGCGGCGCGATCAAGGCGTTGGGCAGCCGGTCGAATGATCCGACGATCGATGACGTTTATCTGACCGACCGCTTCTTCCTTGGTGAACCGCAGATTCGTGGCTTCGACATTCGCGGCGTAGGTCCGCGCGTGCTGCGCAAGAACATCATCAACGGCGTGGAAGCAACCGATCGCAACCAGTGGATCGATGACGCGGTGGGCGGCAAATATTACTACCTGTCACGCGCAGAGCTGGAAATTCCGCTGGGCTCAGGCGCGCGTGAACTGGGATTGCGTCCGTCGATCTATGTCGATGCAGGCGCGCTGTGGGGAATTACCAATCCGCTGGCGGCCAACCTCGTCAACCCGCAGCGCATCTATACTGACCGTCTGACCGGCAGGCCGACCGCCAGCCCGACAGCATCGGATGGCACATCAAACGGTGATCCGGTTCAGATATTCAACGAAACGTTCGTCGGCGATTCGCCCGCGCCACGTATTTCGGTAGGTATCGGCGTGAACTGGAACTCGCCATTCGGACCATTCCGCCTCGATTTCGCCCGAGTCCTCAAAAGGGTTGACGGCGACGATCCCAAAACTTTCACTTTCAACGTGGGAACCCAGTTCTGATGAAAATCCGTTATGCATCCGCGCTTCTCGCGGGCCTCGCTCTTGTTGCCATTTCGCCCAACGCTGCAATCGCTCAGGCGGCTGGCGGGGTTGTTGCACCCGGCGTCGCCATCGCTAATCCTTCGGCTGTCGTTGCCGCTTCGGCTGCCTATCAAACGGCCCAGCAGCAGCGCCCCACCACTTACAAGCCGCAGATCGATCAGGCCAATACGCGCAAGACCCAGATCGAAGCGCAGCTCAAGCCGCTGATCGACAAACTGCAGGCCGATTCGCGCGCTGCCACACCCAACCGCGCCGCGCTGCAGCAACAGTATGAGCAGATCCAGCAGATCGAGCAGGCGGGCCAGGCCGAAATCCAGAAGATTCTGGAGCCGTTGAACCTTTCGCAGCAGTACGTGTTGGAGCAGATCGGCGACAAGCTGGACGCTGCCACGCAGGCCGCGATGGACAAGAAGAAGATCACGCTGGTGCTGGATTCGCAAAGTGTGATCAAGGCGGGTCAGGCCTATAACCTGAATCAGGATATTCTTGTTGAACTCAACAAGCTGATCCCCTCGGCCCAGCTCGTTCCGCCAGCTGGCTGGATGCCCCGCGCACAGCGTGAGCAGCAGGCCCAGGCACAGGCCCCGCAGCAGGCTGGAACGCCCGCTCCCGCCCAGCCTGCAAAAAAGGCTCCTGAGGGCCGCTGAGGCTTTCAGGGCTAGCGACCGGGAAAACGGGGAAATGACCGAAGAGACGGCTCAAGCCGTGATAACGGATTACGATGTGCGCAAGGTGATGGCGGCGCTGCCGCATCGCTATCCCTTGCTGCTGGTTGATCGCGTGGTTGCCATTACACTGAACGAGCGCATCCATGCGGTGAAAGCCGTGTCGATGAACGAACAGTTCTTTCAGGGCCATTTCCCCGGCCGTCCGATCATGCCCGGCGTTCTTCAGATCGAGGCGTTGGCGCAGGCCGCGGGCGTGCTTGCGGTGGAATCGCTGGGTTTGGCGGGCTCTGGCAAGCTTGTCTATTTCATGGCTATTGAGGAAGCTAAGTTCCGCAATCCGGTGGAACCTGGCGTGCTGCTCGATCTCCATGTCGAATTCACACAAAAGCGCAGCCGCGTGTGCAAGTTCGCTGGCAAGGCCATGATCGGCGACAAGGTGACCTGCGAAGTGAGCTTCACGGCGATGATCGCCGACGCTTGATCTGCATCTCTGTCGCTGGACAATAGAGCCGCTTTCGTTTAGGCGCGCGCCCTTACAGATTCTTGTGGCCGGTCGGAACCGGCTGCGCACCGGAGTTAGACCCATGAAGACTGGCATTCACCCCGACTACCACATGATCAAGGTGCAGATGACCGACGGCACCGTTTTCGAGACTCGCTCTACCTGGGGCAAGGAAGGCGATACGCTGGCGCTCGAAATCGACCCGACATCGCACCCGGCATGGACCGGTGGCACGCGCCAGCTCGATCAGGGTGGCCGCGTTGCCCAGTTCAACAAGCGCTTCGGTGGTCTTTCGCTCAAGCGTTAAGATACGGCAGTGGTTTTGGTTTCGGGAAGGGCGGCTCAGGCCGCCCTTTTCATTTGCGCGCAAATCGGCGCAGGTGGATATTGCTATCCCCGATAGCCGTCCTAAAGATCATGCCATGACGTTGACCAATTCCCTTGAAAGCCGCCTTGGCTACCAATTGCGCCGGGCCTCGTCTGTCATGATGGCCGATCTTTCGCGCGAACTGGCCGACCTTGATCTGCGCCCAGCCGAAGTGACCACGCTCCTGGTCATCGCCGAAAACCCCGATTGTTCGCAAACCGAGGTGGGGCAGGCGCTGGCCATTAAGCGGGCCAATATGGTGCCAATCATTTCGCGCCTGATGGAACGCGGGCTGGTGGATCGCCGACGCCTCGACGGGCGCAGCCATGCGCTCATGCTGACCGATGAAGGCCGCGCGATGGCAGCAGAAGCGATTGCGCGGATTGATCGGCATGAGGAGCGCTTCACCGAACTGCTTGGCGCGCTTGATGCCGACGTGCTATTCCGCGCCCTGCCAATAATTCGTGCCGCGCGAGAGGCTGAGCTTGAGGGCTGAGCGCTTGATCCCTCAAACGTAGGGCTTTTCGCGATACCATTTGGTGATCACGTATTTCAGCCCTTTGCGCACTTTCATCGCGTGATGGAGCGTGGCGGGGTTGCCGCTGCCATCTGGCCGCCGGTTGTTCCAGCACACCAGCTTGCCCCGTTTGGGCTGGATCGTCTTGTCGATCACCTTGAACCTCGTCGCGCCGCCGGCTTCCACCGTGTTCAGATAGACCATGAACGTCCACGTGCGCTGCCCGGCCACGCCGCAATAGCGTTCGTAATCGACGCCGTCGGGCGCGAAGAAATCGGTATGGGCCTTGAACTCCTGCCCCACATCATAGCGCTGCCCCTGGATCGGTTCACCAAACGGCCGGTCGATGCCGGAAAGGGCAGAAAATCTGGCATCGAGCGCTGCGACATCGTGTTCATCCATCGGCAAATCACAGGTTTCGCTGGTGCGGAACGCCGTGTCCCCATTGGCATCGGCTAGCGTGGAGGGCCGCCGCTGCCGCTCGATCCGGTCCACCAGTGCAGCACATTCCGCCTCGGACAGGAAATCGCGCAGGATGAACATTTCGATCCGGGGCGAGGGCACGCGCATCATGCCGGGCACAGCAAGCAGCCGTTCGGCAGACGATTCGTTGGCAACAGACAGCATCGCGCGTTTTTCTATGCATCCGTCCCGCCTGCCGCAACTTGAACGTGCTGGCGCTTTGGTCGTAAAACCGTCACGTTTCTGCCGCATGCGAAGTGCCATGGTTCGACCCACTCCTCAGCGCCCGGCGCGCAACGGCTTCTCGCTGGTCGAGATGATGGTCGTGCTGATGGTCATGGGCCTGCTGGCCTCCGTGGCCGTGCTCACCATCCCCGGCGACGAACGCCGGCTGCGTGAAGAGGCCGAGCGCTTTGCCGCCCGCACGCTGGCTGCGCGGGATGAGGCGATTATAGGGGCCCGCCCGATTGCGCTGGTGGTCAGCGAACGCGGCTATTACTTCGAACGGCGGATGGAAGGCCAATGGCAGCCGCTGCCCGGCAAGGGCTTTGACCTCACCAGCTGGGCCACCGGAACCACGGCCAGCGCCGGGCGCCAGCGCGTCGTGATCGATTCGCTTGGCCTTGCGAGCAGCGATGCGGCCGTCCGGCTCACCCGCGATGGCAATTCGCTGGTCATCCAGCTGCGCCGCGATGGCAAGGTGACATTGGATGAAGGCTGACCGCACACCCCGCCAGCCCAATGGCTTCACCCTGCTCGAACTGTTGGTCGCGCTATCGGTCTTTGCCATTGCCGCTTTGGCATTGTTGCAGATGGAAGGTGCCAGCATCGCCCGCACCGCCGATCTTGATCAGCGCCTTCTGCGCGAGATCGTGGCGCAGAACATGGCGGCCGAGATATTGACCGACCCTGCGCCGCCACCCGTTGGCAGCGCCAGTGGCGCAATCGAGAACGCAGGCCGCCGATTTCAGTGGACCCGCACGGTTGCCAATCAGGCTGATTATGGCGTGCTTTCTATTACGCTGTCAGTGCGCGAAGCAACGCCGGGTTCAGGGTCGCAGGCTTTCACGCTCGATTTCACGCGTATGCCGGGTGCATGATCAAACCACCTGCCCGTAATGGCTTTACTCTGGTCGAGATGCTGGTCGCACTCGCCTTGTTTGCAGTGATCGCGGTCGGCGCGCTGGGTTTGCTGCGTTTTTCGGTCGATGCCGAACTTGCCAGCCGCTCGAAGACTGACGCCATAGCCGCCCAGCGCCGCTTCTTGTCTGTCTGGACCGCTGATCTGGCGCAGGCCGTGCCGCGCCCTTCGCGTGACCAGTCGGGCACACCGCGCCCTGCGTTCGAGGCAAACACCGACGGCATGGTGATCCGCTTCACTCGCAGCGGGTGGGACAATCTCGATGGCGCACCACGGCCCGGCCTCCAAAAGGTGGAATATCGCATCACATCCACGGCATTGGTTCGCGCAGGCTACCCCTATCCCGATGGCGCAACTGCTGATCGTCCAAGCGAAGTCCTGCCCGTGACAGCCGCACCGACAGTTCGGTTCCGTAGCAAGGATGGCAACTGGCGTGACCGGTGGGAGCCGCAGCTTTCCACCGAACTGCCTGTGGCGGTGGAATTGCTCATCCCGCAAAAAGGGGTGCCGCCCTTGCGCATCGTCTCGCTGGTCGGGGTCAACTACCAGTGAGCGCACGAAACCCGAAAGAGCGCGGCGCGGCGCTCCTTTCCGTTCTGCTGCTGGTGGCGGTGATGGCGGTGATTGCAGCTGTCATGCTCGATCGCCTGAATTTGGCCACGCGCCTTGCCGGCAATGGGCAGGCGATGACGCAGGCGCGCTTCTATGCCACCAGTGCCGAAACCCTGGCCATGGCGCGGATCAAGGCGCTGGTCGATCAGTCTGACGAACGCACGGTTGATCGTACTGGCCTGTTGGGGCGCGAATTTCCGTTGTCCTTGCCGCGCGGCACCGTGATGGTGCGGGTGGATGATGCCGGGAATTGCTTCAATCTCAATTCGTTGGTTGAACAGGATGCACAAGGGCAAAACCGGCTGCGGGTTGCCGGGTTAACCCAGATGCGCGCCTTGATGCGCAGCCTTGCCATCCCCGAGGCGGAGACCGCGATTATCAGCGATTCGACGGCGGACTGGATTGACACCGACAATGCGCCCGCACCCAACGGCGCTGAAGACGACAGCTATCAAGGCCGCCCCGTACCCTATCGCACGGCGGGCCGCCTGATTGGCGACGTGAGCGAGATTCGTGCGGTGCGCGGCATGACACCGCAGTTCTATGAACGCCTTCGACCATGGCTCTGCGCACTTCCGACAGCAGAGCTTTCCCCAATCAATATCAATACCTTGCGTGCTGATCAGGCCCCGCTTTTGGCCATGACCGCGCCGACTGCAATTTCTGTGGATCGCGCGCGCGCCTTGATCGCCAGCCGGCCCGCACTCGGCTGGGCAGCAGCCGAAGATGCGCTTCGAAGCGTTGGCGGCATTCCCGATGGTGGCGGGGAGGGCGAAAGCCAGGTGCAAGTGCTCAGCCGCTGGTTCTTGCTTAGCCAGACGGTCACGGTCGATTCGGCTGTGCTTGAAGAACAGGCGCTGATTGATGTCGGGCTGAACCCGCCGCGCGTGGCGTTCCGCACATGGGGGGATCGTTTCAGCCGGTGATCAGCACACCCAGGCAAAATTTCTGCTTCCCTTTCCCGCGCCTTTCTGCAAAGGGACCGCCCCGCACGGCGTGTTCCGTGCAGATGATGTGGCGACCGTAGCTCAGTTGGTTAGAGCGCCGGTTTGTGGTACCGGAGGTCGGGGGTTCGAACCCCCTCGGTCGCCCCATTTTCCTCCTGAAATTGCTAATTCAACCCTTCGGGGACATAGCCTTTTGGTGTGGCTTGCCGCCATTGCGCTTGCGGCTTTGCGCGCACAGTGGCAGAGCGTTAGCGGACCGGACGCGCACGTTTCCGGGAGAAGGATCACACTGCCCCGCGCCTATGCACGGTTTCGCCAATCCCGCCCGTTTCCTGCGCCTTGCCCGCTGGATGATGCCACTTTTGCTGGTCACCGGCCTGCTCCTGTCGATGGGTGCGGTCCTGTACGGCGTGCTCGTCGTCCCGCCGGACCGGCTGATGGGCGAAACCGTCCGCATCCTGTTTATTCATGTGCCTGCGGCTTGGCTTGGCATGGCCGGATGGTCCACCATTGCGATAGCCAGTTTGGTAGAACTCGTCTGGCGGCACCCGCTGGCCGCCATTGCCGGGCGTGCTGCAGCGGTGCCAGGCGCGGTCTTTACCGCTATCTGCCTTGCCACCGGATCAATCTGGGCGCGGCCCACGTGGGGCACGTGGTGGGTGTGGGATGGCCGCTTGACCAGCTTCCTCGTTCTGCTGTTCCTCTATTTCGGCTATATCGCGCTGTCCGGTGCAGCGCAGCGCGATATGGCAGGCGGCGGCGGAGGTAATCGCATCACCGCCATTTTCGGGCTGGTTGGTGCGATCAACATTCCCATCATCAACCGCTCGGTCGTGTGGTGGAACAGCCTGCACCAGCCACCTTCGATCACGGCGGGCAAATCCGCCATTGATGGCACTTTCCTGTGGCCGCTGCTCATTGCAGCGCTGGGCTTCAGTCTGGTGTTTGGTGGTGTCGTCATCGCGCGCATGCGCACTCTTCTGGCCGAAATTCAGGCCGAGGCGCGTTTGCGCCGGAAAGCCATGGCATAACAGTACGATGCGTGAAGGTCTTGAGCAGTGGGATTATGTTATCGCCGCGCTATCAGTGGGGGTGATCGGCACGCTTTTGCTGGTCGGCTGGACGCTGGCTGCCATGGTCCGCGCAGAACGCCGCAGGGATAAGGTCAGAGGAAAGTGAACACCAAGGTTTCCGGCGGCGGCATCAAGCCCAAGCATCAGCGCCTCGTCCTGATTGTCATCGCTCTTGTCGCGCTGGTTGGTGCGGGGCTGCTTGCGGCCTATGCACTGTCTAACCAAGCCAGCTATTTCTACGTTCCGGCCGATCTGGTGAAAGACCCGCCGGAAGAAGGTCGCGCCATCCGTCTCGGCGGCATGGTGGAAAAAGGCTCGCTGAAAACTCGCGCTGACGGCATCACCATCGATTTCGTGGTCAGCGATGGTAAGGCCCGGGTGCCTGTGCGCTTCACTGGCATCACGCCCGACCTGTTCGTCGAAGCATCTGGCGTGGTTGCCGAAGGGCGCATGGAGGGTAGCACCTTTGTGGCCGACAACCTTCTGGCCAAGCACGATGAAAACTATGTCCCGCGCCAGATGGGCGACATGACTCCAGAACAGGCCAAGCAAGTGGTGGCGCAAACGCAATGATCGCCGAAATCGGCCTTGCCGTCCTGTGGATGGCCGCAGCCCTTGCCGTGCTGCAATTGTTTGCGGGCTTCTCTGCGCTGCGTCCGGGTGGGCAGGTGCTGGCAGGCGTGGTCCGCCCGCTTGCTGTTATTCAAGGCCTGTTGGTGGGCGTCTCGTTCGTCTGCCTGGTTTCGCTGTTTCTGGAAACGGACCTGTCGGTAAAGCTGGTCGCTGCCAACAGCCATTCGATGAAACCGTTCATTTTCAAGCTGGCGGGCACATGGGGCAACCACGAAGGCTCGATGCTGCTGTGGATTACCGTCATGGCGATGTCTGGCGGAGTTGTTGCTTTGGTGGAAAAGCGGCTGCGCGAAGACACGCTGATTGCCACGCTGGCAGGGCAAGCTTTTGTCAGCCTAGGTTTCTACGCGTTCCTGCTGCTATCCTCGAACCCGTTCGAGCGTTTGCCTGAACCTGCACCTGAAGGCCAAGGCCTCAACCCGCTTCTGCAGGACATCGGCCTCGCCTTCCATCCGCCCACGCTCTATGTCGGCTATGTCGGCCTGTCGGTCGCCTTCAGCTTTGCCATCGGTGCGCTGATCACTCGCGATGTAGGTCCGGCCTTTGCCCGCGCGATGCGGCCGTGGGTGCTGGGCGCGTGGATTTTCCTCACGGTTGGCATCACCGCTGGGTCCTACTGGGCGTATTATACGCTCGGCTGGGGCGGTTGGTGGTTCTGGGACCCAGTTGAAAATGCCTCGCTGATGCCATGGCTTGCCGCTACGGCACTGCTGCATTCCTCATCGGTCCTTGCCAGTCGCAACGCCTTGCGCGCGTGGACCGTGATGCTCGGCGTGATCGCGTTTTCCATGTCGATGGTCGGCACGTTCCTCGTCCGCTCGGGCATTCTTACCTCCGTTCACGCTTTCGCGGTCGATCCTGAGCGTGGCTCGTTTATTCTGGCGCTGCTTGCGATCTACATCGGTGGTGCGCTGGCGCTGTTCGGCATCCGCGCTTCGACCGTGACCGAAGGCGAACGCTTCAGCCTCGTCAGCCGCGAAGCCAGCCTTGTTTTCAACAATGTGATGCTCTGCGGCATTCTGGGCATTGTGTTGCTTGGCACGTTGTACCCGCTGATGACCGAGGCGTTCGACGCCAAAGTCTCGGTCGGCCCGCCCTATTTCAACCCTGTTTCGGCCATCTTCGCGATACCGATGATGCTGATGATGAGCGTTGGGCCACTGCTGCGCTGGCGCAAGGACAAGCCGTCGCGGATCACCGCCACGGTGGCGATCCCGGCGCTGGTTGTGGCGTTGGTGCTGCTGGGCGTCGTGCTCATGTTCCCGTCGATCCGCATTCTGCCCATGCTTGGCCTTGCGGTGGGTGTCGGCCTTGCCGTGGGCAGTTGGTTGCCGCTCAAGGGCCGTAACTTGCGCCGCACACCGCTGGCCGTATGGGGCATGGTTCTGGCACATTGCGGCCTTGGTGTGGCCCTGTTTGGCGCGGCCAGCGAAAGCGCTTTTTCGATTGAACGGCTCGCCGCCATGAACGTGGGTGATACGCAACAGGTCGGCCCGATCACGGTCAAGCTTGAGAGCATGGGGCCGGTTGCTGGGCCGAATTGGACCGCGATCGAGGCCACGGTCAGCGCCACTCACAATGGTGGCACGCCGGTTCTTCTGCGCCCACAGGCGCGCACGTTTACCTCGCCTCCGGGGGAGCGTACGGAATCTGCGCTGTATACGCGCTGGAACGGCCAGCTCTACGCCGTTCTGGGCAACGAGGGTGATGATGGCCGCTGGCAGATGCGCTTCTGGTGGAAGCCGTTCGTGCCGCTAATCTGGCTGGGCGGGCTGCTGGTGGCCTTTGGCGGTCTGATTGCACTGCTCGGTCGCGTGGCGCAGGATGTGAAGCGCGTGCGCGCGACGGACAAGATCGCCTTCCGCAAAGCGCAGCAGGACATGCTGAAATGAGCGAGGAAGCACCGAAACGCTCAGGGCCCAAACGCTCCAGTCTGGCCATCTGGCTCCCGCTCGCGCTGTTCGGGGCATTTTTCGTGCTCGTCATTTGGGGGCTCTATCGCCCGGCAGACCGGGATGTGGTCAGCGCTTTTGTCGGCAAGCCCCTTCCGCAATTCAACCTGCCCGCTGCCGTTGCAGACCGGCCTGGCCTGTCTACTGCCGCTATGACCACCGGCAAACCACGTCTGCTCAATGTTTTCGCCAGCTGGTGCGTGCCTTGCGCGGTAGAGGCTCCGCAGCTTGAAGCCTTGCGCCAACAGGGCGTCGAGATTGACGGTGTGGCCATTCGTGACCGGCCCGAGGATTTGAACCGCTTCCTCGCCAATTATGGCAACCCCTTTGCCCGGATCGGCAAGGACGATCTGTCCGAGGTGCAGGTGGGCATTGGTTCATCGGGCGTGCCCGAAACCTTCGTGATCGATGGCAAAGGCGTGATCCGCTATCAGCACATTGGCGAAATCCGCCCTGAAGATGTGCCGTTGATCCTGCAGAAGTTGAAAGAGGCGCAATCATGAAGCGTCTTGCAACATCGTTGTGGCTGGCCATCGCCCTGCTTCTCACCGCGCCACTGGCAGCGCAAGACCAGATGCCGCCCGCACCGCTGGCCTACAAGCAGCTTGATGATCCGACGCAGGAAGCCAGCGCGCAAAGGCTGATGGAAACCTTGCGCTGCCTGAAGTGTCAGAGCCAGTCGATTGCCGATAGCGATGCGCCAATGGCAGGCGATATGCGGCATCAAGTCCGCACCCGCATCGCTGCCGGTGAGGATCCTGAAGCCATCCGCGCCTGGCTGATCGAGCGGTATGGCGATTATGTCAGCTATGCGCCGCAGAACAAACCGATCATGTGGCCGCTTTTTGCTGCGCCACTGGTATTCCTGCTACTCGCCGTGCTGCTGCTGCGCGGGCGTTTCCGGCGCGCCAAGGCCAAGGAAGATAACGCATGACCTGGGCCATCATCCTGCTGATCGCCGCCGCCGCCTTTGGCATTATGGCCTTTGCGTTGAAGTTGCCGCGCGCCGGGTGGGAATTGACCGGCGCTGCGCTGCTTGTCGGCATCGCTGGGTACGCGTTGCAGGGGGCGCCATCGCTGCCCGGTGCCCCCAAGGCCCCGGTTGAAAATAAGCGCGCCGCCGATGAAGCCCTGCTCAAACAGCGTCAGCAGATGGGCGATGGCTTTGCCAAGGGCCAAAGCTGGATGATCCTTGCCGATGGACTTGCCCGCCAAGGCCAGTTCGGCGCTGCCGCCGAAGTGCTGCGCAAAGGCACGCAGCAGTTCCCGCAGGATGCCGACCTGTGGGTCTCGCTGGGCAATGCGCTGGTCGGCCATAGCGATGGGGTCATATCCCCTGCCGCACAATTCGCTTTCCAACGGGCCGCCAACATCGACCCCGCCCATCCCGGACCGCCGTTCTTCATGGGCCTCGCGCTTGCGCAGTCGGGCCGCTTGCCTGAAGCCCGGGCGATGTGGGCCGAACTGCTCGAACGCTCGCCCGCAAGTGCCCCATATCGGGCCGATCTGGCCGCGCGGGTGCAACGGATCGATTCGATGATGGCCATGACAGCGGGCGCCGAAACCACAGGTTCGCCGGTAGAGGCAGGACCTCCAGCCCCTGCTGTTTCGGGCGCAGCGGCTGAATAATTGCCTTAAGCACCGGCCTGAATCGCTGGCCTAAATCGCATGATCGAGACGGCGTCTCTGGCTCTGCCTTTCGGTTCATCCGGTTGTCGTTACCGCCCCATTGCAGGGGTTATGGGGCGGTGCTAAAGCGCCGCGCCATTCCACCGTTCCGGGGGATGGCAAATGGCTGAAAAGCCGGGGGCACGGTCGTCATGAGTAATGCCGCAACCACAGCAGAACGCCCCGGCACAGGTGCGCCCGGCGCGGCCACAGCCACAGGCCCGGGCGGGCACGGCCATACGCAAGGCCCACTCCTGAAGCTCGCCGTAGGCGCCATTGGCGTGGTCTTTGGCGATATCGGCACCAGTCCGCTCTACGCCTTGCGCGATACATTCGCCGGGCACCATCCGCTCCCGCTCGATCTGCTGCATATCTACGGCATCATCAGCCTGATGTTCTGGTCGATGATGATCATCGTGACGTTCAAATACGTGACGATCATCATGCGCGCCGACAACAAGGGGGAGGGCGGCAGCCTCGCGCTGCTGGCGCTGATCAATCAGCACACAGATGGCAAACGCTGGGGCAAGGGGATCATCCTGCTCGGCGTGTTCGCCACCGCGCTGTTCTATGGCGATTCGATGATCACACCGGCGGTGTCGGTGATGGGCGCGATTGAGGGTGTGGCGGTCTATCGCCCATCGATGCAGGGCCTGATCGTGCCGCTGGTGGTAACCATCCTGATCGGCCTGTTCTTTATCCAAAGCCGGGGCACAGCCAAAGTTGCGGCCTTTTTCGGCCCGATCATGCTGCTCTATTTCGCCACCATCTCGGTGCTTGGTGCCATGAGCATCGCCCAATATCCGCAAGTCATCGCCGCGCTCAGCCCGCACTATGCGGTCAAGATGTTTGCGATGGATCCGTTTCGCGGTTTCCTTGCCATGGGTGCAGCCGTGCTGGCTGTCACCGGGGCAGAGGCGCTCTATGCCGATATGGGCCACTTCGGGCGTAAGCCGATCCGCATGTCGTGGCTGGTCTTTGTGTTGCCCGCGCTGGTGCTGAACTATCTGGGGCAGGCCTCGCTGCTAATCCGCAATCCCGCAGCGCTGGAAAGCCCGTTCTATTTCCTTGCGCCGGAATGGTTCCAGTGGCCGCTGCTGTTCATCGCCTCGGCTGCTGCTGTCATTGCCTCGCAAGCGGTGATTTCGGGCGCGTTCTCGGTCACGCAGCAGGCGATCCAGCTTGGTTTCATCCCGCGCATGACGATCAAGCATACCTCGACCGCCGCAGGACAGATCTACATTCCAGTCATCAACTGGGCGCTGATGATCGCGGTGATCCTGCTGGTGCTGATGTTCCAGCGCTCATCAAACCTTACCGCCGCCTATGGCATTGCGGTGACCGGTGCGATGCTGATCGACAATTTCCTGCTGGCCGTGGTGCTGTTCAAACTCTGGCAGTGGAAAATGCCGGCGGCCATTGCCATGCTGGCGCTGTTCTTTGCAATCGACGCAGCCTACCTTGGTGCGAACCTGACCAAGATTCCCGATGGCGGCTATGTGCCGCTGGTGATGGGCGTAGCCATCTTCACCTTGCTCACCACATGGTCACGCGGGCGCGCCCTGATGCGGGCCAATATGGCTGAAGGCACCATTCCGCTGGAAGTTTTCACCAAGTCTGCCCATTCCAGCGCCGCGCGCGTTTCGGGCACGGCCGTATTCATGGCTTCGACCGCAGCGGGCGTGCCGTCAGCGCTGCTGCACAATATCAAGCACAACAAGGTGTTGCATGAACGCGTGGTGATCCTGACCGTATCGATCGAAGACGTCCCCTTCGTTGAGGAAGCGGAACGCTTTTCGGTCAAGGATTTCGGCAATGGCTTCTACCGCCTGACCATGCGCTTCGGCTTCCTTGAGGAAACCGATGTGCCCGCCGCGCTCAAGAAGGTCAGCATGTGCGGTGAACCGTTCAACATGATGAAGACCAGCTTTTTCCTCTCGCGCCAGACTCTGATCGCATCAGACAAGCCAGGCATGGCGCTTTGGCGGGAAAAGCTGTTCGCGTGGATGCTGCGCAATGCCGCCAGCGCCATGGAATTCTTCCGCCTGCCAACAAACCGCGTGGTCGAACTTGGCAGCCAATTGAAGATCTGATCCATCTGCAACGATCCCGGACAGAGCGCATCTACCGGCTCTAACCCGTCACAGGCTTGGAATAGCGAGGGAAACAGCTATCTTGCCCTCTAGACCAGCCAAGAAGGGCGCATCGCAATGTCTGATAAGGCGCTCTTGCGCGAAATACTCGATGCCCAGCTTGAAATGGTTTGCCGCTTTCGTGCCGATGGCACGATTTTGTTCGTCAATCGCGCCTATGCCCGCACGCTGGGGCAGGAACCGGCGGATTTAACCGGGCGGAATCTGTGGAAGCATGTTTCGGACGAGGATCACGAACACGTGTCGGCCATGCTTGCTCGGCTGACCCCACAAAGCCCTGAACTTACCATCGAAAACCGCTTTGAATCCGCCACAGGCCCACGGTGGACGCTGTGGCGCAATCACGCGCTGGAATTTGATGCACACGGCAATTGGCAGGTGGCGCAGTCTACCGGCATCGACATTACCGAGCGCAAACAACTGGAAGAACAGCTTGAACTGCTGGTGGATGAGCTGAACCACCGGGTCAAAAACACGCTGATGGTGGTTCAGGCCATGGCACACCAAACCTTCCGGGGCGCTAAACTGCCTGCTGCGCCTGTGGGGGCATTCAACGAACGGATCGCCGCCTTGTCTGCAGCGCACGATGCGCTCAGCCGGACGAACTGGACCGGCGTGCCACTGGCCGAGATCGTGCACCACGGCTTGTTGATCTGCGAACATGGCGACAATCGGGTGCAGTTTTGCGGGCCAAACGTGCTTATCTCGTCAACGGCCACGGTTTCGTTGGTCATGGTACTGCATGAACTTGCCACAAATGCGATGAAATACGGGGCCTTGTCCGCAAGCAGTGGCAAGGTTTCGATCGTCTGGTCGCTCTGTCCCGATGGGGATGTTATGATGGAATGGCAGGAAAGCGGTGGCCCGCCGGTGCGTGCGCCAGTCCGCAAAGGGTTTGGGTCGCGGCTTGTGTCCGATGCAATTCCCCGGCAACTGGGGGGATCGGTGCAACTTGATCTCGATCCGCAAGGCGTGCGGTGCCGCATCACCTTACCCGCCGAGATATGCAAGGCAGGCGATACCGCAGGAATGGAAAGATGATCGAAGGCCAATGATGCTCAAGGATAAGCGCATCCTCGTGATCGAGGATGAATTCATCGTGGCGGCAATGCTTTGCGATACGCTCGAGGATGCTGGCGCGATTGCGCTGGGCCCGGTGGGGCGCGTCAGCGAAGCGCTATCGGCCATATCCGCAGGTGGCATTGATGCGGCCGTGCTGGACTGGAACCTTGCCGGAGAGCCCGGTCTGCCGCTCGCAGAAGCGCTGGCAGAACGTGGTGTGCCGTTTGTCATCGCCACAGGCTATGGCTCGGTCGATGCACCGTTTGATGACCGGCCAATTCTGGGCAAGCCCTATGTCTCGTCGCAGCTTTTGGACAAACTTGGCGCCTTCTTTTCTGCTTGATATCAGCAGCATCCGGGAACGGCGCACGCGCCGCCCCGGGCTGTCTGACGGAATTCTCAGTCTTTCTTGGCTTCTGCCACAGATTCGTTGTGCAGGCTGGCTTCCATTTCTGCCGTTTCCTGCTTGGCTTTCGCGGCACTTTCCTTGCCAAGTTCATCTGTCGCCGCGGCGGCATCATCCACGGCCTTTGCCGCCTTGTCGCCCATTTCGTCGGTTGCAGCAGCAGCCTTGTCCGCTGCGCTGGCCACGTCGTTTCCAGCTGATTCTGCGGTGGTTTCAGCAGCTTCCTGCGTCTTTTCCGAACAAGCTGTAAGGGCGAGCGCGCTGGCCGCAGTCGCGGCGATCAGGATGAGTTTACGCATTTCGTGAATGACTCCCAGTGTATATCAGACCCGCATTTGCAGGTTGAAGCTGCAACGCACCACTGCGCAAGAATATCCCGGCAAAGGCGTTTTGGCATTAAATGAACAGGGCGCAGGATCCATAAGGATACTGCGCCCTGCCAGATAACCATATTCTTACGCGGTGCTTAGCCCAAGTTTGCGCTCACCATCGCATAGAGCATCGGCAGCGAAAGCAGCGTGTTGGTGCGGCTGGCATAGAGTGCGCGCGGTGCAGCGGTAGCCTTTTCTTCGGCAGTGGCTTCCACGATGCCAAGGATCTTCTTCTGGGCAGGCCAGATGATGAACCACACGTTGAATGCCATGATCAGCGCCAGCCACATGCCAACGCCAATCAGGTTTACATTGCCTTCACCGGTGAAGGTCATCGCCTGATGCGCATAGCCTGAAACAGCCGCAATGCCGAGGCCGGTGAGCACAGTCAGCAGTGCGCCATAGCGGAAGAAGAAGAACACCTTGGGTGCGATGTGCCCGGTGATCGCGCCCTTCTGTTCGGCAGGGATCTTGGGCATGGTCGGCACCTGCACGAAGTTCAGATAATAGAGCAGGCCGATCCACACGATGCCGAAGAACACGTGAAGCCAACGCAGCACGGCGTTCGCATCGACAGGCGCGGAATCGCCATAGGCCAGCATCAGCGCAATCGCCGCAACAAGACCTACGACGAGAACGAGATGAAGATTGCCAAAGAACTTGGCCATGAGAATTTCCCCCTATTTGCAACCGTCATGTTTTGCAGGGACACGACCATGCCCCTCCGGTTATCGCGCATATTAGGCAGCACGTCGCAAAAGTCACACAAAAATAGGTTGCGGCCTTTGCCGATCAATCGTGCGGGGGATTCTTCTCGACCTCGGTTTCGGCCCCCACGGCCAGCCCATGTTTCAGCAGCATCGGGATCTGCGAGAAGGTGAACAGGAACGAAAGCGTGGTCACGCCCCACAGCTTTGCCTGCAGCCAGATTTCGAAGTTGCCGTTGGCGGTGTTGAAAAAGTGGCGCAAAACTTCGTTCAGCCCAGCCAGAAACAGGAAGAACAACCCCCAGTTGCGTGACAGCTTCAACCAGCCTTCATCGCTCAATCCATCAAATGCCGCTTCGAGCAAATAGCGCAACATGGCCTTGCCGCGCGCCAGCCCGGCAAACAATACGGCGGCAAACAGCAAATAAATCGCGGTCGGCTTCACCTGAATCCAGAACGGATCGCCAAGCAGCACGGTCAACGTGCCAAAGCCCAGAATCAGCACAGTCGATAGCCACAGCATCGGCGAAATCTTGCCCAGACGCAGCTTGGAGATGATCAGCGCCAGCACCGTTGCGCCCATGAACACCGCCGTGCCCTTGGTCACCGCCACCACTTCAGCCAGCCCTGCATCGCCGCCTTCGGGCTTGAAATAGCGATAGGCCAGAAAGAACACGAGCAGAGGGCCGTAATCGACCAGCAGGTTGATCCAGGATGACTTGGGCTTGGGCTTTGTCTCGCTCACCGGTAAACTCCTGCGATGACCTTGGCGACCAGATCGGGATCGAAGGGGCGCAGATCATCAATCTTTTCGCCCACGCCGATGGCATGGATCGGCAAGCCATATTGCTCGGCCGCAGCCACCAGCACACCGCCGCGCGCGGTGCCGTCCAGCTTGGTCATGATCAGGCCGGTCACGCCTGCAACTTCCTTGAAAATCTCGATCTGTTGCAATGCGTTCTGCCCGTTCGTGGCATCAAGCACCAGCACCACGTCATGCGGCGCCTCAGCGTTCAGGCGGCCCAAAACGCGGCGCACTTTGGCCAGTTCGTCCATCAGTTCGCGCTTGTTCTGCAATCGCCCTGCGGTATCGACGATCAGCGTATCGATCCCGGTATCGGTCGCCGATTTCACCGCATCGAACACGATGGCCGCTGGGTCGCCGCCTTCCGGCCCAGTCACGATGGGCACGTCCAAACGCTCGGCCCATACCTTCAGCTGGCCAATGGCGGCGGCGCGGAAAGTGTCTCCGGCGGCCAGCATCACGCCATAGTCCTGTTCCTGAAACAGGTGCGCCAGCTTGGCGATGGTGGTGGTTTTGCCTGAACCGTTCACGCCGATCACCAGGATCACTTGCGGGCGCGGAAAGGCTGTGATTTCCAGCGGCTTGGCCACGGGGCGCAGGATCGCGGCGATTTCCTCTGCCACGGCTTCCTTCACGCCCTGTTCGTCAACACCGTTCTCGAACTTCGCCGCCTTCAGCTTCTCACGGATGCGCGCGGCGGCGCGCGGGCCTAAGTCGGAGAGGATCAGCGCGTCTTCCAGATCGTCAAGCTGCGCCTCGGTCAGTCGCGATGCGCCGACGATGCTGCCAAGGTTTTCGGCAAGCCGTTCAGAAGTCTTGCGAAAACCTCCGAGAAGTCGCTCGGACCAACTCTCGCCACTCATTCCAACATTCCTTCAACGATCTTGGTCGGCGTCACCGTCACCAAGCTCCCGGCGGGGGTGCCTTGCGGTACACGGTAGCTCGCAAAGTGCGGCGCATGGCCGGTTCCGTCGCGCTCGGCAAGCACTTGCGCAGGCTTGCCGATCAGCGTGGCAAGCCAGCGGGCGCGCTCGTCTGCCACCGCAGCGCGCACTTGGGCCGCGCGTTCGCGCACCAGTACCGGATCGACTTGCGGCATCCGCGCTGCCGGGGTGCCGGGGCGGGGGGAATAGGGGAAGATATGGCCGTGAACGATGCCGCATTCGCGCACGATCGAGACATTTTCTTCATGCATTTCAGCGGTTTCAGTGGGGAACCCGGCGATCAGGTCTGCGCCGATGGCAATATCGGGCCGCCGCGCTTTCATCTGCTGCACAAGGTCAATCGCCTGCGTGCGGGTATGCCGCCGCTTCATCCGTTTGAGCACTATGTCGCTGCCCGATTGGAGCGAGAGGTGGATGTGCGGCATTACGCGCGGTTCAGCGGTGATGAGGTCAAACAAAAGCGGATCAATCTCCACCCCGTCGAGCGAAGAGAGGCGAAGCCGGGGGAGAGTGGGAAACCGGTCGAGGATTGCCGCAACCAAATCCCCCAGTTTGGGAGTGCCCGGCAGATCAGCGCCCCATGACGTTACATCAACCCCGGTCAGCACCACCTCATTGACGCCCTGATGCGGGTTAGGTGCATCTAGGTGCATCTTGGTGCTGTTCAGGAATATCGCGTTTTCAACCGCAGAAAGCAGGTCAACTATCGGCAGGGAAACGCTTTTTCCGCGCCCTTGGGGGATAATGCAAAACGTGCAGGCATGATCGCACCCGTTCTGCACCGGCACGAAGGCACGGGTGTGAAGTCCAACATTGCTCCCCCGCTCCAACTGTTCACCGCTCCCCCGCGAAGGCGGGGGCCTCAGGCGTTCATCAACAACCCTGAGGTCCCCGCCTGCGCGGGGACGCCAGTTGGTGGGATCGAGCTTGACGCTATTGGAAACCACCGCATCGACTTCGGGCATCGCCGCAAAAGCATCGGCCTCAATCGTTGCCGCGCACCCTGTGACGACCAGCCTTGCGCCAGGATTTTCGCGCCGCAGCTTTCGCACTGCCTTGCGCGATTGGCGCACGGCTTCGGCGGTTACCGCGCAGGAATTGACCACGACGGTGGGCGGACCATCGGCCAGAAAGCCCCGGATCGCCTCGCTTTCGGCAATGTTCAGGCGGCAGCCCAATGAGATGACTTCGGACGTCATGCGGGGAAATCAGCGTCCTCGAACGTGCCTTCGAAGCTGAGCGTAGCAGGGCCGGTCATGTCGATGGAGCCATTTTCTGACCAAGTGATGGTCAGCGGCCCACCCGGCAGATCCACGCGCACTTTGCGCCCAGTCAGTTTGCGACGGATTGCGGCGACCGCGGTAGCGCACGCACCCGTGCCGCAAGCCTGCGTCAGGCCCACGCCGCGCTCCCACACGCGCAGCCTGAGGTGATCAGGACCAACCACGCTGGCAACGTTGACGTTGATTCTTTGCGGAAAAAGCGGATCATGTTCGATCAGAGGCCCGAGCCGTTCAAGCTCCACCGCGTCGGCATCGGGCACGAAGAAGATCACATGCGGATTGCCGACATTGACACCGACCGGGTTTTCCAGATCTTCCCAGCCCACCGGCATATCCAGCGTGTCCATTGCATAGGACACAGGAATTTCATCCCAACGCAGCCGTGGTGTGCCCATATCGACAGAAACGCCATCGTCGGTTGCCGTCGAACGGATCAAGCCTCCAAGTGTTTCAATGCTTTGCGTAGCACCCAGAAGCAGGCCGACCGCGCGAGAGGCATTGCCGCAGGCCTCCACTTCGCCACCATCGTGGTTGAATATCCGCATCCTGACGTCAGCGATTTGCGAAGGTTGCAGCACGATCAGCTGGTCGCAGCCAATTCCAGTGCGGCGGTTTGACAGGGCAGCGGCGCGGCGCGCGGTCATGGCAACCGGCGCATCGCGGGCGTCGATTACCACGAAATCATTGCCCAGGCCGTGCATTTTGCGAAAAGAGATGCGCATGTCCCGCGACTTAGGGACTGCAGCGCTGCAAAGCAATCTGTTGCGCCGGGAAGCAGTGCTTCAGCAGGGCAAGATCTTAGGCCTCAGGCCGATGCAGCTTTGCGGGGTACCCGAAGTTTGGGCGCTTTTTCGCCAAGGCTCACCTTGTCTTCGGCGGCAGCCGCAAGCAGGCTGTTTTCGGCAAGGATCGAGCGTACACCTTCTGCGTCTGACGGCTGGCCGTAAAGAAAGCCCTGGCCCTTGAATGATCCAAACTTGCGAATGGCAGCAAGGACTTCAGGTGATTCAATACCTTCGGCAGTGATGGGCAGGTTCATACCTTTGCCCAGCGATGAGATGGCTTCAATGATTGTTGCGCTATCGCTGCTTGTGCCAAGGCTGGAGACGAAGAAGCGATCTATCTTGATCTGATCAAACGGCAGGGTGCGCAATTGGGCAAGCGATGAATAGCCAGTTCCAAAATCATCCAGACTGATGCGGATGCCCTGGTTTTTCAGGCTGGTGATCAGCGTGCGCACCACGCCGATATTTTCATGCAAACAGGTTTCGGTAATCTCGATATCCAGCCGGTGCGGCGGAAAATTGGCCTCTACCAGCAGTTTGAGCAGTTTTTGCGCAAACCACGGATCCCGCAACTGCAACGGCGAGATGTTGACCGACAGTGTCAACTTGGGATCCCAATCGCGCGCATCGCTAAGCGCACGGCGGATCAGGCTTTCGGAAAGTTCGGAAATCAGGCCGATTTCTTCGGCAATCGGGATGAAGATTTCAGGCGAAAGCAGGCCGTGCTGCGGATTGTTCCAACGTGCCAGCATTTCAAAGCCAGTGAGCTCTCCGGTATCGAGATCGACCTGCTTTTCGTAATAAGGAATGAATTCGCCACGGGGAATGCCATCGCGGATGCCGCGTTCCAGTTCGCTGCGGAAGCGCAGTTCGCTTTCCATGTTCTGTTCGAACCAGCAATAGCGATTACGGCCCGATTTCTTGGCCTGATACATGGCAAGATCGGCCTGATGCATCAGCTTGGCGGCAAGGCCGTGCGTCTCGTTCGGATCGCGGCCTGCAGAAGTGGCAACACCGAACGATGCGGTTACTTCAAGCAAGACACCTTCGGCTTCCACCGGCTTGGCAACGCCGATGCTGATACGCGCCATGAGCCGGTCGATGGCCTCGACATGATCAGGGTCATAGATCGCAGCAAAGGCAAATTCATCACCGCCCAGGCGCGCCATGATCGAGCGATCGGGCAAAATGGCCCGAATGCGCTCTGCCGATTGCATCAAGATCGCATCACCAGCCTGATGGCCGTGCGCATCATTGGAGCGCTTGAAATTGTCGACATCCATCATCATCACGACCACTTCATGGCCGGTAATGCGCGCCGTGCGGATCATCTCTTCCAGCGCCGGGCCAACGCTGCGACGGTTCAGGCAGCCGGTCAGCGGATCGGTGTGGGCGAGGCGATGGGCGGTTTCTTCGGCCAAACGGCGCTGACCCACTTCGCGGGTGAGGTCTACGTAGCGCCGCCAGCCAAACAGCAGCAGGGCCACGTTGAGGATCAGCGCGACGCCCAGCATCGGTTCACGCGGGGGAGTTCCGGTTCGCAACAGAAGAAGGAAGTCGGTCAAAACTGATGATCCGGTGGCTACAAACATGAGCACCGCTGCAACAATTATACCCAGACCGACCAGATCATGCGCCATGGCATTGCCGTTGTCTGTAGTCTGGTCCGTCTCAACCGGCATGGAAGCCATAATCCCGTTTCCGCTTTTTGCCGTGATCGCGGATTGCATTGGCTGCAACTGCGCGTTCACTGCCTTTCCCGTCAGGCCAAAAGAAGTAGGGGATCGTCCTGAAGTTTTGGTTAAGATTGCCTTTGCGTCTTCGGTTCGTCGCACTGAGCGCGAGGCACGACGTTGATTGGCTTGCCTTTGCAGCAGGCAGCGGGTAATGGCGCGCAGTGCGGCGGCTGAGTCTGTTGCATATTTAGCAACGGCCCCTGTTCAGGATGCCACACGCTGGTCGGCGAGGTTTCGCCCACCGGCGTTTTTCGCGTTACGCGAAAATGGCATGCTTTCAAGGGCATGGTGATGGGAACTGGGCGTGTTCGATAGTCTTTCAGACCGGCTTGGAGGCGTGTTTGACCGCCTGCGTGGCCGCGGCGCGCTGCGCGAGGAAGACGTGCTGGCCGCAATGCGCGAAGTGCGCATCGCGCTGCTCGAAGCCGACGTTGCGCTGCCTGTCGTCCGTAGATTTATTGAGTCCGTTTCGGAGCAGGCTGTTGGTCAGTCGGTGCTCAAATCGGTCACGCCCGGCCAGCAGGTCGTCAAGATCGTCAACGATGCGCTGGTTGAGATGCTGGGCGGCGGGACCGCCGAACTCGATCTGAATGCTGCGCCGCCGGTCGTGATCATGATGGTCGGCCTGCAGGGTTCGGGCAAGACCACCAGCACCGCCAAGATCGCCAAGCTGCTGAAAGAGAAGCATGGCAAGAAGGTCCTGATGGCTTCGCTGGACGTCAATCGTCCGGCAGCGCAGGAACAGTTGCGCGTGTTGGGCGAGCAGGCGGGCGTGGCCACGCTGCCGATAATCACAGGCCAATTGCCGGTCGATATCGCAACACGCGCCGTGAATGCAGCCAAGCTGCAGGCCGTGGACGTGCTGATGCTCGACACTGCAGGCCGCCTGCATGTTGATGCGGCGTTGATGGACGAGATGAAGGCGGTTTCCGCTGTCTCCGTCCCGAAGGAAACGCTGCTCGTTGTCGACTCATTGACCGGGCAGGATGCGGTCAACGTGGCGCAGTCGTTCTCGGGCGAAGTGAACCTGACCGGCGTGGTGCTGACCCGCATGGACGGCGATGCGCGCGGCGGTGCGGCGCTTTCGATGCGTGCGGTTACCGGCAAGCCGATCAAGTTTGCAGGCACCGGCGAAAAGCTGGACGCGATTGAACCGTTCCACCCGGAACGTGTTGCGGGCCGCATCCTTGGCATGGGCGACATCGTCTCCATCGTCGAGAAGGCAGCGGCAACGATTGACGCTGAAGACGCCGAGCGGCTGGCGCAGCGCATGTCGAAGGGTCAGTTCGACATGAACGACCTGCGCAGCCAGTTGCGGCAGATGCAGAACATGGGCGGTCTTGGCGCGCTGGCGGGCATGATGCCGGGCATGAAGAAGGCCAAGGCGGCGATGGCGCAATCGGGCATGGATGACCGCGTGCTGCTGCGCATGGACGCGATCATCGGTTCGATGACGCCCAAGGAGCGCGAAAAACCCGAACTGCTCAACGCCAAGCGCAAAATTCGCGTGGCCAAGGGTTCCGGCACGCAAGTGCAGGACGTGAACAAGCTTCTGAAAATGCATCAGGAAATGGCCAAGGCCATGAAGCAGATCAAGAAGATGGGCGGCCTGAAAGGCCTGGGCGCGCTGTTCGGCAAGGGAGGACTTGGCGCTGCCATGCCGGGGCTGGACCAGCAGATGGGGCCCGGAGGCCTTGGTGGTATGGGCGGTGGCGGCATGAGCGGCTTGCCCGGGCTGGGTTCGGGCGGTCTGCCTGGCAACCTTGGCGACCTGCTCAAGAAGAAATGAGTTTTGCAATTTTCGTTTTTCGGTTTGATTGAAAGGTAGTTCACATGTCGGTTTCTCTCCGTCTTTCGCGTGGTGGTTCGAAGAAGCGCCCGTATTACAAGGTCGTCGTTTCCAACAGCCGCGCCCCGCGCGATGGCAAGTATCTGGAGCAGGTTGGCACCTACAACCCGCTGCTCGCCAAGGATGACGAAAACCGCGTGCGTCTGGTCGAAGATCGCGTGCGTTACTGGCTGGGCGTTGGCGCACAGCCGACCGACCGCGTTGCCCGCATGCTCGACAAGGCCGGGATCAAGGAGCGCAAGGCTACGCTGAACCCGAACGCTGGCGTCCCCGGCAAGAAGGCGCAAGAGCGCGCTGAAGAAAAGGCTGAAAAGGCCCGTGAAGCTGCTGAAGCCGCTGCTGCTGCATCGGCTGCTCCGGTGGTTGAAGAAGTTGCTGCTGAAGAGGCTCCTGCCGCTGAAGTCGCTGCTGAAGAGCAGACGGAAGCCTGATCTTGCGCGACCTGTCTGTCACGCTGGCCGCTGTCACCGGCGCGCACGGCGTGACCGGCGAGGTGCGCTTGAAACTGTTCGGAGACGGCGCGGGCGCTTTAAAGCGCTACCGCGCCTTCAACGATTCTGCGCTGACGGTTGTGTCCATGCGCGATGATGGCAAAGGCGGCGCGATTGCCCGCTTTGCCGAAGTGGCGGACAGGACCGCAGCGGAAAAGCTGCGCGGCACGGCGCTGACTGTGCCAAGGGCATCGCTGCCCCCGCTGGCGGAGGGCGAATATTATTATGCCGATCTGATCGGGCTGCCGGTGGTTTCGACCGAGGGTGAAGCGCTGGGCGAGTGCATCGCGGTCGACAACTTCGGCGCAGGCGACGTGATCGAAGTGCGCAAGCCCGACGGCAAGAAGTTCATGGTGCCGATGAAGGCGCAAGCGGTTCCGGAATGGACCGACGAGCGGATTGTGATTGAAGCGAGCTGGGTGGAGTAGTATATACATTCCGGCTATACGGAGTGTGTGATGAGCTACTGTCGGTGGAGTGACGGCGATCTCTATGCCTATCGCGGCGCAGACGGCTTCCATGTCCATGTTACAGGGCCGGTGATGGTCGCAGGCAAAGTGCGTGAACGTTACGTTGAACCTTCAGCGCAGGCCCTGTTGGCGCGCGTTTTGTGGTTGGGCGAGCAGGGGTGCGATTATCCTTGGGATGCGTTGCGCTGGCTCAAGGAAGATGTCGTAGCTGAGGTTTCCGAAAAGGAATTGGCGCAATGAGCGAGGAATTCCGGGGCAAAGTCTTCCGGTCGGGCAACTCTGTTGCGTTGCGCCTGCCAAAGGGGCTCGGCATTGCCGAGGGCACCGAGGTCCGCATGGTCAAGGAAGAACATGCAGGCTTCCGGGTAGAGCCGATGGAGCCGACGCAGCGAAAGATTGATGTGAGCGGCTTTGCTGGCAAGGCACCTTGGTTGAAACCATTGCCCCCGCAATTGCGAGAGTTTGAGGAGCGTCCTTCTACAGTGGCTGCGCTCAAACGGCTTGAGGACGAGCTGGGGGATGCGGGCAGGTGATCCGTTTCTTGATTGATGCGGACAGTTCAATTTACGCGATGGTTGATGCAAAGTCTCCGGTAAACCAACGGATTGGTGAGTGTGCGCCCGGAGAAATTGCGATTTCTGCGATCAGCTTCTCAGAGATAGCGCTCGGCACACAATTGCAGAAGCCGCCTCCGCCAAAGGTTCTGTCTGCGTTTTTAAAGGCTATTCCGATTCTGCCTTACGACGATGCAGCCGCGCGGGAATACGCCAAGCTGCCGTTCAAGCGGGCGCGATTTGATCGGTTGCTGGCGGCCCATGCCTTGAGCATTGGAGCGACCGTGGTGACGAACAACGTAGGCGACTTTGCTGACGTGCCGGAGTTGATGGTTGAGAACTGGACGGTTTGATGGAGCTGTTTCTTGTTGTCCTGCTACTTCTGCCTCCAGTTTTCGCGACGTGCGTTCTCGCGTTACCGGTTGCGGGAGCATGCCGGCTACTTATTGGCGCTGGCTGGCTACGTCGGCCTTGGCAATTCATGCTCCTTTGCCCGGTGCTGATGGCGTCCTATCCAGCTTGGTCAATACGGGCAGATCAGGTTCGAACCGCGGCCTGCATCGCTGCAAATGGACCGCAACAATTAATGTGTACCGGCGAGCTTGGCGGCTTGTTCATGAATGCTCTCCGTTGGGGATCGCTTTTCTGCAGTCTAATTGCCGGTCCGTTTTTAGGGCGATATCTCGCTCGCCGCTGGCTGAAGCCACGAAATGAGGCTCAATGACCTTCGCCGCCACAGTCCTTACCCTCTACCCCGAAATGTTCCCCGGCCCTCTGGGTGTCAGCCTTGCGGGGCGGGCGCTGGGGGAGGGGAAGTGGTCTATGGATCCGGTGCAGATCCGCGATTTTGCCATCGACAAGCACAAGACCGTTGATGACACGCCGGCAGGCGGCGGGGCCGGGATGGTTCTGCGGGTGGATGTGCTGGCCAAGGCTATTGATCATGCGCGCGAGGCGCATCCGGGCAACCCTGTTATTGCGCTCACACCTCGGGGCAAGCCTCTGACGCAGGAGCGGGTTCGGCAGCTTGCCGAGGGGCCGGGCGTGATCCTTGTTTGCGGACGGTTCGAGGGGTTTGACGAGCGGATTTTTGCCGGCCGCGAGGTTGAGGAAGTCTCAGTCGGAGACATCGTCCTGTCGGGCGGCGAATGTGCGGCGTTGATGCTGCTGGATGCTTGCATTCGGCTGCTTCCCGGCGTAATGGGCGCGGCTTCTAGCGGGCAAGAGGAGTCGTTCGAGAACGGTCTCCTTGAATACCCGCATTATACCCGACCTGCTGAGTGGGAAGGGCGCACGATCCCTGAAGTGCTGCGATCGGGGGATCATGCGAAGATCGCGGCTTGGCGCAAGTCACAGTCCGAGATCGATACACGGTTACGCAGGCCGGACCTTTGGGAGCGTCACATCGGCGCTCGGGTCCAGTCTGCCTCTGACGCGCAGCGTGAAGTGCAGGACGTTAAAAAATGAACCTGATTCAGCAGCTTGAAGCTGAAGCCATCGCCGAATACAAGGCGAAGAAGGAAATTCCCGACTTCCGCGCAGGCGACACCGTGCGCATTGGCGTGCGCGTGGTTGAAGGTGAGCGTACCCGCGTTCAGGCCTACGAAGGCGTGTGCATCGCGCGTTCGAACCGTGGCCTCGGTTCGAACTTCACCGTTCGCAAGATCTCGTTCGGCGAAGGCGTGGAGCGCGTGTTCCCGCTCTATTCGCCCAATATCGATTCGATTACCGTCGTGCGCCGTGGTGTCGTGCGTCGTGCGAAGCTGTATTATCTTCGCGGCCGCACCGGCAAATCGGCACGTATTGCAGAGCGCAAGGTCACCAAGGCCTGAGCCCAAAGGGCCTGATCGCCGCAACACGGCTAACGTGTTAAAAAGGCGTCCCGGCTCAGAGCCGGGGCGCCTTTTTGCGCTTTCAAGCACAACCTTTTCGGGCCACCTAGGCGCATCTTGGATTTGCCCGGGAACTATCGCCGGGCCAAAGGACACCGACAACTCATGCGTCACGTCTGCCTGCTTGCCGCCTGCGCACTTTCAACCCTCATTGCTGCGCCTGCGCTTGCCCAACGGGAACCATCGATGACCACTGCTGTGCCTGCTGAAGCCCCTATTCAAGCGACGAGCCTGACTTTTGAACGGGTGTTCGCCAGCCCCGGCCTGAATGGCCCCGCGCCGCGCGCGGTGAAGCTTTCGCCCGATGGGCGCTATCTGACGCTGCTGAAGAACCGCGCTGACGACCGTGAGCGGTATGATCTGTGGGGCTTTGACCGGCAGACCAGCGAATGGAAGATGCTGGTGGATTCGCTCAAGCTGTCCTCGGGGCGGGAATTGTCCGAGGCGGAGAAGATGCAGCGTGAGCGGCAGCGCATCGGCGATCTGAAGGGCATCGTTTCCTATGAATGGGCCGCCGATGGCAAATCGGTGCTGGTGCCGGTGGATGGCGAATTGTTCCTCGCAGGCCTCGACGGTTCAGTGCGCAAAGTTGAGGGCACCAAGGGTGGAGAACTGACGCCCAAGCTGGGGCCGAAGGGCGAACATATTGCCTTTGTGCGCGACCGGCGGTTGTGGGCCGGGCCGGTGACGGGAACTGCGCAGGCGATCACGCCAGAAGAGACGAACGCGGATGTCCATTGGGGCGAGGCCGAGTTCGTGGCGCAGGAGGAAATGAACCGCTTCAACGGGTTCTGGTGGTCTCCCGATGAAAAGCGCATCGCGGTGGAGCGCTTTGACGAGAGCATGGTGGGCGTGGTCACGCGCACGGCCATCGGCGCAGAGGATACGCGCACTTACCAGCAGCGCTATCCGGCGGCGGGCACGCCCAACGCCGAGATTTCGCTGTGGGTGATGGGGCCGGATGGATCAAACCGGGTGCAGGTGGATCTGGGGGCGGATAAGGACATCTACCTCGCCCGTGTGGACTGGGCGCCCGATGGCAAGACGCTCTACGTGCAGCGCATGAACCGCGAGCAGACGGTGCTTGATATGCTCAAGGTCGATCCGGCCACGGGCAAGGCGAGCGTGCTGTTCACCGAGAAGGCTGCGGACAAACACTGGATCGATCTGTCGGACAGCTACCGGTTCCTGAGCGACGGCAGCCTGATCTGGTGGTCGCAGCGCGATGGTTTTGGGCACCTTTATCGCCTGAAGGGTGGCAAATGGAGCCAGTTGACCAAGGGCGACTGGGTGGTGACGGGGCTGGTGGGCGTGGATGAGAAGGGCGGCAAGCTCTATCTTACCGGCACCAAGGACGATGTGCTTGCGCAACAGGTCTATGCGATGGATTTGAACGCGCCGGGGCGGCTGACGCGGATTACCGAGCCGGGCTGGGTCAACAATGCCAGCATGGACCGCACCGGGCAGACGCTGATGATCAGCCGCGCTTCAGATGCGCAGCCTGCGCAGTCCTACATCGCGGACACCACCGGCAAACGACTGGCGTGGATCGAGGAGAACAAGGTGGCGGGCGCGCATCCTTATGCGCCGTATCTGGCCAGCCATCGTCCGGCGCAGTTCGGCACGATCTCTGCGGCAGACGGCACACCGCTGCATTACATGATGATTACGCCGCCGCTGGAGGCTGGGAAGAAGTATCCGGTCTTCACCTACCACTACGGCGGGCCGACTGCGCAAGTGGTGACCAAGGGCTTTCAAGGCCCGCTGGCACAGGCGATTGTCGACAAGGGCTATATCTACTTCGCCATCGACAATCGCGGGTCTGACAATCGGGGCGTGAAGTTCGCCTCGGCGCTGCACCACGCGATGGGTTCGGTCGAGGTGGAAGACCAGCTGGCCGGGGCCATGTGGCTGAAGCAGCAGCCGTTCGTGGATGCGGACAAGATCAGCACCTTCGGCTGGTCCTATGGCGGGTACATGTCGATCAAGATGCTGGAGGCCAATCCGGGGGCCTATGCGGCGGGCATTGCCGTGGCGCCGGTGACCAAGTGGCAGCTTTACGATACGACCTATACCGAGCGTTATCTGGGTGATCCGGGCAAATTGCCGCAGGTCTATGAAAAGGCGAACGCGCTGGCCGATACCGGCAAGATCAGCGATCCGCTCCTGATCATCCACGGCATGGCCGATGACAATGTGGTGTTCGAAAACGCCAGCGCGATCATCGCCAAGATGCAGGGCGAGGCGGTGCCGTTCGAGATGATGCTCTATCCCGGCTACACCCACCGCATTAGTGGGCCGAAGGTGAGCAAGCACTTGTATGAGACGATTTTCCGCTTCCTTGACCGCAATGGCGCAGGGAGCGGGAAGTAGCCTCACTTCATGGGCCTAAAGCCCAAAACACTTGGCTGGTTGGCACCAGCCGCTAGGACACAGGCCGACTGTCTGAATGGGCGGGCCGCTGGAAGGGAATGACAATGGGTTACCGGGTTGTAGTTGTCGGCGCGACGGGGAATGTGGGCCGCGAAATGCTCAACATCCTTGCCGAGCGTGAGTTTCCGCTGGACGAAATCGCCGCCGTGGCATCGCCGCGTTCGCAGGGCACCGAGATCGACTTTGGCGAGACGGGCAAGAAGCTCAAAGTGCGCAACATCGAGAACTTCGATTTCACCGGATGGGACATTGCGCTGTTTGCCGCAGGGTCTGGCCCGACCGAAATTCATGCGCCCCGCGCGGCGGCTGCGGGCTGCGTGGTGATCGACAATTCGTCGCTGTACCGCATGGACCCGGATGTGCCGCTGATAGTGCCAGAGGTGAACCCCGACGCCATCGACGGTTACAAGAAGAAGAACATCATCGCCAATCCCAACTGCTCCACCGCGCAGATGGTGGTGGCACTCAAGCCCTTGCACGATGCCGCCACGATCAAGCGCGTGGTCGTGGCCACGTACCAATCGGTTTCGGGCGCGGGCAAGGATGGCATGGACGAGTTGTTTGAACAGACCCGCGCCATTTATATGCCGCAGGGCGAACTGGGCGCGCCGAAGAAGTTCACCAAGCAGATCGCGTTCAACGTGATCCCGCACATCGACGTGTTCCTTGACGATGGATCGACCAAGGAAGAGTGGAAGATGGTGGCCGAAACCAAGAAGATCCTTGATCCCAAGATCAAGATTTCGGCCACGTGCGTGCGCGTGCCGGTGTTCGTCGGCCATTCCGAAGCGCTGAACATCGAGTTCGAAAAGGAAATCAGCGCCGAGGAAGCGCAGAACATCCTGCGTGAAGCGCCGGGCGTGATGCTGATCGATAAGCGCGAGAACGGTGGCTACGTGACCCCGATCGAATGCGTGGGCGATGATGCGACCTATGTCAGCCGCGTGCGCGAAGACCCGACCGTGGACAGCGGCCTGTCGCTGTGGTGCGTTTCGGATAACTTGCGCAAGGGTGCTGCGCTGAACGCGGTGCAGATCGCCGAACTGCTCGGCCGCCGTCACCTGAAGAAGGGCTGAGTCCACCATGGCAGAGGCATCGCCTGAATTCTTCCCCGGCTTCGATGGCGCACAATTGGCGCTGCACCGGATGGGAAGCGGAAGGCCGGTGGTGCTTCTGCATGGGCTGTTCTCCTCGGCTCATGTCAACTGGATCAAGTTCGGCACGGCGGCAAAGTTGGCGGCGGCGGGTTTTGAATGCCTGATGCCGGATTTGCGCGTGCACGGGCACAGCGCCGCGCCGCATGATCCGGCGGCCTATCCGAAGGACGTGCTGGCGCGCGATGTGGAAGCATTGGTGGCGCATCTGGGGCTGACCGATTTTGATCTGGTCGGCTTTTCGCTGGGATCGCGCACGGCTGCGCGGGCGGTGATTGCCGGGATGCAGCCGCGCAAGCTGGTGCTTTCCGGCATGGGCCTGCAGGGGCTGGCCGGATGGGCCAAGCGGCAGGATTTCTTTGTCGATGTGATCGACCGGTTTGGCACGATCAAGCGGGATGATCCGGCCTATTTCGCGCAGCAATTCCTGAAAAGCATGGGCACAGACCGCGTGGCTGCGCGGCTTTTGCTTGGGGCCAATGCCGATACCGATCCTGCAGAACTTGGGGCGATCACCATGCCCACGCTGGTGCTGTGCGGCGATCAGGACAATGACAATGGTTCAGCAGAAAAGCTGGCAGAGATTTTGCCCGATGCGCGCCTTGCGCTGATTCCCGGCACGCACATGAGCAGCGTGACGATGCCGGAGCTTGGGGACGAATTGGTCGCGTTTCTGACCTCCTGACGCCATCTTGCTGAAATTTTCTTTGGCGGGTTGACCGGGACGGTTTCAAGAGTAACCAGCAGCCATGCGTTTGGCGCCCGGTTTGCGGCGCTGAAACATCGCCTCTGGGAGACCTTAAGATTATGAAATCGCTTGTATCCAGCTTGGCTTTGGCCACAGCCATGGTTGCTTCACCCGCCCTTGCGCAAAACGCGCCTGCTGACGCTGGCAAAGTATCAGACTGGGTCAAACAGGCTGAGGCTGAGATCCTGGCCAATTCCTATTCCACATCGCGGGCCAACTGGATCTACGCAACCAACATCACCGATGACACGGAATCGCTGGTGGCAGAGGCCAATGCGGCCAGCACGGCGATGTCGGTGGCACAGGCCAAGCAGGCGGCGGAATATGCCAAGGTCGCCGGGCTTTCGCCAGAGGTGGCGCGCAAGCTCGTGATTTTCCGCACGCAGATTACAGGTCCCGCCCCATCTGCCCCCGGCGCATCGCAGGAATTTGCCACGCTTCAGGCCGGACTTGAAGGCATTTACGGCAAAGGCATGGGCACGCTGAGGGGCCAGCCGATCAATGGCAGCGACATCGAAGAGGCGATGGGCACCAATCGCAATCCTGATGAGCTGAAGGAGATGTGGGTCAGCTGGCACGACAATGTCGGCAAGCCGATGAAGGCAGACTATGCCAAAATGATCGGCATCGGCAATGCGGGGGCGAGTGAACTGGGCTTTCCCGACATGGGCGCGCTGTGGCGGTCGAACTATGACATGCCGCCGGAAGAGTTTGCCGCGCTGACCGAGAAGATCTGGAACGAGGTCAAGCCGCTTTACAACCAGCTGCATTGCTTCACCCGCATGAAGCTGAACGAAAAGTATGGCGATGCAGTGCAGGCCAAGACCGGCCCGATCCGCGCCGATCTTCTGGGCAACATGTGGGCGCAGGAATGGGGCAATATCTATGATGTGGTGGCACCGGCAGGGGCAGGCAACATCGGCTATGACGTGGGCGAGTTGCTTAATGCCAAGGGCTATGACGCGATTCAGATGGTGAAGGCGGGTGAGGGGTTCTATTCCTCGCTGGGCATGGCCCCATTGCCGCAGACCTTCTGGCAACGCTCGCAATTCGTGAAGCCGCGCGACCGCGATGTGGTGTGCCATGCCTCGGCCTGGGACCTCGACAACAAGGACGACCTGCGCATCAAGATGTGCATCAAGGTGAATGGCGATGATTTCGTCGTCATCCATCACGAGCTTGGCCACAACTACTACCAGCGCGCCTATAACAAGCAGGATGCCCTCTATCTGAATGGCGCGAACGACGGTTTCCACGAGGCTATCGGCGATTTCGTGGCGCTCTCGATTACGCCAGAATATCTGGTGCAGATCGGCCTGCTAGACCGCGCCAAGGTTCCTTCGGAAGACAAGGATACTGGCCTGCTGTTGCGTCAGGCGATGGACAAGATCGCCTTCCTGCCGTTCGGTCTGCTGATTGACCGCTATCGCTGGGACGTGTTCAGCGGCAAGATTACGCCCGCCGATTACCAGAAGGGCTGGGATGCGATGCGCATGCAGTATCAGGGCATTGTGCCGCCCGCCGCGCGCCCGGCCGATGGGTTTGATGCTGGCGCGAAGTATCACGTGCCCGCCAACGTGCCTTATACGCGCTATTTCCTTGCGCGGGTGCTGCAATTCCAGTTCTACGAAGCTGCGTGCAAGCAGGCTGGCTGGAAGGGGCCGCTGCACCGTTGCAGCTTCTATGGCAACAAGGAGGTTGGCGCGAAGCTGAACGCGATGCTGGAGATGGGCGCTTCGAAGCCTTGGCCAGACGCGCTGGAAGCCTTCACCGGCAGCCGCGAGATGAGCGGCAAGGCGATGATCCGCTACTTCGCCCCGCTGACCAAATGGCTGGCAAGCCAGACCAAGGGCCAGTCCTGCGGCTGGTAAGGTCGCCAGCCTCACATACCTTTTTTCATAACCCGCTCAGAGGCTCTTGCCGGATCGGTTCGTTGGTGGCAGCTTGCTAAAACAACG
The DNA here is from genome assembly GCF_057180525.1 of Novosphingobium sp. HNCC26BN242. Classification (NCBI taxonomy): domain Bacteria; kingdom Pseudomonadati; phylum Pseudomonadota; class Alphaproteobacteria; order Sphingomonadales; family Sphingomonadaceae; genus Novosphingobium; species Novosphingobium sp. HNCC26BN242. The sequence continues at coordinate 653,490 of NZ_JBXUGM010000001.1, forward strand.
AACGGGCCGGCAAGAGCTCTCTCGGGAATGAAGATGCAATGACGATCAAAGGCATGCTTGCGGCATTGGCCGTAAGCGTTCTGGTCCCTTCGGCAGCGAATGCGACCACGGTTTCCGCCATAAAGCCCGATGGGGTGGCAGAAGCGCTCAAAAACCTCGGTTACACGGCAGAGCTGGCCAAGGACGCCAACGGCGATCCTCTGATCAATGCCGACATCGGCGGCTGGCAGGCGGCGTTGATGTTCTATGAATGCAACGCAAAGACCCATGACGGGTGCCAGTCTCTGCAATTCGTGGCCAATTTCACCCCAGAGAAAAAGTTTACCGCCGAAGATGCGGTGCGCTTTAACCGCAACACGCGCTTTGCCTCGGTCTCGCTGGGCAAGGATGATGCGGTGATGATGACGTGGGACGTGGTGACCGGCAAAGGCATCGACCTTGAGGTGTTCTCGAACTCGGTCGATATGTTCCGCAGCGCGATGGACACGCTGGGCACCGAAGTATTCAAATAAGCCTGAATTATAACGGACGCTGCCCCGCTCTGGCCACCCCGGAGCGCTGGGCAGAACTCGGCAATCCGCAAGCAGGGCTAGCTGCTACGGATTGCCTCTTCTTTTGGGGGCACTGGTAAGACCGCGTGGCAAGCACTGCATACACAAGTCCGCTTATGCTGAGCTTGTCGAAGCATGGCATACAAACTTGTGCGGGCACCCTTCGACAAGCTCAGTGTGAGCGGGGTTTTACGTGGGTATCGCCGCCTTACCGGAACGGCGGTTCATTGAATGCGCGCAGTTTGCGGCTGTGGAGGCGGTTGCCTTCTTCGCGGAGCAGGGCGCAGGCGGTGGTGCCGATGGCGAGGTGGGCGGCAATGGCTTCTTCGTAGAAGCGGTTGGCCTGTCCTGGCAGCTTGATCTCGCCATGCAGCGGCTTGTCCGAGACGCACAGCAGCGTGCCATAGGGCACGCGGAAGCGGTAACCTTGGGCAGCGATGGTGGCACTTTCCATGTCGATCCCCACCGCCCGGCTGAGCGACAGACGGCGCGCGGAGTGCGTGTAGCGCAGTTCCCAGTTGCGATCGTCGGTCGTCACGATGGTGCCGGTGCGCATGCGCTTTTTCAGGTCAGTGCCGCCTTCGCCAGAGACGAGTTCAGCGGCCTGCTGCAGCGCGACCTGCACTTCGGCGATGGCCGGGATCGGGATTTCAGGTGGCAGTACCGGATCAAGCACGTGATCATCGCGCAAGTAGGCGTGGGCCAGCACATAATCGCCAATCTTCTGCGTGGGGCGCAGGCCGCCGCAGTGGCCGATCATCAGCCATGCTTCGGGGCGCAGGACGGCGAGGTGATCGCAGATGGTCTTGGCATTGGACGGCCCGACGCCGATATTGACCAGAGTGATGCCTGATTTGTCTGGCGCGACAAGGTGATAAGCTGGCATCTGGTGCCGCCGCCACGCCGTGTCTGACAGGCGCGCGCGGGCGTTTTCCGTCCGCGCGTCGAGCGACAGGCCGCCAGCTCCGGTTAGCGCAACATATTGATCGCCATCGATCTGAAGGCCTGCCCAATCCACGAATTCATCGACATAACGGTGATAGTTGGTGAACAGGATGTATTTCTGAAAATCCTCGATCCGCGTGCCGGTGTAATGAGCGAGGCGCGCGAGGCTGAAATCGGTGCGCAGACCATCAAACAGCGACAACGGCATCGGGCCATCGCCCAGATTGTATTCCCCATCGGCAATCTCATCGCCAATATGGGCAAGATCGGTTGCGGGGAAATGCTTGGCGAGTTCCTGCGGGCTAACCATGCCGATCTGCGCGCCATAGGCCCCGTCGAGCACGTAGGGGAAGGGCATTTCCTGCCGGGAGCGGCCTACTTCGATCCGCACATTATAGGATGAGCTTATCAGTTCGATCTGTTCGGCCAGATAATCTGCAAACAACACCGGGCGCGTTACGGTGCAGGCGTAATCGCCGCGCTGAGTCAGGCGGCCAAAGGCGCGGCCAGTGGATTCGTTGCGCGGATCATCATCAAGCCGGATGCGCAATTCCGGGTAGCAATAGCTGCCATCATGACGCTTGTTGATCGACGGGGGCGTGCCGGTGTTGGCGTAAATCGCAATATCTTCGCGAAGCAGGGCCACAGCACTGTCATAGACACGGGTGAGTTCGGAAAGGATCGTTTCGGTTTTTGCCATCGCAGCAGGTGTAGCGTGCGTTTGTTTCGCTGGAAAGAAGGGCCCAACGAAAAAGGGGCGCCCCGAAGGACGCCCCTGAATCTCTCTCGCAAAAAGGAAAGCCTCAGGCTTCCGCTTCTGCTTCCTCGCCACCGTCCAGCATGTCGGCCGAGATTTCGCCCGGTTCGGCATTGGGATCGTAGGCTTCGGTAAAGCCGCCAACTTCGGTGTCGAACATGGCGTCGATGACGTTGACACCCTTCGACTGCAGTTCGGCTTCGTCGGGCGAACGCGCCACGTTGACCTTGACGGTCACGGACACTTCGGGGTGCAGCGAAACCTTGACGTCATAGACGCCAAGCGTCTTGATCGGGCGTTCCAGCACGATCATCGACTTGTTCACCTTGGCACCCAGTGCGATCAGGCCGTCGGCGATGTCGCGGACGGAAACCGAACCATAGAGCTGGCCAGCATTGGATGACGCGCGGATGAGCACGACTTCCTTGCCTTCAACGTTGCCGGATTCACCCTTGGCGTCTTCGCGACGTGCGGCGTTATCAGCTTCGATGCGGGCGCGGTTGGCTTCGAAAACCTTGCGGTTGGCGTCGTTGGCGCGGAGCGCCTTCTTGTTGGGCAGCAGGAAGTTGCGGGCATAGCCGTCCTTGACGGTCACTTCGTCGCCGATGGCGCCCAGCTTCTCGATGCGCTCGAGCAGGATGATCTGCATGATGTGCGCTCCTTACTTCACGATGTAGGGCAGGAGGCCGATGTGCCGGGCGCGCTTGATCGCCTGACCCAGCTCACGCTGCTTCTTGGCCGAGACGGCCGTGATGCGCGACGGAACGATCTTGCCGCGCTCGGACATGAAACCCTGAAGCAGGCGCACATCCTTGTAGTCGATCTTCGGCGCGTTCTTGCCCGAGAACGGGCAGCTCTTGCGGCGGCGGAAAAACGGACGGGCCATCTCTTATTCCCCTTCGCGTTCGCGACGGCGAGTACGCTCGCGGTCGTTCTTGCGCATCATCACCGACGGGCCAGCTTCGTGCTCGTCAACGCGGACGGTCATGTAGCGGATCACGTCTTCGTTGATCTGCGTCTGACGCTCAAGCTCGAGAATGGTCGAGCCGGGCGCTTCGATGTTCAGCAGAACGAAGTGTGCCTTGCGGTTCTTCTGGATCTTGTATGCCAGCGAACGGAGGCCCCACGTCTCGGTCTTCACGACCTTGCCGTTGTTGCTCTCGACGATTTCAGTGGCTGTGGCAGCAAGCACATCAACCTGAGCCTGGCTCAGATCCTGGCGCGCCAGAAACACATGCTCGTAAAGCGGCATGCTTTTGCGTCCTTATCTCAATAACCGATCGCTGGCTGATCCGCGGGATTGCGGGGCCCCTCCGGCTTTCTTCGTATTCACAGGCCAGATGCCGGTGAAGGGGCGGCGCTTAGCGATTCTGGGGCGGAATGCAAGGAAGAACTTGGGTTTCTATGGTGCCGCTGCGGATGGGGGCGGCGCCTTGCCCGGTGCTTGGGTCAGCGGCGCACCGCAAAACAGAGCCGCGGTTAGCCGGGTTTTTCGCGCAACAATATAGCTCGCAATGGACAACAGCAGAACGGCGGCTGATGCGATGATCCACTGCGCTTCTGCTGGCAAGGGCATGGCGCGGACTTGCTGCAGCACCAGCATCGCCCAGACAAGGTGGAACAGATAGATGGCGAGCGCACCATCGACGAAGAATGTGACGATGCGGTTTTGCTCGTGCACGACCTTGGCCAACAGGCGAAACAGCGCGAGCGACATTAGATAGGCCAGCGGCAATTCCAGAGCGCGCAGGATCAGCGTGCCTGCAAGATCAGGGTAGATTTCCTTGCCCAGAGCCGGGCGTAGCAAAGGATCGAGGGGCAGATAGGGGACCGCCATCAGCACGATGCCCGGAATGATCCAGCGGCTGCGAAGGGCAAAGATCTGCGCGCCAATCCGGGCATGCCATGCGGCTACGCCCAGAGCAAAGCCGGCAGCATGGAACACGAACTGCTGCCACAGCAGCGTTTCGATCGGCGCATTCGGAATGGGCGGGACTTGCTCTGTCGCATAGCGGACAAGGCCCCAGGCCCCGAGCAACGCCAGCAACAACAGGCTTTGCGGGCCTTGCAGCAGCATTGCCCGGCACGTGCGCTCGCCGGGAGTGATGGCTCTGGCCGGTATGGCTGCATAGATCGCGCAAAAGCCAAGCAAGACGAGCAGAAACCACAAGTGATCCAGTGCCAACGGCAGGCCAAGGAAGAGCGGTGAAGGCTTGTGCAGCAACCGGTCCTGCAATTGGAACTGAAGCGCCCCCAACGTCAGCAGGCTCGCCACGAACGGCAGGCCAAGCCGCCGCGTCCGTTCGGCCAACCACGCTCGCGTGCCTTTGCGCTCGCGGATCATGGCTGCGAAAAAGCCTGCCAGCATGAAGAACGCGAACATGCGGAAAATGTGCGTGACTGATGCCCAGCCGCCGATCAGCAGCGATTGCTGAAAGTTTGTGGCCGCCGGTTCGCTTTCAAAAATGGCCTTGGTCGCCACATGGAAGGGCAGGCCAAGCAACAATAATGATGCACGCGCGGCATCAAGGTGGTGCAGGCGGGAGGTTGGCGCGACCATGTGCGGCCCCTAGAGGCTTTTCGCCGACGATAGAAGAAAAGAAGGATGGGAACCAATTTCGGCAATAAACGCTGCGGACTTGCGCTTCACGGCGGCTTCCCGCAAATCGGCTGTCTGATCGCGAACCCCTTCAAGGATTTCTCACCCCATGCCCACCGGTCTTGTCGCCCTGCTCGACGACATCTCCGTTATCGCCCGCGCCGCTGCGGCTTCGCTTGACGATGTCAGCGCAGCCGCCGCCAAGGCCGGATCAAAGGCGGCAGGCGTGGTGATCGATGATGCGGCAGTAACGCCGTCTTACGTCACCGACTTCACCCCTGATCGCGAACTGCCGGTCATATGGCGGATTGCCAAAGGCAGCCTGTTCAACAAGCTGGTGATCCTGCTGCCGGCAGCGCTGCTATTGAGTGCCTTTCTTCCGGGTGCAATCACGCCGATCCTGATGGCTGGCGGTCTTTTCCTGTGCTTCGAAGGCGCTGAAAAGGTGCTGGAAAAGCTCGGTGGTGAAAAGCATGGCGAAACACTGGAAGATCAGCCAACCGATCTTGCTGCCTTTGAAGAGCAGCGCGTTTCAGGCGCGGTGAGAACCGATCTGATCCTTTCGGGCGAGATCATGGCGATCACGCTGGCGGATTTGACGGGGCAGACCATTTTCCAGCAAGGCGTGGTCCTTGCCATCGTTGGGATTGCCATCACGGCGATTGTCTATGGCGCGGTTGGTTTCATCGTTAAGATGGACGACATTGGCCTCAGCCTTGCCAAGAAGTCCTCGGCAACCGCACGCTCGGTCGGTGCGATGCTGCTGAAAGCCATGCCGGTCCTGCTGACAGTGCTGGCCACGGTTGGAACGCTGGCAATGCTTTGGGTGGGCGGCCAGATCATTCTGCACGGGGCAGAGGAACTGGGCCTGCATGGTCCGGCAGATGTTGTTCACGCAGCTCAACACGCTGTCGAAGCAGTCACCGGGCCTTTGGCGGGCATTCTCGGATGGCTGACCAACGCAGTGCTGTCGGCGATCGTGGGCCTGATCCTTGGCGGGATCGTCGCATGGATAGTGCATGTCATCGCGAAGGCGCGTGGCTCGCACTGACGCCTGCCGTGCACCGGTGCGGTGTCAGGCAGCGTGGCGCACGGGATGTGATTTGGGCGCTGCCGCTTCGCGGTAATGCTTGATCGCAAATTCGCTGACGAGGTTTTCGAACACGTCATCGTGCAACGGGCGTTCGAATTCGAGCCCACTGACCTTGTCACGGCTCCAAACGACAAATGCCAGCTTGGGCTGAAGGCCCGGTAGCATCAGGTAAAGCGGCTCATCGATGCGCAATTTCTCCAGGCCTTCGATGCGTGCACCATAGGGATTGAGGTCTTTGAGGATGACCGTTGACCGCTGCGTGCCGCGTTTGCAGCGCACCGGCAGTTCTATTCCAACCCGCGCAACGCGGCGCTTGGCTTCACTGTCTGCGTTTTCGCTGTCGATCCACATGGCCAATCCTCCACTTGTGTTAACCACAAGCATTAGGACGGTTTAACCCACAAAAGTTTAAGGGGCGCTAACCGCGTGGAACGAAAAATCTTCGCGCATTGTGCAAGCGTGTCCGCTGTCTTTGCATCTGCCCCGGCCTATCCAATTGCGTTGGATCAACGCGGCTGGTGCGCGCAGCGTTAGAACGCCTGTCAGAAGATCCAGCAGTTTCAGGAGATCGGACGATGACAGCCCCTACGCTTGCCGAGCTTGCGCCCCGGAAACAGTACAACACCCGCGATGGGCTGGTGCTCGACGTGCGCCCCGCCTTTGCCGAAGATGAGGCGCTCCTTGAAGAGTTCTTCGACAAGGTCAGCCCCGAAGACCGCCGGTTCCGTTTTCTGGCCGCCAGCAACCACGTGGGCCATAGCCAACTGGCTCCTCTGACGCATGTCGATCACTGGCGCACGGAAAGCTTTCTGGCTTTCGATCAGGCCGATGGCGCATTGGCTGCTTCGGCGATGCTGGCCTGCGATGCCGCCATGGACACTGCGGAAATTGCCGTATCGATCCGCAGCGACCTTCGCGGGCGCGGGGTGGGCTGGGCCATGCTTGATCTGTTGGCCGATGCGGCGCGTGATCGCGGCGTGAAGCGCGTGATCTCGATCGAGGACCGCGACAATCACGCGGCCATCGAACTGGAGCGCGAAAAAGGCTTTGTCGCGCATGGCATGGATGGCGATCCGCACCTGATCATGCTTGAAAAGACTTTCTAAACCCGCCGCAGCAGGTCGCGCGCGAAGAGCGACAACGTATCATCGCGCGCGCCCATCACGACTATGCGGTCACCCGGGCGGGCAAGCGTGACGATGCGGTCGGCGCAATCGGCGCGGGCAGGGACGTGTTCGGCATTCCCGCCATGTTCGCGGATCAGGCTGACGATGCGTTCCGACCCCACCGACCGGTCCACCGTGCCGCCGAAATAGACCGGATCGCACAGGATCGTCATGTCCTCTGCCCCAAGCCGTGTGGCCATGACCTCGGCCAGTTCGTGCCCCATCTGCCGCAATGGGCCATAGCCGTGCGGCTGAAAGAACGCGATCACGCGGCCGGGATGGGCCTTCAGCGTGGCGAGGGTGGCGGCGACCTTCTCGGGGTTATGGCCGAAATCGTCGATCACAGTCACGCCGGCTGCAGAAGTGCCGACAATATCGAACCGGCGCGCCAATCCGGCAAAACCGCCAAGGTGCCGCACCGCATCGGCCATGGGCAGGCCAGCCGCATCGGCCGCTGCCAGTGCTGCAAGCGCATTGGCCAGATTGTGCCGCCCCGGCACCCTGAGCGTGAGCGCATGGCGCGCAGCGCTGCGCCGGTCGATTACTTGCGCGCAAATCGTGGTGGGGCCTTCGTTTACAGAGCCATCCTCAACCGAAATCTGCGCTTGCGGGCCAAAACCGAAGGTAACCGCCTGTTGCGCGCGCCCGATCAGCACCATGCTTTCGGCATCGTCGGCATTGACCACAGCGGCACCAGCACGCGCGAGAAAATCGCCAAACAATTCGCGCAGTTCCTCAAGACTCTTGTGATCAAGGCTGACATTGTTGAGCACCGCCACGGCAGGATTGTAGAGCGCAATCGATCCGTCGCTCTCGTCGACTTCCGAAACGAAAGCCGCGCCCGCGCCGACCCGCGCCGAGGCAAAGGGCGCATCATCGGCGACGAAGTTCTTCATCACCGCGCCGTTCATGATCGTGGGATCGCGCCCCGCTTCGGTCAGGATCCAGCCGATCATGCCGGTGACGGTGGATTTGCCGCTGGTGCCGCCCACCGCAATGCCCTGTGGCGCGGCGTTGAACAGCGCTGAGAGCAGCTGCGCACGGCTCATCCGGGCACAGCCAAGCTCCTTTGCACGCACGACCTCTGGCACCGTGTCTTCAACCGCAGCGGATGCGACCAGCACTTGCGCAGATGATGTGATGCCTGAACCATCCTGCGCAAACAGCTTGAATCCAAGGCTTTCCAGCCAGGCAAACTTTTCCGGCGTACGGCCCTGATCGCGGCTGCGGTCAGACCCGGCCACGTGCGCGCCCAGACCGCGTAGGATCAAGGCCAGCGGCAGCATCCCCGATCCTCCGATTCCGCAGAAGAACCAGTCTTGATTTGCCAGGGCTGCAGGCGAAAGCATGATGTCGTCAGTCATTCCTGTTCGGTATGCGCCCGCGCTGCAGGTGACAACCTTCGGATTGCCGCTTTCACCCGATGCGCGAAAGCGGCTAGGGGTGGGCGATGACCCGTCGCATCGCCATCTGCGCCCCCTCAACGCCCTTCACGCGTGACGATGCCGCCCGCGTCAGCGCGCTGGCTGAGGCCGAGTTTCCGCAGCTTCAGCTTGAATTCCATGAGCAATGCTTTGCCAGCGAAGGCCACTTTGCCGGGCCTGATGCGCTGCGGCTTGGCGCCTTTGTGGAATGTGCGAATGATCCTGCGTTTGACGCAGTGTGGTTCGCGCGCGGCGGCTATGGCGCAAACCGCATCGCGATGGACGCCATCACGCGGCTTGAGCCTGCGGCTAGTGACAAGCAGTATCTGGGCTATTCCGATGGCGGCATCTTGCTGGCCGCGCTCTATCGTGCGCGCATCGGGCGGCAAGTTCATGCGCCGATGCCCACGGACATCCGCCGCGCAATGGGAGAGGCTGCCATCCGGCGCACGCTGGGCTGGCTGGCGGGCTCGCGCGAGGGATTGGAGCCATCGCTCACCGATGACCGCCCAGCCGCTGCGTTCAATCTGATGACGCTCGCCATGCTCTGCGGCACGCCGCTGCTTCCCGATCTGGCTGGCCATGTCGTAATGGTCGAGGAGGTAGCCGAATACCACTACGCCGTTGACCGGTTGTTGTTTCACGTAACCCACGGCCTTGCCCCGGTTGGGATCGCGGGCCTCCGGTTGGGCCGGGTTAGCGATGTGCCCGAAAACGACCGCCCGTTTGGCTGCGAGCCTGAGTCCATGGCGGAACATTGGTGCGCGCAAACGGGCATTGCCTATCTTGGATCGGCCGAGATTGGCCATGACATCAAAAATCGCATCGTGCCGTTCGGTCTTGCATGACGTGCAGCGCCGGAATAGGGCGCGCCACCGCTAATAAGGGTAGCCGACAAGGGCGGGGCAGCAGGAGAATTTGATGCGAGCGTTCGTTTTCCCGGGGCAAGGCAGCCAGAAGGTCGGCATGGGTCTTGAACTGGCCCAAGCCAGCGCTGCAGCGCGCGAAGTGTTCGAGGAGGTGGATGAGGCGCTGGGGCAAAAGCTCTTCCAGATCATGAAGGAAGGCCCGGAAGACGTTCTGACGCTTACCGAAAATGCCCAGCCTGCGATCATGGCCAATGCCATTGCCGTGCTGCGCGTGCTTGAGCGTGAGGGCGGGATTACGCTCGCTGAAAAGGCCGATTTCGTCGCCGGGCATAGCCTTGGCGAATATACCGCGTTGTGTGCGGCAGGGGCGTTCAGCCTTGCCGATACGGCCCGCCTTCTGAAACTGCGCGGGCAATCGATGCAGGCAGCGGTGCCAGTGGGCGAAGGCGCGATGTGCGTGCTGCTGGGGGCCGACATTGATAAGGCGACTGCACTTGCAGAAGCTGCGGCTGAGGGTGAGACATGCACGGTTGCCAACGATAACGATCCCACGCAGGTGGTACTATCGGGCCACCGCGCCGCAATCGAACGGGCCGTGGCCATGGTCAAGGATCATGGCATCAAGCGCGGTATGCTCCTGCCGGTGTCCGCACCATTCCACTGCCCGCTGATGCAGCCAGCCGCCGATGCGATGGCTGAGGCTTTTGAGAAAACCCCTCCCGGTCCTTTGCGCATCGCCCTTTTCGCCAACGTCACCGCTTCGGTGGTGACTGACCCCGCCGAAGTCCGGCGACTCCTTGTCGAACAGGTCACCGGCCGCGTCCGCTGGCGCGAAACCGCCATCGCCATGAAGGCCGCAGGCGTAGAACGCGTGATCGAACTGGGCGGCAAAGTCCTGGGCCCCATGATCACGCGCTCGGTTACCGACGTCGCAGTCACTAGTATAATCGGCATGGCCGATATCGAAGCCATTCTGAAGGAGCTCTGAGCCTATGGAAAACCGCCTTTTCGACCTTACCGGGATGACTGCCCTTGTGACCGGTGCAGCTGGTGGCATTGGTTCTGCCATCTGCCACGCGCTAGCGCAGCAAGGCGCGCGGTTGGCGCTGTCGGGGACCAATCCTTCGAAGCTGCGCAGTTTTCGCGAGGAGTTGAACGACACTTACGGGCACGACCACGTTGAGATCACGTGCGATCTTTCGAACACCGAGCAGGTCGAACATCTTGTGCCCGCCGCGATGGATACGCTGGGCAAGCTCGATATCCTCGTCAACAACGCCGGAATCACGCGCGATAACCTTGCCATGAGGATGAAGGATGATGAATGGGATGCGGTGATCCGCGTGAACCTTGAAGCTGCGTTCCGCCTTATGCGCGCGGCTACCAAGCCGATGATGAAGGCGCGGTTTGGCCGCATCGTTTCGATCACCAGCGTGGTGGGAGCCACTGGCAATCCGGGGCAGGTCAACTATGCCGCCGCCAAGGCAGGGCTCGTCGGCATGTCAAAGTCGTTGGGGCAAGAGCTTGCCACCCGCGGCGTGACCGTGAACTGCGTGGCGCCCGGCTTCATCCGCACCGCGATGACCGATGTTCTGCCTGATGGCCAGAAGGACGCGCTCAACGCCCGCATTCCGATGGGCCGCATGGGCGAAGGTTCTGATATTGGCGCGGCGGTGGCCTTCCTTGCTTCCAAAGAGGCCGGTTACGTCACCGGGCAGACCCTGCATGTCAACGGCGGCATGGCGATGCTGTCCTGACGGGTGCTGGATGCGGCCCCCTAAGCCGAAATCGGGGCCGTTATCCCCAACTTAGGCTGCAATGGCAGGAGCAGCGCTTGCCGAGCAGCGGCGCTGCGTTAAGACATGCAGTCCGAACCGTACGCCGGGGAGTGTGATTCCCCGGTCCAGCCAAATTCACGGAAGCACGGCGCAAGCCGCTGCCCGGGGGGATCGAGACGAGAATGAAGGCGACGATCGAACGCGCGACCTTGCTGCGCTGCCTGTCCCACGTCCAGTCGGTGGTAGAACGCCGTAACACGATTCCGATCCTGTCGAACGTGCTGATCGAGGCCTCGCCTGATAGCCGGGTCCGGCTGATGGCGACCGACCTTGATCTGCAGGTCGTGGAATCGATGGCAGCCGTCTCGGTTGAGGTCGCGGGCGCTATCACGGTTTCGGCGCATTTGCTGTTCGACATTGCACGTAAGCTTCAGGACGGATCGCAGGTCAGCATCGAAACGGCTGATAACCGCATGATCGTGAAGGCCGGGCGCAGCCGCTTTCAGCTGCCAACCTTGCCGCGCGATGATTTTCCCGTCATTGTCGAAGGCGATCTGCCGACCAGCTTTGAAGTGCCTGCCCGCACGCTGGCGGAACTGATTGATCGCACGCGCTTTGCGATCTCCACCGAAGAGACGCGCTACTACCTCAACGGAATCTTTCTGCACGTATCGGATGAAACCACGCCAGTGCTAAAGGCTGCGGCCACCGATGGCCACCGTCTTGCCCGCTTCACAATTCCCCGTCCCGAAGGGGCCGAGGGCATGCCCGACGTGATCGTCCCCCGCAAATGCGTGGGCGAGCTGCGCAAGCTGCTGGAAGAAGTGCTCGATACCAACGTTCTGGTCGACCTTTCGGCCAGCAAGGTACGCTTCACGCTGGGCGGCGAAAATGGCGTTGTGCTCACCAGCAAGCTGATTGACGGCACGTTTCCCGATTACAGCCGCGTGATCCCCACCGGCAACGACAAGCTGCTGAAGCTCGATCCCCGCTCGTTCTTCGAGGGCGTGGACCGTGTGGCCACCATCGCCACCGAAAAGACCCGCGCGGTGAAGATGGCGCTCGAAAATGATCGCGTCACACTTTCAGTTACCAGCCCGGATAACGGCACGGCCGCCGAAGAACTGCCCGCCAGCTACAGCTCGGCAGAGTTCGAAATCGGCTTCAACGCCACATATCTCAAAGATATCCTGAACCAGATCGATGGTGATACAGTGGAATTGCATCTGGCCGATGCCGGCGCGCCCACATTGATCCGCAAGGACGACAAGAGTGCTGCGCTTTACGTGCTGATGCCAATGCGGGTCTGATGCGCAATAACTGGGGTGCGGGGGAAAGCTCTGGTTCCGCCCCCGGACCTATATGGTTAATCGTGGGATACCGATCAGGGGCGTAACTTTACGCCTGATCCAAATACCGTATTTGAAAGTTTGCATTGGTAAATCTCCTCCACACAGGAGTGTGGAAGTCGATGAACAGCGCCTATGATCCGCAAGCAGTTTCCAAGAAGCTGACGTTCTTCAACATCGCCGAAAAGGACCTCGCGCGGTTTCCCCAGATCGCTGCTGCTCTGCGCCAACATGCTCCCCCCGCGCTGGATCGGCTCTATGATCAGATAGCGCAAACGCCAGAAATGGCCCGCTTTTTCGGATCGCGTAGCATGATGACCCATGCGCGGGACAAGCAGATCGAACATTGGGCCGGCATGTTCAGTGGCACGGTGGACCGGGCTTACTTCTATAGTGCCGAACGGATCGGCAATGTTCACTCCCGCATCGGGCTGGAACCGGGTTGGTACATCGGGGCCTATGCCACGGTGCTGGAAAACATCGTCAACAAGATGTTCTCTGGCTTTTTCGCGATGTTTCGCCGCCGCAAGATCGCACGATCGGTTGGTTCGATGATCAAGATGGCACTGCTGGACATGGAGGTTGCGCTTTCAACCTATTTCAAGGCAGAACAGGCTGCGCGCGTAGCGGTGATCGACGAAGTCAGCGCCACCTTGCGCGCAATGGCCGAGGGCGATTTTGCCACGAGAGTGCCCGATCTTCCGGCCGCTTTTGCCGAATTGCAGAGGCATCTTGATGGGATGCGCGTTCAGGTTTCGGGCGTCTTGAGCAACGTTGCCCAGACATCCGGTTCGGTTGATGTGGGCGCCAAGCAGATACAGCAGGCATCAGACGATCTGGCGCGCCGCACCGAACAGCAGGCCGCCAGTCTTGAAGAAGCGTCTGCGGCGATGACCATGCTTTCCACAAATGTTCGCTCCGCCGCCGACGACGCTGCGCACATGCACGATTCGGTCGAGCAGGCCCACGGCGAGGCAATCAAGGGCGGCGAGGTTGTCGGCGAGGCCGTTACGGCCATGAACGACATCCATCATTCGGCGCAGGAAATCGGCAAGATCATTTCGGTGATCGACGGAATTGCCTTTCAGACCAATCTGCTTGCCCTGAATGCGGGCGTCGAGGCTGCAAGGGCAGGGGACGATGGTCGTGGCTTTGCGGTCGTCGCCAACGAAGTCAGAGCGCTAGCACAGCGCACTGCCGATGCCGCGCGCGACATCAAGACTCTGATCAGCGCCAGTTCAACGCAAGTTGAACGCGGTGTAAGCCTTGTCGGGCAGACCGGTGTCATGTTCGCGGTGATTGTCGACAAGGTCGGCCAAGTCGCGGAGCTTGCCAGCAGCATTGCGCGCATGGCGCAGGAACAGGCCGCAAGCATCGGCCAAGTGCGCGAAACCGTGCGTGAAATGGACACGATGACCCAGCAAAACGCCGCGATGGTCGAACAGGCCACCGCAGCCGCCCGCAGCCTCGCGACTGAAGCGGATTGTCTGGCACGACTGGTGTCGCGGTTTCGGCTGGACAAGGGCACGGGCAAGGCACTCCCCGATCTGCGGCGGGTGGCGTAAGCTTTCGCGCTACTCTGCCGCTTCGAGCAGTTCTGCCCGCTGCGGTCCGCGGATCAGGCCTCCCGGCGTTGCCCCTGTCCATTCGCCTTTGCGGAATGTTACCTGACCACCCTTGATCGTATAGTCATAGCCTTTGGCTTTCTGCAGCAACCGCCTGCCTCCAGCAGGCAGGTCGAAAGCCAGCCATGGCTTTAGCAGCTTGAGATTTTCGAAATCGATCACGTTAATATCGGCCAGATAGCCGGGCGCAATAATGCCCCGGTCATCAAGGCCATATAGCCGCGCCGTATCACGGCATTGGCGCTTTATGGCGTGTTCAAGACTGATCCTGCCGCCTCTTTTCCGATCCCGCACCCAGTGTTCCAGCATGAACGTGGGGCTGGCGGCATCGCAGATCGTGCCGCAATGCGCGCCGCCGTCCGACAGCGAATTGACGGTGTCATCCGAGGCCTGCAACGCCTCAAGGAAATCCAGGTTGCCATCAGCATAATTCAGGATCGGCAGGTAGATGAACCCCGCTCCGTCATTTTCCATCAGCTTGTCATAGGCAAAAGCATCGGGTGAGGTGCCTGCTGCCTTGGCTCGGGCAAGAACGCTGGCATCGCCCTGCGGTTCATAATCAAACCCGTCATCCATCACAAACTGGTTGTGCCAGCCTTGACCGATCATCATCAGCAGTCCGATGATGTCACTTTGCGGATAGGCATTCTCTTCTGACAGGACCTGCGCCCGGAACGCAGGGTCTTTCAGCCGCGCAAGCTGCGCCTCCCATGGCTGATCGGCTATTGCGGCATAGCTCGGGCGGAAGCGGAAGGGGTGGATCGTGCCCTGCCAGGCCATCACTACCCCATTCCCGCGCAGGGCGATTTGCGCCACGATATTGGCCCCTTGCGCGTTTTGTTGGCGCATCTGGGCGATCTGTTCGTCAAGCGGCAATTCCTTGGCGATGGATTGCAGCGCTGCATAAGTCACCGGTAAGCCGGTCTCGCGGCTCAGCGCGCCCATCCAGCCAAATTCATCCCATTCGCGCTTCATGTCAGATGCCATCTCGAACACGCCATGGCCTGCGCGGGCCATAGCGCGGCCGATTTCGATCAGCTCTTCTGCCGTGGCGGTTGTTCCTGGCACGACTTCGCCATCAATCGATTTGTGGATCACGGTGCGGCTGGTAGAAAATCCCAGCGCCCCTGCGCGCACGCCGTCTTCCACGATTTCGGCCATTTTGCGGATATCCTCGGCGGTCGGCACCGCTCCCGGCTTCTCCCGCTCGCCCAGCACATAGGCCCGCACCGCGCCATGCGGCACATGCGTACCCACATCCACGGTGCGCGGCATCTGCTCCAGCGCATCAAGGTATTCGGGGAAAGTCTCCCAGTTCCAGGTTATCCCCTCGGCCAGCGCCGTTCCAGGGATGTCTTCCACGCCTTCCATCAGGCCAATCAGCCATTCGTGCCGGTCCGGCGCAGCAGGTGCAAAGCCCACGCCGCAATTGCCCATGACCACGGTGGTCACCCCGTGCCACGATGAGGGCGCCATTTCGGCATCCCACGTGGCCTGGCCATCATAATGGGTGTGAATATCGACCCAGCCCGGTGCTACGATCCGCCCTGTGGCGTCGATCTCTTGCGCCGCATCGCCTCGCACGGTGCCGACAGCGGCGATCAGCCCGCCTTTTACCGCCACATCGCCGGTAAAGCGGGGTGATCCGGTGCCGTCAACGATGGTTCCGTTCCTGATGATCAGGTCATAGGCTGGCATGGGCAAGCTCCTTCTCCCGCGCAGGCCGACTCGCAAAGGGTCACCTGTCACGTTAATCGTTTGATTAAGTCAGAGCTTAGGCGCCGGGTCAATCTGTTGATACAGTGCCAGACTGGGGCACAGCGGCAACTGCAGATCTGTCAGCCTTCGGTAACTTCTGCATCCAGAAAGTCGCGCATGATTTCAATGAAGCGTGCGCGCTGCGACAGCATGAACAAGTGCCCGCCACCACTGAACATTTCGATCCGGCTGTGCGGGATAGCGTTGTGCAGGAAATGGGCATTGGTGGGCGGAATCAACTGGTCTTCCTCGTCTGCCATGATCATCACGGGCATTCGCAGCAGCGGCAGAAACGGCACGCTCGACCAGCAGGCGAATGAGGCGAGCTGATAGGAAAAGCCAAGCGGAGAGGGGGCCTTGGCCGCATTTAGCGAAACCTGCGCACTGCCGCCGCCATTATAGATCGAGGCGAGGTTGCGCTTCAGGGTCTTTTCGACGGTGTATTCGCGTGGATCGGCCAGATGGGCCATCATTGCGGGGTTGCCCGGCACCATCGTTGCTCCGGCAGCGGTGGCGGCCAGCACCATGCTTCCTGTGCGTGCCCGGTGCTGGAATGCGAACTGCTGCGCCAGCGCACCGCCCCAGCTTATGCCTAGCAAATCGACTTCGGCAATGCCAAGTTGGTCCAGCAGCGCAGCCGTCGTCAGGGCCATCTGGGCCATCGTATAAGGAATGAACGGATCGGGCGAACTGCCGATGCCGGGCAAATCGAAGCAAAGCACTTCACGTTCGGGCAGGGCGCGCGCAATGGGCTCCAGCAGTTCGAGGTTCATGCCGATGCCATTAAGCATCAATAAGGGCCGATGCGCATCGCCTCCTTCATTCCACCGCGCAACGTGCAGTCTGCGTCCTGCTACGCCGATCAGAGATTTCACTGCTTTGTCTGCCATTTTGCCCCGCATTCCGGTGGGCGAACTAGCAGCTTCGCAGTCGCAGCAAAAGCATTTGAATGGTTCAGCCGTTTACTGTTTCTAAAATGAACATGGGGCATTTGCAGGGTATGCCCGCTAACCCTCCCGAAACTGCACCCCTGATGCCAGACGCGCCGCGCGATTTTGCGCGGACCCGCCGTCGCGAACGGGTGCCGCCAGCGGTCATGACCGAGGCCGGGGCCAGCTTCCTGTTTGGCAGCGATCCGACCAACCGCCTCGTCGCCCCGGAATGGCCGCGCCTTGCGGTGCCGATGCTGCTGCTGATGGTCGGTATCGCCGCATTTAATCTTGAACTCCCTCCGGCGCTCACTGCTCTGCTTGTCGGGCTGGCAGCAGGCATCACGGCGCTGTCGAAATGGGCGCTGCGCATAGAAAGCGAACGGAGCCTCGGAACAGGGCAGCGGATGCTGCTGGTCGGTCTCGCCGTGGCGTTGCCAATGTTTCTGTTCGGATCGGCGATGGGTGTCTGGGGAGCGACTGGGCAGATCGATTGGTTCTATTGCCTTGTCGCTGTGGCCATTCTCTCGCTGCTTTCCACTGTTGTGCAATCGGGCAGGCTGGTTGGCGTGCTGGCCGGGCAAGTGGCGATCTGGTCGGGAATCACTTGCGTCGCCTCCACGATCGGCGGCTATTTTTCGCTCGCGGTTGGCATGGGTATCGCTGTTATCGCCTATTCGCGGCAGCGCCGGATCGATCTGCTGCTGCGCGAAAAAGCCGAAAATGACGTCAGAATTCAGACACGTGCGCAGGAAATTCTGGCCGATTATGAGGAGACAGGCCAAGGATGGTTCTGGGAGACTGACCGCCGAGGGCACATCACCTATCTTTCTGTGCCCGTGGCCGAAACGCTTGGTCGCAAGGTTACAGACCTGATCGGCAGGCCGTTTGCCGAACTCTTCAACCTGACAGAGCAATCCGGCGAAGGAGAGCGTACGCTCGCCTTTCACCTCTCGGCGCGTTCCAGTTTCAGCGAACTGGCAGTGCGTGCGGCCACGCCGGATGAAGAGCGCTGGTGGTCGATCACCGGCCGCCCCACGTACGATACGTTCAACAACTTCACTGGCTTTCGCGGATCGGGCACCGATCTTACGGAAAAGCGCCGTTCGCAAGAGCATGCCTCGCGGCTGGCGCATTTCGATTCGCTCACCGGCCTTTCCAATCGCTTCCGCATGTCGCAGACGCTGGAAAAGATCCTGCTTGCGCCGCAAGTCCACCACCGTGCCTGCGCGGTATTCCTGCTCGATCTCGACCGGTTCAAGCAGGTCAACGATACACTCGGGCATCCCGCTGGTGATGCTCTTCTGAAGCAGGTCGCCCAGCGGCTCGAACGCGTGGTCGGCAAGATGGGCCGCGTCGGGCGCCTTGGGGGCGATGAATTCCAGGTGATCCTGCCCGGCAAGATTGAGCGTGAGCAGTTGGGGCACCTCGCTTCGCGCATCATCGAAAGCCTGTCGCAACCTTATTCCATCGATGGCAGCCGGGTAATGATCGGCGTATCGGTGGGTATTGCCCTCGCACCTGATGACTGCGTGACCAGCGAGGCGCTGATCCGCAATGCCGACCTTGCGCTCTATGCTGCCAAAGATGGTGGGCGCGGCCGCTTCCATTTCTACAATGCCGATCTGCACAGTGATGCCGAAGAGCGCCGCAAGATGGAAGAAGACTTGCGCGATGCGGTCACCAACGGCGGGCTCGAACTCTATTACCAGCCCGTCGTACAGACCGCGACCGAGAAGATCACCGGGTTCGAGGCACTGTTGCGCTGGAACCACGCCGAACAAGGCTGGATCAGTCCGTCACGCTTCATCCCCATTGCCGAAGATACCGGCCTTATCGCCCCGATCGGCGAATGGGCGCTGCGCACGGCCTGCCGGGATCTTTCCCGCTGGCCCGAAAACGTGCGCGTCGCGGTCAATGTTTCACCGCTGCAGTTCGCCAATCCGGCGCTTCCGGCCATCGTCACCAATGCCCTTGCGAATGCGCAAGTGGCGCCTGAACGGCTGGAACTGGAAATCACCGAAAGCGTGTTTCTCAACGATGACGAGGGCACCGAACACATGTTCAAGGCGCTCAAGGCCATCGGCGTGCGTCTGGCGCTCGACGATTTCGGCACTGGCTATTCCTCGCTCGGATATTTGAAGACAGCTCCGTTTGACAAGATCAAGATCGACCAGTCGTTTGTGCGCGGGGCAACCCAGCCCGGCAGCCGCAACGGGGCGATCATCGCCTCGATCGTCAGCCTGGCCGAAGCTCTGGGCATGGAAACCACAGCCGAAGGCGTGGAAACGCTCGACGAACTGGATCTCGTGCGCATGCTCGGGTGCAGCCATGTGCAGGGCTATATTTATGAGCGGCCACTCAGTTCCATGAATGCTGCCGCGCGGCTATCAACCGGGCTTATGGCGATTGCGCAAGGCCCGCGTTCGGCACGCGCATCGCGCCAATCAATGCTGCGCAAGGTCGTGCTGGATCACGGCGGCCACCGCTATAACGCCATGGTGCGCAATATCAGCCAGACCGGTGCCCTGATCGAAGGGCTGTGGAACGTGCCGCCGGGCACCATCTTCCGCGTGGTGCTGGCCGATAACCATGTGGTGACAGCCACATGCCGCTGGTCCAGTGAAGACCGGTTGGGCGTTGAGTTTTCCCTGCCGCTGCGGCTAGATGACAACGGTCGGATTGCCGCAGTGGCTGGCCGGCCCCCGTCAAGCGTCGAAACCGATACGAACCATCAGCGCAAAGTCGGCTGATCAGTCGAGGGCGGCCATCTTTTCCTCGGCCAGCCGGTCCAGTTCCGCCCGGCTTTTCTTTTCAGCCGATGTCTTCAACTGGCCGCAAGCCGCATCAATATCCCGCCCGCGCGGAGTGCGGACCGGCGCGCTGATGCCTGCTTCGAAAACGATGCTGGAAAACCGCCTGATCCGCTCGGGCGTGGAGCATTCATAAGCCGCGCCCTCCCATGGGTTGAACGGGATCAGATTGACCTTGGCGGGCAACTTGTACTGCTTGATCAGCCGCACAAGTTCGCGCGCATCGGCATCACTGTCGTTCTTGTCCTTCAGCATTACATATTCAAACGTGATGCGCCGCGCGTTGGATGATCCGGGATAGTCGGCACAAGCCTGCAACAATTCCTCGATCCCATATTTGCGATTGATCGGCACGATCTCGTCGCGCACGTCTTTGGTCACCGCGTGGAGCGAAACGGCCAGGTTCACCCCGATCTCCTCGCCCGCGCGCGCCATCAACGGCACGATGCCGCTGGTCGAAAGTGTGATCCGCCGCTTCGACAACGCTAGCCCATCGCCATCCATCACCAGCTTCAAAGCATCGCGGACATTGTCGAAGTTATAGAGCGGCTCGCCCATGCCCATCATCACGATATTCGTCAGCAGGCGACCATCGGCGGTGTAAGCGGCTTCATCTTCGTCGTCATCCACCGCGTCGTGCGCCCCCGCGAAGGCGGGGGCCTCAGCCGTTTTACTGAACCGTTGAATATCACCACCAAGGTCCCCGCCTGCCAATGAACTATCGGCGCTGGGACGCTGCATTGAATTCGGCCATTCGCCCAGCGCATCGCGCGCCAGCATCACCTGTCCCACGATTTCGCCCGGCGTCAGGTTGCGCACCAGCCGCATCGTGCCGGTGTGGCAGAACCGGCAGTTGAGCGTGCAGCCCACCTGGCTCGAAACGCACAACGTGCCCCGGTCAGCATCGGGGATGAACACCATTTCGAAGTCATGCCCGTCTGCCGTCCGCAGCAGCCACTTGCGCGTCCCATCGGTCGATACTTGCGCCTCGACAATCTCGGGCCGACCGATAAAGAACCGCTCCGCCAGCCATGGGCGCATCGTCTTGGCGATGTCGGTCATCGCTTCAAAGTCAGTCACACCGCGATGATAGAGCCAGTGGAACACCTGCTTGGCGCGCAGCTTGGCGGCCTTGGCATCCAGCCCTGCCGTTT
This sequence comes from Novosphingobium sp. HNCC26BN242, assembly GCF_057180525.1. Lineage (NCBI taxonomy): Bacteria > Pseudomonadati > Pseudomonadota > Alphaproteobacteria > Sphingomonadales > Sphingomonadaceae > Novosphingobium > Novosphingobium sp. HNCC26BN242. The sequence goes on from NZ_JBXUGM010000001.1 coordinate 674,300, forward strand.
CGAACACGGTGGCGATCTGCTTCTTGGTCAGGCCGATCAGGTCCACCCGGCCGTCCTCGCGCGGGGTGACGCCATCAACCATGCCGGGGCGTGGCACCGGCACAGGATCGATATGCCCGGCTATGGCCATGTTCGCAGGGATCGAAGGTTCAAAATCAGGGGATTGCTGCATCGCGCGCATATAGTGATTCTCTGCCCTGCTGGCAAACAGCCCCCGCGCGAACGCATTTGCAGCGTGATAGTTCCTGTCGTTCGGCCTGTTAATCACTCCGAGTGTCGCAAAATATGTGGCTGAAATATCACAGTTTATTGTTGTCTCAGGTTCATGAAACCCGATGCAATTGCGCTCATTCTAAACACCACTGCCGGGTCGCAGCCAAAAACGAAAACCGGCACGTGAACGTATCAATGGAGTGAAACATGAAGAATATCATCGCAATCCTCGCCGCTGGAACCGCGCTTGTCGCTGCCCCGGCTTTCGCGCAGGACGCGACTCCCGCCGAGGCCTTTAGCGGCCTGCGTGTGGAAGCACTGGTTGGCTATGACCACCACCGCTCAGGCAGCAGCGAAGACATTGATTCCACCCGTGATCTGAAGCAGTCGATCGACGGCGTCACTTATGGCGGTGCAGTCGGCTATGACATCGCGCTCGGCAACAATCTTGTGGTCGGTGCGGAAGCCGAAATCACCGAAAGCAGCGCCGGTTGGGACAACAACAATGACCAGCCCAACGTGTTCAACCTCGGTCGCGTTGATGCCGGTCGTCAGTACTATCTCGGCGGTCGCGTGGGCTATGCCATGTCGCCTAGCACGATGGTCTATGTGAAGGGTGGCTACAGCAACCAGCGTTATGACCTGCAGGGGACCAATGGCACAGTGAACCTGCGCCAGCGTCTTGATACCGATGGCTATCGTGTCGGTGCGGGCGTTGAGCAGAACCTCGGCACCAACGCTTATGTGAAGCTGGAATACGGCTACAACAACTACAGCGAAGGCGAGTTCGATTTCAACGGTGGCACACCGGATTCGAGCCGTTTCAACATCGACACCGACCGTCACCAAGTGATGGCGGGCGTCGGCCTGCGCTTCTAAGCAAAGCGCAAAGGGCGGGCCACAAGGTCCGCCCTTTTTACATCAATCCCCCTCCCGCGTGCGGGAGGGGCCGGGGGAGGGCATGCTACCGAGCCTTCATCCTACCCCACACACCCCAGCGCCGCCGCATCCATCGCCGAAGCCGCGCCGCTTAGCACATAAGTATCGCGAAACTTGCGGCCATCGGTGCCTTGGCCAATCACCACCACCCGCGGCGCGCTGCGCAATTGCGCCACGATCCCGGCATTCACCCGCTGGTCTGCAGGCCAGGCATCAGCCTGCCCCGTCTGCAGCGTAAAGTTCGCTTCGGGGAAAGAGACGTTGACGCTCGAACCTGCCGCCACGCGCCGCGCCAGCCGCACGTGCACCGCCCCGCGAATCTTGCGCTGCGGCCAGTATCCCACGGTCAGATAAGGCTGAAACGCCTGTTCCCGGCCCTTAACTTTCTCCGCCATCGCAATGGCATAGCAGCGTGGCACCGCCGGATCACGGAACGCACCCCACGTGCCGAACACGCCCAGGCTATCGCGCGCAGTGGCCGTGCCCGCCAGCACCAGCGCTGCCAGAACCAGCAGCTTCCTCACGGCTCATCCCTTTTGGCGCCATCGAGCAACCGCGCCGCCCGCTCAGCTTCCAAAGCATCACGCAACTTATCGCCCTTGGTACGCCCGAATTTCGCCCGATTGGCCTGCGCCTCAACCGCGTGCGCATCGCGCGCCTTGGCCTTGCGTACCGCCCGCAGGTTCACGACCTCACCCATCAGGCGTGCTCGATCCCGCGTTCCGATCCGAACAAAACCGTCTCCGCCCCATCCTCCACCAGCGCGATGGAGCCTTGCACTAGCGATGGCGCAATCGGCGCGCCGTGGATGGGGTGCACCGGATAGCTTGCCATGATACCCCGCAGCACTCGGCTCGAAATGCCGTGCATCACCACGATGTGATCGCCGCCTTCATCGCTGAGCCCATCAAGCCAGCGGTTCAGCCGTTCGGCAATCATCGGATAGTCCTCGCCGTCCGGGGCAGGGCGCAGCAGGTGGTCCTCGATCACGATGGGGCCGACTTCATCCTCCACATCGCCGTAGGAACGCCCACACCACGATCCCATGTCGATCTCTTTCAGATCCATCGTGCGGCGCCCGGCAAACCAGTCCAGCCCCAGTTCCTCGGCAATCAGCGCCGCCGTCTGCAACGCGCGCCCGGTATCAGAAATGTGCAGCGTCACTTCGGGCTTCTCCCCCAGTTCGCCGCGCAGCGCGCAGCCCATCGCCACGGCCTGTTCAAAGCCCTGCCGCGTCAGCGGAGTGTGGATGTGGTTCGCCTGCAGCCGGGCGGTCGCATTATAGACCGTCTCGCCGTGGCGCATGATGAAGAAGCGACCCGTTTTCATGCGCGCTGCTTTAGCCTGCGGCGTCAGGATAGGAAATGCTCATGATCTCCCACTCCTTCTCCCCCGAAGGCAGCCTCACGATCCGCAAATCCCCCACCCGCGCCCCGCGCAAGGCCTTGGCAATCGGCGCGCTCCAGCCGATCAGGTTGTTGCTGGCATCCTGCTCGTCATCCCCCACGATGGTCAGCACGCGCCGCGCGTCATCCTCGTCGGCAATATCCACGGTCGCGCCAAACAGCACGCGGCTGCGATCCTCCATCCGCGCCGGATCGACCACCCGCGTCGCTTTCATCCGCCGTGCAAGGAATGCTAGCTCCCGATCAATCTCCCGCATCCGTTTGCGCCCATAGAGATAATCGCCGTTCTCCGACCGATCGCCATTCCCCGCCGCCCAACTGACAATCTCGACAATCGCCGGGCGTTCATTGCCCAGCAGGTGGTCATATCGCGCGCGCAAGGCGGCAAATCCGGCGGGTGTGATGGGGTGACCGTCAGGCTTCATATTCGAAGCTCTTTTAAACTGGGTTCGAGCTGGCAACAGCACCAAGATCTAGTAGAGTTTGAGACGCAGAGGCCCTTGCTTCTACGTCCAGCCCTGTCAGCCTCGCGTCTAGTCTTTCGCTGAAGGACAGCACGATCAAATACTTCAGCGCTGCAATCTCGTAGGCGCACTGCGAAGCTTCATTGCTCGATATTCTAGACTGCAAAAGGAAAAATGCTTCGCCCATAGCGGTGGACGTCAAGCGAGACCCTCCAATGCCATCATGCTGAAAACGTGGTGGGCGCTCGTCTGTCCAAGATGTTGCGATACGCTTGGCGTCATAGTCGTTCGAGATCGACCTTTCCAAGTTTTGCCTAAGTGCCAATGCAACCAAGGTTGTTACTTCCTTGTGTGCAGCACTCTTACCACTTAACCACGAAAACAACGACATTAGGTTCTCAATCATCAAGTGAGTGTGCGGTCAAAAAGAAGCTCACCCCGGCTCCCGCTTCCCAATAAAATGGCTCATCGGGTTCGCCCCGCGATAGGTCGCAAACTGTGGGTTCATCGCCTCATAGACCACCGCGTTTTCCAGCACGCGCTGCACATAGTTGCGCGTTTCGGACAGCGGGATCTTTTCGATCCACTCCACCCAGTCCACGCCGCCATTGCGCGGATCGCCATTGGCGCGCAGGAACTTGTTCACGTTGCCGGGGCCGGCGTTATAGGCCGCCACGGCCAGCGGCCATGATCCGTTGTAATAGTCCAGCATCCGCCCGAAATAGCCCGCGCCCAGCTGGATGTTGTAGCCCGCATCCTCGGTCAGCGCGCCGGGGCGGTAGGACAGGCCGAGCTTGCCCGCCTGTTCGTTAGCCGTGCCCGGCATCAGTTGCATCAACCCACGCGCGCCCGCGTGGCTCACCGCGTTCTGCGCGAACTGGCTTTCCTGGCGGCTGATCGCGTGAATGCCGGTCCACTTGCTTTCATAGCCAGCAGGCACTGGGATCAGCGGAAAGGCGATATGCTGAAAATCGAGGTATCCGCGCGCCGCTGCGGCCTGTCCCACGATCACACCCAGATCGCGGCGTCCCAAATCGCGCGCCAATTGCGCCACCATCACATGCTGGCCTTCGGTCTGCTGCTGCTCGGCAATTTCCTTGAAAAAGCGGATGGAAGTGCGCCATTCGCCATTGCGCGCCACTTCGCGCACGGCCAGCGTCAGCGGCTGATTGTAGAATCGGCTGCGTTCATCGGGCGTGGCTTGCGCATTGGAATCCTTGGCAAACTGCGGCACCGGACGGCCCAGCCGCTCCAGCGCCAACAGGCCATAGAACTGGTCGGCATATTGCGCCGCCATTTCGAAGTAGCGCCGCGCCTCAGCCTGCTGGCCACCCCGCGCTGCGGCCTTTCCAGCCCAGTAAAACCCCTTTGACCGCGTCCCCGGCGTCCGTGCCGCCGCGCCATAGCGCCAGAACAGCGGGGCCGCGCCCGCATAATCGCCAATGTTCTGATAGGCTTGCGTTCCGCCCAGCCACATCAGCGACGTGTAGTCATCGCGCAGATCGTATTCGAGTTGGCTCACGTCCTCGCCCGGCGCAAAGGCATCGTCGATCCCGGCGGCAATCCGCATGGCAGACCGCGCATCGCCCGCGCTCGCCGCGCCGCGCGCGTTCAGCAGCAGTTCTTCAACCCACTTTGCCCGGTCCAGCGGCTGCCGCACCAGCAAGGGCCGGTTGGCCAGCAACGCCCGCGCCGCCGCACCCTGTCCGCTCTTGCGCAACTGCCGCACGCGCTGGAAAACAAAGCCCGGATCGCTGTTCAACAGTTGCGTGGAAACACCGGAAACCGCTGCATAGGGATCGCCCCCCTGCATCGCCGCCAGCCGCGCGCCATCAATGCTCTTGCGGGAAGGGCTGACCCACAAGATCTGCCGCGCCGCCTGATCGGTCGCGCCAGACCACAGCAGTGCGTCCATCCGCGCATCGTGATCGTCGGCAGTAAAGCTGGTGCCCCAGAAGGCAAGCAGCGCAGATTCGGCAGCATCGGTCATCGCCCCGCCGCGCCATGCGGCCCGCGCTGCTTCGCGCGCTTCGGGGCGGCCCAGTTGCGTCAGCGCCAGCGCATATTGTGCGCGGCCCATGTTGGTCAGCGGCGGCTTCTGGCTGAAGAAATTGACCAGACGCCCTGCGTCAACCGCCTCTCGTTCAAGCGAAAGTTCGGCATAGCGGCGCAGCTTTTCCTCATCGGGAAAGCCTGAATAGGTGACCACGAAGCTGGAATAGTCGGAAAATCCAAAACGGTTCGAACTGGTCAGCAGCTTCCACCGCTCCACCGCCGCCGTCATCGGCCCGCCCTGGCTCAGCGTCAGATTCGCGCGCGCGCGATCCCAATCGGCACCGTCGGCACTTTCCGCGCCACTGGCATGCACAGAACTTGAAGCAACCGCAGTCTGCATCAGCAGACCGGCAACACCCCAGCGCAACATCAAGGCTTTCACGTCCATGCCGGACATACTATGGAGCGGCTCCTTATCAGGCGCTGAACAGATCCCCGAAGGGTTCGACTTGCTGCAAGACGAACGGCTTTATGGGGTAAAAGAAGGGGTATTGTCCATGTTTACCGGCTCCATTCCGGCCCTTGTCACCCCTTTTCGTGATGGCGCGTTCGATGAAAAAGCCTTCCGGCGTCTGGTCGACTGGCAGATCGAAAACGGCTCGTCCGCGCTGGTCCCTTGCGGCACCACCGGTGAGGCATCGACCCTGTCCAACGCCGAACATCACCGCGTGATAGAGGTCTGCGTCGAACAGGCTGCGGGCCGCGTGCCGGTGATCGCAGGCTGCGGCAGCAACGATACGATGAACGCGCTGTTGCATATGAACTTTTCCAAGAAGTGCGGCGCACAAGCCGCGCTGTGCGTTGCGCCTTATTATAATCGCCCAAGTCAGGCGGGCATCATCGCCCACTTCAGCTATCTGGCTGAGCATAACGACCTGCCAATTGTGCTCTATAACGTGCCCGGCCGCACGGTGACAGATATCCTGCCCGAAACTGTCTGCGAACTGGCCAAGCGTTACCCGGAAAAGATCGTGGCCATCAAGGATGCCAGTGGCGACCTTTCGCGCGTGACCGACCACCGTATGGGCATCGGCAAGCACTTCTGCCAGCTTTCGGGCGATGATGAACTGGCGCTGCCTGCCAACGCAGCAGGGGCCGTCGGCTGCATCTCGGTGACGGCCAATGTCGCGCCGCGCCTCTGCGCCGATTTTCAGGCAGCTTGCGCGGCCAACGATCTGGAAAAAGCGCGCGAACTGAACGACAAGCTCTATCCGCTGCACTACGCGATGTTTTCTGATGCCTCGCCCGCGCCGCTCAAGTATGCGCTGTCCCGCGTGTTCGAAGGCATCAACGACGAACTGCGCCTGCCGCTCGTCCCCGCCAGCGCCGAAGCGCGCGCCAAGGTTGATGCCGCGCTGGTCCACGCCGGTCTGCTTTGATCTGAAAACTCGCCCCGACAAAGTGTGAAGTGCCACTTTCGCTTTGCCGGGGCAGCGCCTACATGGGCAATCATCATGGCCCGTCCCGTACATCCCGAATTCGACAAGACCAAAGTGGTCGCCGAAAACCGCCGCGCAAGGTTCGAATACTTCATTGAAGAGAAGTACGAGGCTGGCATCTGCCTGACCGGCACCGAGGTGAAATCGCTGCGCTTTGGCGAAGGTTCCATCGCGGAAAGCTATGCCGAGGTGAAGAACGGCGAGGTATGGCTGGTCAATTCCAACGTACCCGAATTCAGCCATGGCAACCGCAACAACCATGTGCCCAAGCGCCCGCGCAAGCTGCTGCTGAAAGAGCGCCAGATCGCCAAATTCCACGGCGCGGTTGAGCGTAAGGGGATGACGCTGGTCCCGCTCTCGATCTATTTCAACAGCCGGGGCCGCGCCAAGGTGGAACTGGCGCTGTGCAAAGGCAAAAACGTGGCCGACAAGCGCGCCACGATGAAGGATCGCGATTGGAAACGCGACAAGGCCCGGATCATGAAAGATCACGGATGAGCGGTTTTCGGAAAAGCGCTTCACCACTGAGAAAGCGCCGTTAGTCTAGATGCGATCCAAAGGCCCGTGGCGGGGCCGTAGGTAAACGGGTAGAAGCAAGCGCACCATGTTCAAACGGATCGTCAGCTGGGCGCAGGCCAACATGCCAACGCGCGAGCAATTGGAGCATAACCGCTTCGCCCGCCCGCTGGCCGCGCGCCATGAATTGTGGCGGTTTACCCGGCGCTCGGTGCCGCGCGGTGTGGCGGCGGGGCTGTTCATCGGCATCTTCGCATTGATTCCCGGCGTGCAGATCGTCGGCGCGGCCTTGATGTGCGTGCCGTGCCGGGGCAACATCCCGCTCGCCGTGCTGATGACCTTCATCTCGATCCCGCCAACCACACTGTTCGTGTTCCTTCCCGGCGCCATCGCGGTGGGCAACAGTTTCGGCTTCCACGCCGATTTCGCCACGGTGAGTGATATGGTGACCAAGGGCGCCAGCATTGGCGATTGGCTGGCCTGGTTGGGGTCAGATGCTGCGCCATCGCTGGTGATCGGCCTGTTTTTGATCTCCATCGTGGCAGCTGCGCTCGGCTATGTGATTTCGGTTTTTGCTTGGCGGTGGTGGACTGCGCACAAGCGCAAGGCCCGCAAGCTGCGGTTCGAGGCGCGGGACTTCCCTGAATGACCAGGCCCGATTGATGGCGATTGCAGGGTCTGATGCAGGCACAGCAACTGCCCCCTTGCGCGATTGGCTCCTGCTGAGCGGCGCGGTCATTGCCAGTGCGGGCGCGTTGTGGGCTGTTTCGGGTCAACCGCTGGTGATCGGCGGGTTTCTGGGCGGGGTCGGCGTGATCGGCGCGGCGCTGCGGCTGGCCTATCGCCCCGCGCCATCGGCAGTGTCGGCCGATTTTGCCGCGCCTGACTGGTCAGTCACCAACGCGGCCATCGAAAGCACCGATGCCGCGATAGCCATAACCGATCGCGCCGGGCGCATGGTCTGCGCCAATGCGCTGATGGGGGAATGGTTTGGCGCAGGGGCAGCGCCGCCGCGCTTGCCGTTGGAAAAGGCCGGTGTCGAAGCGCTGGAGGATGCACTGCGCGCTGCCTGGCGCGATGGCAGCGCGAGTGCCCATGCGCTCACCTCTGCCAGCGGCACCTGGCGCGCCGAACTTAGCCGCGTGGGACGGGGCGAGGATTTCCTGATCTGGCGGTTTAAGCCAGTGGTCACGCAAAACCTTGTTGCCGATATGGCCGCGCACGTGGGCGGCAAGCTGGGCCGCGCGCTGGCCCGCGAAGGGTTGCAGGCCGTGGTCGTAAACCCCGACGGTGTGGTGCTGGCCGCCAACTCTGCCTTTGCGCAACGGGCCACAGGCAACGCGGGCAGTGAAATTACGGGCACCGATTTCGTATCGTATCTTGCCAGCGACGACTCAGAGCGCGTGTTCTATGCCCGTGAAGGGGGCAAAGGCACGCCGGTGCGGCTTGTCCATCTGCCGGTGGCCGATCCTGACGGCGTGGCCAACACCGATCCGGCGCGCACCGCATCACTGTTCCTGCTGATCGATAACCAGCACAGCGTGGGCGACATCCGCGCAGGCCTGCCGCAGATCGAAGCGCTGCTGGCGCGCCTGCCGCTGGGTCTGGCGATGACTGACCGGGACGGGCGTTTCCTGTTTGCCAACGCCGCCTTCCTGCGCGCGGCCGGGCATGAAGACACGATCCCGCCGCCTTATCCTGCGGACCTTGTGATCAAGGAAGACAAGAGCGCGCTGCTCGATGCGGTGCGCCGCTATGCGCAGGGCCAAGCGACGGCGGGCGACGTGGCGGTGCGGTTGCGCGCCTCGCCCGAAGAGCCGGTCTCGCTCAGCTTGGCCGGCGTGCGCGGGCTGGGCGAGGGGGCGGTGCTGCTGAGCCTCAAGGACTCCTCTGAAGAAACCCGGCTCAAGCGCGAGATTGCGCAGGCGACCAAGATGCAGGCGGTGGGGCAATTGGCGGGCGGCGTGGCGCACGATTTCAACAACGTGCTGACCGCGATCATCGGCTATTGCGACCTGATGCTGATGCGCCACACGCCGGGCGACAGCGACTATGACGATATCCAGCAGATCAAGGCGAATTCAAACCGTGCGGCTTCGCTGACGCGGCAATTGCTGGCTTTTTCGCGCCAGCAGACGCTGCGCCCGCAAGTGCTGCAACTGCCCGATGTGGTGGCCGAAGTGTCCGCGCTTCTCAAGCGCTTGATCGGCGAACGGATCACGCTGGAGGTAACGCACGACCGCGACTTGGGCTTCATCCGCGCCGACCCGACACAGCTTGAGCAGGTGCTGCTGAACCTTGCCGTCAATGCGCGCGATGCGATCAACGACAAGCTGGCAGCAGGTGGCGTTAAAGGCGCAGCGGGCGTCGTCAAACTGATGACCCGTCGCGTGACCGCTGCCGATGTGCGGGCGATGAAAAGCGAAATTCTGCCCATCGGCGATTACACCGCGCTGATGGTGGAGGACAACGGCCATGGCATCAAGCCGAACCAGATCGGCAAAATCTTCGAGCCCTTCTTCACCACAAAGGAGAAGGGCAAGGGAACCGGACTTGGGCTTTCGACCGTCTATGGCATCGTGAAACAATCGGGCGGGTTCATCTTTGCCGAAAGCGAAGTGGGCAAGTTCACGCGGTTCAGCATCTATCTTCCGGTCCACCATCCCGATGCCGCCGAGATGGCGCAAGCGACCAAGCCGATCGCAGCGGAACCCAAACGGCAATGGTCGGGCGGGGGCAAGGTGCTGCTGGTGGAGGACGAGGACACCGTGCGCGCCGTGGCCGAGCGCGCGCTGGTGCGGCAGGGCTTTGAAGTGACCACCGCTTCGGACGGTGAGGAAGGCTTGGAAGCTATTGGGCGCGGTGAGTTTGATATTGTCGTTTCCGATGTGGTCATGCCGACGATGGACGGCCCGGCGATGGCGCGAGAGATCCGTGCGCTGAAGCCCGATCTGCCGTTCCTGTTCATGTCGGGCTATGCCGAGGAGCAGCTTCGGCGTGAGATCGACATTCCGAACATGCACTTTCTGGCCAAGCCATTTTCCGTCCAGCAGATTTGCGAAGCGGTAGAAATGGTATTGCGCGGGCGGTGATCTCGTTCAGGAAACGGGGCGGTTTCCTGAAGGGGTTTACGGGGTTTACACAGTCCAAAGAAAGTAACTCAGTGGGTCTTGTTGGCGCGTTATTCCTGACGTGGGAAGCCCACCCCGCTGCGACTAAGCCTTTCTGCGAAAGGCCAAGTCTCGCGGCCCTCCCGCAAGCGGGAAGGCGGGATCAGAGCCTTCTTCCCCCCTCCCGCTTGCGGGAGGGGTTGGGGGTGGGCGACGGTTTAGCACTGCGTTTCGACAGGCAATTGACGGTTCAAGTAGCTGTGCAAAGCCTGCCTTGATGCTGGGCGTGTAGGACAGCCGATTTACAACCGAAATGGCGGGACCGGCTGGGCCATGCCAGTGCGTGCAGCTTCCGTCGCAGCTTCAACCACGGCCATCACGGCGAGCGATTGCTCTGGTGTCACCTCCAACGGCGCGCCATCGAGGGCGGCGGCGATCCCGGCGTAGTAGCGGGGGTAATCGCCGGACATTAGTGCTAGCGGATGAGCATTGCCTTCCGCATCGTGGCGGGTGAGGGGATTGGTCTCGCGCCCCCAATCGGGCGCGCTGGGGCGCAGGCCGCTGAGCAACTGGTTTTCTTGCGGATCAAGGCCGTGCTTGATCAGGCTGCCTTCGCTGCCGTGGACGATGAAGCGCGGGGAGCCACCCGCCACCAGCATTCCGGCGTGGAGCACGCAGCGCTTGTCTGGGTATTCGAGCACGACATGCGCCCAATCATCGGTCTGTGCGCCTTCGCGCAGCGTTCCAAGGCTGGCTATCACGCGCTCTGGCAGGCCGAACAGGCAGAGTGCCTGATCGACAAGGTGCGGCCCCAGATCGGCCCAGACGCCGCTGCCGGGGCCGGGGTTCTCGCGCCAGCGGTTGCGCACCGTGGGACGGAAGCGGTCGAAGTGGCTTTCGAAGTGGGCGACTTTGCCGATCAGACCCTGTTCGATTGCGTTCGCGATGGTCAGGAAATCGCCGTCCCTGCGGCGGTTGTGGAACACGCTGAGCAGCGTGCCGCGTTGCCCCGCGTGGGCGGCGATTTGCCGTGCTTCGGCCAAGGTGAGGGCGAGGGGCTTGTCCACCACCAGCGCCTTGCCCGCGTCAATCGCGGCGTGGGCGAGGGGGGCGTGGCTATCGTTAGGCGTGGCGATGACGACGAGGTCAATCGTCGGGTCGGCGAGGATGACGGCGATGTCTGCCTCTACGCTCATATCGGGCAGGTCTGCGTGGACCTTGGCCGGATTGCTTGAGACTACAGCGGCGAGACGAAGGCCGGGTTCGGCTTGAATCAGCGGGGCGTGGAAGGTCTTTCCGGCGTAGCCATAGCCGATGAGGGCGACGTTGTGGTGCACTTGGTGTCCTTGGGGTTGGGATTGGGCTGGGTTTACTGAGGTGAGTGAAGATTGCCCACCCCGCTGCGACTAACGTCCCTGCGTTCCGTAAGTCTCGCGGCCCTCCCGCAGGCGGGAGGGCAAGAACCGGCGTAACTTTCCCTCCTCCCGCTTGCGGGAGGGGTTGGGGGTGGGCTGTTTGATTAGAACGTCAGCGTAATCTCAAAAGCCTCACCCTCAACCAGCCCTTCAGCCTTGCGCACGGCGGCTTTGATGGGGACGATCCAACCCTGTTCCTTGCTGGGAAACGCCGAAGTGCGCCAGGCGGTTTCGCCGACCTGCGCGCCCAGCTTCACCGATCCCCAGCCAGAGCGTCGCCCGGTTTCCAGCCGGTGCATCAGCGCGGTGGCTGAAAGCGCTTCGCCCACCTCGCCATCGATGGTGACGAAGAACCAGTCCCCACCATTCGCCCCGCCCGTCCAGCGCCACAGCGTGGTGGTGAGTGGATAGGCAGGCTCGCTCATTTGCGGCGGCGGATGGGCACCGGAACGTTGCAGATGTCCACGCCGCCTGCGGGCTGGATGTAGAAGGCATCGCGGCGATTGGCGCGGGCATCAGCATAGCGGGCGAAGCTCTGGCTTTCGGTGCCGAGATATTCGAACGCGGGAAGATCGGGCACGTCGGTGCCGTTGCGAATGGCGCGGATCGGCGTGCGTTCGGGCGCGGTCTTGTAAAAGCCCATATCGCCGGTGCCGCGCGGCAGGGTGGAGAGGTGCTCCATCCCCTCGATCACCCGTCCGACGACCGCGATGTTGCGATCAAGCTGACGCGGGGCGTGGCCGATGACGGCGTAGAGTTCCGCGCCGGTGCCGGTGTCTGGCGGTTCGTTGCGGCCCACGCCAACGGTGCCGTAGCAGTGGATGGGCCATGCATTTGTAAAGTCACTTGCGACGGGCCAGCCGCTTTCCCACCCCAAATAAGCCGCGTAGCTGTCACCATCAGAGCCTACGATGTGTGGCGCAAGATTCTTGGACGACGTTGTACTTTCTTTATCCCCAAATTCGCGAAGCAGTCGATAGACATAGGCCGCACCGCTGCTTTTGCCGTAGCGTGGCGACTTAACCACAGCAGCAGGCTTCTCGTACTCACTCTGCGCCACAACCGCCAACCCCTCCGGCAAAGCCTTGGCCTTTGCCTTGTCCTCGCCATCGGGATCACCCCACTGCACCACGTAATTGTCCTGCGCGCGGTTGATCGAGGTGCCATCCCACCAGTGCGCGGCGGCCAGCTTGCGGATATTGCCGACCCACCCTTGAGAAAACGGCGCGGGCAGCAGCTGGATCACCACCCGGCGCGGGCGCCCTGCAGCATCGGGCGCGGCATCGGGCGCAAGGTCCATCACCAACAGATCGGCAGGCGCAATCACCACCCAATCCGTTGCAGGTGCAGCCGCCACGATCTCGGTCGGAGCAAGTGTCTTGGCAGGCGGCGTGACAGGTTCGGGCGAGGCCGCAACAGCGGCGAGCAAGGCGAGCAGCGACATAAGTTCATCATTGCAGGAACCGATGCCTTGCGAAAGCCAAGACATGCGGCTAGGGGCGCTCTTCCAGAGCAAGATGCGGAGCGGTGGCCGAGTGGTCGAAGGCGCTCGCCTGGAAAGTGAGTATGGGCCAAAAGCTCATCGAGGGTTCGAATCCCTCCCGCTCCGCCATTCCCCGTGTTCAGCAGCTTCCATAAGAGGTCAAAACCTCCGGCTTTCCGGAGGTTTCGCCTCCAAATCCGTGTCAGCGAACATCACGAGATTTCAGGGCATCTCAACCCCGTGGGGGTATTGCTGGGGGTATGGAATGGGTGTTTTGGGGGTACGCAGACTTGGCGGTGATCTTGGTAATGCCCGCAACTTGGCTTAGCTCTGAGCTAAGTCAATTTCTCAACCACTTCCAATAAATGTCATGAGTTGTCAGCGTCTTATAAACTGTTGAGCCTGTCGCGGCAGGCGACGAAGGTGACCTTGAGAGCTTTGCGAATGCAAACTCTTGGAGGAAATTTTTAGATGCTGACTGACACGCAGTGCCGCGCCGCGAAGGGTAAGGATAAGGCTTACACACCTCGCGATATCCAATCAGGATACCGGAACGATGACCGACCACCCGACATATTGGGCGCATGCAACCTCGCTATAACGCGAGCCTTTATCGCCCGGCGGAGCGGAGCGGAGCCAAGAGGCGCCGGTGGGTTAGATTAACCCCAACTGCTTGCAAATCAATGGACCGTTATCTTAGTCGGTCAAAAGCCCTTGAGCAGCCAAGGCAACCGAACGTCGCTTAGTGCCTGATTCAAAAGTTTCTCAAGCGAAGCAACATCTTGCAGTTCTGCGCGTGAGCATGCGGATTGAAGCGATCAGTGCTCAAGCGGTTGAGCCCTGCGAAAGTGCGTTCAACTACCCATCGCCGGGGGAGCAGTTCGAAGCCTATGGCCTTGTCCGATCGTTTGATGATGTCGATTGCCCACTTGCCCATGCCAGCGAGGGCAGACCGTTGTTTATAGCCTGTATAGCCGCCATCGGCGAACACGTGGCGCAACCAGGAGAACCGCATGCGAATAGCGGCCAGTACATTTACGGCCCCATCGCGGTCCTGCATGTCGGCGGCGTGCACGGGGATGAAGATCAGAAAACCGCAGGTGTCAGTCAGTATTTGTCGATTGCGCCCTTTGACCTTTTTGCCCGCGTCAAAGCCTGATATTCCGCCACTTTAGCTGCGCTGAGCTACGTTTCAGGGGATCTTCACCGACTGGCTGTCGATCACTCCAGCACTGGGAGAAGCTGCCCGTCCTTCGATTTCGCGCAGGTTCACTACCAGCACGGTGTTGATGGCTTCAAACAGGCCGGCGTCGCGCCAAGCGTAGAAGTAGCACTGCACTGTCGACACCGGAGCAAAGCATTTCGGCAAAAGTCGCCACGCGCACCCGCTCGCGGCAATATACAAAATCGCGTTCAGAACTTGGCGCATGTCTGCCGTTCGAGGTCGGCCTCCACGCTGTGCCGGAGGCACGAATGGCGCTGTCAGCGCCCACTCGGCATCCGTCATATCCTATGGATATCGCAATCCCTCCCGGCTATGCACACGCCGGGCAATACCAGTCCATGCTATAATTCACTCCATCTCTTCGCAAAGAGGCGTGAATCACAACATGCTGGTATTGCACAACAACTTTCGGTTCGGACTCTTAGATTTTTCCCGAAACGGGAGCGAATAGCTTGGCGATTCCGGGTACACGACGTAGCAAGCGCTTTGGCGTTCCGTAGAAGACGACGCCATTTTGGGGGATTCGTGGCACTACCGAAACCGATCGGACGTCAGCGCGAGGTCGTATACCTACCGACGCAAGGTCACCAGGTGATCCTAGGAACCGCTGGCAGCGGCAAGACATCAATGGCCGTTCTACGAGCGGCATTGCTGTCGACTGCCAACTTCCCAGGGTCCGGCAAGACCCTTCTGATCACATTCAACAAGACGTTGGGCTCCTATATTCGATTCCTCGCGGCCGATATACTGCGCGGTGTCACGGTCGAGAACTTCCATCGCTTCGCGCGCGGATATCTGAGCGCGCGCGGGCAGATGAACGGAAGTTCGATCCTGCCAACCAACCGCTATGCTGGGCTCGTCCAGCACGCGGTTGCGAATGTCGCCGTCGATCACGATGCCCACGCGTTCTTCAACAGGTCGGTTTCCTTCTTCGAAGACGAAATCCGTTGGTTGTCGCGCCACGGAATCGTGAGCGCGGACGATTACTCCTCGGCCAGCAGGACTGGACGCGCTGACGCGCGTCTCATTCGTTCGCTGCGCCCCACAATGTGGAAGATTCTCGAGGAATATCGCAGGCTGCGTGGCGAGGCTGGTTATCGTTATGACGTTGATGACATCGCGTCGGCAGTCGCGAACTCGTTCGACGCCGACGCAAAGCCCCGGCTCTACAAGCACGTCATTGTCGATGAGGGTCAAGACCTTTCACCGGAGATGCTCCGCGCCTTATCCAAGGCTGTACCACAAGACGGGTCGTTCACCTTTTTCGGCGATGTGGCGCAGCAGATCTACGGCAACCAAATGACTTGGAGATCTGCAGGCCTCAGCCCTCCAAAAATCTGGCATTTCGAAGAGAATTACCGCAACACCCAAGCCATCGCGGACTTAGCTTTGGCGATCTCTCGCATGCATTATTATGCCGGGGAAGCTGACTTGGTTGCGCCTAAGCAGCCCGCAGCCGACGGCCCGAAGCCCACATTGGTTCACTTCACCGACCGGGACCAAGAGATAGCCTTCGTGGCCGACCGTGCCACGCGCTTCGCCAGAACTAGGAGCGTGGCGATCCTTACCCGAACGCGGGCGCAGGCTCGGGCATTCAGCTCGAAACTGCCCGAAGCGCGGTCGCTCACCGATTCACTTTCGATCTGGAAGGAGTCCTCCGGGATCTGGATCGGCACTCTGCACAGCGGAAAGGGCCTTGAATTCGATAGTGTCATCCTGCCGCACCTTTCGGACGCGGAGCTACCGCACCCTATTGCTGTCGAGAAGAGCGGTCTTGAAGACGCAACCGCAACCGATGGGCGCATCCTGTATGTAGGTGTTACGCGCGCAAGGACGGCTCTGCTTTTGACATATACAGGCGAGCGTACCGCGTTACTTCCGTCGAACCGCTCACTCTACCTGGAAGTCGAAGGATGATCGAAATTATCCAACGGGATGTTGCCAAGCGGGGCATCACCCGGCTTTGCCACTTCACGCCCTCGCGCAGCCTTGCCCATATCTTGGCGGGCGGCGCCGGGATTTTGCCCTCTAGGTTGCTTGAAGAAGAGGATCGGCTGCTCTTCAATCCCACCGATCTCCATCGCCTCGACGGCCATCCCGATCACATCTGTTGCTCGATCGAATATCCGAACGCCTGGTATCTCGACCGTGCCCGAAAAGGCGAAATTCTGTTTCGTGACTGGGTCGTGATCTTTATCGATCCGACTGTGCTCGCGTCTGAAGGAACCTTGTTTTGTCCGCGAAACGCCGCCGCTGGCTATGGCGCCTATGTATGCGCGGGGGAAGAAGCTTTTGCCAGCATGTTCGCGCCCTCGGTACCCGGAGCGCAAGGAAAGGTGCGCGGCCGCACGCTCCTGCATCTGCCTTGTTCGCCGACCGATGACCAGGCGGAGGTGCTGGTGCCTGACTCAATCCCACCAGCTAAGATCAAGGCGATAGGGCTTTCGAGCGACGAGCAAGCCCAAGCGGAACGTGTCCGGCTCGAGATTCTGGGTATCGACGTAGGCGACCTGAAGTTTGTGGTATCCCCCACCTTGTTCGACAAGTACGCTCTCAGCAAGGCCATCCGAGCAGGGCAAAGACCATCCGAAACACTGTGGACTGCATGACCAACCATTCACCTCTCAATGAAGATGGCAGCACCGCGTTCCGGCCCAAGCGCGACCGCGCGGAAGGCGCGTTTTTGGGTGCCGCAGTTGGGGATGCGATGGGGTGGCCGCACGAAATGCGCGCCTCCCGGGCCAGCGGCAATCGAAAGTCGCCTAACCTTGGTTTCGACGCTTGGACGAAGCGCTCCGGTGGTCGCTTTCAGCCTCACGAGGAAGCGATCAGCGCGGGAAGCTACAGCGACGATACCCAGTTAATCCTAGCTTGTGCGCGGTCGTTGCTACGCGACCCTTCTGCCTGGTGGCTCCTCTTTGCTTCCCAAGAGCTTCCACTGTGGACGCTTTATCAGCGTGGCGGCGGCGGCGCGACCAAACGCGCGGCAACTACCTGGCTCGCCGGACGGGCGCCATGGGATGCCAAGCCCAATGACGTGGATCGGTATCTCGCTGCGGGCGGCAATGGCGTCGCCATGCGGATCCTACCGCATTGTCTCCGCCGCGTGGGCGACACCTGCTTTTCCGCACTCGCCGTGGACATCATGACTGATGGTGTTACGACCCACGGTCATCCACGCGCCTTGGTCGGAGCGTTGGCATATGGCTATGGCCTCTGGGCGGCGCTGCGGCAGCGCGGAACGCTTGGCTACGGCCAGCTCCTCAATGTAGTTAGCTTGAACCATCAGGCATGGGGCGCCATACCTTCTGTGACCGAGCGCTGGCCAAGCTGGACTGAGGCGGCCGGTCACTCCGGTGCCTATCAGGCCCTGTGGAGGGATGCAGTACGGGAGCAACTCGATCTCCTAAATCAATGCTTGGCCGGGCTCGCGGGCGGCGTTGCCGTAATCGATGAGGACGTGCTCAAGGAACTGGGCTGTTTTGACAAGCGTGTGAATGGATCAGGCACAGTCAACGCGGCTGCAGCGCTTTTCCTCGCCTCACGGCACGCCGCGGATCCGGTAGAAGGTGTGAAACAGGCAGCGCTTGCAAAAGGGGCGGACACCGATACGCTCGCCTCAATGACCGGCGGACTGCTCGGTGCCGCGATAGGCCTAGAATGGCTTTCGCCTTTCCTTCGAGACCTACAAGATCGCGAAACGATCCGTCGTACGGCGGATGAAATTTACGATCTTCCCGAAGATGCCGCCCCGCGCGCCGGGCATCGTCCAGTCACTAAGGCCGCACTCGCCGCTTTCCTCTCGCAACTTGCGGAGCTTCGCCAGCCGTCTCCGGTCAAACTTCCCAATGGTTTGACCGCTCGAGCCGAAAGTTGGGACGGCATTGTTCCAAAGTCACCGTCGCTTACGGCGAACGCGTGGCAGCTCACGCTTGACGATGGGCAAACGCTCTTCGTGAAGAAACTGGGCAAAAGGACGGGGCAATCGCCCGAAAGTTTCAGCACCGAGACTGAACTCGGCTTCAGTTCGCCGGCAGGAATGCCTGCCCCATTGCATCTCGGGCTTCGATTGGTGGTTTCCGACCTCGCCCGGTCCGTGGACTTTTACCGCGAAATCCTAGGGCTGCGGATCAGTAAACGAACCGCCAAGTCTGTGAATCTGGGGGGCGTTCTGTCGATAGTTGAAGTGGGCCATGTGGACGGCGTCACAGATCAAGTCACGGTCTTCGCCGAAGTTGCCAATGTTCGGCTAAGCCTCGCTGCCTATGAGCGGCTTATGCCGGAAGGATCGTCTCGCATCGACGAGCGCGATGATCGTACGCGGCTAAAGTGTCTCGACCCAGATGGATACCGTGTCGAGATCTATCAGATGCATCGCCATGCCGCTGACAGCTAGCTGCGAACCAGCGAAAAGACGCCGTCGTCCAGTGCTTATACTTCGATGGCATGCCTTTAAGGGCAGCCGTCGCCGATGGGCGGAATGACCAGCGACCACCAAGGCATCACGGTTTTGTTCGAGCATGCCGTGCGCGCGACGGGCGAGGTCGGGCTCGATTACGCGAACACCGGACAGCCGAGATAGCGACCACCTGAGTTCAACCCAGTATCAAGGCGATCAAAGACCGATCCGGAAAGGTGCCATTCATTGCACGATCTGCGATTGACCCTTGAGGGGGGAGATCCGACTTTTGCTGTAGTAGCGCAGCTATCGCGATTTTTTCTCCAAGCGGACACTCCCTCGGAGTTCCCTTTTGTTACAAAGACGTTGCGTTCCAAAAAGGTGGTGCCGATCCGCACCGCTGAAACGTGTAGTCGCAGGAGAATACTTTTTTATTAAGTGTATGATTCGGTGAGAAAACCTGTGCTGTCAAAACAAGCCATCAAGAGTGATCATGTCCTTGAACAAGCGCGAAAGTAAGAAGTTCAGCAACGGCGAAGTTAGCAAGTTTTTTTCCGGAAAGGTTGGTAAATCGTGGCACTTCCCACATTTCAGCTCAAATCAGCGCAGTTCCTT
Organism: Novosphingobium sp. HNCC26BN242; assembly: GCF_057180525.1. Taxonomy (NCBI): domain Bacteria; kingdom Pseudomonadati; phylum Pseudomonadota; class Alphaproteobacteria; order Sphingomonadales; family Sphingomonadaceae; genus Novosphingobium; species Novosphingobium sp. HNCC26BN242. The sequence goes on from NZ_JBXUGM010000001.1 coordinate 693,579, forward strand.
ATAAGCGACGGTGTTCCGCAGGCCATTGATTTCCTCGGCCCCAATGCTCAGGCTTACAAGTCGCACATTACATTGATCACAGGAGCCAACGGCACCAGCAAGAGCCGAATTTTGGCAAGCATTGTGGATCGCTTCTGCGAACTCCACGATGAAACTCCACGATGAGATGTCTGAAAGAAAAGTCTCCAAACGATACGACGCGTCTGGAACTCATGGACTTGTCTGTGAAATACTCGATAGCAGAGGAGACGAAATTCGAGGTTCTCGCAATGCCTTGGACGGTACGCCTCTACCGACAAAAATTCTTGTGCTGTCCAATCTTGTGATGGACCGCTTTCGATTTGTCCTAAATGATCCCGACGATGACGATTTTTACCATTATCTGGGAGTGAGGCAGGCAACAAACCTGATGACAACGGGCTCAATGCAACGTTCCGTCGCTGAGGCCGTCATGCGCCTCTACGGAGATCGAGCTAAACGCGGTCTTTTTCAAAAATGGGTTGAGTTAGTGTTTGGCGGAACCCGTGAAATTGCCCTCACTTTTGATCGTGTTTCGCGATCACAGATCGATAAATTTCTGTCCGATCCCGATCCAGTGAACGCCTTTGCCCAGCGAATGGCTCGTGTGCGAGGTAGCGCTAGAATCAAGAATGAACGGCTACTTGAGAGCGCCGCCGAGTCCGTTCCCTCACTTATCCAACTTTTTCAGTATCTCCGCAGCCGAACTCAAGGGACCGAAAGCTTCGGGAGTAGAGGACTTAGCGGCTCAGGCCTCGTCTTGAGACTAGATGCGTTGGACGTCGATTCTCTGGTTGAGCTGGCAGAACTACAGCCAGCGGTTACAACAGCTATTAGAGGTCGGTTTTTCTCATGGCCAAATGTAGCGATTAAAGGAGAGGCTTGGCAGGGCTGGGCGGAATTCGGACAGTTAAGCTCAGGTGAGCAAAATATTTTGTCTACAGGAGCAAAACTCATCGCACACGCCGAGCCAGGCTGTTTAATTGCAATCGACGAGCCTGAAGTAAGTCTCAACACTGCATGGCAACAACATTATATCGACCTTGTCTCTCAGTCTCTGTCAGAGGCACCAGGAAGCCACGTATTGATCGCCACCCATTCGCCGCATCTGATATCGAGCCTGCCATTCGGAGAATCTAGTGTCGTTCTGATTGAGCGAAACAAAGAACGATTAAGGGCTTCGACGGTCGATGCTGAGTTTGAAGGTTGGGGTCCTGAGTCCGTGCTATATCAAGTTCTGGATATTCCATCTGCTTCCAGTTTTGGCTTCCAAAGAGAGTTGGCATCCGTTCTGCTGCATATTCAAGAGAATGGAACAGATCGCCATCGAATTGACAAATTTTTGAAAAAGGCAGATCGCTTGAATTTGGAAAGCGCAGACGCATTAGCTCAAGTTGTTGGGTCAATAAGAGACTACAGAGACGCAATCGTATGAAGAAGTTGGACGTACCGCCATTCGACATAAAAGTTGTTCGCTTTTTGCGCTCTAAGCTTTCTGATGTTGCGACCGCCCAAAAACTCTGGAAGCGCAATGATGGAAAATACGGGAACTTCAAGAAGAGTGTGACAACAACAATGATGGCCGCACAATCAAAACGATGTGCATATTGCGGCACCCGCTTGTTCGAGAAACGCCCTCACAGAGATCATATCGCACCTAAGAGCCCACATTACAGTTGGACATTTTGGCCGACCAATATGGTGTTGGCATGCTACTGTTGCAACGTTGATTGTAAGGGCGAGGCCGATACGGTTGCCGTCGCGGCATCTAGCTATCGGCGCACGACTTTTACCATTGTGCATCCTTTTTTTGACGATCCTGCTGATCATCTGAATTTTGGAGTGGCTGACAAGGCTATCTTGATAAGCCCAAAAAACGGTTCAGCAAAGGGAGCAGAGACCATTAGGCTCTTCAATTTGATGTCCCCAGAACGTGCAAAGGAACGAGCCAAAGATGTACTCCTAGATGACGATATCGAGCACCTCCATGGTATAGGTCGAGAATTGTTTCTTTCTGCATTGGGCGAGATGAGCCAGAAGGGTCTTATCATGAAGATCTAAGGCGTTCGAGATCAATGTCGTTTCAGAAAAAATGTGAGAATTATTTTTTCATAATAAAACGTCTGCAGCCAATATAGACTTCTGGTTGGTGGAAGACCGTTCGCGCTCAGATTCTTGAGGATTGGAGATATTCCATGAGACTTCAGGTGTTGCCCTTGCCGTCAGAAAAGATGCAATAAAATCGGCGCATGCTTCCACGCGGACCGCCAGTAGGCTATCTAGCTCTGCATGGCTTCGCAGAAAACGATAGTAATCGAGCACTTGTTCGATAAGCACTGGGATGAGCAGTCACGGACCCTTCGGCGGACTTTGATGAGTCTCAATGATGTCGCTGAGGCGATCAGGGAATGCAGGCCGAGAGGCGTAACGCTTAGCGACAGAAACCCAGCCAACTTCATGAAAGACCTGCTACGCGGCGGGAATACCTCTCGGAATTGGCCGGAATCGGTGGCGAATAGGAACTACGCCGCGGTACAACGCACTGGCGAGGGTGAGTGCTTCGAGTTCATTCTGTTTGCAGCGGGGCAAGCGGAGGCATTTCCGGACGCGTTCCCTATCCGGCTCGACGCGGATCGATACAAAATTCAGTCCATCAGCATCCCGCTCGTGACGAAATCGCTGGGCAGGTCAGACGAGACTTGGCTGATCCAGGTCGCGATCAATCTCAAGATTATCGAAACTCACTTCGCTGTTGCCGGATCGTTTCAGTTCTTAGAGTTGGCTCATCTGCAGATGGGCATCAAATTGCGATCAACAGAGATTGACGCGCTGTTTTTGGGTCACGCAGGCAGCGCAAAGGACTCTAAGCCAGTTCTCGTGACTTGCGAGGCAAAGCAGGCAAAAGACCCGCTGATACCTAGCCAGATAATCAATCAGGTGCAGGCAGCCTTCACCGCGACTGACGATGTGGAAACCGTCGTGCCTATCGGCCTGCGTGCGATCAAAGGAGTCGGCTTTTATGTGACCGAGTTCGAAGCAGTTTCAAAAGAACATGCTGGTAACTTAAATGCGCTCACGCTGGTGAGTGACGCTATCTTCGAACTACTGCCTCGCATCAAGGGCATTTGACGCTTCAATTTCCGACTGTTTGCGCTTGCGCGCACCGCTCTTGCGGTCGCGACCTGAAATCGGGTTATCGACTTTCCAAAATGCGGACGCTTGGGACATGTCCATGTACAAGAGCTTTGGGTCGCCGAGAGCTAGGCTGCGGGCTGGTCTAGTTGGGTCGACGCCCAGCGCTTTGATAACTCTACCGGCAACAGCGCGGGCAAGGGGTGGTGGCACCGAATTGCCTATTTGTCGTGCGCCATGCCATTTCGTCTCATGGAAACGGAACCAGTCAGGGTATCCGTGCAGCCTAGCCATCTCACGAACGGTGACGCAGCGGTCGTACTTGTAATGGATCGGGCGAGGACTGGTGAATGCACCTCGGGCGGCGTCCGTGCCTGCGCGAAGAGTGTTGGATACGCCGCCCGCAGCGAGCTTGAAAAATCGAGAGATAGGCTCGACCCTGCCTCCTTCGATGCTACGAAAACGACGACGCGAAATCTCTGTATGCTCGGTTAGCAAACTCGACGTGAGCAACGAAGGATTCCAGTCGCGCGGATGTCCAAAGTGCCATGCGTCGTTTGTAATGCAGCGTAACTCTTTGGCATATGGGCTAGGTGCACCCCATTTTGCAATCGAGACCGTGTCGCTCTTCCACAATGACTTAAACTGCTCTGCATCGGGTAGGTCTCCCAACGCATCTTCGCACGATGGACCATCCGGGGATCCGCAATTAATTGTACCAGCCGCGTGGGTAATCCGGTCCGGATACAAAGGCAGTTTATGCCCGTGCCGTGCTCCCATGAGGAACAGACGGTGCCGATTTTGCGGAACCCCGAAGTCGGCAGCGTTCAGAACCTGCTCTTTGAGGGTGACGCGGTATGCGCCGCCGCCTTCAAATGCTTCGATCAGCTCTTCAAGGAATTTCCGGTGCTTCCCAACGGTCAGGCCCTTCACGTTCTCGAACACGAAGTAGCTCGCCTCAAGTTCATGCACGATCCGCACGAAGTCGCGCACGAGGGAGTTTCGTGGATCGTCGAGCGCTCGCTGACCGATCATCGAGAAGCCTTGGCAAGGAGCACCGCCGAAAACCACATCGACCGTTCGATTGCCTAGCTTCGCCTCGCGCCGAATATCCTCGCCCGTCACGGCGGTTACCGAACGGGGGATGACTGCGCAGTGGGGAAAATTGAACTTGTGGACTGCGCAATGGATCGGATCGATCTCAACTGCCGCAACCACGTCGAACCCGGCTTGCTCGAATCCAAGGCTCATGCCGCCCGCGCCTGCAAAAAGGTCAATACCAATCGGTCGTGTCATGCGTTTCCCTGTCAGGCAGTTTGCGCGGAATCTTAGTGGAACGAAACGTGAAAGAAAACCCGTCATTCGTCGTTAAGGAGCTGCTCTACACGTTCGATCACACATTCCAACTCACGCAGCCCGCATTGCCAAACCACGTGGGCGTACCAGCCAAGCTCAGCGAGGCCTTCCACGGAACGGGCGTCACTGTCCTTATCCGCTTTGCTCTTCGACTTCCAATATGCAAACCGCGATTTTGGCAGCCTTCCCAACCTTCATCGGTGGCCATGCAAAAAAGAACCGTGTACGAAAATCGCCTTCTTTCGGGCAGGGAATACGAAGTCTCGCCGTCCGGGCAAGCGGCGGGAGTAATGGCGATAGCGATAGCCAAGCGCGAAATGGGCACGCCCCAGAACCGTCTGTGGCTTCGTGTTCTTGCTACCCACACTTGCCATGATACGGCTATCCTCACGCCATCTCGAGAGGTCGGCAGCCCACATGCGTAATTCACTCGCTGGCATCGCAAAAAAATCCAACCATCCCGCTCTTCACTGAGCCCAACTCCGCACACCAGTCACTCGAACTAAGGCGGCAAACTGAAGTGGGGGTATAGGTGGGGGTACGCTCGTCTTAGATGGCCCATGAAAGAACCTGAATTCCTGATAGGAATCACGAAATGTGGCTTCCTCCCGCTCCGCCAGTCAAACGTCTTTGTTGCCCCCGGCATGCACGCAAATTGTGCTGGCATTGCCTTGCTGTTGTCGGAACAACAGTTGCGTTGGGTGGCAGCTTTAGGTTTTGCGCCGTTTGCCACTGCCCAATGCACCGCGCAATTTTGCATCGAGTTGATCGAAGATGGCAAGAAGCGCCGGCATCGCGAGCAGATCGAAAAAGAAGGCTACTGTGATGGCTCCGCCTACCATCATCGCTTTTTGCGCTGTCAGATAGAAGTTCGAAAGGCCCAGAAGAAAGAAGCCTGCAGCGATCACGACAGTCGTGGCGAGCACGCCGGTTCCGCTGGATTCCATCGATTGCCCAATAGCATCTGCCACCGAAGCGCCTGCAGTGCGAAACCGGCGGTACATAAGCACGAGGTGGATCGTATCGTCGACGATGATCCCGCAGGCCACACTGAACACGCTGACCGCTGCCATATTGATCCGCCCATCCAGAAAGCCCCAGAGGCCATAGACCACCAGCAGTGGTGCCAGATTGGGAATCATGCTGACCAATCCCATGCGCCATGATCCGAACACGACCATCAGGGACACTGTCATGATGGCAAAGGCAGCGATGGAACCTGTCACCATGCTGTAGAAATTGCGTGCGCTGAGCGACGCGAAGGCGAGGGACACACCCTGAACCTGTGGTTCCCGATCCGGTGCTGCCTTTTGCGCAACACTGGTCACCCGGTCTGCTGCGCGCAGTGTTTCAAAAGTTGTTGTGCCCTGCGGATCGAAATAGGACACTGCGTAATCGATTTTCCCCGGTTCGAACTGCGTCATCAGCCCTGAATCCGACAATACCCGTGACGACATTGGTGACGGGTTTTCCGAGATCATCGCAGGGTCAGGCCGAAACCCGGTCGGTCCGGGCTGGGACATGCGTTTTGAAAACTCGCGCGAGGCGGTTACCGCGCTTAACCAATAGCCATCGGTGGCTGCACTCAGCCGATCCTGCACTTTGGCATAGTGCTGTTGCACAGGAATTGATTCGCGCTGCGAATCGGCAATGGTGCGATCCCGATCATCCACCTTGGTCGCCAAGGTCATGGTCCGCAGCCCCAAATATTGGGAATCGAGCATGTCCATACCCTGACGGAACCGCGTTTCCTTTGAGAACCACGCGCTCATGCTGTCATCGACGCGGCTCAGCGAAATGCCGTAAGCCGAGACGATCATCAGCATGGCAAAGCCGCCGAGCACTGGCCATGGACGCCGGGCGCAGGCCATTGACAAATGGGCGAGCGGGCCACTCAAGAAACTGGCGCCGCCGCGTCGCACATTTCGTATGTGCAGCAGTACCCAGGGCAGCATCATTACCGCCAGCAACCACGCGATGAAGACGCCGACGATAACCGTGATGCCCATGACCCGGACGGGTGGGGCGGAGCTGAAAAGGAGGGCGATTTCGCCCACTGCGGTCGTTGAACTGGTCGCCGTTATGGCCCAGAAGTTTTTTGACAAGGCTTGCTTCAGGGCCGTGCGCGGATCGCTCTGCGCGTCCGTTTGGGTGGCGCTGATCAGAAAGAAGCTGTTTGCGATGTGCAGTATATCGGCCACGGCCAGTGTACCAACCAGCAGCAGGGCCGATACGGTCAGCGTTGAAAATTCAAAGCCTGCGCCCGCAATCACGCCACCGGTGGCGATCACAGGCAGCACGATCAGCAGCATGGCGCAGGCTGTGAATGTGCATGACCGGTAAAGGTAGTGGATCGTCAGGAGAATGATGGCCAGGGCAATCGGAAAAAGCCGCTTCACATCTGCCCGCAGCACTTGTGTGCTGGTGTAATCGAACAAGGTTGACCCCACCAGCAGCAGCTGATCACCCGGCGCTACCCGTTGCAGGTCTTTTTCGATCCGGCTGACTTCACGTTCGAGCGATTCCAGTTTCGCTACTCGGCTGCCCGCAGTGCTATCCAGATCGATCTGCAGCATTACAGTGGCGCTGGTACGATCACGCGCAACGAAGCGTCCGTTCACCGTAGGCGTGTAGGAAATGTCTTGCGCCAACAGCTTCAGGCCTTCGGGCGTGAACAAGTCCGCACCTTCAGGGAACGGCACTAGCGCCCGGCGAGGGCGCCCGGCTTCGTCGACACCGGGCAGGGCAATAACCTTTTCCGCATCAAACCACGATTCTGCCTTGGTAACGTGGGGCAATGTTCCGGCCTGATCGGCAAGCTGGCCATATTGCAGGACGCTGATCGCGCTCAGCGCATTGCCATCTTGTGGGCGATAGAGGATGATTGCCGTTTCGCGGCTGTTTCCCATGCGTTCAGAGAGCTTGTCGGTCCGCTCCAGAATGGGATCGCCCGGATCGAAAAACGAGCGATAATCGTTCCGCAGTGTCATCTGCGAAAAGCCCGTGGTGGCCACCACGGAAATCGCAAGGCCAAGCCAGAACAGCAGCCGCGCATGCTGGACAACCCATTCTGCTACGCGTGCCTCGATGCGGGCCATGGTACCGGTTGCTTCAGCCATGATCAAAAGTCATCATCATTGGTGTTGCAGGTCGAAGGCTGAGCCCGGCGCGCGGGATCGGGAAAGGGCCGTGCAGGCGCGGGCGCAGCGTGGACAGGACGGCAGACACGATCAGCGCCACAAGGCGCGGCCCGATATGCCGTCCAACGCATTGCCTGGCCCCGAGGCCAAACGGCATGAACGGCGTCACCTTGCCCGCAGGCATGATCCGTTCGGGATCGAACCGCTGAGGATCATCCCACAGACGCGTATGACGTTGCACAACATAGGGCGAGATGCAGACCATGGCTCGCGCCGGAATGGTGCCACAGCGGGTTTCGTGTGCAGCCAGAGCCTGCCGGTAGATCAGCGGCAAGGGCGGATAGAGGCGCAGCGTTTCGGTAACGGCCGCTGCCATCCGTTCAGCGCGCTGGGCAGGAGAGAGCTGCGTATCTGTCAACCAATGCAGCAAGGGGGCATGCGCAGCCACAAGCCCGAGCAGCCAGAGAGCTGTCGTGGCAATCGATTCAAAGCCGGACATCAGATTGACCACCAGATCGCGCTGGGCCGAAGCTTCGAAATCGGCAGGTGGCGCAAATCGGGAACTTTGGGCTATGGCAGCGTGAATGTCTGTGTCGAAGCTGCGGATTAGGCGCTTTGCCCGCCACAAGCGTGGTGTCGTCAACCACGCCGGGGCGCCGATCATGTCGAGCAGATCGGCGCGTTCAACCAGAACACGGTGTTGGCCGATAGCATCAAGCACCCGGCCATCACCGATTTTTTGATGATGATGGAACAATTCTGCTGCCAGAAGATCAATCGCCAGCAGCGAAAGGTCGCTCTGGATCGCGATTGGATTTGATGCAGCTTGCCAGGCTGAAACTTGTGCGGCGATGCGATCTTCGCTGAACGGGCAAACCGCCCGATCATTGGCAGCCGAGACCATCTGGATCGCCGCCCGGCGCTGCCGCCGCCACGCTGCACCTTCGGCCACGATCACGCCCTTCCCAAGCGCGGGCCCCAGCATGCGCAAATGCATGTTGGTAAGGGCGTAATTCGATGCTGCGCTGCCGTTCACTTCGGCAATCGTTGCCGGATCGGACAGGACCACAAGCCGTTGGCCGACAACGCTATGCGTGGTCATAAGGCGATCAAAACAGTCTTGCGGAAACAGACCAAGCGCATTCTGGCGTGCCGTTCCCACCCAATGCCATGTGGATGGCCAGTTTTCGGGAACGTGCAGGGATGGAGGCGTGAACGCTGGACTTGCCACCGGGGGACGATGAACAGGTTCAGAAGATTGGGTTATTGCCTGCGCGGGATAATAGTTCATGCCAATGCCGACCCTCATGCCGAGATTGGCGTACCCTCCGGCCCAAGACAAAGTTCGGATGTGCTGTTCGTCTGCTTGCCCTTGGCGTCTCTGACTGCAAAGCCGATCTTGTCGCACTTCAACACAGCCAGCACATCCTTGCGCGCAATGGTGGCAGGGGGGGCTTTGCCCGGCATCACAGCACCGGCCGCCGCGGGCTTTAACAGCTTCGAATCAACATAACCGACCGCCATCATGGCCGATTCTTCACCTTCAACAACGCGTTCCGAAACCAGATACCAGTTGGAATTGTCCACCTGGCCCGAAACATAGAGCGGAGTGTTGGCGGCCAGTTTCCCCGATATCTTGCCCGTCGTCGATGGAATGTCTCGGACCAGGGTGTTGGCTTTGGTCACTACATAAGGTTCGGCGATCACTTTGATTTTGTTGAGATCCGCCACGCGGACCGTATCGTAAAAGATATTCACCGTGGCTTCGCGAAAAACCGGCTGACCACTACCGGCAACAGACGCGCTGGCTGAACTGTCTGGCAGGGTGAGTTGCTGCGGCTCTCCGGTGCGCAACGATTGGCTTGCTGCGGCCAGTACCTTTTTCTGATCCTTTTCGACCAGCTTTTTTGCAATGGAATTGGAAATCAGCACTGCAGTGTAAGCTACTGCTGCACCGGCCGCTGTGCACAGCAGCTTGGTCGTATCCGAGGCACCCTTTTTGCCGCCGCCGCATAAAAAGAATGTGCCAATTCCACCGATTGCACCCAGAATGCCGCCGGTTTTCTTGACACCCTTGGCTTTTTCCGCCTGTTCGCGATTGCGGTCTGCAATCATGTCAGTCAGGGACTTGTCCTGATTGGCTGCATCGGCACCCTCGTTCTGCTGCATTATTGGGGCAGCAAAAGCAAAAGGCACATCACAAATCGGTAATATTGCGAGTTGGACAGATAAAGCAGCGCAAATCAAGCGATTTACGCGCGGCTTTCGTGCAAAAGACGCTTTCATCCGAATCCCCACTTGCGGCTTAATCTTGACGTAAATGGCCTGAAGCCGATTTCAAAGGAATTTTTCTAAATCGTTGCCGAATTGTATGGACCATAAACGGGGCTATTAATATAACAGGCGACAATAGCCGCTACAGTGCGTGTGAGGGGCGGACATATGCGTTGTGACAGGCGTACATTCACTTTTGGTACTGCTTTTCTATATCTTTGTAAGGGCTCGGTCCTGTCGGCTGCTCCTGCAGGTGTTGCCGCAGTCAACAATCTGCAGGATTTTCTTGTCTCAACCGTGGGAAAGCCCGAGGTTGACAGGGAATTGGCGGCACGGCGCGTGCTCGAAAGGATCACCCCGCTGGATGTGCCGACCCTTCTGGTCGAGATTGCCGCGATCGGCACGCTGGTGCGCAGCAATTCCACCTCGGCTTCACTGCGCGAAGGCTATCCAAAACGCAGCCGGGAAGCGCTCGACACAGCGGAAATGAAGCTGCCAAATGAAGGTTGGACAAAGGCCTTGGGCGGGGCTTGGCATTATGAAGTGGTGCGCCGGTCACGGATAGGTGCATTGGTTTACGGTGCGTCACGCCAGAAGGGGGACGCGCTGTTTGCCGAGGCGGCAAAGCTTGACCCTGAGGATCCCGGCATTCGTCTGACCGAAGCGGTGGCGCTTCTTGGCACGAGGGATGAAGCCGCTACGAAGCGGGCTTCATCGATTTTGAGCGCTTTGCCTGATCGTGGAGCGAGCGCTTATGCGCAATTGGTCGCTGCGCAGGCTGCACAATTGAGCCAACTGTTGCGGGCAGGCCGTTCAGCCGACGCCCAAGCACGTTCTCTTGCGATTTTTTGATGCCAAGGATGATACCGATGAGCCCTGTGATCCCGAGCCGACGTTTGCTGCTATCGTTATCCCTGCCGTTTCTCATTATGGGCAGCGGGGTGGCCCATGGACAAATGCTGGGCAATCGTCCTTTCATGACGACAGTGGACAATTCGCTGAGCGCCTCGTTCTCCGGCCCGCGCTGCGGCGATGAGGTGGCGTTCGTCTTCAACGGCAAGGATCGCGCCGCATTCAACAAGGATAGCGCCGCCACGCGGATGATGAGCAATGTTGTCTCTTCGATCCGTCGCACCTGCCCCCGCGTCAAGCTGGTTGCCGCAAAAGGCACGGTCAACGGCGAGATCGTCTACAATGCGGTGGCCGAGGGGGAGAGCAACTGGCTGTTGCTTGAACTGGGCAGTTCAAAGGACAACAGCCTGCTGGGCGGGGGGGCACGCGGAACCAGTGCCGATCGCGCCAACTTTGCCAAGCGCCGGGACTTTTCGGCCTTTGGCGCAGTGATGACAGCGACCAAAGGCAAGCCATTCTTCTGCACCAGTCCGCAGGCCGGGACTTGCACATCATCAAGTGAGTTCCGCAATGCCAGCGAAGATGGAGCGACCGTGATTGCTCGCTCTTTGCTCGATGGGCAAGGGACGCAAGCGGTGCTTACATATGCTGCGGTGAACAAAAGCGGATTGCTGTGTTCAGACCCGCAAGTGGCCCGGATCGAGGTTCAGGGCGGATCTGCCAGCCCGGCTGCGCGCACGCGCATGGCCACTGACCTGCGTGAGCGTTTGAAGCCTTATGGCAATCAGGTGTGCAGCGGCTATGCCTTGCGCGGGGCGCAGATCATCAGCGCCTCGTTTGATGCCAATGGCGCCCGGATCGGGCCGGAAGCGCTGCTTTCGGCAGGGGCCACGCCACCCAAGCTTCGCCAAGAGAAATGAGGATGCGACGGTTGCGTCACGCCCTGTTTCTGGCAGCTGCGCTGATGGCAAACAGTTCGGCAATTGCGCGCACGCCCGAGGATGAGGCTGCGATTGCGCGCGGGCAAAAGGCGTTGGCTTGGGCGCAAGGGTTTGCCTGTCCCGATTTCGGCAATCCCTTGTCCATTCCGGGCCTGTCTTCATCTGTTGAAATTGCGCAAGCGCGCCGCGAAAACTGGACGTACGCCAACGGACGCCTTGCTTCGATGGCAGAAGCAATCCGGGCGCGGCGAGTGATCGAGGCTGAAATTGCGGGGGCGGGTGGAAAGCCCAGCCGTTCGATGCAGGAAAGTTTTGCAACGCTCGATGATGCGATTGCCGCAACTTCGGCGCGCACCGCCAGTGCGCTTGCGCAATGGATGCTGGCCAGCTGGGTAGAGATGTCAAAGATCGATGGCGGCATCGATCTGGTGGGTGGCGGGGTGCATCCCCTTGCTCCCTATGCTGATGACGGCAAGAAGCTGGATCAGCTGGCACAGGGGTTTGGCGGTGCGCTTTCGCCTATGGTCGAAAAGTATAACCGGTGCCTGTCCTTGATGCAGGCATCGCTGATCGAATACAATTCGGCGCAGATCAGCGCCGCTTCCCAAGGTGCGCGCACGCCGGCTGCGATTGACCGCATCGTGGCAGCGCTAGAAGTCGTTCCTTCGCCAGCGGGCAGCGCGGGCGGCCAGATCGTTGCCGATCTCAAGATTCGTCGCGATGCGCTGGCTCTGGCAGAGGCCGAGGCTGAACAGCGCCGCCGTGCCGCGGCAAGTGCCGAACTGCGCGCCCGGCTTGAGCGTGAGGCCAATATCGGCCGGTCGATTGCGGCGCGTTATGTTGCTGCGATCAATTCTGGTGATATCAACGGCGGTATTGCCTTGCTGCACGATAATGTGCGGCTCGTTTCGCCAAAGGATGGCGCGACCGGCAAGCAGGCCGTTGCCGCCAGAATGCGCGATGCCGCGCGCGAAGATCAGGGCGTACGCCCTCAACCTCCACAAGTGGACGGCAACTATCAGGTGTTTTCGGCCATGCGTTCATCGCGGGGCAGCGGCAAACTCTATTTCAGCTTTTCGGGCGGAAAGATCGAACAGATCCGCCTGGTGCAGGATTGATCAGGACAGAAGGAGGGCGGGCGATGATCGCAAGGAAACTGCTACTGGGGGTGATGGTCGCCTCTATGCTCGCGCCTCAAACGGCCGGATGGGCGCAGGATTACGGCACGTTCATGAATCCCCTGGAAGAGCGGGCATACGGTGAACGCAATCACGCGGCCGTTCTTGCCGAAGCTGGTGGACCTTACCCCGATGCGAAGCTGACCAGCTACGTCGCCGATTTTGGTAAACGCATTGCCCAAAGCGTGGCTAAGCACCCCGATCAATTTGTTTTCAGCGTAACCAACAAGCCTGATCTGGGTGCCTTCACGATGCCCGGCGGGTTTGTTTATGTTAATGTGGGTATGCTGGTCTGGATCAACGACGAGGCCGAGCTGGTCGGACTCATCGGTCATGAAGTCGGCCATGCCATAAACCGTCATGCCGCCAAGAAGATCGCCCGTAAAAATGTTTCAACAGCGGCATACAAGCTGGGCATGCTTAGCCGTCGATTCAGGGAAAAGGCACCGGAAATAAAAGCCGGTCTGATGCTTAAGAATATCGCCTATAGTCAAGAGAACGAGTATGAATCCGATGCTGTTGGATTTACCGTTAACAGCAAACTTGGCCTTGATACTTTAGGGGCGGCGCGAATGCTGTACCAGTTGCAGAAGCAGAATGACTGGTATGATTCCTTTATTCAGCCGACTGGAGACGAAACTCCGCCATATTTGCAAAGCCATCCCCAGCCGATTGACCGGGTCAAGCGTGCCATGCAGTTGGCGCAGCAGCAGGGAGGCACCGATCTGCCGCGCAATCGGGATCGCTATCTTAATATGATCAACGGACTTCGCCTGACGTTCAAGTCCAACAAGGGCGTTATGAATCGTTACTTGCGGGTCGTGACTGTTAAGTCCGGCGAAACTGCGCAATTGCTGGCAAAGCGAGTGGCTATGCCCAGTCCGCTGGCGCATCTTCTGGCTATAAATGGGCTGGATACACCTGATCAGGTCAAGCCCGGCATGCGGCTAAAGATCGTGACGGCCTCGTAGGCGCAGACAAGGCAGAAGGGTGGTGTCAGGTTGCAGGCATTCACGGCATTTCCGGTCTTGGCTAGGGTGAAATCGGAGCTTCCGAACGCGATTTCCGAACTGCACCTAGCTGCACCTAGATGCACCAAACTGCACCAAGGGAGTATTTGCGTTGCTTCACGCAGTGCCAAGTCGGTCCTGCCGCGATTGCAGTTTACGCCATCATCCGCCTGCGGGCAGGGGCTTGCCGATCGGTGCGGGGCGAGCGGCGTGGCGGCGCTTTTTCGGGTCCTCCCATTCGATCCGATAGAGGTCGAACCGCCGGTCCGCGAGATTGCGCACCGACCCTTCGGCGCGCGCCCAGGCAAGGTCTGCAAGGTTCACATCGCACACCGTGAGCGTCTCCACGTTTTCGCTGGCTTCGGCGGCGATGCCATCGCGGGCGAAGGGGAAATCGCAGGGGGTGAGGATGCAGCTTTGGGCGTATTGGATGTCCATATTGTGCACGTTGGGCAAATTGCCCACGTTGCCGCTCATCACCACGAAGCACTGGTTTTCAATGGCCCGTGCCTGGCAGCAATAGCGCACACGCAAATAGCCCTGGCGGCTGTCGGTGCAGAACGGGGTGAAGATGATGCGGGCGCCCTCATCGACCAGACGGCGCGCCAGTTCGGGAAATTCGCTGTCATAACAGATGAGTACGCCGATGGGGCCGCAATCGGTCGGGATCACGTCGATGCGGTCACCGCCTTTGACGTTCCACCAGTAGCGCTCGTCCGGGGTGGGGTGAATTTTCTCCTGTTCGTGGATCGATCCATCGCGCAGGCAGACCATCGCCACGTTGTGAATGTCCCCATCGTCCATGCGTGTCGGGTGCGATCCGCCGATGATGTTGATGTTGAACCGCATCGCAAGGTCTGACAGCGCCTGCCGGATCTTGGGAGTATAGCGGCTGAGCGCTTCGATTGCTTCAGCGGGAGAAAGCTGGCGCGCCTCGAAGGACAGGAGCTGGAGCGTGAACATCTCGGGAAAGACTATGAAGTCTGCCTCGTAACTCGATGCTACATCGACGAAATATTCGACATTCTGCATGAATTCTTCATAGCTTTTCACTGCCCGCGCCTGAAGCTGGCAGGTGGCAAGGCGCACGCTTTCCACCCCGCGCGGCACGCGCAGCTTTACCGGCTGGTCGCGGTCAACATAGGGATTGCGCCACACCATATGGACCGCGTAGCCAAGAGAGGCAGCATCCTCTGGCAGGTAGTGCGGCAGCAGGCCGATGGGTTGGAAGCCATTGGCCAGCTGGAAGCGGATCACCGGATCGTGGCGCTTGCTGGCCACCACTTCATCAAGATAGGCCTGAACATCAGGCGCTTTGCGCCGCAGCCGTGAAAGCCCTGGCATTCGGCCGCCGAAGGTGATCCCCGTCAGGTCCCGCTCTTCGGCAAGGGCGCGGCGTTCTTCATAAAGGCGGCGGCCGATGCGCGCCCCGCGCACCGAAGGATCGACAACCATTTCATAGCCATAGAGCCAATCGCCGGTCGGATCATGGCGCGCGCCAAAGCCGTTGCCGGTGATCTCGTCCCAAGTGTGGGGTGACAGGGCGACTTCGCCGGCAATCTGCAAGGTGGCGCAATAGCCAACGATCTGGCCATCGAGAACAGCCACGAAGCAACCTGCTGTGAAGTTGTTGATCTGGCCTGATATTTGCCCGGAGGTATATGTCTGCCCATCACCATAGGCCCGGCGCACCAGCGAACTGATACCGCGCACATCGGCAATGCGCGCGTTCCGCACTTCGAGGCGGGCCTTGCTTTCTGCCTTGCGCGGGGTTGCGGCGCGACGGGGTTTCCTCGCTGTTGCAGGGGGCGTGGTATCTGCCATCGAGATGGTGCTCCGTGATTGCCGACGGCATGCCGGTTGCAGCCTGACTCTGGCTGGAAATGGTTGCTGTAGCAAGGCATTGCGGCTGGCAAAACTATGGCCGCAAAGACTCTGGCCTAAGCTGGCAAAACGCTTCAGGTATGGGGCTTCTGGGGTGTCGTTCGAGTAGGGGCAAGGGGATATGTCGAGGATCATCTGGGCAGTTGCTGCTTTGGCACTTGTGCCAAACGTCTGTCTTGCCGCCGAACCGGAAAAGCCGATGGCAAGCGTTCCCAGTTTGGCAGATGAGGTCAAGGCGCTGAAAACCGCCGATACGGCGGGAAAACCGGCCGAGGCGCTGGCGATGATCGATGCGGTGCTGGCGCGGGCACGCAAGGCCGGGAATATCAACCGGCTCGACCTGATCTATGCCGAAGCGAGCCGGGCCAATGCGCTCTTCTGGCTTGACCGATACGATGAAGCGCTGGGCATCTACTATGGCCTTGAAGCGGAACTGGACCGGGACAAATACCCGATGACCCCGGACCGCGCCGAACTGGTGAACAACATCGGTTCGCTCTATTCGTCGATGGGCAAGCTGGACGAGGCTACGCGCTATAAGCTGCGCGCGCTGACGCTGACTGAACAAACGGCGGGCAAGGAAAGCATTGAATATGCCTCGGCGCTCTATGGCCTAGCGCTGATTGAATTCCGGCGCGGAGAGCCGCTGCAGGCGATGCCGCGGGTGCGGGAAGCGCTGCGGCTGGCGCGGGCGCATGCCACGCAATCGGGCAACGATCTGGAACAGCCTGCCATCTTCGGGCTGAGCCTTGCGGCGCTGCTGGTTCAGGCGGGTGATCCAGCCTCGTCGATTGGCCCGGCGCGCGAGGCGGCTGTGTGGGCGGAAACGAAGCTGGGCGAAGACCACCGGGTGACCATGGCGGCGCTGAGCCAGCTGGGTGCTTCGCTCAACGATTCAGGGCTTTATGGCCAAGCAATTCCGGTGATCCGGCGGACGCTTGATCTGCGGGCAAAGGCCTATCCGGAAGGGCATCCCGATATCGCGTTTTCGCTCAGTGCGCTTGGCTTTGCGCTCGACAATTCGGGGCACAAGGAGGAGGCGCTGCCGTTTTATGAACGGGCGGCGGAGATCTTTGAGAAGAGCACCATCCGCAACAATCCCACGATTGCCGCCACTGCGATCGGCCAGTTGGCAAGGCTGGCGGCGTGGCGCGGGGACAAGGAGGGGGCGCTGGCCCTGCGCGAAAAAGCGCTGCGTATCGGCCGGGAGCGCGCGACTTCGCCCGAGCATCCCGATGTGATTTTTGCCGAAGTGAACCTTGCGCGCGAATATATTGGGGGCAGGCGGTTTGATGAGGCTTTGCCGCTGCTTTCCCACGCCAATGCGGCGTTCATAGAACGGGCGCTCGATTCAAACGCGCGCCGGCTGGGCGGGCTGATCTTTGCCGAAGTTGTCGCATCGGAAAAGGGCGATCATCCCGGCGCGATGGCGCGTTCGCGCGCGATTCTGGCCCCAGCGCGGGCACGGTTGCTGGATCGTGCCACGCCCCGTGCCGAGGTATCGCGGCTTGCCGAGCAGTATCATGGGCTGTTCGTACAGCATGCTCGCCTCGCCATGGCAGCAGGCGATGTGGCGCAGGCGTTCGAAGCGTTGCAGCTCGCCAATCTGGGCGATTTGCAAAGCGCGATGTCGAGCCTGGGCCTGCTGCGCACGGCGGACAGCCCAGAGGCGACCGAGGCAATCCGCCGCTATCAGGCGCTGGCCACCGATGGCGCGCGGTTGCGGCGCACGCTCAATTCGCAAGTGGCCGCGGGCAAGGGCGAGGGCGCAGACGAGATCAATCGCCAACTTGCTGATATCGATGCCAAACTGCGCGAGGAAGATGCGCGGCTGGCGGCGCTGATCCCCGGTTATTCGGTGCAGACAGCGGTGGAGCCAGCCAGCCTTACAGCGGCGCAAGCGGGCCTGGCCAAGGCGCAGGCGCTGATCCTTTATGGTCAGGACGAAGAGGGACTGGTTGTGCTGGCGGTGACGCCGGACACGGCGGTGGCGGCCACCACGGCCATTGCCCCACGACCGCTGCTCAATCTGCAAAAGCGCCTGCGTGGTTCGATTGAAAGCGGGCTTCAGACCAATGGCAAAGCGGCTTTTGATCGCACGGCGGCGCATGAATTGTATCTGGCGCTGTTTCCGCAGCCGATCCGCGATGCGGTGAAGGCAGCGTCCGATCTGCGCATTCTGGCCACAGGCAGCCTTGCCGCGTTGCCCTTTTCGGCGTTTATCACGCAGGCACCGCAGGGGGATGATGATGCCGCAGATGCGCTGCGCCGCACGCGCTGGCTGGCGCTGACGCATGCCGTTTCGGTTCCGCTGGCGGCGGTGCCGCTGACCGAGGGGCCACGTGGCAAAAAGGCGCGCAGTTTTGCTGGCATCGGCGCACCTGTGCTGGGCGAACCGGTGCGGTTGGCCACGCGCAATGCCAGCTTGCTTCGCTCGGGCGATACCAGCACCCGGGCCTTGCGCGAGCTGGCCAGCCTGCCCGGCGCGGCGGATGAATTGCGCAGCATGGCCAGCGCCTTTCCCGGGCAATCGGCGCTGCTGATCGGCACGGATGCCACCGAGACGGCGGTGAAGGCCGCGCCGCTGCAGCAGGCGAGCGTGATTGCCTTTGCCACTCACGGCCTAGTCGGCGGGGAGTTCCGCGATCTGGTGGAGCCTGCGCTGGTGCTGACCCCGCCCGTTCAGGCGAGCGAGGGCGATGACGGGCTGCTGACGGCTTCGGAAATCGCCAAGTTGCGGCTTGATGCCGATTGGGTGATCCTGTCTGCCTGCGATACCAGCGCCGGTGACGGGGAAAGCGCGCCGACGTTTTCAGGGCTCGCCCGGTCGTTCATCGCCGCAGGGGCGCGGTCCCTGCTGCTGTCACACTGGCCAGTGCGCGATGATGTGGCCAGCCGCCTGACACTCGATACGCTGAACGGGGCAGGGCGCGGATTGTCTCAGGCCGAGGCGCTGCGGCAAGCCCAGCTTGCCATTATTCGTGATCGCAAGCTGGCCGGGGCGGCGCATCCTGCCACTTGGGCACCGTTCGTGCTGGTGGGAAATTGACGGCGTAAAACGCCGCTTCAGAGTTCCCCAAGCTGCATGAAGAAGTTCCAGCGTTCGTTGCGCAGATCGTCAGCGCCGAGGGGGATCAGATCATCCAGTTCGCTGCGCAGCGCGGTGCCAAGGCGGCGGATGGTTTCGGCGTGGTTGCGGTGTGCGCCGCCGACCGGTTCGTAAACAATGCGGTGGATGACACCGAGTTGGAGCAGGTCTGCGGCGGTCATCTTCATCGCTTCGGCGGCATCGGGGGCGCGATCCGAACCGCGCCACAGGATCGAGGCGCAGCCTTCGGGCGAGATGACCGAATAGACCGCGTGTTCGAGCATGAGCACGCGGTTGGCGGCCGCCAGCGCCACCGCGCCGCCCGAACCACCTTCGCCGACAATCACGGCGATCAGCGGCACGCCCAGCGAGAGGCACTTTTCGGTGCTGCGGGCGATGGCTTCGGCCTGTCCGCGCGCTTCGGCATCGATGCCGGGGAAGGCTCCGGGCGTATCGACCAGCGTAATCACGGGCAGGCCGAACCGGTCGGCCAGGTCCATCAGCCGCATCGCCTTGCGATAGCCTTCGGGCCGGGCCATGCCGAAATTGTGGCGCAGGCGCGAAGCGGTGTCCTCGCCCTTGGCATGGCCGATGACCACGACCCGCCGCCCACCCAGTTGTGCAAAGCCGCCGATGATCGCCTGATCGTTGCCAAAGGTGCGATCCCCACCCAGCGGCATGAAGTGATCGAACAGGCCTTCGACATATTGCGCAAAGTGCGGGCGCGCAGGGTGCCGCGCCACTTGCGTGCGCTGCCACGGGGTGAGCCGGGCGTAGATATCGCCAAGCTGGCGGTGCGCCCGCTCATCCAGCATGGCCGCCTCGTCCTCGCGCTCCCCGGTTTCGCGCAGGGCTGCTGCGCGCCGGGTGAGCGCTTCGATCGGCTTTTCGAACGAGAGGTATTCCATTAGACCGTCATCGACATGCCGCGATATATGCGCGCGCGATAGCGGGAATCTTCGGCATCGGGCAGCGGTGTGCCGACCAGCAGCACCGCGCGGGCAAAGCGCTTTACCTCTTCCAGATGCTCGTCCAAGTCGCGCGGCTCTTCGGACCGGACGCGGCGGGTGAGGTTGATCTGGTTGACCGGAGCGCCGTGGACCAGCCGCTCGTTCTCTACCGCCAAGGTGGCGGTGAAGGCGTGGAGCGTGGTCTTGATGAAGTTGGCGAGCGCAAAGGCCGGGCTCTTGTCGCCCATCGGCACATCGGGGGTGACGAGCACCAGCTGGCAATCGTCATAGAGCGAGGCCTTGCGCGAGACGCGGAAGTGCGTGGTGAGATTATCGGCGACCAGTTGGCGGAACTCTTCAGGGCTCAGCAAGGCATCGGTGGCAAAGAGCTTGGTCGGCAGCGCCTGCAGCGGGGTGGAGACGATGGTTGTCGGGTGGCCCCATTGCGTCAGCGCGCTGTCCATGGCGGCTTCTACACCGCCATCGAGCAGCGCCATTTCCAGTGGTGCGTTTTCAATGTCGGACAGCGCTTCCTTCAGCGCGGCAAAACCTGCCTCGGTGCTGGTCATGAACACCACGCGCGCCACATGGCAGTCGCTAATGAACTCGCGGGCGGTTTCGGCAAGGTAATCGGTCAGATGTTCGCCGATGATCCACACGGTGCGCCCGCGCATCTGATCGAGCCGCTCCTGCTTGGGGCTGCCGAACAGTTCGCGCTCGGTGGTGGAGCGTTCAACGCTGAGGCCGCCTGAAGGCATGAAGGTTTCGCCACTGACGGCACGGTCGGCAAGGAAGAACACGGTGGCCTGCGCCACGTCGGTCTCGGTTGGCATCTTGCCCAGCAGCAGTTGCGAGAGCACGCCGGTGCCCACTTTCGCGGCCTCGCTGGCAATCTTTTCGGCGGGAAGGAATGGCGCGTCTTCAGGCGGGGATTTGAGCAGCCAGTTGCCGTTGTCTTCCGGCGTATTGGGCCGTTCTGCCCATTCGGGGGAATCGAGGAAATAGCCCGTGTTGCGCAAGCGGCACACCAGTTTGGCTGCGATATCCGGCGTCATCAGATAGCGGTCCCAGGTGCACAGGCCATCGCCCTCACGCGCGCAGGCCAGTGCGAGTTCACGCAGTTCGCGCGGGTTGTTGGTATCGTGCGACATGCGCACGGTATCGTTGCGCGACAGGCGGCTGAGCAGCGCTTCGACCCGCACCCCGCGCCGCAGCGATCTGACGGCGGCGGCGTGGACCGCGTTCAGGCGCTTGTTGGCCAGGATCAGCTTGCCGCGCCGTTCGAACAGGCCGGGCTTGCCGCCGGTGCCTGCCAGACGGTCGCCATCAACTGGGCCAGGAGCGATGGCATTGAACTGCACTTCGGGGCCCAGATAACGCGACATTGATTCCACCATCGCG
The DNA here is from genome assembly GCF_057180525.1 of Novosphingobium sp. HNCC26BN242. Taxonomy (NCBI): domain Bacteria; kingdom Pseudomonadati; phylum Pseudomonadota; class Alphaproteobacteria; order Sphingomonadales; family Sphingomonadaceae; genus Novosphingobium; species Novosphingobium sp. HNCC26BN242. The sequence goes on from NZ_JBXUGM010000001.1 coordinate 714,803, forward strand.
CGCTGGCCGGATTTGGAAACGGCATAATCCGCGCGGTTGGGATAGGCGACAGCAAGGTTCTTTTGCCCGCCGAAATAGGACGATACGTTGAGTACATAGCCCGATCCTTGGGCCTTCATCAGCGGCACGACGTGGTGCATCAGCACGAAGTTGGAGATCAGGTTGGCATCCAGCGTGTAGTTCCAGGCATCGACGCTCATGTCGACTACCATCTCTTCAGCGCCTGCAACGCCAGCATTGTTGATCAGGTAGTCGATCCGCCCGAACGCCTTCATCGTGGCGTCAACGGCGGCTTTCAGGCTGTCGAGATTGCTGACGTCCATGCCCGACATGGTCTGAACGCGGCGTTCGACACCGGCAAAGCCGATGTCTTCCAGCTCGCTGACGATGCGCGCGCGGGCCACGGCCAGTTCGCTTTCGCGGCGGGCGACCATCATGACCTTTGCCCCAGCCAGCGCCAGCAGCCGTGCGACCTGGCCGCCGATGCCTGCCGAACCGCCGGTGATCAGCGCGACTTTGCCCAGATGCAGGCCGGTGATGTTCTCGCTGAACCCGGCCATCGCCTTGCGTGCGCCGGTCGCCTCGCCGATGTTGCGCGGCACATAGAGCGTGACTTCGCCGATCTTGCTTTCCTTGATCAGCACACGTGCAGCATGGCCTGCAGCAAAGCGCGTGTTTTCGGCTTCGGCATTGGTGAAGCGGACGATCTGATTACCCCATTCTACCTGCCCGCGCCGCCCGTGGGCCACATCAATCTCGGATTCATCGCGCCAGACGCGCACCAGTTGTTCTATCGCGGCACGCAGCACGTTGGCGTAGACGTTGTCCTTGCCGTCGCTGGCATTCGACATGAAGATGAAGCGCGGCGCCTGCAGCAGTGCGCCGTGACGCTTCCAATAGCGGCTGAGCGTACGGGCCAATGCCATCGCGCCGACCAGTTCGATATCCATGAAGGCTTCGATGTCTTCGTCAGTGGCATCGACCAGCTTTCCGGTGAATTCGCCCGGACCGTTGACTGGGAGGAAGATTGCGCCAGTGATCGGCGCGTTGCTTTTAGTATACGTCGCCAGCGCGGCTTCGATCGTGGCCGGTTCGCTGCGGTTGAAGCGCACGATGGTGAGCGCGTCCCCAATCGCTTCGGCCTTGGCGCGGGCTTGGGCGATGGCCACATCTGCCTGGCGCGGCAGGCCGAGCAGCACCGATGCTCCGCAGGCTATCTGGATCTTGGCGATCTCCAGCGCCTCTTCCCAGCCATCGCCCGCCGCGATCAGCACGGCAAGGCCAGCGCCATCCATCGACCGCATGGTGGGGCGGGCGAGATAGGTTGCGCGCTCTTCCTTGCGCACGGTCATGCCGTGGGTCACTTCGAAATCGTGGCCGTTGTAGGCGGCGGATTCATCGCTGCCGAGGAATACGCAGGTCTGGGCGATGTCATCGGGCACCGGGAAGGTCTTGGCCTTGGGCGCGCCGCTGGTGCTGCGTTCGAGCGACATCATGTCGAAGAAGGTATTGGCGGTCGTGCCCGCTTCGTCGCCGCGCATCTTGTCCATCGTGGCGAAGACAGTGCGGATGCGCTCGCTTTCAATCGGGCCGGGGAAGACGAGATTGACGCGGATGCCCTTCGGCCCGAGTTCGAGCGACAATTCGCGCGACCACGCGTTCATTGCAGCCTTGGGCACGACATAGGCCGCGCGCGCGAAATAGGGCGTGCGCGAGAAGATCGTCGAGACGTTGATGATCGATCCGCCTTCACCCATCACGCCGGCAGCGGTGCGCGCAAGGTTCCATGCCACGCCGAAAATGTTGCGCATGGCATCGGCGACTGTCTCGGTATCGGTCGAGCCCTTTTTCTGCAGCGCGGCGAGTTCTTCGGCGCTGAAGGGAAGCTGTTCGATCGGCTGCTTGGGCCCCGCAGAGCCTGCGTTGTTGACCAGAATATCGATCTTGCCAAAACGCTTTGCCACATCGGCAATGCCATCGCGCACCGATTGCGGATTACCGCCATCGAGCACCACGGAGGCAAGGCGGCTGGCATCGACGCCGCTGGCCTCGCGCATGGCGGTAGCAGCAGCTTCCAACCGTTCGGAGGTGCGCCCGGTCATCACCACGGTTGCGCCTTCGGCCAGATAATGGCGCACGATATAGCCGCCGAGATTGCCCGCTGCGCCGGTCACTAGCGCGATTTTGCCTGCCAGCCTGCCGGTGGCGGTGCTGACGGCCGAATCGCTGGGCTTAGAATCGACAGTTGTGCTGGTCTTTGCCTTGGCCATGTCACTCTCCCACACATGCGCTGCAAGCGATGTTGCGCGCTTTTTCAATATTATGCCTGGGGAGGACAGCTTCGTAGCAAGGTGATCAGACGCCCGACATTTGGTCCGGTGCAGTCGGTTCGTTTATGTTCGCTGTTTCCGGGCCATTTTGTCAAGCATGCACTTAAGCATCGGATTCCTGTGTTACCGCCCACGCTTCCAGCAGCGCATCGCGGCTGCGCAGACCCATCGCGGGAAGGGCGTGGTTGACGACATAAGTCGAGCCGGAATGGCGGTTGTCCCACATCGCCTGATGCGCCTCTGGCAGGCCGTCCCATTCGACGACTTGCGGCTCGGTCACTTCTAGCAGGCCTGCAGCGATCATATCGTTCATGCGCGAAACTTCATAGGCGTTGCACAAGTGCGTGCCGAGGATCGAGGCCGTGGGCATGAGGATCTTGCGCTGGCGTGTCCAGACTTGAGGTGCATAGAACGTGAAGCGCCCGCCGGTCATGTCCTCGGCAAAGACCACGCGACCGGTGAAGGGTTTGACCAGCGAGGTGGAGACACCGAGCGTATCCTGGCCGGTGCGTTCGAACACCAGATCGGGGCTTCCGCGCGGGTTGTCGGGCGAACGCAGGATCTTGCCGACAGCTGCACCGAACGGCTTCATCACACGATCCTGATAATCGCGGACTGCGGCCTTGAAGACCTCGATATCGGCCTTGGCATCGGGCAGGCGCGGCATGGTATCGGGCCAGAGGAAGTTATCGCCCTCGCGCCGCCGGATCGCTTCGAGGCTGACAATGCCCTCGATCGCGTCTTCAAGGCCAAGCGATTGCAGGAATTCGCGCTGGCCATCGGTGGTGGTTGCCACCACGCTGCGCGCGTTGAACCGGCGGGCGGCTTCGATGATTTCGAGGCCCATGTCGTCGAGCAGATCGGTGGAACCGGGGCCATAGTAGATCAGCACCGCCTCGCCGCCGCGCAGGGCCGCGCGGCGCAGCATTTCTTCGGGGCTGGCCGCGCCGGGCTTGCCCATGAAGCTGAAGTGATAGCCGGACGACGCGCCGTAGAACGCCAGCGTGCCGTTTTCGGCAAGGAGCTGGAAGCTGCGCGGGAAGGCGGTTTCGCCCGCGTGGCTGACCACATAATCGGCGCGTTTGCCGCCGTTTAGCGCCTCGTATTCGGCAACCAGCGGCGCGCCAGCGGCTTCCCAAGCGCGGGCTTCGTCCGCATCTTCGGGCACGGTGGTGAACAGATCGGCAAAGCGTGGGTCCTTGCGGTCGATCGCGCCCACTGCGCCCTGCTGGCCGGTGATGAACGAGGCGCGTGCAGGGCTGGAGACAAGGCCTGTGACTTGCAGGCCCGTGCGCACCGATGAGCGCAGCGCATCGAGCCCGGTGCCGGTGGCCGCGCCTTCAACGAACAGCGTGCGGCCCGGGGCAATCTGCAGCGTGGTGAACAGGCAGCGCGAAATCGTGCCGAGATTGAGGACGTAGCTGCCTGCTTGCTCCAGAGTCAGGTTCGGCGGGACGGCGTGCATCTGCGGGGCCTGCACGGTAAGGAACTGGGCGTGGCTGCCCGTCTCGGTTTCGTAGCCCTGAATCGAGAAGCCCGCGTACATTGGATCGTTGCCGACCATCGGCGAGAGCAGATCGTTGGTGCCCGAATAGACGGTGACGAGATCGCCGACCTTGACGCGGCCATTGGCGCGGGTTTCGCTGCCAAGTGCGGCAACGAGCGCAATGCCGCCCGACCCTGTCGTCTGCACGTCTTCTTCATGGGCGTCGAAGGGCGAAACGGGAATGCCCGTCAGCGCCCAGATATCGTTGAAGTTTACCTCGCTGGTCAGCATGTAGAGCAGCGCTTCGTTGGGCGCAGGTTCGGGCACTTTGACGATCAGCTCGCGTTCGTGCGTCGCGGGCGGGCCGAAGCGTGGGCTCCCGGTATCGGGATCGCGCGCGATGCCGAAGGCATATTGCCATTCGGGGATCGCGGTGACGCCGGGATAGAATGGCGCACCCACCGGCAGCAGATCGCCGCTGGCTTCCAGCGCGGCCCCACGTGTCTCATGCTCGCTGTCGATCCACAGACCGTCGCGCCGCACGGGGAGCGGCGGGCTGACTTTGTCCATGAACTGGCGGATGCCGGTTTTGCCGCCTTCGGGATCGATGATCGCCTCGGCAAAGAGCGCGGCCTCGCGCGCCAGCCCTGCGGCCATGCCCTGTGTCAGGCCGGTGCGCACGGCATAGAGCGCGCGTGCGCCCGCCGTGCCGCGACCGGCCCAATCGAGTTGGCGGAGGATACGCTGGAGGAAGTCGTCCTGAAGCACGCCATCGAGATCGACCTTAGCGGGCTGTTCCCAGCTCTGCGTCGCGGCTTCGCGTGCGGCAAAGGCCTTGCCCAGCGTGCTGCCCTCGCCATGCTTCACCCAATCGCGCACCAGCGCGTGGGCTTCGGCGAGTGCATCCCTGCTGCCGGTGGCCAGCGCATCGACAAGGCCAATTCCGGCGGCGGTGTCGGCATCGATGCTGCGCCCGCCTAGGATCAGATCGAGCGCATCGCGCACTCCGACCTCGCCGTGCTTGTCTGCCAGAAGGCGCGGCAAGCGCTGTGTGCCGCCGTAGCCGGGCAGCAGGCGCAGGCGGATTTCAGGCTGGCCGAAGCGCGCGGTGGGTTCCGCCACGCGGTAGTGGCAGGCAAGCGCGAATTCCATGCCGCCGCCGAGCGCGACGCCTTGCACCGCCGCGATGCAGGGCTTGCCCATGGTCTCGATCTTGCGGAAGGCGAGCTGCGCGTTGTTGGGCAGGACGAGCGCTTCTTCGTGGGAATGGATTTCCTCCAACATCTGCCGGATATCCGCGCCCGCGACGAACGATGACGTGCCTTGCCCGGTGAATACCACCGCAACGACATCGTCCTTGCGCGCCAAATGCTCGACCACGATCACCAGTTCGTCGATCGCGCGCTCATTCAGCGCGTTAACCGGCGCGTTGGTGACGGTGACGGTGGCGACGCGCTTGCCCGGAGCAACCGCATTGTACTGGATCAAGAAGTAGCGGTAGCGCTCGAACAGCGATTGCTCTTCGGAGAGGCGCTGCTGGCGCTGCCATGCATCAATCGCCGTCTTGAGCTCAGTCAGGCTTTCGGGGTTGCGCAAGGTGGTAACGTCACCCAGCTCGCCGCCTTCGACCAGCGCGCGGACCATGCGGCGCATGTATTTGCCCGAGCGCGTTTCGGGGAACTGGCTGACCTCGATGAAGTCTGCCGGAACTGCAACCGCGCCCTTTTCAGTGCGCACGAGATTGAACAGCCGCTGGCGGTCCTCCTCGGTCAGCTTTCGGCCCGCGACGGGCACGACGAAGGCTAGGGGGGTCAGCCCCTTTTCGCGATGCGGTGCGCCGACAACGAGCACGTTGCCGACCGGCGAGTCTGGATCGAGGGTCTTGTCGCGCAGCACTGCGCCCTCGATTTCCTCGGTCCCCATGCGGTGGCCCGAGACGTTGATAACGTCGTCCGAACGGCCATGGAACGAGAAGGAGCCATCATCATGCGCGATGGCGAAATCGCCTTGGGTATAGGCCCAAGCGCCCTGCCAGCGGCCCCAATAGCCGCTTTCCCAGCGCCCGGCATCGCCCGTCCAGCCGCCAACCACGCTGCCGTTCTCGACGCGGAAATTCTCGACATCGCCCCAGATCGTGCGCGCGAGATAAGGGTAGGGGGCGGCGATAACGACTTCGCCCTTTTCGCCCGGCTCGGCGCGGCGCCAGGTGACGCCTTCGCTGCCAGTGCGGGCAAATTGCGCGGTGCCGGGGGTGGCCTCTTCATCCTCGACCCAGACTTCGCCGACAATCCACGGCAGCGGGAAGGCGTGGGCGTCGGCCTTTAAGGGGAAATCGGCGTTGCCGTAGAAATGGGTCCACGCGATGCCGCCGTGTTCGGTCGCCCAGTAGCTGTTGATATACTGCGGGGTCACGTGCTCCATGCCGAAGGCCTGCACGCTGGGGCTGGTCGGTTCGGCGCAGAAGGTGGCGACGCGCAAGCTGCTCATGTCGTAGCGCTGCACATCCGCAAGGTTCGACGGATCGGACATGACCGACTTCAGGAAGGTCACACCCGCTTTGAAAATCGTGATCTTGTGCCGCTCAATCATCGAGGCGAAGCGGCCCGCATGGGGGAACACCGGTGAGCCTTCAAACACGACCGTGGTGACGCGCGAAAGCAAGGCTGCAGAAATCTGGTAGCTCTGCCCAGTGATCCAGCCCGGATCGGCCACGACGAAGATCGTGTCGCCCGGCCGCGCATCGAAAGCGACCTGCATCGATTGCGCGATGCCTGCGGTATAGCCGCCGTGAACATGGACAATGCCCTTGGGCTTGCCGGTGGAACCCGAAGTATAGATGAAAAACAGCGGGTAATCGGAATCGACTGGGAGCGGCTTCGACGATGCCCAGATGGCGCGCACGAAATCGGCGTCGGGCAGGGCGAGCAGCGCTGCTTCATTGGCGACACCAGCCTTGGCGAGGATGGTTTCCAACGCCGCGTCGGTAAGCTCGTGGCTCCAGCGGTCGCGCTCTTCGCGCCAGACGATATCGGGCTGGGCGGTGTGGCGCACCACAATCACGGTATCGACGCGCGGCGGAAGCGTGACGAGGCTGGAGGCAATGGCAAGGCGCACGCGCGCTGCATCGCTGGATGCGATACGGCCCGCTTCGCCCAGCTTGATAAGCGCGCGGCCCACGCCGCGCATCACATCAGAGCGTTCGACGGTGACTTCGCCCGCAAGCGTTTCGGCAACGGTGGTGTTGATCACGGCGGCGTCTGCCGGATCAAGCCCGAGGTCGGTCGCCGCCAGCACGGCCAGCGCAGTGGTCACAGGCACGTAGTTGTCGAGCGCAGGATCGGTATAGGCGGTCTTGAACGCAGCAACTTGCGCGCTGCGATAGCTGCCGTCTGACGTGACGATCACGCGCGCGCCAGCATCGGCAATGCGATCAGACAGGGTCTTGTCGCTGAAGCCGCCGAACACTGCCGTGTAGACAATGCCCATCCGCTTGGCCGCTTCGGTCCAGAAGATCTGCGGCACGATCGAGGGCATGTTGAGCGCAATGCGGTCGCCCGCCTTCAGCCCCAGCGTTTCCAGCGCAACGGCGCACTTGGCGACTTCGAGCAGGAGCCGCTTGCGCGAGACGGTGAAGGTATCGACCGGCGCGCCGCGCCCGCCGTCTGCCGCCATGTCCCAGCGGTCGCCTTCGAAGATCAGTGCGGCTTCATCGCCGTGGCCGGCCAGCACGTGGCGGTCGATCTCGTTGAAGGCGGCATTGGTGCGGCCGCCGTTGAACCAGCGCCAGTGCGGCGGGTTCGAGGCGTCAAACGCGGTTGTCCATGGTGCGAAATCTGCAGAGAGTTCAGCGGTGACCGGCGCGCCAGTGGTGGCATCCCAGCCGGACCATGTGCCAGCACTATCGCGGGTCAGCCATGTGCCCGCCGTGCCTTGGTCGGCGACGAACCAGTGGATCCGTTCTGCCGCGATGTTGGCGTGGAACGCTCCGGGGTTTTCAAGCACGGCTGTTCGCATCGCTGCCCAATCGGCGCGCGTGCGAACGGGGTTTACGCTGGCAACAGGTGTTGCGCCACGTGCTGCTGCGGACAGGCCAGCTGCTGCCATCGAATCGCCCTCCCTGTGTTTTTATTTTGGAGAGTGAGCCTGAACAATTCGGTCTTGGCAATACGCCCGTGGGACAAGCGTCCCGGCAATTCTTGCTAGGAAGGCGCTGCTGTTGGGCTGGTTTTCCTTGTTTTCCTTTGTCTGCAACGTCTAGGACAGGCGCTGACGGGGACAGCAAATCAAACTGCATAAGCTATTGAACAGGAGCATCAGGGCCAGACAATGGCACTCCAACTGACCCTTTATCCGCTTGTTTTTCTGCCATTCCTTGCTGCCTTTCTGATTGCAGTGGTCGGTAAAAAAAGCTTGGCATGGCATAGCGGTCTGGCTGCTGCGGGAAGTGCAGTGGGGCTGATCATCGTGCTGGCCTCGGCCGGGCGCGTACTCGCAGGTGAAGTATTTGCGGTTTCGGCACCATGGGTGCCTGCACTTGGACTTGATTTCTCCCTGATGCTCGATCCGCTGGGGCTGCTGTTTGCCCTGATGGTATTGGGCATCGGTTTGCTGGTGGTAATTTTTGGCCACTTCTATTTGGCTCCGACCGAAGCGACGGGGCGGTTTTTTGCCAGCCTGATGCTGTTTCAGGGGGCGATGCTGGGTATTGTCATTTCCGGCAACATTCTGCTGCTGCTGGTGTTCTGGGAACTAACCAGTCTGTCTTCGTTCCTGCTGATCGGCTTTTGGAAACACAAGGCAGAGGCAAGGCAGGGCGCGCGCATGGCGCTGGCGGTGACGGGCGGCGGCGGGCTGGTGCTGATTGCAGGCATGGTGCTGCTGGGGACGATTGCCGGGTCGTTTGATCTGATGACCATTTTGCAGCGCGGTGATCTTGTGCAGGCCTCGCCGCTCTATCCGGTGATGCTGATCCTGATCCTGATCGGCTGTTTTACAAAGTCGGCGCAGTTTCCGTTCCATTTCTGGCTGCCGCACGCGATGGCAGCGCCAACGCCGGTGAGTGCTTATCTGCATTCGGCCACGATGGTGAAGGCGGGCGTGTTTCTGCTGGCGCGGTTGTGGCCGGTGCTTTCGGGGACAGAACTTTACACCGTCATCGTCAGTGGGACGGGGCTTATCACCATGTTGATCGGCGCTTGGGTGGCGTTGTTCCGGCACGATCTGAAGAGCATTCTGGCCTATTCCACCATCAGCCAGTTGGGCCTGCTGGTGATGCTGCTGGGCTTTTCGATCAAGCTGGCGGCTGTTGGCGCAGTGCTGCACATCCTCAATCACGCCGCGTTCAAGGCCGCGCTCTTCATGGCGGTAGGGATCGTCGATCACGAAACGGGCACGCGCGATATCCGCAAGCTGGGTGGGCTTGGCAAAGCCATGCCGATCACCGCGCTGGTGGCAACCTTGGCCGCAGCGTCGATGGCAGGACTTCCGCCCTTTGGGGGCTTCATTTCGAAAGAGATGATGCTGGACGAGACGCTGCATATTGGCCTGCTTGGCCTTCCCTGGCTGGTGCCAGTGGTGGCAACAGTGGCGGCCACCTTGTCGGTCGCCTATTCGCTGCGGCTTGCGGTTCATCTGTTTTTCGGCAAGCCGCGCGATGCTCAGGTTCATACAAAAGCGCATGATCCGAGTGTTGGAATGTGGGCTTCACCGGCATTTTTGGTGGTGTTGGCGGTGCTGCTTGGCCTGATCCCGATGACGCTGGCAGGGCCGCTGGTTTCTGCTGCAGCGGGTGCGGTACTGGGCGAGGCGGCACCACCGCTGGGGCTGGCGCTGTGGCATGGCGTCAACCCGGCGCTGGGGATGAGCGTGGCTGCCGTAGCGCTTGGCACACTGCTGCTGTGGCAGCACGCGCCGCTGCTGCGCGCTTATGAGAGCGTGCGCCACCTTGATGCCAAGGTCGTGTTCGAACGCGCGATGGCTTATGCCGACAAGCGTATTCGCAAGCTGATCGTGGCATTGCACACGCCATCGCTGCAGCGCATGTTGCTTGCCGCTTTTGCGGTGGTTGTTGCGCTGTTTATCGAAGGAGCAACGGCCGGTGGCGGAAGCCTTACCGGCCCACGTGCAGGCCAACCTGCATCGGTGGTGGCGGTGATCGCTTGGGGGCTGCTGATCGCCGCCACGGTTGCGGTGGTGCTGGCTCAGCGCCAGCGGTTTCTGGTGCTCGTCTATGTTAGCGTGATCGGCTTGGTCATTGCCCTGGCCTTCGTCCACCTTTCGGCCCCTGATCTGGCGTTGACGCAGATTTCGGTCGAGGTAGTCACAATTCTGCTGCTGCTGCTAGCCCTCAATCTCCTGCCCAAGACGCCGCCACAACTGTCGAGCAAGGGCAGGCGTTCGCGCGATGGTGCGCTGGCGGTTGCCGGTGGATTGGGCGTCGGTGGTGCGGCTTGGGCGATGCTGACGCGCAATGCCAATGATCCGATATCGGCCTATCATATTGCCAACAGTTATACCGGTGGCGGCGGCACAAATGTCGTCAATGTCACGCTGGTTGATTTCCGTGGCTTCGATACGCTTGGTGAGATTATCGTCCTGGGGATTGCAGGCCTTGCGATCTATGCCCTGCTCGATACGGCAACGCGCGGTGCGGCCGGGGCGCGGCTGGGCACTTGGCAGGAAGACATGCCGCATTCGCCCGAACGCCACCCGGTGATGTTCGTGATGGCTACGCGCATCCTGCTGCCACTGGTGCTGGCGGTGGGCAATTACATCTTCCTGCGCGGCCATAACCAGCCGGGCGGAGGCTTCATTGCCGCGCTGGTGATGGCGATTGCGTTCCTGCTGCAATATCTCGCCTCAGGCTTTGACTGGACCGATGCGCGCCGCAAGGTGGGGGAGCATTTGCTGATCGGGTCCGGGGTTCTTGTGGCGCTGGCAACAGGGCTGGGATCACTTGTGTTCGGGGCCAATTTCCTGACCAGTTCTTTCGGCTATTTCGATATTCCGCTGGTGGGCGAAGTTGAACTGGCAACTGCCATGCTGTTCGATCTGGGTGTGCTGGCGGTGGTGTTTGGTGCGGTCATGATGGCGCTGGCGCAGCTTAGCCAGATTGCCCAGCGGGCGGCGCGGGCCCATGCTGCCAGCCTTGCCGCGCAGCAGGAGGAGGGCCAATGACCCTCGAATTTCTGGTCGCCAGCGCCATTGGCGTGTTGGTGGCAGGCGGTATCTATCTTTCGCTGCGGGCGCGGACGTTTCAGGTTGTGCTTGGGCTTACGCTGTTTTCCTATGCCGTGAACCTGTTCCTCTTTGCGTCCGGGCGGTTGACGATTGATCGCCCGCCAATCCTGCAAAAGGGTGTCACCGACTATGCCGATCCTTTGCCGCAGGCGCTTGTCCTGACGGCCATTGTGATCACGTTCGGGATGACGGCGCTGGCCGTGGTGCTGTCTCTTCGCAGCTTTCTGGAAACCGGCAGCGATCAGGTTGATGGCAACGAATGTGCTGGCGATCAGGATGAGTGCTCAGACGTGACCGCAGAGCCGCGCGGATGAGTGTTGCATCGCATCTTGCCATTGCGCCGATCGTCATCCCCGCAGTTGCCGCACCGATAGCGCTGCTGGTCATGCGCCGAAGGCGGTGGCTGGGCGTCGGCATCGGTTTTGCGTCCTGCATGGCGATGCTGGCTGCAGCTGTGATTTTGCTCCATGCTGCCGGGGACGGCACAATCCGCACTTATGAATTGGGTGAATGGCCTGCGCCGTTCGGCATTGTGCTGGTGGTTGATCGGCTTTCGGCCATCATGCTGACTTTGGCGGCCAGTCTGTCGCTGATTGCCCTAACCCACGCGGTTATCACGCGGTCTGACCGCAAGGGCTGGCACTTTCACCCGCTGTTTCAGTTCCAGTTGATGGGCCTGAACGGGGCATTCCTGACCGGCGACTTGTTCAACCTCTTCGTGTTTTTCGAAGTGCTGCTGATCGCGTCTTATGGGCTGATGCTGCATGGGCAGGGGCCTGCGCGGTTGAAGGCAGGTGTGCAGTATGTGATCGTCAATATCGTCGGCTCGTCGCTGTTCCTGATTGCGCTGGGCCTGCTCTATGCGCTGACGGGCACGCTCAACATGGCGGACATGGGCCTGCGGGTTGCGGCGATTGCGCCCGATGATCAGGGCCTGTTGCGCGTGGCGGCGCTGCTGCTGGCCAGCGTTTTTGCGCTGAAAGCGGCGATTGTGCCGCTGCATCTGTGGTTGCCGCGCACTTACGCGGTTTCAACTCCAGCGGTTGCGGCGCTGTTTGCGATCATGACCAAAGTGGGCGTCTATGCGATGATCCGCGTGATCCCGCAGGTCTTTGGCGATGATGCAGGCGCTGCGGCATGGGTGCCTGCTCCCTATCTGCTGCCAGCCGCGATATTGACCGCCATCGTGGGCTTTGCCGGGGTGTTTGTGGCCCGCGAACTTTCGGAACAGGCCGCTTATGCCGTGATCGGGTCCACCGGCACCTTGATGATTGCCGTGGCCGGATGGCAGCAGGACACGCTGGGCGCTGCAATCTACTACCTCGTCCATTCAACCTTTGCCGGGGCGGCGTCGTTTCTGGTGGCCGATATCGTGGCCCGCCGCCGCGCGAGCTATGCTGACCGGGCCGTGCCCGGGCCAATGTTCCAGCAAAGGCAATTGGTTGCCCTGCTGTTCATGGGAGCAGCCATTGCGGCGACGGGCTTGCCACCGCTTTCAGGCTTTATCGGCAAGCTGTTGATTCTGCGCTCGGTCACTGATGTGGCGGGCTGGGGCTGGGCGTGGGGTGCGATTTTGGGCACGACCCTGATCGGTGTGATCGGCTTTGCCCGCACGGGCAGCGCAATTTTCTGGAAGGAAGCAGAGGCCTCTGCCGGTTACCAGCCGCCGCCTGTATCCAGTTCCGATCTCATTGCCCCAATCATCGTACTTGCGTTGCTTGCCGGCCTGTCAGCCGGGGCGGGCCCGGTTACCGATTATGGCACGGCAGCGGCAGAGCAGGTGCTTGATCGCGCCGCCACCGCCCGCGCCGTTTTGGGGGAGCGTTGATATGCGCCGCCTGATCCCGCACCCCGGTCTGTCGGTTCTGCTAGTCATCGTTTGGCTGCTGATGGCCAATGCCATTACTGCAGGCGGTGTGCTGATGGGCATCGTTATTGGCATCCTTTTGCCGCTGTTTACCGCGCCGTTTTGGCCGGGTCGGCCCTCGGTCAATTATACCGCTGGGCTTGCCTTCATTGCGCTGGTCCTGTGGGACATTATCGTGGCCAATTTCGAGGTGGCCGCGATTATCCTGTTCTGCCGCAATCGCGATCTGCGGCCTGCGTGGCTGACCATTCCGCTGGAACTGGATACGCCCGAGGCCATCACGGTGCTGGCCGGGACCATCAGCCTGACGCCCGGAACGGTATCGGCAGACGTATCATCTTGCGGCCGTTACCTGCTGGTCCACGCCCTTCACGCGCCTGATCCCGCAAGTGAGATTGCGCGGATCAAGGTGCGTTATGAAGCCCGCCTGAAAGGGGTCTTCAAATGATCGATTATGCCGTTGACTATGCCTTCGTCTGTCTGGCGCTGGCCTTGTGCTGCAACGTGTGGCGATTGCTAAAGGGACCGACCATCGGGGACCGGATCGTGGCGCTCGACACGATGGTCATCAACGTGATTGCGGTGATCGTCCTGATCGGCATCGCCACGGCACGCGGCACCTATTACGAAGCAGCGCTGATCCTGGCGATGGTCGGGTTCATCAGCACAGTGGCCTATTGCAAGTTCCTGCTGCGCGGGGACATTGTGGAGTGAGCGTGCTGGATTCCCTTGCCGATATCGCCATCAGCGCCATGATCGTGATCGGAGCCACTTTCGCGCTGATCGGCAGTTGGGGCATGGTCAGGTTGCCCACGCTGATGGAGCGGCTGCACGGGCCAACCAAGGCAACAACGCTGGGGCTTGGCGGAATGCTGGTGGGGTCGATCCTGTTCTTTCATCTGGCCGAAGGAGCATGGGCGCTGCACGAACTGCTGATATCGCTGTTCCTGTTCATCACCGCGCCGATATCGGCCAACATGATCGCCAAAGTGCATCTGCACCAATTGCGGGTGAAGCCGGAGAATGGCGTGCTTGATCCCGTTGGCCCTGCAGGACTGCCGCCCGTTCCATCGGCGGACAGCAATTGGGCGACATATGAAGCGCCACACGCGGCATCATCGGCGGCCACTTCTGAATGATCCAGCCCCGGGTTGCCAACCCGAGGCTGGAGCTTTCAGATCACGTCTCAGGCAAGGTCGAACCGGTCTGCGTTCATGACCTTGGTCCATGCGGCGATGAAATCGGACACGAATTTCGCCTCATTGCCAATCTCTGCATAGACTTCCGAAACTGCGCGCAGTTGCGAGTTCGAGCCGAACACGAGGTCCGTCCGGGTTGCACGCCAGCGGGGAGTGCCCGAAGCGCGGTCAGTGCCGACGAATTCCTCGTCGCCACTGGTGTCCACGGTCTTCCACTTCGTTCCCATGTCGAGCAGGTTGACGAAGAAGTCGTTGGTCAACAGCCCCGGCCTGTCGGTCAGCACGCCAAGATCGGTGTTGCCAGCGGTGGCACCAAGCACGCGCAATCCGCCCACCAGGACGGCCATTTGTGGGATCGAAAGGCCCAGCAAGTGTGCCCGGTCCAGCATCAGTTCTTCGGTCTTCACGGTCTGCCGCGTGGCGAGGTAATTGCGGAAGGCATCGGCGCGCGGTTCCAGTACGGCAAAGCTGTCCGCATCGGTCTGCGCATCCGTGGCATCGCCGCGTCCGCCGGTGAAGGGCACGGTAATATCAAAGCCTGCATCGCGCGCGGCCTTTTCAACCGCAGCGGTGCCTGCCAGCACGATGGCGTCGGCCATCGACAGATCACCGCGCAGCCCTTCGATCACCGACAGCACGCGTGCCAGTTCTTCGGGATCGTTCACGGCCCAACCGTTTTGCGGGGCAAGCCGGATGCGTGCGCCGTTGGCTCCGCCGCGATGGTCGGTGCGGCGATAGGTTGAGGCAGAGGCCCAAGCGGCTTTGACCAGTTCAGACACGGATAGGCCACTGCCTAGGATCGCAGCCTTGAAAGCTTCAACAGTGGCGTCCGAAGGCGTTGTGCCAGCCGGAACCGGATCTTGCCAGATCAGGTCTTCTGCCGGAACTTCAGGGCCAAGATAGCGCGCCTTTGGTCCCATGTCGCGGTGGCACAGCTTGAACCAAGCGCGGGCAAAGGCATCGTCCAGCGCCGCCTGATCATCGCGGAAGCGTTCGGAAATCCGGCGATATTCGGGGTCCATCTTCAGGGCCATGTCGGCGGTGGTCATCATCGTCGGCACGCGCTTGGAAGGATCGCGGGCATCGGGTGCCATGTCTGACGGATCGGGATTGATCGGTTGCCATTGGTGGGCACCAGCCGGGCTGCGGACCAGTTCGAAATCATACTTGAACAACAGCCGGAAATAATCGCCGCCCCATTGCGTGGGGTTGGGCGTCCATGCGCCTTCGATGCCTGAAGTGGTGATGTGGCCGTTGTCGATCTGCTCGGCATCCGTCGCCCAGCCAAAACCCATAAGCTCCATCGCTTCGGATTCCGGGGCGCCGCTCAGTTGATCGGCGGGAACAGCACCGTGTGCCTTGCCGAAAGCATGGCCGCCTGCCGTCAGCGCCACGGTTTCCTCGTCGTTCATGCCCATGCGTTCGAACGTCACACGCATATCGCGCGCAGACTGCAGTGGATCAGGCACGCCACCGGGGCCTTCGGGGTTCACATAGATCAGGCCCATCTGGATCGCGGCCAGCGGGTTCTCCAGCTCAAGGCCCTTGTCAGGCTGGATGCGCGTTTCCGCGCCGGTATCGACCCATGCGGCCTCGGTGCCCCAATAGACGTCGCGTTCAGGTTCGAACGTATCGGCACGGCCGCCGCCAAAGCCGAACACCGGCCCGCCCATGCTTTCGATGGCGACATTGCCGGTCAGGATGAACAGGTCGGCCCAGCTGATATGCTTGCCGTACTTGCGCTTGATCGGCCAGAGCAGGCGGCGCGCCTTGTCCAGATTGCCGTTGTCTGGCCAGGAATTGAGCGGGGCGAAGCGCTGCTGCCCGCTGCTCGATCCGCCGCGCCCATCAGCCGTGCGATAGGTTCCGGCAGAGTGCCACGCCATGCGGATGAAAAACGGGCCATAGTGGCCGTAATCGGCGGGCCACCAGCTTTGCGAGTCTGTCATCAGGGCGCGCAGATCGGCTTTGAGCGCGTTGTAATCGAGCGTATTGAACGCTTCGGCATAGTTGAAGTCTGCGCCCATCGGATCGGGCGAGGTGCCGTTCTGCGTCAGAATATCGAGCTGCAGCGCATCGGGCCACCAATCGCGGTTGGTGCGGCCCAGCAGCGCGCGAACGCCGCCATCTGCGGCATGGAAGGGGCATTTTGCGCCCATTTCGCCCGTCTTCATGTCCATCGTCGTTCTCCAGTAGCTCTGAACCATCAAATTAGCGCATTTTTTATGATCGACCTAATGCATAAATGTGGTCGTAAAGATTGCCTTTGGCGATAAGAGGGGCAGAATGCCTCATCGTGGCACCATATCGAGCACTCTATTATTAACACTTTTGTTTCGCGACCTGAAAGTGGGTTGACCCACCAGAACCAAGCGCAAACAGGGAGATTGGCTCGAACGGCACAAACTTGCCGGTGTCATATCAATTTCACAATAATCGTTCGTTCGCGCTTACCCTTTCGACGCAAGATTCGCTGGTGGGGGCATAGGCTCCTCTCACAAACAAAAAAGACGCAGGACGGCTCAACGCTGGTTTCGCTTGATCCGCATGTAATAGTATTACATGCGGCGGGTGGGATCGATGAAACGCATCACGAATAGGGGTAAAGTGGCGATGATGAAAATGTCCGCACTTAAGGCCGCGCTGGCGATCGGCGTAGCGATGGGAGCGATGCCGATGGCAGCCTTTGCGCAAAGCGCTGCGGCTGATGGCGACGAAGCGCAGATGGCCGAAGAGATGGTCGTTGTGGGCCAGCGCCAACAGTATCGTGGCGATGTTCCCCTTTCGGCAATTCCCCAGAGCGTGCAGGTGATCGATGCCAAGACGCTGCAGAATCTCAACATCACCCGGCTCGATACCGCGCTTGATCTTTCCAGTGGCGTTGCGCGGCAGAACAATTTTGGCGGCCTGTTCGACGGTTTTGCCATTCGCGGTTTTGCCGGAGACGAAAACTTTGCTGGTGGCGTGCTGGTGAACGGTTTCAATGCTGGTCGTGGTTACGGTGGCCCGCGTGATGCGTCCAACATCGAAAAGATCGAAATCCTCAAGGGCCCCAACGGCGCAGTCTTTGGCCGGGGTGAGCCTGGTGGGACCATCAGCATCATCACCAAAAAGGCCAAGGTCGGTGAGACTTTCGGCAGCTTTGCGGTGCAAGGCGGCAGCTGGAACACCTTCCGCGTAGAAGCCGACTATAACCTTTCCCTTAGCGATACCGTGGCGATCCGTCTGAACGGTGCAGCGCAAGATGGGGACAGCTTCCGCGATGTGGTGCGTCAGACGCTTTACACCGCCAACCCTTCCATCGTGTTCACGCCGAGCAAGGACACCAGCATTTCTTATGAACTGGAGTTCATGAACAATCGCGTGCCCTTTGACCGCGGCACGATTGCGGTGAACGGCCAGCTTGGCGTGGTTGACCGGTCGACTTTCTTTGGCGAACCGGGCGACGGGCGGATGGAAGTGAATGTGCTGGGCCATCAGGTGCAGTTCCAGCAAAAGTTGGGTGGCGACTGGTACTTCCTTGCCGGCCTGAGCTATCGCGAAACCGAATTCAAAGGCTTTTCCAGCGAGGCTGAACTCGATCCCATCGGGACCAATCGCAGACAGACGCTGGGCAAGCCGGGCAACTTTCTGGCCCGTCAGCGCCGTTCACGCGATTACAGCACCGACAACTTGGTCGTGCGAGGAGAGATTTCGGGAAATCTATACACCGGCGGGATCAAGCACCATGTTCTCGTAGGGGCCGATTGGGACCGTTTTCGCATCGACTTGCTGCAGTTTCGCGGACGTCCTTTAAACTACACGACCGGCGCGCCGATCACGGCGGGAAATTATGCCGTGAACATCTTCAACCCGGTTTATGGCCAGACTTTGGCCCTGGGCGCGACGCCGCTGACCAACACCTTTGAAACGCAAAAGGCGTGGGGCATCTATTTCCAGGACCAAATCGACCTGACCGACCGGTTGAAGCTGCGTGTGGGCGGGCGCTATGACAACTTCAAGCAGACGGTGCTGAACCGCGCCAACAACCGCACTATCCTCGTCAACCAGAAGCAGTTCAGCCCAACGGGCGGCGTGTTGTTTGAGATCAACGATGATCTTTCGATCTTCGGCGGATACGGCGAGGGGTATCGTCCGAACAGCGGTGTTGATGCCGCCAGCAATCCATTCCCGGCTGAAATGAGCAAATCCTATGAAGTGGGTCTGCGTCTGGGTGAGCCGGGTGGTCCGATCAGCGGGTCCATCGCTGCCTTCACGATGACCAAGAATAACATTCTGACCGCCGATCCTAATCCGGCAAATGCCGGGTTCTCGATTGCCGGTGGCGCTGCGCGGTCTCGCGGGATTGAGCTGGATTTCAACGCCAATCTGCCCGGCGACATAATGGTGATCGCCACTTACGCCTATCTGGATGCCAATTGGACAACGCGGGCAGGGGACAGGGACTTTGGCCTGACCATCAATCCCGGCGACCGGCTGATCAACATTCCGGCGCACGCGGCGAACCTCATCGCCAGCAAGGGGTTCATGATCGGCGAACGCCGCTTTACGCTGGGCGGCGGGATCAATTATGTGGGCAAGCGCCTAGGCGAAACGGGTTCGACCTTTGAACTGCCGGGCTATGTCGTGGCCCGCGTGATGACCAGCTATGAACCGGCAGATGGGGTAAAGCTGACAGCAGACGTTACCAATCTATTCGATAAACAGTTCTACACCGCATCCTATGCACGACTGTGGGTGGCGCCGGGCGCTCCACGCGCCTTCAATGTTCGGGCCACGTTCTCTTTCTGATTGAATGCAAGCAAATCGGGGCGGGCAGTCATGGCTGCCTGCCCCCTATTTGTTGGGGCAGTTGACTAAATTACGCTGTGAAGGGACGTTCGGCGGATGACTTTCCTCTATCATGGCCTTGAAGCGCGCGGGGCCGTTTGGGCCGAAATCTTTGCGGCGCGTGTGCCGCAATTGCCTTTTTGCCGCTATGGCCACGATTTGGTCGATCCAGCTTCGGTAAGATATCTTGCTGCGTGGAATGCCCCTGCCGATTTCATCGCGCAGTTTCCCAATCTGGAAGTGCTGTTCAGTGTGGGCGCGGGGATCGATCAGTTGCCGCTGTCCGCGCTTCCGCCGCAGGTGCGGGTGGTGCGCATGGTGGAGCAGGGGATCATCACAGGCATGGCGGAATATGTGGCCATGGCCTGCCTTGCACTGCACCGCGATCTGCCGTTTTTCATTGGCGAACAGCGCGCTGGCCGCTGGTCCTACCGCCACACGCGGCTGGCGGCAGAAACCAGGGTTGGCGTCATGGGGCTTGGCGAATTGGGCAAGGCCGCGCTCGAAATGCTCAAGCCGCTTGGCTTTACGCTTTCGGGTTGGAGCCGCAGCGCCCATGCGATCGAAGGCGTGCAGTGCTTTGCCGGAGCAGATGGCTTTGATGTCTTTCTGGCGCAAGCCGACATCTTCGTGTGCCTGCTGCCGTTGACGCCGGAGACGCGCGGCATTCTATGCCGTGAAACATTCGCCAAAATGCCATCGGGCAGCGCCGTGATCAATGCCGGGCGCGGCGGGCATCTGGTGGCTGACGATCTGATTGCGGTGCTCGATTCCGGCCACCTGCGCGTAGCGATGCTTGATGTGACAGAACCAGAGCCGCTGCCGGATGGGCACCCTTTTTATAGTCATCCCGCCATTTTCCTGACCCCGCACGTAGCCGCCGAAACCCGGCATGCCACAGCGGGCGCAGTCTTGGCAGACAATGTCTTGCGCCTGCTCGCAGGTGATCCGCTGCTGGGCGAGGTGGACCGGACGCGCGGCTATTAAGCTGCGGCACTTTGTGCTGTGGCATGCACAAAAAGAAGTGGATGGAGGCTCCGTGAGAACATTAACGGATGCAAGTTCTGCCTCGCAAGTGGTGATCTTCACATGTCACCAATTGCCGTCCGGCCTGACCGGAAGCTTCAGACAGGGATTGATTGAACGTCATGAGCACAGCCGTTTTCACCCCCAAGTTCATCAGCTTTGATTGCTACGGCACGCTGACCCGTTTTCGCATGACCGAAATGGCAACTGCCTTCTATGCTGATCGTCTTCCTGCCGAAGCGCTGCCGGCATTCTGCAAGGACTGGAGCGCCTACCGCTTTGATGAAGTGCTCGGCGCATGGAAGCCCTATCGCGATGTCATTGCCAATTCGCTTGAGCGTTGCTCGAAGAAGTGGGGCGTGGAATTTCGCGAGGCAGAGGCTGATGCGGTTTATGAAGCCGTGCCTACCTGGGGTCCGCATGAGGATGTGCCTGGCGGCCTCTCCAAAATCTGTGACAAAATCCCGCTGGTGATCCTGTCCAATGCGATGAACAGCCAGATCATGGACAATGTCGGGCTGCTCGGCGCCACCTTCTACAAGGTCTACACCGCGCAAAGTGCACAGGCCTACAAACCGCGCATGCAGGCCTTTGAATACATGTTCGATCAGCTGGGCATGGGGCCAGAAGTCGGCATGCATGTCTCGTCCAGCTTCCGTTATGATCAGAACACCGCCACCGATCTGGGCTTTGGCTGCCGGGTGTTCATTGGGCGCGGGCATGAGCCCTCGAACGCGAACTATCGCGATGTCGAAATCCCCCACATCGGCGCACTGCCAGCAGTGGTCGGCCTCTGATGCTGTCACGCCGTGGCCTGCTTGGCGGATTGGCAGCAGGAGCCGCGCTGGCTCCGGCTGAGCAATTGATTGGCAGGCCGCGGGTTGGCGGACGCATTCGTGTTGCGGGGATTTCTGCATCGACCGCAGATACGCTTGATCCTGCCAAAAGCGGAAATTCCAGCGACTTTATGCGCATGTTCCTGCTGTACAGCGGGCTGACGCAATATGGCGACAGATTGCAGGCGCGGCCGGGACTTGCTGAGGCAATTGAAACGGACGACAATCTCGTCTGGACCATTCGCCTGCGTCGCGGCGTGCATTTCCATAATGGAAAGCCGTTCACGGCAGACGATGTTGTTTACTCGCTTCTTCGGCACAAAGATGCAAAAACAGGGTCAAAGGTCAAAGCGGTGGCCGAACAGTTCGCAAGCGCGCGCCGCATTGGCCCGCTTACGGTGGAACTGCGGCTGACGGGCCCCAATCCCGACATACCAATCATTCTGGCGCAGCCGCAATTTGCCATGGTGGAAAATGGCAGGCGCGATTTCAGCGTGGCCAATGGTACCGGTCCATTCATGATGAAATCCTTTGCGCCGGGCATCCGCACAATCGTGCAGCGCAATCCGAACTACTGGAAGCCGGGCAAACCCTATCTGGATGAGATCGAACTGATCGCCATCCCTGATGAGTTGTCCCGCGTAAATGCGCTGCTTTCGGGCGATGTGCAGATGGTGATCGCGGTCAGTCCGGGGTCGGTCAAGCGGGTGAAGGCTTCGTCATCGCACCTGATCATGGAAACCAAATCGGGTGTGTATACGGATCTTGTCATGCGGCAGGACCATCCGGTTGCCGGAAATCCCGACTTCGTGCTGGGGATGAAGCATCTGCTTGATCGTGATTTGATCAAGCGCGCCTTGTTTCGCGGTTATGCGACGATTGCCAACGATCAGCCGATTTCACCGCTGGACCCCTATTACAATCCGTCGATCCCGCAGCGCGCCTTTGATCCTGAAAAGGCCAAATTCTATCTCAAGCGCTCGGGATTGTTGAGTACGCGGCTGCCTGTTTATGTGTCGCCCGCGGCGACCCAGTCGGTGGACATGGGCTCCATCTTGCAGGAACACGCTGCGCAGATCGGGCTGAAGCTGGCAGTGAACCGTGTGCCCAGCGATGGGTATTGGTCCACGCACTGGATGCGCCATCCGCTGACCTTCGGGAACATCAACCAGCGGCCGACAACCGACCTGATGTTCAGCCTGTTTTTCCAGTCGAAAGCGACCGAAAACGAAGCCGCTTGGAAGAACAGCAAGTTTGACCAGATGCTGATCGAAGCGCGCCAGACGCGTGATGAGGCGTTGCGCAAGGCTATTTACGGCGAGATGCAGTGGATGATCCACCGGACCGGCGGCATCGGTATCCCGGTCTTCATCAGCCTTCTTGATGGCTATGATCGCCGCATTCGCGGGCTTCAGCCGGTCCCGCTGGGTGGGTTGATGGGCTATACCTTTGGCGAACACGTGTGGTTAGACGCATGAGCGGCGCGTCTTCCGCCTCGGCTTGGCGCGGACCGGCAAAGCTTGTGCTCAAGCGCACCGGGTTGGCGCTCATCACGCTTGTGCTCGTTTCGGCTGTCATCTTTACGATCAGTGGTCTGCTACCCGGCGATGCTGCGCAGGAATTGCTGGGACAGGGGGCAACGCCTGAGCAGATTGCAGCCCTGCGGCAAGAGATGGGCCTAGATCGGCCAGCAATCGTCCGCTATTTCGAATGGCTTCGCGGCATCGCCCTAGGCGATCCGGGACAGTCACTAGTGGCAAATAAGCCAGTGGCCGAGATAATATCGGAACGGTTGCCCAACACGCTGACACTGGCCGGGCTGACCACGCTGTTTTCGGTGCCCATAGCTTTTCTCATCGGCATTGCATCGGCGGTATCCAGAGGGCGTGGCACAGACCGGGCGCTCAATATCGCGACGCTGGCCATGGTTGCCTTGCCCGAATTTCTGGTGGCGACGATTGCCGTGCTGGTGTTTTCGGTAAAGCTGCTGTGGCTGCCATCGATTACGATTGTGCCGCAAGACCCGACTCTGTGGGAATTCCTGCGCGCCTATGCCATGCCGGTGATGGTGCTGGGCGTTGGCGTGATCGCGCAACTGGGCCGGATGATCCGCGCCGCAATCATCGCCGAGCTTGACCGGCCTTATGTCGAAATGGCTCGGCTTAAGGGCGTGTCGCAACGCCGCCTGATCTTCCGCCACGTATTGCCAAATGCGGTCGGCCCCATCGTCAATGCCATGGCGCTCAGCCTATCCTACCTGTTTGGAGGCGCAATTATCGTGGAGACTATCTTCAGCTATCCCGGCCTTGCCAGCCTGATGGTGAATGCTGTCACCTCGCGCGATATGCCGTTGTTGCAGGCCTGCGCGATGATCTTTTGCGCAACCTATCTGCTGCTGGTGCTGATTGCCGATACCGTGGCGATCCTCGCCAATCCAAGGCTGCGTCAGGGATGACGGCTTCTGGCATCATTCGTGCGACAAAGGCTTTGCCGTTGTCTGGAAAGATCGGCCTTGCGCTGGTGCTGTTCTGGATCGTGATTGCGATTGTTGGGCCGTTCATCGCGCCCTATCCGCCTGGCTCTTTCGCCAACGAGGAAGTCTTTGCCGGGGCGAGCAGCGAATTCTGGCTGGGCAGCGATTTTCTGGGGCGCGATGTGCTTAGCCGACTGCTTTCGGGCGCACGCTTTACCGTGGGCCTGTCTGCGCTTGCCGTGGCGATTGCAGCCAGCATCGGGACGGGCCTTGCGCTGACCGCAGCGGTAGGCGCGCGGTGGGTGGACGAACTGCTCTCGCGTTCGATGGACACGTTGATTTCCATTCCCAGCAAGATCTTCGCGCTGGTGCTGGTCGCAGCGTTCGGCTCTTCGCTGGTGCTGCTGACGCTGATTATCGCCATCACCTATGTGCCCGGCAATTTCCGCATCGCGCGTTCGCTGGCGGTCGGGCTGGCCCGGCTCGATTATGTCGAAGTGGCGCGTGCCCGGGGCGAGGGGCGGCTCTATCTGGCGGTGAGCGAAGTCCTGCCTAACATGATCCGCCCGCTCTTTGCCGATATTGGCCTGCGCTTCGTGTTCATCGTGCTGCTGCTGTCGGGCCTCAGCTTTCTGGGGCTGGGCCTGCAGCCACCTGATGCAGATCTTGGTTCATTGGTTCGGGAAAACACCTCGGGCCTTGCCGAAGGCGCGCTGGCGATCATGGCTCCGGCCGCGGCGATTGCCAGCCTGACGGTCGGCGTCAACTTGCTGATCGATGCTGCCACGCAAGGCAAAGTGCAATGATGCCGCCGCCGCACGTTGTCGTCCGCAATCTGGCTGTCACGGTCCGCACTCCCGATGGCGCGCCCTTGCGCATTGTCGATGATGTATCGTTCAATATCCAGCGCGGCGATGTGCTTGCGCTGATCGGAGAATCCGGTTCGGGAAAAACGACGATTGCCCTGGCGCTGATGGGCTATGCCCGCAGCGGCGCGCAGATCAGCGGGGAGATTCAGGTCGGCGAAGCTGCGTTTGATGGCAAAGCGGATGCAGATCTTGCGGCGCAACGCGGGCATCGCATTACCTATGTTGCGCAAAGCGCCGCTGCAGCATTCAACCCATCGCGCCGGTTGATTGAACAGGTGATTGAACCGGCCCTGATCCACGGCACAGCCACCAGCGCACAAGCCCGCGCCCATGCTGTGGAACTGTTCGCAGCGCTTGCCCTGCCCAATCCGGAAACCATCGGCAATCGCTACCCGCACGAGCTTTCCGGCGGCCAATTGCAGCGCTTGATGGCGGCGATGGCGCTGATCACCCGGCCCGAACTTGTGATCTTTGACGAGCCGACCACGGCGCTCGACGTTACAACGCAAGTCGAAGTGCTTCAGGCCTTTCGCAAGGTGGTGCGCGAACAAGGCGCAACCGGGGTCTACGTTTCGCACGATCTTGCCGTGGTCGCGCAGATGGCGGACCAGATCCTTGTGCTCAACCGCGGCAAAGTGCGCGAACAGAATGCTGTGCGGGCGGTGCTCGAAACGCCGGAAGACGATTACACCAAAACCTTGCTCGCAGCGGCGCGACCTTTGGTCAAAGCAGCCCTGCCGGTTGCGTCAGTAAGCAAGCCACTGCTGTCCATCGATGGCATCTGTGCAGGCTATGGGCCGGTGGATCGGCAGGGCCGCACCGCGCATCCTGTGCTGACAGATGTTACCTTACAGATCGGACGCGGGGCTGCGGTCGGTGTGATCGGGGAGTCCGGTTCGGGCAAATCCACCGTGGCGCGGGTTGTTGCTGGCCTGCTGGCTCCCACTGCGGGGTCGGTGTCGCTGGATGGTCAGCACCTTGGCGCGTCTGTGAAAGATCGGACGCGTGAGCAATTGCGGCGGATCCAGATCGTGTTCCAGAATGCCGACATCGCACTCAATCCTTCCCACAGTGTGGGAGATATTCTTGGGCGGGTTTTGCGTTTCTACCACGGCCTGCAAGGCCATCAGGCTCAGGCGCGTGTGGCTGAACTGCTCGATCTTATCCGTCTGCCTGCCGGCATTGCGGATCGCCGCTGCGGCGAATTGTCTGGTGGCCAAAAACAGCGTGTGAACCTTGCGCGCGCTCTTGCGGCTGAGCCCGATCTGATCTTGTGCGATGAGGTCACCTCGGCGCTAGATACCGTGGTGCGTGAGGCTATTCTGGAGCTGCTGGCCGAACTGCGACGGGACCTTGGCGTGGCCTATCTGTTCATCAGCCATGATATCGCCACCGTTCAGGCGCTCTGCGATGAGATCGTCGTCCTATACAAGGGAACCTGTGTGGAAAGCGGCGTATGCGATGCTTATGCTGCACCGCCGTTTCATCCCTACACCGATCTGCTGATTTCGTCGGTGCCAGAACTGCGGACCGATTGGCTTTCCGAAGTTGCTGCAAAGCATGCTGCGCCGTTTGCGCTTCGCCCCGAAAGTGCGGATCTGTGCCGCTTCCTGCCGCGTTGTCCGGTCGCAGTGGCTGGACAATGCGATGTTGCGCTGCCGCCGTTGCGCGTGATGACAGCTGGCAATGCGGTGCTTTGCCACCGGACAGAAGAACAACTTACAAGGGATCACGCGTGAAGTTTATCTCTGAAGAAGAATCCGCAGCGCTTATTTCGCATGAAATGGCGTTCGATGCGGCTCATGAAGCGCTTGTTGCCGTGGTGCAGGATGCCGTGCTGTTTCCCGCTGTGCTGGCCCACGGCTCTTCGCCAACGAACCGGTTTTCGATCAAGTCTGCTTCCACCGGTGCCTTTGCGGGGCTGAAGGTCGGCTCATTCTGGCCGGGCAATCCTGAGATCGGCCTGCCGCGACACAATTCGGTGATCCTGCTGTTCGATCAGCGCGTAGGCCGGGTGGAGTGGGTGATTGAGGCGGGCAAAGTCAATGCCTATCGCACTGCTGCCGCCGATGCCGTGGCCGTGGACGTTCTGGCGCGCAAGGATGCCTCCACCCTGGCCATTTTCGGCGCGGGCAATCAGGCGCTGTTTGAATGCATCGCCATCGCTCGTAAGCGGCCGATCACACAGGTGCTCGTCGTTGCGCGCGACCAAGCGAAGGGCGATGCCTTTGTCACATTGCTGCGCAACGAAGGCCTGAACGCAAAGCAGTGCGCCGCGCAAGAAGCATGCGAACAGGCCGACATCGTGGTGACCGCCACACCGGCGCGCACACCTTTGTTTTCCGCCGACTGGATACGCCCCGGCACACACGTGGCCAGCATGGGCTCTGATGCGGCCGGAAAGCAGGAACTGCCGCCCGAACTGTTCGTTCGTGCCGCCCTGTTCTGCGATCACCCGGCGCAAGCCGTTGTGATGGGTGACCTGCAGCATTTCAGCGGGGACCGCGCGCGGATCGTGGCGCTTGGCGATGTGCTGCTTGGCCGGGCCGAAGGGCGCACGGCTCCTGACCAGATTACCGTGTTCGACAGCTCCGGGATTGCGCTGCAGGACCTGACGATTGCGCGAAAACTGATTTCAGCCTTTGAAGGGACGATGAAGCCATGACCACACTACGCGAACAGACGGTTGCCGCAGTGGTTGATATTCGGGCCTATGCGGCGGGGACTGCATCCGCCAAAGACTGGTTTAAGGGCCGCGCGGCACCGGCATTCGCGGATGACAAGGCGGTGATTTCCGCCTTCGCGCTGCGCGGGGAAGGGCAGGTTGCTGCCTTGCCGACCGATGAGTTCGTGTTGGTCCTTGCAGGAAAACTTCAGATCGAAAGCGCTGGCGCCACCATCGTGCTTGGCCCGGATGAATCGGCGGCCATTCCTTACGGCGCGGATTTCGTCTGGCGCGCGTCGGATGACATGCTGGCCGTGGTCTATGCTGCGCCCACCGATAAGCCGGGCAACACGGCAGCCCCGATCAAGATTAACACCAACGCGCCGCTCAATCCTTCCAATCCTCCGGCGCTGGAAAATCTGCTGGGCGAAGTGCCCACCTGCCGCAGCTTTTCCGATTACGTGTCTGCCAATGCGGAATTCTGTGCCGGAACGTGGGATTCCACGCCCTATCACCGGCGACAGATTCCCTACCGGCAGGTCGAACTGATGCTACTGCTGGCAGGCAAGGTCACTTTCGCTGACGCCCACGCCAGCGTAACCTTTGCGGCGGGGGATGTGTGCATGTTTGTCCGGGGCGATGGCTGCGCTTTGCTCAGCGAGGAATACGTGAAGAAGGTGTTCGCCACCCAGCGCCCACTTGGTTGAAAGCGATCTTAGTTGAAAGCGATCGGGCTGAAGGCGCGGCAGAAAATACCGCCGCACAATACGAGTCCCGCATGAGGGCGATGCGCCTGATTGGCTTTCAGAACAAATTGCCACCTGAAACCCGCTTAATCTTAACATGCCAAATCTGGTTTGAGGAGTATCTGCGCAATGTCCGGGTCAATGGTAGAAGGTGCCAGCGGCAATGCGATTGCGCTCACGCAAGACCACCTCGTGCAGGCGCATGGGCTGTCGCAGGCATTAGTGTGGCCCTATCGCCTTGAAGACTGGGCCTTTGCGCTCAAACTGGGGCGCGGCTTTGCGGTTGAGGCCGAAGGGAAGCTGGCGGGCACAGCCTTGTGGTGGCCCTATGGCGATACCTTTGCCACTATCGGAATGATTATCGTCTCGCCCGATGCGCAGCGTCAGGGGATCGGCAGCCGGCTGATGGCCGCCCTGCTGGCCGACGCTGCCGGACGGCGGATAACGCTGATTTCCACAAAAGAAGGCGAGCCGCTCTACACCCGTCTTGGCTTCAAACCTTTTGGAATTGTCACCCAGCATCAGGCCATTCTGGCCAAAGTGCCGCCGATTGATCTTGCTGTGCCGGTTCGGGCAGCCCGGCCTGAGGATCGTGGTGCCATTGGCGCAATTGACGAACGCGCCAGCGGCATGAACCGCAACCAGTTGCTTGATGCACTGTTCGCCATTGCTGACGTGGTTGTGGTTGAACGTGAAGGCGAAATCGTCGGCTATGGCTGCGTGCGCCGCTGGGGCCGCGGCGTTGTCATCGGGCCGGTTATTGCGCGCGATCAGGCCGACGCGCGCGCCATCATCGCCACGCTTACATCGGCACACGAAGGCGGCTTCGTGCGGATCGACGTGACCGAGGCCTGCGGCCTTGCCCCCTGGCTCGTGGAAATCGGCTTGCCTCAGGTTGACCGGGTTGTCTCCATGGCGCTGGGTGAGCCTCCTCAGGCCAAGCCGGGGGCTACCCTGTTTGCCCTTTCAAACCAGTCACTCGGCTGAATTCAAAAAGCTTTTTGCAGTAGGAATACCATGGTGATGTCCGCCACGCTCGATGCCGAAACCAAACCCACAGGTACGTTGGACACTGTGGAAACGCCTGCGCTAGTGCTTGATCTGGCAAAAGTGGACAGAAACATCGCGCGCCTGCGCAGCCGCCTTGCCGATCTTGGCGTGGCTTTTCGTCCGCATGTGAAGACCTCCAAGTCGCTTGATGTTGCACAGCGACTGTTCCCGCAAGGTACAGGCCCGATCACCGTATCAACCCTTGCCGAGGCTGAATACTTTGCAGGCGGCGGGTTTTCCGACATCACCTATGCGGTAGGGCTTGGGCTCGACAAGATTGGCCGCGCGCGCCAACTGTTGGGCAAAGGCGTGCACCTGTCGGTGCTGATCGATACGGTTGAGCAGGCCAGCGCGCTTGCCGATGCGGCACAAGATGGTGCGGCGATGCCAGCAGTGCTGATTGAGATCGATTGCGATGGGCATCGTGGCGGTGTCTTGCCAGATGATCCGGCTTTGCTGGTGATCGCCGATGTCTTGAGGCAGGGCGGCGTAAACCTTGCTGGCGTGCTCACCCACGCCGGGGAATCCTATGGCGCGCGCGGCGGCGAAGGTCTGCCCGAAGCGGCAGAGGGTGAACGTGCCGCTGCCGTTGCTGCTGCGCATATGCTCCGCGCAGCAGGGCACGCCGCGCCTGTTGTCAGCGTTGGCTCTACGCCAACGGCCCATTTCGCCCGTGATCTGACCGGCGTTACCGAAGTGCGCGCGGGCGTTTTCACGTTCTTCGATCTGGTCATGCACGGCATCGGCGTGTGCGATGTGGACGATATTGCAGTTTCGGTGCTGGCCACAGTGATTGGCCACCGCCCGGACAAGGGCTGGATCCTGACCGATGGCGGATGGATGGCCATGTCTCGTGATCGCGGCACGCAGCGCCACCCGGTCGATCAGGGATATGGCCTTGTTTGCAACATCGATGGCAAGCCCTTTGGAGATGTGATCATCGAAGATGCCAGCCAGGAGCACGGCATCATCAAAGTCCGCCCCGGCAGCGTGGGAGTGTTGCCAGACCTGCCCATTGGCACGCGGGTGCGCATCTTGCCTAACCACGCCTGCGCCACTTGCGCACAACACGAAATCTACAATGTGGTCGAAGGGCCGGGCCGCGCCATCATAACGCAATGGCAGCGGATGCGGGGATGGTGAACAGGCGCAGCCTTCCAATGCCGCAGTTGCAGGCGGAGATTTTGACATGAAAATGATGTCCTACTGGTTGGATTCAGCAAATCCCTTCGCCTCTGGCGCGGCTGGCGGACCAGAGGGAACGGCAGATGTTGTTGTTGTCGGCGCAGGCTTCACCGGCTTGTCCGCCGCTCTTGCGCTGGCCAAGAAGGGCGCAAAGGTTGTCGTCCTTGAGGCGGATCGCGTTGCCGGTGCTGCATCCGGGCGCAATGGCGGCATGTGCAACAATGGCTTTGCGCAAGACTACGGCGGTATGGTCGAACGGTTCGGCATGGACCGCGCGAACATGTTCTACAAAGCATTCGATGCAGGCGTGGACCTTGTGGAATCAATCGTTGCCCAAGAAGGTATCGATTGCCATTTCGGCCGCGTCGGCAAACTGAAACTGGCGGCTAAGCCCGAACATTTTGACAAGATCATCCGGTCGCAAGATCTGCTTGCGCGCAATGTTGATCCTGAAACACGGCTGGTTATGCCCGCCGATCTTCCGGCTGAGATCGGCTCGGACAAGTTCTTTGGTGGCATGATCTATGGCAAAAGCGCGAACATGCACATGGGCATGTATGGGCAGGGCCTTGCCGAAGCCGTGGTGCGGCGCGGCGGCACGATATACGAGCGCAACCCGCTGATCCGCATGCGCCGGGTGGCAGGCGGCCATGAATTGACCACGCCGCACGGCATGGTGAAGGCCAAGCAGGTGCTGCTCGCCACCGGCACGTCTGCCTATGGTCCGCTCGGGTGGTTCCGCCGCCGGATTGTGCCGGTGGGGGCCTATCTGATTGCCACAGAACCGTTGCCGGTCGATCTTCTGGACCGGTTGACGCCAAACCGCCGCAACACCGTGGATACGCGCAATTTCGTCAGCTATTTCCGCACCACGCCGGACAACCGCATCGTGTTTGGCGGTCGTGCGCGCTTTTCAAGCCGGAGCGATCCGGCGTCAGATGCAAAAAGCGGTGCGATCTTGCGCGCTTCGATGCTGAACTTCTTCCCCGAACTGGCCGATGCCCGCATCGACTATTGTTGGGGCGGCATGGTTGACATGACCAGCGACCGCCTGCCCCGCGCCGGGGAGCGTAGCGGTGATGACAGCGGCGTGTTCTATTCGATGGGCTATAGCGGACACGGCACCCACATGGCGACCTATATGGGCGCGACCATGGC
Source organism: Novosphingobium sp. HNCC26BN242 (assembly GCF_057180525.1). Taxonomy (NCBI): domain Bacteria; kingdom Pseudomonadati; phylum Pseudomonadota; class Alphaproteobacteria; order Sphingomonadales; family Sphingomonadaceae; genus Novosphingobium; species Novosphingobium sp. HNCC26BN242. The sequence continues at coordinate 745,762 of NZ_JBXUGM010000001.1, forward strand.
CGATGTGCTGGATGGCAAGGCCGAGTTGAACCCGTGGCGCGATTTTGAATGGCCTGCGATTCCGGGCTATTTCGGCAAGCCGTGGTTCCTGCCGTTCGTCGGGGCCTACTACAAGTACAAGGACATGGTCGGATGACAGGCCTGATTGCGCAGGCCGTTTCGCGGGCGGGCGATGCCTATATCGGTGGCGCGTGGGTGCCCGTATCCGGCACGGAACGGCTGCCGGTCATCAATCCCGCAAACGGCGCGCTGGTGGCAGAGATCGTGGCGGGCACAAGTTCTGACCTTGATGGCGCGGTGGCAGCAGCGCGGGCCGCGTTTCCGGCTTTTGCGGCCTCTCCCGTGGCAGACAGGCTCGCACTGCTTGAGCGTATTCATGCGCTGATCCTTGAACGGGCCGAACCGCTGGCGCAGGTCCTGACGCTGGAAATGGGCGCGGCAATCACCCATGCCCGCGCGGCGCATGTGCCCTTTGCCGCCGCGCATGTGAAGGCGGCAATTGATGTGCTGCGCGATTATGATTTCCTGACCATGCGCGGCACAACTGCCATCGTGCGCGAACCGATTGGCGTTGCTGGCCTGATCACCCCGTGGAACTGGCCGCTTTACCAGATCACCGCCAAAGTCGCCCCCGCATTGGCCGCAGGCTGCACCGTGGTGCTGAAGCCCAGCGAGCTTTCGCCGCTTAGCGCGCTGATGTTTGCGCAGATCGTGCATGATGCGGGCGCACCTGCGGGCGTGTTCAATCTGGTCAACGGCACCGGAAGCGAAGTGGGTGCAGGCATGGCGGCGCATCCCGATATCGACATGATCTCCATCACTGGGTCCAACCGGGCGGGTGTGCTGGTGGCGCAGGGGGCAGCCCCTACGGTCAAGCGAGTGACGCAGGAACTGGGCGGGAAATCGCCGAACGTACTCCTTCCCGATGCGGATTTTGAACAGGTTGTCCCGCTGGGCGTGATGGCGGCGTTCCGCAATGTCGGTCAATCGTGCAGCGCGCCCACCCGAATGATCGTGCCGCGTGAACGGCTTGCGCAAGTGGAGGCGCTGGCCCGCCAAACGGTGGAGTCCATCATCGTGGGTAACCCGGCTGATGAGGCGACGATGCTTGGCCCCATTGCCAACCGCGCGCAGTTCCAGCGCGTGCAGAGCATGATTGCGGTGGGCATTGAAGAAGGCGCAAGGCTGGTTTGCGGCGGGCTGGGAAGCCCTCAAGGCCTCTCAGACGGTTTCTACGTGCACCCGACCGTGTTCTCCGATGTGTCGAGCGCCATGCGCATCGCGCAAGAGGAAATCTTCGGGCCGGTGCTGGCGATCATTCCCTATGACGATGTCGATGAAGCGGTGGTTATTGCCAATGACACCGTGTTCGGCCTTGGCGGACATGTGCAGGGCAGCGATCTTGCTCAGGCCCGCGAAGCGGCACTGCGTATTCGCACCGGGCAAGTGCACATCAACCACCCCGCTTGGGATGCCCATGCCCCTTTTGGCGGCTACAAACGGTCGGGCAATGGCCGCGAATACGGCGCTTTCGGCTTTGAGGAATACCTTGAAGTCAAGGCGATCCTTGGTTTTGCTTAAGCATCGAATTCACTGGAGAAATTTCCAATGCCCGCGCCCCTTGCTTATGTGAATTCAACACCAGTTTTGCCAGAGCAAGCCGATGTCGTGGTGATCGGCGGCGGCGTGATTGGCAGTTTCACCGCCTATTATCTGGCCCAGCGTGGCCTAAAGGTCGCGCTGGTGGAAAAGGGTGTGGTTGGTGGTGAACAATCGAGCCGCAACTGGGGCTGGTGCCGCCAGCAAAACCGCGATGAGCGAGAGCTTCCACTTGCTACCAAGGCGCTCGATTTGTGGGAACAATTCGGCATTGAAAGCGGGCAGGAAACCGGCTTCCGCCGCTGCGGCCTGTTTTACGTCAGCAATACCGAATCCGAGCTGGAAACCTGGGCCAAGTGGGGCGAATATGCCCGCTCTGTTGGCGTGAAGACGCGGATGCTCGATAGCAAGCAGGCCACCGAGCAGGGCGGTTTCACCCGGCAGGTGTGGAAGGGCGGGGTGCATTCGCAAATGGACGGGATCGCCGATCCCGGCATCGCTGTTCCTGCCGTAGCGCGCGCGTTAATGGCTCTGGGTGGAACCGTCCATCAGGCCTGCGCTGCGCGCGGGATCGAAACCACTGGCGGCGCGGTCAGCGGTGTGGTGACCGAACGCGGCACAATCCGCACCAAGCTGGTCATCCACGCAGGCGGCGCCTGGGCGTCCTCGTTCATGAACCAGCTCGGCGTGCGCTTTCCGCAGGCTACCGTGCGCCAGTCGATACTTGCCGTGGGCACCGGGCATATGAGCCTGCCTGATGCGTTTTACGGCGATTCCATGTCGATCACCCGTCGCGGCGATGGCTCGCATGCGCTGGCCTACAGTGGGCGGGCAAAAGTTGATCCCACGATGCAGTTCCTGCGGTTTCAGAAGCAGTTCCGTCCAATGTTCAAGCAGCGCTGGAGCAAGGTTTCGCCGGGCGGCTTGCAAGGCTTGCGCTCGGGCCACGAAACGCTCTCGCGCTGGCGGCTGGATCAGCCCACCCCGATGGAGGCGCAGCGCATCTTGGACCCGGTGCCCGACGCCAAGACCCTCCGGCTTACGGTTGAGCGCGTGTCGAAACTGATCCCGGCGGTGGCAACGGCACCGATCGTGGGCAAGTGGGCCGGATTTGTGGATAGCACGCCCGATGGCGTTCCTGTAATTGGCGAAATCCCTGCTTTGCCGGGTTTCATCCTTGCAGCAGGGTTCAGCGGTCATGGCTTTGGCATCGGGCCGGGGGCGGGTCATCTGGTGGCCGATATTGCCACCGGTCAGGATCCGATTGTCGATCCCCGTCCCTACCGCCTGTCCCGCTTCGATCGGGGTGCAGAAATCGATGTGTCGGAGTTTTAGAGCAGCATCTTGGAAGGCAGCCTTGCGCGTCAAGGATTCGCGATATTGTTCCAAATATCACAGATAACCGGCACCTTCTTTTGAAAGCAGCCGCATAGCACAAGATAGGGCAGACCCGAGAAGTTGGTCTGGTAACGTCCCAACGGCGGGAGCATCGGATGACAGTTCAGGACGTGGCGCAAATCGTGATGCGGGACATGACCGGTGCCGATATTGCCGCGGTTGCCGATCTGTGTTTCGAACAGCAATGGCCTCACCGCGAGGAAGACCTGCAGACGCTCTTGTCGATCGGGAACGGGCTTGTGGCAGAAATTGACGGCAAAATCGTCGGTACGATCATGGCATGGCGTTTCGGAGAGACTTTTGCGACGCTCGGTGTTGTCATCGTGGCGGTGGCGCATCAAGGACGAGGCCTTGGCCGCCAACTGGCCATTGCGATGATCGAGCGTCTGGGCGACCGGACCGTGCTGCTTAATGCGACTGAGGAAGGCCGCCCGCTTTACGGCAAGCTGGGGTTTGTCGAACTTGACACGATCTGCCAGCATCAGGCTCTGGCACCAGGGCAGCCGCTGGTGCAATTGCGCACCGGAGAGCGGGTCCGACCAATGGGTGCAGCAGATGCCGAAGCGCTTGGAGCGCTTTACAATTCAGCCACGGGCATGGATCGCCGTATCCTGCTGGAAACCGTGTTGGCCGAAGGCAGCACCGTTGTTCTGTGTCATGAGCATGAGCAAAAGGGCTTTGCCGTTTTGCGCCGGTTCGGGCGTGGCTGGGTCATAGGCCCGGTGGTTGCGCCCGATGTCACCGGTGCCAAGGCCCTTGTTGCACATTGGCTCGGCATGCAGTCCGGCAGTTTTTGCCGCATTGATGTGCCAGAGGCGAGCGGGCTGGGAACGTGGCTTGAGGATATTGGTATGCCACAAGTTGATCGTGTAACCCGCATGGCGCGCGGGGCAACGCCTGTTCCCAGCGATGCCGCCAAAGTTTTCGCTCTTGCCGCCCAAGCGTTAGGTTGAACCATGCTCACTCTCAATGACCCCACCCTTTTGCGGCAGGCCGCACTGATCGATGGCGAATGGATCGCCTTGGGGCTCCCTAGCCTTGCGGTGACCAACCCTGCCACGGGCGAAGTTGTTGGCACTGTGCCCGAATGCAGCACTGGGGAAACCGAAGCTGCGATTGCCGCAGCGCAGGCTTCATGGCCTGATTGGCGCCGCCGCACTGCGGGTGAACGGGCCACACTTCTGGAAGCATGGCACGCGCTGGTCCTTGCCAATCTGGATGATCTTGCCCGGATCATGACTGCCGAACAGGGCAAGCCGCTGGCCGAGGCGCAGGGCGAAATCCGCTATGCCGCCACGTTCATCAAATGGTTTGCCGAAGAAGGTCGTCGCGTGGGCGGGCGCAACGTGCCATCGCCTGAGCGCGACCGGCGCATCATCGTGATGACCGAGCCGGTCGGCGTTTCGGCGGCGATCACGCCGTGGAATTTTCCGGCGGCGATGATCACGCGCAAATGCGCGCCCGCGCTGGCTGCCGGATGCCCAGTGGTGATCAAGCCATCCGACCTTACGCCATTCACCGCGCTGGCGCTGATCGAGCTGGCTGTGCGCGCGGGCTTTCCCAAAGGCACGATCAACGTGTTGACCGGGATGCCGCAAGATATCGGCGCGGCGATTACCGCCAGCCCCATTGTTCGAAAACTGTCGTTCACCGGCTCCACCCGTATCGGCGCGCTGCTGATGCGGCAAAGCGCAGACACGATCAAACGCCTGTCGCTGGAACTGGGCGGCAATGCGCCGTTGATCGTGTTTGACGATGCCGATCTGGATCTGGCGGTAAAGGCCACGATGGCCAGCAAGTTCCGCAATGCCGGCCAAACCTGCGTCTGCGCCAACCGCATTCTTGTACACGCGCCGATCTATGATGAATTTGCGTCGCGGCTGGGTGCAGCGGTTGAGTCACTGAATGTCGGCAATGGCATGGACCCTGCGGCAACCACCGGCCCGCTGATCAACCGCGCAGCGGTGGACAAGGTTTCGGCCCATGTCGAAGATGCGCTGAGCAAGGGCGGCAAGGTTCTGTCGCGCGGGCAGGGCCGCGAAGGCGAAAACTTCCTGCGCCCGCTGATCATTGGCGATGCCAACCCCGAAATGCGGCTGGCCTCTGAAGAAACCTTCGGCCCGCTCGCCCCGCTGTTCCGCTTCGAAACCGAAGAAGAGGCGATAACGCTGGCCAACGACACACCCTATGGCCTTGCCAGCTATTTCTACACCTCCGGGCTGGACCGCGCGTTCCGCGTGGCCGAAGCTCTGGAAGCAGGCATGGTTGCGCTCAACACTGGGTCCATTGCCATGGAAATGGCCCCGTTCGGCGGGATCAAGCAATCGGGCCTTGGGCGCGAGGGCGGATCGCTCGGCATCGAGGAATATCTGGAAACCAAGGCCTTTCACATCGGTGGCCTGAAGATATGAAAGCGGCCAGCATGACCAGCAACACCCGAGCCAATGCAAGAAAGCACACCATCGCGGTCATCCCCGGTGATGGCATTGGCAAAGAAGTCATGCCCGAAGGCATGCGCGTGCTGGAAAAGGCGGCGGCGCTTTTTGGCTTCGAGATAGAGCAGAAGTGGCACGATTTCGCTTGCTGCGATTATTACGCGCGCCACGGCAAGATGATGCCCGACAACTGGAAGGAGGAGATCAGCCGCCCCGATGCGATCTTCTTTGGAGCAGTGGGCTGGCCCGATGTGGTGCCCGATCATGTCTCGCTGTGGGGATCGCTGCTGCAATTCCGCCGCGAATATGATCAGTATGTCAACTTGCGTCCGGTGCGGCTGATGCCGGGTGTGCCATGTCCGCTGGCAGGCCGGGAACCGGGCGATATCGATTTTTGGGTTGTGCGCGAAAATACCGAAGGCGAATATTCCTCCGTCGGCGGCATCATGTTTCCCGGCACAGAGCGCGAGATTGTCATTCAGGAAACGGTGATGACGCGCATCGGGGTTGATCGCGTGCTGCGCTATGCCTTCGATCTGGCGCAAACCCGCCCGCGCAAGCACCTGACCAGCGCTACAAAGTCTAACGGCATTGCCATCACCATGCCCTATTGGGACCAGCGTGTTGAAGCCATCGGTGCCGAATATCCCGATGTGCGGCATGACAAATACCATATCGATATCCTGACCGCGCAGTTTGTGCTGAACCCGGATCGGTTTGATGTGGTCGTGGGCTCCAATCTGTTCGGCGATATCCTTTCAGACCTTGGCCCTGCGTGCACCGGCACCATCGGTGTTGCGCCATCAGGCAATATCAACCCCGAAGGCACGCATCCCTCATTGTTCGAACCGGTGCACGGATCGGCCCCCGACATAGCCGGGCAGAACATCGCCAACCCGGTTGGCCAGATCTGGTCTGCCGCGATGATGCTGGAACATCTGGGCGAAGCAGAAGCCGCCGCAGCGATCATGCGTGCCGTCGAAGCCGTGCTTGCCACGCCGTCGGCACGCACGCGCGATCTCAAAGGGGCTGCCAGCACCGTCGATTGTGGCAAGGCAATTGCCGAAGCATTGGGCTGAACTAGTTTAGCGGGCCGTTCAGCATGGTTTCTTGCGCGGCACATTCGTTCGGCATACCGGCAAAATTTGGTGGAATGTGTCATCGCCATGATGATCTAGATATTCGACAATCATCATTGTCAGGCAGGATCATGCAGTTCGACCAAAAGCGGGAGCATATGGCAATATGGCAAGCAGCGTAACTACGCATCTTGGGGCGGTGGGGGTTCCTGCGGCAACCACCCCTATCACGGCGGTCCACGCCCGTCTTGCCAATATCGATGCCCTGCGCGGCTTCGTGATGGTGCTGATGCTGCTCGATCACTTGCGTGAAACGTGGTTCGTCAACTATCCAGTGACCGATCCGGTCAATGCAGCCACGATCATCCCAGCGATGGGCTTTGCACGATTTGCGGTTAGCTTCTGCGCGCCCATTTTCGTCGCGCTTACAGGGCTTGGCGTCTATCTTTTCAGCATCAACCACACGGCCAAAGAAACGCAGGATTTCCTTCTGAAGCGCGGCTTTCTGCTGATCGCGATTGAGCTGGTCTATCTCTCGCCGCTTTATTGGGGGATCGTGCCGCAGCCGACATTCTGGCTACAGGTTATCTGGTGCATCGGCATCTGCATGATCGCGCTCGTCTTTCTGATGCGTTTGCCAATGGCCGCGCTGATTGCCTTGGGCGCAGGACTGGTCTGTTTCCACAACCTGCTTGATCCGATCCGGCTGACGCCCGACGATGCTCTCTTTCCGGTCTGGGCCTTGCTGCACCAGCGCGATGCCATTGCTCTGCCATTCGGCTTTCTGGCCAAGACGACCTATCCTCTGCTTCCGTGGATTGGCGTCATTTCTCTGGGGTTTGCGCTGGGTGCATGGTTCAAGGGCGATGTATCGCCGCAGTTGCGCCAAAAGCGGTTGCTTGTGCTTGGCTTCGGGATGATTGGGGCCTTCATTCTGTTGCGGCTGCTCAATGTCTATGGCGACAAGCCATGGTTTGTGGTCGATGGTGATCCTGTTCGCACCGTGATCAGTTTCATCTCGATGACCAAATACCCGCCGTCGCTTCTGTTTCTGCTGCCAACCCTGGGCGGAGGCGCACTGTTGCTGGTCCTGTTCGAACGCATCGATTCCTCGCGCCTTGTTGCTGCTCTGGCCATCTTTGGTGGCGCACCGATGTTCTTCTATCTGCTGCATCTGACCGTGCTGCGCATCCTCTATCACAGCGCGTTGGCCATATGGGGGCCGAACAATGGCGGCGCCTATATGTTCGATAACTACAACTGGGTATTCGTCTGGTTCGTAGCCCTGATCGTGCCGCTTTATCTCCCGACGGTTTGGTACGCGCGCCTGAAGCGCCGCCGCAGAGACATCGCCTGGCTCAAGTACTTCTAAGGCTTAGGGCGCGGCATAAAATGCTGCGCCTGCCTGCCTGAAAGATCCTGGCTGGGCCATTCAATCGCAAATTCGGCCAAACCCGCTCTTGTGGCGGGCTTAGGCTGGCGGCATTGTTCCCGAATGGACGAAACGAAATGAACGCATCTGCTGCTATGACCAACCGTTCGCTGGTGGATGTTGACCGGGATCACCTGATCCATTCGGTCACCTCGTTCCGGGGCCATGAACAGCACGGTGCGGTCGTACTGGAATCGGGGCAGGGCATGTGGCTGACCGATGCCGATGGCAACCGTCTGCTCGATGCCTTTGCAGGCCTGTGGTGCGTCAATGTCGGCTATGGCCAGGAATCTATTGTCGAAGCCGCGGCGGCCCAGATGCGCAAGCTGCCTTATGCCACCGGCTATTTCCACTTCGCCAGCGAACCGGTGATCCGTCTGGCCGGAGAGCTTACCGCCGCTGCCCCTGATGGCCTTGACCACGTGTTCTTTACTCAAGGCGGTTCGGACGCCGTGGACAGCGCGATCCGATATATCACGCATTACTGGAACGCCGCCGGAAAGCCCGAAAAGAAGCACTTTATCGCGTTGGAATGGGGCTATCACGGATCCAGCAGCCTTGGCGCTGGCCTTACGGCGCTGGGCAATTTCCACCGCAACTTCGATCTTCCGCGCCCGTGGCAGCACCACATCGCCTCGCCCTATCCCTATCGCCACCCGCAGGGACACGATGATGCCGCGGTGATCGTATCGACCGTGGCCGCGCTTGAAGCCAAAGTGGCGGAGGTAGGCGCTGAAAACGTCGCGGCCTTCTGTTGCGAACCGATTCAAGGTTCAGGCGGAGTGATCGTCCCGCCGCGTGGCTGGCTCAAGGCGCTGCGCGAAACCTGCACGCGGCTGGGCATCCTGATGCTGGTCGATGAAGTGATCACCGGTTTCGGCCGCACCGGCCCTCTGTTTGCCTGCCTTGATGAAGGCGTATCGCCAGATTTCATGACCACCGCCAAGGGGCTAACCGCCGGTTACGTGCCGATGGGCGCGATGTTCATGGCCGATCATGTCTATCAGACCATCGCCGACGCGGCATCGCCTGCACTACCCATCGGCCACGGCCAGACCTATTCCGGCCATCCCGTAGCCGCAGCTGTGGCGCTCGAAGTCCTGCGGCTCTATCGCGAAGGTGGCCTGATCGAAAACGGCCGCAAGTCGGGTGAACGGCTGGCCGAACGCATGGAAGCGCTGCGTGCGCATCCGCTGGTGGGGGACGTCCGCTATCGCGGCATGCTGGGCGCCATCGAACTTACGCCCAACAAAGCGACCAAGGCGATTTTCGATCCCGCGCTCGATCTCGGCGGTCGGCTGTCAAAGCTCACCTATGGCAACGGCGTGATCGTGCGCTGCTTTGCCAATGCCGTGCTTGGCTTTGCTCCAGCGCTGTGCTGCACGCTGGACGAGATGGACATGATCTTCGACCGTGTAGAACGCGCGCTTGACCAGTTGCTCGAACAACCCGACATTCGCGCCGCCATTGCCTGAGGGGAGGCCTGACCATGCTGCCTGGACCCAAGCTTGACCGGATCGATCTGCGGATTCTTGCGAGGCTCCAGCAGGAAGGGCGCATCACCAACGTCGAACTGGCTGATGCCGTTGGCCTTTCGCCCAGCCCGTGCCTGACGCGGGTCAAACGGCTGGAGAAGGCGGGCTACATCACCGGCTATGGCGCACACGTTAATCTGGGCAAGCTTGGCGAATTCCTGACGGTTTTCACCGAAGTAACGCTGAGCGAACACCGGCGGGGCGATTTCAGCCGGTTTGAAAGCCGGATCGTGCGGATTGATGAAATCGTCGAATGCCATCTGGTGTCGGGCGGATATGACTACCTGCTCAAATTCGTGGCGCGAGGGGTGTCGCACTATCAATCGATCATCGAAGGCATGCTGGAAAGCGATTACGGCATTGAAAAGTACTTCAGCTACATCGTGATCAAATCCCCGTTCATCAAGCATCACTTGCCGATCCAGAACCTGTTCGGACAAGCGCACGATTGAGGCTGACGGCTGACATGACCAACCTTGCCGATCTCGTCCCCGATCTTGTCGCGCTGCGCCGGGACATTCACCAGCACCCCGAACTGGGCTTTTGCGAGCACCGCACTGCTGCGCGGATTGCCGCTGAACTGCGCGCACTGGGCATCGAAGTGCACGAGGGCATCGGCAAAACCGGCCTCGTCGGCGTGCTCAGGGGCAGGCGTGAAGGCACCCGCACCTTGGGCCTGCGGGCCGATATGGATGCGCTGCCTATCGATGAGGCTACCAATCTTCCCTGGGCCAGCCAGACCCCGGGCACCTTCCATGGCTGCGGCCACGATGGCCACGTTGCCATGCTGCTGGGCGCGGCGCGCGTGCTGTCGGCTGATCCCGATTTTGCCGGTACGTTGAACTTCATTTTCCAGCCCGCCGAAGAGGGGCAGGGCGGCGCGCGCGTGATGATCGAGGAAGGCCTGTTCGACCGCTTCCCCTGTGACCGCGTCTATGCCTTGCACAACTGGCCCGGCCTTCCCGCAGGCACCATCAGCACCCGCCCCGGCGCGATCATGGGCGCGGCAGACAAGTTCCGCATCACGCTGACCGGCAAAGGCGGCCACGCCGCCATCCCGCAAGACAGCCCCGACGCGATCCTAGCGGCTGCCAGCCTTGTGCAGCAGCTCAACACCATCGTATCCCGCGCCGTCCCTCCGCACGCCGCTGCGGTCCTTTCCATCACACAAATCCATGGCGGCCAGTCCCACAACGTGATCCCGGCCGAAGTTATGGTGGCAGGCACGGTCCGCACCTTCGATCCTGCTGTGCAAGATCGTATCGAGGCCCGGATGCGCGCGATGCTCCATGGCATCGAAACCGGGTTCGAAGTGTCATCGATGCTCGATTATGACCGCTATTATCCCGCAACGATCAACGATCCGCAGGCCGCTGCCGATGCGTTGCAGGTTGCCGCAACGGTCGCCCAAGCCGAACTTGCGCCGGAACCTGCGGCCACGTCAGAAGATTTTTCCTTCATGCTGCAACAGCGCCCCGGTGCCTATATCTGGCTGGGACAAGGCACGGAGGACCACGCCGCACCGCTGCACAACCCGCGTTATGATTTCAACGATGCCGTGCTGGAAACAGGCGTGCGCCTTCACGTCGCTTTGGCAAAGCACTGGCTGGCATAGCTTACTTTACTGCGCATGCCGCCGCAGGAACGCATCGAACAGCGCGGGCCACAGCCCGGCCGGTGCATTGGACGGTCCAATGCCAAAGCCATGGCCTCCCTCTTCAAACAGATGCGCTTCAACCGGGCGCTGTGCTGCCCGCATGGCGTCTGTGAACTGCACAGTGTTCTGATAGGGCACTGGCTCGTCATCAATTGCATGGGTCAGAAACACAGGTGGCGTGCTGCCATCAACATGCTGGGCAGGTGAACGTCGTGCCACCAGCGCGGCATCAGGATCAGGCCCCAGCAGCATCTGTGCCGAAAGGGGGTGCGTGTATGGCTTTGTTGCGGCAATCACCGGATAGATCAGCCCTGCGCAAAACGGCACAGGATCAATCCGGTCCATCGCATCGCGTGCATCATAGGTCGGCGTGCTGTCACTGGTAATCAGTGACGCTGCCAGATGCCCTCCTGCCGAAAAGCCCAGCACCGCAACTGTTGCAGGATCAATTTCATAACGCCCGGCATGCCCCCGGATCAGCCGCATAGCGCGTTGGGCATCTTGCAGCGGCACATCCCACCGGTTGGCCCAGCCTTCGCCCGGCAGACGATAGACGAGCAAGAAAACCGTATAGCCCATGGCCGTAAACACCCGCGCCACATCGGTGCCCTCGTTGCGGATCGAAACAAAGCTGTAGGCGCCGCCCGGAATGACCAGCAACGCTCGTCCGTTTGGCCGCTCGGGGTGGAAGATGCGCATTTCAGGTTGCGCCACGCCGCTGATAAAGGCTGGATCGAGGGTTTCAGACTTTACCGGCGGAAGCTTTGGCGCACCCGGAGCAGGCCCATCCCACAAGGCAAGGCGTTGTGCCTGCACCCAGGTGTCGGGAAGAGGCCCGCCACCTTGCGGAATCATCAACGCATCTTTGGCTGCGCTCACCGGAACACTCATCAACATCAATCCACTTCCCAGCAGCATTTGCCTGCGGTTGACCGGCCAGGACATCGCTCTCTCCCGCATGATGAGCCAGACGGCCGATCCGTCACACTGCTCGAATCCCCAATGTTTCCGCGCTTATCCGCAGGGCGGTCGCGGGCACAATGCACTGCCCTTCATCATCCGAAAAGGTCAAGTTTGCGCAATCGATTGCTCTTTCTTAGAAACTGTTGCATGGATTGGCCAGCGCTAATCGCTGGCTCTCAAAAACCAATGATTTAGGGTTATTTTGATGGACTGACGTAGCGATGGAATGGCAGATCGCCCGCTCTGGCGGTCTTCGGACATGAATTATTGTGTAACGATTGCGCGATGGAAATTGTTTCGCGCTACGGCAAATTGAGGGGGGTGAAAATGGTCATCGGAGTCACTGGCGCGGGGGCTGCGATAACCGGCGTGCAGGACATGTCGCCCGCTCATTGGACTGCAGCGGACCTTCAGGGCGTTACGCTTGATGCCGACAATACGATCCCCGTCTTCACGCTGCAGGCCAATGCACGCAACGCCGGATTTGATTTGTGGGACATGTGGCCGGTTGAACATGCAGATGGCACGCTGCCACGCTTCGATGGCGCAGCATTGTGGATGGTGCTGACAGCGCCAGCAGGGCCAGATCCGGATGCGCGCCACGCCATTGCGCGCATCCACCTTGCCACTGAAAAAGACGGACGCTGGGCCCTGCATCAACCGGTTTTTCCTGATGGCTTCACCCCGGGCAACCGCGAATGGTCCGGCTCTGCCGTGCTTGACGATGCCAATCGTAACCTCACGGTCTATTTCACGGCCGCCGGGCGGCGCGAAGTGGATGGTCCGTCACTCGAACAGCGCTTGTTCGAAGCCACCTGCCGATTTGCGGCAAATGGCGGGACCTATGTCCTTTCCGATTGGTCTGAACCCAGTGAATCCATCGTTGCCGATGCGCGCCACTACATGATTGCCAACCAGCGCGAGGGAAGGGGTGGCGAGATCCTCGGCTTTCGGGATCCAGGGTTCTTCCGCGATCCGCAAAGCGGCAGAACATTCCTGTTTTTCACAGGATCATGCGCGCAGTCATCCTCACGGTGGACCGGGGTAATCGGGGTGGCCGCACGTTCAGACGCCGAAGTCACACAATGGAACTTGCAGCCGCCGGTGCTGAGCGCCGCCGGACTGAACAACGAACTTGAACGTCCGCACATGCGCTTTGCCAACGGGCAATATTACCTGTTCTGGTCCACCCAGCAGAAAGTCTTTGCAGCCCATGGACCGTCGGGGCCGACGGGTCTTTACGGTGCCGTTGGCCCCACCCCCCTCGGGCCGTTCACACCCATCAATGGAACTGGCCTGATCGCAGGCAATCCGTCTCAAAGTCCGGCGCAGGAATATAGCTGGTGGGTTCTTGATGATCTGCAAGTCATCGGCTTTGCCGACTATCCCGGCGTAACCGATATGGCCGTGATCGGCGATGCCGCTGCGCGGCGCGCCGCTTTTGCCGGTCATCCCGCGCCGTTCTTCCGCATTGCGCTGGAAGGGGCAACATCGCGGGTAGTGCGTGGCCTGCCTCGGTCAGGTTGATCCACGCACGATCAGTTCCGGCCTGATCTGCTGCGATTGCGTTTCCTCGCCGGCGATACGGTGCAGCAGCGTCTGCGTCAGCAAATGCGCGCCATGCCGCAACTGCTGATCGATGGTGCTCAGCGGCGGAGCCATATGCTCGCCAATCGGCAACCCGTCATACCCGATTACGCGCACGTCCTCGGGCACACGCTTGCCCAGATCGCGCAGCGCGCGGATCACGCTGATCGCGGTTACGTCGGACCCGGCCACGATGCCGTCAGGCAATAGTTCGAGCGCGGACAATTTCTCCCGCACGTCGGCATAGGCAGCGTCGGGTTCAAAGTGGGTCGGCAATTCCAGTAGCGGCGGCAACCCCGCGCCTAATACCGCCATGCGCGCGCCATCGGTGCGCTCACCAAATTCCGAACCCTCGACCGGGCCAGCATAGGCGATGCGGGTGCAGCCTTTGTCTATCAGGTGCTTTGCCGCCAGCCCGCCGCCAAGCCGGTTGTCAGAACCAATAGAGCAATGATGCTGGCCCGGAGAATAGCCGCCCCAGACCACCATCGGAGCGTATCGGCGCGAAATCGTCTCAATCACATGGAACTGGTCAGATTGACCGACAACAACGATCCCGTCCACGCGCCCGCTGCCGATGAACCGATCCATCCATCGGTCATTGCGCGGCAGCACACGCGATAGCAGCATGTCATAGCCGTTTTCGGCAAAGGCGTCGGCCAGAAAGCCGGTCATCGTATTGAAAAACGGGTCGGACAGGTGCTGTAAAGCCTCGTGCCCCAGCGGCACCAGCACGCCAATCGTCATGGTCCGCTGCGTGCGCAAATTGCGTGCGGCGAAGTTTGGTTGATAGCCCAGTTTCTCGGCCAGCGCGGCAATGCGTTTGCGCGTATCCTCGCTGACCCGGCCTGATCCGGTCAGGGCACGCGAGGCTGTTGCTGTCGAAACACCGGCCAGCTCGGCAAATTCCTTAAGATTCTTGACGCTGACCATTTGATCCTTCGTTTCAGGTCACAGCTTTTATGGCAGTGTTCAACCGCAGTCCGTCGCATCACTTACAACGGCCAACGAACATGGCCAATGGCTTGCGCATGACTACAGCAGCGAAGCCCTCTCGTTCGCATCAATTTCGCCGATCATGCGCGGTTGCTGGTCCAATTTCAGCGCATTCAGGTTGCCCTCAGCGATGGCCTGCCACTGCGGCAGATTTGGTGCTGAGGGAACGCCATCAGCGGCAAAAGCCAGCAGTGCATTTGCCATACCGGATGCAAGTCCGATGGCATCCCGGCCTCCGCCGGTCATCGATGCACACTTGCCTGCATTGTCGAACCAGAAAGGGATATCGAGGCAATGGAACGCCTTGGGCCGACCCTCCAGCACAGGTGTTTGCCAGGTGAACCAGAACAGCCACGTCGGCGCTTGTGTAGTGCGCAAACGCCGCTTTGCCTGATCGATCACGGATTGCCGGATTGGTGCCGTGGCGATGCGGGACCACAGATCGAACGGCGCAGCATCAGGTGTTGCCGCGCGAAAGACACTGATCACGGCATCGGCTTTTTTCGGCGCAAATGCCTCAACCTTGCGGCGCAAGCCCGCCTCGTCCATCGCATCCACATCAGGAATATTGATGCCCGTTACAAATTCATTGAGCGTCGATCCGATAATCAGCGGCACTTCGGGCGCGTTTCTCGGTACAGCTTTGAATCCGGGCTCTGCCAGAATGGTCCGACCATCCACGACCGGCCCGAAATTCAACATTTGCGGAATCCGGCGCACGTCTACAAAGCCATCAAAGGGCGGATTGATCTGCGCCATCACGCGCTCGGCAGCAGTTCTCAGTTCTGCATAGGGCAGAGCCTGCAACGCGGCCAGGTCGCCTTTGGCAATGCCCAGTTCGTGCAGCAAGAGCGCCGATAAATGTGCGCTGCGCTCAGGCGTGTTGAACATCGCAAAGGAACCGCTGAAAATCGCGGCCCGATGAAACAGCCCGCGTGCAGACGGCATGCCCATCAGCGCTGTAACCTTTGCCCCACCACCCGATTGTCCGAACACGGTAACCCGTGCCGGATCACCGCCGAAGTTTGCGATGTTTTCCTGAATCCAGCGCAATGCGGCCACGATATCAAGCATGCCGACATTCCCGGAGTCGGCATGCTCACCACCCCATGAAGACAGATCGAGGAAACCCAGCATGTTCAGCCGATGGTTTAGCGACACGACCACCGCCTCACCCGTGCTGGCCAGATTTTCACCGTCAAAGGCCGGAATGTCATGCCCGGACCCGGCGGCAAAACCGCCGCCATGCAGCCAGACAAGCACCGGGCGGCGCTGGTCGTCCAATCCCGGCGTCCAGACATTGAGCCGCAAGCAGTCTTCGTCTTCCACCGCATCATTCCAACGGAAGATGAAGGCTTCTTCGTCGTTGAAGCGCCCGGTTCCCTTGTCCTGCGGCGCAATCGGGCCGTAGTGCAGTGTCGATCGTGTGCCTTTCCAAGGGGCCACTGGCCGCGGCGGCATGAACCGGTTCGCGCCACCCGTGTCTGCTGCATAGGGCACGCCCTTGAACATGAAGGTGTGTCCATGCCGATAGCCACGGATTTTACCTGCGACAGTGGTTGCTGTCACAAGCGAAGGATCGGTGGCTATCGGTTGGCCTGCGAACATGGCGTCCTTGCTAACGCCCCCGGTTGCAGAGGCAGCTTGCGGGCTGATGGTGAAGCCGGTGGCCAGCGCCGCGCCCTTGATCCAGCTTCGGCGGTTGATACCGCTGGCCGCAATGATGCCGGGGCCATCAGTCATACTCATGGTGCTGGTTCCCGCAAGTGCCTGGCGGCACCCTTTTTCCAAAGAGATGCCGCCCGCAGTCGATCAGTTTGTGTTGACGCGGAAGGTCACACCAATGGTGCGCGGGCGTGGTCCGGCCAGCAAGGTGGGGCCATTGGCCGATGTCGGCCCGCGCAAGTCTGAAAGGTTGTCGCCAAACAGGCGCACTTCATACCGATCAAACCGCACACCGATGCTGGCTTGGAACAGTTCGTACGGGTTGATCTCGTCCACCGTCGCATCGCCAAGCCGCGAACGGCCCACGAACGTGGCCGAGCTGGTGGCAAAGAGCTGCGCGTTGCCGATGTCCTTTTCATAGCTCGCATCCACCCGGAAGTTGTGCGTCGGGGTGTTGAGCAGGCGCTTGCCATTGGCGATGCGCGGGTCGGCCCCGGCAAAGGCGGTGCGCACCCTGGTGAACTTGGAATCGTTGATGTTGCCAATGGCGTTCAGCGTGAAGCCGGGCAGGGGCGTGCGCCAGGTCGCTTCAAGGTCGATCCCTTGCGCCTTGCCATCGCCAAGGTTGGCAAAGGCGGACAGGCCGATCGATGTGTTGAAGGCGCTCTGGATGTTCGTGTACTTGATGTCATAGGCGCTGACAGCAAGGCGCAGTGCCCCGTCGAACAGTGAACCTTTCATCCCCACTTCCAGATTGCGCAGCTTGTCTGGCGTAAGTGAAATGTCGCTAGGCACGCCATCAGCGATCACTGCATCGGCCTGTGCCTGCGATTGCAGGATGCCGCTGCGGAAGCCTGTGCCCGCGTTGAAGAACAGCATCCAGTCCGGGCTGGGATTGATGGCAAGGTTGGCGCGCCACGTCAGCGCATCAGGTGTGGCCTTGCTGGCCACGGAAACGCCGTTGGAGATCGAATCCGAAGCGCGCTTGTCCTTGAAGTAGCGCAAGCCGAACAGCGGCACGACTTTGCCGTCGAACAGTTCATAGCTCGCTTCAGAGAAAACCGCCGCGTTCTCGGTTTCGGTGATGGTCCGCCCGCTCAGGGCAAAGGCCGGGAAGTTCAGGTTAAAAGTATAGAGGCTGTCCGCGTTCTGATAGAACACACCTGCAACCCCTTTGAACGGTCCGGCACCATTGGTCGAAAGGCGCAGTTCGTTCACGAAGTTGCGCGCATCGCCGCCGTTGATCAGCGTGCCGATCCCCAGTGGCGCGCCAAGGTTCAGGCCAACCTGAAAACCGCCGGGCAGGGACTTTTGATACGATGTCGCGTTGGTCAGAGTGAAATCGCCGATCTCGCGCGTGATCGTGTTTGAAGCATACCAGGCACGGCGGCGGTCATAGCCCACCACATCGCCCTGGAATGATGCGAACGGCGGGTCGAGCGAGTTGATGACGTTCAGATAGTTCTGGTCGGTGCTGAAGTACCAGCCGCGTACGCGCACAGTCGTCAGATCATCGGGCTTCCACAGCAGCACGACCTGAAGGTCCTTTGCCGTTGCGTCGTTCGCGTCCTTCTCGCGCGGGGTGCCAGTGGGCGCACCGGAAAAGATGTCGGCCGTGCCCGCCCGACGGTCATACCCGCCGCTCACGCGCAGGCCCAGCTTGCCTTCCACCAGCGGCACCGAAAACGCCGCTGCGGCGCGATAGTTCGGGTCCCCCGCCTCGCGCGTGCCCGAAAGTTCCAGTTCGCCCGCATAGGTGATCTGCTCCAAATCCGGGTTCTTAGTGTGGTAGATGATCGTTCCTGCCGAAGACCCAAGCCCATACAATGTGCCCTGCGGCCCGCGCAGCACTTCAACCCGGTCGATGTCAAAATACTGCACCGGCGGCGCAGCCTGATTGTTGGGCACGCCAAATGGGGTTTCATCAAGGTAATACCCGATCAGGCCATCACCGATGGGGCCACCCGCGCCCGAGCCGCGGAACGAGAAAATGCGATAGCCGGCCCCAATCTCCTGCGCCTGCGATGCGCCCGGGATCAGTTGGATCAGATCCGCACCATCGCGTATATTGCGCTGCTTCAGCGTTGTGCCCGTGAAAGCCTGAATGGCCAGCGGCACCTTGTCGAGCCGGACTGAACCGGACTTCATCGCGGTGACCACGATTTCTTCCGCCTTGCTCTCATCAGCAGCGTCCTGCGCATAAGCAGGCGCGGCGAGCGATAAAGCCACTGCCGCTGCGCTGATCAAGCTAGTGCGAAATGATTTGATCTTGTGATGGACTGTCATGTCATCCTCCCTCATTTTGGATATTGAGTAAACGATTACGCAAAACGTGTCAATTTGTGTCTGATGTCATGCCCTTCAGGGCCTAGTGGGCGGGTTTGGTGGCCAGAAATGCGGTGCCGAGTGCGAGCTTCCAAGCTGTGACGAATGTCCGCGAAGCGCGCGATGCGGGGGCGATGAAATCGAAGCCGTGATAGGCACCCGGGATAACCACCAACTGGGTTGGCACACCTTGTCGGATCAGTGCCTGAGAATAGGCTATGTCCTCATCGACAAACAGATCGATCGCGCCCACGCCGATAAAGGTGGGTGGAAGGCCCGCCAGGTTTGCCTCACGTGCTGGAACGGACCCTGCAGGCACCGTTGGCAACCCCGCTGGCTGGCCAAGCATACTGGTCCAGCCTACCACGTTGCCTGCCTCGTTCCAGCCGATCGTGCCGATGAAGGGGGGCACGCGCTGGGTGCTGCCGGTGCGATCATCAAGCATCGGGTAAATCAGGACCTGATAGCATAGCGGCACGCTTCCTCTGTCGCGCGCCGCGATGGCGAGCATCGCAGCCAGCCCGCCGCCTGCGCTTTCGCCCATTACGGCAATGCGGCTGCGGTCCACGCCAAGGCTGGCAGCATTGCGATGGAGCCAGACCAGCGCGGCGTGGCAATCTTCCAGCGGGCCGGGGAACGGCGTTTCGGGACAGAGCCGATAATCCACTTCGACCACGACGCAGTCCAGTTCTTCGGCAAGGCGTTGTGACGCTGGGAAATTGTCCTGCATCCTGCCAACGATGAAGCCGCCGCCGTGAATGTGGAGAACCGCTGGGCGCAAAGTGCCGTTTCGCCGCGCGCCGATTACTGCTACGCCAACGTCTGGATGGCTCGGCGCTCCGGCCACACGCATGAGTTCAATCGGCGCGGCGGGTGCCGGAAGCGGAGCAGGGGGCGGTGGAGCCTTGTCTCGCATATCAAGTATGGCGGCATGATCCAACGGATCGGGCAGCGGTCGCGACAGGATCATTCTAGCCCCATCGCGCAGTTCTGGATCTACCACCGCCAGTGGATCAGCAGTAGTCGGCACAGCACGGGATTCAGTTGCTGCCATCGCCGCGTTGCGCGTCAGCATGGCGGGCAGGGCCGCAGCACCAAGCGCGGCCATTCCAAAATTGCGACGTGTGAGACCCACCTGCCATCCCCTTTGCCGAGCAGCTCTCCTTCGCGGGAGCCACATCTTGCGTAATCGATTCCATACACCTTGCAGCAAGGAATGCAATCGATTACGCAATAGTCAGACACAAGAGCCAACTGCAAAGAAGGCGGGCCAGATCCGCTACCGCTTGGGAAGGAATGAACACCATGATCAGATCACACGGATGGGCAAAGGTTATTGCCAGCGCCGGGTCTGCCCTGGCAGCCTTGCTGCTGATCAGCACGTCAGCATTTGCGCAGCATTCCGATGCGCAAGCCGTGCGTATTGAAGACGATGGCACGGTCCATGTCCCGGCTATGGCCGTTCCGGTGTCATCGATGCTGAGCCCCGAGGCAAAGCAATACATGACCGACCATCTGAAGGCGATGCAGGACCCGGTGCAGGTTCAGCAGAACAACGGCATCCCGGTGTTCATGGAGCCTTACCTCGCCGAGGCCAAAGCGACTTATGCCTATGCGATGACTGAACGCAGACTGGGCGGTGTGAAAGTCTTCGATTATCTGCCCAAGGCCGGTATCGCCAAAAAGAACGCCCAGCGGGTGCTGATAAATCTGCATGGTGGCGGCTTTATGGGCTGCTTCCCGGCTTGTGCAGAGCTTGAATCGATTCCGGTTGCCGCGCTTGGGCAAATCCGTGTCGTTTCGGTCGACTACCGGCAAGGGCCTGCGCATAAGTTTCCGGCGGCAAGCGAGGATGTGGCGCTCGTTTACCGCGAATTGCTCAAAACCTATCCTGCGGCCAACATCGGCATTTACGGATGTTCTGCAGGCGGGATGCTGACCGGCATGGCCACCGCCTGGTTTCAGAAGCATGCGCTGCCCCGGCCGGGCGCTGTCGGCATTCTTTGCGCTGGCCTCACCACTTCGGCCAACGGCTTTGGCGGAGACGCAGATTATATGACAGCTGCCATCGGAGAAGGCCGACCAGCGCCGAAATGGCCAGCCAGCGCCGATGCGCCATGGACTGCGTTGCCCTACTTCGCAGGCGCTGATCCCAAGGACCCACTGGTTTCGCCCGGATCATCGGACGACGTACTGCGTCAGTTCCCGCCCACGCTAATCATCACTGGCACGCGCGGTTTTGAACTGTCATCTGCAGTCAACACGCACAGCCGGATGGTGGCACTGGGCGTAGATGCTGATCTGCACGTGTGGGAGGGCCTGTTTCATGGCTTTTTCTACAAGCCTAACCTGCCAGAATCGCAGCAGGCCCTGAATGTGATCGTCAAGTTCTTTGACAAGAATCTGGTGCAATAGGCCCGCTTCAATCAGGCCGGCGTGCCAAATGCGGCATGCAGGCTGGATTTCCACGCCCGCGTGAATTCGCGCGATACCCGCGCTTCTGGCACCACGAAATCGAAAGCGTGATAGGCCCCCGGGGTGACATGCAGGTGCGTCTGCACGCCAGCGGCGATCAGGCGGCGTGCAAATTCTATATCTTCGTCCACGAACAGGTCGAGTGCACCAACCCCGATGAAACTGGATGGCAGGCCTGCAAGGTTCCCGACCCGCGCAGGTACGCTGCCATCGGGCACGGCGGCAGAACCAGCGGGCTTGCCGAGAAACGACGTCCAACCGAACCGGTTCGCTTCGGCAGACCAACCAATCGTGCCGATATGCGCTGGTGCGGCGCGGGTTGATCCGGTGCGGTCATCAAGCATCGGGTAGAGCATGACGAGGTGGCACGGCTTGATCCGGCCCTTATCCCGCGCCATCAGCGCGACCATGGCCGCAAGCCCGCCGCCTGCGCTTTCGCCCATGATCGCAATGCGCGCCGGATCTATCCCAAGCTGCGCTGCATTCATCACCATCCATTCCAGCGCGGCGTAGTTATCGAGCATAGGGCCGGGACAGGGTGTTTCCGGTGATAGCCGGTAATCGACATTGACCACCACTGCATCGAATTCTGCTGCAAGCGTCTGGCTGAACGCGGTCATATTGCGCGCGCGGCCGGAGATCATGCCGCCGCCGTGGATGTGCAGTATGGCTGGCCGGGCTTTGCTGGAAGGCTTGGCCCCGATCACTTCCACCGGCACCGGCGGAACGCCTGACGATGCAGGAACGATTTGCATCAGCACACCCGGCGCTGGAGCCATTAGCACTGGCGGCGGCACCCACCCCGCGCGCATTGCGGGCAAGGACGTAACGCTGGGCGTAGGCATGCTTTGATTGAGCATTTCCTGTGCCGCAGCGCGCAATTCGGGATCAACCAGCTTGAGTTTATCCGTGCTTTCCATCGCGCCTGAAGCGCTGAGTGTGCTCCCAACCGCTGTGGTAACGGCTAGCGCGCCCATGCCAAGGATGCCAAAGTTCAAGGCTCTGCGACTGATCTGCACGGTATTCTCCGTCAGGGAATGACCCTTTTCAGCCTACCACTTCAAGCAGCTTTTGCAGATCGTCAAGCACCAGTGTCGGTGTATCGCGCAGCGGCAAAGACGTGCTGGTTCCCATCACGCCTGTAGCCAGGCCTATCGACATGGCCCCTGCATCATGTGCCATCCGCATTTCCAGTGCTGGATCATCACCGACCACGACAACCTGCGACGACGCCGATTTGGGCAGGCCCATGATGGTCAAAGCGGTTTCAAATGCTTCTTTTGATGGTTTGCCGAGAATGCGCGGGCGCTTTCGGGTCATCGCCGTAAGCATGGCGTTGATCGGAAAACTGGCACCGATGGCCCGGCCGTTTTCCGTGGCGAAGAATGGCACGTTGCTGGCCGTGACCAGACGAGCGCCCTTCCATAGCGAATCGCACCCAGCTTCCAGCGCGTCGAAATCAAACTCGCGGAACCATCCGGTGTAGACCGCTTCTACGCCTTCTGCAGGTTCGGACGGACCGATGACGTCCAGTCCGGCATCGATCAATGGTGCCGCGCAACCTGCATTGCCCAGCACGCGCACTTTGCCGATCCCCTGTTTTGACAGCCAGACCGCAGCAGAGGATGAGGGGGTAAGCATTTGCTGATCTTCCACCGGGAAGCCGGCATTGCGCAGCGAAGCCGCATAGGCTGCAGGCGGTTTGGCCGTGCCGTTGGTGAAGACGACAAACGGTGTCCCTGCGGCCTTTAATGCCTCAAGCGTGGCGACGGCGTGGGGCAGTGCGCGGTGGCCACCACTCTTGGAATCGCCCAACGCGATGGTGCCGTCCATGTCGAAAATGAAACCGGCGGCGTCTTTCACCCTTGCAGCGAATTCTGGCGTAAAGGTCAAAGTGATGCTCCTGCATGGAGGGCAAGACGAAAGCCATTTCGCTCGATCACCAGATCACGCGCATTTGGCTTGGCCGCGAGTTTGCGCAGCAACGAAAGGATCGGCGCGGCCTGCGGCGAATATGTCGCGCGCGAACGCCCAGCGGCCAGCATCGCATCAACCTGTTCGCCCGGCATGACAGCGCGCAGCAGGAATTCCTCGTCGGGCAGATTCGTGCTGAACTGGCGGCGCAGATCAGCAAGCGCAGGAAACATCGGCTCGCTTTCCAGCTCACGTGAACGGGGCCGGTCCATGATCGTGGCGAGCACCTGCGGATCGACCGGCGAGGTCGGCTTGCCGAATTTGCCCATGCAATAGCGGATCACCTGATCCGAAACTTGCGCATAGCGACGGTCCCCGATCACGTTGAACAGAGCCTGCGTCATGACCATTTGCGGGAACGGCGTGACCATGATCGGGAAGCCCAAATCGGCGCGGACCTGCCCGGTTTCGGCGATCACCGCGTCCATCCGGTCGGCCAGCCCCAGCTCTTCCAACTGGCGCGCAATGGTGGTCATCACGCCGCCTGCAATCTGGTGGCGCAGGAAGCTCGCGTCGAAGTTTTGTGGCATACCCGGAGGTAGCCCCTCTGCCAGCGCGACCTGCTGCCAATAAGTCGTGAGCCGTTTCAGCGCGGCCTTGTCCACGCCGACCTCAAAGCCCGCTTCCTCAAGGTTGGCGACCATACGGTTGGCCTCGGGCAGCGACGATCCATCGCCACCGGGGCCAACGCCGACGTGGATCGCCGAAATGCCAAGCTTGGCGGCTTCCAGACTGGCCATCATACCAAGGCCGACCGTGGTGTGGGCGTGGATTTCGAGCGGACGGTTGCCGATCACGGCTTTTACTGCCGGGACCAAAGTGCGTGCACGGTCTACCGACAGCAGGCCAGCCGGGTCCTTGATATAGAACAGATCGATGTGCGGGCTTTGCCCGACCGCGCGGGCGAAATCGGCATAGAACTGGTCGGTGTGGATTTCAGACAAAGTGAAGGTCAGCGCAGCCATGACTTCGGCGGGGCCTTCTTCCTTTACCAGCTTGGCCGCTTCGATCACGGCGGGCACTTCGTGCATCGGGTCTAGCAGGACGAAACGGCCCACGCCGTTCACCTGCAAAGCGCGATAGACAAGCCGCATGAATTCAGGATCGGCCTGTTGCCATGCGATGAAGCGCAGGCCGGTGGTGATGAATTGCAGCGGTGTGGTGGGCATCGCCGATGCCATCCTGCGCAGCCGCTCCCACGGATTGTTGCGGAAATAGCGGACGGCCACGGCCATGTGGCTGGACGAGGTGAAGTCTATCGCACGAAACCCGCAGGCTTCGGTCAGCGCAGCGGCCTGCAGCATATGCGCGGTATTGAGGCCGGTGGCGCCCCACAGGCTCTGATTCCCATCGCGCATGGTAACATCGACGAGGCGGATCTGCGTCATTGGGCAAGTCCTGCAAGGAAGCCGGTGTCAACACCGCCCGCAATGAAGCGCGGGTCGGCCACGATGCGGCGATGAAGCGGGGCAGTGGTGGGCAGGCCTTCGATGTGCAGCGATTCCAGCGCCTTGCCGAGCCGTTCAACCGCCGCCTCGCGCGTGGGGGCGTGGACGATCAGCTTGCCCATCAATGAATCGTAGAAAGGCGGAACCTCGCCGTTCTGGCTGATGTGGGTGTCTACGCGCACCCCTTCGCCAGCAGGCCAAGCCGCTCGCGTGGCCCGGCCCGGTGTGGGGCGGAAATCGGCGTTGGTGTCTTCGGCATTGATGCGCACTTCGATGGCGTGGCCAGTGGGGCGGATCATCGCCTGCGTCAGGCTCAGCGGCTTGCCCATCGCGACAAGCAATTGCTGTTCAACCAGATCGACCCCAGTGATTGCCTCGGTCACCGGATGCTCCACCTGAATGCGCGCGTTCAGTTCAAGGAAATAGAACGAGAAATCGGTGGCATCGACGAGGAATTCCGCCGTGCCCGCACCGCGATAGCCGAGGTGCTGGGCAAGCCGGACAGCGGCCTGTTCGATGCCCTCGCGCGCTTCGATGGGCATCGCAGGGGCAGGGGCCTCCTCAACCAGCTTCTGAAACCGGCGCTGGATCGAACAATCGCGCGTGCCAAGGTGGATCGCGTTGGTGCCATCGCCGAGCAACTGAACTTCGACATGGCGGCCCATCGCCACGAAGCGTTCGACATAAACCGCGGCATTGCCGAAAGCGGCCTGCGCTTCGGCCTGCGCCATGTCGAGCGCGGTATCGAGGTCTTCGGCGCGGTCCACCCGGCGCATGCCTTTGCCGCCGCCGCCCGATACGGCCTTGAGCAGCAGCGGATAGCCGGTTTGTGCAGCGCGGGTGTGGACATCGGCGCGGGTGGCAGCCTCTCCGCCGGGGAGGACGGGCAAGCCCGCTTCAACCGCCAATGCGCGGGCGGCGAGCTTGTCGCCCATCCCTTCGAGCGTGGCGATGTCTGGGCCGACGAAGCGGATACCAGCAGCTTCAACCGCGCGGGCAAATGCAGCGTTTTCGGACAGGAAACCATAGCCGGGATGGACGGCATCGCAGCCTGAACGGACGGCGGCGGCGACCACGTTTTCGACCGAAAGATAGCTTTGCGAAGATGGGCCGGGGCCAACGATCTCGACCTGATCGGCAAGCTGCGCGGGCAGGGATGTCGCGTCTGCGGCAGACGCGCCCAGCACGGTTTCGATCCCCATGGTGCGCGCAGAGCGGATCACGCGGAGGGCTATTTCTCCGCGATTGGCGATGAACAGTTTGCGGATCATGTCAGCTCAGCCGAAACAGGGCTTCGCCCTTGGCGACCAGCGTCCCATCGGGGACAAGCACTTGCGCAATTGTGCCGCTGCGCCCGGCATGGACCGGGTTCATCAGCTTCATCGTCTCGACAATGCCGATCACGGTTTCTGGGCCGACTTCGTCCCCCACTTGCACGAACGGCGGCGCGCCGGGTTGCGGGGCGTGGTAGAAAGTGCCGGGCAGGGGTGAACAGATCGCCTGCGGATCGGCAGCCGCAGCAGCCACTTCGGCGGCAACTTCACCCCCGGCACCTGCCCACTGCCACTCCTGCGTCAGACCGCCATCTGCGCCATCGCCTTTGGCCAGACGCAGGCGAAAGCGGCGGGTGGACAGATCGAGTTCGCGATAGCCGGAGCTATCAAGGATCGCGGCAATCTCGGCAATATCTTCGTGAGTCAGGGGTAGGTCATCGGTCATTTGGGGGTCAGTTCTTTGCGGCCAGCATTTCACGCGCGGCGGCGGTCACCGCGTCGGAAAAGGCCTCGTCGTTGAAATGAGAGTCGATGGCGGTGACGGGCACGTTTGCGGGCATGACCGATGCCAGATATTCGGCAAAGGGGCCGGGGACGGACAGGTCCTGCAGGTGCCCTTGCGCGCTGTCGTGGCTGGAAAAGCCGCCCAGCGGGGTGAACACGCGCACCGGGCCTTTGGCCTCGCGCACGTTCGCAGCAAGGTGATCGGCCAGCCGCTTGAGGTCGTCCACCCCGGTGCGCACGGCGGTGAGCTGCGGATTGTGCATGTGATAGCGACGGCCCGGGAACTGGACTTCGGACACGTCCAGCGGACCACCGATGATGAAATCGGCATTGCCCGGTGCGATGATTGTGGGGATGCCCTTGGCCAGCCCCGCGCGGCCGCGATCCGGGCCAGAATCCGCCAATCCGCCAAACAGGTGATCGAGGATTTCGGTCTGTGACAGGTCAAGCACCAGCGCCACGTCCTTGTCCCGCGCCAGCGCATCGAGCGTTGGCCCACCAGCGCCTGAGGAGTGGAACACCATGACCTCGCAGCCATCGGCTTCGAGCGCCTGGCGGATGCGCTTGACGCTCGCCTCGGTCGTGCCAAGCGTTGTGATCAGAACTAGTGGCCTGTCTGGCCCCTTGTCGCGGTCATAGCCTTTGGCCATGCCTGCCACGGCATTGGCAGCATTACGGAAAACATCGCGGCTGATCGTGTTGATGCCCGAAATGTCGGTCACCGCATTCATCATCGCGATGTCCTTCACGCCCATATATGGCTTGGTGAAGCCGGAGGCCATGGTCGACACGATCAGCTTGGGCAGGCCATAGGGAAAGCTCTGCATCAGGGCCCCTGCAAGCGCCGAGCCCATGGAACCACCCACGGCAAGAATGCCGGAAACGGGCGATTTTGCGTCCCACGTATGGGCAGCAGCGATTGCCCCCCGTATCATCGCATCTTGGCATTTGCCTTCGTGGCCCAGCGCGCGGACTTCTTCGATGGCCATACCCGCCGCTTCCGCGACTGTTTCGGGAGAAATCTCGGCTCCGCCCACGGTGCGGCGGACACTGGGATCAAGATGCACCACATCTACCCCTGCCGCTTCGAGCGCGGCGCGGGTGAAGTGGGCTTCCTCCTCCTTGGTATCCTGCGTGCAAATGAACAGGACGCTTGGTCTGGTCATATTTTTTGATCCTCTCCGTACGCCTTGTGGTGCGACAGAGTGGTTGACTTTGCACGGGGGTTTCGGGAATTTGCGTTGCACAAGGTGAAACACAGATTTTGCCCGGGGGATAATTGGATGCTGGAACGACGGGTCAAGACCGTCCGCGCGCTTGAGCGTGGGCTGGACGTGCTCATAGAGGTGCAGACGCGCAAGGCGGCAAGCCTGCACGAACTGCATCAGGCAACAGGCCTGCCCAAGGCCACTTTGCTGCGGATGCTGGTCACTTTGGGGCAGAAAGGGCTGGTGTGGCAGAGGCTGGCCGACGGAGCCTATCTGCCCCATGTCGACCGGATCGAACGGGCCTCGGTTACCTCGCCTGCGCACATAGCCGAGATCGCCTCGCCGCACATGAAAGCGCTGTCGACTCGAGTAGCGTGGCCATCTGTGCTGGCCGCACCGCGCCTTGATCACATGGAGATTCTTGAGACGAACAGCCCTCTGTTCAGGCTCGATTCGGCGATTCTCGGTCCAGTTGGTGTCAAGCTGTCTTATATACATACGGCCACCGGACGCGCCTACCTGGCGGCTTGTGGCGATGCCGAACGCGATTCCATTATCGACCGTTTACGCCCGGCAAACCCGCCTGAGGGCAGTGAGGCCGAACTGCGGCAGATGCTGCAGCAGGTTCGCCAGCGTGGCTATGCCACCCGTGATCCGCTGTTGCCATGGCCGGACCGGTCCAAGCAGATGATCTTGCGCGATGGACGCCGATCAATGGCAGTGCCGATCATGGTGAACGGGACACCCATTGCAACGATCAACGTTACGTGGCCCGGCAGACGCGGTGCAGACGAAGCAGTGGTGCAGCGCCATCTCGAAGCTTTGAAGGCTACTGCCCGCGCAATCGGTGCAGCCTTGGAAGAGAAGCCAAATTAAGTTTCACCCTGTGAAATTGGTTTGCTCAGCTAATTATTTCTGAGCGCTGAATCGGTGATGCTCCCAGCAAGGGGAGAGAACACTGATGCGCCAATGGCTGATTTCCGCAGGATCAACGTCGCTCGACGATCTCAGGCTTGTCGACACAGCACTGCCCACGCCCGGTCCGGGCCAAGTGGCAGTGCAAGTCCGCGCCTGTTCGCTCAATTTCCGCGACCAGATCATCCCGCTTGGCTTCTACATGGGCGGCGTGGTGCAGCAGGACACGGTGCCCCTGTCCGATGGCGCGGGTGAAGTGATCGCGGTGGGGGAGGGCGTTTCCTCTGTCGCTGTTGGAGACCGTGTAGCAGGCATCTTCTTTCAGGACTGGATGGACGGCCCGCCCAACCCCAACATGGGTGTGGCGCTGGGTGCGCCGCCAGCGCCGGGCATGCTGCAGGATGTGGTCGTGCTGCCCGAACATGGCGTGGTGAAGCTGGCTGAGACGCTGGACTACACCGAGGCCGCCTGCCTGCCCTGCGCTGGGGTGACAGCATGGAACGCACTGATGGAAGGGCCGCGTCCGGTAAAGGCCGGTGACACTGTGCTTGTGCTGGGCACTGGCGGCGTGTCGCTGCTGGCCTTGCAGATTGCCAAGGCCGCAGGCGCAACCGTGATTGCCACATCGTCATCCGATGAAAAGCTTGAGCGCGTGAAGGCCATGGGTGCCGATCACGTGATCAATTATCGCACCACGCCCGAATGGGGCGCAGAAGCTGCGCGGCTTGCCGGTGGCGGGGTAGACAAGGTCGTCGAAGTTGGCGGGGCTGGCACGATCAAGCAGTCCATCGCCGCTGTCGGCTTTGCTGGTGAAATCGCCCTAATCGGCGTGCTGACTCGCGAGGGTGACACCAACCCGCACGGGCTGATGTTCAAGGGCGCGTCGATCCGGGGGCTCTTCGTCGGGTCAAAGGGCATGGCCCAGCGGCTCAACGCCTTTGTCGATGCGCACGGGATCAAGCCGGTGGTCGATCGCAGCTTTGCGATGGACGCGCTGAAGGATGCCTTTGCCTACCAGTCATCCGCCGGGTTGTTCGGCAAGGTTGCGATTACCCTTTAGCCAGGATTTTTGACGCTGACGCACGACAGATGCGGGGCGCGGGAGAGGATAGGAATGGCGCAAATGCTGGGCTTCGGCCAGCCCTTTGGGGGTGTGATGCAAACCGCTTTCGTGGTGGAAGATGTGCAGGCATCCATCGCACACTTTCAGCGTGATTGCGGGGCTGGGCCGTTCTTTCTGCTCGATCACTTTCTGGCCCCTGACCAGTTTTATCGCGGTGCGCCGTCCACCGCTGATGTCACTATCGCCATGGGCTTTGCCGGGCACATGCAGATCGAGCTGATCCAGCCGCTGGATGGCAACCCGTCAGTCTACCGCGAAACCATCGAACAGCGCGGTTATGGCTTCCATCATTTCGGCATCGCCTGCGCTGATGTGGAAGCATCGCTGACGGACTATCTGGCGCGCGGATACCAGCTTGCATTCAAGGCAGCCGTGCCGACCGGTAGCAGCGTGGCCTACCTTGAGGGCGGGGATGCTGCAGCACCGGGCTTTCTGGAACTGATCCCAGCCACGCCGGGCATGGACGGACACTTCACCGCAATGTGGCAAGCCTCGCTCGATTGGGATGGGGCGGACCCGGTCCGGCCTTTCATCTGAAAAAACAATGAAACGCGTGGAGGGGATAAGAAAGATGGCGCAGGCTGGACCAAGAAGCGGAGGCTACCAGGTGTGGGTCACCGCACTGCTCAGCCTCAATTTCGGCATACTGTTTTTTGATCGCAACGCGCTCAACTTCCTGATGCCATTCGTGCAGCCGGACTTGCAGCTTTCGAACACGCAAGTCGGCATGTTCAGCTCGGCACTGTCGCTCACCTGGGCGCTGTCCGGGCTGGCTGTGGGCCGCATTTCGGATAAGCTGGGGTCGCGCAAGCCGGTGATCGTGGTGGCTACGGTGGCGTTCTGCCTCTGCTCGCTCATCTCCGGCCTTGCATCATCTTTTTTGATGCTGCTGGGCGCGCGGCTGCTGATGGGAGCGGCTGAAGGCGGTGTGATGCCGGTAAGCCACTCGATGATCGTGGCTGAAGTGTCGCCAGAACGGCGTGGCCTCGCCATGGGCGTTGCACAAAACCTCGGGTCAAACTTGCTGGGATCAGGCCTCGCGCCCTTGCTGTTGGTGCCAGTAGCCGTGGCGGTAGGCTGGCGGACGGGGTTCTATCTTGCCGCATTGCCCGGTCTGTTCACCGCTGCGCTGATCTGGTTCACCCTGCGTGAGCCGCCTGCAGAGGTGCACGATGCAGGCGCCCCCACGGTCACGCTGCGGGAGGCTTTCCGCCATCGCAACGTGGTCTTGTGCGCCCTAATCTCAATCCTGCTCGTGTCCTATCTGGTCGTGTGCTGGGCTTTCATGCCGCTGTTCCTGACCAAATATCGCGGCTTCGATCCTGCAACGATGGGTTGGCTGATGGCAACGCTCGGGATTTCCGCCGGGCTCGGCAGCTTTGTGGTTCCCGCCATCTCTGACGCCATCGGGCGGCGTCCGGTGATGATTGCTTTTGCGTTCCTTGGCGTAACCCTGCCGCTCGGCGGGCTGTATTACCAAGGATCAACATGGGTGCTCGCGGCGATCTTCTTCTTCGGGTGGGGTCTCAATGGCTTGTTCCCGATGTTCATGGCGACAATCCCGGCCGAGTCAGTTGATCCCCGTCTTACCGCGACGCTGACCGGCGTGGTGATGGGGGCAGGCGAAGTGCTGGGCGGCGTGCTCGCGCCCCTTTTCGCAGGAGCGTTAGCCGATGTTTACGGGCTGGCCGCGCCGTTGTGGCTGATGCTTGTCTGCGCCGTGCTGGCAGGGATTTGCACGCTGGGCCTGATCGAATCCGCACCGCGCGTGGTCGCGCGGCGCACCGCTCCGGCTTTTGCCTGAGCCCTCACGCTAACGGGAGAAGAACGATGACTGCGCTTCTCAAGTTCAATACCGGCGATGTCGCTCCGTCCGAACGCGCGCGTTACTGGAACGAGATCGCCGATCGCGCCTTTACCGGAACATATGTGAATGTTCCTGGCGAGGATTTTGCCGGGCGCATGCTGGCGTGGCGCGTCGGCCAGCTCGACATGATCCGCACCGATTCAACCCATTCGGCGGTGGGTCGCACGCCATTGCCGCAAAACGAAGAGCGGCTGATCCTGCATCTGCAATGCCGTGGGGTGAGCGAACATAAGCAAAAGCAGGCGGAATGCGCGCTACAGCCGGGCGATTTCGTTCTGGCCAGCCCGCACGAGCCCTATTCGATCAAGCTGAGCGGGCATGAAATGCTCGTGGTGGAATTCCCCCGTGCGCCCTTGGTGGATCGTTTTGCCGGCGTTGACGATGCATTGATGCAGCGGATGTGCGGATCAACGCCGGGCGGAAGGGTGTTCCACGATTTTCTTCTTTCGCTCTGGCAGCATGGTGAACGCGCGGGTGAGGACCCGGAGTGGGAGCAGGGGGTCAATGCCGTCTTCTTCGACCTTGCAGCCATGGCAATGCGCGGGGCGCAACGACCGCATACGGCCATCGTTGAAGATGATCTTCAGGCCCGGGTAAAGGCCATGGTGGCGGCACACATCGAGGATTCGTCGCTGCGCACTGCCTCGATTGCGCAGGCTTGCCGCATTTCGGTGCGCACGGTGCAGAACGTGTTCGCCGCCATGGGCACCACGCCCACCGCCTATATCCTTGAGCAGCGGTTGCGCCGCGCAGCAGACCGTCTGGTTGCGCGGCCCGATGCCAGCATTACAGAAATCGCGTTTGAACTGGGCTTCAACGACAGCGCCTATTTTACGCGCTGCTTCCGCCAGCAGTTTGGCGCAGCCCCACGCGATTGGAGGCTGGGCCGCCCGACAATCGAGCGCGGAACAGTGTCATAAAATCAGCAACCTGCTGCGCAGCAATTGCGCATCAGTCCTGATCGGCTTGCGCCCCAGTGCAAGCAAATGTTTCCGCCAGGCCGTATCACGCTGGCGAGATCTTGAGAGTGACCCGCAAGGGTTGCTCCACCAACAAGGCCAAACAGGGAGAGAAAAAGCATGAAAATGGCATCGGTATCCATTGCTGCAATGGCAGCAGCCATCGCAACACCGGCACTTGCCCAAGATGCGGCGCAGGCCCAGGCCGAAGACAGCGCCGGCGGCATTGCCCAGATCGTGGTGACGGCACAGAAGCGTGCGCAAAACGTGCAGGACGTGCCTATCGCAATTTCGGCGTTCAGCGCCGAAGCGCTGCAGGAACGCGCCGTTGGCAGCGTGGCCTCGCTATCCAATATCTCGCCCAACGTGACGCTTGATGCCGGGACACCGTTTTCGGGCTCGTCCGCCGTGCTTTCGGCCTTCATTCGTGGCATCGGCGCAAACGACTTTGCGTTCAACATCGATCCAGGCGTGGGCGTGTACCTCGATGGCGTCTATCTCGCCCGCTCGGTCGGCGCGAACCAGGATCTGCCCGACGTTGAGCGCATCGAAGTGCTTAAAGGTCCGCAGGGCACGCTGTTTGGCCGCAATACCATCGGCGGCGCGATTTCGATCGTCACGCATGATCCGGGCGATGAATTCCGCTTCAAGGGCGATGTCACCACCGGCCGGTTCGGCTTGTTGCAAACGCGCGGCACCGTCGATGTGCCATTGACCGAAGGCCTTGCTGCATCAGTAAGCTTTTCGACCAAGAACCGCGATGGCTATGTCAAGCGCATTGCATTTCCCGGCGCTTCCAACTTTGCCTCCACCCCGATCACCAATTACAAAGCAGCGGGCTATCGCAATATCGGCTTGGGCACTGAAGGCGGTGACAACAGCTGGAACCTGCGCGGCAAGCTGCGCTATGACAACAAGACCAACCTGCGCATCATCGTGTCAGGCGATTACAGCAACATCGACCAGTCCCAGCTGGCGAACACGCTGATCCAGACGACGCCTGCGGTGTTTGCTGGCACCTACAACTGCGCCATTCAAGGTACGGTGGCTGACAGCTGCGGGGGCGGTCCCCCTGCTTTTGCCTACCTCGGCGGCATCGGCGGCCTGAACAGCATCTTTGACAACCCCACCGTGTTTGGCGTGAACGTCGATGGCGATACGCGCAACAACCGTCTGCCTTATGACAATCGCTTCGTGTCGAGCGATGTCGATGTGTCTTATGCCAATGGCAACAACTATTCAAAGCTGCAGTCCTATGGCGGTTCGGGCACGATCGAGTTCGATCTGTCCGAAACGATCATGCTCAAGTCCATCACCGCCTATCGCGAACTGCACTGGAATGCCGGGATGGACCTTGATGGTTCACCGCTGAATTTCCTGCACACCAGCTTCACAATGAACCAGTACCAGTTCAGCCAGGAACTGCAGCTGAACGGTTCGGCCATGGACAAGAAGCTGAACTATGTGTTGGGCGCATACTTCTTCAAGGAAGCAGGCGATCTGCATGACTATGTGACCTTTGCCGAAGGCCTGCTGCAGGTTGACGGGCCGAACGATTTGTCGACCAAGAACTACGCGTTCTTCGGGCAGATCGATTATCGCCCAACTGAACAGTTCGGCATCACCATCGGCGGTCGTTACACCAAGGAAGACAAGGAATTCGAAGGCTTCCAGTCCGACGCCAACGGCCTGACCTACAAAATCCTCAATCAGATCGGTGTTCCCGAGTGCGCATCGATCAACCCGATCTCGGATGCCTGCCGAGTGGCTGCGGGCTTCCCCAATCAGGGGCAACCGCTGCGCTATTACATTGCCGGAACGCAGCGCAAATCGTTCAGCGACTTTTCGCCCAAGATCGGCCTGCAATATCACCCGACCGATGACGCGATGCTTTATGCCAGCTGGTCAAAGGGTTACAAGACCGGTGGCTGGACCACCCGCCTGTCCAACCCGCTGCCTACTGCGCCTGACTTCAACGAAGAAAAGGCAACGACTTGGGAAATCGGCGTAAAGTCGGTCTTCCTCGACAATCGCCTGCAGGTAAATGCAGCAGCGTTCCAGACGGACTACAAGGGCATCCAGCTGAACTTCCAGCAGGGCGTATCGCCAACCATTCAGAACGCAGGCGATGCGCGGATCAAGGGCTTCGAAGTTGAAGTCGTTGCCGCGCCCACCGATGGCTTCCTGATCAACGCTTCGGTGGGTTACACCGACGCCAAGTACACCGCTGTTCTGGCAGGCGCGCAAGTTGCCGCCAACCCGTTCCAGGCCGGCGTGTTCCCGGGCGCCGATCTGCCCAAGACGCCAAAGTGGAAGTTCAACGTCAGCCCGCGCTATGAACTGGCGGTGGGTGCCGATGCCAAGATCGTGATCCTGGGTGACTGGACGCACACCACGTCGCTTTGGAACGATACCGAGCGAGCCTTCCTGCTGCAGCGCGGCTCGACCGACATCGTCAACGGCAACATCACCTACAAGTCCGGCAACCACTGGGACCTGACCGTGGGCGTCACCAACATCACCGACGAGCGTTATCTGGTGACCGGTCAGGCGCAGATTGCCGGCGGCCAGTTCTACGGCACCTACAGCCGTCCGCGCGAATGGTTCGCACGGCTTGGCGTTGAGTTTTGAGGACTGGGAATTCCGATTGATCTGAACGTGGGCGAGGCTGCTTCCCCGAAGTCTCGCTCACGTTCTCCAAATTCTGGAGAGAAACAATGGCTGAAGCCGCCCACGCCGAATTCTGGAAGGACATCAAGCCGGTAGACAAGGTGTTCCGTGAAGGCGGGCTGCCCGAAGTCTATCTGCCGAAAATCGCCGAGGGCGACGAACGCTACTGGGTGCCAATTTCGGAGACGGTGTTTTCCAAACCCGTATGGATCAGCCCATCAAAGAACATGTGGGCCGACGTTCTGATGAGCAAGACCGCAGGTCTGGTAAACCGCCACTACCACCCGCACCCGATCTGGGCCTACACCATCAGCGGCAAGTGGGCCTATCTTGAGCACGAGTGGACCGCCACGGCAGGCGATTTCGTCTACGAAACGCCGGGCGAGAGCCATACGCTGGTCTGCTACGAACACGAAGACCCGATGAAAGTGTTCTTCGTCGTCTCCGGCCCGCTGATGTGGCTGGACGAGGAAGGCAACACTGTCGGTCATTACGACGTGTTCGATTACATGAAGGCCGCGCGCGAACATTACGACAAGGTCGGCATTGGCGCAGACTATGTCGACACGCTGATCCGCTAAAAAGGACACCTGCCATGAACGTGATGACCGCGCCGCCATCGAACAAGGCCGAAATTGTTGATGTGCCCTTTGCGCACAAGGATCTGGTGGCGCGGCTCAGCCCCGGCGGGCGCTATATCGATGCACAGACCGATGCGGACAGCCCGTGGGTGCCATTCGGCGAAAATGCTGCGATCAAGCATCTGGCGTTCGATGTGCGGCAGAACCTCTATTCGAACATCCTGTGGGTCAAAAGCCCCGGTGTGATCGGCACGCACTT
Organism: Novosphingobium sp. HNCC26BN242; assembly: GCF_057180525.1. Taxonomy (NCBI): domain Bacteria; kingdom Pseudomonadati; phylum Pseudomonadota; class Alphaproteobacteria; order Sphingomonadales; family Sphingomonadaceae; genus Novosphingobium; species Novosphingobium sp. HNCC26BN242. The sequence goes on from NZ_JBXUGM010000001.1 coordinate 781,690, forward strand.
CCATCGTGGCACGATAACGATGGTCTGCCTCGAAGGCAGCGTTCGCTATCTGGAATATGATTGGGTGGCAACGCCGGGCGGGTTGATCCTTGAAACACCGGGCGAAAGCCACACCCTCGTCACTGACCATCCGCAGGGCTGCAAGCTGTTCGGCTGGATGCAGGGTCCCATCGAATTTTACGACGAAAACGCCGTACTGGTCGATACCGCAGACGTGTGGTGGTTCATCCACCACTACGAGACCTACTGCCGCGAAAACGGCATCGCCATCAACCCCAAGCTCTATCTCTGAGGCTCCCATGGCTACGATGACTGCACCGCCATCCGGCGCTTACAAGATTGTCGATGTTCCCGAACTCTATGGTGATCTCATTCGCACCAAGGGCGTTGAAGGCAGCTATGTCGGCTCGTCCGAGGCGGAAAGCCCGTGGGTGCCGTTTGGCGAAAATGCCGCAATCCGGCATCTGGCCTTTGACGTGCGCGAGAACGTCTACGTCAACATCCTGTGGATCAAGGGACCGGGCGTGATCGGCACGCACAAACACCGTGGCAAGGTGTGGGCCGTCGGCTTGGAAGGCACCTTCCGCTATCTGGAATATGATTGGGTCTGCGGTCCGGGTGATTTCATCACCGAAACGCCGGGCACGGCGCACACGCTTGTCACCGACAACCCTAGCGGCATGAAGGCTCTGTTCCACATGCAGGGCGCCAACGAGTTCTTTGACGACAACGGCAACCACGTCGAAACACTCGACGTGTGGTGGTTCATGAATCACTATGAAAGCTACTGCAAGGAACACGGCATCGCGATCAACCCCGCGCTCTACCGCTGAGGATTGCGGAATGAGCGGGGAGCATGCGCCGGTTCCAAAGCTAGGAAGTGAGCCACGCGGCACGTATCTGCGCAACGCATGGTATGTTGCGGGTTGGGCCGATGAACTGGGTGAGAAGCCGCAGCAGCGCACGTTCCTTGAAGAACCGGTCGCACTGTTCCGCGATGGGCAAGGCGTGGCGCAGGCGGTCAGCGGGCGCTGTCCGCACCGGTTTGCGCCGCTGGGGCATGGGCAGGTGGTCGAAGGCGCGCTGATGTGCCCCTACCACGGGTTGCGCTTTGATGGGGCAGGGCGCTGCGTCCACAATCCGCACCCCGGCGGGCAGTTGCCCGATGCGCAATTGCAGGTCTATCCGTTGGTCGAACGCCACGCGCTGCTTTGGATCTGGATGGGCAATGCAGGCAAAGCTGATCCGTCAACAATCCCTGATTTCGCGTGGCTGTCCGACCCCAAATGGGAAGCGGTGCGCGGCGCGACTGTGGCCGAGGGGCATTACGAACTCTACAGCGACAACATCCTTGATCTCAGCCACGCCAATTTCGTTCACCCCGCACTGGTCGCCAGCGCCTTTACCGAAGGCGAGCGCAAGTTCTGGCAGGATGGCGAGCATGTCTTTGCCGAATATGTGCGGCTGAACGATCTGCTGTCAGTGGGCATTTCCGCCGTGATGGGCACCGAAGGCCGCCCACAGGACTTCTACGGCATGGTGCAATGGCACGCACCCGCTGTGCTCTATTTCGATTTCCGCGCAGGCGATCCGGGCACGCCGCGTGAGGACTGCACACTCCTGCCATCGCTTCACGCATTCACCCCCGAAACACCTGATACCACGCATTATTTCTGGGCCACCGCGCGTGATTACAAGTTGGGCGATGGGGAATTCACCGCCGCCATGCGTGGTGCGCTGGAATTCGCGTTCGAACAGGAAGACATGCCGCTTATCCGCGACAGCCACCGCCTGATGCGCGGGGCCGACTTCTGGGATTTGCGCCCGCTGATCCTTGGCGGAGACGGTGGCGGGGTGCGCGCGCGGCGCATGTTGCAGCGCCTGATCGAGCGAGAAAAACAGCAAGCCGTCGCCTGAAAAACACAAAAAACAAGAGGATGCCAATGGGAACGCTCGACAGGTTCGATATCAAGGGACGCTCAGCGCTGATCACCGGCGCAGCATCGGGCATCGGCCTCGCTTATGCCGAAGCCATGGCCGAAGCAGGCGCGCTCGTCACGCTGACCGACCTTGACGGCGAAGGAGCGACACGCGAAGCCGCACGCCTGCAGGGTGAGGGCTATTCCGTCCGGGCCGACCGGCTCGACGTTTCCGACTGGGACAGCGTCGCCGGCGCCTTCGATGCCCATGCGGCGGCCTATGGCGGGCTGGACATCTGCTTTGCCAATGCCGGGATCGATACCGGCGCAGGCTTCTGGAACCCGGCGGGGCACCGCAATGCCGATGGGCAGGTGGACACGTATGATCACAAGCGCTGGGACCGCTCGATCCAGGTCAACCTCAACGGCGTATTCTACACTGTCAGCAATGCGGTGCGCATCATGAAGCAGGAAGGCCGCACCAATGGCCGCACCGGTGGGTCGATCGTCACCACCGCATCCAACGCAGGCCTTGTGACCGAACCCATCGTCGGCCTGCCCTACATGCCCGCCAAGGCCGGCGTGCTGCACATGGTCCGCGCGCTGGGATTGGAACTGGCGGAGTTCAAGATCCGCATCAACGCCATCGCGCCCGGGCCGTTCGTCACCAACATCGGCGGGGGCTGGCTGAAAAAGGACCCGGTCGCCCGCGCCGCATGGGATGCCATCGTGCCGCTTGGCTCCGTAGCTGAAACCGAACAGTTGAAGCCGCTGGCGCTGCTGCTGGCCTCGGATGCCTCTGATTACATGACTGGTAGCCACGTGGTAATCGATGGCGGCATGATGCTGGGCAAGTACAAGTAGGAGCTACCGTCATGCGCGCCGCCGTGATGCAGGGCCTGCACAAGCCGCTTGCTGTCGAAACAGTAGACGACCCCACGCCCGGCGAAGGCGATGTCGTGGTCAAGGTTGGCCGCTGTGGCATTTGCGGGTCGGACCTGCACATGACCGAAGACCCGGCCTATGGACAAGGCGCTGGCTCGATCCTCGGCCACGAGTTCGCAGGCGAAGTCGTCGCACTGGGCAAGGGCGTGGAAGGCCTGCGCACCGGCGATCTGGTCTCCGTCATCCCGCTCAAAAGCTGCGGCCAGTGCCATTCGTGCCGCACCGGCGCGGTGCAGTGGTGCGAGACCTTCGGCCTGCAAGGCGGCGGCTATGCCGAATATGCGCTGACCCGGCCCAACCAGTGCGTGCGCCTGCCCGCCAGCGCCAGCCTTGCCGATGGAGCTATAGTGGAGCCACTGGCCGTGGCGCTGCATGGCCTTGCGCTCAGCGGCATGACCATCGGCGACAAGGTGCTGGTGCTTGGCGCTGGCCCCATCGGCCTTGCCATCGCCTTCTGGGCGCGGCGTTTTGGTGCAGGGCGCGTGGTGGTACAGGACTTGTCCGAATGGCAGCGCGACCGTGCCCTGCAAATGGGCGCGCACGATTTCGTCGTCGATCCCGCCGATCCTGTCGGCAGTGCCGAACGCGCGCTTGGCGGGAAAGCCGATGTCGTGTTCGAATGCGTTGGCGTGCCCGGCCTGATCGCGCAAGCCGTTGATCAAGCCCGCAACAATGGGACGATTGTGCTGCTCGGCCTGTGCACCCGGCCCGATACGTTCAACAGCTTTGCCATGCTGTCAAAGCAGGTGCGGCTGATCACGTCCGCCTTCTTCACCCGGCAGGAATACGAAGCCGCGCTCGATGCGCTGGATCGCGGGGCGGTGGAGCCGCGCCTGCTGGTGACCGATACCATCGCGCTGGCCGCAACGCCGGACGTGTTCGAAAGCCTGCGCCAGCGCACCCACCAGTGCAAAGTGCTGATCGATCCGTTCAGCTGACGTCAGCGTTTGGGCGCAAGCAAAAACACCACATAACCCCGAAACTGCGGCTGCGCTTTCAGCGTGGCCGGGGCCTGCCAATCGCCCCCTTCGACCAGCGCCACGCGGAACGGAATGGGGAAATCCGCCATCTGTTCGAAGTATGCGCCATAGCCCGGTATGGTCGTCCGGCCCTGATAAGTCTGCACCACCACTTCATCAACTACCTGTGCCAACTCCGCCAAGGCGCGGGGATCGCCATTGGCGCTCCAGTCCATCAAGCCAGTGATTGAAAGCTGCGTGCCCTCCGGCAACCGCGCACGCAGGTCCTTCAGAAACCCCGCATAGCCTTCGATCCCGCGCGTGGCCGCGTCGAAATCGATCTGCAACCCGGTCACGTCATTCCCGGCCTTCCGCCAGCGCTCAAGGTCGGCAAGGATGGTGGCATAAGTCGCATCGCTCCAGTCAAGCCGTTCAGCCCGCACCACCAGCCACAGTGTGCGGCCCGGAAGGCGCGGCACACCCAGCCGCAGCCGTTCCAGCCGCACAGCGCCTTCGCGGCGGACCTCGCCATCCAGCAGATAAACGGTCTTTGCCGCAATATCTGGCGCGGGCTTCACTCCGGGCCAAACATAGATCGCGTCAAACGCCGTAGCTCGTACTTTCGGGGCAGGGGGCGTCTGCTCGCACCCGCCAACCAGCGCTGCGGCCAGTACCAGCGCAACAAATCGCCTCACCAGTAGAAGCGCAGGCTCTTGGCCCATTGGCTGGACGGATAGCGCTGTTTCAGCTCGGTAAACCACGCTTTGCGCGTGGCCAGTGGCACTTGCGCAGCGTCCAGTTCCTCCATCGTCCGCGATGGCCCCCTGCATCCGTTGTAACCAGAAGGCGCATAGCAGCGGATTGCCCGATAAAGCGCATAGGACCGCAGTTCTGCCGCAACCCCTTTGTCGGCAATGATCGCGGCATAGATCGCATCGCGCGACAGTGTGCGGCCAGCGAACCCATCCGGTCCTGCCCCCAGCACCATGTCTCCACCATCTGCTCGGTACAGGGTAAAATCATCAAACCCATTGATCCGGTAGAAATCGCCAAGGCACAACCGCGCCCGCGCATCACCGGGCGCGCGCGCCAGCGTTGCCGCGGTTTCGGCAAGGGCAGGGCAGGGGAACCCGTCCGACCAGCGGCCCTTGCGGAACAACCCCGCAGGGACCGCATCCTGCCGCGCAAAGTCCCACAGCCCGCCATCAGTGTTCGCATCCGTCGGAACCAGCGCCAGATCGCGGGTAAAGTCGGCATAGGCCCCACGCGTCAGGTCCTTGTAAAGCAGCGTAAAGCGCGCAACATCCCGCTCATGCAGCGGGCGCCCGGCGTCTGCAGCATTGGCGCGCAGAATGGTCGGGCTCGCCACAGTCTGGAGCATGATCTCGCGGATCGAAGGATCAGTTATTGGCGATCCCGGGGCGAACACCTGCGCCACGCGGCCATCGCGCTGCCAGCGCACGGCTAGCCCCAGTTCCGCCAAGGGCCGCTGATAAAGCGGGCTCGCCCCGCCGATCAGGTCGCGCCAGAAACCCGCCTCGTTGGGATCGCGCAACCGGCTCAGTGCCATGCCGCGCACCATCTGGCGGCTAAACGCCAACGGCGTATAGCTGGTCTGGCGGGCGGCATCGGGCAGAATGCCAAGGATCGGTTTCGGGTCCTCTCCCGCATAAGCAATCCGGCTCGCATCCAGCAGGCCGAACAGCTCAGGATGCCTTGCAAACTGCGCCTTCTGCGCCGCCAGATCCGCCGCTGATAGACCGATGGTATCATCGCCTGAAGGCCGCATCTGCTTCAGATTGGCCGCAGCCAGTAGCAGGGGAGCCTTGCCTTGTGCGGCAATCACCTTGGCCGCATCTCCCCGTTCCAGCAGCTTGATGTCGATTTCCTCAGCCAGATCAGCCGCCGCTTCCTGCGATCCCGGCGTGCTCGCCAGCATGGCCTCGTATGTGCCAACCAGCGCATCGGTATCGCCGCCCAGCCAAGCCACGCGCCGCTTGAGCCCGAATGCCGACGCTGCATAGCGCCCCGAAGGATAGGCCTTGAGATAAGCCGCAATGCCGTCACGCGCCTGCGCAAGCGCCGCGGCATCGATCTTTTCCGGCCCGGCAAAATCGCCCCATTCGTCCACCGCCGGAACAATTGCCGCGCGAAGGCCAATGCGGATCGGCATGTAGCTGGCTGTCTCTGCCACCCACTTCGCACTCGCCTTGTTCAGTGCAGCAAATCCCTGATTGGCTGCAGCATAATCGCCCTTGTGAAAGGCATCGGCAGCTTTCAGATAAGCCAGATATTCCCGCCCCGGCTTGCTGGAAAAGGCAGCATCGTTCCACTGCCTATCGTTGCAACCTGTCGTCGCGCGCAGCGCTGAAAGTGCTGTGCGTTCCTCTGCCGAAAGCCCCGATTCAGCGGCAATGGCATCAAGAAACGCAGGGCTGCCATTCACTGCAGGTTCGCAAACTTGCGCTGGATCTTCGGCCAGTTCCGCCACGGCAACGTCCGGCCACAACGCAGATCGCAACCCCCGCCAGGACATGAAAGCCCGGCCAAACTGCGGATCGTTGCTATCGAACGGTGGCGATGGCGCGGGGTCTTCTGCCACATGCAAGCTGCGCATCAGCATCAGCAGGTTGATCCGCGTGTCGTTGCCCGGGCTGATCATCGCCCGCCCGGCACAGTCATAATCGCCCGAAGCAACCTGCCAGCCCGGCGCGCATGATGAATCCGCACAGGCCCACACCGCAGTGCCAACCCCTGCCGTCGCCAGCGCCAAAATGCCGACTGTGCGAATCCCGTATCTTGCCGTTTTCATGGCCAAAGCCTGCGCACGTTACCGCGTCGAGGCAATGACAAATGTCACCGGATCAATCGGCAATCCACAAGTTGTGGCTGTCGATCATCAGGCAGTTGATCGCTCGGTTTGCTTCGGCCCGCGCCAGCGCCTCAGTGCGGAAGGCGGCATGCGCCAACCGCTCGGCCTGCAGCACGTCGGAAAGGTCTATCGCCCCCAACTGATGCCCGCGCCGCGTTTTGGAAAGCGCGGCCATCTGCGCATTCAGGGCATCGCGCGCCTGTTGCCAGGTCTGCATCGCCGAATACGCGCGCGTAACATCGCGCGATGCCATTTCCTGCACATCAAGCCGCACCGCTGCCAGTTCTGCCGCAGCCGCCTGTCCGGCAGAAGCCGCCATATCGGCCTGAGCACGCCTGTTTGCCCCGCCAATCGGCATTGAGATCACGAGGCCTCCGCCGCGCTCTCTTCCACCCTGTTCGCTGAACAGACGAACGCCAAAGCTGGGATCGGCGATGCGGTCTTTTCGCGCGCGATCGGCAAGTGCCGCAAAGCGGCTGCTCTGCGCGCTCGCTGCGCCAATTTCATGGCTACGTTCGATCACTTGGGCGGCCATGGCTTCAAAGCTGGCCGTTGGCGCTTGGGGTTGTGGCGGCTCAGGCGCTTCCAATGGCAGCGGCAATGCGGGGAAGCGCGCCTTCAGCCTTGCCAGCGCCAGTTCGGCCCGCCCGCGCGATTGCGCTGCCACGGTGCGCGCTTCGCCCAGTGCCGCATGCGTCTGATCCGCGTCCAGCGGGGCCAGGTCGCGCAGTTCCACCCGCCGTCCGATGGCTGCAACTGTCGCTTCGTAATTGGCCACGCTTTGCATATCGACGCGCGCCTCGGCGCTGGCCCCCAGCCAGTCCCACCACAGATCGTTCAGCAGGGTTGCGGCCTGATGGCGGGCATCTTCTGCATCGTTTTCCGCTGCTACAATGCCGAATTCGCCGGCTTCACGGTCCAGTTTGGCCTTGCCGGGCAGGCGGATTGGGTGGGAAAGCTGGGCATCATATTCGGGTACAGTACCAAGTCCCTGTACATCCCGGCGCATGTGGCTGGCCTGAAAATTGAACTCGTTGCCACCGGTGCGCAGACTGCGCGCCTCGGCCTTGGCTGCCTCTACCCGCGCTTCGGCAGCCTGCACCAGCGGGTGTGCATCTATCGCTTCACGCACAGCAGTTTCTGGCGGCAACGCGCTTTGCGCCATCGCCGGGGTAGCCACGCCCAGCAACAGGGCCAACAACATGAAACGGGCCTTCATGCGCCTTCTCCTGCAGCATGGAGCCGGTCGCCCGCAGCGCGCTCCTGCGCACTTTCGCCGAAGCGTTCGTACAGGATCGGCAGCAGGATTAGCGTAAGCAGCGTTGCCGTCACCAGTCCGCCGATCACCACGATGGCCAGTGGCTTCTGGATTTCAGACCCTGGCCCGCTGGCAAACAGCAGCGGCACCAGGCCGAACGCCGCGATGCTTCCGGTCATAAGCACAGGACGCAGACGCCTCGCTGCGCCAACGCGCACGGCTTCGTGCAGCGGCATACCGCCTTCGCGCAATTGGCGGAAATAGCTGACCATGACGAGGCCATTGAGTACGGCTATGCCCAGCAGTGCAATGAATCCGACCGAGGCCGGGACTGAAAGGTATTCGCCTGAAACCGCCAGCGCCACCATTCCGCCCACTGCGGCAAATGGAATGTTGACTAGGATCAGCAGCGAAGCCCGAACCGACCGCAGCGTCAAAAACAGCACCACAAAGATCAGCAGCACCGCAATCGGCAGCACGATCATTAGCCGTGTCGAGGCGCGCTGCTGGTTCTCGAACTGCCCGCCCCACACAAGGCGATAGCCTGATGGCAGCGGCACGTTGGCGATAATGTCGGCCTTTGCCTCTTCCACATATCCCACGATATCGCGGCCCGAAACAAAGGCTTGAACTAAGGCAAAGCGCGATCCGTTCTCATGCTCCAGCTTGACGGGGCCTTCTACGCGGCTGACGTGGGACACGTCGCTAGCCCGTACGAGTTGTCCCGAAGGGCTGCGATAGACCTGATCGGCAAACGCCTGAGAGTTCATGCCTTCGCCACCATTGCCGCGGATCACTATGGGTACCCGGCGTACGCCCTCTGCCACTACACCGGCGCGCACGCCTTCCACATTGGCGCGCATCATGTCCTGCAGCATGTCCACCGGCATCCCGACGCGGCCCGCTGCCACACGGTCGATGTTGATCTGCAAATAGTCCACGCTGTCGTTGGCGACAGTGATGGCCTCGCTGGTACCTTCGATGGTTTCCAGACGCTTCTGGATTTCGCCTGAAAGCCGCGACAATTCCTTCAGGTCCGGGCCAAACAGCTTGATCGCCAGATCCCCGCGCGCGCCGGTCAACATTTCAGACACGCGCATTTCGATCGGCTGGGTAAAGCTCGGCTCGATGCCGGGCATGTCATGCAGCGCAATGCGAATCTGTTCGACCAGCCAGTCCTTGTCCTGCACGCGCCATTCGCTGCGGGGCTTCAATTGCACGAAGCTGTCGGTTTCATTGAGGCTCATTGGATCAAGGCCCAACTCGTCGCTGCCGACGCGGGCGATGATGCCTGTCACTTCAGGCACTTTCTCCATCAGCAATCGTTGCACGCGCAGGTCACCTGCTAAGCTTGCTTCCAGATTGATACTCGGCAGCTTGGCCAACTGCACCAGCGTGGCGCCTTCATCCATGGTCGGCAGAAACGTCTTGCCAGTTACGCTATAGGCCAGCCCCGCCACCAGCAGCGATCCGCCCGCGATGAAGCCCACGGTACGCCTGTTGCCGAAAGCCCAGTTCAATGCTCTGGCATGAACGGGAGCCACCTTGCGCATCAGCCACGGCTCGCCATGCGCTTCCTGCTGGCGCAGCACGAAATAGGCCAGCGCGGGCACGAACGTGAGCGAGAGTACCAGCGCAGACAGCAATGCCAGCACAATGGTCAGCGCCACCGGTGAGAACAGCTTGCCCTCCAGCCCTTCAAGCGTCAGCAGCGGCATGAACACCAGCGCGATGATCAATAGCCCCGACGTGACCGGGATGGCCACTTCTGCAGTGGCAATGAACACCGCGTGCAGCTTACCCGCCGCGCGATGCTTTGGATCTGACAGCCGCTCAACCACGTTTTCGACCACCACCACCGCGCCATCCACCAGAATGCCCACGGCAATGGCAAGGCCGCCAAGGCTCATCAGATTGGCGGTAAGGCCGATGGAGCGCATGAAGATGAAGGTCAGCAGTGCTGCCATCGGCAATGCCACCGCCACAATCACTGATGCGCGCACATCGCCCAGAAACAACAGCAGCAGCACTACCACCAAAATGGTCGCCTCGATCAGCGCCTTTTCCACGGTGCCCACCGCGCTGCCGATCAGGTCGGAACGATCGTAGAAGATATCCACCGCCATACCGTTGGGCAGGCTCGGCTTGATCTCTTCCAGCCGCGCCTTCACCCCATCCACCACCTTGGAGGCATCGGCCCCACGCAAGGCGATGACGAGACCTTGCACCGCTTCACCAGTACCATTCTTGGTCACCGCGCCGTAGCGGGTAAGGCTGCCCATGCCCACGCTGGCCACATCGCCTACGCGCAGCACGGTGCCCTCTTGCGTGCGCACCACGACAGAGGACAGGTCTTCCAGCGAGGTAATCGCCCCCACCGCGCGCACGATCAGCGCCTCTTCGCCTGCCTGGAGGCGCCCAGCGCCGTCGTTGCGGTTACTGCCTTCAATCGCGGTTCGCAGGTCCTCAACGCTCAGCCCTGCCGAAGCCAATGCGCCATTGTCGGGCCGCACTTCGAACGTTTCGACAAAGCCGCCCAGCGCGTTGACATCGGCCACCCCCGGCACAGTGCGCAGCGCAGGGCGCACGATCCAGTCCAGCACGCGGCGCTTTTCGGCAAGGCTTTGCGGCCCCTCCAGCGTGAACATCACCATGTCCGAAAGCGGCGTGGAAATCGGTGCCATCCCACCATCGACGGTGGCAGGCAGATCCCCCGAAACGTTGGCCAAACGCTCCGCCACCTGGCTGCGCGCCCAGTAAATATCGGTGCCATCCTTGAAATCGATGGTGATATCGGCAATCGCGTATTTTGCCACAGAGCGCAGGTTCGCCTGATCGGGAATGCCCAGCATTTCCATTTCAATCGGCGTGATCACCCGGCTCTCGACCTCTTCCGGCGTCATGCCAGGAGCCTTCAGGATGATCTTGACCTGTGTCGAGCTGATATCGGGAAAGGCATCGATCGGCAGGTTGATGAACGACCATGCCCCCCAGGCCGCCAGCACCAGCGCCAGCCCCAGCACGGCGATACGGGCGGCCAGCGCCTTTTCGATCAGTTTCGACAGCATCTTATTCGCCGCCCAGCAGCACTTTGAGCTCGGCCAGCCCACTCGTCGCCACGCGCTCACCCGGCTTGATCCCGGTCGACAGCGTCACCTGCTCGCTCCCGCGCCCGGCGACGGTCACCTCGCGCTTGGCAAAGCCCTTGGCCGTGGCCACAAACACCACGTCCTTGCCGCCGATCTGGATTAGCGCAGAGGCCGGAACTCCGACGCCCGCAACCGACTGTGCGCCTTTCAGCACCACCGAAACACCCCTGCCGCTCACCAGCGCGGGCGATCCCTTGATCCGCGCCTTGGCCACCAGCGCCCGCGTCTCCTGATCGATCGAGCCGCCGACTGACACGATCTCGCCCTCAACCGGCGCTTCACCCCTGTCTGCCAAGGCGATGGCCATACCCGGCCGCAGTTGCCCTGCCAGCCGCTCAGGCACCTGCAGGTCGATCATGAAGCTTGCGGTATTCTCGATCACGAACGGCGCAGTCAGGCCATCCACTGGCCCGCCGGTCTGCACCGCCACGGCAGAAACCTTGCCGCTGATCGGCGCGCGCAAGGTCACCTCGCCGCCCGCACTCGCGCCGCTTTGTGTAAGTATGCGGCGGTTCTCGCTCACCGCCACTTCGGCCTCGCGCAGCGCCGCGCGCGCCTCATCAGCCCGCGCGCCGGCAATAATGCCTTCCTTGGCCAACTGACCGGTGCGTGCCGCATTGGCCCGTGCCACCGCCAGCTGCGCCTCGCCGCGCGCCAACGATGCGCCATATTGCACCGGCTCGATTGATCGCACCACGGCCAGCGCTTGGCCCTTGGTCACCGCCTGCCCGTTGACCACGAACAGCCGCAGCACCGTGCCGCCAAACGGCGCGGTCACCGCCACGCGCGCTTCGGGTGGGAGCGTCACCACGCCCGGCACCACGCCCAACTCTGCAGAACTGGCCGCGCTGGCCACCGCAGTGGTGACCCCCATGCGCTTGATCTGTTCGGGCGACAGCTCCCCGCCCGCAGCCTCAGCCGCCGCCTCTTCTGTGGCAACTTCGTCCTGCGCAGCCCACCAGCCCAGCCCGCCCAGTAAAACCGCCGCAAAAGCCGCGCCACCGATGATTGTGTTACGTTCCATGGCCCGATGCATCGCAAGCGAAGCTGACATAAGCCTGACAATCTGTCAGGGTCGCGTCAGCTTTGTTCGCCATGATCCGGCTATCAACTTTAAGGAACTTGCCACCCCCATGCGCCTGCTGCTGGTTGAAGACGATGCGGAACTGGGCCGCCGCCTGTCAGACCGGCTCGGCGCAGTCGGCATGGCCGTCGATTGGGTGCAAACGGCAGAATCCGGGCGCGATTGGCCCGATCTGGCCGAAACCGCCGCCGTCATCCTCGATCTCGGCCTTCCCGATGGCGATGGCCTCGATCTGCTGCGCCACTGGCGCGCAAGCGGCGAGGTTGTCCCGATCCTCATCCTCACTGCCCGCGGCAACTGGCGCGACAAGGTGGAGGGGCTGAACAGCGGGGCCGACGATTTCCTCGTCAAACCCGTTCGTTTCGAAGAATTGCTCGCCCGCCTGCATGCGCTATGGCGGCGGGGCAGGGGGCAGGCTCCTGCAATGATCACCGCCGGAAGTCTCGCGCTTGATCCGCAGGCCCGCACCGCCACACTGGCCGGTCAATCGCTCGATCTCAGCCGCAAGGAATTCGCGCTGCTCCACCTGTTCCTGCGCCGCCCCGGCCATGTCATCTCGCAAGATGCCATCCTCGAACAGCTCTATGCGCTTGAGGCAGAGCGGGATCGCAACGCGGTGGAAGCCCACGTCAGCCGCCTGCGCCGCAAGATCGGGCGCGATGCCATCCGCACTGTGCGCGGCCTTGGCTACAGGCTGGAGGTATAGGCCGTGCGGATTACCTCACTCAGGGGCCGCTTCGTGCTGTCGATTCTGCTGTGGGTTGCCCTTGGCATCGGCGCGATTTGGTATTCTTCAGTGCGCCTTTTCACTACCCACGTGGAAGACCAGTATCACGAGGAACTCGAAGTCCACGTGCGCGAACTCGGGGGGCTGACCGAACTCGACGCGCAGGGACGCCCGCATCTCACCCGCCCCCTGTCCGATCCACGCTATGCAGAGCCTCTGTCAGGCTTCTACTGGCAGATCACGCGTCCCGGCTTTGGCGAGTTGAAATCCCCGTCGATGACGCAGGGCGAACTTGATTACGACATCGCCCATTCGCCCAAGATCCTGCACCGCGTTGAGAACGGCCCCACCGGTGCCACCATCGTCTACGGCTTCCTGCGCGATGCCCCCGGAGGTGCGCCTGTCCACTTCGTGATCGCCACCGATGAACGCCACCTCCAGCGCATCATCAGCGCGTTCACCCGCGAACTCACCGTCTGGCTCGCCCTGCTGGCGCTGGCCTTGTTGGCCAGTGGCGTTGCCATCATCACGCTCGGCTTCCGCCCGTTCAACCGCCTGACCGCCGCCATCGACGCCTTGCGTAAGGGCGATGAACGCCGCATCGCTGGCTACTATCCCGATGAAATTCAGGCCATCGTCACCGATCTCAACGCCTACGTTGATCGCAATGCCGAAATCGTTGAGCGTGGCCGCGTAGAAGCCAGCTCGCTCGCCCATTCGCTGCGCACGCCTCTGGCCGTGGTGACGGACGAGGCCGAATTGCTGCTCGAAGCAGGGCAGGGCGATGCCGCCCGCGTGTTCCTCGATCAATCGAGCCGGATGCAGCGCCAGATCGATTATCATCTCGCCCGGGTCCGCTCGGGCGGTTCGAAAGCTGGCGTTGCCCCGCGCGCGCGTCTGGAAGATGTTATTCCCCCGCTGCTGGATGCGATGCGCCGGTGTCACCCTGCCAAGACCTTCGACGCCCAATATCCTGCCGGCCTTGCCATACCGATGGATGCCGATGATTTGAGCGAGACGCTCTCCAACCTGCTCGATAACGCGGGCAAATGGGCGAAAAGCCGCGTGCGCATTGAAGCCCGCGAAGCGGGCAGCAAGTATTACATCGAAGTGCATGACGATGGCCCGGGGATCGATTTCGATCAACGGCAAGTGGTGTTCGAAATCGGTCATAGCAACGATAGCGCCCATACCGGTTCAGGCCTGGGCCTGTCCATCTCGCGTGCCATCGCGCGCGATTACGGCGGCGATCTGACCTTGGCCGAAGCAGAGCGGGGCGGCTTGCGGGCGATCATCTCTCTGCCATAGCTGCCCGCTTTCCCGCATTGTTCGATACGCAAACATTCGCACCACGTTTCTCTACGAATCTTCAGCAACTTATGCTAAATTCAATCCATGTCGGACCGTTCACAACCCGTGATCGATGAACAGCGCCTGCGAGAAATCGCAGCAAAACTGCGTCAGGCTTTCGTTGTGCCGCCTGAGCTGGATTTAACCCTGTCCGATCTAACCCTCGCGCTGGATTCGCCCGAACTTTCATCCGTGCTGCTGGAAATCCGCGCGCTGCGGGAACAGGAACTGAACCGCCTTGAACGCCTGCTTGCAAAGATCGTCGCGAACGATCCTTGAATTCAGCAAGATAACGCGCAAACTTGCCGAAGAAGCAAGCCCGTGTCGCCTGACACAAAACGTGGAAATGGTGCCGGCTAGAGGATTCGAACCCCTGGCCCCCTGATTACAAATCAGGTGCTCTACCAACTGAGCTAAGCCGGCCCGCGCGTTGCGTTATGCGCCTTTAGCCGCAGGAATCGTGGTTCACAAGGCCCAGCCTGCACACGGTGCAATCATTACTGCGCGCCAAACGTCCAGCCCTCAGTCTGCGCAATTGGGCTGGTCAGTTCGCGCGGTTGCCAAAGTTGTGGATCATGTGCCGCGGTGCGCAGCCATGCCGCAGTCAGCACGGCATCGCAGGTATGGTCATCCAACGGTCCTGCCAGACCCGAAGGCGCGCAGCCGAGCGCGAACAGCGCTGCGTCGAGTTCCGATGCCGATCGCATCTTGGATCGGTTCGCCGTGCGTCCGGCTGCCATGGCCGCAATGGTCGTGTAAATCTCGCAGACTACCGGCCCTTTCGCGGTCCGACCGTCCACCGGCCACACAGAAACGGCATCGCCCAACCGGTGCAGCAACCGCATACCCGTAAGGCTTGATTTGCCCACTTGCGCAGCGCCGACCAGATTGAAGTTGGAATATGGCTTGCACCCCATGCGCCGCTGCGCCGCTTCGGTTACGCGAAAGCGGCCCATGCCTCCGCCAAATTGATGACCCTCGCGCCCGCCATGCCGCCGGAACCAGGCCGAAAGCTCAGGATGATCGACCAGCGACGCTACGCCCAGATGCGGATCGTCGGCGCAGATGGCGTCGATCAATGCCCACAGTTCGCGCGCGGTAGCCGGGCTGTGCGGCCAGCCGGGAAAGAATCCGTCGCGGTCGGCAAAGGGCAGCGAAATGCCAAGATCCATGCCAACCAGCGCATCGTCGGGCAAGTCATCGCGCAACCACGCCTGCACATCCTCGCGCGACCAGCGATGGCCGGGCCGTACGATTTGCGGCGCACAGGTGCCTCGCGTGGCGATAGCCAGCGCAATGCCCTTGTGTCGCTCACCAGCAGCGCCAGACCAGTCGATGGCCACGAAATGGCCAAAACGGTTGGGGGTCATACGCGGGTCATTCCCCACCACGCTCGCGCCGCTTGCGGTCCCACCATTCCAGCCGCTTCATCACCTCACGCTCGAACCCGCGCTCCACTGGTGCATAGTAGGTTTGCGGCTGCATCCCTTCGGGCCAATAATTTGCGCCTGAAAACCCGCCATCGGCATCATGATCATATTCATAGCCTTTGCCATAACCGATGTCCTTCATCAGCTTGGTCGGGGCATTCAGGATATTGGCAGGCGGCATAAGCGAACCCGTCTCGCGCGCTGATTTCCACGCGGCTTTGTGCGCCACATAGGCCGCGTTCGATTTGGGTGCGGTGGCGATGTAAAGCAGCGCCTGCACGATCGCCAGTTCGCCTTCGGGGCTACCCAGGAACTCATAGGCATCCTTGGCGGCAAGGCATTGCACAAGCGCCTGCGGATCAGCCATGCCGATGTCCTCCACCGCCATGCGCACCAGCCGCCGCAGCACGTAAAGCGGCTCCTCGCCTGCCACTAGCATCCGCGCCATATAATAAAGCGCCGCTTGCGGATCGGACCCGCGCACGGCCTTGTGCAGTGCGGAAATCAGGTTGTAGTGTCCTTCACGGTCCTTGTCGTAAACCGCCACGCGCCGCATCAGGAACTTGCCCAGTGCTTCGGGATCAAGCGGCGCGGGCAGCGTTACATCGAACAGCATTTCCGCCTGATTGAGCAGGAACCGCCCGTCGCCATCGGCCGATGCCACCAGAGCCTCGCGCGCGGTTGGGGTTAGGGGAAGCCGCAGGCCGGTAATGTCTTCGGCGCGGCCCAGCAACGTGCCCAGCGCGGCGGCATCCAGCCGGTGCAGGATAAGCACTTGCGCGCGGCTGAGCAGCGCGGCGTTCAAGGCGAATGAGGGGTTTTCGGTCGTCGCGCCGACCAGCGTTACCGTGCCGTTCTCGACAAACGGCAGAAAGCCATCCTGTTGCGCGCGATTGAAGCGGTGGATTTCGTCCACGAACAGCAGCGTGCGCCGCCCGGTTAGCGCCATCGCATCGGCCTCGGCAAATGCCTTCTTCAAATCAGCCACGCCCGAAAAAACGGCGCTCAACGCCACATAGCGCATGCCCACCGCTTCGGCGAGCAGCCGGGCAATACTGGTCTTGCCGGTGCCAGGCGGACCCCACAGGATCATCGAAGTCAGCTTGCCCGCGGCCACCATGCGCCCAATTGCGCCATCCGGGCCGGTCAGATGGTCCTGTCCGATCACCTCCCCCAGATCGCGCGGGCGCAACCGGTCGGCCAGCGGTGCATCAGCGCTCGCTTCGGGCGGCGGTCGGTCCTGTGGAGGAGGGGCAAACAGGTCAGCCATTGACGTGGAGATAGGGCGCTCAGCAAAAAATTGCATCAGCCCCTTGCGAAGTTCGTTTAAAGATATATCTTAGACGCATCATGAAAGGATATAGACACATGAACTTCGAACATAAAGGCCACGGACGTGGTCGGCACGCCATCAAGATGATGGCCATGATGGGTGGCCGCTTTGGCGGTCCGATGGGCAAGGGCGGCCCGTTTGGTGAGGATGGCCCCTTTGGCGGCAGGGGTGGACGAGGCGGCGGCGGAGGTCGGCGCGGTGGGCGCATGTTTGCTGGGGGCGAATTGCGCCTGCTGCTGCTGCACCTCGTCGCCGAACAGCCCCGCCATGGATACGATCTGATCCGCGCGGTCGGAGATCTGGCTGGCGGCGAATATGCGCCAAGCCCCGGCGTGGTCTACCCCACGCTCAACCTGCTGGTCGATGAAGGATTGATCGCCGAAGAGGCCGACCCCAGCCCGCGCAAGGCCTTCGCCGTCACCGATGCAGGCCGCGCCGAACTTGCCGGGAAGGACGCCGAACTTGAGGTAATCCTCACCCGGCTCAAGGCACTGGGCGATCAGCGTGATCGCGCCGAAAGCCCGCCTGTCCGCCGCGCGATGGGCAATCTTCACGCCGTGCTCCGCAACCGCGCCATGGCACAAGGCTTCGATGCGGAAACTGCGCACGCCATCGCCGACATCCTTGATGATGCCGCGCGCCGGATCGAACGGCTGTAAAGCGGCAGGGTCAGCGCAAGCCGGGGCGGGCCTGCGCCTTGGCCTTCTGCCGCACCAGCCGCAGATAGGTATCAGCGACCGCCTGATTGATCCGGTCCCACGAAAACTCCAGACTCCGCTCTTCGCCCGCCGCGCCGTGCTGCGCGCGCAGAGCGGGGTCTTCGGCATAGAGGCGCAGCGCCTCGGCAAACTGGCGCACTGCGCCGGGCGTGATCAGCCGCCCGGACACACCATCGTCCACCAGGCTCTGGCTGCCCGTTGCTGCTGCTGCCACCACCGGCACCGCACAGGCCATCGCTTCCAGCGTCACGTTGCCGAACGTCTCGGTGACCGAGGGGTTGAACAGCACATCCATGCTTGCCACCGCGCGGCCGAGATCGGCGCCGCCCTGAAATCCTGCGAACACCGCATCGGGCAAGCGCGCAGCGAACCAATCGTGCGCCGGACCTTCGCCCACCACCAGCACGCGGTGCTTCACACCCTTGCGGACCAGTTGGTCGATGGAATCCGAAAACACATCGAGCCCCTTTTCCATCACCAGACGGCCAAGGAACCCCACCACCACTTCGTCATCGCCAAGGCCCAGACCGCGCCGCCATTCCATGCTGCGGGCCGATGGGTTGAAGACTTCACGGTCTACCCCGCGTGACCAGATGTCGATATCGTAGTTCATGCGCTGATCGCGCAGCACTTGGGCCATGGATTCCGACGGCGCGACCAAGGCATCGCAGCGCCGGTAGAAGCGGCGCATCAGCGCTTCTACCACCGGTTCGGCCCAGGCCATGTTGTAGTACCGGAAGTAGGTTTCGAACCGCGTGTGGACCGAGGCGAGGATCGGCAATTTGCGATGCCGCGCCCACGACACTGCACGGTGCGCCACCACATCGGGCGAGGACACGTGCACCACGTGCGGCGCAAATTGCGCCAGATCACGCCGCACGCGGGGGCTGAGCGCCAGCGGAAAGCGGTATTCCGCGCGGCCCGGAATGGCGAACGAGGGGATGCCGATGTGCGTGCCGGTGGCCAGGAACGCCGGGTTTTCCACCTTGGGCGCATAGACCCGCACGTCCGCGCCCTGTCGCAGCAGATAGCCTACCAGCCGATTCAACGCCTGGTTCGCACCATCGCGCACATAGTTGTAGTTGCCGCTGAACAGCGCAACGCGCAGGCCCGAAAGGGCAGTCGGGAAGGCGGAAGGATCAGGCTCGGTCATTGCCAGCGCCATAGACCTGCCGAACATGAATGGCGAGTGACAGCGGCGCGTCCCTCACGGTTTTTCGGCATTTCGGCCCGTTGAAGGGCCGCCGCGTCCGATCGGCTCGCCGTGATTTCATCCGATCTGGTCACATTCCCGGAAACCTTTTTGCGCCCTGCCAGTTTGGACCCGTGCATGCCTGACGGCATTGAAACAAGAGGGAAATTCATGAAGATTCAAAACCGTTTCGCGTGGCCACTGGCCGCGTCGGTGGCGCTCGTCTCGGCTTCGGCCGCAGCGCAAGACATGCCGGAGGACACCACCCAGACTGAGGCCCGCGATGCGATGCAAAGCACCGGTGGTTTTGACCGCGACCGCCACTTCAACGGCGTGTACCTGCAGGGTTTTGGCGGCATCGGCCTGCTCGGCAACAACCGCGGCAACTTTGAATTCGATACTAACCGCGACGGCAACTATTCCGAAAACGTGAACACCTCGCTTGGTGCCAATGCTTTCTCTCCCGGCTTTGCCAACTGCGGCGCGTTCGGTGCGACCCGTGACGCGGGCTGCGCATCAAAGAAGGAAGGCGCAGAGTACGGCGCACGCATCGGCTTTGACGCGCGTTCGGGCAACGTGGTGTTCGGCGGCCTCGTCGAAGGATCGCGCAGCGAATCCGTATACCGTTCCAGCGCGTTCAGCACGACGCCGGCCAACTACCGCATCGACCGTTCGCTTGACTATGCCGTCTCGGCCCGTGCCCGCCTTGGCTTCACGCCCGGCGGCGGCGCGCTGTTTTATACCACGGGCGGCGTAAGCTATGCCAAGATCGACCACGATTTCACCACCACCAATCGCGCCAACTCGTTTACCGAGCGCAACGACGGCAAGATGCTGTGGGGCTGGCAGGCTGGTGGCGGCACCGAAGTGATGCTGACCAACAACCTGTCGCTGGGGGTGGAATACCTCTACAGCCGCTACAAGGATGACAAGTATGCGGTGGAAGTGGGCGCGGGCACCGCACCTGCAACCAACCCGTTCCTGCTGAACGGCGGCGGCACCAACATGCGCCTGAGCGACAACGTGTTCGACACGCATTCGGTCCGCGCCGTGGTTGGCCTGCGCTTCTGATAGATTGAGACCCAGCCCCCCGCCGCAAGGCGCGGGGGCGACGAACCGGCAAAAGCTGCGGTGCGGGAAGCGCCGCAGCTTTTTCGTGCGCGGCGCGGCCTTCAAACGGATCGCGGAAATCGTCGCCGGATGACCCTCTTTTACCCTGAAAAGGGGAGGGGGGTTTACACAGTTTACACTGTCCAGAAGAATAATTGGGATCGATCAATTGGACGTGATTGATCGACGTTTCCGATTGTCCGGCGCGGCGGTCTGCCGGGGTTTGGGCCGGGGTGAGGGCGCGGGTGTCTGCTGTGGCGGAGCGGGGGGCGTGGTGCGTCATGCCCCGGAGGCTATGTCAGGTGGGGGTTTGTAGGACAGCGGTTTTTGTTGGCCAGTTCTAGGGGCCATCAAAACAATCCCATCCTCCGTTCGTGTCGAGCCCTTCGTCTAGCTCAGGATAAACTTCGACCTGAAAGGTCGAAGTCGAGACACGGTGCGCGGTGTCTCGACTTCGCTCGACATGAACGGGGTTAGGTTGGCGTGGTTCTCTGGTGTCAGATGCCCACCCCCAACCCCTCCCGCCTGCGGGAGGGGGGTAAAGCATATTGGCCACTCCCGCTTGCGAGAGGGGAGCGAGACTTGCGCTTGCGAAGCAAGTGTTAGTCGCAGCGGGGTGGGCTTTGCGGCGTTGCGCCAGGGCTCGTTGGCCACAAGCATGCACCGGTCACTTGGCAACAATCGCCTCATTATGGCGCACAAAGGCGGCGCGCAGTTTGGCGCTGGGTGCAGGCGGACGTTCAAGCGCGGCAAAGAAGGCCTGATGATCGACCGGGGCGAGCATCGTATGCTCATGCGCCGCAATTGTCTCCATCGCTGCCTTGTAGGCCGCGTTCATCGTGAAAACGGAAGCATCCACCCCGGCAAGCGCCGCCGCCTTCTGGATCGCATCCTTGATGCGCGGCTTGGTCCGAAACGACATGCGCTCGGTGCTGCGGTCATCGATGGCGTTTGTGGCGTCGGTGTCGGGCAGCATTGGTTGCTTCTTGTTTGGAACCATGTACGCCGTTGTTGCGTACATTTCGAGGTTTGGCTTGCGCGGCTACTGTCTGGATTAGGGATTCAGTAAACTGTCACCGTAATCCACACCGTAATCCAAACTGTCACCGTAATCCTAATCCTGTCTGTCACCGTAATCCTGTCACCGTAATCCCCTTTCGATCAGCCCAAAGGCGATATCAACTTCGTGTGCGAAATGGCGCCAAATGAGGAAATGCCGTTCCTCCACCACCACATCGTAGGTATCTATGCGAGTCAGGTGTTCAACCTATAGTATTCGCCATCGGCTGCAGAAACTTTCGCTCCAACTCGTCAGCTTGCAAGGTGTCTTCGCGCATTTTCGCAATGACTTCTGCTGCAAGTGCCACCTTTCGGATGCTCTCCCCTCTAACTACGACGTTGTCTGCATTGGTTGACAAAGTAGAAAGTGCCGCTTCATCGCATGAAAAGGCCTCCCTCAATAGCGAGGGTGGATAAACATATTCGATCCCATTTCGTTCCCAAACTATGATGTTTGCGGGTTGAGCTCCGAGAAACTCCAAGTCCGACACGGTCCCCTTTGGATGAACCGAGTCAAGAATAACGTACGTGCGATCTCTAAAGGGACTCTTGCGCATATCTCCGAGAGATTGCGCCAGATTTCGGAAAATGCGTTTCACATCTCCCTGGCCTTCAATTACGAGAATTCTCTTATCTGGGTGGCGTAGCTCAAGCAGTCTTTCGATAAATGGCTTATCGGTTTTTCCTTCACAAATGACGACTGCAGATGGAAGAAACAAGTCCTCAAGACTATTGCCGAGCAGGTTGAATTGCAAACGATGCAGGTCCGAAACATTTTTGACCTGTTCAACGTAGATATTCTGACCATTTTTGGAAACGAAAAAATTATTTGAAAAATTAGATTTGTCAAGCATCAGATGAGAATGCGTTGCGACGAATATTCCCTTAAGATGTGGAAAGTATTCTGTTCTTTGAGCCCTATCTGCGAAGAAACGGGCGAGCACCCCTTGTAGGCGAGGGGATAGTCCTAGCTCTGGTTCGTCAATAAGAAGTGTGTCAAACTCTTCATCCATGCATAAACCAAGGAGCGTCATTAAAAGGCGGGTTCCAGTGCTCGCGACAGCTAAGTTCTGTCCGTCCATATCCACATAACGAGGGGATAATTCATTTTCGGGATCGCGTCGTTGAAGGGTGAACTTGTTCCCGATCATCCGCCCGCACAGTTCTAGGAGCTGGTTTCTTTTTGTATCCTTCAGACCCCCAATTATTCGGCCCAGATCAATGAAGTTATGTTCATAATTATGCTCTTCATTGCGTGACTGATTGATAAAGTCGTTATTCCAAATATCGTAATCTGAGTTTTTAAAACGTTGTGTCGCTATTTCAGTAACGTGGTAGAATCGTTGAGGGCCGGCCATGTATGCTTGCCTCCCCAAACTGGTACGCATGTTCTTTAGCACGAGCGACTTGCCACTGTTATTACCTCCAGAGAAGGTCGTATAATAAGCGTCTTTTCGATCCGCGATAAATTCAGATATGGGCGGAGAGAACGTAAGTTTCCGATTTATGTTTTCCACTGGCAGTTCCCTTTAAATTGAGCATATTGGCTACTTTCTCGAAGGTCTTTAAACAAGTGGGGCGGCTCGTATGTCGTGAGAAATTGTACAGCCATTTGGTCGCCATCGCAGATGAGCGGACAAAAGCCGACTGGCAGCTACCTGCCCAGTAGGGCCTTAAGTCGCTGCATGAAGCGACGAACGGGGTTGAGCGAGTCCACAATGTCCGGTTTTGGCGTAAGGGGACGTAGGCAGTGGCGCATGGGAACGGCGTGAGTTGATCGTTTGCCGAACTTCCGGGTGATTTGGCCTGACATGCGGAGAAGAGGTTGCGGTAATTTGCAGGAGTGCGAGGCCGATGGCCCTTGCGCGTGCCTTTCTTTCTGCCCTTGCTTGGTGTTGCGGGTGCCCCTCCACCATCCTGCGGATGGTCACCCTCCCCGGGGCGGGGAGGAATTTTGTGGCAGGCCTACTCCCGGCCCCTCCCGCAAGCGGGAGAGGAGGTTAAAGAGAAAGGGCGGCCATTTCTGACCGCCCTTCCGTGTTTCCTTATGCCGCTTCCTTCTTCCGCGACGCTTTCTTGCGCTCGTTCGGGTCGAGGATCGCCTTGCGCAGGCGGATGGACTTTGGCGTCACTTCCACCATTTCATCGTCGTCAATGTACGCGATGGCCTGTTCCAGCGTCATGACCTTGGGCGGGGTGAGGCGGATGGCGTCGTCCTTGCCGGTCGAACGGAAGTTCGTCAGCTGCTTGGACTTCATCGGGTTGACTTCGAGATCTTCGGGCTTGGCGTTTTCGCCGACGAGCATGCCTTCATACAAAGGCGTGCCCACGCCGACGAACAGGATGCCGCGTTCTTCGAGCGGGCCGAGGGCGTAGGCGTTGGCTTCACCAGCGCCGTTGGAGATCAGCACGCCGTTCTTGCGGCCTTCGATCTTGCCCTTGTGGGGGCCGTACTTTTCAAACAGGCGGTTCATGATGCCGGTGCCGCGCGTGTCGGACAGGAATTCGCCGTGGTAGCCGATCAGGCCGCGCGACGGGGCCGAGAAGGTGATGCGGGTCTTGCCGCCGCCCGAGGGGCGCATGTCGGTCATCTCGCCCTTGCGGGTGGCCATCTTTTCAACGACGGTCCCTGCGTATTCATCGTCCACGTCGATCACGACGGTTTCGTATGGCTCGGTGCGCTGACCATTTTCATCGGTGGCATAGAGCACGCGGGGACGGCTGATGCCGAGTTCGAAGCCTTCGCGGCGCATGGTTTCGATCAGCACGCCCAGCTGAAGTTCGCCGCGCCCGGCCACTTCGAAGCTGTCCTTGTCGCTGCTTTCGGTGACCTTGATCGCCACGTTGGATTCCGCTTCGCGCTCAAGCCGGTCACGGATCATGCGGCTGGTCACCTTGGTGCCTTCGCGGCCGGCCATCGGGGAATCGTTCACCGCAAAGCGCATCGACAGCGTGGGCGGATCGATGGGCTGGGCGTGAAGCGGCTCGGTGACGGCGGGATCGCAGATCGTGTTCGACACGGTTGCGGTGGTCAGGCCGGCGATAGAGATGATGTCGCCAGCGACGGCTTCGTCGGTCGGCACACGCTCAAGCCCGCGGAAGGTCATGATCTTGGACGCGCGGCCGGTTTCAACGATGTTGCCATCGTTATCGAGCGCGTGGATCGCCTGATTGGTCTTGACCGAACCGGAGAAGACGAGCCCTGTCAGGATTCGGCCAAGGAAGTTGTCACGATCAAGCAGGGTGACAAGGAACTTGAACGGGCCGTCCGGGTCAGCCGAAGGGGCGGGCACGTGATCGACGATCTTCTGGAACAGCGGGGTCAGCGTGCCTTCGCGGGCCAGCGGATCATCGCTGGCATAGCCATTGCGGCCCGAGGCGTAGAGCACGGGGAATTCAAGCTGTTCGTCATTGGCTTCGAGGCTGACGAAGAGGTCGAACACTTCATCGAGCACTTCTTGCGTGCGTTCGTCCTGACGGTCGATCTTGTTCACCACGACGATGGGCTTGAGGCCCAGCGCCAGCGCCTTGCCGGTGACGAACTTGGTCTGCGGCATCGCGCCTTCGGAACTGTCAACCAGCAGGATCACGCCATCGACCATCGACAGGATACGCTCAACCTCGCCACCGAAGTCGGCGTGGCCAGGGGTGTCGACGATATTGATGCGGGTGCCTTCCCATTCGACCGAGGTGCACTTGGCCAGAATGGTGATCCCGCGTTCCTTTTCGAGATCGTTGGAATCCATCGCGCGCTCTTCAACGCGCTGATTGTCACGGAAGGTGCCGGACTGGCGGAAGAGCTGGTCGACAAGGGTGGTCTTGCCGTGGTCAACGTGGGCGATGATCGCGATATTGCGCTGGTGGGCGGACATAAACTGGCTTTCGATTTGGATTCGTGCAGAGTTCGGGACAAGCGTGGCCCGCTCCGACTTCGGCGCGCGCTTACTCTTTATTGTGCGTTGCGGCAAGCACGCTGAATCAGAAAGGCGCGCGTTGCGGCAAGCACGCTGAATCAGAAAGGCGCGCGTTGCGGCAGCCGCGCTGAATCAGAAAGGCGCGCGTTGCGGGTGAAGTGGTCATAGGTTTGAAGTGTGACTGGTTTGCAACAATAAGCGCAATTGCTGGGCCAAACCGGTTCAGATTGCCGCGTGGCGATTGTGGCGGGCAGGGCATGAGCCTAATGGATGAGCAGGGAACATTGGATGACCTGATACCGCCGAACGCGGTCAAGTTGGCGGCCTTGCTGGCCGTGTGATTTAAGGAAAAGAACAGCAATGACATTCGAGTTTGCCGGCAAGATCGCCGGACGTGCTGGTCAGGCGGTATTGCTTGCTGGTGCTTGCGGGTTTGCCCTTGCCATCTCCAGCGCGGCGAAGGCGCAGGATGCGGCGGCAGCTGACGAAATGGCGCAGCCTGCAGCCGATGCGCCCGAACAGGCGGCCACGGGCAACGAAATCATCGTTACGGCGACCAAGCGCGAACAGACGCTGCAGGACGTGCCGGTGGCGGTATCGGTGACCAGCGCAAGGACGCTGGAACAAGCGCAGATCCGCGATCTGAAGGATCTGGCGAGCGTGGTGCCTTCACTGCGCGTGACTCAGCTGCAATCGAGCGCGAACACCAACTTCATCATCCGCGGCTTTGGCAATGGCGCCAACAATGCCGGGATTGAGCCTTCTGTCGGCGTTTTCATAGACGGCGTGTACCGCTCGCGCTCGGCCGCGCAGATCGCTGATTTCCCCGATGTTCAGCGCATCGAAGTGCTGCGCGGGCCACAGTCCACGCTGTTCGGCAAGAACGCCAGTGTTGGCGTGATCTCGATTGTGACGGATTTGCCGAAGTTCGAATTCGGCGGCAATGTCGAGGCGAGTTATGGCAACTATGACGCGCTGATCGTGAAGGGCGTGGTAACCGGCCCGGTGAGCGACCAGTTGGCGGTGAGCGTTGCAGGCGGCATCAACAAGCGTGACGGCTATGCCGAAGATCTGGGCACCGGCAACGCAACGAACGAGCGCGACCGCTGGTTCGTGCGCGGCCAGGCTTTGTGGGAGCCGAGTGCGCAGATGCGCGTGCGATTGATCGGCGACTATTCGAAGATCGATGAACTGTGCTGCGGCGTTGTGAACCTGCGGCCTTCGGATGCCACGCTGGCAATACGGGCGCTGGGCGGGCGTGTGAATGCGCCGAACGAGGTCTTTGCCGACACGGTCTATTCCAACGTTGATTCCACCAATGACATTACGAATTGGGGGCTTTCGGGACAGGTCGATTACGATCTGGGGCCGCTGACCTTCACCTCGATCAGCGCCTATCGCCGCACTGAAGCGCTGACCAACCAGGATTCGGATTTTTCCAGCGCCGACCTGATCGGGTTTAACTCGCAAGACCAGAGCATAAAGACGTTCACACAGGAAATGCGGGTTTCGACCAATCTTGATGGGCCGGTGAATTTCCTGCTGGGTGGTTTCTATTTCAACGAAAACATCCGCCAAGCAAGTCAGCTCGGCTGGGGCACGCAGGCGCGCGGCTATGCCGATTTCGTCATCCGCAACCTGACGCAGAACACGCAATCGCTGTCGGGTGTTGAGGCCACGATCAGCGCGCTCACCGGTACCAACTACACCGGTCGCTTCTTCGGTCAGGGGCAGAAACTGGACGAGCGTTATCGCCTGAAAAACGAAGCCTATTCCTTCTTTGGCCAGGCCGACTTCAAGGTGGGTGACCGGATCACCGTGACCGGCGGGTTGAACTATACCAAGGATGCCAAGAACTTTGCCGCATCGGCAACCTCGAGCGATGTTTTTGCCAATCTGGATTTGGTGCAGATCGGCGGCACCGCATTGAGCCGCGGCTTTGTGTCCACCGCATTGGGCACAACTGACCCGATTGCCATTGGCAACTTTGCTGCTGCCAATCCCACGCAGTTTGCCGCATTGCAGACACAGGCGGCGGGCTTTGCTGCGCTGAACGCGAACCTTTCGACAGATGCGGCAGCCGCAGATGCCAATCCTCTGACGGTCGGCAATCCGCTGCTGGCATTGCAAGACCTGCAATACCTGCCGCCATTCCTGGCCGTGCCCAACGCGGTGGAAGCGGGCCAGACGCGCGATGACAAGTTCACTTATGTGGTGCGCGTGGCGTTCGATCTGACCGACGATATCAACGTTTATGCGAGCTACGCGACCGGGTTCAAGGCCAGTTCGATCAACCTTTCGCGTGACAGCCGACCGGCGGTAAGCGATCGCGCTGCGCTGGTGGCTGGCGGATTGGCCGTGGTCAACCAGACCTATGGCAGCCGTTTTGCAGGTCCTGAAAGCTCGACGGTTTATGAAATCGGCCTGAAGGCGGATTGGGGTTTGGTGACGGCCAACATTGCCGCATTCGATCAGCGCATCAATGGGTTCCAGTCCAATACGTTC
Organism: Novosphingobium sp. HNCC26BN242; assembly: GCF_057180525.1. Taxonomy (NCBI): domain Bacteria; kingdom Pseudomonadati; phylum Pseudomonadota; class Alphaproteobacteria; order Sphingomonadales; family Sphingomonadaceae; genus Novosphingobium; species Novosphingobium sp. HNCC26BN242. Next base: position 809,215 of record NZ_JBXUGM010000001.1, read on the forward strand.
ACCGGATCGGGCTTTGTCCTTGCCAATGCAGGCAAGCAATCGGTGCGCGGGTTGGAGTTTGAGGGCACAGTGCGGCCTGCCAAGGGGCTGCAGATCAATGTCGGCATGACATATCTTGATCCCAAATATGACAGCTTCATCCTGTCAGCCGTGGGTGACCTTTCGAAGACGCGCCCAGCAGGTATTCCGGCGATCTCATCCACATTTGCAGCCACATACGATCATGAACTGACGAGTGGCCATCACATCATCCTGCGTGGCGACTTCCATTATGAATCGCCTGTTCAGATCATCGAAGGCCTGCCCGGCTTCCTTGATGGCGGCACGCGTGCGGCCATTTCCGCAGCGCAACCCTATCGTCGTGAAGTGAACGAGTTGAACGCATCGCTGAGCTGGGTTCTCCCGGCAGGGCTAGAACTGACAGTCTGGGGCCGCAATCTGACCGATGCGCGCTATCTGCTGTCGATTTTCGACACGCCCGCACAGCCAGAATCCATTTCGGGCTATACCAGCCAGCCGCGTACATACGGCATTGCAGCGCGCTACCGGTTCTGATTGCAGAGCCGGTCAGTCAGCACAGATTGAGACGGGAAGGGGGCCTGCGGGCTCCTTTCCTTGTTTTGGCAACCAGAATCGAAACGGCGTTGGAGCGGCGAGGTTCGCTTTTGCTCCCAAGTAGAAAAAGCGGTTCCACACAGAGCACGCTGAAAACGCAAAGAAGCATAGATCAAGTGTCTGGCCGACAAGCCAGAACTCCGCCCTTGGTCTTTCGGTCCGGTTTCTTGAGACGGCTTTGACGCTGCTCCTGCCTCTCTGCGTTCTCTGCCGCCTTTGCGCGAAGCCCTTCTTACTTTGATCAGGCGGCCGGCCGCGCATATAGCGGTGGGAAGGTGGCTTCCAGCGGCTTGGCATCGGGCAGGATATAGACATAGCCGCCCTTTTTGCCGAACAACTGCGTGATCTTGCCGTTGTAGATGGTCTTGGGCACGTTGATGCAGCCGAACGTGATGCGATTGTCTTCGATTTCGGGCGATAGCATCCGCTTTGTGCGGTTTTCCTTGTTGCTTGGCGGAATGGTATGGATGCCGACCGAATTGGCATAGTCTACCCACAGCATTTTCACATTGCCCGCTGCGCGTCCGAATTTCGCCAGATAGCGGCCTGCGGGCGTGGTTTTTTCGGCAGGGCCAATCTCGGACAGGCTCTTGTTGCCTACTCCCGGAGAGGCATCATCACCCAAGGCGATGCCCAGCAACACTGGTCCGCTTGCCACGGCTGTGCCCTTGGCATCAAAGACAAGGATTGTTGCTGCGGGTTTGTCGATCACGACATAGGGCAAGCCAGCATTGTCCTCCGTTTGCGCGACCCAAGTAGTAACACGTTGTGCGGCCTGGCTTAGCGGTGGAAGCTGAAACACGGGTGCCTTCGCCTTGGCCCGGCGCGATTTGGCGCTGGCGGACGGTTTTGTCTTCGCTTTTTGCGGCTCGGCAGCAACTGGCGCGGCGATCAGCGCCAGTCCGGCAAGCGCTAACAAGGCCTTGATCATGTGAATTGTCACTCGATTGTGGGGCACGCAAGAACGCCCGGAGGGCCACGCATGGCCGGGGGATTGGCGACATGTGACCCGCCGGGCGAGGAGAGTTCTGGATTAGTTGCGTGCGCGCTTCTGGGGCTGCTGCTGCATCTGCATCATGCGCTGGTCCATGCCATCCACACGGCCAGTCAACTGATCAAGGCGCTGGGTGTTGGTCTGGGCCTGGGCATTGGCAGCCTGCGCTTCACCGCGCGCGGCCTGAGCGATGCCATCGGTGGTTTGCAGGCGACCTTCCACCCCGTCGATGCGCTGGTTAACCGTTGCGATCTGTTCGTTGACATAGCCCTTGGTTGCGCAGCCACCAAGGCCAAGCGACCCGGCGAGAATGGCAACGGCAGGGATGATTTTCAAAGAAGGCGTCATTGAATGCTCCATTGTGGTTTTTTGGCGAACCGGAGCGGCAACGCGCGGTTGCGAAAAACGGGCATGACGGAATCGCCGGAAAGTGCTGAAATATGGGCGAGTTGAGCGGGTGATATCGGAACCCGTGCGCGCAGCGCGACAGCTTGTTTTATGGCAGCGGTAGACCGAAAGCTGATCGTTGCGAGCGGCTAAGGCCGGCGTGGAGCCTTTAAAAGGTTGTTCGCGCAGAGGCGCAGAGGCGCAGAGGCGCGGAGAAGAAAAGATAAGGAGCGCGCGTGGCCTGCGGCGCTGCCGCTTATCTTCTTCTAATCTCCGCGCCTACGCGCGATAAAGTCTCTGCGCCTCTGCGCGAACCAAGTTTACGTGCCCATGTGAAAAGGGCGCACCTTGCGGCACGCCCTTCCAGTTTTCAGCGATTGGTCCTGCGCGGCTATTTCGGCGCGAGAACCATCAGCATCTGGCGGCCTTCCATACGGGGGAAGGCTTCAACCTTGGCGATTTCTGCCACATCGTCCTGCACCTTGCGCAGCAAGTTCATGCCCAGCTGCTGGTGCGAAAGTTCGCGGCCGCGGAAACGCAGGGTGATCTTGACCTTGTCGCCATCTTCGATGAACCGGCTTACGTTACGCATCTTCGTATCGTAATCGTGGTCATCGATGTTGGGACGCATCTTGATCTCTTTGATCTCCTGCGTCTTCTGGCTCTTGCGCGCCAAGTTGGCCTTCTTCTGCGCCTCGTAACGGAACTTGCCCACATCAAGGAACTTGCAGACCGGCGGGTCGGCGTTCGGGGAAACTTCGACGAGATCAAGGCCGACTTCAGCCGCCTGCTCGATCGCTTCGCGGGTGTACATGACACCCAGATTCTCACCATCACCGTCAATCACGCGCACTTTGGGCACGTTGATCATCTGGTTGAAGCGAGGTCCGCTTTTGACGGGGGGCGCCATACTGCGCCGCGGTGGGGGAGCTATAGTGCTTTCTCCTGCAGTTTATCCGAAATTACGCCACATCGACGGTTGCCGCGCTCATATCACAATGCGCAAGGTTTTAAAGGCCCGGTTTGCGCGAAGTTCCGATTACGTGCAGCATTGCGCACAAATTTGTGCAGACGACGTTTTATGCCGGGCTTTCAGGCTGGCGCGCGCCATAACGCAAAGCGGGCAAGCTTTGCCCCGGCCGGCACGATCGCATCGATGGCGCGGGCCGGCTGGAGCGCTGCCAATATGGCCGGATCGCCCGCATCCATGCCGCCGGTCAATGCGCCAAAAGCGGGGAGAATCAGCCGGTTCTCGCTGGCAACGGCGCAGGGGCGGGCGATAGATCGGCCGCGCACGCTGACGCGCAGTTTGGGGTGGAAGTGGCCCGAAACCTCGCGTGCATTGCTGCCTCGCTGCGCGATATGGCGCAGTTTCAGCCCGCGAATATCGAGTTCATCCACCAGCGTTCCGCCCGGCGCGGCGGCATCTTCATCGTGGTTTCCGGTGATCCACACCCAGTCGGTCGCGCGGGTCAGCGCATCAAGCATGCCTGCAGCATGGGGTTCCATGCGGGCCACAGCGGCGCGATCGTGGAACGAGTCGCCCAAACAGAATACGCGCCTTGCCCCGGTCTCGCGCAGCGCAGTGGCCAGCCGTTCGAGCGTGGCGCGGCTGTCATAGGGGGGGAGCATCTGGCCGTGGCGGGCAAAGAAGCTGGCCTTTTCAAGATGAAGATCGGCCACCAACAGGGCGTTTTCCTCGGCCCAATAGAGCGCGCGCGATGCGCCGAGCCGGAATTCTTGAGAGGCGAACGAAAAGGGAACCATCGCTTCCCCTTGCCGGATCGCGATTCCCTTGGCAAGTCCAACCCATTAGCCTGAGGATGAGCATGACTGACTGGACTCAACACACCGCCCGCGCCCGCACCTGGTTTGAATCCTTGCGGGATCGGATCTGCGCCGAATTTGAAGCGATTGAACGTGAGGCGGGATCTGAAGCATCGTTTGCCTACACCCCGTGGAACCGCGAGCATGATGGCGAGGCCGTGGAAAACGGCGGCGGCGGCGTGCAGGGCCTGATGAAGGGCAAGATCTTCGAAAAGGTCGGCGTCAACGTCTCGACCGTGCAGGGTGAATTTTCCAAGGAATTTGCCGGATCGATAAACGGGGCGAGCGCGGATTCGCCGGGCTACACCGCCACCGGCATCAGCCTGGTGGCGCACATGGCCAACCCGCACGTGCCAGCCGTCCACATGAACACGCGCTTCCTGACCACCAGCAAGGCATGGTTTGGCGGCGGAGGGGACCTGAACCCGCCGATCCCCTATGAGGAAGACACGGCGGAGTTCCACGCCGAATACAAAGCGGCGTGCGACAAGCATGATCCAGACTATTACCCGCGCTTCAAGAAGTGGGCCGACGATTACTTCTGGATTCCTCACCGCAAGGTCCATCGCGGCGTGGGGGGCATCTTCTACGATCACATGGAATGCCCCAATGATGCTGCGTTTGAAGCCAACTTCGCGCTGACGCGCGATGTGGGCGATGCCTTCGTCAACGTGTTCCCGCGTCTGGTGCGCAAGCGGATGGGCATGGAGTTCAACGCTGCGGAAAAGCTGCAGCAGCTTGAGTATCGGGGCCGCTATGCCGAATTCAATCTGGTGTGGGACCGGGGCACGCTGTTTGGCCTGAAGACCGGCGGCAATATCGATGCCATCCTGATGAGCCTGCCTCCTGAAGCCGTGTGGACCTGAGGTGATCGACCAAAAATGATAGAGGCGCACGGCCCGCCGCTGGGCCACGGCTATCACAACGTGCGCGCAGGCGATCTGGCCTGCGTGGTCACAGCGCTTGAGATGCTCGAGCCGCCTGCGGCCTTGCGTCGGTTGACGCCAGAAGCCGAGGTGCCGCTGCAGATCGTGCGGTGGAAGGACGCTGCCCCCGAAAAGTATCGCCTGCTCTACAAGCGTGTAGGCGGGCCGTGGCTATGGTGGACGCGGCTGGGCAAGAGCGATGCTGAGATATCGGCGATCACCCACGATCCGCACGTGCAGCTTTATGCTGTGGTAGACCGGACGCGGGTGGAAGTCGGGATGGTCGAACTTGATTTTCGCGTGGAAGGGGAATGCGAGATCGTGTTCTTTGGCCTGATCAAGGGCGCGACGGGCAAGGGGCTGGGCCAGTGGCTGATGCGCAAGGCATTGCAACTGGCCTGGGCGCCCGGCGTTACCCGCGTGTGGTTGCACACCTGCACCACCGATGATCCGCGCGCGCTGCCGTTCTACCAGAAGCAGGGTTTTGCCCCCTTCGCGCGGTTCGTGGAGATCCTGCCAGACCCGCGCGTAACGGGTTTGTTGCCGCAAGACACTGGCAGCGCGCCGATTATCCTGTAATCAGGCAATACGATTGCATTTACGAAGTATTCCCCCTTGCGGTTTGGTGCAGCTTGCCGCCATCTAGGGGCCAGATGCTCCGCCAATACGAACTTGTCGAACGTGTGCTTGCCTATGATCCCGATGCGGACGAGGCGATGCTTAACCGTGCCTATGTCTATACCGTGCAGAAACACGGCAGCCAGAAGCGTGCCAGCGGGGACCCCTACTTCTCGCACCCGGTTGAAGTGGCGGGTTTGATGACCGAGCTGAAGCTCGATCAGGACACGATCATCACCGCGCTACTCCACGATACGGTGGAAGATACGCTGGCCACGGTCGAGGAGATCGAGCGGCTGTTTGGCCCCAATGTGGCGCGGCTGGTCGATGGCGTGACCAAGCTCTCCAAGATCGAAACGATGAGCGAGAGCGAGCGCGCGGCGGAGAACCTGCGCAAGTTCCTGCTGGCGATGAGCGAGGACTTGCGCGTCCTGCTGGTCAAGCTGGCCGACCGCATGCACAATATGCGCACGCTGCATTACATCAAGAGTGAGGACAAGCGCCGCCGCATCGCGCGCGAAACGATGGATATCTATGCGCCCTTGGCAGAGCGCGTGGGCATGTACGAATACATGCGCGAGATGCAGTTGCTCGCGTTTGAACAGCTTGAACCTGAAGCCTATGCCACGATTACCGGCCGCCTTTCTGCCATTCGCAGCGAGGAGGGCGCGCAAGTTGATTCCATCGCGCTGCAGATCAAGCAGGCGCTGGCAGGCGTGGGCCTGCGCGTCGAAGTGTCAGGCCGCGAAAAGCATCCCTATTCGATCTGGCGCAAGATGGCCGAGCGGCACGTGTCGTTCGAGCAGATCACCGACATCATGGCCTTCCGCGTGCTGACCGAGAACGAGGACGATTGCTACAAGGCGCTGGGCATCCTGCACCGGCAGTGGCAGATGATTCCGGGGCGGTTCAAGGACTATATCTCCACGCCGAAGATGAACGGCTACCGTTCGCTCCACACCGCGCTGATCTATTCCAACGCGATGCGCGTGGAAGTGCAGATCAAGACGCGCGAGATGCACGAGCTGAACGAGTTCGGCCTCGCTGCGCACTGGGCCTACAAGCAGGGCGACAAGCCAGACGGGCAGGTGGGCTGGCTGCGCGACCTGATCGAAATCCTCGAATCCAGCCACGATGCCGAAGAGCTGCTCGAAAACACCAAGATGGCGATCTATCAGGATCGCATCTTCGCCTTTACGCCCAAGGGATCGCTGTTCCAGCTGCCCAAGGGCGCAACGCCCATCGACTTTGCCTTTGCCGTGCACACCAATCTGGGCGCGCAGGCGGTGGGGGCCAAGATCAACGGGCGGCACGTTCCGCTGCGCACCGCGCTGGGCAATGGCGATGTGGTGGAGATCATCAAGAGCCGCAGTTCCGAACCGCAGCTTTCGTGGCTGGGCTTCGTCGTGACCGGCAAGGCCCGCGCGGCGATCCGCCGCTCGGTGCGCCAGAAGGAACGCGCCGAAGTGGCCGCCATCGGGCGCAAGCTCTATGAGGAAATCATCGAGCGTCTGCCGACCAAGATCGGCAAGAAGGCGATGGCCGATGCGCTCAAGCGGCTGAAGCTGGCAACCGAAGAGGACCTGATGTTTGCGGTGGGTTCGGCCAAGCTGGATGACCGGCAGGTGATGGAAGCGCTCGTCCCCGGCAGCGCGGCCAACATCCCGGAAGAAAACTGGCCCAGCCAGAAGCGCGCCATTGCGGTGCGCGGGCTGACGCCGGGCGTGGCGTTCAAGCTGGCCGCATGCTGCCACCCGGTGCCCGGCGACCGCATCGTCGGCCTGCGGCGCCCCGGCAAGGGCGTGGAAGTCCACGCGATTGACTGCATGAAGCTGGCCGACGGCGTCGACGCCGACTGGATCGACCTGTCATGGGACGCCCGCACCGACGGCGCCATCGGCCGATTGCGCGCAGAGCTGTATAACCGCCCCGGCACTTTGGCGGAAATGGCGGGGATTTTCGCCAAGAACCACGCGAACGTGGTGAACCTTGAGATGACGCTGCGGGAGAACCCGTTCCATACTTATGAGGTGGACTTGGAGGTGCGCGATCTGGCGCACCTGACGCGGATTGTCAGCGCTTTGCGCGCGAGCGAGGCAGTGGCGCAGGCGGAGCGGATTTAGGATTGTTGTATCATATTTAGGCTTTGTGGCCCTGGCAGGGCCCTTATTTGTGCGAAGAATTGGAATTGGCAGGCTGTTACCGTAATTTATGCCGAGCCCATCATAGCCGTAAATTCGACTGGACCATGCAAACACCCAGGGTACTACTTAACTTATCAGTCGAAAACTGACATCCCTTGCTTGCCGCGTGCCTTTGCAGCTTTCACATGTAAGACCGTAGGCTATAGGAAGGTAGCATTGTGGCACTCCCGGATATTTTCTCTCGACGTAAGCGCCGAGCCAATGGCGAAAATGTCGACGTTTACACGTATGACGAGATTCCAAATAAGCTTAGGGTTCAAGTAATTCAGATAATATCTGAATCATTAGGAGAGTATGATAGTTATACAAATGGTGTACGTTGGAATTTTGTTGTAAAAACGCTCCGGAAGGAAAAGGGCGTGTTCAAGCTTGCGGCGGTCGACTATGACGAAGACGCCGATATTGAATTTTCAAGATGGATATTGAATGAGAAAGATACGGACATTGTTATAGATGGAATCGAAGTTGTATTTTTAGAGATTGCTGAATTTATTGGCGATTATCGGAAGAATCAATTTGAAAAAATCTGTGATGAACTCAATGCAAGATTCCAAGAGGCAGGTGTCGGCTATGAGTTTAACTCAGGGCAGATGGTGCAAATTAGTCAGCAAGTCTTACACAATCAAGTTGTCAAACCAGCATTGCAGCTCATAGGTGAAAAACGATTTAAGGCTGTCCAAGATGAATATCTTGAAGCGCACTCTTTATTTAGAAATTCGAAGTTTGAGCAGTCGCTTGTTGAATGCGGCAAGGCGTTTGAAAGTGTGCTAAAAGTCATAGGGGGTGCGCGAAAGTGGAATGTAGGCCCCAATGACCCGGCAAGCAAACTCATTGCTGCGGCTTTCAATTCCGGTTTCATTCCTACTTATATGCAAGCACAATTTAACTCATTGCGTTCAACGCTGGAAAGCGGCGTGCCCACTGTCCGGAACAAGATGGGCGGTCACGGCGCTGGGTCTACGCCTAGGACTGTGGATCGACACCTAGCTGCATATCAACTCCACCAGACCGCTGCGGCGATCGTGTTCCTTGTAGAGCACGACAAAGCGACTCTCTGACTTAATGCGCGGGAGTTTCTCTCAAGGCGAAATTACGAAATTACGTTGACCCTTTACTCAATCCCCAAACCGTCCAAGTCCAACCCGATACTCCACCGCCCCGCTCAACCCCACCTCAACCGACTGCGCATTCAACTCAGCCCCGCCAAAGATCGTCAGAAACGCCACGTCCGCCGCATCGCGTCCCACGCCGATGATCACGGTCTTGGCCGGATCGGCCATGCCCGTGGCGTCGACCAGATGCCAGCCGCCTTGCAGCCAGACTTCGGCCAAAGCGTGGAAATCGGGCGGGGTCACGCCCGGGGCATAGGCGCTGACCATGCGGGCGGGGATGCCGAGGCCGCGCACCAGTGCGATCAGCAGGTGGGCATATGCATCTGGCTCTTTCAGGTGCGGGCTGAAACTGCCGATGGTGAGCGATCCTGATGCAGGTTTGCTGCCTGGTATTTTTCCGCCGCAATGGCTGGATGGGCAAGGTAGGATAGGCGCTTCACCTCTTGGCGCCCCCTTACCACAGTATCCAAAATCAGCCCGCAGCAGATGCACAGGGCGGCTATGATCAGCAGGCCGATGATGATGAATGCTGTCGGCAGCCGAGGCACCAAGCCGATTTCCATGTAGGTCTGGATGATCGGTACTGACAGGATCAGTGCGGTTGAAAACAGGACTGCACCGATTGAGCCAAAAAATACGGCAGGTTTTTCAAAGCGTAACAGCTGGAAGAGCATCCCCAATATCGCCCAGCCATCGCGATAGGTGGATAGTTTGGATACCGAACCCTCTGGCCGGGCGGAGTACTGTGTCGGCACTTCACACACCGGCATGCGCATTTCGAGGGCATGCACACTGATTTCCGTCTCGATTTCAAAGCCAGACGACAGGGCTGGAAAGCTTTTGACAAATCGGCGGGAGAAAACCCGGTATCCCGAAAGAATGTCTGTGAACGATTGGCCGAAGAACATCTTCAGCATGCCGGTGAGCATGGCATTGCCGAATTTATGACCCCTGCGATAGGCTTCCTTTTCGTGCGATTCCCTTGAACCGACGACCATATCGAGTTGATCCTCGATCAGTCTGCCCACCATCGCGGGGGCTGCGCTGGGATCATATGTCGCGTCACCATCCGCCAGAACGTAGATATCGGCATCAACATCTGCAAACATCCGCCTGACGACGTGGCCTTTGCCCTGCTTTCGTTCCGTTCGAACTATGGCGTGTGCGTTACGGGCAAATTCGACGGTGCGGTCCGTGCTGTTGTTATCATAGACATAGATATCGGCATCCGGCAGTGCGGTGCGAAAGCCCAGTATGGTCTGCGTGATCGCTGCTTCTTCGTTATGACAGGGCAAGATCACGGCGATTTGCAATCGTGTTGGTTGCTGCAAAGATAACCGTGTCACAGATGCCTCGCAATTTGCTTGGGATTTAGGCAGATTTTGAACAATTCAGCCGACCCTATTTTGCAGGCGGATCGATCCATGATGAAGCGGCAATCGGTTCCCACTCATTGTGTCTGATCATGTGACCGAAAAATACAAGTGCGAAGACCGCGCAGATCGGGGCGCCCATCATCAGCGCATTGCGGAGGCGGTTGGGCCAGTTGATGGAGAACAGCAGGCATGCCGCGCACGCAATCGCAACGATGGCCCAGTGGTGGTAACGGAACTCGTTTGCAACGCTGACGAAGAAATAGCTGGCCCCAAGAACCCCGGCTGAGGCGAGCAAGGCAAAAGCGACGCGACGCTGCGGAGAATTAGGCAGTCTCCAGCCGTAGAGGACGAGAAACACACCTAAAGCATACCATGCAAATGGCCTGCCAGCGGGCGTGTAATCAAAGATCATCTGCGTATTGGCGAGTTTGGCATAAATGGCCTTGTTGCCTCGCCCAATGTCATGCGGATTGGGATTATCCGTTTCTCGCGGTGCTGCGCCATCCCAGTTGTACCGGGATGTCCAGATCCTCATGGCCTGGTTGAAATGCGCAAGGCGGTGGTGCAGGTATGCCGGGAAATGCGTGAGCACGGTTGTGAGCCAAGGCTTTGTCAGTTCTTTGGTTGCCAATGCGTCATAAATCCAGGGACACCCGCCATCAGCCTCGGGCGTGCCGTAGGAGTCCCACATCGCAGGCCAGTAGCAATTTCGGCTTTCGGCAAGTGCCCATTGCTCTGGCGTAATTCCGGGGATGGTCTCAAGCTTGGCATAATGGCCCACTCCGGCAATATCAAAGAGCTTGAGCGAGTTTTCTGCGTAGGCGTGTTCCGCCTTCATCAGATCCTGATTGATCCAGCCCGATGATGCGAAAAGACCAAGGAAGAAAGCCGAGGAGAGTGCCAATGGCCGTTGGCGCCAGCCTGCATTATCCCGGTAAGCCATGAACATGGCCAGCGGGAGCACGGCAAATATGGCGTTGTGACGAACCAGGACGGCATAGGACAACAGCACGCCAACACAGACGATCAGGAACGGGCTGAGCCGACGCCCACTGAAATGGCAACTTGCGTAGATACCGGCCACTGCAATGAGGCAACTGGTGACCTGCGTATCTTTGAGTACCAGATTGTTCCACCCAAGAATGTGCGGGATAAGGCCAACGGCCAGAACAAGAAGCGCAGATATTCTTGTCCCGGCGCGATCCATTGCATCCGCAATCAAACCCAGACCCAGCCAGAACAGGCTGGCCTGCAGGACGAAGAAGGGCGCGGTTCCTTCAAGGCCGATCAGAATGAAAAGTTGCCAAAGGCGCCCAAGTATTGGTGGATGCCAGTCATCGAACGCATCGGCCTTGGCCTGTCTGTAAACTTCGAGCGCATCTGGCTCGACAATGCCGGGCCAGAACAGACTGATCTGGATAGCAAACAAGGCGACCGCTGCCACCAGCATGTGGCGATTCAAGGGTGCTCTGGCGCTATTCAACCAGCTGACGTTTCCGAGCATCAATATCCCCAGTCTGCGGCAGAAAGAGGCTGCGACCATGACCTAACATTGAACATTTCACGACGTTAGAGATGCTTGGAAAATTTGGCAAATGGCTCTCCAGAACCAAGATCATAGATTTACGCCGATCTGGTTATACTGACATGGCCTTTGGAAATTTCCTAAACTTTTTCAGATAATTACAGCAATAACGCAGTTTTAGAACTACAAACTGTCCGAAAAACGAACGTAAGACCATACCATAAAATTCAAAAGATCGCGTGCAAGCTACGAATTGTTATTTGCCGCAAAGGCTATTTGAAGACAAAAAACCTTGTCAAAACATAATTGATAAAAAGTCCTGCAAGAGAGCCAATGGCAATAGCAATAACCGGTTTCTCGTACATGGCATCAATGTTCAGGGTCAAAATTACGTAGACGCCCAGATTTACGAAGCCTCCTGACAAGTTTGTCAGCACGTAGCGCAGCCATTCTGCGACCGTAGGCTTGTTTGTCCGACCAAATGTCAGACAACGGTTTGCCAACCACGTTGCTGTGACTGCCGTCAAAAACGAGAGAAACCGCGAAGAATAGTGATCGAGGCCGAGGCCGATTGCCGCGTACAACACGCTTGTGTCGACCAAAAAGCCCATCGCGCCAACAAGGCCGAACTTTGGCAGTCCATCAAGAAAGTGAGGGGTGCGATGCTGCGGATCACACTCTTTTCCTGGGGGTGGCTGCTGCATGAATGCTCCATTGATGGACGCACGAGCTTCTTCGCTTGCGCTCGTCTGCTTTACGCGCTGGACCCGCCAGCCAGCCGCACATTTACAGATTGCGCATTCAGTTCAGCGCCGCCGAAGATCGTCAGGAACGCCACGTCTGCCGCATCGCGCCCTACGCCGATCACAACGGTTTGTGCAGGGTCGGCCATACCGGTAGCATCGACCAGATGCCAGCCGCCCTGTAGCCATACTTCGGCAAGCGCGTGGAAATCGGGCGGCGTTACGCCCGGTGCATAGGCGCTGACCATGCGGGCCGGGATGCCGAGGCCGCGCACCAGTGCGATCAGCAGGTGGGCATAATCGCGGCACACGCCTTCGCGTGACAGGAACGTGTCGAGCGCCGTGGTCGCGCCGTGGCTCGCGCCCGGGACGTAGGACAAGTGCCCTGCGATCCATTCGGTGACCGAGGACACCATCATCCCGCCGCTCATCCCGCCGAACTGGTCCATGGCGGTCACGTGCAGTGTATCGACCGGGCAATAGCGCGAGGGCAGCAGATATTCGACCACACCTGCTGGCAGCAAGGGCAGGGGATCGGCCACAAGCGCCGCCAATATCGAGCGTGAGCGCGTGACCGAAACGGTTGCGTCATAGGCGACGGTAAAGCCGGCCTCCGGCTCAAGCCAGATACGTTCCCCCACATTGTCATGCGCGGCAATGGACCGCACCGGCACATCGGGCGAGATGACAAGCGTTGGATTGCCGACGGACTGACCCGGCAGGCTTGCTGCCCCGATCTGCATCAGCACAGGCGCGCGTTCGCGCATGGTGTAGTCGAGCCGGACGGAAAGGGTGATATCGTGAGCCATGGGTGCCCCTATCCGCAAATATGACAATGGTTCCGGTCAAAGCTGCGGAAATCCAGCCTTTTTCAGGCGGGATGCCAATCAACTAGCGGCTGTAGCCCGCTGTGCATAGAGCCTGCCGAGCACCATCGTAACAAGGATGGAAAACGCGGTCAGCACGGTTGCGACGCCATTTTGCAGCCCAAGGTAGGTCAATAGAGCAAATGCCTCAAACAGGGCGATGGCGCCGCAGATAAGTGCGCCCAGATGGGCAAGGCTGGGGCGAAGCAGAGCAACTATCAGGGCTGCTGCCAACACCAGTTCGATCCATCCGGCAGCCTTGCCCAGCGTTTCGGGAAGATGCGACGTCCATATGCCCAGCGTCTCAAGCTCCGCTCGCGCGGAGAAGGCCTTTTGCCAGCCGCCGAACCCGTGGTACGTCGCAAGTGACACTGTCAGGATCAGGATAAGCCCAAGCCGGACGAGTGCGGGAATTCTGATTGCAAACAAGCGTGCTCTCCGAGGCATTCGTGACAGGTCATATTCGTGACAGGCCGGATTCGTGACAGGCTGGGATGAATTTGAACAGCATGTGCAGCTTCGGCACAAGGGGCATGGTCTCAAGGGGCATGGCCTGTTGCCAATGCATCTTTGTGTTCGCTTTTGACCTTGGCCGCAATTTGGGTTATTATCCATCCATAATGGACATGGGGCGCGCCAGCACAAGGCGAGCCACGTGTCGTTTATGCTGGCCCAGCGGTTGACGTTACTTTCGAAACCGCTTAAGCGCGCCTTTCACTCATGTCCGGGCAAGGTTCGCGTAATCAGAGTTAAACCTCTGAAACACCGCAGATTTCCCGGTTTCCCGAGTGGTTTTAGCGATGAGATAGGGCGGCGAAGCGATTCGTTCGCCCTGTGGAGCAAACGGAGAAACAAGTGGCTCGTATTGCCGGGGTAAATATCCCCACCAACAAGCGCGTTATCATCGCGCTTACTTATATTCACGGTATTGGCGCGCACAAGGCAAAGCAGATTGCCGACAAGCTTGGCATTGATCATGCCCGCCGCGTTCAGGATCTCTCGGACGCTGAAGTCCTTGGAATCCGCGAAGCGATCGATGCCGATCACACTGTGGAAGGCGATCTTCGCCGCGAAGTGGCGATGAACATCAAGCGTTTGATGGACCTTGCCTGCTATCGCGGTCTGCGTCACCGCAAGGGCCTGCCGGTCCGCGGTCAGCGCACACACACCAACGCCCGCACCCGCAAGGGCAAGGCTAAGCCGATCGCCGGCAAGAAGAAGTAAGACCCGCAAGGGCCTTCTTCCGTCTACAGTTTTTCGAGGACAGATTCCATGGCACGCGAACCTCAGCGCATTAAGCGCCGCGAGCGCAAGAACATCACCAGTGGTGTTGCGCACGTAAACGCCAGCTTCAACAATACGATGATCACCATCACCGATGCTCAGGGCAACGCCATTTCGTGGTCGTCGGCCGGCATGATGGGCTTCAAGGGCAGCCGCAAGTCGACCCCGTATGCCGCACAGGTTGCAGCAGACGATGCCGGCAAGAAGGCCGCCGAACACGGCGTCCGCACCCTCGAAGTCGAGGTCAAGGGCCCCGGTTCGGGCCGCGAAAGCGCCCTGCGTGCGCTTCAGGCGGTCGGCTTCACCATCACGGCCATCCGTGATGTGACCCCGATCCCGCACAACGGCGTTCGTCCTTCGAAGCGCCGTCGCGTCTAAACACTGCCAAGGCAGCATTGGCGCAGGTACCGGCGCCCATGCTGCCCAATATTTCGACCGGAGCCGGGCAATCTCGCCCGGCAACCGGCAAAAGTCCGCACAAACCCCAGGGGAATTCCATGACTGTCAACATCAAGAACTGGCAGGAACTGAAGAAGCCCAACACTCTCGAGATCAAATCGGGCAACGATGCCAAGCGCCGTGCGACTTTCGTCGCCGAACCGCTGGAGCGTGGCTTTGGTCTCACCCTCGGCAACGCGCTGCGCCGCGTATTGCTGTCATCGCTGCAGGGCGCAGCGGTAACCTCGATCAAGATCGAGAACGTGCTTCACGAATTCTCGTCGCTGGCCGGTGTGCGTGAAGACGTGACCGACATCGTGCTGAACGTAAAGCAGATTGCCCTCAAGATGCAGGGCGAAGGCCCCAAGCGTTTGCAGCTTTCGGCCACTGGCCCGGGCGAGGTCAAGGCTGGCGACATTGCTGTCACCGGCGATATCGAAGTCCTCAACAAGGATCTCGTGATCTGCAATCTCGATGAAGGCGCGACCTTCAACATGGAACTGACGGTCGATACCGGCAAGGGTTATGTCCCCGCCGTGTCGAACCGCCCGGTAGACGCGCCAATCGGTCTGATTCCGGTCGACTCGCTCTATTCGCCGGTCCGCCAGGTTTCGTACAAGGTCGATAACGCCCGCATTGGTCAGGAGCTTGACTACGACAAGCTCAACCTGATGGTGGAAACCGATGGCACCGTGACGCCGGAAGATGCCGTGGCCTATGCCGCGCGCATCCTTCAGGATCAGCTGGCGCTTTTCGTGCACTTCGACGATCAGATGCCGGTCGGCCATGTGCCTTCGGTTTCGGGCGGCGTTGCCACGCATACGCCGGAAGAAAGCGATGCCAACCAGCTCAACCGTTACCTTCTCAAGAAGGTGGACGAGTTGGAACTGTCGGTCCGTTCGGCCAACTGCCTCAAGAACGACAACATCATCTACATCGGCGATCTGGTTCAGAAGACCGAAGCCGAGATGCTGCGCACACCGAACTTCGGCCGCAAGTCGCTCAACGAGATCAAGGAAGTCCTCTCGTCGATGGGCCTGCGCCTCGGCATGGACATCCCCGGCTGGCCGCCGGAAAACATCGAAGAAATGGCCAAGAAGCTCGAACAAGAGCTGCTGGGTTAAGGCTTCGAGTAATGCTTGGCGCCCCCGCGAAGGCGGGGGCCTCAGGCAGCAAAGCGCAAGATGGCCTGAGGCCTACGGCTTCGCGGGGGCACAGTGCTCTTGGCGCGAAAGTTTCGCTTCCGTTGGGAAGCAAAGGGTAACTTGGTGGCAACCCGTAACAGCCGCCTGGATCGGGGTACCTCGTACGGCCCCCCTACGAACGGAAAGGCAATATCATGCGTCATAAACTCGGCCAGCGTAAGCTGGGTCGTACTTCTGCCCACCGCATCGCGATGCTGCGCAACATGGCAGCCGCGTTGATCAAGCACGAGCAGATCACCACCACCACGCCAAAGGCCCGCGAACTGCGTCCTTACGTTGAAAAGCTGATCACGCTGGCCAAGAAGGGCGGCCTTTCGAACCGTCGTCTCGCCCACGCCCGTCTGCTTGACGATGCGCAACTGCAGAAGCTGTTCTCGGTTCTGGCTGAGCGTTATTCGGACCGTAATGGCGGCTATACGCGCATCATCAAGGCCGGTTTCCGCGCCTCTGACGCCGCGCCGATCGCCGTGATCGAGCTGGTTGACCGCGATACCTCGGCCAAGGGGCAGGATTCGGGCCCGGTGATGAACGCTGACGAAGACGAATACGAAGCCGCGTAACTCGCGCTTCGGTTCGCCGGACAAGATCAACGGGCGGGGCTTCGGCTTCCGCCCGTTTTTCGTTGTTCCTCAGGACTGGTAAACTGCGTAAACCTGTTCAGCTTGGCTTGCATATGTCTGAACCGTCCCTAGTTTCACAGGCAACTGCAATGACCCCTCCGAAAGCCCCCCATGACCTTTCATCGTCACCTGTTGAGCGCTGCCTCGGCGCTTTCCTTTGTCGTGCCCGCCATGGCGGCTGAGCCTGTGATGACCTATCCGCAGACCGAGAGCGGGACCGTGGTGGAAACCGCGTTTGGCGAGCAGGTGGCCGACCCCTACCGCTGGCTCGAAGCCGACGTGCGGGTTGACGCCAAGGTTGCGTCGTGGGTCGACGGACAGAGCAAGTTCACCGACGCTTACCTTAAGGCGCTGCCCGAGCGGGCGGGCTTTGAGGCGAAGTTAAAAGGGCTGTTTGACTACGCCCGTTATGGCGTTCCCCGCGAAGAGGGCGGGCGGCTGTTTCACAGCTACAACTCCGGCCTGATGAATCAGGCGCAGTTGATCGTGCGCGACAAAGCCTCGCCCGATGGCCGCGTGTTGCTTGATCCCAGTGGCTGGGCCATGGACGGCGCGACTGCGCTTGATGCGTGGGAGCCTTCGCCCGATGGGGCGACTTTGGCCTATACCGTGCAGGATGGTGGGTCTGACTGGCGGACGATGAAATTCGTAAGCGCTACCGAAGGCAAGGCGCTGGACGATGAGCTGAGGTGGGTGAAGTTCAGCGCGATTGCGTGGGTTGGCACCGATGGCGTGCTCTATTCGCGGTTCGAGGCGCCTAAGGATGGTGAGGCGTTTCAGGCGCTGAATTACAACCAGACCGTGTGGTATCACAAGCTGGGCACGCCGCAATCAGCCGATGTCCCGGTCTTTGCGACGCCCGAACATCCCAAGTGGGGCCACGTGGCGCAAGTGACCAGCGATGCGCGGTGGATGGTTGTCACCAGCCATGAAGGCACAGACCCGCTGGCCACCGTCGCCATCGCGCCCATCGGCAAAGGTGACTGGAAGACCCGCGCGCTGATCGCCGAAATGACCGCGCAGTGGGATCTGATCGATGGCATCGGCGATACGCTGTGGTTCGTCAGCAGCAAGGATGCGCCGCTCAAGAAGGTGGTGAAAGTGGACCTGTCCGGCGCTGCGCCGGTGTTCACGACCATCGTGGAACAGAGCGATGCCAACCTTGAAGCCGCGCGGATCATTGGGGACAAGCTGTTCGTGGAATATCTGCGCGACGTGAAATCGCAGGTGCAGATGTTCACACTTGACGGCAAGCCGCTGGGCGAACTGGCGTTGCCGGGTGTCGGCTCGCTGGCGGGGCTTTCGGGCAAACCGGGGCACGATACCGGCTACTTTGGCTTTACCAGCTTTACCACGCCGGGCACGGTCTATAGCTTCGATGCCAGCACAGCCAAATCTGCGGTGTGGCAGAAGGTGCCGCTGAAGTTTGATCCCGCTGCCTACACGGTCGAACAGGTGTTCTATACATCGAAGGACGGGACCAAGATCCCGATGTTCGTGGTCAAGCGCAAGGATGCGAAGGGGCCGGTGCCAACGATCCTCTATGGCTATGGCGGCTTCAACATCTCGCTCCCACCCGCGTTTTCGGCGGCGCGGATGGCGTGGCTGGAAAGCGGCGGGGCCTATGCCGTGGCGAACCTTCGCGGGGGTGGGGAATATGGCGATGCCTGGCACGATGCCGGACGGCGCGCGCGCAAGCAGAACGTGTTTGATGACTTCATCGCTGCGGGCGAATGGCTGATTGCCAAGGGTGTGACGCCCAAGACTGGCCTTGCCGTGGAAGGCGGATCGAACGGTGGTTTGCTTGTGGGCGCGGTTGTCAACCAGCGGCCTGATCTGTTTGCGGCGGCGCATCCGGCAGTGGGCGTGATGGACATGCTGCGCTTTGATCGCTTCACTGCGGGCCGGTATTGGACCGACGATTACGGTACGCCCGCGGTCGAGGCGGACTGGCGCGTGTTGCGGGCCTATTCGCCCTATCACAACGTCAGGGTAGGCACGCCTTATCCGGCGGTGCTGGTAACTACGGCGGATACCGATGACCGCGTGGTGCCGGGGCACAGCTTCAAATATGCCGCTGCGCTGCAGGCCGCCGGGCTGGGGCCGAAGCCGCAGCTTATCCGCATCGAAACGCGCGCTGGGCATGGATCGGGCAAGCCGGTTTCGAAGCAGATTGAAGAGACGGCGGACGTCTTTGCGTTTCTGGCGCATTGGACCGGCCTGAAACCACAGGATTGATAAGCACTCAGGCCATCTCCCCATGGCGGATCGGGTATGCTAACTCTTTGACAACGATGATGTGGGAGCAGGATAGGAACACTGTGCGTCTTGTGGGCGCGCTGTTGGTGGCGGCGCTGTTTGCGCCAGCATCGGTGCGCGCAAACGACAACGCCGATGCTTCGGCTCTGCCTGCGGGCGTTGCGGCTGCGGTAGCATCTGGCGCTGCCCAGAAGACTGTCCTGCCGACTTTGCCGGTCTTGCCAAACCGGTTCATGTTGCCCCGCAGCGCTTATCCCGAAACGCGCATCGATGGGTTGGTCGAACAGGTGTTTGGCCAGCGCGTGGCCGATCCTTACCGCTGGCTTGAGGCTGATCCGCGCAGTGACCGGCAGGTGGCGGGGTGGATGGCACAGCAGAATGCGCTGTCGACGGATTATCTGGCAAAGCTGCCGCAGCGCGACAAATTTTCCGCGCGGATCCGCAGCTTGTTCGATTTCGAACGCTATGGCCTGCCGCGCAAAGCGGGGAGCCGGTACTTCTACACGCGCAACACCGGGTTGCAGAACCAGTCAGCGTTGTGGGTGCGCAGCGGGGTGGCAGGAAAACAGCGGCTGCTGCTTGATCCCAATACGTGGAGCGCGGACAGCACGCTGGCGCTGGCGCAGTGGGAGCCATCGCCCAGCGGCAAGTACGTCGCCTATGCCGAACAGGAAGCGGGGAGCGACTGGCGCACCTTGCGCGTGGTTGAGGTGTCAACCGGCAAAGTGCTGGGCGAGCCGGTGCGCTGGGCCAACGATACCGAGATCGCGTGGATTGGCGATGACGGCTTTCTCTATTCGCGCTTTCCTGAACCAAAGGCAGGGCAGGATCCGCGTGCGCCGCGATTTGACAAGGCAGTGTGGTTTCACAGGGTTGGCACCGTGCAGGACAGGGATGAACTGGTTCACGCCACACCGGATCACCCGGAGTGGAGCCACAAGGCGCAAGTGACGTCTGACGGGCGCTGGGCCGTGATTGTCAGCGAAGTGAGCACGGACAAGCGCAATGCCATCCATCTGATCCAGTTGGCAGGCCGCCGCGCCGGGATATGGAAGGCCGAGCCACTGGTGCCCGAGATTGCCGATCACTGGCGTCTGGTGGCAGGGATCGACAACAGGCTGTGGTTCCTGACCGACCGGGGCGCGGCCAATTTCCATCTGGTAAGCATCGATCTGGCGCGCCCCCGGGATGGCTGGAAAGTGGTGGTGCCCGAACGCGGCAATACGCTGGAAGGCGCGCGGATGATCGGGGACCGATTCCTGCTTTCCTATCTGAAAGACGGTCAGAGCGTGGCGGTGATGACCGACCGCAAGGGCAAGCCGGGCAAGGCAATTACGCTGAACGGTATCGGCACAGCCAGCGGCTTTGGGGGCCGGCCCGGCGATGCTGAAACATTCTATCAGTTTACCAGCTTTAACCTGCCACCAGCCGTCTATCGCATGGACTTGCGCACCGGCGAGGTGACGCCATTTGCAGTGCCAAAGACCAGTTTCGATCCGGCGGACTACAGCGTGGAACAGCGCGAGTTTGCATCGAAAGACGGGACGAAAGTGCCGCTCTATGTGGTGCGCAAGCGCGCTCTGGCGCAGGCGGGAAAGCCATTGCCGACGCTGCTTTATGGTTACGGCGGGTTCGATATTTCGCTGACGCCCGGCTATTCGCCGGTGCGGATGGCGTGGCTGGAGGCGGGCGGGGCCTTTGCGCTGGCCAATATTCGTGGCGGTGGCGAGTTCGGCAAAAGCTGGCATGAGGCCGGACGGCGTGACAAAAAGCAGAACAGCTTTGATGATTTCATTGCGGCGGGTGAATACCTGATTGCGCAAGGCATTGCGGCAAAAGGGGGACTGGCGGTTCAGGGGTCGTCCAATGGCGGATTGCTGGTGGGTGCGGTGGTAAATCAGCGGCCTGACTTGTTTGCCGCGGCCAATCCCGATGTGGGTGTGATGGACATGCTGCGGTTTGATCGGTTCACATCTGGCCGGTTCTGGGTGGACGATTATGGCCGGCCCGATCGCGAGGAAGACTGGCGCACACTGCGCAGCTATTCACCCTATCACAACATTGTCAGCGGGACGGATTACCCGGCAATCCTTGTGACCACCGGCGAAAATGATGATCGGGTGGTGCCCGGGCACAGCTTTAAATATGTGGCTGCATTGCAGGGCGCAGAGATTGGCCCGAAGCCCCATCTGCTGCGGGTGGAGCCGCGCGCGGGCCATGGTGCGGGCAAGCCGGTGGACAAGATCATCGGCACTGGCGCCGATGTACTGGCGTTTCTGGCCCATTGGACAGGGTTGGATCAGGCCGAAGCGCAGGACTGATTTTGTTCATGTAGGAGGTGATTTTTCTGAACAATGGCTGTCAAGCCGGTTCAGCCCGATCTCACCGCGAATCAGGCAAACCTTCATTTGTGGCGGGACAGGCCCGGCACCTGCAGATGAAGGATTGAACTGATGAAGACGTTCTCCAAAGCCCTCGTCGGAACTGCTGCCGCCGCTGCGGTGGCGGTGTCTTCGGCTGCTCCGGCCACGGCCCGCGACAATCGCGGCGGGATCGATGCCGGTGATGTTATTGCAGGGGCGCTTGTGATTGGCGGCATTGCCGCAATCGCCGCCGCTGCCAGCAGCAACAATGAACGCGATGATTTTGACCGCTTTGGTTATGGCAGGGATGATTGGCGGGGCCGCGATGGCTGGGATGATCGCCGCTGGGGCAATGGCAACAATTGGGGCAACAATTGGGGCCAGGTAAGCCCGCGTGTGGCGGTGGAGCAGTGCGTGCGCGCTGCAGAGCGCAATGCTGGACGTGTCAGTTGGGGCCGCGCCGATGTTACCGATATCCGCAACGTGCGAAATACCCGCAATGGCTACGAAGTGCGCGGACGGATTGCCGTAAACACGCATGGCCGTGATTGGCGCAATGGTGATCCCCGCTATGGCCGTGGCTGGAACAACGACTATCGTGGCTGGAACGATGGTTTGCGCGGGTTTGACAGCGGATCTTTCAAGTGCAGGTTTGAGCGCGGCCGGATTGTCGATCTGGATTACAGCGGCATTCGCGGGCTTTGATGCGCAAATGATGCGGCAGGTCGGGGGCGGGCGGTTCAGGCATCGGAAAGCCTGAACCGCCTAGCTGCGTTGACGGACGGGAAGGGATTTCAATCATGGCGGGTCGATTTTCAAAGTTTGCGTTAGCAGCCGCTGGTATGGCGAGCGCTTTGCTGCCTCTGGCGGCCGAAGCTCGGCCCGGATGGAATGGTGGCAGCTGGAATAGGGGCGGCTGGGGCGGCAGAGGCTGGCACCGGGACCGCGGCAT
Organism: Novosphingobium sp. HNCC26BN242; assembly: GCF_057180525.1. Lineage (NCBI taxonomy): Bacteria > Pseudomonadati > Pseudomonadota > Alphaproteobacteria > Sphingomonadales > Sphingomonadaceae > Novosphingobium > Novosphingobium sp. HNCC26BN242. The sequence continues at coordinate 831,529 of NZ_JBXUGM010000001.1, forward strand.
TGATGGCGGCGATGTGCTGGCGGGCATCCTGATCATTGGCGGCATTGCGGCAATTGCCAGTGCAGCCAGCAACGCCAACCGGAACCGCGAACGCACCGTGCCGCGTGATAATGTGCCACAGGATGACGGCTATCGCTACCGCAGTGATGATCTGCCGCGTCAGGATGACTGGCGCAGCGAAGGCCGCGTGCAGGATTGGCAGGGCGGCGGGCAGGGCAGTGCGCAAGGCGTCGGGCAGAATGCGCGCGGCGGTGCAACGCGCGGGATCGACGGCGCTGTCGACAATTGCGTGGCCGAAGCCGAGCGCAGGGGTGAAGTGGAAGAAGTGTTCAACGCTGCGCGCAACGGTGAAGGTTATCGTGTCTCGGGCGCCCTTCGGAATGGCGACAGTTTTACGTGTGACGTGAACGGACAAGGTGGCGTGTTGCTGGATGTTCGGCGCGGTCGGATCTGACGCATTGCGCGTTATACATTCATGGTCACGTTTCTTTTCGTGATCTGATGCGGCTATCTCTTGCGGCTAGGGCCTTGGCTGATTATCGGCTGAGTGAGACTATCAACAAGGACCCCGGCCCATGACCACTTTCGACGACCGCGAGAAGGCTTTCGAAGCCAAGTTCGCCCGCGACGAGGAGATGATGTTCCGCGTTCACGCCCGGCGCAACCGCCTGCTGGGCGTGTGGGCGGCTGAACGCATGGGGTTGGATGCGGCAGAGACTGAAGGCTATGCCAAGTCGGTTGTTCAGGCCGATTTTGAGGAAGCGGGCGACGAAGACGTGATCCGCAAGCTGTTGGGCGATCTGACTTCTGCCGGGATTGAAACTGACGAGGCCGAAATTCGGCTGGCAATGGAAGCCAAGTCGGTTGACGCGCGCCGCCAGCTGATGGGCGAAGCCTGATGGCGATGCCCGCTGCCGAGATCGAGGCGATGATCCGTGCAGCTTTGCCCGATGCCGAGATCGTGATCACCGATCTGGCCGGCGACGGCGATCACTACGCCGCGCGCGTGGTTTCGGCGTCCTTTGCCGGGATGCCACGCGTCAAGCAGCACAAACTGGTCTATGATGCGCTGGGCGGGCGCATGGGGGGCCAGCTTCACGCCTTGCAACTCACCACTGCCGTTCCCAATTGAGAGCGGAAAGGACACCTAATCCCATGTCTACTGAGCAGCGCATTTCCGAAATCGTCAACGGCAGCGATGTCGTCCTGTTCATGAAGGGCACGCCGCTGTTTCCGCAGTGCGGCTTTTCCAGCAAGGCTATTGCCATTCTTGAGCATCTGGGCGTGGAGTATTCCACGGTCGACGTGTTGCAGGACATGGAAATCCGCAGCGGTATCAAGGCTTTTTCCGATTGGCCGACGATCCCGCAGCTTTACATCAAGGGTGAGTTCGTGGGCGGATCGGACATCATGATGGAAATGTTCGAAGCCGGTGAACTGCAGCAAGCCATGGAAGAGGCAGCCGTAAAGCCAGCCTGACGTGGTGGCAGATGGCGGCAGAGTTCTGCCGCCATGGGCAAGACCAAGGCGCGCTCGGCAATGCCGGTCGCGTCTTTTTTTGTTGTTGGCTGTGGGAAAGTCCCGGGAGAGGCGGAGCCATGGGAGACCGGGGGGACTGGCTCCGCCTCGAGAAGAAGACACTCTTCGGGACGAAGTTAGCTATGCATGGACCGTGCCAAGTTTTGAAAAGCTTGGGATTGCGGGCTTTTCACTCACCACGGTGCCGGAGACGGCGTTGCAGTTGTAAACCTAACCGACAGGCGCAGCAGGCTTGGCAAAAGGGGTTGTCTTGGACATGATGCTGCCGTGATAGAAACGCATGATATTGAGCCGGAAAACTGGCTGGCAAAAACCACTCCGGCAGCCACGATCGTCATTTTTCGGCGTGATCCTGCAGGGGGTGCCGCACAGATCCTTTTGGTGGAGCGCAATGCCAGCCTGAGCTTTGCCGGCGGGGCAACGGTGTTTCCGGGCGGCAAAGTGGATGCGGCCGATCGTGCATTGGCAGCGAAAACTTCCATGGCTGATGGTGTGGATCAGGAGGATCTGGCCGCGCGAGTGGCCGCAGTGCGCGAAACATTGGAAGAAACCGGGCTTGTCGTAGGGATCGAGGGCGACGTTGACGGTGCGATTGCGGCGCAGGCGCGGCGCATGTTGCTGGAAGTGGAAGATTTTGCCAAAGTGCTTGATGCATTCGGCTGGAAGCTGGCACCCGAACGCTTGGTGCCGTTTGCCAGATGGTGGCCAAAACACCGGACTGAAAGAATTTTCGACACCCGGTTCTACCTCGCCGATCTGGGCACCGGTGCTGTGGATATCGAAGTGGACTCAACCGAAAATCGGCACATGTTCTGGGCCAGCGCGCAGGATGCGCTCAATCTGGCTGAGCAAGGCAAGATCAAAATCATTTTCCCCACACGGCGTAATCTTGAGCGACTGGCGATGTTTTCCTCGTTCGAAGACACGCGCAATCATGCGTTGGCAACACCGGCGGACACGATCAGCCCGTTTATGGAAGAGCGGGATGGGGAGCGTTGGTTGATGATTCCCGACGGGCTGGGTTACCCTATTGTGGGTGAACCGCTGGAAACGGCGCAGCGGGGATAAGCTGCCTTGGCTCCGAGTGCTCGTGATAAGGGCTATCGCCTAGCCGCTGGTGATCAGTCCTTTATATCTTTGAGGCAGGTAGGTGACATCAATCCTTCTGCGGAACGGCGTCATGTCTGGCAAACCTGCTATTTTATCTCCGCACCCAGAGCCGGTCAGGGGCAGCACGCCCCGCCTGCGCACAGAACCACGATTGGCCAGTGGCGAAGAACTGCCGGTAGAGTCCCCGGTTCACGCGTTACAGCAGGAACTGGTGCGGTTTGATGTTGCAGCTTTGACAGCTGATTCGCCTGAGCCCAAGGCTCCCGGTTGGGTGCGGCTGGCGTTGCCGATAGGCTCGTCCATCGTTCTTTGGCTTGTTATTATTAGATTTGTGTCGCGGCTATGGTGATTGTTACGCTACGTAACGATTTGTTGAGGCGATGGCCTTTACCAATGCGCATATGAAAAGCCCTCTTGATCAGCTGACGCCCGACCAGATCCACCGAGTGGCCCGAGTTTTTGCTATGGTCATAGCCGTGGGATTGGGGCTTGGATATGTGACCAATTACTTGACGCCGCTGGCTGCAGGTATAGGCACTTTTGCATTGAGTTGTGCGTTGCTGCTGGCCGCCCCACGCCAGCGTGCGACTGAATTGTTGGGCGCTGTTGCCGTCTGGCAGTGCTTTGCGGAGTTCCTGTCCACAATGCAAAGCGGGGAATTTCATCTGTGGCGGCTCGCGGTGTCGGTGGCCACCCTTGGCATCGGCATGGCCATGATCCGTGTCCAACATCTGCGCGATCTGATGCGCACCAGGCCGCAGACAAAGCTGGCCGATCTTGATCAGCGCACTGTGGGGGGAATTGGCGTGTTGCCACGCACCGATGCGCAACTGGCCGAACTGCGCAAGGAGCGCGCGGTCTAAGCCTTTCAGGTGCTGACAAGTCACAACCTTGCAAGTTGGGTTTGTGCCAATTAGTCCCATGGCATGATCGCTCAAGTCGAACCCTTTCACGCCATTGCTATCAGCCGCCTAGCCCATGATATGGAGGCCGCAGGGGCGAGCGTGATCCACATGGAGTTCGGGCAACCATCAACAGGTGCGCCTGCCAAAGCCATCGCTCTGGCGCACGAAGTGCTCGACAACGAGGCGATGGGGTATTGGGAAAGCGTTCCGCTGAAGGATCGGATTGCGCAAAGTTATTCTGAGAATTACGGCGCAAGAGTGACGCGCGAGCAGGTGATCCTGACGTGTGGCGCATCACCGGCATTCGTCATGGCGCTGTCCTGCCTGTTCCGGCCCGGCGCGAGAGTGGCGCTGGCAAGGCCTGGATATGTTGCTTATCGCAACACGCTCAAGGCAATGTATCTTGAACCGGTCGAAATGGAATGCGGGCCGGACGAGCGGTTTCAGGTTACGGCAGCGGCGGTCGATGCAATCGACCCGGTGCCCGATGGGCTGATCGTGGCAAGCCCTGCGAACCCCACCGGTACGATCATTGCGCCCGACGAAATGGCGGCGATTGCGCAGGTCTGTCAGCGCAAGGGCATACGCGTGGTGTCGGACGAGATATATCACGGACTGAGCTACGGGGCGAAAGCGGCCTCTATGCTGGAGTTCCTGCCCGATGCGGTGATCGTCAATTCGTTTTCCAAGTATTTCAGCATGGCGGGCTGGCGGCTCGGCTGGCTGGTGGTGCCGCCTGCGTTGATCGATGCCGCGCGGGCCCGGATGGGCAGCCTGTTCCTGACACCGCCCGTACTGGCACAGAAGGCCGGGCTGATGGCCTTTGCGTGCCGCGATGAACTGGACGGGCATGTGAAGACTTATGCCCGCAATCGCGCCATTCTGCTCGATGCGCTGCCGCAGATGGGGCTGGGCCGCATCGCACCGCCTGATGGCGCGTTCTACATCTATGCCGATGCCAGCGAATTTACCGATGACAGCCTGGCCCTGTGTGAGGCGTTGCTGCGCGACACGGGTGTAGCAACAGCGCCGGGCGTTGATTTTGATCCGGTAGACGGCAGGCATTTCATCCGCTTCAGCTTTGCGGTCTCCACGCCATTGATCGAAGAAGCCGTGCGGCGGATCGGACCGTGGTTTGCACAACGTCGCGCCGGGATCACTTTAGCTGTCGGCTGATTATGATCGGCATTTGATTGATTAATTGATCTTGATGGAGCGGATCACGGAGCGCCGACGATGGTTCGTGGCTATGCCTTGCATCCTGGCCATTGCCTGTCGGGTGGCGACACCTTTGGCTTTGCTTGAGAACTTGCTTTATGGTTTCAAGCTTATCGACGCTATTTGAGCGGTTCAGGCTGGATGAACGGCGGATCTGGTTCGGAGCGGGGGGGTGGGGGCGGCTTAAGGGTTGCAAGACCTGATGGGGCGGTCAGAGAAGCACTTTCAATTTCGTTTGAGGTCGTGGCAACCGCGTCACCATCTTGTGATTGTGTTTGTTCACGGGCCAACTTGGCAGCATCGGCCATGGCTGGCAGCGCGCCATCTCCTTCGAACAGGACGGCCACCAGCAAAATGATCATGAACGCAAAGAGGATGGAGATATCCTTGTTCACGGCCTCGCCCTTGCACTTTTAATCGAAAAGCCACTTCTGTCCATCAGCACGACAGCACCGTCAGATTCTGGATATTCGTGATATTCTGGTTTGTCCGCTCGCGCACATTGAAGGCGGCTTCATAGCGCATGGTGGTGTTGTTCTTCATGAAGCTGTCGAACATGATCGGTTTGTATTTGTAAGTCACTTCCACAAACATGACAGCCGTACCGACGGCAGACGTGATCCTGTTGCCATTCACGCCCATGCCATTGCTGAGTGACGCATTGGTTCGACCGGCACCCTGCGTGCCATAATTGGGCGTGACTACCATGGTTCCGTAGCACCGTTGCCAGTTGATCATCTGGCCAGCGTTCCCTCCTGTTTGTCCATTGGGTTCGAGCGACGAAAGGATGATCCGCCCGTTGTTCACGAAATCAAGATTGCCGCCGACGAGTTGCGCACCGGCGAAGACTTCATAGATGTTGGATTCATCAATACCGGAGCGTACGCGTCCGGCGTTATCGGCCACGGTGATAGCGATCTGGTTTACGCGCATGTGGGCGAAAACAAAGTTCACGAGCTCCAGCCCTGCCAGCAACACCGTGAACACGATGGGCAGCGCGAACGCGAACTCCACCATGCCCACACCCTGGGTGGAGCGGGTGAGTTCGGAAAGGGTTCTCCGAACACCGGTCATCGGGAAAATCCTCATACGCATACAGTCGGCGGGTTTTTCTGCCGCGTATAAGGCTGGTTGCGCAGCGCTGTCTGGGCAGTGATCGAGTAGTTTTTTGAAATCGGCATGAAATCCGCCACAGGGAAGACCCGTGGCATCGTGACGGTCACCTCGTAAAAGGCCACATCATCGGCTCCACCGACACCTGAACGACCAGCGGATGCATCGAAAATGCCGTTTTCATTGAGATCGACAAAACAATCGCCCACATCGTAGGCGCCATTGTTGTTGTAATCGGTAACCAGTTTTTCGCTACGGCCGACTGTCGAAAAGTCAAAGTAGTTTTTGACGACGACATTGTAGGTCGCATCTCGGGCAATGACGCTGGATCGCTTTTTCACCGCGCACTGCACCTGATCAATCAGGGTAGTGCCGGTACAATTCAACGTGGGTGCTTCAAGCGATGCAGTTCTGGCCACATCGTTGAGAGCGCCCTGGATGACGGAGCGTAGGTAGAACTGGTAGGCAATATCATACGTGCCCAGCATGACTGTGGTCATGGGCAGGATGAGCATTGCAAATTCTGCTGCAGCGGCACCGGCTCTGTCGGCCTTGAGCCGTTGCCAAAGCCGCTTACCCCGCAGCGCCATTTTTCTTGCTGTCAAAGCCATCGGACGCATCCCTATTTGACCAGTCGCAGCGCGCCGATCTGATTGCCGATTTCACGGAACTTGGAGATCAGATCTTCCTGGTCGGTCGAAGTGGATGCCTGATTGGCATTGCTGGCGCAGCCGGTGAGGTTGCTGTTCAACGCGGTATCGAAGGCGATGACCCAGACCGACACGTTCATGTTCTTGGCTGCGTTGCAGATCATGCGGAAGCGTTGTTCGTGGCGTGCCTGCTGGCTGGGGCAATTGCCTGCACCGGTGGTGCGCATGTCGTTCTGCTCCACCCCATAGGCTGTCAGCACGTTGCAGTAAGTGGTCTGCTGCCCATCGGTCAGGAAGATGATGTGGCGGTTGCACGGCATGCCGTTGTATTCCGTGCAGGCATCGGCAAACACGCCGCTGGTGGAAATGAAGCGGGCGCCCCAGATCATGCCGATATCGTGATAGGTGCCACCGATCGGCTCCAGATCCTCGAGATAATCTTCCATCTGTTCGCGGGTCATCACATCGAGCCGGCGCGCTTCTGCCGGGCAAGCCCAGAAGCCTGTGCTGTAATTGTTGTTCTTGATCCAGCCGGACGTGGTTGAAATGTTGGTACTGGTGGTCGAGGTGCTGCCTGCCGTGCGGGTATAGACGACATCGGGTAGTTGCGGATGCCAGCGCGTGGCATTGCTATTGGGAATGAGATTGATGTTGAGATCGTGAGCGGCGGCCGGAATTGTAAGGCCCGTGCCGCCATCGATTGCGGTGGACGTGTCGCGTTCTTCAATGCAACCATTCCAGCTAACCGACGTGGTTCCTACACCCGTTGCGGCTGCGGCGAGCTGCTGGGCATTATAAGTGCCGCCAGGGGCGGGGACATGGCCGTTCGCATTGGTCGCAAGGGTAATGCTGTTACCGTTCTTGAACTGCGACGTGTCATACGTTTCCTGACGATAGATCCAGTTCGTGAAGACCCGGCCTGTGAAGGTATAAGTGGTAGTTTCGATCGTGCGCCAGCGCCGGCAGCTGCGATCAGTGCCGCTGGTGTCGGATGCGCCACTCCAACCCCAGTTGGTTGAGGCTACGAATGTCGCGCTGCTCGAACTGCCTCGGTATGAGGTGCGGGTAGTGGCCGTGGGGGCAGGGCCGCCACCGTCGACGGCTGCAGACTGTACCCACGTCTGGCACGCGCTCGACGAGATGCTTGAGCTGTTGTTTTGCCACCCGCTTGAAGATGTTGGCGTGTTGGCCGTAAAACTGCCCCCTGCCGTGTTGAAATTGGCAACGCGTGAGGGGTATGTGGTGCTGTCGGTGATATAGGACGGATCACGCGCCATGAGCAGACGGCCAACATTCACCGTGCTGGAATAAGGCACGATGCCATAGCGCAGGCGCAGACCTTGCGAGGTCAGCTGGGTCTGGATGGGTGCCAGCTCGTCGTAGAGCGCAAGGACAGCATCTTCGAGGGCGTCGATCTTTGGCGTTCCGTCAATCGGGTCTGCCATCGAACCGGTGACGTCGAGGACGAGCACCACGTCTGTATTCACGAAATTGAGCGAGGCATCGCATTCCACCGATAACGGCAGCGAGGTGTAGCCGAATACGCTCATCAGTGTTGTCGACATCTGCGTACGCGCCTTCATGCGGATCACGCCAGCCGTGGGCCTGGTGATTTCCGGCGCAAACGTGCTGGTGCCGTAACTGCCTTGCGGGAAGTTGAAATTGAAGAACCGGGTACCGGTTTCCGTCACTTCCGTGTTGAAATTTTCGTTGCGCATCACGCGCCGGGCGGCGAGCGAGCCTGCGTCACAGGCGCTCTGCATTCTCGTTTTGGCGGAATAGGCGCGGGTGATATCTACCGCGCAAGCGATGAGCACCAGCATGGGAATCAACGCACCAGCCATCACCATCAGTGCGTTGCCTGACTGGTTCTGTAGCAGATGTTTGAAAAACCTATGTAATTTGAGCATTTAGCCCTGGCCCTGATCAAAAGCGCATAGACGCCGGACGGACCGGCGCGATCGCACTTTTCCCATGAAGTCGTTAACTTTGTATTGTCAGTCGCGGGGCGGGTCAGGCGCATTGGCGCTGAAGCAACTCTTAACGCCGATGGCGGTAGACTGCGTATCTGCTTGCCGGAAGCCGCCGGGTGAGAATTGCGCGGATTCTTTTCGACTGACCAATTCATCTGTCTTGGTCGAAGGTGTATGGGGCAGGCGTGAGGGGGACAGAGGTCGATTCCTGCCTCCACAGGAGACAGTGCGCATGAAGAAGGCAATGATTGTCGTAGCAGCTCTATCGATGATGCTGTCAGCTCCTGGTGTGAACGCAAAGTCTGCAGCGCTTGGCGCGACGCTTAACGGTGCGGCGGAAACCGCGGGCGGCGATCCTGATGGTACGGGCGGCTTCAAGGCTGAACTCGACGATGAAAGCGGCGATTTCTGCTTCACGCTGTGGGCTGAACAGACCGCAGCGCCGACCATGGCGCATGTCCACGAAGGCGCAGCCGGTTCGGACGGTAAGCCAGTTGCCACGCTGGAAGTGACTGGGAAGGACAGCGATAGCTGCATCGCGATGGAGCCGGATCTGGTGAAGAAGATCCTTGCCGCGCCGAAAGATTATTACGTCAACGTCCACACCGCCGACTTTCCGAAAGGCGCGGTGCGGGGGCAGCTTGAAGCACGATAGGCGGTAGCCAGACCGAGCGAAAAGCGATCAGAAAGCGAATTGGGGGCCAGCATCGCTGCTAGCCCCCAATTCTATGTCCCCTTCGCGGTCGCTGGTTGCAACCGTCCCAAAAGGCGCAAGCGTTTAACGGCCTCTCTGCGCCAAGAGGCGCAACCGGAGGGCATTGAGCTTGATGAAGCCCGCCGCGTCCTTCTGGTCATAGGCACCGGCATCGTCTTCGAACGTGACGTGGCGTTCCGAGTAGAGACTGTCGGGCGACTTGCGGCCCACCACTGAAGCGCTACCCTTGTAGAGCTTTAGCCGGACGGTGCCGTTTACCCGCGCTTGCGAATGATCGATGGCGGCTTGCAGCATTTCGCGTTCAGGGGCGAACCAGAAGCCGTTGTAGATCAGTTCGGCATACTTCGGCATCAGCTCATCCTTGAGGTGCGCTGCGCCGCGATCGAGCGTGATGCTTTCAATTCCGCGGTGGGCGCGGGCATAGATTTCGCCGCCCGGCGTTTCATACATGCCGCGGCTTTTCATGCCGACAAAGCGGTTCTCGACCAGATCCAGCCGCCCGATGCCGTGCTTGCGGCCAAGATCGTTCAGCGCAGCGAGGAGTGTAGCAGGCGACATCGCCTGACCATTGAGCGCAACGCCATCGCCCTTTTCGAAATCAACAGTGATGTATTCCGGCTGGTCAGGCGCGTCTTCAGGGTTAACGGTGCGTGAGTAGACGTAATCCGGCGTTTCATCCCACGGATTTTCAAGCACTTTGCCTTCGGACGAGGTGTGCAGCAGGTTGGCATCGGTAGAGAACGGGCTTTCGCCGCGCTTGTCCTTCGGCACCGGAATCTGGTGCTTTTCGGCCCATGCGATCAGAGCGGTGCGGCTGGTCAGATCCCATTCGCGCCATGGGGCAATGACCTTGATGCCCGGCTCCAGCGCATAGCATGAAAGTTCGAACCGCACCTGATCGTTGCCCTTGCCAGTGGCTCCGTGGGCCACAGCGTCGGCTCCGGTTTCGCGGGCGATCTCGATCAGGCGCTTGGAAATGAGCGGGCGGGCGATGGATGTGCCGAGCAGATAATCGCCTTCATAGCGGGCGTTGGCGCGCATCATCGGGAAGACGAAATCGCGCACGAATTCCTCACGCAGATCGTCGATATAGATGTGCTCGTCCGGCACGCCCATCAGCTTTGCCTTGGCGCGCGCAGGCTCCAGTTCTTCACCCTGGCCGAGGTCAGCGGTGAAGGTCACCACTTCGCAGCCATAGGTTACCTGCAGCCACTTGAGGATGACGGAGGTGTCGAGGCCACCGGAATAGGCCAGAACGACCTTCTTGATATCGGACATGAGCGGAGCAACTCCTGTGAAATGCGCGTCGCGCGCCTAACAGGCGGGGTGCCGCACCGCAACCTTTGGTGCAGCTTCCGCGCACAATGTGGCGACCGTCACAGCGCAGGCCCGCCAGCCTACGCTACGTAGTGGGTGAGGGAAGGGCGGTTGCCGGTTCCCGGGCGGAATATCGACAGGGGACAGAGCAGATGCCGATCACTTCGACCATCCGAATCACCGGCAGCGTTGGTGCCAATGGGCGCAATGTTGCTGCTGACGTAAAGCTGGTACAACAACGTCTCAACGACCTGTCGCGTCCGCCGCTTGCCAAACTGATCGTTGATGGTTTGGTCGGTCCAAAGACCAAGACCCTTATCGCGGATTTCCAAACCAAGGTTCTTGGCCTGCGCACGCCTGACTCCCGTGTCGATCCCAATGGGCGGACGCTGGCTGCACTCAATAACGCCCAGTCTGAAAACCTTTGGGCGGGGCAGGGTGCGCCGTCGGCGGGAGCGGGTGGCCTCACTGGCCTGAACCCGATGCAGCAGCAGCGCTATCAACAGTTGATGGATGAACTCAAAAGGCGTCCTGATACCACGCGGGCGCAGCAGTTTCTGGTCTTTGCCAAAGATAATCGCATCGACACAATCAAGATAATGCTCAATGGGCAAGGTGCCCTGCAATATCTGGTTGAGGCGTTTTTAGGGATTAATACGGCCCTGAGAGTATTCTCACCAGCAGAGATACTCAAGATACTCACCGATCCTAAAATTCCGATTGATGATGCTTTGCGAGTCATGGCATCATTCAAGGATGCAACAAGACTTGTGAATGCACTGAAATCTCTCGCTGAGATTGCGCTGGTCATCCAGGTCATTGTTACTGCAATCGTTGCCCTTAAGCATTTTCGTGCCGGGAATTATGGCGCTGGATTTGGTGAAATCTATTCGACTGCAATGGCCGCTGCGGTCCCTGTTGCAGGCTTCCTGAATGCGATCCAAGGCTTGATCGTCGCGCTCAATCCAAGCATCGCCAGTAATCCGAATTTTGGCGTAGCGTTCCGATATCTGTTGGCGATCGATCCAATCGGCGCAGGGACCGTGGCGGTCGACACTTATGTCACTTTCACTAAAGCCTACCTCACGGCACTTTACACCGGCAAGATCAACACGAGCGACTTCACCAAGCTGATCGACCGTATGCGCGCCAGCCCGATGAAATTCTGGGTCGATATTGGTGAGAGCATGGCCGAGTGGGAAGCGGAAAAGTTCGGTGATTGGTATCGCCGCAACATCCTGGACAGACTCTGAGAGGGCTCGTCTTCTGGTGCGGTCACATGTGCCGATAGACGGCGCGTTCATGGCTGAAGCATTTGAAGCCGAACACGCCGTGATAGCTGCCCATGCCGCTGGTGTTCACGCCGCCGAAGGGCAGGTTGTTTTCGAGATAGTGCGAGAACACGCCGTTTACCGTCACGCCGCCTGAGGACGTACGCGCCAGCACCTGTTCGATGTTCGCATCATCCTTGCTGTAGACATAGAGCGCCAGCGGCTTGTCGCGCGCTTCAATGTAGCCGATGGCCTGATCGAGCGTTTCGTAAGTCATGACCGGGATGACGGGGGCGAAGATTTCGTCCTGCATGATGGTCATCTGCGGCGTGACATCGGTGAGCATGGTGGGGTGGACGGTCAGGTCATCCGCCTCGAACGTGCCGCCTGCAGCCACGGTTGCGCCTTTGGCCACGGCATCATCGAACATGGCCTTGACGCGGTTGAAATTGGCCTGATTGACGATCTGGGCGATGCCGTCCTTCTTCAACTGACCGGAATCGTCATAGAGGTTCTTCTGAACGTTGGCGCGGAACCCTTCGACCAGTGCGGCCTTCTGGTCTTCCTTCACGAACACATAGTCCGGGCTGATGCAGGCTTGGCCACCGTTGAACTGTTTGGCATTGGCCAGTTGGGCGGCGACCAGATCAATGTCGGCGCTGTCGTCCACGATCACCGGAGATTTCCCGCCCAATTCGAGCGCAACGCTGGTCAGATGCTTTGCTGCCGCTGCCATCACGATCTTGCCTACGCGCGGGCTGCCGGTGAAAAAGATGTGGTGGAAGGGCAGATCGAGCAGCGCCGTTGCCACAGAGACATCGCCTTCGAACAGGGCGACGTCCTTTTCATCGAACGCCTCCTTGATGATCGTGGCAGCGACCTTGGCCGTGGCGGGGCAAAGGTCTGTCAGTTTCACGATGCAGGTATTGCCCGCAGCCACAGCCGCAGCGACCGGGCCGAGCGCCAGGCCCAGCGGGAAGTTCCAAGGGCCGAGGATCAGGCACACGCCGCGGGCTTCATAGAGAATCTGCGCGCGGTCTGCCGGGTTCATCGAAGTGGCGACTTCGACCGGCTTCATCCAATCATCCAGATTGTCGATATTGCGTTGCACGTTGCCTATAACATTCAGCACCTCGGTCACGCGGATTTCACCCACCGGTTTGCGCGTGTCTTCGAGCACGGCGGCGATGATATCGTCGGCGTGTGCTTCTACAGCGGCTTTCAGCTTGGCCAGCTTGGCCTTACGGACGGCTGCTGACGATGCCTTGGCTTCCCACATATGCGCCTGTTGCAAGGCAAAGACGCGGGCGATTTCAGCCGAGAGGTCTTTAGCGGTCGGGACGGTGTCGGTCATCGGTGAGGCATCCTGCTTGACGGTATATTTGTTAGCACAACTAACAACTATACCGCAGGATGGCAACGCTCTGCCATTGGTTTCCCGGTGCCTTTGCGCAGCGTGGAATGTGTCTTCCTCGCCCTATTCCGCCGCTTGCCGCGCCAGATGCCATTCCGGCGCATCATCGAGAGCTGAAAGTCTGGCCCACTCTTGCTGCATGTAATCGCGGGTCATCGGCAAGGCGCTGCGCCTCTTCACGCTCTGGATATGGAAATTGACCATGCCACCATGGCGGAAGCTCTGTTCTGCACCGGCCAGATAGAACTGCCACATGCGGAAGAGGCGTTCGTCATAGAGCGCCACTATTTCTTCGCGGTGCATCGTGGTGCGGCGATACCATTCGGCCAGCGTATAGGCGTAATGATAGCGCAGCACTTCGATATCGCCGATTTCCCAGCCGGTCTTTTCCAGCGCCGCCACAAGCTCGCTCATCGCCGGAATATAGCCGCCGGGGAAGATGTATTTGCGCGTCCACTTGTCCGTGCCGCCCGGCGGGCCTTTGCGCCCGATGGTGTGGGTCAGCATAATGCCATCAGGATCGAGAAGGTCATTGGTCTTGGCAAAGTATTCGCCAAAATTGGGTGCGCCGACATGTTCGATCATCCCTACACTGGTGATCCGGTCAAACTGTCCTTGCACGTCACGGTAGTCGATCAACTCGAACTTCACCTTGTCGGCCACTCCAGCCTCCTCAGCGCGTTCGTTCGCAAATTTCACCTGATCGGGGGCGAGCGAAACGCCCAGCACTTCGCAACCGAAATGGCGGTTAAGATAGAGACCGAGCCCGCCCCAGCCGCAGCCGATATCCAGCACCCGCATGCCAGCGCCCTGACCTGGATCGAGCCGCAGTTTCGAGGCAATCAAAGCCTTTTTGTCAATCTGAGCACGTTCCAGCGTGTTGGCCGGATCGCGGAAGTAGGCCATTGTATATTGGCGGTCCTCATCCAGAAACTGTTCGTAGAACTGGCGAGACAGATCGTAATGGTGAACGACGTTTTTTGACGCTTGCGCGCGCTGGTTGACTTGATCGAGGCGAGACAGGAGTTTGCCAGCCGCCTTGCGCAGGGGGCCCTTGCTGTCAATCCCGCCAGCGCTGTTGGCATTGCCCATGACGAACAACACGAAATCGCGGACGTCGTGAGGTGGTTCGATCACCATCCGGCCATCCATATAGACCTCTCCGGCACCGACCCGCGGATCGCGGGCGATGTGCATCGCGGCCCCCTTGTCGGTAAAGCGGATGGTCAGCGGAGCGGCGGAAGGTTCACCATAAGTGTATTCCTTGCCATCAAAATCGATGATGTCGAGCCGACCTTTGCGGATCAGCCGGGCGAGCATTTTATCAAGCAACCACATGTGTTCAGACTATGCCAACAGCCGCATGTCGCAAGAGATAAATGTCGGCTTTCGTGATCCTTCGTGCGCAAGGGGGCCATTTCGGAGGCGTTTATCACGACCGGGGCTTTGCGGCCCCGGTCGTGCAATTGGCTTTCTCCTGCTCAGCGGCAGCGGCCACCACTGCGTTCGATTTCGCGACCGAGCAGTGCGCCACCGGCGGCGCCCAGCAGCGTGCCGAGTGTGCGGTCGCCACGAGTATCGATCGTGCGGCCAATCAGTGCGCCACCGACGCCGCCGATGACAAGACCTGTCGTGCCGTTGTTGCGCTTGCAGTAATAACGCCCGTCGCGGCCCCGCCACACCTGATCGTTCTGGCTGATCCGCCGCGGCTGCACGTAGCGTCCACGGCTGTCATAAGCGCGGTCATGTTTGGCATGGTGCTTCCCCTTGGCGTTTGACCAATGCGGAGGATCAGCAAGGGCAGGCGCCGCAGGAATCGCCATGGCTGTCAGCACGGCTGCGATGATGGCTTTTTTCATTGGATGCTCCATGTGGAATTTTTGTGTCTGATCATGAATTTGGTGTCAGAGCAGCAAAGGTCGCGGTCTGATCCACAACGCTGGATGAACGCATCGTTGGAATGCCGGTTTCACGGCCAAGCGGTAGGATATCGCGTTGGGTTGATGGACCCGGACAGAAAGAATCCGTTTTCCTACACTAACCGTTATGGTTATCTGTCTCGGTCGATTGTTCCACAATCCAAATGGAGACATCGATGCCCAATCCTGAAGTCACCTTTCCCGCCCGGTTTGCGTCGGTCAGCGCGCTGGCATACGCCAAGCCTGATGGGTCGGCCGAAGTCGTAACGCTGGACAAGCCGCTGCCCGTTTCAGGCTCCGCGCTTGCCTTTGCCCAGCCTGATGGTTCGCCTCAGCCAGTCTCTGGCACTGCGCCACTGCCGGTGGCGCCTTCGGCTTTGCCTGAAGGGTCAGCGCACATCGGCAACGTGTTTGTCGACGATGTGGCCGATGGCCTGATCGTGAACGGGACCACCACTTCGGCTGCTGTTGTCGTGACGAGTTCGCTGGCAGGTTTTGGTGGAGGATCGTTTCAGGTTGTCACGCAAGGATCAGGCTGCACGGTCGTTTATGAACAGTCGAATGATGGGGTCAACTGGCTGGTCTTGCCGGTCATTCCGGTGAACGGTTCGACCACGACGCCGACCACAAACTCTACTAACGTTGGCATATTCGCCTTCGCATCAAGCGCTGGCCAAGTGCGCGCCCGTGTTTCTGTCTATGGCAGCGGCACGGTGGCCATGGTGCTGGTTTTGAAGCGCCGTCCGTTGAACGTCGTTGGCACTTCGCTGGCGGGCGGCAGTTCCTCAATCGGCAACGTCAATGTGACGGGAACAGTGAACACCAACAACGGCTTTACCGATAGTACAACGGCACTTGCAGCGGCAGGAGCGTTTACCGGTTCGGGCAGGGCAAACTCTGGTGCCCAGTTCAGCTTTTTTGCGGCCACCGCCTTTGCCGATGTCGCAGGAACGCTCCTAATCGAACAATCGCTCGACAATGGTTCGACATATCAGGTCATCGCAACAGGCGTTGTTGCGGCCGGTGGGGCGCAGCAAATGACGGTCCGGCTCACCGGCACTTTCACAGGCACAACGCTGTACCGCGTCCGGTACGTGAACGGCGCGGCGGCACAAGGCGTGTTTCGTTTGTCCTCGGCGTTTTCGGCCCGCTAAGGGGAGCGGTTCCGTTCAATAGTTCCACTGCACTTGCGCGCGGACCACGTCGCCTTCAGCGCGGCCGGTCCGCCGCTCGTCAGCTTCGTTGCGCTTCACGTTGGAATAGCTGACCGAGATTTCCAGCTCCTTCATGGGGAGCCATTCGACGCCGGCTTCATATTCATCAGTTTCAAGCCGAGGCGCATTGGTCGCCGATTTCCACCCGCCGCGATACTTCTGCCAACGGGCGAAGGGGATGATCTGTCCCACAGGGGTTTCGGGCACGCGATACATGGCCATGACATAGCCACCCGTGGCACGCTGAGAGCGGACTGCGCCCAGCGCCGGATCCCATTGCGGAGCTTTGCCGAACGTCCATTCGGCCTGAATGCCGAAGGGCGCGGGGTAGATCATGCCGTGCAAGTTCACATGGTTGTCGTCAAACGAGACGGCAGATACGCCGCCTGACCGCAGTTCGGGGCGGAACTGATTGCGCATGGCGGTGACCCCGAATTCGGCCACTTGTCCATCCAGGCCGATTCCATCGAGCTGGAAGGGCATCGTGGCCATGGCTACGGTCATCAAGCCGCCGTTGCGTTCGATGCGATTGATGCCTTGGCCGTTATAGGCAGCAAGGGCGAAAGCTCCGTAATTGCCGAACAGCTTCTGACCGTCCTTGGCAAGTTCATCCCAGATCTTCTGAATCTTGGGGGGCGTGTAATAAAGCACGACGCCCAGATCGCGCTCACCGGGTACTGGCGCATTGATCGCATCGGTTCGATCCAAAGGCACGCGGTTCGACGAGCTTTGAAGGTTTTCCCAGCCATAGGGCACCTTCGACTGACCAAAGCGCACTTTGAGTGTCTTGGCCTTGTCGAGGAAGACGTCGGCATAGGCATCGCGCATCTGGAAGAAGTGCTGGCGCGGTTCGGTGCCTGACTGGTTGCTGACTGCCGCAGCCATATCGCCCTGCATATACAGGGAAACGCGGTCGGAAATGTCGCCTTGCACGACCAAGCGGGCACGGCGGAGCGAGAAGTTGCCGTTTTCGTTGATGCCGCTGTCCTGCACTGAGCGGAGGCGCGAAATCCCTGCGGGCGCAGACTTTGGCCCGCTGACGATTTCGTTCATGCGCATCTGCGTGTAGCCGCGGATCATCAGCTTTTCGTGCCAGGCCTTCTTCTTGGGTTCCGGCGTAGAAGCGAGTGCTGCGGGTGCGGCAGCCAACTGAGCGGTTTGTGCCGTTATGGTAGGTGCGGTTGATGATGCTGCTGGTGGGGAGGCGGCTGAGGCCTGTGCCAAGCCAGTTGCAGGGACCGCCGCTGCAACCGTTGCGCTCTGCTGGACTTGCTGCATTGCGCGTACGATGGCTTTGAGTTCATCGACTTGGCGCTGAAGATCGGCGATTTTTGCGTCGGCATCCTGCGGCGCGGATTGGGCTTGCGCGGCGCTTGCTGCGCCTACGAAAACGGTTGCTGCCAGAGCTGCCCGGAAGGCCCTGCTGCGTGATCCGCCGTTCATTTTTCCGAAATTCCTCAAGCTGCGTCTGTATGCACTGGCGCTGCCGCTAGAGTGCTAAAGTGACGGATATATGACATTCAATTGACGTTATTCTCGGTCGTTTCATAGCTCGGCTCCCAACATGCTGTTGTAAAATATCCAGAAACCTAAAGTTACAAAACCGTGTCTCTTGTCAGAAAAATGACGTTTTTCTGAAAAATTCGCATTGGATCGGTGCCGATGATCCTGCACCAGCGGCTGGCGTGACTCGCGCGTGATCACCTGCTAACGGCGCTTCGGTGCACATCGCACCGCTCCTTAACAAAGACCGACATGACTGACCTTTCGCTGATCCGCAACTTTTCGATCATTGCACATATCGACCATGGCAAATCCACGCTGGCCGACCGCCTGATTCAGCACACGGGGGGCCTGTCGGCGCGTGAAATGTCCGAGCAGGTGCTCGACAACATGGACATCGAAAAAGAGCGCGGTATCACCATCAAAGCGCAAACCGTGCGGCTGGACTATACCGCCAAGGACGGGCGCACTTATCAGTTGAACCTGATGGACACGCCCGGGCACGTGGACTTTGCCTATGAAGTAAGCCGCAGCCTTGCCGCGTGTGAAGGCGCGCTGCTGGTGGTTGATGCAGCGCAAGGCGTGGAAGCGCAGACGCTGGCCAACGTATATCAGTCGATCGAGCATGATCACGAGATCGTGCCGGTCATCAACAAGATCGATCTGCCCGCTGCCGAGCCGGAAAAGGTGCGCGCCGAAATCGAGGACATCATCGGCATCGACGCGAGCAACGCGGTGATGACCAGTGCCAAATCGGGCATCGGCATCGAGGAAGTGCTTGATGCGGTGGTGGAGCGCATCCCGCCTCCCGGCGGGGATCGTAACGCCCCGTTGACCGCGATGCTGGTCGATTCATGGTACGACCAATACCTTGGCGTGGTGATCCTTGTGCGCGTGATCAACGGTGTGATCCGCAAGGGTCTGCAGGTAAAGTTCATGGCCGGCGGGACCGAGCATCTGATTGATCGCGTGGGCTGTATGCGCCCCAAAATTGAGACGCTGGACGAACTGGGGCCGGGCGAAATCGGCTTCATCACCGCGCAGATCAAGGAAGTGGCCCAGGCCCGCGTCGGTGACACGATCACTACGGTGAAGAATGGCGCAACCAAGGCGCTGCCGGGCTTCAAGGAAGTGCAGCCGGTGGTGTTTTGCGGCATCTTCCCGGTCGATGCGGCCGAGTTTGAAAAGCTGCGCGAAAGCATCAGCCGGTTGCGCCTGAACGATGCCAGCTTCAGCTTTGAAATGGAATCGAGCGCGGCGCTGGGCTTCGGCTTCCGCTGCGGGTTTCTTGGCCTGCTGCATTTGGAGATCATTCAGGAGCGGCTGACTCGCGAATATGACCTTGACCTGATCACGACCGCGCCGTCGGTGGTCTACCGCATCCAGCTGAACAAAAGCCGCACCGATGATGCGCGCGAGATCATGCTGCACAACCCGGCGGACTATCCCGATCCCAGCCGCATTGCGCAGATTGATGAGCCGTGGATCAAGGGCACGATCTACACGCCTGACGAGTATCTCGGCTCGATCCTCAAGCTGTGTCAGGACCGGCGCGGTATTCAGACCGGGCTGACTTATGTGGGCGGACGCGCGCAAGTGACCTACGAACTCCCGCTCAACGAAGTGGTGTTCGATTTTTATGATCGGTTGAAGTCCATCAGCCGTGGTTATGCCTCATTCGATTACGAACAAATCGGGCTGCGTGAGGGTGACCTTGTGAAGATGAGCATCATGGTCAACAATGAACCGGTCGATGCGCTTTCGATGATCGTCCATCGCGGTGTGGCCGAAACACGCGGCCGTCACATGTGCGAGCGACTGAAGGACCTGATCCCGCGCCACCTGTTCAAGATCCCGGTGCAAGCTGCCATCGGCGGCAAAGTGATCGCACGCGAAACCATCGCTGCAATGCGCAAGGATGTGACCGCGAAATGTTATGGCGGCGACATCAGCCGCAAGAAGAAACTGCTCGACAAACAGAAGAAGGGCAAGGCGCGGATGCGTGAGTACGGCAACGTCTCGATCCCACAGGAAGCCTTCATTGCGGCACTGCGGATGGGCGAGGAATAAGCAACCGCGCGATGCACACCCAATCATGAAAAACCCGCCGGATTGCTTTCCGGCGGGTTTTTTCGTTTCAGCGGGCGCCTTGTGGGCCCTTGCGATGCGGTTTGCCTTGCGGGCGCGCACCGGCCGGGTGAGGGCGGTTTGGAGGGCGGCGCTCGTCGCTACCCGGCCCTTGGCTGCGAGGCCCATCGTGACGGGGGCCGTTTTGGCGTGGTCCGTCATGACGGGGTGCCTCTCGGCGATTGTCGCGGGCCACTTCGCGCGGACCTTCGGGTGCGGCTTCGATGTGGATGCCGTTTTCGTCCTCACCCTTGGGATCGGCGGTGCGGCGTACCGCATCGGCGAAGCGGTCGGCAATGGCGCGCGGCACCTGGAACCAGGTGTCGTTCGGCGTGATGCGGATGGCACCGATTTCTTGACGCGAGACGTGGCCGCGGCGACACAGCGTGGGCAGGATCCAGCGCGGATCGGCGTTCTGGCGGCGGCCCACATCCATGCGGAACCATACCACATCGTCAAAGCCAGGGCGGTGCGCGGCCTGCTTGCGGCCATCATCGCCGCTACCTGAAAGCAGCTCTTCCGGCTGGGGCAGGGCGGCGCGATGCGCGCGGACCAATGCTGCGGCAAGATCTTCGGCGCTGCGCTGTTCAAGCAGAATGCGCGCGATTTCCAGATCGGCTTCGTCGGTTTCCACCGGCGCGAGGATGGTTTCGAGCAGGCGTTCGCGGTCCTGCGCGCGTATGGCTTCGGGAGTCGGCACTTCGCCCCATTCGGCGTTGATCTTCGCCCCACGCAGCATCATTTCCACGCGGCGGCGGCGCGGGAATGGCACGATGATCACAGCCGTGCCCTTCTTGCCCGCACGCCCGGTACGGCCTGACCGATGCTGCAACGTTTCGGCATCGCGCGGAATTTCCACGTGGACCACAAGGCTGAGCGAAGGCAGGTCGATGCCGCGCGCGGCAACGTCGGTCGCCACGCAAACGCGGGCACGGCGGTCGCGAAGGGCCTGCAAGGCGTTGTTACGCTCAGACTGGCTATGCTCGCCCGAAAGCGCAACGGCAGTGAACCCGCGCTCGATCAGCGTGGCATGCAGGCGGCGCACGTTGTCGCGCGTGGCGCAGAACAGCATGGCGGTTTCAGCTTCATGGAAGCGCAGCAGGTTCACCACGGCAGCTTCGATTTCGGCAGGAGCGACGGCAATCGCGCGATAGGCGATGTCGCCATGCCCGCGATTTTCGCCCACGGTCGAAATGCGCAGTGCATTTTGCTGATAACGCTTGGCCAGCGCCTCGATCGGCTTTGGCATCGTGGCCGAAAACAGCAAGGTGCGACGGTTGGCCGGCGTTGCATCCAGCAGTTCTTCAAGGTCTTCACGAAAGCCCATGTCGAGCATTTCGTCGGCTTCATCGAGCACAACACAGGCCAGCGCTGAAAGGTCAAGCGCGCCACGTTCGTGATGATCACGCAGGCGGCCGGGCGTGCCCACCACGATATGCGCGCCGTTCTGCAGCATGCGGCGTTCGCGCGATGGGTCCATGCCGCCAACGCAAGTGGCGATGCGCGCCTTAGTGGGGGCGTAGAGCCATTCGAGCTCACGGCTGACCTGCAGCGCCAGTTCGCGCGTTGGCGCAATCACCAGCGCCAGGGGGGCGGTAGCAAAGGGCAGTGCGCTGTCATCGCTGATCAGCTCGTTGGCGATGGCAAGGCCGAAGGCCACGGTCTTGCCCGAGCCAGTCTGCGCCGAAACGACCAGATCGCGCCCCTTTGCTTCGGGTTCGGAAACAGCAGTCTGGACCGGGGTCAGCGCGGTGTAGCCATGCGCTTCGAGAGCCTGCGCAAGCGGGCTGGGGAGGTGTGAAAAAGTCATCGTCAAATTCGCCATTCCTGCCGCGTGGGCGGCATTTCGCAAAGTGTTGGGCCTATCGGCTTGGTTCCGGGGCACTATTCAGGCCGAATTGCCTTCGGTCGAATCGCCCCCGGTTGAATCGCCAAAGCCCGTTCCCACACAGTGCACGGCGATACCTGTGGCGCGGCCCTTACACAGGTTTTTCCGTTTTGGCGCATATTTCTTTTGCGAAACGCTCACTTGATTAGGGACACTAACATATGTGATGATGGCAAAAGCCCAAAAACAGGGCGTGGAGAGGCCGATGACCGAACTTGCAGAACCCCATGCTATTGAAGATTCCGCGCGCCGCGCGCCCGCGCTGATCCGCTACCTCGGGCCGGGCGAATATGTGACGCGGCGCTATGTGTCGCAAGGCGCCGAGATGAACACCGGCGACTACTTCGACTATGCCAGCGAAGTGCGCGATGGCATGCCGATCCGCGATCATTTTTCGCTGGATGTCCATGGGTTCACGCTGGGCAAACACCGCTCTGCCATTGCTGATTTTCATGAAAAGGCTGCGGTAGATGCCAGCTATCTGCAAGAGGTTGAAGCGCTGGTAACCCGGCTGTGCGGAGCCACGCGCACAGCGGCGCAAGGCTGGATGATCCGCACATCGGCCGATCTTTCCGCCCGCGCCAAGCAAAAAGTCGAAGGGTATCAGCATTCCGGCGGCATCCAGCCACCTGCCGGTGAAGCGCATGTCGATTACAACGAGATTACCGGGCGCAGAGCGGCGGCGCGCGTCTATCAGGACCGCTTTCCCGATGGTCCGGGCTACAGCCGCTACATTTGCTTCTCACTCTGGCGCACATTCTCACCCGGCCCGCAGGACTGGCCGCTGGCCGTGTGTGACGGGCGCACCGTGCAAGACGAGGAGACGGCATCGAACACGCTGTTCGTGGTTGATGAATTTCCCACCGGCGATGCGCTGACAGCACCTGTCGAAGGCGAAGACCAGATGATTGCGGCCACGATCTTCCGGCATCGGGACCGCCACCGCTGGTGGTATTTCTCGAACATGCAGGCCGATGATGTGCTGCTTTTCAAGTTTCAGGACAGCGACCATTCCGTAACCTGGCGTTGCCCGCACACGGCGTTCCACGATACCAGCCTGCCCGAAGCCCAAACCCGCGAAAGCATCGAGGTGCGCTGTATAGCGTACTTCGAATAGCGAACTTGAACCATGAGGGCGGTTGACGCGCGCGCCGTTTGACGACAGGCAGCCGGGCATGAATGACCCTCGCCATTTTCGCAACGTTCTGGGCACCTGGCCTACGGGTGTCTGTGTGATCACTTCGGTCGATCCTGACGGTACCCGTCATGGATTGGTGGTTGGGTCGTTCACATCGATCTCGCTGGATCCCCCACTGGTCGGCTTTTTCCCTGACAAGCGATCCAGCACCTGGCCGAAGATTCAGGCAGGTGGCCGATTTTGCGTGAACGTGCTGGGTTCACGGCAACTGGAGTTGTGCAAGCGCTTTGCCGCGCGGGCGGACGACAAATTTGCCGAACTGGCACACGGCCATACGCCTTCGGGGCAGCCGCTGCTGGAAGATGCGCTGGCGTGGATTGATTGTACGGTCGAGCGTGTCGAAGATATTGGCGATCACTTGCTTGTCGTGGGTGCGGTCGAAGCGATGGATCGTAGTGAACATGGCACGCCGTTGCTGTTTTTCCGTGGCCAATACCATGATGTGACTGATCTGCCCGAGGTCTAAGCGAAGAAAATCTACAATTGACGCGCCATTTTCGGGCATTTTGATTTTCGTCAACGTTCGGTTGGGCAAGGGCGGTTAAGTAGGTTTTCGACATGGCCGGTCGGTAGTTTCTACCACTACCCGCCCGCCGCGTCGATTTCTCCCCAACTTGGGCGGTCGCAAGGCCGCCCTGTTTTTTGCCTTGTATTTGCGCATTCTCGCCACGTCATGGGGAATTGCCCCGGCCTGCGATGGGTGGTAGCGTTCAACACATGGCTTCTTGCGATACTTGCGTCGTCCGCAACCGCGCTATTTGCGCAGGGTTGAACAATCTTGAACTCGAAACGCTCAATGCAATTGGACGTCGCCGGAATGTGACGGCGGGGGAATCGCTTATCTGGGAAGATGACGATTCGCTGCTTGTGGCCAATGTCATCGAAGGCGTGCTCAAGCTAACTACCAGCACCGAAGATGGGCGTGAACAGATTGTTGGCGTGGCCTATCCATCGGATTTCATAGGCCGCCCGTTCGGCCAGACAAGCAGCGCCAGCGTCGTTGCGCTGACAGACGCACGGGTCTGTGTGTTTTCCCGCAACGATTTTGATAGATATGCGCGCGAACACCCCGAACTTGAGCACAAGCTGCTGGAACGCACGCTGGCTGAGTTGGACCGCACCCGGTCATGGATGATGCTGCTGGGCCGGAAAAATGCGACCGAGAAGATCGCAACCTTCCTGCTCGAAATGTCCGATCGGCTCACAGATACTGGATGCACCGCAACCATAGGCCCGGCGCAACGGTTCTCATTGCCGTTCTCGCGGCAACAAGTGGCTGATGTTCTCGGTTTGACGATCGAGACTGTCAGCCGCCAGTTCACAAGGCTTAAGAACGAGCGGGTGATAGAGCTACCCTCGCGTCGTGAGGTAGAGATACTTGATCGTCGTGCTTTGATTTCTTTGGCCGGGTAACTGGCCAAGACCCTGTACCTTCGTGCAGGGTGTGAGGCCTAGGTTTTGATAAAATAAGATAAAATTTGGTTTCCGGTTCAGCAACATTTCCTGACGGATACTGATGTGGTTCAAAGCATTGCCACTTCTGAAGTCGCCGTCGCGATCAGGAGGTGTTTTGTGTCGCAGCCCGATATTACAGATCATGAACACGAGAAGACCATGGTGCTTCGGGCCAGCCTGGCCCTGTTTGCCTTTGGCTTGATGGTGCTGGGCTACCTTGTTGCGATTGGCCATGCTGACTGGTTCGTCTTGCGCCCGGTATCCACAGCTTCGGCTGCGATGTCTCAGGCTGCCACGAATTCGGGCGACAAATTTCAGGATTTCCAGCGCCAGAAGCGTACAGATTCAAAAGCGCTTGAGCAGATGTTCGCTCACGAATTCGGAAACGGGGCGTGATTGTAAGGCCGATACCGTCCTTTAAAACGGTGGTGCGCGAAGTCTGGCTGCCGTTGACTGTTCTGTTTGTCTGGGACGTGATTGTCACGGCCGTCTACTTCATCCTGCCTTTCCGTGCGCCCGAACTGCCTTTGACCTTGTTTGGCACCGCAGTGGCGCTGTTTCTCGGGTTCCGCAGCAATTCCGCCTACCAACGATGGTGGGAAGGGCGGGGCTTGTGGGGTTTGATGATCAACGCCAGCCGCAATCTGGGTCGTGCCACGCGCAATTTTCTGCCCGATCCTGATGCTGCAGCTTTCAAGCGTGACATCGTTTTTCGCCAGATTGCCTATGTCAACGCGCTGCGCTGCCAATTGCGGCGGCAGCCACTCGATGATGCAACGCTAAGCTATATTGCCAAAGCCGATGCGCAAATCACGATCAGCCGCAGTAATACCGCCAATGGCCTGCTTGATGGCACTGGTCGGTGTATTGACGATGCGCGCCGAGAAGGCTGGATTGACACGATTCAGCAGACCGCGATGGAAAGCGTGTTGGTCGATATTGCCAATGCGCAAGGGGGCATGGAGCGCCTGAAAAACACGCCGCTGCCCAATCACTTCCGCTTTTTTCCGATGCTGTTTGTGCATCTATTCTGCGTTCTCTTGCCTTTTGGGTTGGTAGAAACGCTGGGCTTTGCCACGCCATTGGGATCGACAATCGCTGGTTTGATGTTCCTTGCAGTGCTCGCGATCGGCGATGATCTGGTCGATCCCTTTGCCAACACCGTCCATGATCTGCCGCTTTGCGCCATGTGCCGGACGATCGAGATCGATCTGCTGGAATCGGTCGGACTCGAAGCACCTGCACCCATGGTCGCCGATCGCAAGGGCATTCTGTGGTAGTGATCAACGGGTAACGGGCAGGAACGCGCCGAGGTGATCCCAGAACCTCGTCGTGTCCTGCCCGCCGTCCCCGGCATCCGGCGCGCGTGGGGGGGGCCGGATTGCCTGAGATTTCGTCAGAGGTGCTTCCATCAGAAGCGATAACTGATCCCCGCGCTCAGCACCCACGGATCAAGCGAGTGCTTGGTGGTCAGGACTTCGGCATTTCCTGCAAAGAAATGCGCGGTCGTATCCATGAAGTACTTCTTGGCATCGAGACTCAGGCCCAGGCCCTTGTCGTTGACGGGGATGTCGATGCCGGCCTGCACGGCAAAGCCCACGTTGTCAGACATCCGCACTTTGGTCACGCCAAGCGGTGTTACGCTGCTGCCTGGCTTTTCGCCGAAGATCAGGAACATGGCGGGGCCTGCGCCAACGTAAGGCTTGATCCCGCCTTTGAGCGGCACATGATATTTCAGCGTCAGCGTTGCCGGGAGGATCATCACATGGTCAACGATATCGGTGGCAGGCGCCAGCGTGCCGGTGCCGCTGACCCCGTGTGTGGTGAAGCAGCAGATCGTTTCAGCCGAAATGTTCGGCGTAAAGAAATACTCCACGGCCAGAGTTGGCACATAGTTGTCATTGGCTTTGGTATTTGCGCCGACTGTCAGGCTAAGCGGATCGTTCTTTACGTCCACGATATTGCCATCGGGCAGCACGGCTGTGCCCAGCACCTTGATCTGCAGTTTGCCATCTGACGAACCAGCAAAGGCCTGTCCCGGAGCCAGCAGCGCAGCAGCGGTGGCCAGAACGGGGAGGGCGGCGGAGATCAGCTTCTTCATTGCTCTTGTCCTGCACCACGGCTGGCCAACCCCTCGTTGGCTCAAGCTCGTTCCGTGGCTTGAACAGGCTGATGCACCGCGGAAAATCGCCGAACATTGACGAAGCGCAAAAAGCGCAAACCCCAACCTACGACCAAAGTATAATGGGCGATTTCCGATAATTGACCGGGGTCAATGTTCCTTCCTCGATGCAGGTGCAGCGCGGCATCAACATCACTCATGGAAGGAAGGCTCCATGGTTTCTGCACTATCGCGCTCGAGCCTTTGGCTCTTGTCGCTGCTCATTGCCGTTGTCGCTTATGCTGCTGCTGTCGATACCGGCTTTGCAATTCACATGTTCATCGTTGCTCTTGCCTGCATAATCGGGCTGGTCGTCACCCTGCGCGGGGTCGATCTGTCCAAGGCCATTCTGGCGCCCGATCAGGGCCGGTACGATGATGACCCGATCCGCTGGGGCGTGATAGCAACCGTGTTCTGGGGCATGGCCGGATTCCTTGCAGGACTCGTTATCGCGCTGCAACTGGCGCTGCCGGTCCTGAACTTGGGGCTCGAATGGACCGCGTTCGGACGCTTGCGCCCGCTGCATACTTCTGCGGTCATTTTCGCATTCGGAGGCAACGCGCTGATCGCCACGTCGTTCTACGTCGTGCAGCGCACTTGCCGGGCGAGGCTGGCCTTCCCCGGCCTCGCCCGCTTTGTGTTCTGGGGCTACCAGCTGTTCATCGTGCTGGCAGCCACCGGCTATGTCCTTGGCATTACGCAGGCGAAAGAATACGCCGAGCCGGAATGGTACGTTGATCTGTGGCTGACCGTTGTGTGGGTGGCCTATCTCGCGGTTTTTGTCGGCACGCTCGTAAAGCGCAAAGAGCCGCACATCTACGTGGCCAATTGGTTCTACCTGTCGTTCATCATCACCGTGGCGATGCTGCACATCGTCAACAACCTCAACTGGCCGGTCAGCTTCACCGGCAGCCGCAGCTATCCGATCTTTGCAGGCGTGCAGGGCGCGCTGGTGCAGTGGTGGTATGGCCACAACGCCGTGGGCTTCTTCCTCACCGCCGGCTTCCTGGCGATGATGTACTACTTTGTGCCCAAGCAGGCCGAACGCCCTGTGTTCTCGTATCGCCTGTCGATCATCCACTTCTGGGCGCTGATCTTCCTCTATATCTGGGCAGGCCCGCACCACCTCCACTACACCGCGCTTCCTGACTGGGCGCAGACGCTGGGCATGGTGTTCTCGATCATGCTGTGGATGCCCAGCTGGGGCGGCATGATCAACGGGTTGATGACGCTGAACGGCGCATGGGACAAGGTCCGCACCGACCCGATCATCCGCATGATGGTGATGGCGCTGGCCTTCTATGGTATGAGCACGTTCGAAGGCCCGATGATGTCGATCAAGTCGGTCAACAGCCTGTCGCACTATACCGACTGGACGATTGGCCACGTGCATTCAGGCGCGCTCGGCTGGAACGGCATGATCACGTTCGCAAGCGTCTACTATCTCGTGCCGCGCCTGTGGAACCGCTCGCGGCTGTACAGCTTGCGCATGGTCAACTGGCACTTCTGGCTCGCGACCGTGGGCATCGTTTTCTACGCATCCTCGATGTGGGTGGCGGGCATCACGCAAGGTCTGATGTGGCGCGAATATGGCGCCGACGGATACCTGGTGAACAGCTTCGTCGAAACGGTCGCTGCGCTGAAGCCGATGTACTTCCTGCGCGCTTTTGGCGGATTTCTGTACCTCACCGGAGCCGTCATCATGACGATCAACGTGTGGCGCACGATCCTGGGCCACCTGCGCCAAGAAGCGCCAATGGCAGACACCGCCTTTGATCCCGAAAAGGACCGCCCCGTCATTCATGCCGCTCCCGTAGCCGCCTGAACCTGACGCTAAGGCAAGGAACACAGCCATGACTACCATCGTGGAAAAACATAAGAAGCTTGAACGCAACGTCACCCTGCTGGGCGTCGCCGCCTTTGTGGCGGTGATCATCGGCGGGATCGTGGAAATCGCCCCGCTGTTCTGGATCGACAACACGATCGAGAAGGTGGAGGGGATGCGTCCCTACACCCCGCTCGAACAGGCCGGGCGTGACATCTACATCCGCGAAGGCTGCTACAACTGCCACAGCCAGATGATCCGCCCCTTCCGGGACGAGGTTGAGCGCTATGGCCACTACAGCCTCGCCGCGGAATCGATGTACGATCATCCGTTCCAGTGGGGATCAAAGCGCACCGGGCCAGACCTTGCCCGCGTAGGGATGCGCTATTCGGATGAATGGCAGGTCCAGCATCTGAAAGACCCGCGTGCGCTGGTGCCGGAATCGATCATGCCGGGCTATGCGCACCTCGCCGAGCATGACCTCAATATGGGCGACATGACCGCGACGCTGCGCACGCTCTACCAGATCGGCGTTCCCTATTCGCAAGACGATATCGCCAAGGCCAACGACGACCTGAAAACGCAGGCCGATCCGACCGCCGACGCAACCGATCTGCAAAAGCGCTACCCCAAGGCGCAAGTCCGCGACTTTGACGGGGACCCTGCTCGGTTGACCGAGATGGATGCGCTGGTCGCCTATCTGCAGATGCTGGGCACGCTGGTCGATGTGAACGCGCCTGCCGCGCAGGAAGCTCTGGCCAAGGAGAAGGGCCGGTGAGCGATCATTCGACATACGAGGTGCTGCGGCATCTGGCTGACAGCTGGGGTCTACTGCTGATGACGGCGATTTTCGTGGGGCTGAGCGCGTGGCCATTCCGCCCTGGTGCCAAGCCGCTCAACCGCGAAGCTGCCACTTCGATCTTCAAGGACGAAAGCGATGTCTAAACCACGCTTGGATGATGCGACCGGCGTTGAAACCGTCGGTCACGAATGGGACGGTATCGAGGAGTTGAACAATCCACTGCCGCGCTGGTGGCTCTGGTCGTTCTATGCCTGCATCGTGTTCGCGATTGGCTATAGCGTGGTCTATCCCGCGATACCGCTGCGCAACACGGCCACCGCTGGCACGTTCGGCTGGTCCAGCCGCGGTGATCTGGCCAAGGAAATGAAGGCTGAAGCGGCGCGCACCGCCGGGCTGATGGCCGAGCTTGGCAATGCCTCGATCGAACAGATCGCAACCGATCCCCGCCTGCGCCGCGCCGCGATTGACGGGGGACGCGCCGCGTTCAAGGTCAACTGTATCCAGTGTCACGGCAATGGTGCAGCGGGCAGCGTCGGTTACCCGAACCTCAACGATGATGACTGGCTGTGGGGCGGCGATGCGGCCACCATACACAACACCCTCGTCAACGGCATTCGACAGCCGGGCAATGACGCAACCTTGATGAGCCAGATGCCGGCCTTTGGCCGCGATGGCATTCTGACCTCCGATCAGGTGCAGAGCGTGGTGAGCCACGTGCGTGTGCTGGCGGGCGAGGACAAGGCCAATGCTTCGGCCCAGCAGGGCGCGCAGCTCTATGCCGATAACTGCGCCGTCTGCCACGGTGCTGCAGGCGAGGGCAATCGCACCGTGGGCGCACCGCGCCTGAACGATGCGATCTGGCTCTATGGCGGCAGCCGCGCTGCGCTGACCCAGACCATCACCAACGCCCGTTATGGCGTGATGCCATCATGGGGCAACCGGCTCGATCCGGTCACGGTCAAGATGCTCGCCACATACGTCCATTCGCTGGGCGGCGGCGAAGAAGCACCTACGCCCGAACCGACACGCGAAGCGGTTGCAGCAGCCCCGGCCGCCGCAACCAAGTAAGCCAATCAAGGACACACGGTCATGACTGCGCACGATCCCAAACTCAGCGCGGACCATTCAAACGAAATCAACCTCTATGCCAAGCGCAAAGGGGTGTTTCCGAAAGCCGTTGATGGCGCTTTCCGGCGCTTCAAGTGGCTGGTCATGGCCGTGTGCCTTCTGATCTACTGGGGCACGCCGTGGATCCGTTGGGATCGCGGCGCTTATG
Source organism: Novosphingobium sp. HNCC26BN242 (assembly GCF_057180525.1). Lineage (NCBI taxonomy): Bacteria > Pseudomonadati > Pseudomonadota > Alphaproteobacteria > Sphingomonadales > Sphingomonadaceae > Novosphingobium > Novosphingobium sp. HNCC26BN242. The sequence goes on from NZ_JBXUGM010000001.1 coordinate 862,122, forward strand.
CCCCGGATCAGGCAGTGCTGATTGATCTGGGCAACCGCCGCTTCTTCATGTTCGACATCGAAATCTGGCCGCATGAATTCTATTTTGTGGCGGGGTTGCTGATCATGGCAGGCATCGGCCTGTTCCTCGTCACCTCGGCCGTGGGTCGCGCCTGGTGCGGCTATGCCTGTCCGCAGACGGTGTGGACCGATCTGTTCCAGCATGTGGACCGGCTGGTCGATGGAGACCGCAACGCGCAGGCCCGCCTGCAGAAAGCGCCGTGGGGCCCGCAGAAGATCGGTAAACGCGCGCTCAAATGGGCGCTTTATCTCACGATCAGCTTCCTCACCGGCGGCGCGTGGATCTTCTACTTTGCCGATGCGCCCACGCTCCAGCGCGAATTCTGGACCGGCACCGCCGCGCCCGTGGCCTATGCCACCACGTTTGTGCTGACCATGACCACGCTGATTTTCGGTGGTTTCATGCGCGAACAGGTGTGCATCTACATGTGTCCCTGGCCGCGCATCCAGACTGCAATGCTCGATGAAAAGAGCCTCGTCGTCACCTACAAGGACTGGCGGGGCGAGCCGCGCGGTTCGGTCAAATCGGCACTGAAAGCTGCTACCCCGCTGGGCGATTGCATCGATTGTTTGCAATGCGTGGCGGTGTGCCCCACCGGCATCGACATCCGCGAAGGGCCGCAGATCGGCTGCATCACTTGCGCGCTGTGCATTGATGCTTGTGACAAGGCAATGGCCGACGTTGGCCGTCCGCGCGGGCTGATAGATTACTGCACGCTCGACGATGCCGAACGGGAAAAGCGCGGGGAAGAATCAACTCCGCTGCTCAAGACCATCTTCCGCCCGCGCACGCTGGTTTACCTCGGCGCGTGGAGCGCCATCGGCCTTGCTTTGCTGTTCATGCTGGGCCAGCGCACCCGGCTCGATCTGTCGGTCGCCAAGGACCGGAACCCCGAATACGTGATGCTGTCCGGCGGGCAGATCCGCAATGCCTACACGCTGAAACTGCGCAACATGGAAACGCGCCCGCGTACGTTCACGGTGGCCCTCGATGGCCTCGAAGGCGGTGCGATGTTCACCGACGAGATGGATGCCGCTGGAGCACGGCGCAAGTTGAGCGTGGAAGTGCCCTCGGACACGACCAAACCGGTGCGCGTCTACGCCGTGCTGCCACGCAGTGCACAGCCTGCCGAATTCGCGTTTGTTCTGACGGCGACAGACAAGGAAGGCGGGACCGATCGCAGCGAAACCACGTTCACCACTGCCCAAGGAAACGGCCAATGACCCAGCCACGCCGTAAAGACCGCCCGTTCACCGGGCGCAAGATGGCCCTGCTGCTTGTCAGCTTCTTTGCCGTGGTGGTCGGCGTCAATATGCTGATGGCGCGCCTTGCCAGTGCGACCTTCGGCGGCGTCGTGGTTGATAACTCCTACGTCGCCAGTCAGGAGTTCAATGACTGGCTCAAACAAGCAAAGGCCGAAAAGGCCCTGGGCTGGAAACGGGTGATCGCGCGCGACGGATCGAACCGCGCTGTCATCACACTGACCGACGGGGCAGGCGGGTCGATTGCGGCTGCCAAAGTCACCGCCGTGGCCGAACATCCGCTTGGTCAGCGCCCCACCACTGCGCTTGCGCTTAATGAGGTCGCCCCCGGCACTTATGCAGCCCCGCTTGAAGCAGGTCGCTGGCGGATCAGAGTCAAAGTCGAGGCTGACGGTCGGACTTGGCGCACCATGGGTGACGTGCAATGACCGCGCCCGCCCTGAACCCCGCCCTGAACATCGCCATCCCGGACACTGCGGTCCACTCCATCCTCGCCGTCCCCGGCATGCATTGCGCCGGTTGCATGGGCAAGGTCGAACGCGCGCTAAGCGCGGTTGAAGGCGTTGCCAGCGCGCGGACCAACCTTACCGCCCGCACGGTGGAAGTGGTGCACGCCCCGCACGTGGATGCGCCCTCGCTGGTCGCTGCTCTGGCCGCCACCGGCTTTGACGCTCAACCGCGTGAGATTGCGGCGGAACCGATCTCGGCGGTCAAGCCCTTGCTCGCTCCCCTCGGCGTTGCAGCCTTTGCCTGCATGAACGTGATGCTGATGTCGGTCAGCGTCTGGTCCGGCGCCGATGGCAGCACGCGGTCGCTGTTCCACTGGATCTCAGCGCTGATAGGCGTGCCCGCCATCGTCTATGCAGGCCGCCCGTTCTTTGCCTCGGCGTGGAAAGTTCTGCGCCACGGCAAGACCAACATGGACGTCCCGATCTCCATCGGCGTGACCATCGCAACATCCCTGTCGTTCTACGAAACCATCATTGGCGGGGCCGAGGCATGGTTCGATGGCGTGCTGATGCTGCTGATGTTCCTGCTGGCAGGCCGCGTGCTCGATGCGATGATGCGTGATCGCGCGCGTTCGGGGGTCGATGCGCTGCTGCGGCAGGTGGCTACGGGCACCATGGTCGTCGCGGCTGATGGCGCCACCCGCTGGCTGGAAACCAAGGCGCTGCAACCGGGCATGCTGATGCGCGTCGCCGCCGGAGAGCGCCTTGCCGCCGATGGTGAAGTGCTGCGCGGGCAAACCCGGTTCGATATGTCGCTGCTGACCGGCGAAAGCGCGCCGGTGCCCGCCGGGCCGGGAACGCTGGTCCACGCCGGAACGCTCAATATCGAAGCCCCCGTCGACGTGCGCGTGACGGCCAGCGGGCAGGATACCGCGCTGTCCGAAATCGCCCGCCTGATGGAAGTGGCCGGCCAATCGCGGTCCAAATACGTCCGCATCGCAGACCGCGCCGCGCGGCTCTATGCGCCTGCGGTTCACACGCTGGCGGCGCTGACCTTTGCCGGGTGGATGCTGGCAGGTGCTGGCTGGTATCAGTCGCTGGTTATCGCGATTGCCGTTCTGATCATCACCTGCCCATGCGCGCTGGGCCTTGCCGTGCCGGTGGCGCAAGTCGTGGCGGCAGGCGCGCTGCTGAAAAAAGGCGTGCTGGTAAAAGATGGCTCTGCACTGGAACGCATGGCCGAAATCGACCGCATCCTGATCGATAAGACTGGCACGCTCACACTGGGCCGCCCGGTGCCAGATGACGTGGCGCTTGGCGCGCTGTCGGCAGCGCAGGCCTCGGTCGCACTCGCGCTGGCCAGCCACAGCCGCCATCCGCTCTCGCTCGGCCTCGTGCAAGCGCTAGGCGCAAGGGGCATCCGGGCCGCATCGCTTGAAGATGTGCAGGAAGAAGCAGGGCAGGGCGTGACCGCGCGCTGGAATGGCCTGGCAGTTGCCCTCGGGCGTCCAGCTTCGGCCCAGGGCATGGCCACGGCTTTGCGGATTCAGGGCGATGCCGTGCGCCTGATCCCTTTTGCCGATCGTCTGCGGCCCGATGCCGAAGCTGCGCTCGCCCGGCTAGCAGTGCTCGGCGTCGAAGCCTCGATCCTCTCTGGTGATTCCGTCCCCGCAGTGGCTGCCATCGCGCGCACTACCGGGCTTACGGCACAAGCCGCTGCATCGCCGCTGGAAAAGCAGGAAGCGATCCAGCGGTTGCAGCACGCCGGTCGCAAAGTGATGATGGCAGGCGATGGGCTGAACGATGGCCCGGCGCTGGCCGCTGCCCATGCCTCCATCGCACCGGGTTCGGCCAGCGATGTCGGGCGGCAGGCGGCGGACATGGTGTTCACCGCAGATTCGCTGCTCGCCATCCCGCGCGCGATCCGCGTTGCGCGCAAGACCATGCAGGTGGTGCGACAGAACTTTGTGCTGGCCATAGGGTACAATGTGCTGGCGGTGCCGCTGGCCATCCTCGGCCATGTCACCCCGCTGATTGCCGCGATTGCCATGTCCACCAGCTCGCTGATCGTCGTGGCCAATTCGCTGCGCCTTGCCGGAGAAGCCAAATGAACGGTGTTGCCTTCATGCTCCCCATCGCGCTGGGTATGGGTTTGTTCGGGCTGGCCTCGTTCTTCTGGGCGCTCAAACGTGGGCAGTTCGGCGATCTGGATGGCGCAGCAGCGCGCATCCTGATTGATGAGGAGGACCTGCCATGAACAGCCGCGCATTGCGCCTGCTCGCCCCGCTGGCGGTGTTGCAAATGGCCGCGCCCGGCCCCGCCAATGCTTCGATCATCATGGTCGCATCGTGCGGCGGAAGCGGGGGCATGGTGCCGCTGCGTGTGCCGCAAAACGATGATGGCAGCAAAAATCTGCCCTGCTGCAAAGTTTGTCATATCGCAATGCGCAAGCGCGCATTGGCCGATAGCTGTTGTGATGATGGGGATGAAGGCCCCGAACGCAAATAGGACCGATCCCATGGCAGCTGATGTGATAACCGCAAACGGCACGACCGCCTCTGAACGCTTCGGAGGCTGGACATACTGGCCCGAACTGCTCGAACAGCCCGTCCCGCGCTATACCAGTTACCCCACAGCTGCTGAATTCGTTGAAGAAAGTTTCGAAGAGCGCCAGCGCACGGCTCTGCGCGCCCTGCGCGGCACGGTCTCGCTCTATCTGCATATCCCCTATTGCCGCGAAATCTGCTGGTATTGCGGTTGCAACACAGGTGCCGCCAACAAGACTCAGCGCCTTGCCGCCTATCTTGAGGCCCTGCATCATGAGGTTGAGCTGGTTGCGCACAACCTGCACCCTTCGGTCAAAGTCTCGCGCATTGCGTTTGGTGGCGGCAGTCCTAACGCGATCAAACCCACCGATTTCGTGCGATTGATAGATTGTCTGACGTTAAACTTCCGGCTTGATAAACCGGTGCTGTCAATCGAACTCGATCCGCGCACGCTGGAGCCGGACTGGTTCAGAGCAATCCGCGGCATCGGTGTGATCAAGGCCAGCCTTGGCGTCCAGACACTCGATCCGCGCGTGCAAGAAGCCATCGGCCGGGTCCAACCGCGTGACATGATCGCGCGCGCCACCGATGGCCTGCGCGGGGCAGGGGTCAGCTCGATCAACTTTGATCTGATGTACGGCCTGCCTTTTCAGACCGATGCGATTCTGGCTGACACGCTTGACCATTCGATTGCCATGGGGGCCGATCGTGTCGCGCTGTTCGGCTATGCGCATGTGCCCCACGTAATTCCCCGCCAGCAACGCATCGATGCCAGCGAACTGCCCGATCAGCGCGCCCGCTTTCGCATGGCCGCACAAGGCTATGCCCAGTTGGGCGCGGCAGGGTATCAGCCAGTCGGCTTCGATCATTTTGCCCTGCCGGGTGATGATCTCGCCATCGCCGCCCGCACCGGCACCCTGCGCCGCAATTTTCAGGGCTTTACCGATGACCAATCGCCAGTGCTGATCGGCCTTGGCGCATCGTCGATCAGCGAATTTCCCGATCTGTTCGTCCAGACCGAAAAGAACGCGGGCCGCTATCGCATGCTCATCGGCGCAGGCCAGCTTCCGGGCCGCAAGGGCGTGGTCCGTTCCGCCGAAGATCTTCGGCGCGGGCAAGTCATCACCGATCTGCTCTGCCGGGGCAGGGCAGTGGTGCCCGCAGACCTGCTGGCCACCAACCGCGACCGGATTGCCCCCTTCCTCACGCGCGGTCTGGCCCGGCTGGATGACAGCGTGCTGACGCTCGAAACGGGCTCGGAGCCCTATGCCCGCTCGGTCGCTGCCGTGTTCGATGGCTATCGTCTGGGGGCCCGCCGGTTCAGCTCTGCTGTCTGAAGAATAGCTATGCACCCGGTTATCGCAGGTGCACATTAAGTCTAACTCGCGTTAAGCCCGCATCCACACAGGATTTGCGCGCGCCTTGCGCGCCACTTTGATACGAGCGGGGAGACTTTATGAAGCCGATCGAAACCATCATGCGCACCGCGCCGGTCATTCCGGTGCTGGTTGTCGACAATGTCGATCACGCGCTTCCCATCGCACGCGCGCTGGTCAAAGGCGGCCTGCGCGTTCTCGAAGTGACCCTTAGGACCGCAGCAGCGCTCGATGTGATTCATGCGATGAAGGCGGTTGAAGGTGCTATCGTCGGCGCGGGCACCGTGACCAACCCCGATGAGCTGAAGGCAGCAATCGACGCAGGCGCAGAATTCATCGTCTCACCCGGCTTGACGGAAACCTTGGGTAAGGCCGCCGTCGCCTCGGGCATCCCCTTCCTGCCCGGCACGGCCAGCGCAGGCGATATCATGCGCGGGCTGGATTTGGGCCTCACGCACTTCAAGTTTTTCCCTGCCTCAACTTCGGGCGGGCTTCCGGCATTAAAGGCGTTGGCAGCGCCGTTTTATCAGTGCAAATTCTGCCCCACCGGCGGCATCACTGCTGCCACCGCGCCGGAATGGCTGGGCTTTGACCCGGTCCTGTGTGTTGGCGGAAGCTGGGTGGTGGGCAAGGGCACGCCCGATGAAGCAGCCATCGAAGCGGCCGCGCGCGAAGCGTGTCTGCTGGGGCGATAGTCCTGCAACGCCAACGAATTCAGAGGAATACATCGGGCATGAAGACGGTCGCCAAGCTCAAGGCACGGTTACAGAAACTTCATGAGCGGACGGCCGATACGCCGCTGTTCAATCCGGTGTTTCAGCTCAGCCATGATCTGTCGCGCCAGCTTGAGGCGGGGGAGCTGTCGCTGGCTGACGTTGAAAGTCTAGTCGCCGAACTGGAATGCGAAGCGCTGCAAAGCCGTGCCGCGCGCCTGAAACGTCTGATCGCGCCCACATCCGCGAGCGAAAACCTCGCCCGGATCGAAGCGCTGAATCCCGAAGAAGCGGGCTTTTCGGAATTCCGCAGGCGCTGGGAAAAGCCGCTGCTGCACGCCGTGTTCACCGCGCACCCCACGTTTCTACTCTCGCCAGCCCAGTCCGATGCTGTGGCCACCGCAGCGCTGACCGACGATCCGCAAACCACCACCGTCTGCACTGTGCCGCACGAAGGGCCGAAGATCACGCTGGAATTTGAACACGTCGAAGTGTGCAACGCAATCCAGCGCGCTGCTAATGCGCGTGACCGGATCAACGCCATGCTGCTGGGCCATGCCCGCCAGCGCTGGCCGGGGCGCTGGCTCGATTTCCGCCCGCTGCCGTTCCGGTTTGCCACGTGGGTCGGTTATGACATGGATGGCCGCACCGATATCGGCTGGACCACCTCCATCGCCTTCCGTCTGCGCGAAAAGGCCCTGCGTCTTTCAACCTACGCCGCCAGCCTGCGCGCGATTGATGATGCCCATCCGCTGCTGGCCACACTGGATGCGGCCCACAGCCATTCGGCGGAAATGGCGGACCTGTTTGCGTCTGACCTGTCAGACAGTGAAGCGCTCACCGCCGCCGCCAACCGCCTGAGCGCGGAAAACCCGGCCAAACTGCTCAGCCTTACGCCGATGATCACGGCGCTCGAGGCCGAAGCGAAGACTGCTGACGACGCAAAAGCCATCCCGCTCGCCACGCTGGCTGCCGCGATGCGCGCCGATGGCCTTGGCATTGGCTGGATTCACTTCCGCGTCAATTCTTCGCAACTTCTCAATGCCTTACGCCGCCGGATCGACCCGGAAGGCACGCTTGATCTTGGCAGCAAGAGCGCGCTCTCACGCCTGCGCGAACTGCTGGCTGAGGTAAAGCCGCTGCGCGTAAACTTCGGCGCACTGGCGATCGAAACCAGTACCGCGATGCGCCAGTTTCTGGTCATGGCCAAGATGCTCCAGCACATCGATGCTGATGCCCCGATCCGCATGCTGATTGCCGAATGCGAACAGCCGCAGACCGTGCTGGCCGCGCTCTATTTCGCCAAGCTGTTCGGCATCGAAGGCAAAGTCGATGTCTCGCCCCTGTTCGAAACCGAAGCTGCGCTGGAGCATGGCGGGCGCTTCCTAGAAGCTTTGCTGTCCGAAGAATCCTACCGCAGCTATGCCCGCCTGCGTGGCCGCGTTGCGATCCAGACCGGCTTTTCCGATGCCGGCCGCTTTATGGGCCAGATCCCGGCGGCTCTGGCCATCGAGCGCCTGCAAGGCCGTCTTGCCGAAGCGATGAAGGCCAATGGCCTTACCGATGTCGCTGCGCTGATCTTCAACACCCACGGCGAATCCATGGGGCGCGGCGCGCATCCTTCGGGCTTTGCCGACCGGCTTACATGGCCGCTCTCCGGCTGGGCACGCCGCCGCTTTGCAAAGGCTGGCGTTACCATCGAACCCGAAGCCAGCTTTCAGGGCGGCGATGGTTATCTGTTCTTCCGCAACGATGATCTGGCGCTCGCCACGCTCACCCGCATTGCCGAGGAAGAGGCAAAGGATCAGGACCTTACCGTCAAGGACCCGTTCTACGACCGCACCGATCTCAGCCTCGATTTCTACCGCTCGATCCGCCGCGTGCAACGCGAACACCTTGAAAGCGCGACATATTCCCGCGCACTAACCGCATTCGGCCTTGGCCTGCTCAAGAGCACCGGTAGCCGTGTCTCGCGCCGCCAGTCCGATATCGGCGCCGACCGCACGATGAGCCTGCGCCAGATCCGCGCCATTCCGCACAACGCCATCCTCCAGCAGATTGGCTATCCGGTTAATGTCATCGCTGGCGCGGGCACGGCTGCGGGCGAGGAAATGGAGTCGGTTGCCGAACTGCTTGGCCGCTCCACCCGCGGCAACCAGCTTGTCCGCCTGTTGCGCGCCGCCAATGGCCTCGCCTCGGTCAAGACCGTTGCTGCCCATGGCGAACTGTTCAACTCCGCCTATTGGGCCAGCCGTCCCTATCGCGGCACCGAAACCGCGCTGGAATCGGCCTGCCTTGCACTGGCCGAATACCTGACCAAGGACGACAGGGCAGGGGTCTTCCGCCGTCTGACCTCGCGGCTGCGGGTGGACTGGATGAAGCTCCACCGCCTGCTTTCGCTCGTCCCCGGCCACAAGGCGGGCCGCGATCCTGCGCAGGATTCTGACCGCCGCAACATCGGCCTGCTGCAATCGGTGCGCCTCGCGCTGCTGATGCATATGTTCATCCGCGCCGTGCAGGTCCCGCCCTTCGCCCGGTCGAACGATGTCAGCCGTGATGACGTGCTGGAAATGGTCCTGTCGCTGCGCGTGGATGATGCCCTTGCACAGTTGCGCCGCGCCTATCCGGTGATCGAACCTGAAATCACCGATTTTGCGGTAGACGAGGAAACCGATTATCCCGATCATCGCGGCGAAGACTACGGCGCTATCCGCGCCCGCTTCATCGACCCCATCGAACGCGCCCACGCGCTCAACATCCGCATCGCCGTGGCCATCGCCAACTATTTCGGTGCACACGGGTAGCAGTCAAATCCTCCCCGTTTTTGCGAAGCACAAATGGTGAGGCGGCAGTCACACAAGCGACTGACGGAGGAGTAAGTCTTCTATTAGATCAACGTGTTAATCGCCCACACCACGCCAACCAGCAGGAACACGCCCGCCACATCCAGCGCGAACCCAGCCTTGACCATCGACCGCATTGAGCAATGCCCAGTCGCCCAGGCCAGCGCATTCGGTCCGGTTCCGGCAGGCAGCATGAAGCCCCAGGTTGCGGCAAAGGCAGCAGGCAGGGCAAGCAGGATCGGGTCAGCCCCCAGTGCGCCCACCAGTGCCGCCACCACGGGCATGATCCCGCTGGCCGCCGCGATGTTGCTGGCAAATTCGGTCACGATGATCACGAAGGCCACGAGCACCAGCGCCACGATCGGCAATGGAACATGGGCGAGGGGGAGCAACATTTCGCCCATCCACTTGGTCAGACCGCTCGTGGTCATGCCCATGGCCATGGCAAGCCCGCCGCCGAACATCAGCACCACGTCCCACGGCGCACGGTTTGCTTCTGGCCAGGTCAGCATCGGCCGCCCTGTTCCGTCTGGCAGCACGAACAGCACCAGCCCCGCAATCGCTGCCACCGTGCCATCGGTAAAGCCGCCGGCTGGAAACCACCCTTCGATGACCGGCTGAAGCACCCATGCCAGGAACGCCAGAACCACTACCGGCACCAGCCGCCGTTCGGCCACGCTCCATTGCGTCGCATGGGCTATCGCCGCACGCGCCGAAGCCGGGTCGAAACTGTCGGTATGCAGGCTTTGCACCCGTCCGATAATCCACGCGGCCAGCGGCACCGCCAGCAGCGCAATCGGCACGCCATAAAGCGCCCACTGCAGAAACGTGACGCGTGTGCCCAGCGCTGTCTCAATCAGGCCCGCTGCAATCGCATTCGTGGGCGTGCCGATCAGGGTGGCAAGGCCGCCGATAGACGCCGCAAAGGCGATGCCCATCGGCAAGGCGCCCGCCATGCCTGCGGTCTCTCCTTCCTCCACACCGCCCGCGCGCAGCATCGCAATTGCCATCGGCATCATGATCAGCGCGGTAGACGTATTGGAGATAAAGCTGGAAAGCACGGCCGTGGCCATCATCACGCCCATCAGCAATTGCCACGGCTTTGCGCCCGCCAGCCCCATAATGAACAGCGCGAGCCGCCGGTGCAGTCCGGTGCGCTCAATCGCCAGCGCCATAAATGCCCCGCCAACGAACAGAAAAATGATTGGCGAATAATACGCGCTGGCCGTCTTGTTGGCATCGGCCACACCGGTCAAAGGTAGCACGAGGAATGGCAGCAGCGCCGTGGCCGAAAGCGGCATCGCCTCGGTCATCCACCATGCCGCCATCCACCAGACCAGCCCCGCCGCGCTCCACCCGGCATCGGGCATTCCGGCGGGCGCGGCGGACAATTGCGTCACCGCAAAGCCCAGCGGCCCCGCCCAAAGCCCTATTTTGCGCGCATCCAAAGCCAACAGCCCGTTCCCCTCATCTCCCGGACGGGACTAGCAGAGGCGTGGCGCGACTGGCAAACTGAGTTCAGCTAACCTTCGCGTTCCGAGGCTCACAAAACCCAATAAGTTCCGTTCGTGTCGAGCGAAGTCGAGACACGCTTGCTCAGCGCGGGCATGTCTCGACTTCGCTCGACACGAACGGATGTTTCGCAAATGGCAAGGCCTCAGAAAACCGGATCATACCCCGGCGGCAGTTCATCGCCTGGTGTCTGGCCGTCGGTGGGCGCATGAATCCCGCACTCCACTTTGTCCCAGCCCTTCCACCGGCCCGAACGCGGGTCTTCGCCCAGCGCGACCTTGCTGGTGCACGGTGCGCAACCGATCGAGGGATAACCTTGCGCCACCAGCGGATGCGCGGGCAGATTATGCTCGGCAAAATAGGCGGCAAGCGCGTCCTTGTCCCACGATGCCAGCGGGTTGATCTTCAGCCGCCCCTGCGCGTCCGAATGGTCAATCTCAAAGCGTGGCAAGCCCGCACGTGTCTTGGACTGGAAGCCCTTGCGGCCCGTCAGCGAGGCATCGAAGTGCAGCAGCGCCTTGGCCAGCGGTTGCACCTTGCGGATTTCGCAACACCCATCGGGGTCCCAAGACCAGCGCAGCCCGTTCTCGTCCTTCTTGGCAATCACGGCGGCATCCGGTTCGATGATCTGCAGATTGGTCATCCCCAGAAAACCGATCAACTCGTCACGATAGGCTACGGTTTCGGGAAAGTGCTTGCCCGTTTCCAGAAACAGCACCGGCACCGATGGATCAACCTCGGCAATAAGGTGAAGCAATACAGCGCTTTCGGCGCCAAAGCTCGAAACCACCGCAAGATCACCCGCCAGCCCGTCACGGATCACCGAACGCAGCATTTCCTGCGTATCGCTGCCCCGGAACAGATGGTTCAGGCGGATCGCATCTGTTTCGACAAAGCGCGGGCGCGCGTCGATCAGGTCGATCTTGCGGTTAACGGTGCTGGTCATCTCATAATGTCCTCAAGCCGGATGGCGCTTCGCCCAGATTGCCGGGCGGCCATCAACGGTCTTCTGGTAAACCTCCGGCCATGTGCCAAAGGCCTGTTCGGCGGCTTCGGAACTGATCGGCTGGTTGGGGGCAAAGCTGTCAAACCCGCAGCGCCGCATGTGGCTCAGCTGGTCCAGCAGCACATCGCCGACCGCGCGCAGCTCTCCGGCATAACCATGCTCGCGCAGGATACGTGCCGCCGAATAGCCACGTCCATCGGTATAGGCCGGGAAGTTCACTTCCACGAGCGCGATACGGTCCAGATGCGGCAGCAGCAGGCGGGCATCATCGCCCGGTTCGATCCGCACGGCGGTGGCGTTGCTCTGATCGACAAACGCATCGACAGTCACTGCCGGATCACCCACCGGTTCATCGCTGCGATAGCGCAAGTTCTGCTCAACCATGGGCCGGCTCCTTGGCATAGATCGCCTCCTTGAACGGGGCCATGCCGATGCGGCGGTAGGTATCGACGAAACGCTCACCCTCAGCCCGCTGCGCGAGATAGACGTCGGTCGCTTTCTCGACCGCATCCACCACGCCGTCTTCGCTGAAGCCGGGTCCAGTGATCTGGCCAAGCGAGGTGTCCGCACCCTCACAGCCGCCCAGCGAAAGCTGGTAATTCTCCACGCCCTTCTTATCCACGCCAAGGATGCCGATGTGGCCCGCATGGTGGTGCCCGCAGGCATTGATGCAGCCCGAAATCTTCAGCTTCAGCTCACCCAGATCGCGCTGGCGGCCAAGGTCGGCAAAGCGGTTCGAAATTTTCTGCGCCAGCGGGATCGACCGCGCATTGGCCAGCGCACAGTAATCCAGCCCCGGACAGGCGATAATGTCGCCGATCAGGTCAAGGTTCGCTGCTGCCAGCCCCGCTTCGTCCAGCTTCTGCCAGATGCCATAGAGATCGGCCTTCTTCACATGCGGCAGCACGATGTTCTGCGCATGCGTCACACGCAGTTCGTCAAACGAATGGTCACGCGCCAGATCGGCCATCAGCCGGATCTGATCGGCCGTGGCATCGCCCGGAATGCCGCCTGTCGGTTTCAGGCTGATATTGACGATGGCATAGCCCAGCTGCTTGTGAGCATGGACGTTCTGATCCACCCACAGCGCGAAGTCGGGATCGGACAGGTCCAGCTCGTCCGAAGCGCTCGCTTCAAAACCGGGCTGTTCAAAGAACCCCTTGATCCGCTCCAGTTCCTCCGCTGGCGGCTCCAGCCCCAGCGTCAGGATATGCGCGAATTCTTCTTCCACCTGACGGCGGTATTCCGCAGCGCCAATCTCGTGGACGAGGATCTTGATGCGCGCCTTGTACTTGTTGTCGCGGCGGCCATAGCGGTTGTAGACGCGAAGGCACGCTTCCAGATAGCTGATCATCTGCAGCGCAGGCACGAACTCGGCGATCACCGGCGCAATCATCGGCGTGCGGCCCATGCCACCGCCCGCGTGGAACTTGCAGCCGATCTCGCCCGCATCGTTCTTGACCAGCTGAATGCCGATGTCGTGTAACCGCATCGCCGCGCGGTCTGTCTCGCTGGCGATGATCGCAATCTTGAACTTGCGTGGCAGGTAATCGAACTCCGGGTGGAAGGTCGACCACTGGCGCAGCAGCTCGGCATATGGGCGCGGATCTACCAGCTCATCCGCCGCAGCGCCCGCAAACTGGTCGGACGTGGTGTTGCGGATGCAGTTCCCGCTGGTCTGGATGGCGTGCATCTCGACCGTCGCCAGCTCGGCCAGAATATCGGGCGCGTCCGACAGCTTGATCCAATTGTACTGGATGTTCTGCCGCGTGGTGAAGTGGCCGTACCCACGGTCATACTTGTCGGCAATATCGCCCAGCAACCGCATCTGGCGGCTGTTAAGCGTGCCATAGGGGATCGCCACACGCAGCATATAAGCGTGCAACTGCAGGTAGAGCCCGTTCTTCAGCCGCAACGGCTTGAATTGGTCCTCTGTCAGGTCACCCGCCAAGCGGCGCTCCACCTGTCCGCGAAATTCGGCCACGCGCGCATCGACCATCGAACGGTCATATTGATCATACTGATACATCTCAGATCACCCAGTTCCCTGCCGCAGGATCGGCAGGCTTGAGAGAAAGGTCGAGCCGCACTGTGGGGCCAAGTGCCCTGATGCGGTCCTTGATATGCGCGGGCCGCACACCTTCGTCGGTGCGCGTCGCTGCGATCACTTGCGTGTCGGTGACGATCTGCTTGGCGTTCTCGCGCGCGATTACCGCCTCGGCATGCTCGCCCGCTTCCACCGCATTGTTCACGTGGCGCGACCAGCCTTCGCCGGTCCACCACACCACATCGCCGGTGCGCAGATCGCTTGCGGTAATGATCTTCACTGAACTGCCTCCAGAACGCTCTTCAATTCCATCATGTCCCCCCTGCCTGCCACATCACCGATCACGATGAGGGCAGGGCTCTTGACCTTGTTGTCCGCAACCAGTGGCCCCAGCGCAGCCAGCGCGCCGCGCAGCACCCGCATCTGCGGACGGCTGGCGTTTTCGATCACCGCCACCGGCATCGCAGGCGAAAGTCCATCGGCCATCAGCTTCTCGGCAATCGCATCCGCCGTCGCCACGCCCATATAGATCACCAGCGTCCGGCCAACGCCCGCAAGGCCCGCCCAGTTCTGCTCGGTTAGCCCCTTGCACTGCCCGGCCACGAACGTAACAATGCTGGCCGCATAGCGGTGCGTAAGCGGGATCATGGCCGAAGCCGCCGCCCCCATCGCCGCGCTCACGCCCGGCACCACCTGCACCGGCACGCCTGCCGCAAAGCAATCCTCAGCCTCTTCGCCGCCCCGCCCGAACACGAAGGGATCGCCACCCTTCAACCGCACCACGTCGTTCCCGGCCAGCGCCTCACGCACCAGCAAAGCATTGATCTCGTCCTGCCGCATCGTGTGGCGAGACCGCTGCTTGGCGACCGAGATCATCCGGCACCCCTTGGGCGCCATCGCCAGTATCGAAGGATCGACCAGCCCGTCATGCACCAGCACCCGAGCATTCATCACCAGCCGCGCCGCCCGCAGTGTCAGCAGGTCGGCATCGCCGGGGCCAGCACCCACAAGGAACACGGTGCCGATTCTGTTAGCGGGATTTTTCATGAAGCGCAGATGGGCGCACCCCGGCCAACCTGCCAGTGAGAAACCTTTGTGCCCCACCTAGATCAGCTTTAGCGGCCACATCATTCCCACCCGCTTTCAACGTCACCCCGGGCTCGACCCGGGGTCCCGCTTCCGCCGCCAACGCTGCGCCAAGAAGAAAAGCCAGACCCCGGGTCAAAGCCCGGGGGGACGAGTATGAAACTACGCCTCTGGCCCCGGCTCCCGCGTCCCCACTGCCGCCGCCAGCGCGCGCAAACCGGCACTGTCCTTCAGGTTCACGTCCGATTGCGGAAAGGGGATTTCCACCCCATGCTCCTTGAACAGCCGCCACACGCGCCACAGCACGTCCGATTTCACATTGCCCACGCCGCCTTCGGGATCATCAATCCACACGATCATCGTCATGTCGATGCTGCTCGCGCCAAAGCCGCTCAACAGCACGCCGGGTGAGGGGAAGGGCAGAACCCGCGGCGTGGAATTGATCGCCTCCAGCAGCAGCTTCTCCACTTTGTCCAGATCGCTGCCATAAGCGACGCCGATGGGAATATTGATCGCCACCTCGCGCGATGAATAAGACCAGTTCTCCACCTGCTGCGTCATCAGATTTTCGTTCGGAATCAGATACTCGCGGTTATCGCGCGTGGTGACGGAAACCGCGCGGATGCCGATCTTCTTGACCTCTCCAAACGAATTGCCCTTGCCATCGTTCACCGCAATCACATCACCCGGCTTGATCGACCGATCCATCAGCAGGATGATCCCGGCGATCAGATTGCCGAACGTCTTTTGCAGGCCAAACCCGATAGCCAGGCCAAACGCGCCCGAAAACACCGTCAGCGCGGTCAGGCTGATGCCCAGCACGTCGATCCCGACAAGGAAGGCCACGCCCCACACCACGATCGTGGCGATCTTTTCGCCCAGCAACTGCTGCGTGCGGTCCAGACTGTCGATCCGCCGCAAAGTGCGCCGTGCCAGCCGTCCGATCAGATGTGCCGATACGAACACCAGCACCATCACGATCACGATGCGCAGCGCCCCCCAGACCGAGATATGGTAGGTCCCCATATCGAAGCCGATGCTGTCCAGCACGCGGATCACGTCTGCCACCTGTTCGCGAAATCCGTTCAAGAAAGTCCTCCCCGTTCCGCCCACGCGGCCAGACCCCGCTCCAGATCGGCGATCAGATCCGCCGAATCTTCAAGCCCAATGGACAGCCGCACGCCAAACCGGTCCGCAGCCTCCATCCCCGCCAGCGGCCAAGCACTGGCCGTGCGGATAGAGGCCGGATCAACCGGCGTAGCAAGGCTTTCAAACCCGCCCCACGAATAGCCGATGCCAAACAATTGCAGCGCATCGATCAAGGCATCCCGCGCCGCACTCGTCCCGCCCTTCAGCACAAAGCTGAACAGCCCGCACCCGCCGGTAAAGTCCCGCTGCCAAAGCGCGTGCCCCGGCGACCCCGGCAACATCGGACACAGCACCCGCGCCACCTCGGGCCGCGCATTCAGCCACTGTGCAATCGCCAGCGCCGAAGCCGTCTCCGCCTCCAACCGCAGTTTCATCGTGCGAAGCCCGCGCAGCATCAGCGAGGCATCATCGGGCGAAACCACATTGCCCAGTCCCTGCGCCCGCACGCGCAGCTTGCGATACCACTCCGGCCCCGCGCTGGCCGAGCCCATCATGCAATCCGAATGGCCGGAAACATGCTTGGTCAGGCTCATGATGGAGATATCCACGCCACGCTCCAGCGCGGCAAAGCCCAATGCCGAAGCCCAGGTATTGTCCAACACAGACATGATCCCGCGCGCCCGCGCCGCCGCTGCCAGCGCGGGCACATCCTGCACTTCCATCGTCAAACTGCCGGGGCTTTCCAGCAAGACGCACCGCGCCCGCTCACAACACGCCGCTTCGAACGAGGACATGTCGGTCGGATCAAACCACCGCGTCTCCACCCCGAAATCCTTGAGCAACCCACGCCCCATCGCCCGGCTCGGCTCATAGACATTGTCGGTCATCAACAACACATCGCCCGGCCGCAACACGGTGAGCAACACCCCCGCAATCGCCGCCACCCCCGAAGGATAGAGCACCGTGCCAGAAGCCCCCGGCTCCAGTTGCGTCAGCGCCTCAGCCAAAGCCCACTGCGTAGGCCCCCCACGCCGCCCGTAATAGAAATTGCCATCCACATTGGCCGGATGCGCCCTAAGCGCGGCCATATCCGCATAAAGATGCGTAGAAGCCCGCCAAACCGCCGGATTAACCACCGCCCCCGGATGCTCCGGCGTCCCCGTCCACCCCGCACGCCGCCCGGCCAGCACGCCGCGCGTTGCGGGGCCGAGGGCATCAAAATCATCAGAACTGCTCATGGTGTTGGCGATAGCAGAGGGAAGGCGTGGGAGTCATGGGGTTAGGTGGAATTGAGGTGGCTTTCGTTTGCCATACCGGCCTTGGCAAGAAACATGATCTGATTCATGGCAGAAGCCGTGTTTGCTGGTTTGAAAACAGCCGCCTCAAAACGATGCGCGCTAGTCCAAGAACCCGCTTACGGCCTGCAGTCTCAATAACTGCATAACTTACCAATGCTGTGCCGAAGCTAAAGGCTAATGCTTGCCAAGCTGGGAAATAGCCAATGTTTTTTAATGTGAAGAACGGTTGCTGCCATAGATAAAGCGAGAACGAAATTAGCCCAAGCCAGCGTAGAGTCCTGGTTGCCATTATTTTGCTTAGCGGCTGCGTCAATGCGGGAAGCGTTGCCAGTCCTATGGCGAGCGATGCTGTCCCAACACTATATTTTATAAAATCTGGAACGGGATTAGTATTTAGAGCAAATGCAAATGCGCCAACGAACGCTGTGGCGAGAAATGGTAGTGGAAAATGCCGGAGCGCAATATCTCTATTAAGATAAGCGAGTGCGCCCATGAGAATTGAAGCTCCTCTGACATCGCTGCGCCAATAGGTTTCCTGATAATTCTGCCCGAAAAGTTGTTGGGATATGAAGCCGTCGGCAACCATTGCCGCAATTAAAATTGCCAATACAGGCTTGGCCGGAAGGGCCCATTTGCGATTGGCATAGGCTGTCAGGGCCAGCAAAACGTACATGTGCTCTTCAATGCACAGAGACCAGATATGATGAAAATATGACGATGAGTAATTTTCTGGCCCGATATAATTGTAAGTAAATGTCAGCGCAGAAAATAGCTCCAGCCGACTCAGGTTAACGGAAAATGTTGCATAGGTTATTATAATGAAAACAAAAAGCGCTGGATAAACTCTGATCATCCGCCTTTTGAAAAAGTCTGGAAGCGGGTGCATGCGTTCAAACAAGATCTCTGCCATCAAGCGCCCGCTTAAAACAAAGAAAAGCTCTACACCAAACCGGCCAAGATTGATGTAAGGGACGCGCAAGAAATGCCCGCAGAGTACAGCAAGAATTGCGCACCCTCGCCAACCATCAAGAACATCGATCCGCTGCATTTGCCCTCCGTCGCGGCATTGTATTGAGCCCTTGATGATTGGGCAAGCATTGAGGCCACCAGGGCAGACGCAGACCGCTCAACTGCAAATGCGTGCTTCGGAGTGCTGCCGAAGCTTAGGCCACCCCCTTCGCCTTGGGCGTAGCCGGGTCCAGCCCCCATTCGCTCCATGAGCCATCGTAGAGCGAAACGTCATCCTTGCCGATCAGATGTGCGGCGAAAATCAGCACGTTGGCCGTCATGCCCGATCCGCATGACGTAATCAGCGGCCGCGCAAGGTCCACGCCTGCGGCCTCGAACGCGGCCTTGATCGCGTCAGGTGCTTTCCATGTGCCATCGGGGTTGAACAGGCTGGCGTAGGGCACGTTGCGCGCGCCGGGGATGTGGCCGCTGGCCAGCGCCGGGTTCGCCTCGGGCATTTCGCCGGTGAAGCGGCCCGCGCCGCGGGCGTCCACCACCTGTTCGGCGTTGCTTGCCAGATTGGCCAGCACATCGGCCTTGCTGCGTACGTGGCTGTCATCGGACCACACGGTAAAGTGCCGTTGGCGCAGCGTTTCGGTGCCTTGCGCGCATTTGCGGCCTTCCGCTTTCCACTTGGCAATGCCGCCATCGAGCAGCGCCACGTTCTGGGCGCCGAACATCGTGAGCATGAACCACGCGCGGGTGGAGGTCTTCACCGGGCTATCGTCATAGATCACGATGCGGCTGCCATCGCCAAGGCCGAGCGCCTGCATGCGGCTCGCGAATTTTTCGGGCGAGGGCAGGGTGTTAGGCACTGGCGATGCGGAATCGACCAATTCGGAAAGGTCCATGAACACCGCGCCGGGGATGTGGCAGGCTTCGTATTCCAGCAACGGCACCCGGCCATGCTCGGGCAGAAACGCGGTGGCGTCGACAACGCGCAAGTCGCTCGCGCCCATCTCGTCGGCGAGCCACTGGGTGGAAACCAGCGAATCCATAATTTTATGTGCTCCTACCTGCCTGCGGGCGACCCGTCTTTGCGAGTTCGCACTTGCAGCACACTAGTCGCGGGTGTGACTTGCGTCACCATGAATTTGTGGTCATTTGGCAACGAAGTTGTCACGGATGATTGCTGAAGATTGGATTGATCCAACACGCGTCCGACACTGGCCCAACGGGCACGATCCGTCCCCCTTGCCCGAAGACGGTGACAGGTGCATGGGAGCGCGCATTCTAGCACTGTAAAAGCGCGTGTTTGCGCGTGTAGGTGCAGCTAGGTGCATCTAGGTGCACTTCGGAAAAACAGGCTGAATCATGACCAATACACCCCTTTTTCTGGGCCAGAACAGCAGCTTGCCCTCCTCGCCAGAGGAAGCAGTGCTGGATTACGTGCCAAACCCGCGTATCGGCACACTCTATCTGGTCCGCTTCGCTGCGCCCGAATTCACCTCGCTCTGCCCGGTCACCGGCCAGCCCGATTTCGCGCATTTGGTGATTGATTACGCGCCGGGCGAAACCATCGTGGAATCAAAGGCTTTGAAGCTGTTCCTGGGATCGTTTCGCAATCATGCAGGCTTTCATGAGGATGTGACAGTCGGCATCGGCCAGCGCCTGTTCGATGAAATGAACCCGCAATGGCTGCGCATCGGCGGATACTGGTACCCGCGCGGCGGGATTCCGATCGATGTGTTCTGGCAAAGCGGTCCGCCGCCGGCTGCACTTTGGCTTCCGGATCAAGGGGTTGCTTCATATCGTGGACGCGGATGACCGCAGCGGGGCGTGCTTGCGACGTCTACCTTCAAAGGCTGCGCCAGAAAACCTGATCCAAAGTCGACGAAATTATTGAACCTGTTAAATCGAGGCGCGGTTCGGTCCGCTGCCTCCTTCGTTCTGTTGGTTCGTGTCGTTTTCGGCAATGAACGTCTGGCTGCGAAAATCGGGCAGTGGCATGACTTTAACCACGGTCCACTTGCCCTTGGCCACTCTGCGCAACGGCTTGCCACAGCCGGCACACGTTGCGCCGTAATAGTGCGATTCACGCAGAGCGGTGGCTCGGCCGGGCTTGTGCAAGCCCAAGAGGCATCTCAGGTTTGGCAAGAGTTCATCCGATATCGAGTTTGTTTCGCTTGCTATTTAGGTCAAACAAAATCCGATTCGGATAGTCTATCGAAAGTTAAACAGGCACTCTCCGTGTACCAAGTGCCTGATATCCGGCCATCTTTTTGTATCTCGATCCCTGCAGATTAACGCAGGGCGAAGACTTCGTCACGGCCAAGGCCAGCAATGGCAAGCGTTGCGGCACGGCGCGAATCAACCCATCGCCCATTGGCCAACTGCACATCATAACGATCATCGCTGCTGGCAGCCGCGCGATAGAGACGCGCCGCATCATCTTTGCGCCCCACCATTTTGTAGGCCGTGCCCAGATTGATCAGCGCAAGAGGATCGCCAGCGCGGGCCAGATCACTGTTTTCAATGCGTGCGATGGCCGCAAGCGGGCGGCCCGCCATGATTTCATGATAACCGACATCCCCGCTGGGCAGGGCAGGGGCAGGCACCGTCAAAGGCGGCGTAACCATTACCGCAGACGATGTGAGGAACGGCTGCAAAAGGAGTGCTGCAGCAAGGGTCAGGCTGGTCGACATCAAGGCTCTCCAATTCTGATCGCGCCATCTTTGATCGCGATTGTTGAGTCGAATATGCGCCGATTCTCTACATCTGCAATCAAAGTGTAACATTGTCATAAAAGTGCAATCAACGAATCCCCGCAAACCGGCGCTTTTCGTCAAGAATGTCGAGCAACCGTCAAAGTCTTTGAAACAAATCTGTCAGGAAACCGCAAACAGGCTGTCACTTTGCCCCCCTAGACGGTCCTTCGCGACGGCAGGAATTTGCTCCGGCCGCTATCCATGGGGGATTTCAAGTGAAGACCAACCACGGCCTGTTCCTCGTCGGCTGCAGCGTTCTTGCGCTCGCCGGCTGCGGCCCAACCGACATTGCTTCGCCCGGTACCGGCGGCAATGTAAGCATCATCAACAACCCGCCACCAACGCCAGCGCCGACGCCGACGCCGACTCCAACATCGACGCTGGTTACGCCTGCTGCGGAATGCCCGTCTATCGCTGACCCGCAGGGTCTGACCAACGCCGGTGTTATCACCGGTCCAGAAGGCACCTGGCGCGTTTGCCGCCTGCCGAGCCGTTTCAACGTGTCGAGCACGCTGGTAAAGACGCCGGGCGTTTTGTACGAAATCAACGGTCGCGTTGATGTTGGCACCGATGGTGGTTTCACCGCTTCTGCCGCTGATACAAATGTGACGCTGACGTTCGAACCTGGCGTTGTAACCTACGCCAGCAGCTCGACCGCATGGATTGCGGTGAACCGTGGCAACCGCATCAACGCCAACGGCTCTGCAACGCAACCGATCATCTTCACCAGCCTGCAGAACGTGCGTGGCCAGAACGATGAAACATCGCAGCAGCAGTGGGGCGGCCTGGTGCTGCTCGGCCGTGCGCCGATCACCGATTGCGGCACCGGTTCAGTAGCTTCACCCGGTGTTGCCAGCACCTGCCAGCGCCAGACCGAAGGTTCGGTTGCGCCTGCGCTTTACGGCGGCACCAATGGTGCTGATAACAGCGGCATTGTTCGTTATGTTCAGATCCGTTATTCGGGCGCCGTGCTTAGCGCGAACAGCGAACTTCAATCGCTGACCACCGGCGGCGTTGGTTCGGGCACGCAGTTTGATTACATCCAGTCGTTTAACAGCTCAGACGATGCGATGGAGCTGTTCGGTGGCGTCGTAAACATGAAGCACCTGGTGCTTGTCGGATCAGATGATGACGTGGTTGATGTCGACACCGGTTCGCAAGCCAACCTGCAGTTTGTGCTGATGATTCAGCGCGCCGGTCAGGGTGATGGCCTGATGGAAATTGACTCCACCAACTTTGAATCGGATACCCCGCGGACGCGTCTGCGTCTGTCGAACTTCACCGCTGTCCAGACGGCTGTCAGCAGCAACAACGAAACCAACGCACAGGCCTCGTTGTTCATGCGCGGCAACTCGGATGTTGAACTGTACAACGGTGTTGTCGTCTCGCCGAACAACGAGTGCATCCGCATGAACCGTTCGGGCGGTGCCAACGCCACGACGCTGCTTGCGCGCTCGGTCGTGATGCAGTGCAATGCAACGAAGTATATCGGTTCGCCTGCCAGCGGCGGCTACACCGCTGCTGACGTTGCCACCTTCTTCGGCACGGGTGCGAACGGCAACAATGATGCCTTCACCCCGACTTTGACGGGCGGCTTCATCAACGGTGCCAACGAAACGGCGGTAACGGCGTTCAACGTCACCACGCTTTCATCGTTCTTCAGCAGCGTTGCCTACATCGGCGCGGTGCGTGATGCGAGCGACACCTGGTATGCCGGCTGGACCTGCAACAGCGCTGCAGCCAACTTCGGCACCACCAGCCGTTCGTGCTTCTCGCTGCCGACGACCTGATCGGCTGCCTTTCGGGAAAACGGGGGGTAGTCGGCAACGGCTGCCCCCCTTTCTCGCTGATATTGCACAATATTCCTCAGGATGATCTCCCAGGGGGGACAAGGACATGACCATGCTGCGGCTCGCAACCACGCTGCTGCTTTCCACCGCGCTGCTTTCGCCAGCGCTGGCTCACGCACAGGATGCCGCACCACCGGCTGACGGCACACCTCCTGCCCCGGTCACTGATCCGGTGAGCGACGCACCCGTGGAGGAAGCCCCGCAAGACGAACCGATTGAAGTATCCATTCCCGGCGGTGAGATCGTTGTCACCGGCCAGCGGGATCGCAACATTCAGCGCGCAGCGCCGCAGGTTGTCTCGGTGCTGGGAACGGCAGAAATCGCGCGTACCGGTGAAGGCAATATTGCTGGCGCACTTGGCCGCGTGACGGGTCTTAGCGTGGTCGGCAATGGCTATGTCTATGTGCGCGGCCTTGGCGACCGCTATTCATTGGCGCTGCTCAACGGATCGCCGCTGCCAAGCCCCGAACCGCTGAAGCGCGTTGTGCCGCTGGACCTGTTCCCTTCGAGCATCATCGCTTCGTCGTTGGTGCAGAAGTCCTATTCCGTGAACTACCCCGGTGAATTCGGCGGCGGTGTTATCAACCTGACCACCAAGTCTGTTCCCACCGAAGGTTTCGTGACAGTTGGTGTCGGCGGGGCTTGGGATACCGAAACGACCAACCAGCTTGGCTATACCTATTACGGTTCGAGCACAGACTGGACCGGTTTTGACAACGGACAGCGCGATCTGACCGAAGGGCTGCAAGCCTATTTCGCCAGCGGTGAACGTTTGAGCTCTGGCAGCATCGATAACATCGAACTTGGCAAGGGCATCGTCAACACACGCAACGGCCTGACCCAGCGCATTCCCAACATGCCAGCCAACGGTAGTTTGTCACTTTCGGCAGGCCAATCGTTTGATCTGGGCGGGTCGACGCTGGGTGTGATTGCCACGGCTGGGTACAGCAACAAGTGGATCACGCGCGATATCACCAGCCAGACCTCGTTTGTTGATGACCTTGATGTTCTGGAAACCGATTTCCGCCGGGTAGTGACCGACAACCGCATTGTGGCCAACGGCATGCTGGGCCTGGCTCTGGAATTCGGCCGCAACAAGATCAAGTGGACCAACCTTTACATTCGCGACACGCAGAAAAACACGCGCGTCAGCCTTGGTACGGCCAATCAGACCTCGGTCGATCTGCAGCAACAGGAAACCGCCTGGTTCGAACGCCAGTTGATTGACTCGCAGCTGCTGGCTGAATTGAAGCCTGCTGATGGCCTGAGCGTGGACCTGCGCGGGGCCTTTGCCAATTCGCAGCGTGAAGCCCCCTACGAACTGGGCTTTGAATATGTCCGAACCAATGTGGCTTCTGACCCGCTGGGCAATTTGTTCGTAAACAATCTGGATGGCAATGCCGGTCAGGCCAACGTCAGCTTTTCGGATCTGAACGAAGATTTGTGGTCGGGGGGTGTTGACGTTTCCTACAAGTTCTCGCCAAGCCTGACCGGAACAATCGGTTATGCTTATGCCGACTACACCCGCAACAGCTCGCGCCGCGATTTCCAATGGCGTGCGATCAACCTGCCTGATGGCGTCAATACGTTACGCCCGGATTATCTGCTGAGCCATGCGGTAATCGAAGCGTTTAATATCCAGCTGATCGATACCAACGAAGGCTTTCCTGCCTTCCTTGCTACGCTGAAAAATCACGCTGCTTATGCCAAGATTGACGCGCAGCTGAGCGATTCCCTGCAGTTGGATGCCGGTGTGCGCTTTGAAAAAGGCAACATGGTGGTTGGTCCTACGCAAGTGTTCTCCGACATTCCAGCCGGTGAAGCGCAAACGCGGATCAACAATGATTATTGGCTGCCTGCCGCAACGCTGACCTGGCAGTTGCGCGATGACATGCAAATGCGGTTTAATGCATCGAAGACCATTGCACGCCCACAGTTCCGCGAGTTGATCTTCCAGTTCTACTTTGATCCAGACACCAACCGCACCTTCCGCGGCAACCCCAATCTGCAGGACAGCCAGCTGACCAATGCCGAAGCGCGCTATGAATGGTATTTTGCGCGAGATCAGCGGTTCTCGGTATCCGGCTTTTTCAAGCGGATCGACAAGCCGGTAGAATCCTTCGTGACAATCGAATCCGGTAACTTCATCACCAGTTTTGCCAACGCGCCGAGCGCTGACCTTTATGGCGCAGAGTTCGAACTGCAGAAGTATTTCGATCTGGCGGATTGGGGTGGCATGTGGAGCGCGCGGCGCGGAGTGCTGGTGGCGAACTACACCTATACCAAGTCTAAGCTGCGCGTGAACGAGGGTGATACCACCTCGTACTTCCAGGCGGCATCAAGCCGTGCACTCGATTACTTTGACAATGGCGCACCGCTAACCGGCCAGTCAGAGCACATTGCCAATGTGCAAATTGGCCTTGAAGACACCGACAAACTTTCGCAGCAGACGTTCCTGATCAGCTATGCCAGCAAGCGCGTGTTCAGCCGCGGATTGCTCAACACGGCACAGCCCGACGTTGTTGAGGACCCCGGCCTGCGTATCGATTTCGTGGCGCGGCAGGGCTTTGATCTGTTCAAGAAGCAGGTGGAGCTGAAGTTCGAAGCGCGCAACATTACCGGGCGTCGTCACATCGAATTCCAGCAGTCTGGCGCAAACCGTGTGGAGGTGAACTCCTATGACGTGGGCCGCACTTTTGCGCTTTCGGCTTCGATGACGTTCTAAGTCAGCGTATCAGTCAACCACCCTCAGGAGGCGGCCCTTCACCGGGGCCGCCTCTTTTTTGTCTGCGTCATTGGGCCGAGCGCCAGACGCAAAAAAGCCTCGCCGCAGTGTTCTGGGCGAGGCTTTGGAAATTGCCGATTTGTGGCAGCTCAGGGCCGGTCGAGCACATACCCCAGTGAGCGGACCGTGCGCAGGGGCGAGCCCGCTCCGACATCGCGCAGGGCGCGGCGAAGGCGGCTTACCCACGCATCGACGGTGCGTTCATCGATGGGGTGATCGTGTTTGCCCAGCGCGGTGATGAGTTGCTGGCGACTGAAAACGTGGCCGGGCTGCTCCATCAGGTAGCGCAGCAAGCGCAGTTCGTTCGGCATCAGCAGCAGTGGTTTATCGCGCCAGCGCGCTTGCAGGGCGGACAGATCGAGCGTGAGATCGCCCAGTTTGAGGACGCGGGCGGGGGCATCGTGTTCTGGCAACTGGATCGACAGGACTCGATCAAGCAGGGCGCTTCGGTCTACTGGCCCGACGATGTAATCATCGGCGCCTGCGCGCAGGGCGCGGCGTTTGGCCTCGGCGTCGTCTTCCTCAAGGATCATGGTGATGTGCGCATCCTGTCCCAAGCTGTCGGCACAGCGCAGGCGGCGGCACAGTTCGAGGCCGGACATTTCGGGCAGGACCCAATCGATGAAGGCCCATGGGCGGCCCTCCATCAGCGGCAGTGGACCTTCGGATTTCCAGCGGTGGAACACCACGCGCAAATCTGAATGCTGGAAGGTTTCACGCCCGCCCGCAAGGTCGTCTGTCAACAGAATTTCGATGCGCCGCATGTAATATAAGCCCCTGTCGGTAGGGCTTTGTGTCGCGGTTATGTGACGGGCGAATGACGATGTTACACTGGGTGCAGGACTTTGGTGCAGGTGATGCCTGCACAGGGTTCGACAAGCTCAGCATGATCCTTCGACAAGATCAGGATGAGCGGGTTTTCTGCTCTCCCGCTCGTCCTGAGCCTGTCGAAAGACCCCATGCGCAACCTTAGACTGGCAGACCCACATAGTTTTCGGCAATGCTCGTCTGCGCAGCCACGCTGCTGGAGATGTAGTCCAGTTCAGCCACCTGCATCGCGCGTTCGAACGGGCCATCGTCAGGGAAGCGGTGCATCAGCTTGGTCAGTACCCACGAAAAGCGTTCGGACTTCCACACGCGGGCGAGCGCCTTGGCCGAGTAGCCGTCGACGGCATCGCTGCTGGCATGCTTGAAGTAGGCGGTGAGCGCTTCGGCGGCGTAGTGTACGTCGCTGGCAGCAAGGTTCAGGCCCTTTGCCCCGGTGGGTGGCACGATATGGGCAGAATCGCCGCAAAGCAGCAGGCTGCCATGGCGCATCGGTTCGAACACATAGGAGCGCAAGGGCGCAATCGACTTTTCGATGGAGGGGCCGCGCGTGATGCCTGCGGCTGCTTCGGGACCGAGGCGCACGGCCAGTTCGTCCCAGATGCGATCATCGGACCAGTCCTCGACCTTTTCGGTTAGCGGAACGTCCACATAGTAGCGGCTGCGGGTGTGGCTGCGCATTGAGGCCAGCGCGAAGCCGCGTTCGTGGTTGGCGTAGATCAGCTCAGGATTGCAGGGCGGCACATCGGCAAGGATGCCAAGCCAACCGAACGGATAAACGCGCTCATATTCGCGCACCGCGCTGTGCGGGATGGCCTTGCGGCTGGGGCCGTGGAAGCCATCGCAGCCGACGATGAAGCGGGCGTCGATGCGCTGGGTAGTGCCATCGCGGGTGTAGGTGACCGCCGGTGCATCGCTTTCGATATCGTGCAGGGCGACGTCTTCCGCTCCGTAGATGACCTCAAGCCCGCGCGATGGGGCGGCGTCCATCAGGTCCTTGGTGATCTCAGTCTGGCCATACACCACCACGGTCTTGCCAGTAAGGTTTGCCACATCAATGCGGATCAGGCGTTCGCCATCGGCAAGATTGAAGCCTTCTTCAACCAGCCCTTCGGCCTTGAGGCGCGCGTCAAGGCCGAGGCGTTCCATCAGGCCGACGGTGATCTGTTCGAGCACGCCTGCGCGGATGCGGCCGAGGATGTAATCGGGCTGCTGGCGTTCGATCACCACGCAATCGATGCCTTCGGCCTTCAGCAAGTGTCCGATCAGCAGGCCAGCGGGGCCCGCGCCGATGATGGCGACCTGAGTTTTCATAAAACTTCTCCCACGCGCCCGGGCTGGATCTCGGGCGGCTATGCCGTGCAAATTGACAGCGTCGGTGCAATCGGGGAAGGCAAACACTGGACAAACTGCTGGCACTTTCAGGACATGGCACAGGCGATACCGAGTTATGCCCTCTATGGCGAGGGCGAGGTGCAAGGGGCTGGCGGCTTCGCCCATATCGAAACGATTGCCGAGCGTAGCGCGCTGCATGACTGGGAAATAGGCGTGCATCGCCACGACCACTTTGTGCAGGTGTTGCTGGTAGAAGAAGGACACGCCACCGTGGTTTTGGATGGTGCAGACAGCGGTCTGGAAGGGCCGGGAAGGGTGATCGTGCCCGCGGGCGCTGTGCATGGTTTTCGCTTCCGGCAGGGCACGCGCGGTTTTGTCCTCACCCTGTCCACAGACTTTTCCACACGGGCAAGTGGTGGTGCAGATCCGTTGCTGGCGGCGTTGGCAAGGGGCGGGGCGGCGGGGTTATTGGCCGATGCAGCCCGTCGCGCATTCTGGCTGGCGCGCGAGATGCTGGGGCTGCAGGCGGGGTGGCAGGAGCAGGACCCGCTGTTCATGGCGCTGGCCGAAGCGTTGATCCGATCAGTATCGGGGCAGACGAGTGACAACACAGAAGCTCTCCCGGACCGCAGGCTGGAGCGGTTCCGCCAGCTGGTGGAACTGCACTACCGCCAGCACCGCGATCTGGACTTTTATGCTGGCGCGCTGGGCATGACCCGGCGCACACTGTCACGCATGACGGCGGCTGGGCTGGGGTGCAGTCCGATGGACGTGATCCACCGTCGCATGGCGCTGGAAGCGCAGCGGCTGTTACGTTTTACCAATGCCACGGCGGCACAAGTAGCGGCAGAATTGGGCTTTGAGGACCCAAGCTACTTTTCGCGATTTTACCAGCGGATGACGGGGCGACGGCCATCGGAAGATAAGGTGCCGTCTACCTGAAACTGCTTGTCTCACGCGCAACTTTCGCTATGAATTTTTCACAGATATGAATTTACTGAGAGGTTTGCGAAATGGCCCGGATCAAGACCACCCACGTTGGCAGCCTCCCACGCGGGGATGAACTGACCCCGCTGTTGCTGGCGCGCGACAAGGGCGAGGCTTATGATGCGGCAGAGTTTGACCGCGTGGTTTCAACGGCTGTCGATGCCGGCGTGAAGGCGCAGGTCGAAGCCGGGGTTTCAGTCGTTTCGGACGGCGAATTGGGGAAGGTCGGCTATTCGACCTACATGATCGAGCGGCTTTCGGGCTTTGGCGGGCACATTGATCGCAAGCCTGCAGCGGATTTGGCCGAAGTGCCGAACCTTGCTAAAAAGCTGTCGGTGATGATGGGCAGCCAGGAATTCGTGCGCGCATCGTGCATCGGCCCGGTGCGCAAGGTGACGCTGCAGCCATTGCATGATGATATCCGCCGCTTCCGCGCTGCGCTTGATAACCATGCCGCGCCCGATACCGAAGCCTTTATGAATGCCGCTTCGCCGGGGCTGATTACCGCGTTTCAGGTGAACCGTCACTATCCCAGCCACGAGGCCTACCTTGCCGATCTGGCCGATGCGATGCGTGAGGAATACGAGACGATTGTGGACGCAGGCTTTTACCTGCAACTCGATTGCCCGGACCTCGCGATGAGCCGTCACACCGGGTATCAGGACCTGAGCGACGAGGAATTCGTCAAAGTGGCCGCGGCCAATGTCGAGGCGCTGAATGCGGCCACGGCCAACATCCCGCCCGAAAAGATGCGCATGCACATCTGCTGGGGCAATTACGAAGGCCCGCACGATCACGATATCCCGCTGGAGCGCGTGGTCGATATCATCATCGGCGCGCGCCCGGCCACGATTCTGTTTGAAGCGGCCAACCCGCGCCACGAACACGAATGGAAGGTCTGGAAGGATGCCAAACTTCCCGATCACAAGATCCTTGCGCCGGGCCTGATCGACACCTGTTCGAACTATATCGAGCATCCCGAACTCATCGCGCAGCGGATTGAACGCTTTGCCGATTTCGTTGGGGCCGATCGTGTGGTGGCCAGCACCGATTGCGGGTTTGGCACCTTTGCCGGTTACGGAAAGCTCGATCCCATCGTGACCTGGCGCAAGCTCAAGTCCCTGCGCGAAGGCGCGGACATCGCCGCGAGCCGCCTGTGAAGAATAAAGATCGCCGCGCCGCCGAAGCCGATTGCGCCCGCCTGATCGCGCTCTACGCCAACCTTAACGATGAAGCGCGCTGGGACGAGGTGGCCGCGCTTTACGCCGAGGATGGCGTAATGTTCCGCCCAACCGCGCCTGATACGCCGGTGGCCGGACGCGAAGCGATCCTTGCCGCGTTCAAATCACGCCCACCGCGCACCACGCGGCACATCTGTTCGAACGTAGTGATAGATGTGGAGAGCGAGGATACCGCGCGCGGCACCAGCGCGATGCTGCTGTTCACAGGCGAGGGCGCGCCGCTGGTCGGCTCGTTCCATGATCGCTTCGTGCTCACGGACGACGGCTGGCGCTTTGCCGAGCGGCGGGGCAGCCTCCTGTTCAAGTGAACGCTTCAGCCGCCTCCAACCCTGTCAAATCCGCGATGCGCACGCTCGATGTGATCGAGTATGTCGTGGCGCACCGGCAGGGTGCGGTGGCGCAGGAGATAGCAGGCGCGCTGGCGATCCCAGTGAGCAGCCTTTCTTACCTGCTGGCAACACTGACCGAACGTGGCTATCTGGCGAGGGAGGGGCGGCGCTACTTGCCGGGGCCAGGATTGCAACGCCTGCGCGTGCCCGATGCTGCGCTGACACTGGAGGACCGCGTTGCGCCGCTGGTCCGGGCACTGCGCAGCGAATTGAACGAGACGTCATCGTTCATGGTGCAGCGCGATTGGGACGTGGAAGCTTTGGTCACCGAGGCCAGCGATCAGGCGCTGCGCTATGCGGTCGATCCCGGCACGCGTAGGCCCCTGCATGCGCTGGCGGCAGGCAAAGTGATGCTGGCATGGTTGCCTGAATCCGAGCAGGAGAGGTACTTTGCCGAAACGGAACGCGCCAAACTGACCTCACAGACGCGCACGTCCCAAACGGAATTGCGCGCTGACTTTGCAAGGATCAAGCAGACTGGCATCTGCGTTGCGCGCGAAGAGGCCACGCCTGGCATCTGCGGCATGGCGGTGCCGGTGTTGATTGCAAACAAATTTGCAGGCGCTTTTAGCGTTGCAGTTCCTGCGGTGAGATTCGACGCAGTGCTGGAAGAGCGCATCGCACAACTGCTTCTGCGAACGGCAGCGGCGATCAGCGCTGAATAGGTGGGTGGCCGCGCGCGGGCCACCCGCTTCCTTTTACTTCCTGAGACCTTCGGTGATGCGCTGTGTTTCGGCGCGGGTGGAATCCGGGCCGGTGTTGCGCTTGTAGATTCCGCCTTGGCCTGCGGCGCGGTTGAAGAGGTCGGGGTCGCCTTCGCGCTGTTCAAGGCCAAACAGCGGGAACAGGCCGGGATGACGGCCGAGGCCGCCGTAAAGATCGAGGCAGCGTTCGATCCAGTCACGCAGCGGATCGTCATTGGCCAGAACCGGCGTTTTGCACACCGATGCGGTGAACAGGATGCCGCCCATGATACGGTAATCGGCATAGTTGGGCGATGATCCGCCGAGCCACTGGTGCTGAGCAAGTGCAGCGCGCAACGGTTCGAGCGCGGCGCTGATGCCGGGCAGGCGATCCTCGCGGCCCGCCTGAACCTCTTCCAGCTTGCGGCCCAGCATCTTTTCGCGGCTGTGGGTGACGTATTCGTGATCCTGTGGCAGCGAAAGGTCGCGGTAATCCTGGCAGAAGCAGAACATCCATGGGCCAACAGCGGACTTCCAGAACCAGTTGTCGAGCGCCTTGACCGTGGCGGCAACGCTTTCGTGCGGGATCAGGGCGGGGCGGTCAGGGTACTTGGCGTCGAGGTATTCGACGATGCCCCAGCTATCGAGCACGAATTCGCCGTCATCGACAATCGCGGGCAGGCGTTCGGTTTTGCCGCCGGTGCGCTCAAGAATGCCGGTGAAGCCGCCGGGTACGACATCGAGGTCGAAGCCCTTGTGCTTCAGGGCATATTTGGTGGCCCAGACGAACGGGCTGATCGTGGCGCCGGTGGATAGGGCGAGGTCGTAGAAGGTGATGGTGTTGTTGGCGGCCATTGCATCCTCACTTTTTGTTGCGAGCATAGTGCCAGATATTGTTAGTAACACAAACGATTTTTGCACCTGCTAGCCCGGCCAACATCCACGTCGCCCCGGACTTGATCCGGGGTTGGGCTTTTTCTTCTGATGCGGCGCATTCCTGCAAAGAAAGCCTAATCCCGGATCAAGTCCGGGATGACGAAGAAGGAGTATAATCGGGCGGACAAACGCAAAGAGCGCCAGACCCGTCGGGAGAGGGGGCCGGCGCTCTCGCTGTCAGGTTTTCACCCGCAAGCTTACTTCTTCGTGCGCCAGCCTTCGGCGTAGTTGTCGCGCGCAGCGGCGACATAGGGCACGGCTGAAACAGTGGCCTTGATTTCGGTCTGAACGTGCGGCTCGACGGTCGGCTTGGTGGTGCCTCCGTTCGGCTCGCCCCACAGCAGGCTGACTTCGGTGCCCGGTGTTTCGAAGCCCGGCTCCATCATGGCGAGCGTCAGGAACTTGCCTTCGTTCGCAGTGTAACCGATCCAAGTCGAGAGGCCGACCATCTTGCCCCCGCTGAGCACCTGATCGAACGGGTGCATCGAATAGACGGCGCTCGGGTATTCCATGAACTTGGCACGATCACCCGTGCTGAGCGCGGAGGACTGGACGCGCATCACGTCTTCGTTGTCGAGCGCCAGCGTCACTTTGGTGCGGTGCTTGCCTTCGGCTGCCATCTTTTCAAGCGCAGCGCGCCCGATGAAGTCATGGTCGAACTTCACGAACGGACCGTAACCCAGATCCCACGGCGTGGTGTAGTAGCCCTCGATGGTTTCGGGCACATAGCTGCCGCCGACCGAGCACTTGGCTTCATAGGAATTGGCGGTCAGCCATGCGCGGTAAGGTGCGAGCGCTTCGCCGGTGTAGATCGCGGGGAAGGGCGAGGGGATCCAGCCCGATTCCAGCGTATTCGACGAATAGGCGCGGCCACCGACCAGCGCCATCTGGAACTCCTTGCCCGCCTCGACCAGCGCGGCGTGGACCGCGCCATAATCTTCCCAAGGACCCATCAGTTCAAAGCCCGGCTGCCCGGCCATACCGTGACGCAGCGCGCGCACTTCCTTGCCGCCGATGGTCATGCGGCACATGTGGAAGAATTTGAGTTCGGGCGGGGTCTTGCCGGTGGCTTTCTCGATGATCTTCATCGCGTTCGGGCCTTGCACCTGAAAGCGGTACGAATTGCGCTTGCCATCAGTACGCATCGCCCAGCGTTCGTCGCGCTCTACGGTGACGTTCCAATTGCCGCTGGCGGCGTGGAATTCGACCCATTCGATTGTGGGCGCGCGGCCGACGAGGTTGAAGTGATTTTCGTCCAGATAGAACAGGATCACGTCACCGATCACGTATCCGTCTGGCGTGACGGGCACGAACTGCTTGGCGCGGTCCGGTTGGAAGTTCTTGAAGCTGTTGATGCCAAGGTGCTCAAGCATCTTGAACGCATCGGGGCCTTTTACGGCCAGATCGACCATGTGGTACGACTGGTTGTAGAGCACGGCGGTGTGGCCCCATGCCCACTGCTCAGCGCGCCAGTTGGAGAATTCGGACGGTACGCCCGGATAGACGTTCGGCCCGACCTGCTGGTTGCGGACGAAGTTGACGAGATCACCGGCGTTCTGGATGACCTGCTCAAGGGTTTGGGACATGGTTTGTGCTCTCCCGATGCGATTTCACGAATGTGGAGAGGCTATGCACTATTTTCGCGTGCTTGAAAAGTTCGTAATGGTGAATTCGATGAAAAATTGTATGTGTTGCATACGATGTGTGGTGCTCGGCATCCTTCGACAAGCTCAGGATGGGCGGACTTTGGTGGTAGGACTGGTCTAAAAATCCCCGCTCAGCCTGAGCCTGTCGAAGGCCCTACGCGCCAACGCAGCGCAAACGAAAAGGGCCGACCCTCGCGGGCCAGCCCTTTCGGAAAACAGGGTAGGCAGTTCAGCCTTCGACGTGTTCGGCCAGAACCGTCAAGCCATTAACGCCGACTTCGGCAAAGCCGCCCTGAACCTTGATTTCTTCAGGGGCTGCGCCAGCCGTCTTGTAGACCTTGATCGAGCCGTCCTTGACCGTCGACATGAACGGCGCGTGGCCTTCCAGCACGCCGAATTCACCGTCGGTGCCGGGAACGACGACCATGTGGACCTCTTCCGAACGGACGAGGCGGGCCGGGGTGACGAGTTCGAAGTGAAGGGACATCAGAACAACTCTCGATTGAGAAACTGCAGAGCGTAGTACGAGGCTGGGAAAATGCCCCAAGTGTGGCAAATGCCAAGACTCAATGCCAGCCAGTCAAATCCACGCTTCCTTGCGAACCATTCTCCCAGCATGAATGGAAGACTGAACAATGAAGCTGCAAAAATCCCAACCGGCCAGATTAAGGCCCACCATAGGCCGAAACCCCAACTCTTTGCCGCTACGATGAAAACGCAGGTGACGGTAAATGCTAGAACGGCCCACTTAGATTGCTGGGTTGCCCACGCATTATAACCGCCATCAGCGATTTCCATAAATCAGGCTTCTTCAGCCAGCTTTTTGGCCTTTTCGACTGCTTCGTCGATGCCGCCGACCATGTAGAACGCGGCTTCGGGAAGGTGGTCGTATTCGCCATCAACCACGGCCTTGAACGAACGCACGGTGTCTTCGACCTGCACGAACTTTCCGCTGATGCCGGTGAACACTTCGGCCACGTGGAACGGCTGCGACAGGAAGCGCTGGATCTTGCGGGCGCGGGCGACAGTGAGCTTATCTTCTTCCGAAAGCTCGTCCATGCCAAGGATCGCGATGATGTCCTGCAGCGACTTGTACTTCTGCAGCGTTTCCTGAACGCGGCGGGCGGTCTGGTAGTGCTCTTCACCGACAACCGCAGGCGTCAGCACGCGGCTGGTGGAGTCGAGCGGGTCGACCGCTGGATAGATGCCGAGTTCCGAGATCGCGCGGTTCAGCGTGGTCGTTGCGTCCAAGTGGGCGAACGAGGCGGCTGGGGCAGGGTCGGTAAGGTCATCCGCGGGAACGTAGATCGCCTGCACCGAGGTGATCGAACCCTTGGTGGTGGAGGTGATGCGCTCCTGCAGCTGGCCCATGTCGGTGGCGAGCGTAGGCTGATAGCCCACGGCCGAAGGAATACGGCCGAGCAGAGCCGACACTTCCGAACCAGCTTGGGTAAAGCGGAAGATGTTGTCCACGAAGAACAGCACGTCCTGGCCTTCTTCGTCGCGGAAGTATTCTGCCATGGTCAGACCCGACAGAGCAACGCGGGCGCGCGCACCCGGAGGCTCGTTCATCTGGCCGAACACGAGCGCAACCTTCGAACCATCCGGGGTCGGGTTGCCGTCGGCGTCCTTGGCGATAACGCCGGCGTCGAGAAATTCGTGGTAGAGGTCGTTGCCTTCGCGGGTGCGTTCACCCACGCCAGCAAAGACGGAAACGCCGCCGTGGCCCTTGGCGATGTTGTTGATCAGTTCCTGAATGAGAACCGTCTTGCCCACGCCAGCGCCGCCGAACAGGCCAATCTTGCCGCCGCGTGCATAAGGGGCGAGCAGGTCGATGACCTTGATGCCGGTCACAAGGATCGCGGCCTCGGTCGACTGGTCGATGAACTCCGGTGCCTTGGCGTGGATCGGGGCGGTCTTGGCCGCACCGACCGGGCCACGCTCGTCAATCGGCTCACCGATCACGTTCATGATGCGGCCCAGCGTCATCGGGCCAACCGGCACCGAGATCTGCGCGCCGGTATCGCGCACCGGGTTGCCACGGGTCAGACCGTCGGTCGAATCCATCGCGATGGTACGGACGGTGTTTTCACCAAGGTGCTGCGCAACTTCGAGAACAAGGCGGTTGCCGTTGTTGTCGGTTTCGAGCGCCGAGAGAATGGCGGGAAGTTCGCCGTCAAAGGTCACGTCGACGACGGCGCCGATGACCTGGCTGATCTTGCCGGTGGAGGTGAGCACGGTGGCCATGGTTGTTTCCTTGCCTTCTGACTTCTCCCGCTCCCCCGCGAAGGCGGGGGTCTCGGGCCTGAGGTTCCCGCCTTCGCGGGGACGCGGTGAATTGCGTTAGAGCGCTTCTGCGCCCGCGATGATTTCGATGAGTTCAGTCGTGATCGCGGCCTGGCGGCTGCGGTTGTACTGGATGGTGAGCTTGTTGATCAGATCGCCTGCGTTGCGCGTGGCGTTGTCCATCGCGGTCATCGAAGCGCCTTGTTCCGAAGCTTCGCGTTCCAGCAGCGCACCGAAAACCTGCGTCGTGACATAGCGCGGCAGCAGTTCTTCGAGGATTTCTTCCTCGCTCGGCTCATACTCCACCACCGATCCGCCTTCGCTCTTTACAGCCGGTGCGGGCACGGGGATCAGTTGCGTGGTGACCGGAAGCTGCGTCAGCGCGTTCTTGAACACCGGGGCGATCAGATGCGCGACGTCGAACTTGCCTGCTTCGAACATGGCGATCAGTTCATGCGCAATCGCGCTGGCTTCATCGAAGCCCGGCGTGCGCACGGTGCTGGTGTCATATCCGGCGGCGATGCCGTTCGGATAGTCGCGCTTGATTGGCGCGCGGCCCTTCTTGCCCACAAGGTAGAAGGTTACCGTCTTGCCAGCCGTTTCCAGCGCGCGGGCCTGAATCTTCGCTTCCTTGACGAGGTTCGAGTTCAGGCCGCCGCACAGACCCTTGTCGGTGTTGACCACGACGAGGAGGTGGCGCTGGTTTGACCCGGTTCCGCGCATCAGCAGCGGGCCATTGTCTTGCCCCGCAACCTTGGTGGCAAGGCTGCCCATCACTTCGGCCAGACGGCTGGCATAGGGACGCGCGGCTTCAGCAGCCGCCTGAGCCTTGCGCAGCTTTGCCGCTGCAACCATCTGCTTGGCCTTGGTGATCTTCTGGGTCGATTTGACCGAGTTGATCCGACCCTTGAGTTCCTTGAGTGAAGCCACTCTCGTTTCCTTCCTCTTTCGTCATTCCCGCGTAGGCGGGAATCCAGTCCGGGTTTGCGCTTTGTCGCTCTGGATCCCCGCCTTCGCGGGGATGACGAAGTGGATGTTGCCTAAGACCTTATGCGAACTGCTTGCCAAACGCCGTCAGCGCGGCGACCAGCTTGCCCTTGGCTTCATCGCCAAGGTCCTTGGTGTCGCGGATCAGCGTCAACAGATCGGCGTGCTGCGTGCGCAGGAAGCTGAGCAGTTCGGCTTCGTATTCGGTCACGCGGTTCACCGGCACGCTGTCTAAGTAGCCCTGCGTACCTGCAAAGATCACGCAAGTCTGCTCTTCAAAGCCGAGCGGCGAGAACTGCGGCTGCTTGAGCAGCTCGGTCAGGCGCGCACCGCGGTTAAGCAGCTTCTGCGTCGAAGCGTCGAGGTCCGAACCGAACTGCGCGAAGGCCGCCATTTCGCGGTACTGCGCCAGCTCCAGCTTGATCGACCCTGCAACCTTCTTCATCGCCTTGGTCTGAGCAGCCGAACCCACGCGCGACACCGAGAGGCCGACGTTGATGGCTGGACGGATGCCCTGATAGAACAGGCCGGTTTCAAGGAAGATCTGGCCGTCGGTGATCGAGATCACGT
The DNA here is from genome assembly GCF_057180525.1 of Novosphingobium sp. HNCC26BN242. Lineage (NCBI taxonomy): Bacteria > Pseudomonadati > Pseudomonadota > Alphaproteobacteria > Sphingomonadales > Sphingomonadaceae > Novosphingobium > Novosphingobium sp. HNCC26BN242. The sequence continues at coordinate 899,645 of NZ_JBXUGM010000001.1, forward strand.
TGGTCGGGATGTAGGCCGAAACGTCACCCGCCTGGGTTTCGATGATCGGCAGCGCGGTGAGCGAACCGTTGCCGTTTTCGTCGTTCATCTTCGCAGCACGCTCAAGCAGGCGGCTGTGGAGATAGAACACGTCACCGGGATAAGCTTCGCGGCCCGGAGGACGACGCAGGAGCAGCGACATCTGGCGATAGGCCACGGCCTGCTTGGAAAGGTCGTCGTACACGATCACGGCGTGCATGCCGTTGTCGCGGAAGAATTCACCCATCGTCGCACCGGTGTAAGGCGCAAGATACTGAAGCGGTGCCGGTTCCGAAGCGGTGGCGGCCACGACGATGGAATATTCCATCGCGCCGTTTTCTTCGAGCTGGCGGACGATCTGCGCTACGGTCGAGCGCTTCTGGCCGACGGCAACGTAGATGCAGTACAGCTTCTTGCCTTCGTCATCGCCCGCGTTCGGACCCTTCTGGTTGATGAAGGTGTCGATGGCGACGGCAGTCTTGCCGGTCTGGCGGTCACCGATGATCAGTTCGCGCTGGCCACGGCCCACGGGCACGAGAGCGTCAATTGCCTTGAGACCGGTCTGCACGGGTTCGTGCACCGACTTGCGCGGGATGATGCCCGGAGCCTTGACTTCGACGCGCTGGCGCACGGCGTCAACAATCGGGCCCTTGCCGTCGATCGGGTTGCCAAGAGCATCGACCACGCGGCCCAGCAGACCCTTGCCGACGGGAACGTCAACGATGGTGCCGGTACGCTTGACGACATCGCCTTCCTTGATCTCGGCGTCCGAGCCGAAGATCACGACGCCGACGTTATCGGCTTCGAGGTTCAGGGCCATGCCCTTTACGCCGTTCGAGAATTCGACCATTTCGCCGGCCTGAACGTTGTCCAGACCGTGGATGCGGGCAATACCGTCACCCACCGAGAGCACGGAACCGACTTCCGAGACCTGGGCTTCGGTGCCGAAGCTGGCGATCTGGTCCTTGATGACCTTCGAAATTTCAGCGGCGCGGATTTCCATTTTCAGCCTTTCACAGAGCCTTGAGGCTTCAAGCCTTCATCGCCGTAGCGAGGGAATTGAGACGGGTGCGGATCGAACTGTCGATCATCTGGCTGCCGATTTTCACGACAAGTCCACCGAGGATCTCGGGATCGACATTAGTCTTGAGCTTGATCGACTTGCCGGTGCGCGCCTTCAGCTTTTCGGTGAGGGCTGCGATCTGGGCATCGTCGAGGGCGTGCGCGCTGGTTACTTCTGCGCTCACTTCGCCACGGCTGGCAGCGGCGATCTGTGCAAAGGCGCGGATCATGCCGGGCAGGTCCGACAAGCGGCGATTGGCAGCAAGCACACCGATAAACTTTTTTGTCAGGTCCGAAAGGCCGATCACATCGCTGACCGCAGCGATTGCGCGGCCCGCTTCTTCGCGGCCCAGTTGCGGACTGGAAATCAGGCTCTTCAAATCAGCCGATTCGCGCAGTGCAGCATCAAGTGTTTCAAGGTCGCGTTCAACGGACGCAACCTGGCCCTGTTCATTTGCCAGTTCGAACAACGCCGAAGCGTAACGCCCTGACAAGCTGGCCGTAATGCCGCCGGAAATCTCCACGCGCCGAGGTTCCTTCATCCAAGGATAAGCCGATGCAGACCCATGCCCGGTGACGAACACCGAGTGGCCTGTAGACGGGGCGCGCCTAGCAACGTCACGGCGTTATGACAAGATGCGAGTTGCCATCTTGTGCATAGGTATGATTGGGAATTTCCGCCCTCGCTGGCGAATTACCCGGCGCTTTGGCAGTTATATCGCATCCGCTCGTTGGGTTCTGGCGGCAACAGGGTCTTGATCGCCTGCTGGTTCTGGCCGAATTGTCGCGCTGCTTCCTCGCCCGCGCCACATGCTGGCGCATTCAGTTTTGCCCGCTCCGCCCGGGCCGCTGTCATCGTTTGGAGATCAACGAGAAAGCGCTCCACCGTGTAGGTCTGCGATGCCGGGTCATAGGAATTCACCGACACCGCCTCTTCGCCATTGGGCACTAGGATGCGGCTCCAGCCATCTTGCGCTGCACCATACTGCGTCTTGCCGTTCATACAGCCGCTCTCGGCCCATTCAATCGGTACGTCAGTAATGTCGGATACGGTCACCCGGCTACGCTGCGGATCGAGCACGCAGATCATCTTGCCGGAGTCGGGCCTTGCCGCGGCAAGGGTTGGAGCATCCGCTGCAGCGCTGCTTGCGCCTTGTGCAGGTGCTTCCATCAGTTCGCGCGCGCGGCTTTCGATGGAAGTCAGCGGGGGCCGCAGAAACCACACGATTACCGCCGAGGCCAGCAGGGCAACGGCTCCCACCACATGCTTGCGCTGAAACCGTCCGCGCCGCTTGGAGGCTTGCACCATGCCCCAGCCGCCTGCGGCCAAAGCGCCAACCAGCAGCAACGCGGCCAGTGCCAAGCCGTTGTCGCGTTCAGATAAGACCGCAATCTCGGCCTCGCGCCGCGCGGCGTCCAGTGCGCGATCGGCCGCTTCTGCGCGCGCTGCGTTTGCAGCGGCAAGGCGCGCGCCTTCGCCAGCCGCGCGTTCAGCCTCAGCCCGGTTCAGATCGGCGATCGAACGGCATGGCAGCCCGCTGGTGCGCACCTCGACATTGGCCTTGCGCAGGAATGCTGCCAGCTCACGCATCGAAATGGCGAAGAAGAACGACGAATCGGTGCCGTTATCACTGATCGTGCCAAACGAATTGACGCCGATGACGCGCCCGCAGGAATCGAGCAGCGGCCCGCCCGAGTTCCCCGACCCCAAAGGTGCGGTGTGCAACAGCGTATCGAAAGAGCGTGATGAACGCCCGCCCGAAAGATAGCCGCGCGTCTTCACCGCTTCTTGCGGCATGACCAGATCGGCCATCGACAGACCCTGTGCCAGATCGACATTGCCGGGATAGCCCACAGCATAGACCTCTGCCCCATCGCCCGGTGCGGCCGGGAACAGCGTGATCGGCGTGATCGATCCGCCGCCTTCGATGCGCAAAAGCGCCAGATCGTTGCCGGGGGAATAGGCGACCAGCTTGGCCGGATAGCCACTGCGTCCTTCGGCCGGAACGACCCCGGCAATCAGCGAATCATCGCCGCGCAGTTGGTCCACGACATGGGCATTGGTCACGATCAGGTTGGGCGACACGGCAAAGCCGGTGCCATGCGTAATCAGCCGGGCCCTGTCACCATCACTTTCGATGATGACCACACGCACGACTGAGCGGCTGGCGGCGCTGATATCGGCTGGATCGGCCAAGGCGGCAGGGCCTGCCAAAGCGGCAAGCAAAATGGCGAGGAAAGCTGTTATCTGTCGGGCGACGCGCATGGCGCCGCTTCTTGCGCCCTTTTGCTTTGACCGCAAGGTGCGGGACGCGTGCCCTGTCGCAAATCGGCAGGATGTCTTCACAATGTTGGAGGCCCCCGATGTCCAAAGCAAACCGCACTTGCCCTTCGCGCCCCGCGCTTTATCCCGATCCCGTGACGCAAACGCCAGCAATCCCCGAAGATGACGCATGGGCCGCCGTGCTAACGCGCGACCGGGCTTTCGATGGGCGCTTCGTCACCGGCGTGCTCAGCACCGGTATTTATTGCCGCCCGTCCTGCGCTGCACGGCATCCTCGGCGTCAGAACGTGCGCTTCTTTGCCAATGGCGAGGCTGCCCGGATGGCAGGCCTGCGGCCTTGCCTGCGCTGTCTACCTGATGATGTGTCACGCGATGAACGCGCCATGCTGGCCGCGATCGAGGCGATCAAGGCGGCTGGGCAAAATCTGGCACTGGCTGATCTGGCCGCGAGGTGTGGCTATTCGCCCACCCATTTCCAGCGTGTCTTCGCCCGCCACACGGGCTTGTCCCCTGCTGCCTATGCCCGCGCCCTGCAGAAGGAGCGCATGGTCCAAACCCTGACAGGAGCTGCGAGCGTGACTGACGCCATATACGATGCCGGGTTTTCAGGCCCGTCGCGGTTCTATTCCGCCGCCGAAGACCGGCTTGGCATGGCGCCATCGGTCTGGGTCAACGGCGGGCGAGGGGTGACGATCCGCTGGGCTGTCGTGCCGACCTCGCTGGGGTCCATGCTGGTCGCTGCAACCGCCAAGGGCGTGTGTCGCCTGTCCTTCAACGAGGACGAGACCGCCTTGCGCGCCCGCTTTCCCCACGCGGTGCTGGAGCAGGGCGACAATGCCTTTGCCACCTTGCTGGCCGATGTCATTGCTGCGGTGGAGGCTCCGGGCAACCACGCGCATATCCCGCTCGATGTAAAAGGCACCGCCTTTCAGGAAGCGGTGTGGCAAGCGTTGCGGCGCATCCCTCCGGGCGAGACGCGATCCTATGCGCAAATCGCCGCAGAAGTGGGCAGGCCTGGCGCGGTGCGGGCAGCGGGTTCTGCCAACGGGGCCAACAACGTGGCGGTGCTGATCCCCTGCCATCGCGTGATCCGATCGGACGGATCGCTGGGCGGCTATGCCTATGGGCTTGAGATCAAGCAGCGATTGCTTGAGAAGGAGCGCAAGCGCAGCGGGGAATGATGATGGATGATGTGCAAGCGACAATGCCGGGAGTTCTGCGCCGCATCATCGCTTTTCCGCTGACATTGCTGATCATCGAATTTCTGGTCATCGGCATCGGCGCTTCGCTGATTTCTGCCTTGCTGCTCAACACAGTTCCAACGGAGGGACCGGTCCATTTTCTGGGTGCGTTACTGACGGCGATTCTCACGATTGTGATCTATCTGGGCTGCCGCCGCTGGATCGAATGGCGCGCGAACGATGAATTGCCCGCCGCCACGTTCCTGCGCGAATTGCCCCGCGGCTTGCTGATCGGCGCTGCGCTGTTCACGCTGGCCACCGGCATCGTGGCGGTGATGGGGGGCATCCGGGTAGAGCGGGTCAACGGTGTGGGCGCGCTCTGGGCGATGCTGGCGCTGGCGGTCACCTCAGGCGTGATCGAGGAGATCCTGTTTCGAGGCATCCTGCTGCGCCATATCGAAGCGATGCTGGGCACATGGGCGGCGCTGTTCATCACATCGGCGCTTTTCGGCGCGGCGCACCTTTCCAATGATGGCGCCGGCCTCTTTGCCGCCTTTGCCATTGCGATGGAGGCGGGGATTCTGCTGGGCGCAGCCTATCTGTGGACGCGGCGGCTGTGGGTTCCCATCGGCATCCACGCTGCGTGGAATTTCACGCAAGGCTGGGTGTTCAGTGTGCCGGTTTCAGGCGGCAGGGCACCCGAAGGCTTGCTGATCACGGTGCGGGAAGGGCCTGACTGGCTGACCGGCGGCGCGTTCGGACTGGAAGCCAGCGTGATTGCGCTGTTGGTGGCGACGGGGGCAGGGTTGCTGCTGCTGGCACGTGTTGTGCGGCTGGGCGGGATCAGGCCGCCGATGTGGGTGAAGCATTCGGGCTGAGCGCCTCACACGCTTTCGTCATTCCCGCGCAGGCGGGAATCCAGCGTCAAGCAAGGTCGTCGCTTCGCGACGGCAATTTTTTCGCCGCACTGGATTCCCGCCTGCGCGGGAATGACGAGGTGAGGAGGTCTACTTTGCCCAACCCACCTCCGCTGGCTCCATTGTCGCCAGAAACGCCTCTGCGCTTGCCATATACTCCGCCCGTTTGTCCTCGCTCATCCGTCGCCATGTGGCATAGGGCTGTGCCAGCCGGTGATAGCCTGCCAGCTTCTGCTCATTCCGCGCCAGAAAATGCCAGTACAGCGCGTTGAATGGGCAAGCGCCGTCACCCGTCTTCTTCTTCACATCGAAAACACACTTGCCACAATAATCGCTCATGCGATCGATATATGCCCCGCTGGCGGCATAGGGCTTTGATGCCAGTCGGCCCCCAGATTGCCCGGCGTCGGCATGCAGCACCATGCCTGCCACGTTGGGCAGTTCCACCCATTCATAAGCATCGGCGTAGACCGCCAGATACCAGTCGGCGACCTCCTGCGGTTTCAGCCCCGCCAGCAGCGCAAAGTTGCCCAGCACCATCAGCCGCTGGATATGGTGGGCATAAGCATTGTCGCGCGTGGTGCGCACGCAATCGGCGAGGCAGCGCATCGGCGTCTCGCCGGTCCAGTAGAAATCGGGCAGCGGGCGCTGCGCATCCAGTCCGTTGGCATCGGCCAGCCCCGGCATTTCCAGCCAGTACATGCCCCGGATGTATTCACGCCAGCCGATGATTTGGCGAATGAAGCCTTCTACGGCCTCCAGCGGCGCGCGGCCTTCGCGCCATTCGGCTTCAGCCCTGCGGCACAGGTCCAGCGGATCGAGCAATCCGCAGTTGATCGCAGGCGAGAGGACGGCGTGGAACAGGAAATCCTCACCCGCCACCATTGCATCCTGATACTTGCCGAACAGCGGCAGCCGATCCTTCAGGAAGGCATCGCGCGCCACTTCGGCACCGGCGCGGGTGACCGGCCAGCCGAAATTCTTCAACGATCCGAAATGGTTGCCGAAGCGATTTGCCACGAGTTCTAACACGTCGCGCGTAATTGCATCGTGTTCGAACGCCGGAATTACGGGCGGTTTTAGCCCCGCTTCCGGGCCGCCCCGGTTCTCCGCATCATAATTCCAGCGCCCGCCAACCGGTTTGTCGCCTTCCATTAGCAGCCCGGTCTTGCGGCGCATTTCGCGGTAGAACCATTCCATGCGCAGTTCCTTGCGGCCGGCGGCCCACTCGAAAAAATCGGGCAAGGGGCAGACAAAGCGTGTGTCCGGGAGGATCCGCACCCGCACGCCCAAATCGCTGCGCCACTGCTCCATCTCCTGCCGCACGCGCCATTCGCCGGGTTCGGTCATCTGAATTCCGCGCGGCTTGTGGCGATCCACGGCGCGCTCCACTTCGCCGCTGAAACTCCCGGTGTTTTCGGGATCGTCCAACTTCACATAGTCGACCGTCCAGCCCGCCGCGCGCAATTCCTCGGCAAAGTGCCGCATGGCCGAAAGGATCAGCGCGATTTTGGACTGGTGGTGGCGAACGTAGGTCGTCTCCTCGGCCACCTCCATCATCAGTACCACCGTGTCTTCCGGCGTGCGGTCGGCAAGGCTGGAGATGGCCATCGAGAGCTGATCGCCCGGAATAGGGACGAGAACGGGGCTGCTGTCAGTCATGTGTTGGCAATGGCCGAGCAATCGATTGGTTCAACCTGCCCGTTGGGGCCGGAAAATGGAAATCAGACGAAGCTATACGGATCGATATCCACCGCCACTCGTACTCCGGGCGGAAAGCGCAGCGGATCGAGCCATTCGCGGATAATCCGTTGAATTTCAGTTGATCGCCGCGCGTTGATCAGCAGCCGATAGCGATAGCGCCCGCGCAGCAAAGACAGCGGCGCAGGCGCAGGGCCAAGGATTAGCACATCGTCCAGCCGGGGCGCAGTGCCGCCGATGCCGCGCGCCGCATCTCGCGCTTCGGCCTCGTCCTCGCTCGACACGATAATCGCCGCCCAGCGCCCGAACGGCGGCGCTCCGGCATCGCGGCGGGCCTCGGCCTCGGCGGCATAGAAGGCATCGCGGTCACCGCTGGCGAGCGCTTCGATCACGGCGGCTTCGGGATGGCGGGTCTGGATCATCACTTCGCCCGGCTTTGCCCCGCGCCCGGCGCGCCCGGCGACTTGCGCGACTTGCTGGTAGGTCCGTTCCGCTGCGCGCAGATCGCCGCCTTCCAGCCCCATGTCGGCATCGATTACGCCCACCAGCGTCAGTTCGGGGAAGTGGTAGCCTTTGGTCACGAGCTGGGTTCCGACGATAACGTCAATCGCCCCAGCACTGGCCTTTTCGACGAATTCGGCGGCTTTGGCCGGACTTGTCAGCGTGTCTGAAGTGACCAGCGCAACCCGCGCATTCGGCAGGATTTCCGCCACTTCATCGGCAATCCGCTCCACCCCCGGACCGCAGGCGACAAGGCAGTCCGGCTCATGACATTCGGGACAAGCATCAGGCGTGGGCACTTCATGCCCGCAATGGTGGCAAGCCAGCCGCTTGCTCAGGCGATGCTCCACCAGCCAGGCCGAGCAGTTGGGACACTGGAACCGGTAACCGCAGGCGCGGCAGAGCGTTAGCGGCGCAAAGCCCCGGCGGTTGAGGAACAGCAGCGATTGTTCGCCCTTTTCCAGCCGGTCTTTCAAGGCTTCGACCAGCGGCGGCGCGATCCAGTGGTTGCGTTCGGGTTGGTCCACACGCAAATCCAGCACGCGGATTTCGGGCATAGTCGCCCCGCCGAACCGGGCAGGGAGGACCACGCGCTCATAGCGTCCGGCCTCTGCCATCTGCAGGCTTTCCAGCGCGGGTGTGGCGCTCGCAAGAATCACAGGTGAGGATTCGAACCGCGCGCGCATCACGGCTACATCGCGGGCATTATACCGCACGCCATCATCTTGTTTGAACGAGATTTCATGCGCTTCGTCGACCACGATCAGGCCCAGATTCGCAAACGGCAGGAACAGGGCGCTACGTGCACCTACCAGCACCTGAGCGGCACCTAGCGACACCGAACGCCACGCACGGCGGCGCTCGGACGCTTTGAGCGAACTGTGCCATGTCACCGGCGGAACGCCGAAGCGCGCTTCGAAGCGTTTGAGGAAAGTTTCCGTCAGCGCGATCTCCGGCAGCAGCACTAGCACCTGCTGCCCCGCCTCGATCGCGGTGGCGATGGCTTCGAAATAGGTCTCGGTCTTGCCCGATCCTGTCACGCCATCGAGCAGGAAGGGGCGGAACTCCCGTGCCTTTACCGCATCGACGAATTTAGCAGCAACTTCAGCCTGTTGGTCCGACAGATCAGGCGCGGCGTAATGCGGATCAGCGGCGGGGTAGGGGCGGTCCGAATCGACCACAACTGCCTCAAGCAATCCACCATTGACCATCCCGCGCAGTACTCCGTCAGAAATGCCCGCGATTTCAGACAGTTCGCGGATCGTTGCCTGCTGGTCCTGCAATAGATCGAGCGCAATCGCACGCTGCGGTGTGATGCGGCCGGGCTCGCGCCCGGTGAGGCGATATTCGGTAATCGTCCCGCCGCCCTGCAACGCCGCGTTGCTGGAAAGCGCCATCCGCGCGACAGCGGCCAGCGGGGCGAGGTAATAGTCTGCCGTCCATTCGATCAGGCGGCGCAAAGGCGCGGGCAGGGGCGGCACGGGCAGCACTTGCAGCAAGGGGCGCAGTTTGTTTTCAGGCACTTCGGTGGCGGGCAGACGGTCAGCCTCCCAAACCACGCCGATGATCTGGCGCGGACCCAACGGAGCGAGCACGACGCTGCCCGGTTCCACGTCCATCCCGGCGGGCACCCGGTAATCGAGCGGGCCGAGTGCGGCATTGAAGACAAGGCATCGGACGCGGTTCATATAACAGGGTCTATATGGGGCGCGATGGCCGGGGGCAAAGCCCGGTGCCCACGGAACTGAGGAGAAAAGACGTGTCTGAGGTTGCTCATCTGATCCATCGGCGCGCCATGCTTGGCGGCATGACGTCAATCGGCGTGCTCGCTCTGGCCGGATGTTCCGGCTTCCCGGCGTTTTCGCTGGAGGAAGCGGTGCGGCGATTGCTGTTCCTTTCCAGTGACCGGGCCTTTGCGCGCCTTCTCGCTCCGGGCGGTTTCTGGGATGATTCGGTGACGCGCCTGGCTTTGCCCGAATCCATCGGCAATCGTGGCGGCGTGCTGGCGCGAATCCTGACCGGGCCACTGCTGAAAGACCGATTGCAGCGCGCTTTCAACGACATGGCCTTTGATGCGGCCACCCGCGCTGCGCCTGCGGTGGCCGATGCGGTGCGCACGATTGGCGTGCGCGATGCGCTCGCCCTGATCCGCGGCGGCAATCCCATGGCAGCGACAGATTTTCTGCATCAGCAGATGGGCACAAGCCTTGTCGGGATCATGGTGCCCGAGTTCGGCAACGCGATTCGCGTGAGCCGTGAGCCACTTGTTGGGCAGGTGCTGGCTGCGCTGACCGGCGTGGACGTCGGTGGCATTGCCAACGCGCTGGCGCTGCAGGCCGACACGGCGATTTTCCGCGCCATTGGCCGCGAGGAAGCAGCCATCCGGGCCGATCCGCGTTCAACAAACGATCCGGTATTGATCGCCGCGCTTACCCTCAAATAGTCTGACTAATTCGTATGGATGAAGCCTGACAAGGCTGCAGCCTTTGCCTATAGGCGGGGGGAATCGCTCATCCATCTGGAAGGCCACGCACATGAAGTTCTTCGTCGACACCGCTGACACTGCCGATATCGCCGATCTTGCCGCCACCGGCCTGCTGGATGGGGTGACCACCAACCCCACGCTGATTGCCAAGGCGGGCAAGGACTTCATCGAAGTGACGCGCGAAATCTGTGCGCTGGTTGATGGTCCGGTTTCGGCAGAAGTCGTGGCGCTCGACCATGCAGGCATGATGCGTGAGGCTGAAATCCTGCGTAAGATCGCCGATAACGTGTGCATCAAGGTGCCGCTGACGATTGACGGGCTGAAGACCTGCAAGGCGCTGACCAGCGAAGGCACCAAGGTCAACGTCACACTGTGCTTCTCGGCCAATCAGGCGCTGCTCGCAGCCAAAGCCGGTGCCTCGTTCATCTCGCCGTTTGTGGGCCGCCATGACGATAACGGTTTCGATGGGATGGACCTGATCCGCGACATTCGCCTGATCTATGATAACTATGCATTCCAGACCGAAATCCTGGTCGCCTCGATCCGCCACGGCGTGCACGTGCTGGAAAGTGCGAAGATCGGTGCAGATGTGATCACCGCGCCGCCCGCCGTGATCAAGGGCCTGTTCAAACATGTCCTTACGGACAAGGGCATCGAAGGCTTCCTTGCAGATTGGGCAAAGACCGGCCAAAGCATAGGATGAACTCGTGTTGGCCCGCCTGAGGCCCCCGCTGTTTACCCCGAGCTTGTCGAGGGGCGGGGGCGCAGGTTCTTGGCCCGGAATCTGAAGGCAGGCTTTGGCTGACGAAACTCCCCTCGACCGTTTTCGGGCAGTGCTGACCGGCACTGCCCGCGCCATTTCGCTCGATCCCGAGGTGGAAGTGGCGTGGACGGCCGATGCGCCGGTGCAGTCTGGCCAATCGATGCGCGTGCCGATGCCGGGGCGGCAGCTTCCGGCAGAGCAGGTGGCCGAAGCGCGCGGCCATGCCGATTCGATGGCGCTTCGCCTTCGCCATCACAACGCTGTGCTGCACGGCCGCCATGCTCCAGGCGAGGTACTTGCCCGCGCCTGTTATGATGCGGTCGAACAGGTGCGCTATGAAGCGCTGGGGGCCAATGCCTATGCGGGCATGCGCGCCAATCTGAACGCTGCGGTGGGCGTGCGCACGGCGTCCGATCCGATTGCCCGCGCGTCCAAGCCCGAAGAGGTGCCGTTGCCCACCGCACTGGCGCTGTTGTTGCGCGAAAAGCTGACCGGGCAAGAAGCGCCTGAATCGGCGCAGACCGGCATGGCGATGGTGCGCAGCTGGATCGAAAGCCGGGTCGGCAACGATGTCGAAGCGCTGGCGCTCTCGCTTGATGATCAGCGCGCGTTTCAGCAGATCGCGCTGGATATGTTGCAGCATCTGGACCTGACGCAATCTGCCAGCGAAGATGATGACAACAGCCAGGAAGACGAAGGCGAGGATCAGGAGGACGAGGGCGAGGAAGAGCCCACCAGCTCCGACGATCAGGAGCAGCAGCCTTCTGAAATGGCCGGCGATACCAGCGAAGGTGACGAAGATTCGGACACCGAGCAGGAAATGGACGAGCAGGAAGACTCTGCCGATTCCGACATGGCCGACGAGGGCGAAGAGGGCATGCTGCCCACACGCCCCAACCGTCCGTGGACCGATCTGCCTGAGAACTTCGATTACAAGGCCTATACCAGCCAGTTTGACGAAGTGGTTTCCGCCACCGAACTGTGCGACGAGGAAGAGCTGACCCGGCTGCGCGCCTATCTCGACACGCAGTTGAAGGGCCTGCAGGGCGTGGTCACGCGGTTGGCGAACCGGTTGCAGCGGCGGTTGATGGCGCAGCAGAACCGGTCATGGGATTTCGATCAGGAAGAAGGCCTGCTCGATGCAGCACGGCTGGCGCGCGTGGTGATCTCGCCCGGCCATTCGCTGTCCTACAAGATCGAACGCGATGTGGAGTTCAAGGACACCATCGTCACGCTGCTGATCGACAATTCGGGTTCGATGCGCGGACGGCCGATCTCCATCGCCGCCATCAGCGCCGACATTCTGGCGCGCACGCTTGAGCGTTGCGGCGTGAAGACCGAAGTTCTGGGCTTTACCACCCGCGCATGGAAGGGCGGACAGAGCCGTGAGGCGTGGCTGGCAGGCGGCAAGCCCGCACAGCCTGGCCGCCTCAACGATCTGCGCCACATCGTTTACAAGAAGGCTGATGAACCCTGGCGCCGCGCGCGCCGCAACCTTGGCCTGATGATGCGTGAAGGCCTGTTGAAGGAAAACATCGACGGCGAAGCGCTGATGTGGGCGCACAGCCGCCTGCTAGCACGGCCCGAAGACCGCCGTATCCTGATGGTCATTTCCGATGGCGCGCCGGTGGACGATTCCACGCTGTCGGTGAACAATGCAGGCTATCTTGAGCAGCACCTGCGCAAGGTGATCGAATGGATCGAAAAATCATCGCCGATCCAGCTTGTGGCCATCGGAATCGGCCACGACGTGACGCGGTACTATCGCCGCGCGGTGACGATCATGGACGCCGAACAATTGGGCGGCACGATCATCGAGCAGTTGGCGGATCTGTTTGAGGATGAATAGCAAAGTCTGATCGAACCCACTTGTCATCATGATGACAAGCAGGCAGACGGTGCGGCATGGGGTGGACGATCAGCAGCTTCGTTAGCAGTGCAATGGCGCTTGGTTTCACTGTGGCGGTCTCTGCTACAAGCATCGCGCAAGAGGTTGTCAGTCAAGCAGAGCCGACCAACTCTTCACCGCCAGCAGTCGCTGCACCCCCAAGCTCCTCAGTGACGATTCCTGCCTTGTCTCCCGTCGAAATCGCGATTGATGTCGCTCTCGGCAGCAAATTGAGCAAGACGGGCGAAGTGTTTCCATTCCATCTGGCCAAACCGGTCATGCTTGATGGTGCGGAAGCCATCCGCGCCGGTACGCCGGGGCAGGGCGAGGTGATCCACGCGAAAAAAGGTGGCGGCGGCGGCGCACCGGGTGAACTGGTGCTGGCTGCAAAGTATCTTCAGGTGGGCGAACGTCAGCTTCGCTTGCGCTCGCTCAAGCTGGAAGCCATCGGTTTGGACAACGTCGGCACTGTAACCGCGCTCAACGCTGTGGCTGCTGGCACTATCCCTGTTGCAAGCGTGATCGGCTTTTTCATCAGCGGCGGTGAAAAGAACCTCGCCGCTGGCACGATTCTGCCTGCCAAGACGGCGGAGCCATTTGTCATCGAATTGTCTGCGCCTGCAGGCAAAGTCGAGCCGCAGAACATATCGGAATCCAACGCTGGCAATGGTGCCGCGTCACAGGGAAGGGGTAACTGATGAAGAAATCAACCGTACGCATGTTAAGCGCAGCAATTGCTGTAGCAACAATTCCTGCTGCGGCTTCCAGCGTGATGGCCGCTGAAAAGGCTCCGGTCGTCATCCCGCCGCCGCCTGCTGGCAAGGGTCAGATCGTGTTTTACCGCACCGGCACGATTATGGGCGCAGCAATGGGCTGTGCCGTGAACGAAAACGGCCAGAAGATCAGTTCGCTGGGTGCAGGGCGCTACTTCATTCTGGTGACTGAGCCGGGCCGCCACGAATATACCGTGAAGAGCGAAGCCAAGGACGTGCTGGCGCTTCAGGTCGAAGCCGACGAAACGCAATATGCCATGTGCAAGATCAAGATGGGCATCATGGCTGGGCGTCCCGACCTTCGCCCGTCGAACGAGGCTGACTTCGTCAAGTCCAGCACCGACCGCTTGGTCGATGCCGAGGATATGGGCCCCGGACCGGGCGCTCTTCGGCCTGAAGAGGTTGCTGCCGCCGTTGCCGCGATGAAGGCCAAGGGCTGAGTTAGACGCTTGCGCATGGCGGGTTGACGCCAGTTCCTTAACCGGGCAGTTAATCCGCCATGAGCACCATGACCGTCAGCGAAGCCGTCCTTTCCCGCCGTTCGATCCGGGTGTTCAAGCCCGATCCCGTGCCGCTGGACGTGTTGCAGCGGGTGATGGACAAGGCGCGTTGGGCGCCCTCCGGGTGCAATTTTCAGCCGTGGGAAGCCACGATTGCCACCGGCGCGCCGCTGGTGGAACTGCAGGCCAAGATGCTGGTCTCGCCGATGCAGGACCCGATCGAATACTCGTGGTCGCAGCCCGAAGTGATCCCCGAATGCAAGGCCCGCCTGCAAGAGGTGGGCAAGGCCATGTATCAGGCCATGGCGATCGAGCGTGGCGATGGCGATGCACGCAGCGATTTCGTGCGCAACAACGTCACCTCGTTCGGCGCGCCTGCGGTGCTGCTGTGCTACTTTGATCGGCGCATGGGTTCGCCGCAGTGGTCGGACGTGGGCATGTGGCTGCAGACGATCATGCTGTTGCTGCGCGAAGAGGGCCTCGATTCCTGCCCGCAGGAATTTCTCGCGATGCATGCCCGGCTGATCAAGGACTTCATTGGCGTTTCGGATGAAACGCACATCTTTTTCTGCGGCATGGCCATCGGCTATCGCGTGGAAGAGGCCAGCGTGAACAATTTCCCGCGGGACCGTGAGCCAGTGGAAGGCAACGTCCGCTTCCTTGGCTTCTGATCGCTTGGCGCTCGTGCAGTTCCGCATTGGCAGCATAGCAACAATCCGCCTAAGCAGGGGCTGAGGCGCACGAGCGCCCAACGGGGTCTGCAGCAGGGTTGAGCGATGGAGCGTAATATCGCGCTGCTGTCGCCATGCGGATTGGGGGCGACAAATGCCGTGGCGGAACGAGGGGACCGAGGCCGGGGTCAGCGACATTCGCCGCACCGCCTTGCGCGGGCTGGGCCAGCTTGGGGCGCAGCGCATTGTCGTGGCGCTGGGGCTGATCGCATTTGCGCTGTTCATCGCCTTCAGCAGCTGGCGCTTGCCGCTGCTGCGCGATGCCGAAGCCGCGCTCTATGATCTGCGCGCCGCAACCTTCGCCCCGCCAGCCGATACCGACAAACGCGTGACGCTGGTGGTCTATACCGCCGATACCAACCGCGCGACCGGGCAGATCTCGCCGGTGGACCGCACCATTCTTGCCAAAGCGTTGACGGAAATCGACAAACTGGGTGCCAAGGGCATCGGCATCGACGTGCTGTTTGACAGCCCGCAGGATGATGACGAACTGCTGCGCGTCTCGCTCAAAGCCATGCAGACCCCGGTTTACATCGCCTACGCCGACAATCGCACTAACCCCGAAGCGATCACTTATGAGCAGGAACAGGACCTGCGGGCGTTCCAGCAGAGCGTGCGAACGCCGAAGGTCGGCCCGGCCTCGATCCTGCTGGAAACCGATGCCGATGGCGTGGCGCGGCGTTGGCCCCGGCAGTATCCGGGCCTGCCGCCGCTGCTTTCGCTGGCGCTGACACAGGATGGCGCGCAGGCCGACCCGCGCTTTGCCGCCTATACCGGCCCGATCCGCTACCGTGTGCCAACGGCAAGCGATCGACCTGTGTTTGACAAAATTCCCATCGATCTGCTGGCCGACCCGGATACCGCGCCCTTCGTGGCCGAGGTGATCAAGGATCGTTACGTGCTGATCGGCGGCGATTTTGCCGACTTTGACCAGTTCGACACGCCGTTCAGCCGCACCGGCAATCCGGTGACGGGTGAGACGCAGATGATCGGGGTGGAAGTCCACGCCTCGATGCTCGCGCAACTGCTGGACAAGGCGTGGAAAGCGCCGCCTTCGGCATGGACAAAGGCGCTGGCGGCAATGTTGGCGGTGGGGCTGGGCGTGGCCACGGCAGCGGCGCAAGCGCGCACCTGGGTCCTGGCGCTGGCGGTGCTGGCGCAGTTTGCGGCGTTTCTGGTGGTGCCCTTTGTGGTGGAGCGGGCAGGCCATGACACGCTCGATGTGCCTGCCACCGGCTGGCTCGTCGGCTGGCTGATTGCATTTACGGCGGTGAGTTCCGCCTTGCGCGCCATCAACGCGGCACAGCGCGAATTTGCGCAAGGCGCGCTAGGCAAATACCTGCCGCGCTCGGTGGCGGCAGAAATCATGCGCAATCCTGAACGGCTCTCGCTCCATGGCGAAAAGCGGCAAATCTTCTGCCTGTTCAGCGATCTGGAGGGCTTTACCAAGCTCACCCATGCGGTCGAACCGGAGATGATTGCGCGGCTGCTGAACGATTACCTCGACCGGTTGAGCGCGGTGGTCCTGGAATATGGCGGCACGCTCGACAAGTTTGTGGGCGATGCAGTGGTGGCCTTCTGGGGCGCGCCGATTGCCTATCCCGATGATGGGGAGCGTGCCGTCAGGGCGGCTTGGGCGATGTATCTGGCGGGCGAGGAATTCCGCAAGGCCGTGCCCGAAGGCGTGCCGCCGATTGGCCGCACCCGCGTGGGCGTCCACTTTGGCGAGGCGGTGGTCGGAAATTTCGGCGGAGAGGGGCGCATTCAATATACCGCGCTGGGCGATGCGATGAACACCGCCGCGCGGCTCGAAGGTGCGAACAAGACGCTCGATACCAAAGTGCTGGTCAGTCGCGAAGCGGCGGAGCGCAGTGGGCTGGACTGGTTCCGGCCCATGGGCGAAGTGGTGCTGCGTGGCCGGGCAACGCCGGTGCAAGTGTTTGAACCGGTGCCGGACATGCTGCCTGAACAGCGCGCACATTCTGCGGAACTGCTCAATGCCTATTCAGCGGGTGATGCGCAGCGTGTGCAAGCCCTCACAGCCGCGCTGCGCGATTCGGTGCAGGGGGATGAGGCATTGGCGAATTTGATCGCGCGGCTGAAAACGTCGCATGAAGGAGAGAGTTATGGGCTGGGTTGATCGCAAGCAGCTGCGCGCAAGGGTTGCGGGCATCGTGGCGCTGGCGGGCGTGGCGCTGGCGGGTGTGGCAATGCCCGGCGCGGCGCTGGCGCAATCGGTCGTCGTGCGCTCAACCGGTCCTTCGGCGGCGGCCTATCCGCAGGGCAAGAAGCTGCCCGCCAACGCCACGGTAGTGCTCAAGGGTGGCGATCAGGTGACCGTGCTCGACAAATCAGGCACGCGGGTGCTGGCCGGGCCGGGGACGTTCACGCTGAACGGCGCGGTCAATCGCGATGGCGGCGGCGCGACCGCGCTGGCCGCGATGATGGCGCGCGGCGGTGCAGTGCGCACGCGCACCGGGGCCGTGCGCGGCGATGGCACAGCGCCAGTTGCTGCCGTGCCGAGCAAGCCTTCGAACGTCTGGCACATCGATGTCACCAAGGGTGGCACCTATTGCGTGGCCGATCCGGCAACGCTGGTGCTGTGGCGGCCCGATACCACGCTGGATGGTATCGGCACCTTGCAATCGCCTGATGGCACCTCAGCCGATGTAAACTGGCGCGCTGGCAATCCGCTCAAGCTGTGGCCCGCCGCCAGCCTGACACTGGTCGATGGGCAGACCTACACGTTCAGCAGCCCGGTGGGGGCGCCGGTGAAGATCCGCACGATGCTGCTCGGCACCGTGCCGACTGACGAGGTTGAGGCTGCCGCTGCCATGGCTGACAAGGGCTGCACCGCGCAGCTTGATCTGCTGGCCAGCCTTGCCAGTGCGGGGCAAGCCGGGGTTCCTGCCCAGCCATAGGCCGAATGACTTGACCGGGGGGCGGGGTGCGGGGCAAGGCTCTCGCCATGTCTGATGCACCTTCCCCCGCCGCCCCGCTGAAGCTGTTCAACAGCCTGACTCGCCAGTTGGAGGAGTTCCAGCCGGTCTATAGCGGCGAGGCGCGCGTCTATTCCTGCGGGCCAACGGTCTATAACTACCCCCACATCGGCAACATGCGTGCCTATGTCTTTGCCGACATTCTGGGCCGCACGCTGTCGTTCAAGGGCTACAAGCTCACCCATGTCATCAACATCACCGATGTGGGCCATCTGACCGACGATGCCGACGCGGGCGAGGACAAGATGGAGAAAATGGCCCGCACTGAAGCGAAGTCCATCTGGGACATCGCGCAGCACTACACGCAGGCCTATTGGGAAGACATCAAGGCGCTGAACATCCGCCAGCCCGCGCGCTGGACGATTGCCACCGAATACGTGCCGCAGATGATCCAGTTTGCTGAACGGATCGCGGACAAGCACTGCTATGAGCTCGATAGCGGGCTGTATTTCGACGTTTCAACCGTGGCCGATTATGGCCGTCTTGCCCGCGCC
This sequence comes from Novosphingobium sp. HNCC26BN242, assembly GCF_057180525.1. Taxonomy (NCBI): domain Bacteria; kingdom Pseudomonadati; phylum Pseudomonadota; class Alphaproteobacteria; order Sphingomonadales; family Sphingomonadaceae; genus Novosphingobium; species Novosphingobium sp. HNCC26BN242. The sequence goes on from NZ_JBXUGM010000001.1 coordinate 917,942, forward strand.
CAGACCGAGGACGGCGAGGGCCGGATCGATGCGGTGGAAGGCAAGCGCAACGCGGCGGACTTCGCAATCTGGCGCAAGACTCCGCCGGGCGAGAAGCGCCAGATGGAGTGGGATTCGCCGTGGGGCAGGGGCGCTCCGGGCTGGCATCTCGAATGCTCGGTCATGTCGGGCGAAGTGCTGGGCTTTCCGTTCGATATCCACACCGGCGGCATCGACCACCGCGAAATCCACCATCCGAATGAGATCGCGCAGAATCAGGCGTTCTGCTGCGCTGGAGGGCTGGATATGCCTGGCAATTCCGGCGCGCGGGTATGGATGCACAACAACTTCCTCGTCGAGCGTTCGGGCAAGATGAGCAAGTCGAGCGGCGAGTTCCTGCGGCTGCAACTGCTGATCGACAAAGGCTACCACCCGCTCGCCTACCGCATGATGTGCTTGCAGGCGAATTATCGGTCTGAGCTGGAGTTTTCTTGGGAGGGATTGGCGGCGGCGCTGACGCGGTTGAAGCGGATGTTGATGGGAATCGAAGTGCTCAAGGCAAAGCTTCCTACTTCGGACTTTGGCGGTAAAGGCCAATACACTGATCCAAGATCGGATTTCTGGTCAGAACGGAATCTCCAAGAGCGCGCGCCACCGACGACACGTTTTCTGAATGACTCGATTCAATACAAAATAAGCCAGCGTTTTGACGCGGCTCTTGATGATGACCTGAACACGCCAGTTGCGCTTACTGAATTGCACGAGGCAATTTTTGGTAAAGGCTATGACGCGGAGATGCGGCTTGGCCTAGTTGCTAGGTTTGATTTTGTTATGGGCTTGAGATTGCTTGAGGTTATGCGATCAGATCTTCGCATTCGTCCGAAGGGTGTCAAAATCACCGAAGCAGAAATCGAGGCTACGCTCCAAGCCCGGAAGGAAGCCCGCGCCGCCAAGGACTTCGCTCGCTCCGACGTGCTGCGCGACGAACTTGCCGCACAGGGCGTCGAAGTCATGGACGGGGACCCGCTCGGCTGGGAATGGAAGCTCGGTTGACCTTGCTTTTTAAACTAGTCGTGTGTATATAAATACACATGGAGCGCGATAGTCGCCAGATCGTCAAGCGGCTGCTCGCCGAGGGTTTTGTGCCTGTTTCGGTCAAGGGATCGCATCACAAGTTCCGCCGCGATGGTGTGACCGTGATCGTCCCTCATCCGAAGAAGGACCTGCCGCTTGGCACCGCGCGCAGCATTGCTCGAATGGCAGGTTGGCTATGAAATACTTCTACGCAGTGGTTCACAAGGACACTGACAGCGCATTTGGCGTTTCGTTTCCCGATCTTCCGGGCTGCTTTTCTGCCGCCGACGAAGTTGAGCAACTGATCCCCAATGCTTGCGAGGCACTCGAACTGTGGTTCGAAGACGAGCCTCAGGTTATTGAGCCGATCAGCCTTGAGCAGGTGCGGGAACGTGTCGCATCAGAATTGGCCGACGGTGCATTCCTGATTTCCGTGCCATTTATCAAGCGCACGGGGCGACAAGTGCGAGCCAACATTTCATTGGACCGCGGCATGCTCGATGCGATTGACCGTGCGGCAGCGGACCGCAACCTGACGCGCAGCGCCTTTCTGGCCGATGCGGCCCGCAACGAAATTGAACAGCGGCGCGCACCATGACCGTCCTCGTCATGAACGCCATGGCCGCGCCCCTGCTGGAAGGGCGTCTGCCCGACGGGATCGAGCCGCGCTTCTTTCGCAGTGCCGAAGAACTCTTCGCGCTCGCGCCGCAGGCAGAAATCGGCTGGTTCGATCTTTATCAGCCTGGCGGCATGGACAAGGCGATCCGGCTGGCGACGAAGCTGAAATGGCTCAATTCGGTCTATGCCGGGGTCGATTTCTTCCCACTTGATGTGCTGCGTGAACGGGGCGTGATCCTGACCAACGGCACCGGTATCAATGCCATCACCATCGCCGAATACGTGGTGATGGGCATGCTGACCGTGGCCAAGGGGTATCGCGAAGTTGTGCGCTCGCAAGACCGGCACGAATGGCTGCTGGATTCGCCGGGCAAAGTGGAACTCGCTGGCAGCCGCGCGCTGATCCTGGGCTATGGCGCAATCGGGCAGCGGGTGGAGCGGATGCTGCAAGGCTTTGAGGTCGACGTGGTCAAAGTCCGGCGTTCGGGCGGCGAAGGCACGCTTGGGCCGGATGAATGGCGCGCGCAGCTGGGCACGTTTGACTGGATCATCCTGGCCGTGCCCGCCACACCAGAAACCGAAGGCATGATCGGTGCTGCCGAGATTGCGGCCATGAAGCCCGGCTCAACGCTGATCAACGTGGCGCGCGGCAGTGTGGTTGATCAGGATGCGCTGATCGCAGGTTTGAAGGCCGGACGCCCCGGCCACGCCTTCCTTGATGTGGTGACGCCCGAACCCTTGCCGCCCGAACATCCGCTGTGGAGCGTGCCCAATGCGCATGTCACCAGCCATCTTTCGGGCCGTGCGCAGACCCGGATGTTCGAACGCTCGGTGAAGCGGTTTCTCGACAACATTCCGCGCTTTCGCAGCGGCGATCCGCTGCTGGCGCAAGTCGATCTGGTGCGCGGATATTGATCTGTCCTTGGACGGGCGGGGCAGAACATTGCTGAATTGTGTGCGAAAGGGTGTTTAGCCTCTTGAACCCGGCTCGCTTGGTGGCCTAGTCTCGGTTCCACGGGGTCGCATTGCAGCACTTCCGGCGTGAGTCATCGCAACAGGCACAACGTCGGGCGGTCTCCTGCCGGTGGGGACAAGGGGCAATGCAGAGCATTTTAAGGACACTATTACAGCGGCTTGCTGTGCTCCGGGTGATACCTCGCCCGGTTCTGCTGAGCTGTGCCCTGTGTCTGGCCATGGCGGGCATAGCGCTAGGCACCTCGTCGCTGTTTGGCCCTGCTTCTGTCAAAGCCGAGGCCGTTCCTGCACCGCTGCTGGGCCATAGCGGCGTGGCATCTTGCACCGGGTCCACCTGTCATGGGCGCAGCGTGGCCGATGGCGCGGTGGTGCGGCAGGATGAACTGTTGCGCTGGCAGGAGGAATCCTCACCCACCGGCGCGCACAGCCGCGCCTGGCGCGTGGTGCTCGAACCGCGCGGGCAGGCGATTCTGCGCCGCCTTGGCCTCGATGGTGCCGGGGCGCAGCGCGAATGCGCCGGGTGTCATGCCTCTCCCGGCGCAGCGCGGCTTGCCGATGGTGTGGATTGTGAAGCCTGCCATGGCGCATCGGGCAGCTGGCTCGCCACCCACTACACCGTTGGCGCAAGCCACCGTCGCAATGTGGCCCAAGGGATGACCGATCTGGTCAATCCGCAGGTAAAGGCGCAAGTCTGCCTCGATTGCCACTTCTCGGGCGACGCAAAAGGCCAGTTCATCGCGCACCGGATTATGGCAGCGGGCCATCCGCGCATTTCGTTCGAGCTGGACCTGTTCACCACCTTGCAGGCGCACCATGACGAGGACGCCGACTACGTTCAGCGCAAGGGCGGCAAGACCAACGCCATGCGCATGTGGGCGGTGGGGCAGGCTGAGGCGGTGAAGCGCAGCCTGCAACTGTTCAGCCAGCCCGCCCGCGCGGTGGACGGCATCTTCCCCGAATTCACCTTCTACGATTGCCATTCATGCCACCGCCGCATCTACGATGGCGAGGCAGGCGCGAGTGTTACGGCGGTGCCGAACCCTGGCCGCCCGCTGGACCTTGGCACGCCGCCTTATAATGACGAGAACATGATCATGCTGCTGGCTGCGGCAAAGGTCGTCGCGCCCGATGCCGCTGTGACATTCGATGCACGAGCCAAGGCCTTCCACCGCGCTATGCTGGTGGGCCGCGCAGAAACTGTGGCCGCCGCACAATCGCTGCGCCAATCGGCTGACGCCTTGTCCAGCCGCTTCGCCGGGGCCAGCTTCAGCCGTGAACAGACCTTTGCGATCATGGATTCCATCGCCAGCGATGCCATTGGCGAACGCTTCACCGACTATGAAGGCGCGGTGCAATCGGTGATGGCGGTGGATACGCTGCTCGGCGGCATGGTCAATCAGGGCATGGTTTCCGCCTCGGCGGCCAGTGGCCTGCGCATCCAGATCAATCAGGCCTATGCCGCCGTCCGCGATCCCAACGGGTTCCAGCCGATAGCGTTTCGCCGTGCGCTGGGCGGGGCTGTGCGCTCCATCAGGAGCCTGCGCTGATGCATTTGCCGCTGGCGCTCCGGCAGTCCACCGCTGCTGTCCTTTCGCTGGCGCTGATGCTGGCCGGATGCGGCGGCGGTGAATCCGGCTCAGGCGATACCTTCACGCCCACGCCCACGCCGACCGCCAGTTCGCGCTTCTTTGCTGATCCGGCGCAAGAAGCGCTGACGGCAACCGAAGTGCAGCAGATCATCGCGCAAGCGGTGGGTGAGGCACAGGCCCGCAGCAAGCCCGCGATCATCAGCGTGGTAGACCGGGTCGGCAATGTGCTCGCCGTGTTCCGCATGAACGGCGCACCCACACGGATGCTCACCAGCCGCCGCACCGCCACAGGCCGCATCGCCAACCCCGGCATCGATGCGCAAGGTCTCGAAGTCGATGCTACGATGGGCGCGATCAGCAAGGCAGTGACCGGCGCTTACCTGTCCTCCAGCGGGAATGCTTTCACCACCCGCACCGCCAGCATGATCGTGCAGGAGCATTTCCCGCCTGCGCCCAACACGCCGGGCCTGGAATCAGGGCCGCTGTTCGGTGTGCAGTTCAGCCAGTTGCCCTGTTCCGATCTCAATACGCGTTTCGTGGCCGGCAATGCGGGCTCAGGCGCGTTCATTGGTCCAAAGCGTTCGCCGCTGGGCCTTGCCGCTGATCCCGGCGGTCTGCCGCTCTACAAGAACGGTGTTGTCGTCGGAGGCATCGGGGTGATGGCCGATGGCGACTACGGCTATGATCCCAACGTCAACGACATCGACCAGGACGACGAGGAATACATCGCGCTAGCAGGCATTCAGGGCTTTGCCCCCGCAGCCGACATTCGCGGCGACCGCATCACCGCCGACGGCTCCACCTTGCGCTTTGCGGATGCCCAACCGTCAAAGCTGTCCGCGCTGCAAACAAACTTCGCCGCGATCAACAATGTGCGTGGCACACTCATCCCGGTGAACGGATATCATGACGGCAGCGCCGTTCTGGCGGGCACGGCCTATGGCACGGAACGCAGCGGCATTCGCCGGGTCAGCGCGTCCGAATTCGCACTCGCCGATGCCTATCTGCTCACCGATGGCGCTGGGAACCCGCGCTATCCGGTCAAAGCCGGGACCGATGGTGGCACCGTAGGCCAGCCGCTCACCGTCGCAGAAGCCCGCGCTGTGCTGGAAGAAGCCTTCACCGTAATGTCCCGCGCCCGCGCGCAGATCCGCCGCCCGCTCGATAGCCGCGCGCAAGTGACGATCACCGTGGTCGATACTTTCGGCGAAGTGCTGGGACAGGTGCGCAGCCCCGACGCGCCGATTTTCGGCATCGACGTGTCGCTGCAAAAGGCGCGTACGGCGGCGTTCTTTTCCAACCCACTGGCCGCGCAGCAATTGCTCGCCACACCCGGCGCGGAAAGCTTTGTTCAGCGCGTGCGCGATTTTCTGGGGGACCAGACCGCGCTGACCGGGGCCAAGGCCTTTGCCGATCGTTCGGGCGGCAACCTATCACGGCCCTACTTCCCCGATGGCGAACTGGGCCGCCCTCCCGGCCCGCTATCGCGCGCGATTGATGATTTCAGCCCCTTTGCCACCGGCCTGCAGATCGCGCTGGTGGCGGGCAATGTGGTGCAGCACGCAGGCTTTGTCCAAGGCGCGGGCAGCGATACGCCGCAAACCTGCTCCAGCGTGCCAGACACGCCCACCGGCAAAAAGCGCCTTGCCAACGGTATCCAGATTTTCCCCGGCTCGGTCCCCATCTATCGCGGCAACCGTCTGATCGGCGCGATTGGCGTGTCCGGTGATGGCATCGATCAGGACGACATGATCTCGTTCCTCGGCCTGCACAACGCCGGGGCCACGATCGGCGGAATCGGCAATGCGCCCAAGGACATGCGCGCCGATACCATCGTCGTCGCCATCGGCAGCGGCGTGCGCCTGCGCTACGTGAACTGTCCCTTCGCGCCGTTCCTCGATACGAGCGAACAGAACGTGTGCGAGGGCAAATGATGTTGCCGGTGCTTGCCCTGCTTGTGCCAGCACTTGGCATGATCCAGCCGGTCGATCAGCCGGTGCCGGACGAGCCTCAATCCGTTTCCGATGCGCAGAACCCGCCGGATGCCGCGCTGCCCGGCGGAGAAACCGACGCTGACGAAGCGCTGATCGATGGCCGCCGCCGCCCCGGCTATACCAAGCAGCTTCCCGAAAAGGTCGAGCAGGACAATCCCGGCGCGGTCAACGCGCCGCCGCCCGAAGCCTTCTACGACAAGTATGATGGCGAAGGGCCGATGGGCAATCTCGCGCTCGATGTTGCCCTGCCTGATCGCTGGCGCATCGTGTCGTCGCTCTGCCCGCAAAAGGACAGGACCACTGGCAAGCGCGACCAGTCGATCTACACCCTGTTTCCGCGCCTTGCTTCGGTCTGCCACTCCTCGCTCGATCCCTTTCACCACAGCCTGCTGAAAGGGGACCGTCCGCTGGCCAAGGGCAAGCGCCCCGGCTTCCTGAAAGGCGACGACTGGTTCCTGATTGCCGGTGCCGTGTCCGACACGATTGTCGAGCCGCGCAGTTTTCCGATCCCGGTCGGCAACCAGACCACCAGCGATCCCAATCAGATTGACGTGTTCGGGCGGAGCAACAGCCTTGTGCTGGCCCAAACCTTCATCGCCAGTGTGTCGCTTTTGAAGGGCATGACCGCGTTCAAACCGCCGACGATTGAATACCGCATCGCGATTGCGGGCAATATCAATCATGTGCAGGTGCCCGAACGCCGCGTGCTGTTCGTTGAACCGTCCAAGGGCACACGCCGCACCGATGGTTTTGTGGGCTTGCAGGAAGCCTTCGTCGATTACCACCTCGGCCAGTACGATACGAAGCGCTACGATTTCATCTCGATCCGTGCGGGCATTCAGCCGATGCAGTCGGACTTTCGAGGCTTCCTGTTCAACGACAACCAGTTGGGCATCCGCCTGTTCGGCAACCGTGACAATAACCGCTTCCAGTTCAATCTGGCGGCGTTCTGGCGGCTTGAGAAAGACACCAATTCGGGCCTGAACGACGTTACGCAGACCCCGCGCGATGATTTCGTGCTGATGGCCAATGTCTATCGGCAGGACTTCCCGGTCGTCGGCCTCACCAGCCAGCTTTCGGCCACATGGAACATCAACCGCGAACGTGGACAGGTCGCAGTGGACAAAAACGGCTTCCCGGTCCGCCCCGCTTTGCTGGGCGATCTGCGGGGGCGCAATTACGATGTAGTCTATCTAGGCTATGCCGCCGATGGCCGCATCGGGCGCATGAACGTAACAGCGCAATTCTATGGCGCGCTGGGGCATGACAGCAACAATTTCCTGACCAGCGGCCCCGCCAACATCCGCGCCTTCATGGCCGCTGCCGAACTCAGCTATGATATCGATTGGACGCGCATCCGCCTGTCCGGCCTCTATGCCAGCGGCGACAATGACCCTTACGATCAGGTCGAAGGCGGGTTTGATGCGATCTTCGAAAATCCGCAATTTGCGGGCGCTGATACCAGCTACTGGATCCGCCAGACCATCCCTTTTGCTGGCGGTGGCCGCGCGATTTCGATCAATGGCCGCAACGGAATCCTTAATTCGCTGCGCTCGTCAAAGGAACAGGGCCAGTCGAACTTTACCAATCCCGGCACCATGCTGGTGGGGCTAGGCACGGATTTCGACCTGACGCCCACGATGCGCGTTTCGACCAACGTCAACCACCTGTGGTTCGAAAACACGAAGGTGCTGCAAGTGCTGCGCAACGAAGGTTCGATCCCCAAGGAGATCGGCTGGGATGCCTCGGTCTCGGCCATCTGGCGGCCAAACGCCTCGCAGAATCTTGTGTTTCGCCTGTCGGGCGCGGTGCTTGAACCGGGGCGGGGCTTTGACAACCTGTTTGCACAACAGGGCAAGGCGAGCCGCTTCTACTCCATCCTCGCCAACGCGACACTGGCCTTCTGATGACCCAGCCCATGACCCTGACGCGCCGCATCCGCACTCTTCCACTGGCATGGCTGATGGCGTTGTTTGCCGCGCTGTTGGTGCCGAGCGCTCTGTTTGCTGCGGGTGAAGAACCGGCACAGAAAGTCACGCATACGCGCGCACCGGCTGCTCCGCGTGGCCAGCCGGGCGAAACGGCGCAGGAACAATGGGCATTCGTCGACAAGCAGAACGCAGGCTGCGTCAGTTGCCACACGCAAAGCGATCACCGCACAATGCACGCCAGCCCAGCCGTTGTGCTGACCTGTGCCGATTGCCACGGCGGCGACACCAAAGTGGTGGCGGACCGTTCGTGGAACACCAATTCGATGGAATATGTGGGCGCGATGAAGGCCGCTCATGTGCTGCCGAAGTATCCGGTGGCATGGGGCTGGCCTTCCTCGGCCAACCCGAAGCGCTCCTATGCGCTGCTGGCCAAGGAAAGCCCTGATTTCGTCCGCTTTGTGAACCCATCGGACTATCGCGTGGCGCGCGATGCCTGCGGGGCGTGCCACATGTCGATCATCGAGGCGTCCGAACGCTCGCTGATGTCCACCGGCGCGATGCTTTGGGGCGGGGCTGCCTACAACAACGGCATCGTACCGTTCAAAAACTACATGTTCGGCGAAAGCTTCACCCGCGCAGGGGAACCGGCACTGCTCAAGTCAGGCTCGAAGGAAATCGGCCCCGATGGCAAGCCGATGTGGGGCACGGTCACACCGCAGGAAAAGGCGCGCGGCGCGTTGCCGATCCTCTATCCGCTGCCGCGTTGGCACCAGATTCCGCCGGGTGACGTATTCCGCGTGTTCGAAGATGGCGGCCGCACGATCAACCCGCAGTTCCCTGAAATCGGCCTGCCCAACTCCACCGGCCTGATCCAGCGGCTGGACGAGCCGGGCCGACCCGACCTCAAGCAGTCCAACCGTGGCCCCGCCACCGGTCTGCGCGTCGCTATCCCGGTCCTGAACATCCACAAGACCCGCCTGAACGACCCGTTCCTGTTCCAGATGGGCACCAACGACCAGCCGGGAGATTATCGCTCATCGGGCTGCGCATCGTGCCACGTGATCTACGCGAATGACCGCGAACCGCGCCATTCGCTGAACTACGGCAAATGCGGGCGTGATGGGCAGACGGTCACCGCTGACCCCACGATCAACAGCTTGCGCGAAGGCCAGCACCGCAAGGGCGCTTATGGCACGTACGATGCCACGGCGCATGAAACGCACGACAAGGTGCGCGGCACTGTGCTCGGCGGGCAGGGCAATTATCTGGGCGGCGATAAGTCTGACGCGGAAGCCTCGGGCACGATGGCCGATGATTGCGCCCGCGCGATTTCAGCGCCAACGCAACTGGTTTATGCGCCTGCGAAGGGCATCGCGCCGCACGGCAGGATGGACGACGCCAAAATGGATCAGGCCTCGGCTCATGCTGCTGCCGGGCTGGACGAAAAGGGCCATGCGAAAAAGGCCGACAAGCACGGCGGCGCGCATGGCGATGACGCGCACGAACCCAACGGTCCTGCCGCCATGCAAGACCGTGAACGTGGCCACCCGCTGGTCCACGCCTTCACCCGCGCCATTCCCACCGCGCAGTGCATGAACTGCCACATGCACCAGCCGAACATCTTTCTGAACAGCTACCTCGGCTACACGATGTGGGACTATGAATCCGATGCGCCCAGCATGTGGCCGGGGCCGGAAAACCGCGCGCCCAAGCCTGCGCGCATGTCAGACGCCGAATATGAAAAGGCGTTCAAGAAGCAGTTCTATCCCACCAGCGATGAACAGCGCGAAGTGCTTGATCGCAACCCCGAAGGCGCAGCCACGCGCGGGCTGTGGCGCGATGTCGAATTTTTGCGCAACGTCTATGACGTCAACAGCCAGGCCAAGGACACCCAGTTCGCTGACTACCACGGCCACGGCTGGAACTTCCGCGCGATCCTGAAGCGCGACCGTCGCGGCAATCTGCTCGACGATGATGGCGACATGAGCACTTACGGCACCGACACGGCGCACATCATCGACCCGAATGACCCCGAGAAGTTCCGTAAAGGCGCCGAGGGCAAGTTCGTGGATGCTGGCCCTGACAATCCCGGCAGGACCGTCCACATGATGGACATCCACGCGCAGATCGGCATGCAGTGCGCCGATTGCCACTTCGCGCAGGACAGCCATGGCAATGGCCTGATCTATGGCGAGGTCGCCAATGCGGTGGAGATCGGTTGCAAGGATTGCCACGGCACGCCCGACGCCTACCCCACGCTGTTGACCTCGAACCTTGCTGCGCCCGAAAAGGGCAACAACCTCTCGCTGCTGCGCAACGCCGATGGCCAGCGCCGTTTCGAATGGTTCACTGAGGCCGACGGCAGGCGCGTGCTGATCCAGCGCTCGATCATCGATCCCAAGCTGTCGTGGCGCATGAGTCTGGTGAAGGACTCGGTCGACGCGCGCTTTGCCGGCAAAATGGACAGCACAGGCGCGCCGATCTTCAACCCGAAGGCCGCCCGTGCCAAGCTGATGGCCAAATCCGCATCAGACGATGGCGACTACAAGTTCGGCACCGGTATCCCCAAGGAAGCCCGCGCGCACCGTGACGATGACATGGCCTGCTTCACCTGCCACCTGTCGTGGACCACATCGTGCGCAGGCTGCCATCTGCCGATTGAAGCGAACTGGAAATCGGCCACGCACAAGTACGAGGAAGACTACACCCGCAACTACGCGACCTATAACCCGCAGGTCGCACGTGATGACATGTTCCAGCTGGGCAAGCATCAGCGCAACAAGTCCTCCGGCTCCGATCCGGTGCAGTTCGATGCAGCGGGCAACCCGGTCAGCGGCAAGGCCATCACTGCGCCGATCCGCTCCACTTCGGCGCTGATCCTGTCCTCGACGAACATCAACCGCGAACGCATCTATGTGCAGCAGCCGCCAATTTCCTCAATCGGTTACTCCAGCCAAGCCTTCGCGCCGCACTTCCCCCACACCGTGCGCAAGAACGAAACCAAGCAGTGCACCGACTGCCACGTTGCCCAAGACGAGGACAACAACGCGGTCATGGCGCAACTGCTGCTGCTTGGCACAAACTACGTGAACTTCGTCGGCATGAACGCGTGGTTCGGCCTTGCCGGTGGCTTCGAAGCCGTCCGCGTGACCGAGTGGGACGAACCACAGGCCGTAATCGGCTCCTATCTGCACCGCTATGCCTATCCCGATTACTGGAAGCAGCACGTCGAGAAGAACGATCGCGAGCTGAAGAATTGGACGCGCGGCAAACCGTTCGACAGCAAGCTGTCAGGCGAAACCACGGGCCAAGAACAGTTCGCCAACGTCGTTGAAGGCACCAAAGACGCCGTGCGCTGCCTGCAGATGCGCGGCGAATACATGTTCGTCGCTGAAGGCAAGGGTGGCTTCCGCGCCTATGACATTGCTGCGATTGGCGACAAGGGCTTCTCCGAACGCATCGTCACCGCGCCGTTCTCTTCGCTGGGCCACGATACACACGTAAAAACAAAGAACGCCACCTGCATGGCCTTGCCCACCAATCAGGCCATCGCCCCCACGCGCAACACGCCCGAACTGCGTGGCCTCAATCAGGAACAGCCGTTCTCGCCGGTCTACAGCTATGCCTTCGTCACCGATGCGGTCGAAGGGCTGATCGCGGTCAATGTCGATACGCTGGCCGATGGCGAATTCCGCAACAACTTCTTCACCCGCAGCTTTACTTTTAATCCCGACGGCGTGCTCACCAGCGCGCGGCACATCACGCTGGCAGGCGACTATGCCTACGTCGTCACCGACAATGCGCTGGTCACCGTCCACCTGACCAAGGCGTGGAGCGCGGATAAACCCTGCGAAATCAGCGCCAAGAAAGGCGGAGAGACCTGCCTCGATCCGCGCGTCACTTCGGTCGTGCAACTCACCGATCCTCGAGCCACCGCACTGCAATTCCGCTATCTGTGGGTAACGACCGCCAAGGGCCTCGAACTGCTGGACGTAACCAATCTGGCGCAGCCAAAGCCGGTGTCCGGTGCCGCAGTGCCGCTGACCGATGCCCGCCGCGTCTACCTTTCGCGCACTTATGCGTATGTCGCCGCCAAGAGGCAGGGCCTCGTAATCGTCGATATCACCGCACCCACGCGGCCCTTAATCAACACCAGCTACACTGCCGATGGAAAATTGACCGACGCTGAAGACGTAATCGTCGCCTCTACCAACGCCTCGCTGTTCGCCTATGTCGCCGATGGGCGAAACGGGGTGAAAGTGCTGCAATTGACCAGCCCGTCCAGCCAGCCAAACTTTTACGGCTTCTCTCCCGAACCCAAGCCCGAACTTATCGCATGGGCACGCACGCCCACACCAGCGCTGGCGCTGTCAAAGGGGTTGGACCGTGATCGCGGCGTGGATGAAACCGGTGGGCAGATGGCCGTGTTTGGCCGCCTCGGCTCGCGTCCGTTTACCCGGTCCGAGATGGAAGAGCTGTTCCTGAATGCCAAAGGCGAGGTGTTCCGCGTTTCCAATGCCGTGGACTTGGCCCAATGGGTTGGGGCAAAGGCTGCGCCGATTCTGGTCCGCAGTGATTGAACGCTGTTGCGACTGGATTTGCCCTAGCTCCGTTCGTGTCGAGCGAAGTCGAGACACAGCGCGCATGTGTTTCGACTTCGGGCCAAGCTCGAAGTTTACCCTGAGCATGTCGAAGGGCTCGACACGAACCGAATAATAATTGGGTGCCGCACGAAAGCCATCCGTCAGTCCCGCTCAATCCTCGTCCAGCAGCAAAATTTCAAACTCCACTTCCATCAGTGGCGCGGGCAGCAGTTCGTGGTCCACGCGCGTGATCGCCGCATCGGCCACCAATTGGCCGCGCACGCGGAATTCGTGATCGGGCAAAAGCGCCACAAAGCGCTCCCCATCGCTCACCGCGTCGCTTCCGGCAAAGCGCAGCACCATCGTGTGCCGAGCGCCTGAAAAGGTGATGCTGGCCCACGGTGTTTCGCTCTGGCTGACGACTTCGGCTAAAGGGCCGGCGATTTCCCGCACCGCCCGCATCAGCCGCTCTGCCGTAGCCAGACGGCGCGGTGGCAAGCTCGTGCCAACAACACATTTCGTTTCGAAGGCGGAATGGAAAGCTTTGGAAAGTTCAAGCAACATGGGTGATCTCCGCAAAAGTGTTCATGAAATGTTCCACGCGGGATACCATTGCGGAACGCGGCTCGCGGCCATTGCGCAAATCACCCACCAGGCGGGGATCGTGCGCGGCCAGTCGGCCAAACTTGGTCACGGGCATGCCCGTGCGTTCGAGGAATTTTTCAACTCTGCGCAGAAGCATCACGTCCCGATCCTCCATGGTGTGCCGTCATCCCGAAACGACTCGAAATAGGATTTTTCCTATCTTGATCTTCAAATCCTACAATGCTAGGAAAAGTCCTTCGAATATGGAGGAAGGCAATGGAGACCGAATCTGATGCCGGGGCACGTGATCGGCTCGTCGCACTCGCCGCAACGCGCGGGGTCAGCCTTGCTGCGCTGTCCGCGCTGATCGGTCGGAACACGACGTATCTGCAGCAGTTCGTCCGCAAGGGCAGCCCGCGCAAACTGGAAGAAAATGACCGGCGCACGCTGGCCGAATTCTTCGGCGTGGCCGAAAGCGAACTGGGCGCATCATCGCGCGGCGGCGTGATTGCGGTAGAGCTTGGGCGGCCACCGGTCATCACTCCGGTGCCGCGCTCGTTGACCGCCGAATGGGCTGATATCCCGCGCTTGCCGCTGGGCGCATCGGCGGGCCCCGGCGCTCATCCGGCAGAGGAAATTCCCTCTGGCCGCCTGCGCTTTTCCAACCGCTGGCTTAAAGGGCAGGGGCTGGAACCCGCGATGCTTTCAGTGATCGAGGTCGAGGGCGATTCGATGGAGCCGACGCTGCGCGATGGTGACGAGATCCTTGTTGACCGCACCCAGCGCCCGTTGCGCGCGGGCATTCATGTGATCCGGCTGGATGATGTGCTGTTGGTCAAACGGCTTGAATCCGGCCCCGGCGGCACCGTGCGCATCATTTCCGACAATGCGGCCTATCCGCGCCTTGAACGGCCCCTGCACGAAGTGGAATTGGTCGGCCGTGTCGTCTGGAAAGGTGGCCGCCTCTAATTCCTCCCCAGCATGGGGAGGGGGACCATCCCCCGCTCATCCTGAGCCTGTCGAAGCAAGGATGTCGGAGGGGCACAAGCCATTCCCAAGCCATCTTGCCAATCCGCCAACCACACGCCATTTCACACCCATGACCCAGCCTTCAGCCGAACCACCGTTCAAAGTCGCCATCATCCCCGTCACCCCGCTGCAGCAGAACTGCACGCTGGTGTGGTGCTCAAAGACGATGAAGGGGGCCTTCATCGATGCCGGTGGCGATCTCGACAAGCTGCGCAAGGCTATCGCAGTAACCGGCGTGACCATCGAAAAGCTGCTTGTCACCCACGGTCATATCGATCACTGCGGCAGCACCGGCATTTTCGCGCGAGAACTAGGCGTGCCTATTGAAGGCCCGCAGGAAGCTGACCGTTTCTGGATTTCCAGACTGGACGAAGATGGCCAACGCTGGGGCATAGCGGGAGAGGTGTTCGAACCATCGCGCTGGCTCGAAGATGGCGACAAGGTCACGGTCGGTGAAGTCGAACTAGACGTGATCCATTGCCCCGGCCACACGCCCGGCCACGTCGTGTTCCACCACGCACCTTCACAAGTCGCGATTGTGGGCGATGTCCTGTTTCAGGGCTCTATCGGTCGCACCGATTTCCCGATGGGCAATCATCAGGACCTGATCGATTCGATCACGCAAAAGCTTTGGCCGCTGGGCAACGATGTCACTTTCGTTCCGGGCCACGGCCCCAACAGCACGTTTGGGCGTGAACGCCAGACCAACAGCTATGTCAGCGACTACGCGCTAAGTTGAAGAAACTCCCCTTCCGCCTGCGGAAGAGTTACCCTAATACTCCCCTTCCGCCTGCGGGAGGGGTCGGGGGAGGGCATGTTGCGCAACCCACCCCTCACACACTTCAAACATCCAGCGCAATCGAAACGGCCCAAACCGCAAGGCCCAGTTGCGAAAGCATGGTCGTTAGCGTGCCCACGATGCGCAACGATCCCAGCGGCCCGCCGTCCATGCCCACGCCATGGGCCACGCGGCCCAGCATGTAGATTGCGGCCACTCCCATCAGCCAGACATTGCCAGTGCGCGCCAGTTCGATGGCGGCGATCAGCACCAGCATGATCGGCGTATTTTCGATGAAATTGGACTGCGCGCGCATGCGGGCGATCAGGTCCATATCGCCGCCGTCACCGATGCTGATCTTCTTTGCTGTGCGCAGCATGCCAATGCGGATCGACAGCCAGATGTTGATCACGGCAGCGGCGGCAGCGGCGCAAAGCGTAATGGGCAAAACGAACATGCTGATGAATACTCCCCCACGTGATGCCACCTATCGCGGGATCACTTGGGCGTGCTAGCGCGCCGCTGCTTGCAAAGCACCAGAAATTCCGTATAGGCGCGCCTTCGCCAGCGATTTGGCGAATCCCGTTTCTGTTGGCGACACGTCGCCGCGCATGGTTCCTGTTCCAACAGGGCTTGTGCGAAGGTCCGGTTTTCCCTATCGCGCCCGCAACAAAACTACGCAATTCTAAGAACAGGTGCCGAGATGGCCGTCCCCAAAAGAAAGACTTCGCCCTCACGCCGTGGCATGCGCCGCAGCCATGACGCCCTCAGCGTCGATGCATTCCATGAATGCTCGAACTGCGGTGAACTGAAGCGTCCGCACAATCTGTGCAACGCTTGCGGTCATTACAACGGTCGCGAAGTCATCGCTGTCGGGCTTTAAGCCTTAAAAGCGGGGGACTGAAGACATGAGCCTGCCGCGTATCGCCGTCGATGCGATGGGCGGAGATGAAGGCGTGCGTGTCATGGTCGAAGGTGCGGCAATAGCCCGCCGCCGTCATGACCGCTGCACATTCCTCCTCGTTGGCGATGAAGCCCGCATCGCTCAAGCACTTGATGCTCACCCGAACTTGCGCAGCGCGTCGGAAATCCTCCACGCGCCTGATGTTGTTTCGGGTGATGAAAAGCCAACGCAAGCCCTGCGCCGCGCCAAGACCACATCAATGGGCCTTGCCATCAATGCGGTAAAGCAAGGTCAGGCCGGAGCTGCGGTCAGTGCGGGCAACACCGGTGCGCTGATGGCCATGGCCAAGCTGGCGCTGCGCACGATGCCAGGCATTGATCGACCGGCGCTTTCGGCACTGCTTCCAACGCTGGGCGAACATGATCTGATCATGCTTGATCTTGGCGCAAACACCGATTGCGATGCTCGCAATCTGGTGCAGTTCGCGATCATGGGTGCGGCCTATGCGCGGATCGTCAATGGGCTGGAATCGCCGCGCGTGCGTCTGCTGAATATCGGCACCGAAGAGACCAAGGGCACCGATGTGCTGCGCGATGCTGCAAACCAGCTCAAGGAGTTGGCGGGCGATCTGGCGATGACCTTCGATGGCTTTACCGAGGCGGACAAGCTTTCACGCGGTGATTGCGATGTTGTGGTCACCGATGGCTTTTCCGGCAATATCGCGCTTAAATCGATGGAAGGTGCCGCGCGCTTCGTGGCGGATTTGCTGCGCCGCAGTTTCTCTTCGTCGCTGCGTTCAAAGTTCGGCTTCCTGATCTCGCGCCCGGCCACCGAACTGCTCAAGCATCATCTTGATCCCAACAACCACAACGGGGCCGTGTTCCTTGGCCTAAATGGCGTTGTGGTAAAAAGCCATGGCAGCGCCACCGCACTTGGCGTCGCCAATGCGGTCGCCGTGACCGCCAGGTTGCTGGAAGAAAATCTGACCGAACGTATCCAGGCCGATCTTGCCCGACTCGGCGCAGAGGCCATTCGTACCACTGGCCGCGGTCGCACTTCGACCATCACGGGCACAGTGACTGGCGAGGACGCAGCGTGAGTTTGCGGGCCATCATTCGCGGTAGTGGCTCAGCCCTGCCGCAGCGCTGTGTCACCAATGCGGAAATGACCACATTCGTCGACACAACTGACGAATGGATTGTGGAACGCACTGGTATCCGCCAGCGCTACATCGCGGGCGAGGGTGAGACAACATCTTCGCTGGCAACGCTTGCTGCACGGCGTGCGCTTGATGCTGCGGGCATAGATGCAGCACGCATCGATCTCATCGTGCTGGCCACCGCAACACCGGATCAGACCTTTCCGGCAACCGCCACGATTGTGCAGCACGAATTGGGCTGCAACGGCGGAATAGCTTTCGATGTTGCAGCGGTCTGCTCTGGCTTTCTCTACGCGCTGGCCACCGCAGATTCATTGATCCGCACCGGCATGGCCAAATGCGCGCTGGTCATCGGCGCGGAAACCTTCAGCCGCATTCTCGATTGGGAAGATCGCACCACCTGCGTTCTGTTCGGCGATGGCGCGGGCGCCATCGTGCTTGAAGCGCAGGACGTGGATGATGCCGATCCAGCGGCACCCGGCGTGCTGGCAACGCGGCTTCATGCCGATGGTGCGCACAACGAACTGCTCTTCGTGGACGGCGGACCATCAACCACCGGTACGGTCGGCAAGCTGCGCATGAAGGGCCGCGAAGTGTTTCGCCACGCCGTCACCAATCTTGCCAGCGTGCTGCGTGAAGTGCTTGAAGTATCCGGCCATTCTCCGGCTGAAATCGATTGGGTTGTGCCCCATCAGGCCAATTTCCGCATTCTCGATGCAACCGCACGCAAGCTTGATTTGCCGGCGGAAAAGGTCGTCGTCACGGTCGATCGTCATGCCAATACCAGCGCCGCCTCCGTGCCGCTGGCGTTTGATGTCGCCATCAAGGATGGGCGGATAAAGCCCGGTGATCTTGTGATGTTCGAAGCGATGGGCGGCGGATTTACATGGGGTGCCAGTCTGGTCCGCATGTGATTTGGCGGCTCCGATCCGCGATGCTGCCTTGTTTTGGCATGCAAAGCTGGCTGGATTGCGTTCCACGCAAATCGCGTTATTGTCTGGTTCTTTATAGGGGACCTTGGGGGGTTTGGAAGAATGCGTTCAGTTGGTACTTTGACACGTGCGGACCTTGCCGAAAGCATCAATCGCCGGGTTGGTTTGTCTCGTGCAGATTCGCTGGAAATGGTGGAGTCCATCCTTCAGCACATGTGCAGTGCTCTGGCTGAGGGTGAGAACGTGAAGATCTCCGGGTTCGGCACTTTCCTCCTGCGTGACAAAGCCGAACGTGTGGGCCGCAATCCCAAGACCGGCATTGAAGTGCCGATCACGCCACGCCGTGTCCTCAGCTTTCGCGCCAGCCAGATGCTTAAGGATCGCATCGGTCAGCAGGGCTGATGCTGGCGCTGAATCCGTATTGAAATGAGCGAGCCCGGTCCTTCCGACACTGCGATTATCGCCACTGTTGGCAAGGATCCGGGTGCCCTGCGCACGATTGGCGAAGTGGCCAAGGCCCTTGGCATTCGCCAACATGTCCTGCGCTATTGGGAAGAACAGTTCCCGTCGCTCCGCCCGCTAACCAGAGCGGGTGGGCGACGTTATTACCGCCCGGAAGACGTCGCGCTGATTACCGAGATTGATCGGCTGCTCCACCGCGAAGGTTACACGGTAAAAGGCGCGAAACAGGCCCTGCGCGGCGGCAAGCCAAAGCAGGCGGAAGCCGCGGCCCCGGCGCAACCGGTGGTAAAACATGAACCCGTCGATTCCGCCACGCCACTGATCGAATTCCTGCAAGGCATCCGCGACCGACTGGCCACTGCGCTGGAAGCCTGACCCTCAATCAATCAGTTGTGGCCCCAATGCCGGGTCGAGATCGCGTGGACGTTTGATCTCTACCAGCCGCGCGCAGGCCTCCGCTACGTCTGACCAGTTGTCTACATCCAGTTCCAGCACCGCAAAGGTCGCGGTCGGGAATTTCTCTTCCACCACAGCACGCAAGGGAGAGGAGCCGTCATCTGGCACCAGATCGAAGATCAGGTCCTCCAGCCCTGGATTGTGCCCTACCATCAATACGCTGGCAGGATCGCCCGAAAGCTCTTTCAGCAAGTCGATCAGCGTGGCGGAACTGGCGAGATATATCCGCCGGTCCCATTCCACCTTGAACGTGCATTTCCAGGCCTTGCTGGCTTCTTCCACGGTTTCGGCCGCGCGAACGGCGGGGCTGGCAATCATCCGGTCAAACGTGCGGCCAGTGTTCTTGATGTAAGCACCCATGGCCTGCGCCCCGCGCTGTCCGCGCGCGTTGAGCGGACGATCAAAATCGCGCGCGCGGGCATCGCTCCAGTCTGATTTGGCGTGGCGGAACAGGGCCAGTGTTTTCACGAAATCCCCTCTGGCCGCACATCTGCGGTTTCATCTCCAGAAACACGGCTGCCCACACTTTGTAAAGCCACATCAAGCGTTACGCGCCGGATCGGTGTGCCCGCCGGAAAGGCTGATAGCAACCGCGAAGGGAACGCTGAAGAAAGCACCACAAAATGCCCCTTGTCCGTGCCTGAACGGATCAGGCGCCCAAAGGCCTGCGCCAGCCGTGCGCGAATGATTCTATCGTCATAGGCCGAACCACCGCTGGCCATGCGCCGCGCGCGGTGCAGGATCGAAGGCTTGGGCCAGGGCACTTGTTCCATCACCACCAGCCGCAGCGAATCCCCCGGTACATCCACCCCATCGCGCAAGGCATCAGTGCCGAGCAGTGATGCGCGTGGATCATCGCGGAAGATATCGACCAGCGTGCCCGTATCGATCGGATCGACATGCTGCGCAAACAGCGGCAATCCGCCACGCGCCAGCCTGTCGGCAATCCGGCCATAGACCGCGCGCAACCGGCGGATCGCGGTGAACAACCCCAATGCCCCACCGCCAGCCGCCTCGATCAGGCGCCCATAGGCCGCCGCCAGTGCCGGAATATCGCCCTTGGGCACATCGGTCACGATCAGCACTTCGGCCTGCGCGGCATAATCAAACGGACTGTCGGCGCTGAACAGGCGCGGGTTTATGTCCAGATGCGGCGCGCCACTGCGGTCCACCGCGCTTTGCCAGTCATCGCCATCGCGCAATGTGGCCGAAGTCATCATCACCCCGTGCGAAGGCGCCAGAACACTGTTTGCAAAAGGTTTCATCGGATCAAGGTAATGCCGGTGCAGCCCCACATCCCATTCGCGCCCGTCTGATCGTTCGACCGCAATCCAATCCACAAAATCAGGATCACCCGGTCCGCCAAGCCGCGCCAGCAGCGCAATCCACCCCGCAATCAGATCACTGCGCCAGCCGATAGCCCCCCGCGCTCCCTCTATCCGCGCGCGCGCCGGGCCATCGAGCCAGTCCGGCCCATCCTCAATCAGGGCTTCCAGCCGCAGCCCCAGCCGCACCAGCGGCTTGCGCAAGGCCTCAAGCGCTTCCTGCGCGCGCCCGGAAACTTCGATAAACGCGCCATCCAGTTGCGCAATCTCGGTTTCCAGCCCGTAGCCCGCCTCCTGCCCGCCGCTTTCATCGCGGGCATAGGCCAGTGCGCGCGCGGCGCTGAGCAGTTCTTCGATCGCGCCGGTTGGCGTGCCTTCCACCACGCGCGCCAGCCAGCCTTCGGATGGCAGCGCATCAGCCGCCTCGCGCGCCTGCGCAATCGCGCGCTCACCTTCTTCATCATAGCTCGCCACATCGGCCAGCCGCGCTGAAAGCCCACGCCGCCGTCCGCGCGATTTGCCTTCAGGCCCGATCACCCAGCGCCGCAGTTCAATCGTCTCAGCCCCGGTTAACGCCGCCGAAAAGGTCGAATCCGCTGCATCGAAAACGTGATGCCCTTCGTCGAACACGATCCGCGTCGGCCTTTGTGCCGCATCACGACCGCGCGCAGCATTGACCATAACCAGTGCGTGATTGGCAATCACCAGTTCGGCATCAGCAGAGGCCCGCGCTGCGCGCTCGATGAAGCACTTCCGGTAATGCGGGCACCCGGCATAGACGCATTCGCCGCGCTGGTCGGTCAGCGCTGCGATCCCGCGCTTGCGAAACAGCGTGCCTAGCCATCCCGGCAAATCGCCGCCGATCATATCGCCGTCCTGGCTGAACGCCGCCCAGCGCGCCACCAGTTGCGCCAGCACCGCCGCCCGTCCGGCAAACCCGCCTTGCAGCGCGTCCTCAAGGTTCAGCAGGCACAAGTAATTTTCACGCCCCTTGCGCACCACCACTGGCGGCTTGCCATTGCGCTCCGCGGGAAAGGCACGGCGGCTTTCGCGCCGCAATTGCCGTTGCAGCGCCTTGGTATAGGTCGAAACCCACACCGTGCCGCCCGATTGCTCGGCCCACAGCGATGCGGGCGACAGGTAGCCGAAGGTCTTGCCAGTACCTGTCCCGGCCTGCGCCAGCACCACGTGCGGCTGGCCTTGATCCCTGCGCGGCGCAAACATCCGCCCCGCCTCACGCGCATAGGCCTGCTGCGCCGGTCGGCTTTCTGCGCCTTCGCCGGTCAATTCGGCAAGGCGTTTGATTACGGCCTCTTCACCCAGCGCCAACTGCGCGGGCTGCGGGCGTTCGGCGCTTTCCTCCCACTCGGGCAGGCGAGCAAACAGCCAGCGTTCGGCCTTTTCCGGCTTGCGGATGCGCGGGGTCAGCAGCGTGGCCCAGGGCCAGCGCATCCGCACCAACGATTGCAGCGCGGTCCACGCGCCCTCACGCTCGGCCCAATCATCACGCTCGCACACTGCCACAAGCGCGTGCGCAGCCTGTTGCAACAGCAGCGGCACAGCATCGTCGCTGACCGGTTCGGGCAGGTTCAGCGTATGCGCCAGCCCCTTGGCCGTGGGCACCACAAAGCGGGCCGGGTGGATGAAGGCAAACAGTTCCAGCAGGTCCAGCCCGGACAGGTCGGGATAGCCCAGACGGCTGGCCACCAGCGGTGCGTTCAGCATCAGCAGCGGCGTGTCAGCGGCGGCGACAATGGCGTCGCCCTTGCTCACCCCGCGCGTCGAAAATCCGTCGCGTAACCAGCATCCGCCATGGCTTGCGTGAATCGCCGGCAGCGACAGGGCCGGATGGGCAGGGGCGGAGATTTCAGTCACTCCGCTGCGTTAGAACAGGAATGGAACACGCGGCAAGCCAGAACCGCCCTTCGGAAAAAATCTGCCGGAAAGTGAAAAGCGCCCCTTAAACGCTGCCAGACAGTGCCGTCCTGCCATTCGGGAAACTCATACCGGTGCGATTGAACCCGCATCGGCCCATAGTGGAGAATGGGAAATGGCAGTTATCAACACGAATATCAGCGCAATCCGCGCTACGAATGCTTCGAACTCTGCAAGCCGAATGCTCGGCACGGCCATGGAACGCCTGTCGACCGGCAAGCGTATCAACGGCGCCAAAGACGACGCCGCAGGCCTTGCGATCACCACGACCATGACCTCGCAGATCAAGGGCATGGGGCAGGGCGTGCGCAACGCTAACGATGGCATCAGTCTTGCACAAACCGCTGACGGCGCTTTGAACGAAGTCACTGCGATGCTGCAGCGCATCCGCGAACTGGCCGTCCAGTCCGCCTCGGGCACCTATCAGGATGCCACAGACCGCGTCTATCTGCAGACTGAAGTTGATCAGCTGACCGAACAGCTCGATCAAGTCATCACCAACAGCAATTTCAATGGTGTGCAGCTCTTCGATGGCACGACGACCTCGATTACCATTCAGGCTGGCTTTGAATCGACCGACACCGTCGTGCTCGATATTGCCGATCTGACCACGCTGGCCGCCTCGGGCGGTGCAGCCGGATCGTACGACATCTCGACCGCGACCGCCGCCAACACGCTGCTCGGCACGCTCGATACGGAACTTGATGAGATCTCCGAGGCGCGTTCGCTGCTCGGTGCAGGCCAGAACCGGCTGGAATCCGTCGTGAACAACCTGAACGATAACATCACCAACCTGTCGGACGCCCGCTCGCGCATCGTCGATACCGATTACTCGGCAGAAACCACCGCGATGGCCAAGGCCCAGATCCTGAGCCAGGCCTCAACCGCGATGATCGCGCAGGCCAACCAGGCCCAGCAGAACGTGCTCTCGCTGCTCAAGTAAGCGCGCCCTGATTGCGGCTCCCTAATCTCGCTCCCCTCCTGTAAGGGAGGGGCCGGGGGAGGGTGTACCGCGTCTGCGATCCAAGCCAGTTTCTCGCTTTCGGGGTTCGCCTCGCCTCGAAAGCACCTCCACGGGAGGGCGGGTCTGCGTTTGTGCGCGGAGCCCGCCCTTTCGTCGTTTTCCTACAGGGTGCCGCTTGTGATAAGCAGCGAAATGCGCTGCTTTTCAACTACCGCCCCCCGCTTCCTCGTCACCCCGGGCTCGACCCGGGGTCCCTCTTGGGCGGCACAACCCAAGCCTGAAGTGGGGCCTGACAGTTTGTCTCAGGACTGTGTAAACAGTGTAAACCCCTTCAGCTTTCGCTTGCGAAACCTGAACGGCCGCGCAAAAGGGCGGGCACTATGACCGACCTTATCCAAACCGCCGCCCAAACCTCGAAGGCATGGCCTTTCGAAGAAGCCCGCAAGCTCATCAAGCGCTTCCCGGGCGGCAAACGCGATGCTTCTGGCGAACTGGTCCCCGTACTGTTCGAAACGGGATACGGCCCCTCGGGTCTGCCGCACATCGGCACCTTCCAGGAAGTGCTGCGCACCACGCTCGTGCGCCGCGCCTATGAAGTGCTGACTGGGGGGCATCCGACGCGCCTTATCGCCTTTTCGGATGACATGGACGGCTTGCGCAAAGTGCCCGACAACGTGCCCAACAAGGCGCTGCTCGATGCACATCTGGGCCATCCGCTCAGCCGCATCCCCGATCCATTCGAGAAGTTTGAAAGTTTCGCCCACCACAACAACGCGATGCTGCGCGATTTCCTTGATCGCTTCGGCTTCGATTACGAATTCGTCTCGGCGTCGGACCGCTACAACGCCGGCGGTTTCGATGATGCGCTGAAGAACGTGCTGCGCAACTGGCAGGCGATCATGGACATCATGCTGCCAACCTTGCGTGAAGAGCGCCGCAAGACCTACTCGCCGGTCCTGCCCGTCTCGCCCACCACCGGCGAAGTGCTGCAAGGCGCGGTTGAAGTGGTGGATGCCGAAGCCGGGATCGTTCGCTTCGCTGACAGCAACGGCGAGAGTGTAGAACACACCGTTCTCGGCGGCTGGTCCAAGCTGCAGTGGAAGGTCGATTGGGCGATGCGCTGGGTCGCGCTGGGCG
The DNA here is from genome assembly GCF_057180525.1 of Novosphingobium sp. HNCC26BN242. Classification (NCBI taxonomy): domain Bacteria; kingdom Pseudomonadati; phylum Pseudomonadota; class Alphaproteobacteria; order Sphingomonadales; family Sphingomonadaceae; genus Novosphingobium; species Novosphingobium sp. HNCC26BN242. The sequence goes on from NZ_JBXUGM010000001.1 coordinate 942,351, forward strand.
TCGATTACGAAATGTGCGGCAAGGACCTGACCGATAGCGTCACGCAATCGGGCAAGATCGCTCGCGTGCTTGGCGGGCACCGTCCCGAAGGCCTGATCTACGAACTCTTCCTGGACGAGAAGGGCGAAAAGATCTCCAAGTCCAAGGGCAACGGCCTGACCATCGAACAGTGGCTCGATTATGGCAGCGAGGAATCGCTGGGCTTCTACCTGTTCCGCGAACCCAAGAGCGCCAAGTCGCTCCACGTCGGCATCATCCCCCGCGCGGTGGATGAATATTGGCAGTTCCGCGAAAAGCTGCCCACGCAGCCAGTTGAACAGCAGCTTGGCAATCCGGTGTGGCACTTGCTGCGTACCACCGCCTATCAGGGCGGCGAGGGGGACAAGCTGGCTGTCACTTACGGCCTCCTGCTTAACCTTGTCGGCGTGCTTGGCGCGCAGGCCACGCGTGAACAGGTCTGGTCCTACCTCGCCAACTATGTCGAGAACGCAGACCCGGCGGCGCACCCCGCGCTCGATACGCTGGTCACCTGCGCTCTTGCCTACAACCGCGATTTCATCGCCCCCACACTCCAGCGCCGCAAGCCGGAGGCGGGCGAGGCGCTCGCACTGGCAGCGCTCGACGAGGAACTGGCCGGAACGTCAGACGATGCCACGGCAGAGGAACTACAGAACATCGTCTACGAGATCGGCAAGGATCCGCACTACGGCTTCGAGACCCTGCGCGATTGGTTCAAGTGCCTTTACGAGACGCTGCTAGGTTCCAGCGCCGGACCGCGCATGGGCAGCTTCATCGCACTCTATGGTGTTGAGAACACGCGCAAACTGATTGCTGAATCGCTGGACAGCTAACAAGGGCTTTCATCGCCCCTGTTCAAGCCGGTCCAGCCGGCTTTCGATCCGCCCGAGCGTTTCGAGAATCTGCAATTGCTCGTCGTGCGTAAAGGCATCGCGGTCTTCGTTGAGACGATCGATCAGGCGCACGACGATCATCGGTGCAATCAGGAAGATCGAGATGTGCATCAGCGAAACCGCCACGATCTGCCCCGGGCCGGTCTTGGGGGAGATATCGCCATATCCGGTCGAGGTCGCCGTCGTCGCCGCCCAGTATAGCCCGGTCAAGAAATCGATCCCCTCGAACCGGGACAGCAGCGCTGCCGAGATAACCAGCATAAGAGCATAGATCATCACGAGTTCAATGAACGTGTCGGTCGCGGCGCGCAGTTTCTTCATGCTTCCTCCATGATCACGTGAGGGACAAAACGAGCGCGGTTGCCGGTGATCAGGCCATCTTCGCGGATGCCCAATCCGGCAGCCTCGCCCGCTACGATCCAGCTGCCCAGCACCGGGTAGCCGTGGCCGAAATCCTTGAGCGGATAGCGCTGCTGGAACACCACGCGGCTGGCGTCATACTTGCCATCGGACCGCGCTAGCACTTCGCCGTGGGAGACGACCTCGATATTCGCGCCCTCACGCGCCAGCACGGGCTTGGCCACATAATCTGGTCCAACCGCACCGGGGACGAACGAGGCGGGGAGCAGGTTCGGGTGATCGGGGAACAGGTCCCACAACACCGCCAGTACAGCCTTGTTGCTCCACAACATTTTCCACACCGGCTCCAGCCACACGGTGTCATGGATGTGCGGCAGGATGCTTGCGCCAAATTCTTCTGCCGCCAGCCATTCCCACGGGTAAAGCTTGAACAGCGCGGTGATCAGCCAATCGTCCTGATCCAGAATGCGACCCTGTGCGTCGATACCGATCTGGTCGATCAGCAGGCCGAATGTCTCAAGCCCCGCTTGCCCTGCCAGATCGCGCAAGTAGGTGGTGGTCATCGTGTCTTCATGCGCGTCATCAGCAACGTGCGTGAACCACACCCGCCGCCCCGGCAGCGTTCCTGAAATCGCCTGCCAGCGCGCCTGCAGCTTTTCATGAAGACTGTTGAGCTGGTCGGCCTGCGGAAAGACGTCCTCTTTCCAGAACCACTGGATAATCGACGTTTCGAGCAGCGAGGTGGGCGTATCGCAGTTGTATTCCAGCAGCTTGGGCGCGCCCGTGCCATCCCACGCAAAATCGAACCGCCCGAAATCGAGCGCGACTGCCTGCCGCTTCCACGCCTCGCGCACCGCGCCATGCCATGCCAGCGGAATCCCGCAGGACGACATCAGTATATCGTCGCGTACAATAACTTCGGCGGCCTCGACATAAAGCCTGTGGACGGTCTCGGTCGCCTCCTCGATTGCTTCGATCTGCGCCATCGAGAACACATAGGCCGCGCTCTCGTCCCAGTAGGGCCCGTCGGCGTCACTGTGCCAGAGCAACCCCAGGTCGGCGACCTTTGCCTGCCAATCAGCGCGTGGTGTCAGCGTCTTGCGCTGCACGGATCAGGACCAGCTACCGCCGAACGACTTGCCGCTGGACCCGAACCCGCCGCGTGAAACGGGCTTGCTGCGCGTCATGTTCGCGCCCGCCGGGGCTGCAGCATATGTTGCACCCTTGGTCGGAAAATAGCTGCCTTTGTAACCATAACTCGGATCGCGCACGGGATCGCCAAAATAGGGAACCCGATTGCCACGCCCGACATAATACCAGAAAAACGAACTGCCGAGCCTGCCGCCCCGCGGGCTACGGCAGTTCTCATCGGGAATACGGCGCCCTTCCTGATCGACGCAGACGGCGGTATCGCGGTCGGCCACCACGCCATCGTCCCAGTCGTTACTGCTCGAACAGCCTGCGAGCGTTGCAGCCATTGCCGTGGTCAGCACGAGTTGTTTCTTCATGACAATTCCTTCCGCGCAGGCGTTCAGGGCACCATGCAGGCGGCTTGCAGCACACCAGTGCCGATCCCGATCCCGCCGACGAAAATGCCCGAGGCGATGCAGCCTTCGTCGATCTTTGCAGAGACTTCGCGGAACAGCAGGCGGGCGATCACCACGAACACCAGCAATTGTACGACGGTGGCCACCGCGCCCCACATCAGCACATCGGCAAGGCTGACCGAATTGGCGGTAACAACCGCGACCGGTATCGCAAATCCGATAAATGTGCCGACCAGTTGCGTAGCGGCGGCGGCATTGCCCTGACGGATGAGAACGAATTCGGGATGCGGGGTGAAGCGTGAGTAGAGGAACAGGAAGATCACGGCGAGTGCGATAACCGTTCCAAAATATGCAAGAAAATGTGGAAGCGCCGTAACAAAATACCCCAGCATTGCATTGCCCCCCAAATGGCATCAGCCCCGATAGAAACAGTAAAGCAGCGAGACGTTTCAGTTTCAAGCATGCAGGGATTAGCGGCTGGCCGAAATCCAGCTACGCACCTTGGATTCAAGCACCTGCATCGGCAAGGCCCCGCTGCCCAGCACCTGATCGTGAAACTGGCGGATATCGAACCGGCTGCCCAGCGCAGTTTCGGCTTCTTTACGCAACCGCTGGATCGTCAAAGCGCCAATCTTGTACGACAGCGCTTGCCCCGGAATGGCGATGTAGCGGTCCACCTCAGCCTCGGCATCGCTGCGGCCCATGCCCGAATTGCTCAGCATGTAGTCCACCGCCTGTTCCCGGCTCCAGCCCTTGGTATGCAACCCTGTATCGACCACCAGCCGCATCGCGCGCAGCATTTCGTCGTCCAGCGTGCCCCAGTGCTGCATCGGGTCCTTGTAGAACCCCATCTCGTACCCCAGCGTCTCGGCGTAGAGCGCCCAGCCTTCGATATAAGCGGTATTGCCGCCAAAGCGCTGGAAATCGGGAAGTGCCGTATTCTCTTGTGCTAGGCTGATCTGGAAGTGATGCCCCGGTGCACCTTCATGCAGGTAGAGCGTGGCAATCCCGGTCAGGAAGCGGCTTTTCAGATCATAGGTGTTGAAGAAGAACGTGCCCGGCAGCCTGCCATCGGGCGAACCTTGGGCATAGCTGCCCCCGGCTTCGAACTTGGCGCGATAGGACGGGTAGGGCTGGATCTGCAACGGGGTGCGCGGCAGATTGAGGAAGTAACGCGGCGCCAGCGCATCGACCTTGCGGCCAACTGCGCGATAGCCTTCGGCCAATTCGCTCTCCGTTTTCGGATGATAGCGCGGTTCGCTGCGGATGTGATCGAAAAACGCTGGGAGTGACCCTGTAAAGCCAAGGTCGCTTTTGACCTGCTGCATGTCACGCTGAATCCGCGCCACTTCCGCAAGGCCAAGATCATGCACGGCTGCCGGTTCGAGATCGAGCGTCGTATTGGCCCGCACCAGCTTGCGATAGAGCGCATCACCGCCCGGCAGCGCCGAAAGGCCGACGCTTTCACGCGCGGATGGCCGATAGTCTTCGGCAAGAAACCGGCGCAGGTTGCGATAGGCGGGGTAGATCGTTTGCTGTGTAACCTTGCGCAGTTCACTGCGCAGCCGCACGCGTTGTGCCTGCGCCATCCCTTGCGGAAAGCTGCGGGCAGGGGCCATGAAGGGGGATTGGTCCACCGGCTGTGCCAACAAGCCATCGATCTGCGCAATCATGTTGTCGACTGTCAGCCGGGGCTCGGTCAGGCCACTGGCCATGCCTTCGCGAAAACGGGCGATGGCCTGATCAAATACTGCGGGCAAAGCGCGGTGCCGGTCCAGTAACAGGGCAAAATCTGCGGAAGTTTCGAGCGTCAGGCCGCTTCCTGGCGACGAGATTTCCGGGTAGGCAACGTGGAAACCACCAAAATGGTTGAATGGCTGCACCTCGGTCAGCGCCAAGGTTTCGGGTGTCAGCAGCGCCTGCTCAGCCTGCTTGGCATCCATCATCACGGCCCGCGAAATGCGATGGCCATCATCGAGCATTGCCGGATCGATGGCAGCAAGATCTGTCAGTACCCTCAGGTTCGCCTCACGGCGTTCCAGCGCATGGCGCTTGGTAAACAGCATGCGAAACTGCTTTGCCGAAACCTGCTTGCCTTGCTGGATCGCGCCCAAAGGGTCTAGTTCAAGGCTCTGCCGGCTTTCAGCCGCAAACAGCCGATCAAGTGCTGCGTTCGCCGGAAGGCTTGGTGACGAAGGAACTGCAGGATTGGCCGCAATGCTCTGCGCCGTGCTGTTGCTACGCTCCACCCCCGAAGTAGCGACGGGCTGGGCCATGGCAAGTGCCAGCAGGGCAGGCCCCCAGAATTTGCGTGATGTCAGCACCATGGGCGTGCCCGATACCACTTGGTCAGCACGTATTTCACGCCTTTCACCACAGGCATGCCTGCATGCATCGCATCGGGGTTGGGAGTACCGTCAGACTTCATGTTGTTCCAGATCAGCAAGGCGCCGGGCTGCGGCGGAATGGAAAGGTCGATGCGGGTAAAATCGGTGGTACCGCCTTCTTCGACGGCATTCAGATAGGCCATAGCAGTCCAGCTACGCTGACCTCCACGTCTTTGTTCCGCTTCCCAAAAATGCTGTGACGGTAAAAAGTGATCATAGTGCCCGCGGAACTCCTGCCCCGGCTGGTAGCGCTGCCCCTGGATCGTTTCTCCGAACGCCGGATCAATGCCCAGCAGATCGTCGATGCGGCGCTGCAGCATGATGATGAACGGATCGGTCGGAGAGACATCGCCGCTGTAACTGGTGCGGCCGGTGGCATCGGTGCCCCGGTAGGTGGGCGATGGACGCGCCACGGCATCGACCATCGCCATCAAGCGGGTGCATTCGGCTTCGGTAAAGAACTTCGCCACACCATAGATTTCAAGGCTATCCACCGGCAGTCGATAGACGCCCGGATCCTGTTCCAGCCGACGCCTGACTATTTCTCCGACCTGTCGCAGCGCGGAGGAATTTGAAGAGTTTGAAGATTTGTTGCGAAAAATGACCATTGCGGAACTTTTCTGGGGCAAGCCGCATTCATGCGCAAGACCTGCCATTTAGTCCGATGTGGACGCTAAACAGAGATTTTCTCAAGCATTTGTCTTAGGGCTGGGTTAACCAATACCTGTATTCGCTTTTTCAAGCGGGCGCCGAACGATCAAGAATGGCGATGGTCTGCATCAAAGGAGTGCAGACTATCTGACCTTTATACGGGTTTGTCCGTATTGATCGGAAGCGGTCCGAAGGGAGTTTTGATTGGACGCTTTCACAGACCCGGAACTGGAAAACCTGAAACTGGCAGTGTCGTTATACACGTTACGCAGGAAGCGCGATGCAGCATCCGCAAGGCGTGGTTTGTTTGGAGAGCCAGGTTGGGACATTTTGCTGGATCTATATATTGCCGAAGGACGTCGTACCGAAGTTCAGGTGTCAAGCGTCTGTCTTGATGCTGGCGTACCTTCCACTACCATCCTGCGCTGGATTGCTCGGCTTGAACAAGATGGCCTGATCTACCGCATTGCCGACAATGCAGATGCGCGACGCCGCTATGTGCGTTTGACGCCAGAGGGCCAAAAACTCATGCGTGGAATTTTGCGTAGCGTGGCAGGAAGCCTTCGAGGTTGATTCTGAAATCTTGAAATTTATCAAGTGAACAGCCGGACCTTTGCAACCCGGATCTTTGCAACAAAGCCCCGTCGAGATTGCTCGGCGGGGCTTTGCTTGCGGTCACAGTCTTGCGGTTAATCCTACCAGAAGAAATTGTTGATCACGTCAACCACTTCGCCGGAGTAGATATCAATCAGCAGCACATCGTCCCAGTACCGCACCCAGCGGTAGGGGCCATAGGCCGCTGGTAAGCGATAAGCCCAAGGATCATTGATCCAGTAATTGTTGCCGTAGAACCCTGAATTGAGGAAGATCCCCACCGACAGGCGGCTATAGTTGTAGCCACGGAATGGCGAGACATAGCGCGGAAGGCGATAAATGCCTCGGTTCACCGCGCGATAGCGGCCCCAGTCATAGCGGTTGTCGCGTCGCCAATCATTGGACCAGCGGCGATAATCCCCCTGATAGGCGTTGCGGCCCCGGTTTCCCTGCCAGTTGTTCCCCTGCCAATTGTTGCCTCGCCAGTTGTTGCTGCTCCAGGAACTTCCGCGCGGGTTGTTGCCGTTCCAGTTGTCACGCCGACCATCATTGCGATCCCGATCCCGATAATCGCGGTTTCCATCCCGGTTCCAGTTCCGGTCGTCCGGCCGCCCATCACGATCACGCCCATCACGATCACGCCCGGTACGATCACCATTGTCCGCCCGGCCATCGTTGCCCCGCCAGCCGGGGGTTCCATCGTTGCGACCGGGATTGGTGCCATTCCATTGCCTGCCGTCCCAGCCTCTTTGTGGCGTGGTCCGTTGTGGAGGGGCCCGAGGTGGTGTCGGTTGGGTCGTGACTGTGCCATTCGCACCAGCCCCGCTTACCGGGCGCTGGCCGCCGTTCCAACTCCCGCCGTTCCAACCGGCGCGGCCATCACCGTTCACGGTGCCGCCCCAACTGCCCGAAGACGGCCGTTCAGTGCGTGGCTGTTGTGGATCTTGGCGTTGGGCCTGCACTCTTGGCTGGGCCTGCACTTGTGGCCGGGCCTGAACTTGTGGCTGTTGCCGCCCGCTGAAATCGCCGCCACGATTGCGCGTGCCGCCATCGCTCCAGCTTGCGCCGCGGTTGCCGCCCATGGGGCCGCCCGCATTTCCGCCGCGATCTTCGCGCTGCGGTCGCTCACGCCTCTCCTGCGCGAAGGCTGATGGCGTGATGGCCGTGGTCACCATGGCAAAAGTGAGGATTGCCAGAGCGCTCTTGCTGAATACTGACTTGCCGGACATCGTTGCCGACCCTTTCCAGACTGTCGGCTGCAGAAGGGTCTGCTGCCTTGACCAGTTTGTAATATTCGATTCGCGCTGTCCACGGTATGAACCGACAGGCATGCCTTTTGTTCAGGTTTTGGCGGAGAAGTATGAATGAATCTGACGCTGGATGAAATTCTTGCTGACGCAGCAGAGCGTCTGTCCGAAGCCGCACGGAACCGGCGCCACGCCATGCATGCGCCTGTGGTGGGTACCGCCGATGGCGATTTGCGCATTATGGTACTGCGGGAGGCGACCGCGGATCTGGCGTGTTTGCGCTTCCACACCGATCTCCGCAGCGCCAAAATCAGCCTGATTGGCAAAGGTGCCCCTGTCTCTGTCCTGGCCTATGATCCCGATGCGCGTGTGCAATTGCGGATGCGCGGGGAAGGGCGGATCGAGCGTACAGGCCCCGTTGCCGATGCCGCATGGAGCAGGGCCGCAGCTTCAAGCCGCCGGTGTTATCTGGCTGAGACAGGCCCCGGCGGCGCGCTCGATGCCGCGGGTTCTGCTATTCCTGATGACTTGCTCCACCGCGCCCCGACCATCGACGAAACGCTTGCGGGCCGCGCCAATTTTGCGGTGCTGCTGATCGAAGTGCGCAGCCTCGATTGGCTGCAACTCACTCACGAAGGCGGCACGCGCGCGCGCTTTACGCGCCCGGATTCCACGGTGCCATGGCAGGGCGGCTGGGTCGCTCCATAGCGCAAGGCGGCGCGTGACAGAGAAAAACACCCCGCCAGCCACAAAGGCCAGCGGGGTGCCTAGAACACCAAATTGCTGTAAAATCAGCGCGTCAGTTTCTTATAGGCCAGCGCTGTGGGCCGGTCTGCAGCATCGCCCAGTCGGCGGCGCTTGTCTTCTTCATAGGCGGCAAAGTTGCCTTCAAACCATTCGACGTGGCTGTTGCCTTCGAAAGCCAGAATGTGCGTGGCCAGACGATCGAGGAAGAAGCGGTCGTGGCTGATAACTACGGCGCAACCAGCGAAGTTTTCAATGGCGTCTTCCAGCGCGCTCAGCGTTTCCACGTCGAGGTCGTTGGTCGGCTCGTCAAGCAGCAGCACGTTGCCGCCCAGCTTCAGCATCTTGGCCATGTGCACGCGGTTGCGTTCACCGCCTGAAAGCTTGCCGACGTTCTTCTGCTGGTCCGCGCCCTTGAAGTTGAACGCGCCGACATAGGCCCGGGTGGACATTTCCTGCTTGTTGACGGTCATGTAGTCCAGACCGTCGGAGATTTCCTGCCACACGTTGTTCTTGGGGTTCAGGTCATCACGGCTCTGATCGACATAGCCCAAGTGAACGGTGCTGCCGATTTCCACAGTGCCGCTGTCAGGCTGTTCCTTGCCGGTCAGGATCTTGAACAGCGTGGATTTGCCCGCGCCGTTGGGGCCAATGATGCCCACGATGCCTCCGGGTGGCAGCATAAACGAAAGGTCTTCGAACAACAGCTTGTCGCCATAGGCCTTGGTGATGTTCTTGACCTCGATCACCTTGCCGCCAAGGCGCTCGGGCACCTGGATGACGATCTGGGCCTTGCCGATGGGGCGGTTGTCCTGTGCGTTCTGCAGCTCCTCGAACTTGCGGATACGCGCCTTGCTCTTGGTCTGGCGGGCGGCTGGCGTCTGGCGGATCCATTCCAGTTCGCGGGTAAGGGCCTTCTTCTTGCCGCTCTCCTCGCGGTCTTCCTGTTCAAGGCGCTTGGCCTTCTTTTCGAGGTAGGTCGAATAGTTGCCTTCGTAAGGGAAGTACTTTCCACGGTCGAGTTCGAGAATCCAGCCCACCACATTGTCGAGGAAGTAGCGGTCGTGGGTGATCATCAGCACCGCGCCGGCATATTCCTTCAGATGGTTTTCCAGCCAGTTGACCGATTCTGCGTCAAGGTGGTTGGTCGGCTCGTCCAGCAGCAGGATCGAAGGCTTCTGGATGAGCAGACGGGTCAGCGCGATACGGCGCTTTTCCCCCCCCGAAAGGCTGTTCACAGGCCAATCGCCGGGCGGGCAGCGCAGCGCTTCCATCGCTATTTCAAGCTGGTTGTCGAGCGTCCAACCATCGACTGCGTCGATCTTGTCCTGAAGCTCGCTCATTTCCGCGCCCAGCGCATCAAAATCTGCGTCTTCCTCGGCCATTTCCATGCCGATCTGGTTGAACCGGTCGACCATGTCGGCAATGTCGCGCGCGCCGTCCTTGACGTTTTCGAGCACAGTCTTGCTCTCGTCGAGCTGCGGCTCCTGCTCAAGATAGCCGACCGTGATGTTCTCACCGGCCCAGGCTTCGCCGGTGTAGTCCTTGTCGATACCGGCCATGATCTTGATCAGCGTGGATTTACCCGCGCCGTTCGGCCCGACGATGCCGATCTTGGCACCTTGGTAGAATTGCAGGCTGATGTCGCTCAGCACAGGCTTCTGCGCGCCGGGGAAAGTCTTCGTCATGTTCTTCATGACGTAGGCATATTGGGCAGCCATGTCGGGTCCTTGGATGAATGGCGGAAAAAGAGGTTGGGCCGCCTCTACCGAACCGAACCCGCGCGGGCAAGCGGGGGCTGTGATTCAGGTGGCACCAAGCAGTGGCGCCAAACAAGGGTGATGCGCGGGGCTTGGCAGGGGAAGGGTGGGGCGATAGCACCGACGTATGAGAAACTTGTCCCACGCCGCCACGCTCACCGCCGCTCTCCTTGCCACTGCTGCTCGTGCCGAAGATCCCAAGGGCGATGTCGCGTGGGACATTCTCGCAGGCCTTACCAGCGAAGTCGGCCCGCGTATGCCCGGCAGCGAGGCTGAGGCCCGCGCGCGGGTCTGGGCCAATGCTCGGCTGAAAGCGCTGGGGTTCAGCAACGTTACGGTCGAACCCTTCACCATTCGCGGCTACGTGCGCGGGCGCGACGAGGCGAGCCTGATCTCGCCGATCCCCTACAAGCTGGCCGTTACCGCATTGGGTTACAGCGGCACCACGCCAGACAAGGGCGTAGAAGCCGAAGTCGCCTATTTCCCTACGCTCGATGCGCTAAAAGCAGCTCCGGCAGGATCGCTCATCGGCAAAATCGCCTTCATCGACCACGCGATGAAGCGCGCGCAGGACGGCAGCGGTTATGGACCGTACGGTGCGGTGCGCCGCCAAGGCCCTGCCATCGCTGCGGGCAAGGGCGCACTGGCCACCGTGATCCGCTCTATCGGTACAGACAATCACCGCAATCCACACACCGGCGGCACTACGTTCCCGGATGGCGTCAAGCCCATCCCCGCAGGCGCCGTATCGAACCCCGATGCCGATCTGATCGCGCGGATCGCCCGCAGCGGAAAGCCGATGCGCCTGAACCTGACACTCACGGGAAAGACCACCGAAGGCCTGCCATCGGGCAATGTCTTTGCCGATCTGCCGGGCCGCGATCCGTTATTGCCTGCCATTTTGCTGGGCTGCCATCTCGACAGCTGGGATCTGGGTACCGGCGCGATTGATGATGCCGCAGGTTGCGCCATTATCACCGCCGCCGCCCTGAAAGCGCAGGAAGGTGGCAAGCCCCTGCGGACGATCCGCGTGTTGTGGGCAGGGTCAGAGGAACTTGGCGGGTTTGGTGGCCAGGATTATGCGGCCAAGCACGCTGAACCCCACGCACTGGCCATGGAAAGCGATTTTGGCGCAGGCAAGGTGTGGCGCGTGACGTTCAGCTTGGCCGATGCGAACAAGGCCCTGTCAGACCGCATCGCCACGGCCCTGTCCCCCATGGGCATCGTGCACGGACCGGGTAAAGCCAATGGCGGGACCGACATCAGGCCGATCATTGTTAAGCAGAAGCTGGCCGTGGTTGATCTCGATCAGGATGGCACGCACTACTTCGATCTGCATCACACCCCTGATGATACGCTGGACAAAGTCGATCCGGCAGAACTGGTGCAGAACGTGGCCGCATGGACCGAAGTCCTGAAAATCATCGCGAACGAGGCCGGGCCGATTGCTGCGGTAGAGTAGCTTTTTCCGCAAAGCTTCGGCTCTGCCAATGTCATTCCTGCACAGGCGGGAATGATGAAGGTTTGGTTGCCTATCGCAGGTTTTGGGTGAGCGCGATGCCACCTGCACAAGCTCGGCCTAATCCGCGTCCTCGGCGAACTCTACCACCGTCGTGACGCCCTTGCTGCCGTCGATCACCAATTCCCCGCCCAATTGCGAGACGAAGCCTTTCATGATCGTGGTGCCAAGGCCGCGATGACGGGGCGGTTCGTTGGCATGGGCCGGGTCCAGCCCTCTGCCATTGTCGGCTATGGTCAGGCGCAAACGGCTATTGCCCACCCGGTCAAGCGTCAGCCGTACTTCGCCGGGCGTGCCGTCATCAAATGCGTGCTTGAGCGAATTGTTGATGACTTCGGTCACCAACAGCATCAGCGTCATCATGCGGTCAACTGCAATCCGGGCGTCAACCGCATTGACCAGGATTGTCACATGGCGAGCGGCGGCTACTTCCTGAGCGTGGCTTACAACGTCGCTGATCTGATCGGGCAAGGCGCGAGTTCGCGCGGCGGGATCGTACAACTGCCGATGGACGCGGCCCATAAGCTCGATCCGGTTGTCGGCGCTTTCCAGAAGGCGAGCAGCAGAAGCGGGATCGCGCTCGATCTGTCGGCGCTGCAGGCGCAGCATTGATGAAACCGATGCCAGGTTGTTGGCCACGCGGTGTTGCAGTTCCTTGAACAGCAGCGTTTGTTGATCTGCCATCGACGCCAGCCTGAGCTGGCTTTCTTCCAACCGCGCTTGCCTTTGTTGCAGCCCGTCGATCAGCAAAACGTCCACCACCACCACGGCTGTGAAGAACAACAAGGCAGTGGCCACCGGAGCGTCCAGCGCGAAGCTTTTGAACGGCGGTATGAAATAGTACCACGACGCCAGCAGGCTGATGATTCCACAAACTGCGCCAGGACCGCGCCCGCCCAGAAAAGCAGCAACAATGACAGCGGGAAAAAACGTCAGAAACGGAAAGCCGGGCGGCAGTAGATGATCTACTGCATGGCGCACGACTATGGCTGCAACGGCAAACGCGATTGCCAGCGAATAAGCTGTAAGCCTCCGCCTGACGGGTTTGAAAAGGGTGCGCAAGGCCTGTCGCATGTCTGAAAGAGGAGGTGGCAGCAAGATTATGACTTGGCAATGTCATTAGCTAAAAGCCCGCTGAAATATTCAGCGGGCTTTTAGCTATAGAACTCATGCCGGATTAAGATTTGCAGTTCAGATGCGCTCAATAATGATCGCAGGGGCCATGCCGCCAGCAGCGCACATCGTGACAAGGCCGTATTTGCCGCCAGACCGTTCCAACTCGTCCAGCGCCGTGCCGATCAGGATCGAACCCGTTGCCCCGATGGGATGGCCCAGTGCCATCGCGCCGCCATTGATGTTCACTTTGGCGCGGTCCAGATCAAGGTCGCGGATAAACTTTTCAGCCACCACGGCAAAGGCTTCGTTGATCTCCCAAACGTCGATATCGTCCTTGGTCAGGCCCGCTTTGGCCAGAACCTTCTTTGCCGCTGGCACTGGCGCGTTGAGCATCAGCGTAGGGTCATCGCCCTGATTGGCATAGGCAACGATGCGCGCGCGCGGCTTCAACCCGTGCTTTTCGGCGTAGGCGGGCGACACGATCAGCAGCGCTGCTGCGCCATCGACCACACCCGAGGAATTGCCCGCATGGTGGAAGTGCTGGATTTCCACATCGGGATAGCGCCGGTTGATCTGCTTGCGGAACGTGGTGCCGCCAAGGTCAAAGTCGGCCAGCCCGGCAAAGCTGGGCTTCAATGCGGCAAGGCCTTCTGCCGTGGTTTCTGGGCGGGGAAATTCTTCACGGTCCAGCGCGACCGAGCCGTCCTCGTTCAGCACCGGCACCACCGATTTGGCAAAGCGGCCTTCCTTGATCGCCACATCGGCGCGCTGCTGGCTGACGAGTGCCAGCCCGTCCAACGCCTCGCGGCTGATGCCTTCGATGGTGGCGATGGCATCGCCGCACACGCCCTGGTGCGATTGCGGATGCAGCGCATCAAGCGCCATGTTGCCCGAACCCATGCCCATCGGCTTGATCCCGGCATTGGCCTGTTCGGCGCCATGCGCGATGGTAAAGCTCATCATCTCGGTCCCGCCTGCAATCACGCAGTCTTCCATGCCCGACATGACCGAGGCGCAAGCCAGGTTCACCGAGGTGATCCCGCCGCCGCAGAACCGGTCAAGCGTGGTGCCTGAGGCGGAAATGTCATAGCCTGCGGCCAGCGCCGCCATGCGGCCCAGATCGCCGCCCTGCTTGCCGTACTGCGAAGAGGTGGACCAGATGATGTCGTCCACCGTTGCCGTATCCAGATTGTTGCGATCTTTCAGTGCCTTGAGCACGGTGGCGGCCAGATGCTGCGGGTGCAGGTGTGATAGCGCGCCCTTGCCGGGCTTGCCCACCCCGCGCGGGGTGCGAACGGCATCGATGATATAGGCTTCAGGCATGGCTGGCTCTCCGGCTGGTTCTGTTTAACCGTTCGATTAACAAAGCCTGCCCGCTGGTGCAAGCCCTATCCCAAAGGGTCGACAGGTGCGCTGCAACGTGCCAGCCTTGGGCATATCCCTGATAGCGAGGCTCCATGTTCCATCACGAACTGCTTGAACAGGCGCGCGGCCATGCCGATGCCATCATCGCGCTGCGCCGCGCGATCCACGCAGAACCGGAGCTTGGCCTGCATACGCCAAAAACGCGCGACAAAGTTCGCGCCGCGCTCGCCCATCTGCCGCTGGAATGGCGCGAGGGACCATCGACCACGGGCCTTGTCGCCACGCTCAAAGGGAAGGCCGGGTCCGGCCGCCGCGTTCTCCTGCGCGGCGATATGGACGCGCTGCCGATGACCGAGCAGACCGGCCTCGAATTTTCCTCCACCATCCCCGGCGCGATGCACGCCTGCGGCCACGATACGCACACCGCGATGCTGGCAGGCGCGGCTGAGGTACTCTGCGCCCGCGCCGATAGTCTGGCGGGCGAGGTGCAATTCATGTTCCAGCCGGGCGAGGAAGGCTTCCACGGCGCGCGCTTCATGCTCGATGACGGGCTGATCGATCCGCTGCCCGATGCCGCCTTTGCCCTGCACATCATGCCCAACAGCCCGCACGGCCTCGTTGCGGGCCGCACCGGTGCGCTGCTGGCCTCGGCCGACCAGTTCGACATCGTGGTTGAAGGCCGTGGCGGCCACGCCTCGATGCCGCACGACGCGCTCGATCCAGTGCCGGTGGCTTGCGAGATCGTCACCGCGCTGCAGGCGCTAGTCACACGCAAATTCCCGGTCAGCGATCCGGTGGTCGCCACGGTGGCGAAGATCGAGGCAGGCACCGCACACAATGTCATAGCCGATCGCGTCTCCATGCGCGGTACGCTGCGCACGCTCTCGCCCGCAAACCGCGCGCGCCTTCGCGAAGTGCTGGAACAAGCCGCCACGCACATTGCGCAGGCGCACGGCATGACCGCCACAGTCACGATAACCCCCGGCTTCCCGGTCACCGTCTGCGATGCCCGCGCGGTCGATCTGGGCGAACAGGTGGTGCGCGCGATAAGCGGCGAACACGGCTTCCACCGCCTCGACGCGCCGATCATGGGCGCCGAAGACTTCTCCTACGTGCTCGATAAAGTCCCCGGTGCGATGTTTTTCCTTGGCGTTGCGCATGAGGGCGTGGATTGGCGTTCGTGCTGTTCAATCCATTCCACGCGGATGATGGTCGATGAATCGGTCCTGCCGCTCGGCACCGCCGTTTTGGCTGGGTGCGCCGAACAGTTCCTCGCAAAGGGTTTTGCATGACCGAAGCTATCTGGTGGAAGGGCGAAATGCCCTCGATTGAACGGCTTACCCAGTTGGGCAGCACATCGATGCCCGCGCATCTGGGCATTGAATTCGTCGATTGCGGGCCGGACTGGATCCGGGCGCGCATGCCGGTTGATCACCGCACGCACCAGCCGTTCGGCAGGCTCCATGGCGGTGCGTCGGTGGCGCTGGCTGAAACCATCGGTTCGATGGCCGGCGCCATGGTGGTAGATCCCGAAAAGTTCGTGGGCGTCGGCATGGAGATCAACGCCAATCACTTGCGCCCGGTGCGCGATGGTTGGGTCTATGCCACGGCCCGGCCCGAAGCGCTGGGCCGCACCACGCACGTCTGGTCGATCCGCATTGAGGACGAGGCGGGCAAGCTCGTGTGCATTTCGCGATTCACGTTTGCCGTGATCCCGCTGGAGCGAAAATAGCTGTGATTTTCATCACTTTCTGTGGAACCAAGCGCTAGGACCGGCATTTCGGTGGCAGGTGCCATTGATATGACCAGAAACATTCCCGATCCAGCTCCCTCCACAGGGTTAAGCGCTTCGCCGGGGCCAACCGATGCACCCTTTGCGGGCATCACCGGCGATGGCGTGGCAAGAGTGCAGTTCGCACAGGCCATGGCACAGACTCATTTGGCGATTTGCCTTTGCGATCCGCATCAGGATGATCTGCCGGTGGTCTTTGCCAATCGCGCATTCCTGAAACTGACAGGTTATGAAGAGCACGAAGTGATCGGCCGCAACTGCCGTTTCCTTCAGGGGCCGAAGACGGACCCTGAAACCGTCAGGCGCATCCGTCAGAGCCTCGAAAATCAAGAAGTGCTGGTCGTCGAGGTGTTCAATTACCGCAAGGACGGCTCTTCGTTCTGGAATGCGCTTCACGTTGGTCCGGTCTATGATGAACAAGGCCACCTGATCTACTTCCTCGGCAGCCAGTGGGACGTGTCCGATGTTCGGGCAGCGCGCGCTGATGAGCGCCATGCCCGCGAAATGGCGCGCGAACTTTCGCACCGCATGAAAAACATGTTTGCGGTGATCGGCGGTATCGTCAACTTCACCGGCCGCGTGCGCGGGATCGAAACCGAAGCGCGTGAAATCAATGACCGCATTCAGGCTCTTGGCCGCGCCTACGAAACCACGCTCGATGATTCACAGCGCGGCACTGTCGAGGTGGGGCAGGCGATCCGCGCTGTGCTGGCCCCCTATGATCCCGATGGCACCCGCATTCGGTTTGATGGCAATGGCCTCCGCTCCGATTTTGCCTCTGTCTCGGTCCTCGGCCTTGCCTTGCACGAACTGGCCGTCAGCGCCATGCACCGAGGCGTTCTGGCGGGCGAAGGCGGCTTCGTGACCGTGGCATGGCAGCGCAACATCGCCGAACAAGGCCCTGCAATCCGTATCGACTGGTCCGAACATGGCGGTTCCGGGCTGGATCATGCCAATGGCCAGACATCACCGGGCACAGCGCTATCGGGCAACGACGGGATCGTGGATCGCATGCTCGATATGGCGCGCGGCGGAATAATCAGGGAGTGGCGCAGTGATGGCTTTCACGCCGCGCTCACCATCCCCTTGCGGGAGCACACCGATTGACCACTATCCAGCTTCCCTCAGGCGAGCCGTGCCGCGTGCTGGTGCTTGATGACGAACCCCTGATCTTGCTGGATCTGGAGTTCGCGCTGGAAGATGCCGGTTGCAAGCCGCTGACTGCGCTCGATCTGATCGAAGCGCTGGCGATCGTTCGCAACAATCCTATTTCTGCGGCCATTCTCGACGTCTCGCTTGGCCAAGGGCAAACCTGCGAACAGGTTGCCCGCGCTCTGGCCGGAATGGGCGTGCCCTATGTGTTGCACACCGGCGATCTTGATCGGATGGACGAAGGCGTGCGCAATCTTGGGGGCACGCTGGTGCCCAAACCCACCCCGGCAGCGGTCGTCGTGGCGCGCGCGCTCGAACCTTTGGCCATTCGTCAGGACTGAGCGCTTGCGCCGCCCCAAGGCATCGCGCAGTGTTTGCCCCATGACCTTTGCAGCCCAGCCTCGCGTGCTTTCCACCACCGGCATTCACAACTTTCGCGATTACGGCGGATATGCGGCGCGCACCGGGCATCTGCGCGCAGGCATGCTCTGGCGCTCGGGCCAGCACAGCGAGGCTACCGAACACGACCTTGCCCAGGTCCACGACCTTGGCATCGCCACCGTGATCGATCTGCGCGGCGATAGTGAGCGGCGGGGCAATCCGTGTTTGCGCCACCCGGAATTTTCAGGCGAGGTCGTGTTTCATCCGGGCGAGACCGCCACGGCAGCAGGTGGCGCAAATGGCCTTGCCGCCCATGAAGAAGCGGCACGCGACGTGCGCACCGTGGCTGACGCGCGCCTTGCCATGAACCGGCTTTATGAAACGCTTCCGTTCCGCCCCGTGCTGGTCGGTACGTACCGCCTGTATTTCAAAGCCTTGGCAGAGCGTCCCAGCCCCAGCCTGCTGCACTGTCTGGCGGGCAAGGACCGCACTGGCGTTGCCGCCGCGCTCGTCCACGATCTGCTGGGTGTCCACCACGATGATCTCATGGCCGATTACCTGCTGACCAATACCGCCGGCAACGCCGAAGCCCGCATCGAAGCCGGTGCGCGCCATGTGCGCGAAGGCTTTGGCAGACACATAGAGGAGGCCGCCGTGCGGGTGATCATGGGGGTGGAGGCGCAGTTCCTTGACACCGCCTTTGCCGCCATCCGGCAACGCCACGGCACCACCCAAAGCTATGCAGCGCAAGTGCTTGGCGTCACCCCCGACATACTGCAAACGATCGAGCGTAATCTGGTCGAGGCCTGATCGCGCCTCAGGCCGCGCTTACATAAGCATCGAGCCGCGCCACCATCGCCGCCTTGTCAGCCTCGGGCAGCCATGCCGATTCAAACCCGTTGCGCGCAATCGTGATCAGGTCTTCGCGGGTCAGGGCGCTACGCTCAGCCGCGCGGATCAGCACATCGTCCATATATTCGCTGCCCATATAGGCCGGATCGTCTGACGAAATCGTCACGTTCAGCCCGGCGTCCAGCATCGCCCGCACCACATCGACTGGCACCTCTTCTGTTCGCCGCAGCGTGCCCGAAAAGGTCGGGCAGACGGTGAAATAGAGGCCGCGCTCCTTGGCTATCGCCACCAGTTCGGGCGATTGCACGATGTTCCCGCCATGATCGATCCGGTCCAGCACCAGATCGGTCAGCACCGTGCGCAGGTTCTGCAAAGTATCTATCTGGTCGACATCGCAATGCGCCGTGACTTTCAGCCCATGCGCGCGCGCTTTGGCAAAGTGTTCGCGGAACTTCTCGGGCGGATTGCCCGCCTCATCGCTGTCCAGCCCCACACCCACCAGATCGGCCTTGAACGGCAGCGCCGCATCCAGCGCTTCCATCGCGCTTTCCGCTGAAAGATCGCGCACAAAACACAGGATCAGTTGCGACCGGATGCCAAGCGCCTTTTCGGCATCATGCCGCGCCCGCGTGATTCCGCCAATCACATCGGCCATCGCCACCCCGCGCTTCAGATGCTCCTGCGGATCAAAGAACATCTCGGTATAGATCACGTTCTGCGATGCCGCCTTGGCCAGATAGGCATAAGTCAGATCATAGAAATCCGGCTCCTTCTGAAGCACCTTCATCCCGTCGTAATAGATCGCCAGAAAGCTTGGCAGGTCATGATAGACATAGCTCGCCTTCATCGCCGCCACATCGGCAAAGGGCAGATCCATGCCGTTGCGCTTGGCCAGTGCAAACTTCATTTCCGCTTCCAGCGTGCCTTCCAGATGCACGTGGTTCTCGCTCTTGGGTATGCCCCGGATGAAGTCAGTCAGATCCATGATGTGCGCCCTTTGCCAAACGTCCGCGCTTGTCAGGCGATCAGGGCGCCGCTGTCAAAATCCTTTTGCGCAACGCTCTGTCGGCAAAATGCGCGCAGGGGTGCTGCAAAGAAAAACTCTCCCGAACTTGCGGATAAAGCCCTTTGGGCGGACTCGCTTTTCCGCCTCGCGCTGCCTATCTCGCAAGACAATTGGAGGATTTTCCGAATGTCGACCACGCACAAGACCCGCATGCTCATCATCGGCTCCGGCCCGGCTGGCCTTTCCGCCGCGATCTATGGCGCGCGCGCAGGCATGCAGCCGATTGTGGTGCAGGGGCTTCAGCCCGGCGGCCAGCTGACCATCACCACCGATGTCGAAAACTACCCCGGCTTCCGCGATGTGGTGCAGGGGCCGTGGCTGATGCAGGAAATGCAGGCCCAGGCCGAACACGTCGGCACGCGCATGATGTGGGACACGATCCTCGAAGTCAGCATGGACGGCTCGCCGTTCCGCGCGATTGGCGACAGTGGCGATGTCTATGAAGGCGATGTGCTGGTCATTGCCACTGGCGCGCAGGCCAAATGGCTCGGCGTGCCCGGAGAGCAGGAGCTTTCGGGCAAGGGCGTATCGGCCTGCGCCACGTGCGACGGGTTCTTCTATCGCGGCAAGAAGGTCGTGGTGATCGGCGGCGGCAACACCGCAGTGGAAGAGGCGTTGTACCTCACCAACCACTCCACCGATGTGACCCTGATCCACCGGCGCGATACTTTGCGTGCCGAGAAGATCCTGCAGGACCGTCTCCACGCGCACCCGAACATCAAGGTGCTATGGAACCAGAAGGTTGACAGCTTCGTCAGCGAAGATGGCAAGGGCCTGACCGGCGTAAAGCTGATCGATACGGTTACCGGCGAGCAATCGCTTGAGCCCACCGACGGTGCCTTCGTCGCCATCGGCCATGCACCCGCCACCGAACTGTTCAAGAACGCGCTGGAACTGGACGAAAACGGCTACATCGTGGTCGAACCCGGCACACCCAAGACCGCGATCCCCGGCGTGTTCGCTTGCGGCGATGTGATGGACCATGTTTATCGTCAGGCTGTAACCGCTGCAGGCACCGGCTGCATGGCCGCACTCGATGCCGAACGCTTCCTTGCGGACCTGGATTACAAAGCCACCCAGACGGTCGCGGCGTAAACCGATACCTCCCCTCCCGATTGCGGGAGGGATTTATCCAAATCTCCCCTCCCGCCTGCGGGAGGGGTTGGGGGAGGGCATGTTTACCTGCCCAAAGCCTCCACCAACCGCTCCCGCAACCACACCCGCGCAACCTCGTTCGAAAAGCTGTGTGATCCGCTGTCAATCCGCTGCAAACGCGGATCGGCGCTGTCCCACACCTCGGCAAACATCTGCGCGGTGCGATCATTGCTCGCCAGCAGGATGGAAACTGGCCCGGAAAACGCCGCTAGCCCAGCTTTCATTTCGTCCACCAGCCCGCAAGGCGCAACCGGTGTTACTGCGGCGGCACTGCGCAACCCCTTGAATAGCTTGCCCAAATTTACCCCGCCAGTGAGAAACCGCCACACTTCGCGCGGATTGGTCAGCTTGGCCAGATAGCGGCTGCGAATGGCCGAAGCGGGCATCGCTTGCGGCGCTTCCTCGCCATCAATCGTCCACGGATTGGCCAGCACCAGCCCTGCGAGTGGCAGGTCAGGCGCGAACAGCATCAGCGCCGCCGCTGCATCGCAATTCCCGAATGCCACAATGCGCGAAACATGCGGAGCCGCGGCTTTGAACGCAGCGACCGCCGCCGCGATGTCAGGCCCGGAGTGCCGAAAACTCGCGTTCTCGCCTTCGCTGTCACCCACCCCGCGCCGGTCATAGCGGAACACCGGAAACCCCTCACGCGCCAGTTTCGCGGCCAGTTGCGCCTGCCCGCACCACGCGCCTGCACGCAATTCGTTCCCGCCCGACACGAGCAGCAGCCCGGTCGCGCCGCTCGCCTGCCCGATGTCGAGCGTGCCAAACAGCCGGGCGCCCTCACACAGAAAAGTCACATGGCGGCGCGTCATGCCGCAATCTCTGTCAGCACGATCTTCGCCAGCGCAGCCGATTGCTCCGGCGCTGCTGCAGGTTCCGCGCGCAGCCACAAGCCTCCGCCGCCAAGCTCGCCTTGGGCCACAATTCGCTGGCCCTCGATCTGCGCCACCGCCGTTTCCAGTCCGGCGATCAGCGAAGCGCCAAAGCGCCAGCCCGCCAATTCCAGCCCTTTGGTGCGCCCGGTTTCGAGCAGCCCAGCGCTGTCCTCTTGCTGCCCCGCCTCACGCGCAACGATCACCCGCGCGCGGATCAACTGGCGCAGGAGTGATCCGCCCTTGGCCGGTTCCAGCACCAGCCCCGGCAGCGTGTGCGGAAACACCAGCGCCCCGCCGCGCACCGCCAGCACATCGGTTGCGCCAAAATGCCGCGCCGCCTGCACCATCGCGCGCCGCCAGCCGTGCAGGCTTTGCGCGGAAAAGTCCTGTAAACTCTCATTGCAGCCGGGCAGATCTGGCAGAAAGCTGTCCACGCCCGCGTTATCCAACAGGCGCATCGTATCGACCAGCATCCGCCGCATGCGGTTGGCTTCATCGAACAGGGCAGGGACGATCAGCAGCCGCGCCTTGCGCCCGCGATCAAAGGCTAGCGCATATTCCTCGCTCTGCCCGTCAGGGCCGGGGCAGGGCCAGGTTGCGATCACGCCTCAGGCCTTCTCGGCGACCTTGGCTTCGAGAAAGGCCAACAGATTGCCATAGCTTTCGAGCAACTCGCCATCGACCTCGTCATCCTCGATCACCACGTCGAGCCGGTCCTCGATCTCGGTCAGCAGGCCTGCAACGGCCATCGAATCCAGCTCGGGCAAATCGCCGAACAGGCCGGTTGACGCATCGAACCCAGCCACCCGTTCGGTGGAGAGTCCAAGCACGTCGCAAAGGATCGCGCGCAGGGTGCTATCGGTGTCGCTCATCGTATCCCGGTACCGTTCAGGTGCGTATAGGTGCAGTTAGGTGCATCTAGGTGTCGTTCAGAACTTGGCCCTTAACCATCGCGGTTCGGGGAAACAAGGGGTTGCAGCTTGTGCCTCCCCATAGCCCGGATGAGTTCAGGCCAGTGCCGCACCGCACCCTTGCGCCACGCCCGTACGCGCCAGCGGGTGCGCACCTCCTCCATCCAATCGCGCTTATAAGGATCATCGCCGGTGCCAAAGTCCACGAGCAAAACGCCATCGCGATCAATCACATGCTCGAACATCGCCGCGCTCAGCAGCGTGCCGGGCGATTGTTTGCGAAAGCGCTCATCATGCGCCAATTTGTGGATGAAGGCCGTGCCCCCCTCCACGGTCCAGAATTGCGCCGCCACCGGTTGACCGCCAATCTCGGCTATCCCCAGCCGCATGCGGCCAGCCGCGCCATCCATTTCCGCCCAGCGCCGGAGAAAATCGGGTGAGCCTTCGCCGGGCTTCCAGCTAAGCTTGTAGACAGACTCGTAAGCATCCCAATCGGCGGGAGAAAATTCGGTGACGATGCGCAAGGCGACTTCGCTCTTGCGCCCCTTGCGCCGCACCGTTTCGCGCAGCGCGCCGGGGCGGGCGGCCCAGTATTCGGCAAAGCTGCGGCCCTTCACAGGCAGTATGTGGTTCATGTCGCAAGGTTCTGAAATCACGGCCCAACCTGTGCTGCGTAGCGCCTTGGCCAAGGCCTGTGCGTCTTCTTTCGGCATCGGCGCGAACGAGGCGCGGCCTGCTGGCAAGGTTCGTGTGATTCCTGAGAGAAGCGCACTATCCCCAAGCGGAGAAACGATAAAATTGTACCAGTTGGCCAGCGCCTCGGCCCCGCCATGCGCCTCCATCCACGGCAGCGCGGCCACCCGCGCGCCGTCTGTTGCCACGCTGATGCGCGGGGCAGCGGGGGCGAGGCACATTTCGGCCAGCAGCGCGAGCCAGTCCAGCCGTTCGAACGGGGATGCGCCTTGCACGGCAAGAACGCCCGCATCTGCTTGCGCTTCGTTAAGACTGGCGTGATAGACCTTCAAAACGATTGATATTCCCTGACCGAGACCTGCGTGCCCGAAAGCCCCGATCCCACTGTTTTTCCGCTCGATCACCTCGCGCTCCGGGGCGAAAGGTCCGCGCCCGCGCTGGTGCTGCGGGACCGCACTCTTAGCCACGAAGAGTTAAACGCACGTGTAGGCGCCCTGGCGGCTTGGCTGAAATCGCACGTGGGGCAAGCGGGCGCGCGGGTGGCCACGTGGTTGCCCAAGACCGAACTGGCCTGCCTGATGCCGCTGGCGGCGGTGCGCGCGGGGCTGGTCCACGTGCCGATAAATCCCCTGCTAAAGCGCGCACAAGTGGCGCATATCCTTGGCGATTCCGGGGCGAGCCTGTTGATATCCAACAAGGCACGGATCGGCACACTGGAGGCGGAAGACGCGGCTTGTGAAGTGTTTGAGGAACTAGCGGTCTGGGCTAAGGTCGCAGCGCTGGGCGAGGAACTGCAGCCATCCGATGCCGCGCCAAATAGCTTGGCCGCGATCCTCTATACCAGCGGATCGACCGGGCGGCCCAAGGGGGTGATGCTTTCGCAAGCCAACTTGTGGCTGGGCGCGGTCAGCGTGGCGCATTATCTGAAGATCACACCTGCAGACCGCGTGCTGGCAGTGCTGCCACTGGCGTTTGATTACGGGCAAAACCAGTTGCTTTCGAGCTGGTATGCGGGCGCTAGCGTGGTGCCGCTCGATTACCTGACACCGCGCGACGTGGCAAAAGCGGTGGCGAAACATGGGGTTACGACCATCGCCGCCGTGCCACCATTGTGGTTGCAACTGGCTGAACTCGATTGGCCGGAGGACGCGGCGGCCAGTTTGCGCCGCCTTACCAACAGCGGCGGCGCATTGACGGTGCCGCTGGTGCGCGCGCTGCGGGCGAAGTTTCCGCAGGCCGATCTCTATCCGATGTACGGGCTGACCGAGGCGTTCCGCTCTACCTATCTCGACCCGGCGCTGGTGGACGAACATCCTACCTCTATGGGCAAGGCCATTCCCTTTGCAGAAGTGCTTGTCGTCAATGACTTGGGTGCCGAAGCTGGCACGGAGGAAGAAGGCGAACTGGTCCATACCGGGCCGCTTGTGGCGCAAGGGTACTGGCAGGATGCGCAGCGCACGGCTGAACGATTTAAGCCAGCGCCTGCGTTTTCCAAGCTGGGCGGCATGGCCGTCTGGTCGGGCGACAGGGTGCGGCGCGATGCGGCAGGTTTGCTGCACTTTGTCGGGCGGCGCGATGCGATGATCAAGACCAGCGGCAATCGCGTAAGCCCGCAGGAAGTGGAAGAAGCGGCGGTGGCAACCGGGATCGTGGCCGAGGCGGTGGCGCTGGGCCTGCCCGATCCGCAACTGGGGCAGGCGATCCATCTGGTAGTGCGCGCGGCTTCCGGCGCTGCGGCCGATGACCTGATCCCGGCGCTCACGCGGGCACTGCCCAATTTCATGGTGCCGCGCCACGTGCATTGGCGCGCCGAAATGCCTGTCAGCCCGAATGGTAAGCTAGACCGGGTTGCGCTGGCCGCCGAACTGGCTGAGGAAGCTACGCGATGAAGCCGCTCGGCCCGATACCTTCCGGATTTGACGCCATCGACGGCGTGTTGGCGATTGACGGACGCAAGGTGACCGATCTGGTGGCCGCAGCGGGCAGCACGCCGCTATTCGTCTATTCCCGCGCGATGCTGTCCGCCAAGGCAACCGCCTTGCGCTCGGCGATGCCGCAGCGGCTGACGATACATTACGCCATAAAGGCAAACCCTTACGCGCCGCTTTTGCAGCACATGCTGAGTCTGGTGGACGGGTTCGATATCGCTTCAGGCGGAGAGCTGGCCATCGTGCAGGCCGCCGGGATTGATCCGTCACGGGTAAGTTTTGCCGGGCCGGGCAAGCGCGATGCCGAACTGGAAGCGGCGATTGCCGCAGGCGTAACGCTGAACCTTGAATCCGAAGGCGAGGCGAGCCGTGCGCTGGCCATTGCCGAAAAGCTGGGCGTCACGCCCAAGCTGGCAATCCGCGTCAATCCCGAGTTCGATCTGAAAGGATCGGGCATGAAGATGGGCGGCGGGGCCAAGCCGTTTGGCATCGACGAGGACCGCGTACCCGCGCTCGGCCGAAAGCTGATCGCTGCCGGGGCGGATTGGCGCGGCTTTCATATCTTTGCAGGCAGTCAGGCGCTTTCAGCAGATGCGATCATCGAGACGCAGCGGCAAACGCTGGCGCTGGCCGCGCGGCTGGCGGACGAAATCGGTGCCGTGCTGCCCAAGTGCAATCTGGGCGGCGGATTTGGCATTCCCTATTTTCCCGGCGACGAACCGGTGGACATCGTGGCCGTGGGCGCAGCGCTGGAAGAACGCTTTGCCAACCTGCCCGATGCGTTGAAAGACACCGCATTCTGCATCGAGCTGGGCCGCTATCTCGTTGGCGAATCAGGCGTTTATCTGGCCACAGTGGTGGACCGCAAGGAAAGCCACGGCGAGGTCTATCTCGTGACGGATGGCGGGCTGCATCACCAGCTTGCCGCATCGGGCAACTTCGGCACGGTGGTGCGCCGCAACTATCCCAGCGCCATTGCCACGCGTTTTGGCGCAGGGGTTGAGGAAGAGGCCAGCATCGTGGGATGCCTATGCACCCCGCTGGACCGATTGGCCGACAAGGGCGGATTTCCGCGGGCTGATGTGGGCGATCTGGTCGCAATTTTTTGCGCAGGTGCTTATGGAGCGACCGCCAGCCCGGCAGCGTTCCTTGGCCAAGGGCCAGCTGGCGAGCTACTGATCTGAAAATCCTTGTGTGACAGCGCGATAGGTTTTCGCTGTTAACACATGCAATACGTACAGTCCCGCTTCGGGACAGCGGCGAATGCCGCCTTGGCGTCACCCTTCTCAGCAATCAAGGCTAACGCAATCTTCACCCTTTTTGGCGATAGCCGAGCGTGAATTGCGGTCTTTGCCACCTGCGCGCTTCGGCGTCGGGGGGAAGGGATAGCCGCAGCAAGAAGGAAGACCCATGCCTTTGAATGCCCACGTAACCCGCATGCTTGCCGGCACCGCGATGCTGAGCCTTGCGTTGACCGGGTGCAGCGGAGTGGGCGGCGGACAGCAGCTTCCACCGGCTTCGTTTGTGGCCTTGCAGGAAGGGCCGGGCGAGGAATACGTGATCGGCCCGCTTGATGAACTGACGATCTTCGTCTGGCGGAACCCCGAACTGGGTGCGCAAGTACAGGTGCGGCCCGATGGGCGCATTACCACGCCGCTGATCACCGACATGCCCGCCGTGGGCAAGACGCCTTCGATGCTGTCCGAAGACATCAAGCTCCAGCTTTCGCAATATATTCAGGAACCGATCGTTTCGGTCATCGTCAACAAGTTTGCGGGCACCTTCAGCCAGCAAGTGCGCATCGTGGGGGCGACCGAAAAGCCCGCATCGATCCCGTTCCGCGCGAATATGACGCTGCTCGATGCGATGATCGCAGTGGGTGGCCTGTCCGAATATGCAGCGGGTAACAAGGCGCGGCTGGTGCGGTTCGACAAGCAATCGGGCAACCAGAAGGAATATTCGGTGCGCATCGGCGATCTGCTGCGCAAGGGCGATACGAAGGCCAACGTGCTGCTGATGCCCGGTGACGTGATCATCATCCCTGAGTCGATGTTCTGATCGGCGGGCGGGGGACACGGCGGCCATGACCAACATCTATGAAGAGGTGCGCATCGCGCTTCACGGCATCTGGACCCGGCGCTGGATTGCGCTGGCGATTGCTTGGGCGGTGTGCCTTGCGGGCTGGCTGGTGGTGGCGATGGTGCCCAACAGCTATGAATCCAAGGCGCGCATATTCGTTCAGATCGATGATGTGCTGGCCGACCAGATCGGCATCGGCGGTGATCGCAAGCGCGATATCGAGCGGGTGCGGCAGACGCTGACCAGTTCGGTCAACCTTGAAAAGGTGATCCGTGCGACCCGGCTTGGCGACAAGGTGACCGACGACAAGCAGATGCAGGCAGCGGTGGCGGGCCTATCCAAGAACGTGCGAGTGGTGAGCCAGCAGGACAACTTGTTCGAGATTACCGGATTTGCAGGCGGCGGCGGGCGCGATGATGGTGAAAACGCCAAGCTGGCGCAGGACATCGTGCAGAAGATGATCGATATCTTCCGCGAGGAGAACCTTGCAGGCGGGCGCGGCGAGATGACCGATACGCTGGCCTTCATGGACCAGCAACTGGCCAGCCGCAAAAAGGATCTGGAAGCCGCCGAACTGAAGCGGACGGAATTTGAGGCCAAGAATGTCGGGTTCATTCCCGGCATCGGTTCGATCAGCACCAAGCTGGAAGCCGCGCGCGGGCAATTGCGCGATGTTGAATCGAACCTGCTGGCTGCCCAGAGCGCACTGGCTTCGATCAACGGGCAGCTTTCGGGCACGCCGCAGACGATTGCCGTGGCCGGGCCTGCCGGTGGTGCCAAGGGCGCACTGGCGCAGGCGCAATCCGATCTGGCATCGATGCGCGCACGCGGGCTGACCGACAGCCATCCCGATGTGATTGCCGTAAAGGGCCAGATTTCCGGCCTGCAAAAGGCGGCAGCGGGTGAAGGCGGCGGCGGTGGCACGCTGAATCCGGCCTATTCCTCGCTGATTTCGATCAAGGCTGATCGTGAGGCGAGCATCGTTGCGTTGCAATCGCGCAAGGGATCGCTCCAGTCCGAAATCGCGCAGCTTTCAGCCCAGCAGTTCAGTGAGCCGACCGTGGCCGCCGAAGCTGCGCGCATCAGCCGCGATTATGATGTGTACAAGGAACAGTACGACAAGCTGCTGCGCGACCGCGAACAGCTGCGTTTGCGCGGACAGGTGGAGACCGAGCGCGATGCGGTGAAGTTCGAAGTGATCGATCCGCCGACGATGCCGACCGGTCCCTCTGCGCCGGATCGTCCGCTGTTGCTCATGCTGGTGCTGGTTGTAGGGATCGGCGCTGGCGGTGCGGGGGCCTTCGCGCTGGCACAGCTGAAGTCTGCCTATGCCACCACGGGGCAACTGGAGCGGTCGACTGGCTTGCAAGTCTTGGGCGCGGTGTCCGAGGCGGTTACGCGGGTGGCGCGGGCGCAGCGGGCAAAGCGGCTCAAATGGTTTGCAGGCGGCGTGGCTGGCCTGTTCGTGGTCCTGTTCGTCCTGCTCGGCGTGGAAATGCTGAAGCGCGGCATGGTGGCTTGAGGAGGATCGCGCGATGACCGACCAGAGCAAGATCCCGCTTCCGCCGCAGTTCGATGCGCCTAGAGCCCCGGCATCTGGCCCATCGCTGATCGAGCGGGCATCGGGCACTTTCGATTTCCGCACGCTCACTCGCCCGGTGTTACCTGACCTGCCGCCAGCGCCAGAGCCTCGGATCAAGCCGCAGCCTGCGCCCGCGCAAGAGGCAGCGGTACCGGTGCAGCCTGTGACTGCGTCGCCTGCGCCCTTTGCCCCTCCGCCGCCGGAACGGGTGATCGAGGTGAGTCGGTTCACGGGGGCTTTCCACAAGATCGACCGCGAACATCTGCGAGAACAGTGCATTATCGAGCCGGAAAGCGCGGTGACCGGAACGCTTGAAGAGTTCCGCATTATCAAGCGCCAGTTACTGCGTGTGGCAGCTGAATCGCGTGCAGGGCAGGGCAGCCTCCACGGCGAACGCATCCTGATCGCATCAGCGCACCCCGGGGAGGGCAAGACCTTTTGCGCGGTGAATCTGGCGATTTCCATCGCGGCTGAGAAGGACAACGAGGTTCTGCTGGTCGATGCCGATTTCGCCAAGCCTTCGGTCCTGTCCACACTTGGCCTGCCGGGAGGGAAAGGGCTGATGGACGCACTGGCCGATCCTTCGCTGCCGGTGGAAGACTGTGTGATCGGCACCGATATTGCCGGGCTTTATGTGCTGCCAGCTGGCAATGCGACGGGGTCTGACACGGAATATCTGGCGTCTGCCCGCACCAATGCGGTGCTGGACCGCCTGACCGCGCATTCGCCCAACCGCATCGTCATCTTCGATTCGCCCCCCGTGCTGGCCGCATCGCCTGCCACGGTGCTGGCCAACCATGTCGGCCAGACAGTCGTTGTGGTGCGCGCTGATATGACCGGAGAGGCTGCGCTGCGCGATGCCGTGGGCCTGCTGGGTGCGTGCGACGACATCAAACTCCTGCTGAATGGCACCCGCTTTTCGACCACGGGCCGCCGCTTTGGCTCTTATTACGGATATAAGGAATGACCAGACCGGCTCTTCCCCTCCGCTTGGCTCTGCTGGCTGCCACGGCTTTCGTCGCGGCTCCTGCCCATGCCCAGTCTCTCGGATACGAAAACGTGGATGGCGGCGATAGTGCTGCCTCCGGCGGATCTTCCAGCCTGCGCACCACGGTGCGGCCTTATATCGAGGCTGTGCAGAACGTGCTGTGGGAACTGGCCCCCGGCGACGAGGTGCTGACCTACAGCTCGCTGGCAGCGGGCGTGGACGTGGCCTTGCGCGGGCGGCGGACTGAAGGTGCGATTTCGGTGCGGTACGAACGTCGCATCTCGCAGTCTGATCGCGTGGCTGACGGCGATACGCTCTCGGGCCTTGCTCGGGTGCGTTATGACGTTATCCCGCGCACGCTGTCTGTTGAAGCAGGCGCGCTGGCGACGCGCACCAACATCGGCCTTGGCGGAGCATCGGCGATCAATGCGTTGGCCACCAACGACGCGGTGAGCCAGATATATTCGCTTTATGCAGGGCCTGCTTTGTCGACCCATGTCGGCGATGTGGCGCTCTCGGCCTCCTACCTTGTCGGGTACAACCGGCTTGAGCAGGACAATGTGCTGCAAGGATCCGCCGGGCAGCCATTGAACGATATCTTTGACGATTCGTTCGTGCAGTCCGGCCAGATTTCCGCAGGTATTGCGCCGGGCACGGTCCTGCCGGTGGGTGTGACGGCTTCGGGATCGTATTTCCAGGAAGACATATCAAACCTCGATCAGCGCGTGCGCGATGTGCGCGGTGGGGTGCAGGTGACGTATCCGGTGACGCAGACTCTCGCCGTGGTGGGGGCCATCGGGTACGAGGATGTCGAGATTTCCTCGCGCGATGCGGTCCGTGATGGCACTGGCGCTGCGGTGATCGGCAGCGATGGCCGCTTCGTGACGGACAAGTCGCAGCCGCGCCAGATCGCTTATGAGACGGACGGCCTGACGTGGGATGCAGGCGTGATGTGGCGGCCCAGCCGTCGCACCGCACTCTCCGCCTTCGTCGGCCGCCGCTATGACAGCACGACGTATTACGGCAGTTTCTCCTATGTGCCCGATGCGCGCAGCCAGTTGACCATTGCCGCGTTCGACAACGTTTCGGGCTTTGGCGGTCAGGTGACGCGCGCGTTGCGTGATCTGCCGACCGATTTTGAAGTGACGCGCAATCCCTTCAACGGCCAGATCGGAGGCTGCGCCAACGGATCGCAAAGCGGCGGCTGCGTGAACAACGCGCTGTCATCGGTATCATCGGCCGTATTCCGCGCGCGTGGCATCAACGGCACCTATTCGCGCCAGATCGGCCGCCTGACCGCTGGGATCGGCGCAGGCTACATTCGCCGCAGCTTTATCGCGCGCGAGGATTCGGTGCTGGGTGCCGCCAACGGCGTGCTGGACGAGAGCTATTACGTGAACGCTGGGCTGAATGGCCCGATCGACCGCCGGTCCAGCTTCTCGGTCTCGGCCTATTCCGCGTGGTTTGAGCCGGGCACGACCGGTGCCGGAAGTACCACGGCCATGGGCGCGAATGCCGCCTATTTCCGCAACCTGACAGACCGCTTAGCAGCATCCGCAGCCATCGGTTTGGATAGTTTTAACCAAACTTTGCTTGAAGATCAGGTCATTGCTTCTGCCCTTCTGGGCCTGCGCTATACCTTCTGATGCCTGGAGACGGCTGATGTACGATGAATTCTATGGCCTGACCGGACGCCCGTTCCAGCTAACGCCCGACCCGCGCTTTTATTTCGAGAGTGGGACGCACCGCAAGGCGCTGTCCTATCTCGGCTATGGCTTGGCGCAAGGCGAAGGCTTTATCGTCATCACCGGAGAAGTGGGCGCGGGCAAATCGACGCTGGCCGCACACCTGATGGCCTCGGTAGACCGTTCGCGGTTGACCGCAGCGCAAATCGTAACCTCGGCGCTGGATGGCGAAGAGCTGATCCACGTGGCCGCGCGCGCGTTCGGGCTGGAAGTGGCAGGCCATGACAAGGCCACCGCGCTCGCGCAGATCGAGGCGTTCCTGCACCACGAAGCGCGCGAAGGGCGTCGTTGCCTGCTGGTGGTGGACGAATCGCAGAACCTTTCGGTCGAAGCACTGGAAGAACTGCGCATGCTCTCCAACTTCCAACTGGGCGCGCATCCGCTGTTGCAGATCCTGCTGCTGGGCCAGCCTGAATTCCGCACGCTGCTGCAGACCTCGCCCGATCTTGAGCAATTACGCCAGCGCGTGATTGCCTCGCACCATCTCGATGCGATGGAGCCTTCAGAAGTGGGCGCTTATGTTGAACACCGGCTGGCGCTGGTCGGCTGGCAGGGCCGCCCGCAGTTCGATGCGCGCGTCTTTGCCGATCTGGCCAAGGCCAGCGGCGGGGTGCCGCGCCGGGTGAACCAGATCATAAATCGCCTGCTGCTGATGGGTGCCGTCGAACAGCGTGACCATGTTGATGCGGCCATGCTGCAGGCAGTGCTGAACGATCTTGCAGGTGATGGCGGGTTCACCACTGCCCGGCCAAAGGTGACGCCGGTTCCTGCAGCCGAAGCCCCCGTGGTTGAACTGCCATCTGCGCAAACTCCGCAGAGCTTTGCTGCACCCGTCCCTTCATTCGACGACAGCGTCTGGCGCGCCGCCTTGGCCGAGCGTGACGAGCAGATCGCCGAATTGCAGCAGGCCATCATCGAACTGGCCGACATGCGCGCCGCGCCTGCCGAAGCGATTGTGCCGGACTTTGCGCTTCAGGCGCAGATGGAGGCCAAGCTGGAAGAGGCCGACCGCCGTATCGCCGCGCTCGAAGCCCGTCCGGTGAGCGATGATGCCGCGATCAGCGAGGAAATGGTCGCCGCGCTCGAAGAAGCCCATCGCCGTATCACCGCGCTGGAAAGCCGCCCCAATGACGAAGAGGTCGCCGCAGCCTTTGCCGAGGTCCAGCGCCGCATCGCCAGCCTTGAGGTGCGCACGGCCGAGCAGGAAACCGCGATTCGCCACACGCTGACCATGCTGATTGAATGGATCGAAACCGAAGATTTCCACCGCGCCGCGGCCTGAGCGGCAAACTTTTGGGGTGACAGCAATGACCGCGCCGTCGCAGGTGCTGAACGGCCTTTCGGTCGACGTCGAAGACTGGTTTCAGGTCGGCGCGTTCGAAACCGTGATCGACCGCAAGGACTGGGATGGCCTGACCTGCCGGGTTGAGCGCAACTGTGCGCGAATCCTTGCGCTGTTCGATGCTGCGGGGGTGAAGGGCACGTTCTTCACGCTGGGCTGGATCGCGCAGCGCTATCCCCAGATGATGCGGCAGATCGCCGATGCGGGCCACGAAATCGCCAGCCACGGCTGGGACCACGCCCGCGTGTTTACGCTGGGCCGCCAGGCTTTTGCCGCTGACATCATCCACGCGCGCCACGTGCTGGAAGACGTAACCGGCCAGCGCGTGAGCGGCTATCGCGCACCCAGCTTTTCCATCGATGCGCGCACACCGTGGGCGCACGAGGTGCTGGCCGAACAGGGCTATGCCTATTCCTCCTCGGTCGCGCCGGTGGTGCATGACCATTATGGCTGGCGCGAGGCTCCGCGTTTCACGTTCCGCCCGGTGGAAGGGGCTGACCTGATCGAAATCCCGGTCACAACCGCCGAAGTCGCCGGCCGTCGCATGGCGGCGGGTGGGGGCGGGTTCTTCCGTCTGCTACCTTATGCGGTATCGCGCTGGGCCATCCGGCAGGTGAACTTGCGCGATGGGCGGCCTGCGGTGTTCTATTTCCACCCTTGGGAAATCGATCCCGATCAGCCGCGCCCGCCGGTGGCCCCGCTGAAATCGCGGATGCGGCACTATACCAATCTGGATGTCATGGCGGCAAAGCTGGAACGACTGGTGGCCGAATTCCGCTGGGGCCGCATGGACGAAGTGGCAGCCATCGAAGCCGCGCGCACGCCAATGAAACGTGCGGCATGAACGCGCCGTTCTTTCCGGCAAGCGCGGTGGCGCGACTGGCCGATCCGGGGGATCGGGGGGCGATTGCGCGTTTCCTCGCCGACCACCCCGATACGACCGCGTTTCACCGCCCTGAATGGCTGGACGCGGTCGAGCGTTCGACCGGACACAAGACGCACCTGCTCCTGTCCGAACAGAACGGCGCAATTCGCAGCGTTTTGCCGCTGCACGAAGCGCATTCGCCGCTGTTCGGCCGCGCGCTGGTTTCCACCGGCTTTGGCGTCGGCGGCGGCGTGGTGGGTGAAGGCGATGCGGCGCTATTTGTAGCCGCGCAGGAACTGGCGGTGCGGCTCAACTGCCCCAGCCTTGAACTGCGCGGCGGGCCTTTGCCCGATGCCGCAGGCTGGCACATAAAGACCGACAGCCACGCCGGGTTCGTCATGCCGCTGGCGGCAGATCATGAGGCGCAACTGCTCACTATCCCGCGCAAGCAGCGCGCCGAAGTGCGGCGCGGGCTGGGCCACGGCATGGAAGTGCGCACCGGGCGCAGCACCGATGACCGGGCGATGCACTATGCGGTCTATTCTGAATCCGTCCGCAATCTGGGCACGCCGGTTTTTCCAAAGCGCCTGTTCGAGGCAGTGCTCGATGGATTTGGCGATGATGCCGATATTCTCACGGTGCTTCACGAAGGCCGACCGCTCGCCTCGGTGCTGAGCCTATACCATCGCGGCGCGGTCATGCCCTACTGGGGCGGCGGCGTATTCGCCGCGCGCACGATGCGCGCCAACGACGTGATGTACTATGCGCTGATGAACCACGCGCGCGCCAAGGGCTGTGATCGGTTCGATTTCGGACGGTCAAAGGTCGATACCGGGGCCTATCACTTCAAGCGCAACTGGGGCTTTGCGGCCGAGCCGCTGAGCTATGCGCACTGGACTGCCGATGGAAAGGCCCCGCGCGACGTCAATCCGCTCAGCCCGCGCTATCAGGCCAAGATCAAGCTATGGCAGAAGTTGCCGCTCTCGGTCGCGAACCGCATCGGGCCGTTCATTGCGAACGGTCTGGCATGAGCGAAGTCCTGTTCCTTGCCCACCGCATCCCGTTTCCGCCTGATCGGGGGGACAAGATCCGTTCATGCCATGTGCTGCGCCACATTGCAGCGTTGGCGCCGGTTCACGTCGCCTGCTTTGCCGATGACGAGGGCGATATGGGCCACGAGCCGGACCTTGCCACCGTGGCCAAAACCCACTGCCTGATCCGCCGCACTCGCTCGCTGAAACTGGCAGGCGTTGAGGCGCTGGCGACCGGCAAGCCGGTCAGCCTGACCGCCTTTGCCGACAAGGCCATCGCTGCCTATGTGGCGCGGGTGCTAGCCGAGCGCCCAATCAGCGCGATCTATGTCTTTTCAGGGCAAATGGCGCAGTACATTCCGACAGACTTCGCAGGCCGCGTGGTGATGGATTTCGTCGATGTCGATTCGGCCAAGTTCGAAGCCTACGCCGCGCAAGGCCGCTTTCCGGTGAACCAGCTGTATGCCCGTGAGGCGCGGCTGATGTCGCGGTTTGAAAGCGATGTTGCGCGCCGCGTTGACGCAAGCCTGCTGGTGACGCCCGATGAAGCCGCGCTGTTTCGCCAGCGGCTGACGCCGGGCGTGCAGCCAAACGTTATCGCGCTGGGCAATGGCATCGATACCGATTTCTTTGATCCCGCAGGCATGCCCGCCGCGCCGGAAATAGCGGGCGAGGGGCCGCAGCTGACCTTTACCGGCCAGATGGACTATCCGCCCAATATCGCCGCTGTCACGATGTTTGCGCATGAAGTCATGCCGCAAATCCGCGCCGTGTTTCCGCAAGCGCGCTTCAACGTGGTGGGCCGTGCGCCTACGCTGGCGGTGCGTTCGCTTGAAGGCGTGAACGGCACACGCGTGACCGGCGCGGTGCTTGATGTGCGTCCGTGGATTGCCGGGGCCGACCTTGTTGTAGCCCCACTAACCATCGCGCGCGGGGTGCAGAACAAGGTGCTTGAAGCCATGGCCATGGCGCGCCCGGTGCTGGCGACGCCCGAAGCGGCCACCGGCATTGCGGCGCGTGATGGGCACGAAATCATGGTTGCTTCGGGGGCTGATGGGCTGGCGAAGCAGGCGCTCAGCTTGCTGCATGACAAGGTCCGCGCCGCCACCATTGGCCAGTCCGCGCGCGCTTTCGTGCTGGAAAAGTGCGGTTGGGCTAGCGTTCTGGCGCCTCTGGCGGGACTGCTCGGCCTGACAGGGCCGGAGGCGCAAAGCGTTGCCGCGTAATCTGGCCATTGATGCCCCCATCGGGCGGGCTTGGGCTGCGCTGCCTGCGCAATGGCGGCGTGCCTTAAGCTTTCTGGCGTTCGCTTGGGCGGCCAATCTGGTGCTGTTCGCCGGCGACTGGAAGGCGATGTTCCTGCAATGGTGGGATTCATCGACCTACAATCACGTGCTGCTGATCCCCTTCATTCTCGGCTGGCTTATTTCACTGCGTTGGCGCGAAGTGGTGAAGATTGCTCCGCAGGGCTGGTGGCCGGGGCTGGTGCTGTTTGCCGGGGCAGGTTTCCTGTGGCTGCTGGGCAGCTTTGCTGGCGTCGCGCTCGCCACGCAGCTTGGCGCGGTGCTTATGGCGCAGGCTAGCGTGCTTACGCTGCTCGGCCCGCGCGCCTCGGCGGCATTGCTGTTCCCGCTGGCCTACATGATCTTTCTGGTGCCCGCAGGCGATGAACTGATCCCCACGCTGCAAACGATCACTGCTGCCATCACCATGGCCTTGCTCGATATTTCGAACGTGCCCGCGCACATCGAAGGCGTGTTCATCACCACGCCGGGCGGCTATTTCGAAGTGGCCGAGGCCTGTTCGGGCGTGAAATTCCTGATCGCGATGATCGCCTATGGCGCGCTCGTGGCCAATGTTTGCTTCCGCTCATGGCCGCGTCGGATTGCCTTCATGGCCTTGAGCGTGGTCCTGCCCATCCTTGCCAACGGGATGCGGGCGTGGGGCACGATCTTCATCGCGCAAAGCCAGGGCATCGAATTTGCGGTCGGGTTCGATCACATCTTCTACGGCTGGATATTCTTTGCAGTGGTCATGGGCTTGGTCATGGCTGTTGCGTGGCGGTTCTTTGACCGCGCAATTGACGACCGGATGGTCGATGCCGATGCGGTTGCGGCCAGCCCGCTGCTGGCACGCCTTGCAGCGTTCAATCTTGGGCAGGGACGGGCGCTTGGCGCAATGGGGGCGCTTGCCGCACTGTTCATCGTCTGGGGTGCATGGGCCAACCAGCTTGAAGCACAAGTGCCTGCGCGCATTGCCTTTCCGGCGGTGCAGGGCTGGCAGCAGATCGATTATGCCCCGCGCGCGGCATGGAAACCGCGCCACACCGGGGCCTCGCACGTGCTGCTGGGTCGATTCCGCGATGCGGCGGGGCATACAGTAGATATTTCCTACGCGCTCTATTCCGCGCAGAGCGAAGGGCGTGAGGCTGGGGGCTTTGGCGAAGGCGTGCTGACGCCCGACACCGGCTGGGCGTGGGAACGTTCGCCCGCGTCACTGGCGGGCGGTCAGGCAGACCGCATCCAGACTGCGGGGCCGGTGCATCGGCTGGCGGAGACTTTCTATCGTTCGGGCGATCTGCTGACTGGCAGCAACAGCCGCCTGAAACTGCAGAACATTCTCGACCGGCTGCTGCTGCGCGAACAGACGACGGCAACGTTAATCCTCAGCGCCGAAGACGGCTTAGCGGGGCAACTTTCGGCGGAACAATCAATGCGGGCCTTCCTCGCAGCCGCTGGACCGGTTGACGCGTGGATGGACCGCGCTGGTTCTGGCCGCTAGGGCCACGCCATGTGCGGAATAGCCGGAATTATCCATACCGAGGGCCTCAAGCCAGTCGATCCTGACCGCGTTCGCCGCATGTGCGATGCCATCGCGCATCGCGGGCCGGATGGCGAGGGCGTGTGGACCGCGCCGGGCGTCGGTCTTGGTCACCGCCGTCTGTCGATCATCGACCTTGCCGGATCGCCGCAGCCCATGATGGCGGCTGAGGGCGATGCGGTGATCGTCTTCAACGGCGAGGTCTACAACTTCCGCGAATTGCGGGCAGACCTTCAGGCGCTGGGCGCCACGTTTCGCACCGATGGCGATACCGAGGTGATCCTGCAGGCATGGCGGCACTGGGGCGTGGATTGCCTGCCGCGCCTCCACGGTATGTTCGCCTTTGCTCTCCATGACCTGCGCCAGCGCACCACGCTTCTGGCGCGGGACCGGTTGGGCGTGAAGCCGCTGTTCACTGCGCGCCTATCAGACGGAGCGGTGATTTTCGGGTCTGAACTCAAAGCCTTGCTGGCGCATCCTTCGTTGCGGCGTGAGATCGATCCGCTGGCGGTGGAAGATTACCTCGCGTGGGGCTATGTGCCAGATCACCGCTCGATCCTGAAGGGCGTGGAGAAGCTGCCCGCCGGGCATTATCAACTGCTCCGCCCCGATGCGCCCCAGAGTACGGCGTTGCCCGCGCCGGTGCAGTGGTGGGACATTTCCTTTGCTGATCGCACCAAGGGCAATGCCGAAGACCTTGGAGCGCACCTGCTGCATCACATGCGCGAAGGAGTCACCTCGCGCATGATTTCCGACGTACCGCTGGGCGCGTTCCTCTCAGGCGGGGTCGACAGCTCCAGCGTAGTCGCGCTGATGGCCGAGGCGAGTACGAACCCGGTCAAGACCTGCTCCATCGGATTTGACGTCTCCGCGCTCGACGAGACCGCCTATGCCGACCGCATTGCGGAGCAATACCGCACACAGCACTGGAAACGCACGGTTTCAGCCGAAGACTTTTCGCTGGTTGACCGGCTTGCAGGCATGTTCGACGAGCCCTTTGCTGATGCTTCTGCACTCCCCACCTTCCGCGTGTGCGAACTGGCGCGCGAGCATGTGACGGTGGCGCTTTCGGGCGATGGCGCGGACGAGGCGTTCGCCGGATACCGCCGCCAGACCTTCCATCACCGCGAAGAACAGGCCCGCCGCCTGCTGCCTGCCGCTTTGCGCAAACCGCTGTTCGGCGGCCTCGGCGCGATCTGGCCCAAGGCGGACTGGGCGCCGCGCCCGCTGCGCGCCAAGACCACGCTGCTTAGCCTCGCCGCATCGGGGGAAGAAGGCTATGCTCGCGCGCTTGCCGCCACATCGCCCGAGCTGCGCGAGACGCTCTATAGCCCTGATTTCAAACGCCTGCGCGGTAACTATCGCGCCGAACAGCCGCTGATCGATCTGATGCGCAATGCGCCCGCCCGCTCCGGGCTGGACCGCGCGCAATACGCAGATCTCAAATTCTACATGCCCGGCGATATCCTGACCAAAGTTGACCGCACCAGCATGGCGGTGGGCCTTGAGGCGCGTGAGCCGCTGCTTGACCATCGGCTGGTGGAATTCGGCGCGCGCCTGCCCGAATCAATGCGCGTGCGCGGCACCACCGGCAAATGGCTGATCAAGCAGACGATGCGCCGCTACCTGCCCGAAGATGTGCTGTTTCGCCCGAAGATGGGTTTTGTCACCCCAATCGCCCAGTGGCTGCGCGGTCCGCTGGCTCACGAGGCGCGCGGGCTTGCCTCCAATGGGGTGCTGGCAACTACTGGTTGGTTCGATTCAGCGCGGATCGAATGGATTGCAGAGGCCCACATCGCAGGTCGCGCCGATCACAGCCGGCTGATCTGGCAGCTGCTTATGTTACGGAAATCATTCGAAGCGATTAGTTGATTCCGTCTTAATTTTACGCGCGCTGGTAAGGTGATCTTCACCATTACGGACTAATCCCATGGTGAAACAATCGCTGTGGGTCCATGCTGAAGAAACTGCGCTCCCCGCTGTATCTCGCGCTGCTTCTTCCAGCCTTGCTGGTCTATGCCAGCGATCTGCTTTCGCCGATCGACCATATTTTCCAGAATGTTCGCGCCAAAATTGGCGGTCACGCCGCATCGCAAAGCACGATTGTCCTGACGTTCGATGATGGCGTGAATGCCAGTGAAAAGTCAGTTGTCGATTCGAAGCGGTTGGCAACCGTGCTCAGCAATGTGGCCATGCAGATGCCGCAGCGGGTGTTCATCGACAGTCCGGTTAAGTTCGGGGAAAATCCTGCCGGTGACAAGGAATTGGTCGCCGCCATTGATAGGTTAAGGCCCGATGTTGCTGTCGTCGTTCGCAGCAAGCGGATCGCAGGACCAAACGGTGCATTCGGGAACGACGATTTCGATATTCCTGAACCGGCCAGCATCGCTGGCGCCCCTGTGGTGCTTTCGGCCTGGCACGCAAACTTTATTGATTTTGCACTGTTCACCGATCAGGCAATTCCCATTGGCAAGGTCCACTATCCAATTTTCCCCGCGGTGCTGGCCAACACCGGTGGTGTCAAGCAGGGTAAGTTCGCCCCCGATTACCAGTTGCAGCCTGAAACGATTCCGCATCTGAAAGCCGCGAAGTTCCTGAGCGGAGATTACCCGCCGGGGTTGCTGACCGGGCGCACTGTCATCATCAATTCGGCGGGCGTAGCCTCGCCTATCGGCTATTTTGGACGGATGCGGCTGCACCCACTGGCGCTTGATCTTGCCGGTGCCGACGCGTTGAAAAAGCCATTCGCGCTGTTTTTCAAAGGGTTGCCCCTGCTTTTAGTGGTCTGGGGGTTGATTCTGCTTGGCAGCCGTTCGCTGCAGCGCCGCCAAAAGCTGGTCTTCTATGGCGGCGCCATGGTGACTCTTGTGGGGTTGCCTGTCGTACTGCAACTGCTGGGCATCAAGCTCGACATCGGCGGTGCCATGCTCTGCTTGGTCATCTATGGTAGTGGCCGTCTCTGGCAAAAGCGCATGCGCCGGGTGCAGCACACCAGCACATCGGGCCTGCCCAATCTGCTGGCGCTTAGCACGTATCCGCTGCAGGTCGGTTGCGATGTGGTGGTTGCTGTTATCGCCCGCTACGAGGAGATTCTCGCCACTCTGCCCAAGGAACTGCACGGCGAATGTGCCCGCCAGATTGCCCGCAGGCTTGCGGTCGGCTCGGGCATTGAAACCATTTACAACAGCGATGGCGGCCACTTTGCCTGGACCGAAGAGGCCCGGCCGCTGGAAATGCAGCTTAACCACCTCGAAGGCCTGCGCGCCCTGTTTTCAGCGCCACTTCAGATCGGCAGCTACACGTTCGATACCAACATTCACTTCGGGCTTGACCGCAATGAAGGCATCGATGCCCCAACACGTGTGAATTCCGCCCTTGCCAGTGCCAACGATGCGCTGGCCAGTGGCCGGTCGGTCGAACTGTTCGAGGCCGAGCGTCTGGCCGAAGCGCCGTGGGAACTGTCGTTACATGCGCGGATTGATGAAGGCCTGCGCAATGGCGAAATCTGGCTCGCCTTTCAAAGCCAGTGGGACATGCGCGAATCCCGCCCTTGCGGTGCCGAGGCCCTGATCCGCTGGAGCCACCCCACGCGCGGCCCGATTGCGCCCGATGCCTTCATTCTGCAGGCCGAACGCGCGGGGCGGATTGATGCCCTGACCTATTGGGTGGTGGACGAAGCCATCACGGCAGCGCTTGCCATGTCCGTGCTCGATCAGAATTTCCAGATGAGCGTTAACCTTTCAGCGCAAATGGTGGACAAACCCTCGCTCGTTCCCAATTTCAGCGAGATCGTCCGCCGCCGCAACATCGATCCGCACCGTTTGACGATCGAGGTGACCGAAACGTCCAGCGTGCGCAATCGGCCCGCTGCGGTTCATAACCTGTCGCAATTGCGCGCGATGGGCTTCCGCTTGTCGATCGATGATTTCGGCACGGGCGAGGCCAGCCTTGCCTATCTGGCCGACCTGCCCAGCGACGAGTTGAAACTGGACCGTCGCTTCGTGTCCCGGTTGCTGACGCAGAAGCGAGACCGGGAAATCATCCGCTCTACCATCGATCTGGCCCATGCGCTGGGGCAGATCGTCGTTGCCGAAGGAATCGAAGACGAAGCGACATACATGGCGTTGTCAAGAATGGGGTGCGATGTGGGGCAGGGGTATTTCCTCGGTCGTCCACAACCCTTTGCTGATTTTCATCAGTGGTATGTCAAATTGGGACAGAGACGAAAGGGCAGTGTTTAGAGTTTGTTAACCATTAAACTTTCTGTTAACTATGCGCCTCCACTTCTGGATGGAGGTCCTGATGTTCGATATCCTTCGCTGGCTGTTCCTCGGCTGATATTTCGGGAAAAGTCCCGGTAGTCCGGGCTTTCCCGCAGCGCAAACAAGCGGCTCAGCCTTCCTGAAAAGGAAAGCAGAGCCGCTTTTTTGTGTCCGGGCTGGTGCTACGTTTGGTTAACGCGGGTATTAGTTAACGTGCCGTTTGGATAAGGTTTTAGGCTGATCGAGCCGTCAACGCCGTTTCAGCCGCCAGCGGCCTACCGGGAGCAATCTCAGGTTTGCAGATCCATCCATCCCGGCAGGTCGCCCAATCGGGCGAGTTGCACGAACCGGGGATGACGTTCGGGCACTGCCGTCACTTCATGCGCCCAGGCATCAGGTTGCGGGATATAAGCAGCCCATGCGCCTGCTTTCAGGGCAGGGTGTATGTCAGATCGCAAGGAATCCCCGGCCATTACGGCTTTGTCCGCGGCCACGTCGTATCGCTCGAACAAGTCGGTAAACAGTTCGGTAGTCTTGTCGCTAACGATTTCGATCCCGCTGAACATCTGGCCCAGGCCCGATGCAGACAGCTTCGCTTCCTGATGCAGCAAGTCGCCCTTCGTCACCAGCACCAACCGCCCACGAGCGCTGAGCGCTTCGAGCGTTTCGGCAATTCCGTCAAACAGTTCCACCGGGTGCGC
The DNA here is from genome assembly GCF_057180525.1 of Novosphingobium sp. HNCC26BN242. Lineage (NCBI taxonomy): Bacteria > Pseudomonadati > Pseudomonadota > Alphaproteobacteria > Sphingomonadales > Sphingomonadaceae > Novosphingobium > Novosphingobium sp. HNCC26BN242. The sequence goes on from NZ_JBXUGM010000001.1 coordinate 984,775, forward strand.
CAACAAGTCTCGCCCGGCTTCTAGAATGCCCGCGATCACGCCTTTGGGCAGGGGATCGCCGACAAGTTCCAAAGCCGTCTCGATCATCGACAGGGTAAAGCCCTTGGCACCATAGCCATAGAGCTTCAGGTTGCGCGCCTCGCACGCCTCCAGCACGCTGCGCGCTACCTGCCGGTCGGTAAACGGCGCAATTAGCGCATAGAGCGCCTCTTCGGTGGCGTTGAAGTGGCGCATGTTGTGCCACAGCGTATCGTCGGCATCCAGACAGATCAGCTTAATCGCCACGGCGGGGCCTCACGGGAAAGTGTAGATCACAAGGGAATGGGGCGCACACTTTTCCTGCTTGCGCTCAGAACAGGTCGTGCCTCGGCCCAGCTACTAAGCAGGGTTGTGCCTTTTTAGAAAGTCATCGAGCGCTTCCAACAGCGCTTCGCGATCAGCCGTACGCGTAAAGTAGTGGTCGGTCTTGGGCAGAGACACAAACTCCACTTCCTTGCCAGCCGCTTTCATCTTGCTGAACATGCTTTGGGATTGCCCATGATCGACGGTCAGGTCTTTCTTGCCGTGGATCAGCAGCATCGGTGCCTTGATCCGGTCGACGAAGTTGATCGGTGATACCGCCTGAAAGTCTGGCGTCATGTTTTGCCACTGCTCACGATAGCGCTTGCCATAAAGCATGTCGCCGAAGTCATTGACCTCTCTTCGTAAATTGGCGACGCCTGCGATTGACACCGAACAGCGCCACAGGGCGGTGTCACGCGCAGCGCCCCACATGGCAACATATCCACCATAGCTGGCACCTACCACGCAAGCTCGCTTCGCGTCGGCCATGCCCTGTTTCACCGCCCAGCCAAGAGCATCGTTGACGTCATCCTGCATGGCAAAGCCCATTTGGCCTAAGCCGCGCCTCTCAAATGCTTCACCGTAGCCGGTTGATCCCCGGAAGTTGGGCTGAATCACCAGATAACCCCGACTGGCAATGAATTGCGCCCAATAATCCCAATCCAGCGTGTCATGCGCCCACGGACCACCATGCGGCATGATGACGACAGGCAGGTTTTTGGCTTCCCGTCCCGGTGGCGTGGTTACGATCGCTTCGATTTCCAGGCCGTCGCGGGCGTGATATTTCATCGCCGCGACTTTTCCGGCCGGCTTGTTGTTGGTCTCGCTGTTCAGGTTGGCAAACAGCCTTAGTTTGCCGTCGGCCAGATCGAAATAGTAAAGTCGCCCGGCCTCATTGGCTTTGTCGATGCGCACCAGCATCTGCTGGCGATTGGCTGAAAGACTGACAATGCGCGCGCGGCGGCCCTTGGTGCTCTGTTCGAACGCCTTCTGCAACTCGTCGAGATCTGGATCAAGCCAGTGAAGCGGTTCAGTGCTGCGTCCGCCGAGATAGACGCCGAGCAGTTCGTTGCCGGCATCGTCATAGCGCACACCGTCAATCGTGGTGCCCTCGGGCGCTTCATACAGCGTCTGCAGGACAGCACCCGTGCCAAGGTCGAGTTCCAGCAAGGCATCGTGCTTTTCCTTGCTGCCTGCACTCGCCGAAGTTGCAGCATCAACCGAACGGATGACAATCGCCTTGTTTTCGTTCGCACGGATTAGAACCGGCACTTCCAGATTGTCAAAACCAGCCCGGCTGACGCGGTCGAATGACGCGCCTTTCTTTGGTCGGTGCAGAAGCGTTCGCACGCCCCGCGCGACATCAGTGGATATCACTGCCCGCACCACGCCTGCCGGATCGACGATCCAATCAAAAACATCGGTCCGGCCCGCAAGCTCAATTTGCTTTCGGCCATTCGTCACATCGACGGAATAGATGGCAGGCCAGAAATCGTTGCCCATGTAGATCGAATTCTGGCCGGATATCAAAACTTTGGTAGAGCCGTCGCTGGGTATATAGAGGACATGCGCAGCGTTTTGCCCGCCCAGATCCCACAGCAGACGGGTAAACTTTCCGGTTATGCGGTCGTATGATATTATGCGTGAGATATAAGCACGATCACCATCGCCAAGCGGGCGAATAGCACGCAGGTGGATCAGTACAGTGTTGTTTCCAACCCATTGAAGGCGGCTAACCTCGGTATCTTCGGGCAGCTTTGCCTGCTTCAGGCCCTCTGTTTCAAAGGGGGAAATGATCACGACGCGTTGCGAACCTTCGACCGCGAACAAGCCGGTAATCCACCGTCCGTCGGGCGAAAGTTTGGCGCCTTCGACGAACGGCAACTGCGCATAGGCGGCGACCGATGGAGGACCGGATGCGGCGAGAGGTGGTTCAGCTGGAGCAGCGGCGGGGCCAGAGACAGGAGCTGGCAAGCCAGGAGTTTCCTGCGCCACGGCCACATTCAGGATAACCGCGAGGGACATCCCCGCATAGAGGATGTTTCGAAGCAATTTCAGCACGACGTTCCCAGTTCAAACACGTTGGGCCACGCTAGAATGGCACGGTGAATCGAACAAGTGACGTGCGGCACCCTTTTTTGATCCGATTCCCGATACTTGCAGATTTGTGCTGTCCTACATCTGTTGCACAAGGCATTTTCGGCTGATGCAAGCCGCACTTATCCCAGCGCTCAACTCCTGCTCCCCCGCGAAGCCGGGGGCCTCAGGCGTCGTCGCGCATTCTCGAAAACTACCCCGCTACCGCGACGCGCGTTTTTTTCCGTGGACTGTGTAAACAGTGTAAACCTGTTCAGCCGCATCGGGGTGAACCTGAACAAAAACACCCTCTACCAATGGGCAGGCCACACCCTCTTGCCCCCCGCGCTGCAATTGCTAAGGACGACTCATACGAATTTGTGAACATTGCGGCACAGGACACGAAGATGGCGACTTTCTCGCTTCCGAAGAATTCCACGATCACCGGCAAGGCGCGGCACCACGCATCGCCGACGCAAGGAAAAGTCCGCAAGTTCAAGGTTTACCGCTACGATCCTGACAGCGGCGAAAACCCGCGCTATGACACGTTCGAGATCGACACCGAACAGTGCGGCCCGATGGTGCTCGATGCGCTGATCAAGATGAAGGGGGAAATGGACCCCACGCTCACTTTCCGCCGCTCCTGCCGCGAAGGCATTTGCGGTTCGTGCGCGATGAACCTCAATGGGCGCAACGGGCTTGCCTGCACCACGGCCATCGAAGACCTGACCGGCGAAATCCGCATCACCCCGCTGCCGCACATGGAAGTGATCAAGGACCTTGTGCCTGATTTTACGCACTTCTATGCACAATACGCCTCGATCCGCCCCTGGCTGCAAACCGTGACGCCTACGCCTTCGGGCAAGGAGCGCCTGCAGAGCCCCGAACAGCGCGAAAAGCTGGACGGTCTGTACGAGTGCATCCTGTGCGCCTGCTGCTCCACTTCGTGCCCCAGCTATTGGTGGAACTCGGACAAGTTCCTTGGCCCCGCCATCCTGCTTCAGGCCTATCGCTGGCTGGCCGACAGCCGCGATGAAATGACCGGGGAGCGGCTGGACGAGCTGGAAGATCCGTTCCGCCTTTATCGCTGCCACACCATCATGAACTGCGCCAACGTGTGCCCCAAGGGTCTGTCTCCGGCCCGGGCCATCGCCGAAATCAAGAAGATGCAGGCCGAACGCCTCGTCTGAACTGGTGAGCGAACAAGCCTTCCGTTACGAACCAGCCGAGGATCAACCCGGCTGGTTCACTTGGAACCTGACCGACGAGACCCGGTTCAACGCCCAGACAATGGGCCGGATGCTCACCCGGATCGAGGACCGCGCCGATGGCGTGCGCGTGGCGCGCTTGCGCATGTTCCCCGAACGGCGCCATTCCAACCTGCTCGATGCGGTCCATGGAGGCGTTACGCTGGCGCTGATCGACATCAGCCTGTTCGCCGCGATGCGCACGCTGCTGGATGGCGATGCCGCAGGCTCGGTCACGCTCGATCTGTCCACCCAGTTCATCGGCGCAGGCAAGATTGGAAAGCCGCTGGACGCCGTGGTTGAAGTGTTGCGCGAGACAGGCCGCTTGGTGTTCCTGCGCGGGCTGGTGGTGCAGGGCGATGATACCATCGCCGCGTTCAACGGCACAATCCGCAAGCCCACAAAGCAATGACATCGGTCCTTCAGCGTTATAACGAACTGGTCGCGGCGGGCGAGTTGCGGCCCGACCCGGAGCAGGCCGCTGCGGCGGCGCGGCTCGATGTATTGCAGCGCGAACTCGAAGCGCCGCCGCCCTCGGTCGGCCTGCTGGGCAAGCTGTTCGGTGCCAAGCCGCCCCCGCCGGTGCGCGGGGTCTATCTTTGGGGCGGGGTGGGGCGCGGCAAGTCCATGCTGATGGACCTGTTCCTCAGCAACCTGAAGGTCGCCGCCAAACGCCGCGCGCACTTCCACGAATTCATGCTCGACGTTCACGCCCGCCTGCGTGAGGAGCGCAAGAAGGAGAGCGGCGATCCGATCCCGCCGGTCGCCGCCGCCATCGCGGCGGAAACGCGCGTGCTGTGCTTTGACGAAATGGTGGTCAACAACAGCGCCGACGCGATGATCATGAGCCGCCTGTTCACCGGGCTGATCGTGGATTTCGGCGTGACGCTGGTTTCAACATCAAACCGCGCGCCGTCCGAACTCTATAAAGACGGGCTGAACCGCGAACACTTCCTGCCCTTCATCGCGCTTGTGCAAGGCCGGCTCGATGTGCTGCCGCTCAACGGTCCGAACGATTACCGGATGGAGCGTATGCAGGGTGTAGGCACTTGGCACGTGCCGAACGGGCCGCAAGCGACTGAAAAGGTGCGCGAGGCCTTTTTCCGGCTGACCGACTATCCGCCCGAAGACAGCGCGAACGTGCCCAGTATCGAACTGGACGTGGGCGGTGGGCGCATGTTGCACGTGCCTAAGAGCCTGAAGGGCGTAGGCGTTTTCAGCTTCAAGCGGCTCTGCGGTGAGGCGCGCGGCGCGGCGGATTATATTGCCGTCGCGCGGGCTTATCACACGATCATCATTGTTGGCATTCCGCGTCTTGGCGCGGATCTGCGCAACGAAACTGCGCGGTTCATCACGCTGATCGACGCGCTTTACGAACACAAGGTGAAGCTGATCGCCACCGCCGATGCCGAACCCGCAGACCTGTACGATGGCAGCGGGAAGGGCGATGAAGAAGGGCGCTTCATGTTCGACCGCACCGTGAGCCGCCTGATGGAAATGCAGAGCCTTGACTATCTGGCGCTGGGCCACGGATCGAATTGACACTGCGTGAGGGGGCTTGACCCGTGCGGTCAGGCCGCTTCGCTTTCACGGACGGATTGCATCGCTTCACCAACTGCGGCCAGGAATTCATCGGTTGCGCGGTCCCAATTGTAGCGGGCACCCTGCACGGCAACGCCAACGCGGTCGCACCGCAGGGCCTTGTTGATGGCCAGCGCCAGATCATCATCGAGCGCGCCGATCTGCATCGGCAGGGCATCGTCCGGGCCATAGCCTCGGCTGCCGATGACATCGAGCGGGCCGGGAACCGGGAAGCCCGCCACCGGCAGGCCGCATGCCAGTGCTTCGATCATCACCAGACCGAAGGTATCAGTGCGGCTGGGGAACACGAAAACATCGGCCGAAGCATAGGCGCGGGCAAGATCTTCACCATGCAGTGCGCCGACAAAGCAGACGTGCGGATAAGTTGCCTTGAGCCGGGCGAGATCGGGGCCATTGCCGACCACCACTTTGGTGCCCGCCACATCGGCATCAAGGAACGCGGTCAGGTTTTTTTCGATCGCCACGCGGCCCACATTCAGCATGATCGGGCGGGGCAGATCGGCAAGATCAGCCAGCGGTTCGTGGCCCGGATGGAACAGGCTGCGATCAATCCCACGCGTCCACAGACGGGTATGCGGAATCCCATGCTGCGCCAGTTCGGCGGCTAGCGTGGGGGTGGAGACCAGAACCGCGCGGCTTGCGCCATGAAAGCGGCGCATCAGCGGCCAGAAATGCTCTGCTGAGAGGCCGGTGCGCACTGCGGCATATTCGGGAAAGCGGGTGTGGAACGCGCTGGTGAACGGGACGCGGTTGGCTTTGCACCAGCTGCGCGCGCTCCAGCCAATCGGGCCTTCGGTGGCGATGTGGACCACATCGGGAGCAAAATCCGCCAAAGTGCGGCGGGTGCCAAAGCGCGGCGCCATGGCGAGGCGGATTTCGCTGTAGCCGGGCAGGGGCAGCGTGCGGAACTGGCTGGGGGTGAGCAGTTCAACCTCGTGCCCACGTGAGGTTAGTCGATCAACGGTTGCGGCCAGCGTGCGGACCACGCCGTTGACTTGCGGGTGCCAGGCATCGGTGCAGATCGCAATTCTCATGCCGGTTCCTCCTGAAGCTGCGGAATGGGTTTCAGCGCAGCCTTGACCGCAGCGGTGCGCCGGGTTTCGTCTGCCCAATCAAGAATGCTGATCTGGCCGGCTTTGTCCTCTACCAACGCAGTGCAGCTTTCGACCCAATCGCCATCGTTGTAATAGGTGATATCGCCGATCTGGCGGATTTCGGCGCAGTGGATGTGGCCGCAAACTACGCCGTCGACGCCCATGTCGCGCGCGGCATGCGCCACAGCTTCTTCAAAATCACAGACGAACTGAACCGCGTTCTTGACCCGCTTTTTCAGGTACGACGATAGCGACCAGTAGGGCATCTTGAACTGGCGGCGGATCATGTTGACCCACACATTTGCGCGCAGCAGCACCGAATAGGCCTTGTCCCCCAGAAACGCGAGCCAACGGGCATAGAGCACCACGCCATCGAAGCCATCGCCATGCGTTACCAGCAGGCGGCGGCCATCGGCGGTTTCGTGGATCGTATCGAGCGCGAGTTCCACACCGCCAAAGCTCATCCCCGCATAAGGGCGCAGCATCTCATCATGGTTGCCCGCAATCAGGATCACGCGGGTGCCGCGGTGTGCCATTTTCAGCACGCGGCGGATAACTTCGTTGTGAGCATCGGGCCAGTACCAGCCCTTGCTGAGCCGCCAGCCGTCGACAATATCGCCGACCAGATAGAGCGTTTCGCATTCGATGGCAGCCAGGAAATCCAGCAGCATCGCAGCGTTGCAGCCACGTGTGCCAAGGTGGATGTCCGAAATCCATACCGTGCGATACTTGCGCTTTGGTCGGAAGCCGCGCGGTTCGGGCATATCCAGCCATGCGGGGATGGAGGAGCTGAGTTCTGCGGCGGTCTTGAATAGGGTCTTGCCGTCATGCTTGGCACGGGTAGCCATAAGCTGCACCTCTTTCAAAGTCAGCCCGCATTGGCGGATTCGCGTTGCGCGGATATGGCACTGTGTCACGGCAATGAAACAAGTAGGGAACGAAACATGACATGGGAGCGTGACGCGGGCGATTGGACGCGCTAGAGAATCAGCCGATGCTCACCAGCCTGTCGATCCGAAACGTCGTCCTTATCGAAGCGCTCGACCTGTCGTTCTCTGGCGGCCTTGGCGTGCTGACGGGTGAGACTGGGGCGGGCAAATCGATCCTGCTGGATGCGTTGGGGTTGGTGCTGGGTGATCGCGCTGACAGCGGCCTGGTGCGTGGCGGCGAAGATCAGGCCAGCGTTACGGCCACATTTGAATTCGACCGTCTGCCTGATCCGATCCGATCCGCACTGGCCGAGGCTGAAGTGGATGTGGAGCGCGGTGAGCCACTGATCGTCAAGCGCCGGTTGAAGGCCGATGGCGGATCGAAGGCGTTCATCAACGATCAGCCAGTGGGCGTTGCGCTGTTGCGCGAACTGGCGCGCAATCTGGTGGAATTGCACGGCCAGCATGACGATCGCGGGCTGGTGAACGCACGCGGGCACCGGGCGCTGCTGGATCGCTATGCCGGGGCGGATACAGCAGGGGTCGAGGCAGCGTGGATCAAGTGGCGCAGGGCCGAAGAGGCGCTTGGCGCTGCGCAGGCCCGCGTTACCAAAGCGGCGGAAGAGCAAGACCTGTTGCTGGCGCATCTGGCCGAGCTGACGGCGCTGGCTCCGGTCATGGGCGAAGAGGAGGATCTGGCGGGTCAGCGTGCCGATATGCAGAAGGGTGAGCGGCTATCGGGCGATCTGGTTGAGCTTCAACGCCTGTGGGAAGGATCGGATTCTGCGCTGGCTACCTTGCGCAGCGCGGCGCGGCGGCTGGACCGGATTGCAGCCGAACACCCGATGCTGGCCGAAGCCCTGGAAGCGCTGGACCGCGCGGTGATTGAGGCCGGGGAGGCTGAGGACAAGCTGGCGCGCGCGGCCGAACTGCTATCGCATGATCCGGCGATGCTCGACCGGATCGAGACGCGGCTGTTCGATCTGCGGGCGGCTGCGCGCAAGCACAATTGCACGGTCGATGAATTGCCGCACAAGATGCAGGAGATGCGCACCGCGCTCGATGCCATCGAAGGCGGCGAGGCGCAGATTGCCGGACTGGAGCGGACCGCGCGCGAAGCGGCGTTGGACTATCAGGCCAAGGCCGAGACGCTGTCCGTGCTGCGGGCAGAGGCCGCGCGGCGGCTGGATAAGGCTGTGGCGGCAGAACTGGCCCCGCTCAAACTGGACGCGGCCAAGTTTCACACCGCCGTGCTGCGTTTGCCCGAAGACCGTTGGGGTGCGGGCGGAATGGACGCGGTAGAATTCCTGATTTCGACCAACCCGGGCGCCGATTTTGCGCCGCTGGGCAAGATCGCCTCGGGCGGCGAACTTTCGCGCTTTATCCTCGCGCTGAAAGTGGCACTGGCCGAAGAGGGCGGGGCGGCGACGATCATCTTTGACGAGATCGACCGGGGCGTGGGCGGGGCGGTTGCCAGCGCCATCGGTGACCGGCTGGCGCGGCTGGCGAGTGGTGGGCAATTGCTGGCGGTGACGCACAGCCCGCAAGTGGCCGCGCGCGGTGACCGGCATTACATGATCGCCAAGTCGTCCGAAGGCACGGTCACGCGCACCTCGGTTAGTCTGCTCGATGCAGCGGCGCGCAAGGAAGAGATCGCGCGGATGTTGTCCGGTGCGGAAGTCACCGCAGAGGCGCGGGCGCAGGCAGATCGCTTGCTGGAAAAGGCATGATGTTCGCACGGCGCACGGTTCTCGTCGGCGCGGCCGCTGCGCTTCTGGTTTCGGGAAAAGGATTGGCTGTGGAAGAGGTCGAGTACGAAAACGTCTATGCCCTCATCGGCCAGATGATGGCAGCTCCCGGCAAGCGCGAGGAATTGATCGGCTATCTGCGCGAAAGCTCGAAGGATATGCCCGGCAACCTCGCCTATCAGATCTGGCGCGACAAGGGCGATGCGAACAGCGTGTGGATCACTGAAGTGTGGCGCGATGAGGCTTCGCACAAGGCGAGCCTTGGCCTGCCGCAAGTGCAGGAAGCCATCCGAAAGGCGCGGCCGATCATTGCAGGGTTTGGGGCGCGGGCTGAGGTGGAGAAGGTGAAGGCCTAGATGAGGTTGCCTCATAAATCCGAACTACAAGCGCTAGTCGATATGGCGTTGTTGCCTATCGTGTTCATCGCAGCTTTTTTCTTTGCAGCCCTGTCTATCGCTTGGTGCCTGCTACTCGTCGTGATGTTTACCGACGGCTTTGAATGGAACTGGTTTTCAATCTGGGCGATTTCGTGGACAGTTTGCGCGGTTCTCTGGGGCCAAAATAGTGTCCTTCGTGTTCTGCAGTTTTTGGCCGGTGATAGAGACGCACAAATACTCGGCATGATCCTAGTCCGATCACTCGTCTTGTTCCTGTGCAATCCGATAGCGCTTATTTTGGCGCTTTGGGAAGTCGGCGGCCTTAAAGGTATCTTCTCGCTATGAACTCTGCGCTTCAAGCCACCGAGGCCGACGCCGCCAACGAACTGATGCGGCTGGCAAAGCAGATTGCCAAGCACAACCGGCTTTATCACGCCGAGGACTCGCCCGAGATTTCGGACGCCGAGTATGATGCGCTCGTTCGGCGCAATGCCGATCTGGAAGCCGCCTATCCACACTTGATCCGGCCTGACAGCCCGAGCGCGCAGGTCGGCCATGAGGTTGCCGCATCACCCTTGCGCAAGGTGGCGCATGAGGTTCGGATGATGAGCCTCGACAATGCCTTTGCCGATGAGGAGGTGGAAGAATTCGTTGCACGGGTGCGGCGGTTCCTTGCGCTGCCCGATGATGCCGAGGTGGCGATGACCGCAGAGGACAAGATCGACGGTCTGTCCTGCTCGCTGCGTTACGAAAACGGCAGGCTGGTCCGCGCTGCCACGCGCGGGGATGGGCAGGTTGGTGAGGATGTTACCGCGAATGTCGCTTACATCTCGGATATTCCGCAGGAGTTGAAAGGCGCAGGTCTGTTTGACGTGCCCGCCGTTTTCGAGATTCGCGGCGAGGTTTACATGGCCAAGGATGACTTCCTTGCGCTGAATGCCCGGCAGGCCGAGAGCGGCGACAAGATTTTCGCCAATCCGCGCAACGCCGCTGCCGGATCGCTGCGTCAGAAGGATGCCAGTGTAACGGCCAGCAGACCCTTGCGCTTTCTTGCTCACGGATGGGGCGCGGCTAGCGAGGTTCCGGCCAGCACTCAGTATGAGATGATGCGCAAGATTGCCGACTGGGGCGTGCCGGTTTCGCCGTTGCTGGTGCGGTGTTCTTCGGCGGCGGAGCTGGTGGCGCATTATCGCGGCATCGGGGCGCAGCGGGCCGATCTGCCTTATGACATCGACGGCGTGGTTTATAAGGTGGACCGGCTTGATTGGCAGGAGCGGCTGGGCTTTGTGGCAAAGGCGCCGCGCTGGGCCATTGCGCACAAGTTCCCTGCCGAACGCGCCGAAACGACGCTGGAGGCCATCGATATTCAGGTGGGCCGCACCGGCAAGCTGACGCCGGTCGGGCGGTTGAAGCCGGTGCTGGTGGGCGGGGTTACCGTCACCAACGTGACGTTGCACAATCGGGACGAGATCGGGCGGCTGGGGCTGCGGGTGGGGGACCGTATCGTGCTGCAGCGCGCGGGTGACGTGATCCCGCAAGTGGTCGAGAACCTGACGCGCGAGGAGGTGCGGGAGTCTTATCACTTCCCCGACCATTGTCCGGAATGCCAGTCCGAAGCGGTGGCAGAGGAGGGTGAGGTCGATGTGCGCTGCACTGGCGGTCTGATCTGCCCGGCGCAGCGGGTGGAGCGGTTGAAGCACTTCGTTTCGCGCGGCGCTCTCGATATTGAGGGACTGGGCGAGAAGACGATCATCGAGTTCTTTCAGCTGGGCTGGCTGGAAAGCCCCGCTGACATTTTCCGCCTGAAGATGCGCCGCAGCGAGATTGTCGGGCGTGAGGGGTGGAAGGACAAGTCTGTGGACAACCTGTTGGCAGCGATTGAGGCCAAGCGGGCGCCAGATGCAGCACGGCTGCTGTTTGGGCTGGGCATCCGCCATGTGGGCGCGGTGACGGCGCGAGATCTGATGAAGCGGTTTGTTACGCTACCGGCGCTGCGTGAGGCGGCGCAGTCGCACGTGCCCCTCCACCATCCTGCGGATGGTCCCCCTCCCCGAAGCGGGGAGGAATTGTTGGCTATCGATGGTGTGGGACCGGTGGTGGTTGAGGCATTGGCCGACTTCTTCCACGAACCGCACAACATTGCGGTGTGGGAAGACCTGCTGTCCGAAGTCTCACCACCGCCGTTCATCGTGGAGACAAAGGCCAGCGCGGTGGCGGGCAAGACCATTGTGTTTACCGGCAAGCTGGAAACGATGAGCCGCGACGAGGCCAAGGCGCAGGCCGAGGCGCTGGGCGCGCGGGCGTCGGGTTCGGTCTCGGCCAAGACCGATCTGGTCGTGGCCGGGCCGGGTGCGGGATCGAAGCTGAAACAGGCTGCGGCGCTGGGCATAGACGTGATCGACGAGGCCGCTTGGGCTGAAATCGTTAAAGCGGCGGGGTAGGGCGATGTTTGATTTACTGGCAGCAATCGGCGCAGAAGCAGGCGCGCTGTTGAAGGCGAGCAAGCAGACTGTTGCTGTGGTCGATGGATCGACCGGGGGGCTGATTTCGGCGAGCCTGCTGGCGATGCCGGGGGCCTCGGCATTCTTTCTGGGCGGATCGGTGATCTACTCGCTGAAAGGGCGGCGGATTGCACTAGGGCATGAGCCGGGGTCGCTGCGGGGTTTTACCTCGGCGACAGAGCCTTATGCCCTGGAGCAGGCGCGGCTGATCCGGGCGCGGCATGGGGCGGATTGGGGCATTGCCGAGACTGGCGCATCGGGCGGAAGTGCGCATCCGCTGGGCGTGGCTTCGGGCACCAGCGCCATCGGTGTGGTGGGACCGGATGGGGTTGAGGCATCTGTGCTGGTGGTGACGCAAAGCAACGACCGGCTGGCCAATATGCAACATTTCACGCAAGCCGCGCTGGTGCTGCTGCGCGATACGCTGGCGCGCTAAAGCAGCGGGCGGCGGCGGAGCCACAGGATCGACCAATCCCCCCGTACCATACGCGCCGCCAGCCTCAGGCCTGCCTTGCGATAGGCGGCGCGGACAGTGGCTTCCTGCGTTTCGAGCAAGCCAGCCAGCAGTACCGAGCCGCCCGGCACGACTGCGCGGGAGAAGTCTGGTGCAAGTTCGACGAGCGGCCCAGCCAGGATATTGGCGATGAGCAGGTCATAAGGGCCAGCCGCTTCGAGCAGCGCGTGGTCCATCCCGGCGGCGATGACCATCGCCATACGGCCGGGGCCATCGCCGAGCACGACTCCGTTATTGGCGGCATTCTCTGCGATCACAGGGGCGCAGACAGCGTCGATATCGCTGCCGATGGCGCGGGCGCGGGGCCACAGATGCATGGCGGCGAAGGCCAATAAGCCAGTGCCGGTGCCGACATCAGCCAGATTGCGCACGACTACGCCCTGCCGCTTCATGTGTGTGAGCATGGCAAGGCAACCGGCGGTGGTGGCGTGCTGGCCGGTGCCGAAGGCTTGGCTGGCGGGAATGATGAAATCACGGACGCCCTGTTGCTGGAGCGGCGGATATTCGGGAGTGTGGACGTAGAACACGCCTTCGCGGATCGGCTCGACGCCTTGCTGGCTGAGTGTGACCCAATCTTCCTCGGGCAGTTCTTCGACCAGAAGCTTGGGCGGCGGGCCTTCGAACAGGTCGGCGATGGCGTTGCGGTCTGCCTTGGTGGGTTTGCGGTCAAGCCATGCTTCGAGCTGCCAGTCGTCGGGCTTGTCCTCGGCGATTTCGCTGCCGGCGATGACGATCTCGGCGTCCCAATCCAGCGCATCTTCGTGCGCGACAAGGGCGGCTTGGACGACTTCGCGCGGGGCGTACGCGGTGATTTTCCAGCTCATGGCTTGATCGCCTTGTCGAGCCGCGCCCGCGCTCCGGCGGCGAGCGTCTTGCACGCATCGCGATCTTGCAGAGGCTTGGCCCCGCTCATCCGTTCGAACATGGCACTGGCAGACGGATGGGGGGTGAGCAGGATGCCGCATTCCAGTGCTTCGACCTGATCGAAAGTCTTGCGGAACATTGCCACGCGATCAGGATGGTCGGCAAAGCGATAGGTGCCGAGCGGCAGGGCGGTGATGCTATCGACGTAAGTAATCGTGCGGCAGACGCGATTCTTGGCAGAGCCTTCGCACGATTTCCAATGCCAGCTGGTAGAGCCTTCGGTGTGGCCGGGCGTGGTGAAGGCGGTGATCTGCAATGGACCGACGCTGAACACATCGCCGGATCGAAGGATGTAGTTAACGCGCGCCGGGGGCGAGCCGTGAATGCCCTGCACTTGCGGATCGGCGGGGCTGACCTTGCCGCTGCGGATAACCTTTGCCGCCTCTGCCGTGGCCACAAAGCGCGCGCCGGTGGCCTTTTGCAGCGAGGCAAGGCCGCCGACATGGTCGAAATGTTCGTGGCTTGAGACGATCAGGCCGATGTCCTTGGGCTGGAAACCCAGCTTGCGGATATTTGCGAGCACTTGTGGCACTGCATCGGCCATGCCTGCATCAACCAGAATGTGCCCCTGCGGCCCTGTGATCAGCAGGACGGTGACCGTGCAGGAGCCGACATACCAGACATTGCCAAAGATGCGCGCAGGCGGCGCCGGATCTGAAAAGCTCTCCTTGCCCTCACACTGGCGGATGATCTCTTTGGCTGCAGCCGGATCGGCCGGAGCGGGGGAGGCGGCAGCGCTGGTTGCAGCAGCGAGAAGGGCAAGGGTAAGGCTCATTCATCGCGGTCTAAGCACCGGTTCGCCGCAGCGCAACCGGCTGTCCTTTTTTACATCCCGCATACGCTTGCGTGGGCGGTCTTTTCGACTAATAGGACTTGCAATCCTGTCGCGGGTTTCCGCGATACCTGTACCTAGTCGAGGGGGTATATTCATGGCGCAAACGCGCAAGGCACGGCCGATTTCTCCGCATCTCCAGATTTGGCGCTGGAGCCCGGCCATGCTGATTTCGATCATGCACCGCATCACCGGCAATGGGCTAGCCTTTGCTGGCCTTGGCATCCTGCTGTGGTGGATCGGCGCTTTGGCGAGCGGGGCTGAGGCCTATCAGTCGTTTCTTGACTGGGTGTGGCTTGGCACCGGCGGCGGACTGCAAGCCGTGACGGCAGTGCTGGGCAAGGTTGTGCTGATCGGTCTGACCTGGGCGTTTTTCCAGCATGCAGGTTCGGGCATCCGCCACCTGATTCTGGATATCGGCGCAGGGTATGAACTGACCACCAACGCTCTCTGGTCGAAACTGACGATCGTCATCTCGATCCTTCTGACCGTCGCATTCTGGGCTTTCGTGCTGCTGCGTTGATCGCCGGCACGGATCGCATTTCAAAAGAGGCACACCATTATGGGTAACGGCACCTCCATCGGGCGCGTTCGCGGGCTGGGCTCCAGCCATCAGGGCACGCACCACTGGCTGACCTCGCGGATCACCGCTGTCGGCAATCTTGTTTTGATCACGTTCCTGATCGTCAGCCTTGCGCTGCTGCCGGAATACAGCTTTGCCACGGTGCGCGGCTGGGTTGCGCGGCCCCTGCCATCGATTGCGCTGATCCTGATCATGATCAACACCTTCACTCATGCCCGTATGGGCGTGCAGGTGATGCTGGAGGATTATGTACACGAAGAAGGCACCAAGATCGCGGCGTGGCTGCTGGTCAATATCGTGCCCTTCGCCGCTGCCGCCTTTGGCATTCTTTCGGTTCTGCGCATTGCTCTCGGGGGCGCATAAGACATGACTTCTACTCAGCCAGCCTACAAGATCATCGACCATACCTACGACACGGTTGTCGTGGGCGCGGGCGGTTCGGGCCTGCGCGCCACCATGGGTTCAGCCCAGGCCGGCCTGCGAACCGCCTGCATTACCAAGGTCTTCCCGACGCGTTCGCACACCGTTGCGGCGCAAGGTGGCATTGCGGCCTCGCTTGGCAACAACTCGCCCGACCACTGGACCTGGCACATGTACGACACCGTCAAGGGGTCTGACTGGCTGGGCGACCAGGACGCCATCGAATACATGGTGCGTGAAGCCCCGGCTGCGGTTTACGAACTGGAGCACGCTGGCGTGCCGTTCAGCCGCAACCCCGAAGGCACGATCTATCAGCGCCCGTTCGGCGGACACATGCAGAACATGGGCGAAGGTCCGCCGGTACAGCGCACTTGCGCCGCAGCCGACCGTACCGGCCACGCAATGCTTCACGCGCTCTATCAGCAGAGCCTGAAGTACGATGCCGACTTCTTCATCGAATACTTCGCCATCGACCTGATTATGGAAAACGGTGAATGCCGGGGCGTGATCGCGTTGTGCATGGACGATGGTTCGATCCACCGCTTCCGCAGCCATGCTGTGGTGCTGGCCACGGGTGGCTATGGCCGTTCGTACTTCACCGCAACGTCGGCCCACACCTGCACGGGTGACGGTGGCGGCATGGTGCTGCGCGCTGGCCTGCCGCTGCAGGACATGGAATTCGTGCAGTTCCACCCGACCGGCATCTACGGCGCGGGCGTGCTGATTACCGAAGGCGCACGCGGGGAGGGTGGTTATCTGACCAACTCCGAAGGCGAGCGCTTTATGGAGCGCTACGCTCCATCGGCCAAGGATCTGGCATCGCGTGACGTGGTTTCGCGGTCTATGGCGCTGGAAATCCGCGAAGGTCGGGGCGTGGGGCCGCACAAGGACCACATCTTCCTTCACCTCGATCACATCGACCAGAAGGTTCTGGCCGAGCGTCTGCCTGGCATCACGGAAAGCGGCAAGATTTTTGCAGGCGTCGATCTTACCCGTCAGCCGTTGCCGGTGGTGCCGACCGTGCACTACAATATGGGCGGAATTCCGTGCAATTATCACGGCGAAGTCGTGACCATTGGCGCGGACGGCAATCCCGAAACGATCATTCCGGGCCTGTTCGCGGTGGGTGAAGCGGCTTGCGTTTCGGTCCACGGCGCAAACCGCCTCGGTTCGAACTCGCTGATTGACCTTGTGGTGTTCGGTCGCGCTACGGGCCTGCGCCTCAAGGAACTGATCAAGCCGGGCACGTCGCACAATGCTCTGCCCAAGGACAGCGCCGAAATGTCGCTGACCCGCCTCGATCACTTCCGCCATGCCAAGGGTGGTTCGCCCACGGCCGAAGTGCGCATCGAGATGCAGCGCACGATGAGCCAGCATGCCGCCGTGTTCCGCACCGACGAGCTGATGGCAGAAGGCAAGGTCAAGCTGGCCGACACCTACAAGCGCATGGAAGACATTCACGTGTCCGACACGTCGCTGATCTGGAACACCGATCTGGTTGAAACGCTCGAACTCGACAACCTGATCAGCCAGGCTGCGGTTACGATGCATTCGGCATACAATCGCAAGGAAAGCCGTGGCGCCCATGCGCACGAAGATTTCCCTGATCGTAACGATGCTGAATGGATGAAGCACACCGCAGCCTGGTTCAACGGCTGGGGCGGCAAGGGTGGCGAGGTCAAGATCGACTACCGCCCGGTCCACGAATACACGCTGACTGACGATGTCGAGTACATCAAGCCGAAGAAGCGCGTTTACTGATCAGCGCACGCGCTAGATCAAAAAGTCAAACACATCAACGAGGCCGGAGTTTGTAACTCCGGCCTCTTTTCGTTCGGTACGGTGCGGCGTTCGGCGAAGTTACTGCCTGCGCTGGACGACTGGCTTACTTTCAAATTTGACGGACTGGTTCTTTTCATACTTCGTTTCGTTGCGTTCGTCTTTGTCGTCCTTCTTGTCCTGCTTTACCTTGGCCTCCGCAGCATCACGGGCAGCATGCACCGCGGCGGCATCCTTGGCCGTGGCAGCGCGGGCAGGGTAAGCGCAGCCGCGCTGCTGGCCGACGCCTTTGAGGAACGCGCGGCGGACTGATCCGGCGTAGATCGCCTCCTCCCACATGCGCTGCTGTGCGTTGGCGCCGCTGAGTTCGCGAATTACGCCACCGAAGGGAATGATTGAGCCGACGACCGATTTGGCCAGATTGCCGATGTTGATCGTGGCATTGCCATCATCGCGCGCCACATCGATATCATCGCCGAGCACCGCATCTAGATTGGCGATGGCCGCCCCAATCGCCGGGCAGCGCTTCATGCCAGTCAGGTCATAGGGTTTTGCGCGGGCTGACACGAGGATTTCGGGCACCGCATCCTTTTTGATATTGAGGTCGCTGAGCGGCTTGGTGACGACATCTCCTGCCGTCACGGTTTCCTGCGAGACGGCGGTTTGCGCCTGAGCAGGGTGGATTACGCTGAGCGCCAACGGTGCAAAGACGGTGAGTCTGATGATCGAGCTTGGCATTGAGAATTCCCCTTTGCCGCTAAAACGCCACGCCCTACCTTTCGGTTCCTTGAACGTTACAGGCCTTTGTGGGGCTCAGAGTGATTTGAAGGTATCACACTGGTCCTCATCGGCGGTTTCAAGCCCGCGCCGCAGCCATTCCATGCGTTGGGCCGAACTGCCGTGGGTGAAGCCTTCTTCTGCCGGGCGACGGCCAGCGGCCTTCATCAGGGCATCATCGCCGATCTGGTGCGCAGCGCGCATGCCCTCCTCGATATCGCCGGGTTCGATCCGGTCACGGTTCTTGCCCGCCCAGACCCCGGCATAGCAATCGGCCTGAAGTTCGAGTGCCACCGACAGGCGGTTGGCCTGGCTGGGGCTGCGCTGCTGCATCTGGCGCATCTGAGTGGAGGTGCCGAGCACGTTCTGGATATGGTGGCCATATTCATGCGCCATCACATAGACGCGCGCAAAATCGCCGCCTGCGCCCATCTGCTGGTCCATCAGGGTGTAGAAATCGGTATCGATGTAGATGCCGTTGTCTGCGGGACAATAGAACGGCCCCATCGCGCTTTGCGCCGCGCCGCAGCCGGAATTGCCGTTCTGG
Organism: Novosphingobium sp. HNCC26BN242; assembly: GCF_057180525.1. NCBI lineage: Bacteria > Pseudomonadati > Pseudomonadota > Alphaproteobacteria > Sphingomonadales > Sphingomonadaceae > Novosphingobium > Novosphingobium sp. HNCC26BN242. The sequence goes on from NZ_JBXUGM010000001.1 coordinate 1,003,067, forward strand.
GCATAGAACACCAGCTTGGGCGGCTGGAACGCGATGTTGGCCTGCTGAAACAGCGGCGTCCATGTCTTGTTCAGCGATGACAGCGCGTTGCAGCTTTCGCGGCTGAATTCATTGGCGGAACAGCTTTCGGCCAATGATGTGCCGCCCGCCTGTTCTTGCTGCACCGGTCCCTGCGTCTGAACCTGTTGCAGCGTGCCGAGCATCTGAGCGGGATCGACTCCGAACACTACAGCCGCAATCAGTGCGATGACGATGGACCCGCAGCCCAGCTTTCCGCCGCCGCCCATCGGGAACCGCCCGCCGCCACCGCGCTGGTCTTCAACATTGATCGAGTTGTCGAAATCATCAAGCCGCATCGGCCTACCCCTGTTTTTGCACTTGCGACTGGACAAGCAGGCAGCGTGCCGCAATGCCAGTACCATCAACCCGTCCTGAATTCCCGGAGTAATCGAATGTTCCTGAAGGGCAAGTGCGCGCTCATTACCGGTTCAACTTCGGGCATTGGCCTTGCCTATGCCCGGGCGATCGCCGCAGAGGGCGCCGACATCGTGCTCAATGGCTTTGGCGATGCTGATGCAATTGCCGCGCTGTGCGAAGAACTGGCCGCAACTAGCGGTGGCCGGGCGATTTTTGCCGCTGGAGACCTCACCCAGCGCGAGGGCACCGAAGCGATGGTGGCGAGCGCTCTGGCTGAATTCGGCGCGGTCGACATCCTGATCAACAACGCCGGGATGCAGCATGTGGCCCCGGTTGAGGAATTTCCGGTGGAAAAGTGGGATGCGATCATCGCGCTCAACCTGACCTCGGCTTTCGATGCCTGTCGCCTGTGCATTCCGGGCATGAAAGCGAAGGGGTGGGGGCGTATACTGTTCACGGCCTCGGCCCATTCGCTCACCGCCTCGCCGTTCAAGGCGGCCTATGTCTCGGCCAAGCATGGCATTGCTGGGCTGACCAAGACGCTGGCGCTGGAACTGGCCACGCATGGCGTGACGGCCAACTGCATCAGCCCCGGCTATGTCTGGACGCCGCTGGTTGAGAATCAGATCCCGGATACGATGAAGGCGCGCGGGCTGACGCGCGAGCAGGTGATGAACGATGTCCTGCTGGAGCGGCAGCCGACCAAGCAGTTCGTCCAGCCCGAAGATGTCGCGGCCATGGCGCTGTTCCTGTGCCGCGATGAAGCGCGCAACATCACGGGCGCCAACTACAACATCGATGGGGGCTGGGTGGCGCAATAAGGGCTTTGCGCCCCGGCATTTGTAAACCCCCGTTCATCCTTTCTGGCCCAATTGGGAACTTGCGTTGCGCTGCTGCTTTTGAGAGCAAGGGATTGCGACGAAGCGTTTGGGGTCAGCGATGAAGCGTTCGGGGGCATTGCGGGGTTGGTCGGCAGGAGCTTTGCTTCTGGCCAGCCTGCTGCTGTCCGCTGCCGCGCCCGGGCCAAAGCGCGCCACGCCGCTTGAATCCGCGTTGAAGGCGCATGTGGAAACGCTGGCAAGCGATGATTTTGGCGGTCGGGAGCCGGGGACCGAGGGTGAAACCAGGACGCTGCGCTATCTGGCGCGGCAGTGGTTTGATATCGGGCTTGAGGCGGGCACGAATATTCCGGGCAGTGGCTGGTTTGCGCCGGTTGAACTGGTCGAGCGGGTTCCAGCGCTGTCCCGCGCCGCATTCATGCGCGGCAAACGCCGTGTTGCACTTCCCGCAGATAGCGTGTTCGTCGTGACATCGGGTCTGCGCAGTCTGGTGCAGGAAGCGCCGCTGCTGTTTGTGGGGCACGCGACGGGCGGGACGCCGGGCCGCGCAGAACTCGCCGGGCGTGTGGCGGTGATGCTCGACAGTTTGCCCGCAGGCGTCTTGCCCGATGCAGAGGGTGACCGGGCGGGGCGGCTACTCGACAAAGGTGCGCTGGCGGTCGTGACAGTGCTGGATGCTGAACGCGGGCTGGAAGATGTGATCGCACGGCGGCGGCGGGCGGGCTATGCGGTGGCAGGCGAAAGCTTGAGCAGCGAGATCGAGGCGTTCATGTCGCCCGCCACGGCAGAGATTCTGCTGGCCGGTGCGCCCCACGCCACACTGGCGCAGTTGCGCCGCGATGCCGCTTTGCCCGCATTTGTGCCTTATGCCTTGGGCATTTCAGCCACGTTCGAGGCGACCAGCGTTGAGACGCGGATCAAGACCCACAACCTGATCGGGCGGCTGCCGGGCCGCAACCCGGCGGCGGGGGCGGTGCTGGTGCTGGCCCATTGGGATCACTTTGGCGAATGTGCGGCGGCCCCTGCCGAGGACCTGATCTGCAACGGGGCCATCGACAATGCCTCTGGCCTTGCCGTGATTACTGAAGCGGCGCGCGCGCTGGCCAAGGGCAAGCCGCTGGACCGCGACGTCTATTTCCTTGCCAGCACGGGCGAGGAACTGGGCCTGCTGGGTGCAATCGCCTTTGCTGAGAATCCGCCTGTTCCGCTCGAACGGTTTGTCGCGGCGTTCAATGTGGACAGCACCGGCCTTGTCCCTCCCGGCGGCCCGATCGGCGTGGTCGGGAAGGGACAGACCCGGCTCGACCCGCTGATTGCCGATGTGGTGCGGCGGATGAAGCGCAAGCTGGCATCGGGAGATGGAGCCAATGCCTATATCCGGCGGCAGGATTCGTGGGTGCTGATGAAGCACGATGTCCCCACGGTCATGGTCAGCAACAGCTATGGCAACATGGATCGGCTTGAGCGGTTCATGGAAGACACCTATCACCGCCCCAGCGACAAGGCGGATGCATCGATCAACTATGCCGGTATGGCCGATGATGTGGCCCTGCAATTGGAACTGGTGCGCGCCTTTGCCGATGCGAAGCGCTACCCAAACAGGCCTGCGCGCACGGCACCCTAGCGCGTTCAAACGCCCTGATCCCAAAGCCCCTAGCGCACCGGCACCTTCCTGTTTACATGGGCCGCCACGAATCTCCCCGGACTTTTGGAAGTGGCGCGCATCATGGATATCCCCCTCGGCCTTACCTTCGATGACGTGCTGCTGCGTCCTGCCGAGTCGGACATCGTGCCTTCGATGGCCGATACGCGCACCCGGCTGACCCGGGGGATCAGCCTGAACATTCCGGTGATCTCTTCGGCGATGGACACGGTGACCGAAGCGGACATGGCGATTGTCATGGCACAGCTGGGCGGAATTGGCGTGCTTCACCGCAATCTTTCGATTGAAGAACAATGTGCTGCCGTGCGCGCGGTCAAGCGCTTTGAAAGCGGCATGGTCGTCAACCCCATCACCATCGCGCCCGATGCGCCGCTGGGCGAAGCGCAGGCGCTGATGCGCCAGCACAAGATCAGCGGCATTCCGGTGGTGGAAACGTCGGGCAAGCTGGTTGGCATCCTGACCAATCGCGACGTGCGCTTTGCCGACAATCCGCTGCAGCCCGTGCATGAATTGATGACGCGCGATAATCTCGCCACGGTGAAACTGGGCGCAAGCGGTGACGATGCGCGCCGCCTTCTGCATCAGCGCCGGATTGAAAAGCTGCTAGTGGTGGATGATTCCTTCCACTGCATCGGCCTGATCACGGTGAAGGACATCGAAAAGGCTGTTACCTTCCCCAATGCGACCAAGGACGCAGCCGGCCGCTTGCGCGTGGCCGCAGCCACCACGGTTGGCGAAAAGGGCCTGCTGCGCACGCAAGCGCTGATCGACGCTGAATGCGATGTGGTGGTGATCGACACCGCTCACGGCCACAACCGCGACGTGGCGCGCGCGGTGGAAGCCGCCAAGAAGCTGTCCAATTCGGTGCAGGTGATCGCAGGCAACGTGGCCACGGCTGCTGCTGCGCGCTCTTTGGTCGATGCCGGGGCTGACGGGATCAAGGTTGGCATCGGTCCGGGGTCGATCTGCACCACGCGCATCGTTGCAGGTGTGGGCGTGCCGCAACTGACCGCCGTGATGGAATGCGCGGAAGAGGCTGAAAAGTCCGGCGTTCCGGTGATTGCCGATGGTGGCCTGCGCACGTCTGGAGATGCGGCAAAGGCGCTGGCTGCAGGCGCAAGCACGGTGATGATCGGATCGATGCTGGCAGGCACTGAAGAAGCCCCGGGCGAGACGTTCCTCTATCAGGGCCGCGCCTATAAGTCCTATCGCGGCATGGGTTCGGTCGGCGCGATGGCGCGCGGCAGTGCGGACCGCTATTTCCAGCAGGATATCAAGGATCAGATGAAGCTGGTGCCCGAAGGTATCGAGGGCCAAGTGCCGTTCAAGGGACCGGCCAAGGATGTGGTCCACCAGCTGGTCGGCGGCGTAAAGGCCGCGATGGGCTATACCGGCAGCCGCACGATCGAAGACTTGCGCAAGCGGGCGCAGTTCGTGCGCATCACCAATGCAGGCCTGCGCGAAAGCCACGTTCACGACGTGACGATCACGCGCGAGGCGCCGAATTACAAGATGAGCTGAGGCTTTGGTGGCTCAGGATGGTCCTTCGACAGGCTCAGGATGAGCGGGCTTCGACAAGCTCAGGATGAGCGAGCTTCGACAAGCTCAGATGAGCGGGATTTAGTGACAATGCCCCAAGACCCGCCCATGCTGAGCCTGTCGAAGCATCAGGCACCCAAACGATGACGCCCGCCGCGCGCGTTCAGGCAGCGATTGATCTGCTGGACGCCGTCATCGCTGCCGCGCGGGGGCAGGGGGCTTCGGCTGACCGGATTGCGGCAGAGTGGTTCCGGGTGCGGCGCTATGTCGGCTCGAAAGACCGGCGCGCGATCCGGGAACTGGTGTGGAGCGCGATCCGGACCTGTGGGCCGGTTCCTGGATCGGGCCGGGCGGCCATGCTGCGGTTGGCGGCAGACGATCAGGCATTGCACGCGCTGTTTGATGGTTCCAACTATGGCCCCGCGCCGATTGCGCCGGATGAAACCGTGGCCGATGGTGGGATTGCCCCGGAATGGTTGGTCGAGCGCCTCTCAGCTTCTGGCCTTGATGCCGATGATCAGGCCTCGCTGCTGAGCCGGGCACCGCTGGATATCCGCGCCAACACACTGAAAATCTCGCGAGAGGAGTTGCATGCTCGCTTGCCGGTTGAGGCGGAACCAGCCATTGCAACCCATGCCTTGCGGTTGCCATCGGGCTCGGCGGCCGAAAGCTGGCCTGAGTTTGCCGAAGGACTGTTCGAAGTGCAGGACGCGGGCAGCCAGATTGCCTGCATGGCACTGGACGTTCAGCCCGGTGAGGCCGTGGTGGACCTGTGCGCAGGCGCAGGCGGCAAGACGCTGGCTCTGGGCGCAGCCATGGCCAACCGGGGCACGCTGCTGGCTTGTGACATTGATCGGGCGCGCCTTTCGCGCCTGCCCGAACGCGCTGGCAGAGCGGGCGTTTTGGCGGAAACGCGCCTGCTCAATCCGGGGCAGGAATTGGCTATGCTGCATGATTTGCAGGGCCGCGCTGACGCGGTAATGATCGATGCGCCCTGTTCGGGCACCGGCACCTGGCGGCGCAATCCCGAGGCGCGCTGGCGGATCGATGCGAAGGCGATCGATCGTTACTGCGCGATGCAGGCCCATGTCCTTGGTATAGGGGCTGCTTTGGTGCGCCCGGGCGGGCGGCTGACGTATGTGGTCTGCTCGCTGCTGGATGCCGAGGGGACGGACCGGATAGGCGCTTTTCTGGCAGCAAATCCGGAATGGGAGCCTGTGCTTCCGCCGCTGCCTGCGGGCCGCCCGCACCGGCAAGGCTGGCGACTCGTGCCCTTTAGGGACAGGACCGACGGGTTTTTCTTCGCAACACTCGTGCGGCGTGTTAATTGAACTGTCATGCAAGCCGGTTCATTCAGTACGCGTTCCCGGCTCAAGGAGTTGCTGATGCGCTACGCCCCCGTTGCTCTTGCCCTTTCGCTGGTGGTTGGCGTGACCGGGAGCATGGGTGTGGCCCGCAATCCGGTGCCTACAGATCCGCGCGTAGAGGCCTTGCTTAATGCCGGGCGTGTGGAACTGGCCAAAGGCAATGCCGCTGCTGCTACCGACAGTTTTGAAGCTGCGCTGGTGATCAATCCGGCCAGCAGCCCGGCGTTGCTGGGCCTTGCCGATGCCGCGCGCAAGGATGGCCTGCAGGGCAAGGCGATCCATTACTACCGGCAGGTCCTTTCGCGCGAACCGAACAATGTCGTGGCCATCTCTGGCGAAGGCGGCGCAATGGTTGAAAAAGGCGCGGTCGAAAAGGCCAAGCGCAATTTGACCCGGCTTGAAGGTCTGTGTGGAAAAAGCTGCGCTGAAACGGCAGAGCTATCTGCCGCGATTGCGCGCGGGCCTGCGCCAAAGGTGCTTTCGGCAGAGGCCGTAACCACAGACGACAAGATCGAGAATAACTGAAACTTAGTGAAATGCCAGCGTCCCCGCGAAGGCGGGGACCTCGTTCGTGTTACAGAAGGGTCGTGGAAAAGGCCTGAGGCCCCCGCCTGCGCGGGGGCTCCGGAATACAAAACGCTCTGACTTCAAACTCCGCTCATCCTGAGCTTGTCGAAGGATGCAGGCCCAAGCGCCCAGCGCCTCTCAGATCAGATCGCGGAATTCATCCACCACTTGCCGATAGACTCGCTTTTTGAACGGCACGATCAGATCGGGCAGCAGATCCGGCTCAACCCATTTCCATTCTTCGAATTCAGCATGTTCGTGGGCATCAAGGTTGATGTCGGAATCCTCGCCAGCAAAGCGCATCAGCAGCCATTTCTGGCGCTGGCCACGATACTTTCCACCCCACAGTTTGCCGACCAGCAGATCGGGCAGATCATAGAAATGCTCCTCCCGGCTTTCGGCGATGATCGTGACGAGGTGCGCCGGGACGCCGGTTTCTTCCTGCAGTTCGCGCAGGGCGGCGGGGTGCAATTCCTCACCCTCGTCAATACCACCCTGGGGCATCTGCCAGGCGTCCGCATTAACCTCCCGGTTGTCGATCCGCTTGCCCACGAACACGCGCCCGGCGCTGTTCACAAGCATGACACCAACGCACGGACGGTAGGGAAGTCCGGCAAATTCGTTGTTCATCTTAGCCTTTCCAGCAGCAATCTCATGGCTTTGAAGATCGACTGCATGTCTTCCTGCGCGCTTGGTATGGCCTTGCGCACTTGGGTGAAGCCGTGGATCGTCCCCTTCATTTCAAGGAAGACGACTTCGGCTCCGGCCCGGATCAATTCTGCGCCATAGACCCGGCCGCTATCGCGAATCGGATCGAGGCCCGCGGTCACTAGCACTGTTGGCGGTGTCGTCGAATGGTTGCCATAGATCGGATAAGCACGCTTGTCTCCGGTAACAGCCTGATAGGCTTGTGCAAACCATTGCATCGTTGGGGCGTCCAGCAGGAACCCTTCGGCAAAGTGGGCAAAGGATTCGTGATCGGGGCGATCATCCGACAGTGGATAGATCGGCACTTGCATCACAACTGGCACTGCGGCCGGTTGTTCCACCAAAGCTTGCGTCACCACGATGGCGAGGTTGCCGCCTGCCGAATCGCCCATGGGTATTAGCCCGGTAATTTCCCGGCCAAGCGTAGCGGAATTGGCCGCGATCCAGCGTGCCGCCGCCTCGCAATCATCAGGCGCTGCGGGGAAGGGGTGTTCGGGGGCAAGCCGGTAATCGACCGCGATCACTGGCAGGTCGATCTCGGCGGCGATTTCGGTGCAAAGGCTGTGGTGGCTGTCCAGATCACCGATCACGAAGCCGCCACCGTGGAAAAACACCACTGCCGGGCCGGCTTCACGCTCCTCGCGCGCATCATATAGGCGCAGCGGAATGTCACCCGCCGGGCCGGGGCAGGTCAGATCGCGGATTACGGCGAGGTCCCGCGGCGCGGCTTCGGCCAATTGGCCCATGGCAAGATAGCTGGCGCGGGCTGCTTCAAGGCCAAGCTCGCTCATCGGCGGGGCAGCGGTGGCGTTCAGAAAGCCCAGGAAGGCCTGCACGTCAGGGCGCACATAGTGGGTAGCTTGGTCAATCATCGCAGGTCCTCATCCCTTTGGCCGGATTCGTTTTTGACATCTCGGTAAGTTTGCCTTTGCAACTTGCAGGGCAAGTGCGCCCGGAATCAAGTGTTCTGCAGGATTATTGTGCGGGAACCTGATCCTCGCTAGCTTTGCGGATATGGGCTAGGCAGCGTTGAAATTTGATTCCGACAGGAACGGCATCTGGATAACCTCACTCACAGCCTTGCTGGCTGGGCGCTGGCCGAAACGGGCCTGAAGCACCGCACGCGCAAGGGGCTCGCAGCGCTCGTGCTGGCGGCGAACATGCCCGATATCGATGTGTTCTTCGGCTGGGTGCCATGGGCACCGCTGGCAATGCATCGCGGGTTCACGCATGGGCTGGTCGGCGGCGTGGTGCTGATGCCGCCGCTGCTGGCAGGGCTGCTCTGGCTGCTGGACCGATGGCAGGTTCGGCGTGGCCGGATTGCGGAAAGCGCCCCGCCCATGCGCATCGGCTGGCTGGTGGCGCTATGCTACCTCGGTGCGCTGACGCATCCCTTGCTCGATCTGCAGAACGTCTATGCTGTGCAACTGATGTCACCGGCCAGCGAGCGCTGGTTCCACACTGACGGGCTGTTTATCGTCGCTCCGTGGCTGCTGGCATTCCTCGGCCTTGGCATCTGGCTGGCGCGGCGCAAGGGGAAGGGGTGGCCTGCGGGCGTGGCAGTGGGGGCGGCCATGGGCTTTATCCTGCTCAACATCGGGATTTCACGCCTGGCGCATGACGCACTGGTGATGTCCGAACCCTATCCAGTGCCGGACCGCGTCTTTGCATCGCCAGCCCCTTTGCGCTTTTGGCAACGCGAAGTGATTTGGCGGCAGGATGGCGTGATTGGTCGCGCGAACTACAACCCGCTGGTCGCGCTGACTCAGGTACAGGACCGTCAGCCACCTTTGCCTGATGGGATGGCCCATCCAGTGGTCCAGCGCGCTGCGGTATCGAACGCGCAAGTGCGCGATTTCCTCGCGTGGTCGCAGATGCCGTTTGCCACTGTGGCGAGAAAGGGCTGCGCGGGGCAAGTCACCTTTGGCGATGCCCGCTTTGCCAGCCCCGAAATCCGCAGTGGCTTCACGGTTACCGCCGAAATGCAATTGAGCCATGCTGAATGCACTGGCACGGACGGGAACTTGCGATGAAATCGGCACGTGCCTGCCCCAACGGGCAGGTTGGGAAGGCTGGAAAGCGCGGCGCGGTCAGGCCAAGACGCTTGCATGTCTGATCCTGCCATCGTCTGGTTCCGCCGCGATCTGCGCCTTGCCGATCAGGCCGCGCTGCTTGCTGCCGCCGCTGCGGGGCCGGTTATCCCGGTCTATGTGCTTGACGATGATGCGCCGCGCCATCACGCTTTGGGTGGGGCATCGCGCTGGTGGCTGCATCACAGCCTGGCTAGCCTCGACACGGCTTTGCGCGAGCGAGGTTCACGCTTGATTCTGCGCCGGGGCAAGTGCCATGAGGAACTAGCGGCGATCCAGCAAGAGACCGGCGCACGAACCGTCCACGCGCTGCACCATTACGAACCGTGGTGGCGCAATGCCGAACGGGCAGTGGCCAAGGCGATGGAACTGGTGCTGCATCATGGCAATTACCTTGCCCCCGCAGGCACGGTGCTGACCGGCAGCGGCGCGCCTTACAAGATCTACACACCGTTCTGGAACGCCCTCAAAGAGCGCATGCCGCCTGCGCCGCCAAGCCCGGCACCAACGCGCCTTGAAGCTCCAGCCCAATGGCCGCGCAGCGATGTGCTGAATGACTTGGCACTCCTGCCCACCAAGCCCGATTGGGCAGGCGGCATGCGCAGCGCATGGACCCCTGGTGAAGACGGCGCGCTCACCCGGCTCGATGCCTTCGAAAGCCGCGCACGCCAATATGGCGAACGCCGCAATCTGCCATCGCAGGAAGGCACATCGCGCCTGTCCCCGCATCTGCACTTTGGCGAAATCTCCCCGGCCACGATCTGGCATCGCACTGCTGCCGCCGGTGGCTCGGTCGATGTCTTTCTTAGCGAACTGGGCTGGCGCGATTATGCGCAGAACGTGATCGTGCAGTTCCCCCATTACGCCACCAAGAATGCACGTGAAGCCTATGATCGGCTGGAATGGCGCGATGCTGCCGGTGATCTGAAGGCTTGGCAGCAGGGCCGCACCGGCTATCCCATTGTCGATGCCGGGATGCGCGAGTTGTGGCACACCGGCTGGATGCACAATCGCGTGCGCATGATTGCGGCCAGCTTTTTGGTGAAGCACCTGCTGATCGACTGGCGCGAAGGTGAGCGGTGGTTCTGGGATACGCTGGTCGACGCCGACTACGGCTCGAACGCGGTCAACTGGCAGTGGACGGCGGGCACCGGCGTTGATTCAAACATGTTCGTGCGGATCATGGCCCCGCTCACGCAATCGCCCAAGTTCGATGCGGCAGGATATATCCGCAGATGGGTGCCCGAGTTGGCGCAGTTGTCCGATGCCGATATTCACGATCCGGTCTTTCCGCCGCGCGGCTATCCGGCCAAGATCGTGCCCCACGCACAGGCCCGCGCCCGTGCCCTTTCTGCACATGATGCCATGAAGGCGGGAACCTGACCTTGCGCCTTTTCTCCCCTGAAGACATATCGGCCCAATGACCACGCAGACTCCATCGCAAGGCCCTACGCGGGGCGCACATTTGCTGTCTGGAGGATGGAACATGTCCGCCGCCGGACGCTGGCTGGCGCAGCTTTTTTCAGGCTCTTTCAGCAAAGTGGTGGAGCGCATTGACCGCGGGTTGGTCCACGGCACGATCCACGCGGTCCTGCCCGATGGTACGCACCACAGCGTGGGCGGTCGGGGCGACGGACCGGTCGCACGCATCCACCTGAAGAGCTGGAATGCGCTGATCCGGCTTGGCACCGCAGGCTCTATCGGCTGGTACGAAGCGTGGGTTGCAGGGGAATGGGACAGCCCTGATCCCGTGGTGATCTTCGACCTCTTCATGCGCAATGCGGCAACGCTGGGCGATGTTGGCAGAGCCAAAGGGCCATGGCGGCTGGCGGGCCGCGCGCTCAACCTGCTGCGCAAGAATTCCAAGGCGCAGGCGCGGCGCAATATCGCTGCGCACTATGATCTGGGCAACGATTTCTACCGCCTGTGGCTCGATGAATCGATGAGCTATTCGAGCGCGCTGTGGCACGGCATTGCGCCCGATGCCCCGCTGGCACAGGCGCAGGCTAACAAGGTGGACCGCCTCGCCCAGCGGTTGCACCTGTCACCCGGCAGCGAAGTGCTGGAGGTCGGCTGCGGCTGGGGCTATTTGGCGCGGCGCTTTGCCGAAACCACAGGCGCAAGGGTTATCGGAATCAGCCTGTCGGACGAACAATTGGAATGGGCGAGGGATGCACTTGCAGGCTCGGGTCTTTCCGGCATCGATTATCGCCATCAGGACTATCGCGATGCCACTGGGCAATACGATGCGATTGCCAGTGTCGAGATGGTCGAAGCCGTGGGGCGGGAATACTGGCCATCCTACTTCGATTGCCTTGCCCGATGCCTTCGGCCCGGTGGCCGCGCGGCATTGCAATATATCACCATCCGCGATGATCTGTTCCCGGCCTATGCCGCCAGCGCCGATTTCATTCAGGCCTATGTCTTCCCCGGCGGCCTGTTGATCAGCGAGCGCGAATTTGCGCGGCTAGCGGCCGAACGTGGCCTGACCTGGCAAGAACGAGAGGATTTTGGCCCAGACTATGCCCGCACCCTGAAGCTGTGGCGCGATGCGCTGGATCGCGCAGTGGAAGAACAGCGGCTCCCAGCGGGCTTTGATCAGCGCTTTATCGACTTGTGGCGCTACTATCTGATGTATTGCGAAGGTGGCTTCCGGGGCGGTGGGATCAATGTCAGTCAAGTGACATTGGTGAAGCAATGACCTTGCGTTGTTCTACCATTTTAATGCCCCAATGATCCGTTCGTGTCGAGCGAAGTCCAGACACAGGGGGCGGTGTCTCGACTTCGCTCGACACGAACGGGAAACGTCTGTGGGTTGCTATAGAGTCCGCTGGAAAGCGAGGTTAGATCAAACCCGCCGGAACACGCCATCGCCGCGGTAGTGCGCAAGGATGTTGTCATACACGATCGGGCTCAGCAGCTTGTCAAACGCGCAGCCGACGCGGCCTGAATCCCACCATACCACTTCGGATTGCAGGCTTTCCATGCCCGGCAGAGTCAGCCAACAGCGATTGCCATGATGCAGCGGTTGCAGGGCATTGGCGCAAAATCCGCCGAGCGAGATATCCAGGACGACTGTCTGAAAGCTCTTGCCACCGGCAGGGCGGAGCGTGGCTGGCATGTTGATGCGGCGCCGGTTTGCGCTGCGGTCCTCAAGCGCCGCCTGCGCATAGATATCGGTGTTCCAGTCCGTCGCGCTCATCGGCAAGTGCCTCGACCATTTGGCGTCAATGGGCCAACCTTTGGCGCACTGACGTCTTAAAATCGGACAGCTTCGTTAAATTCGCACTATCAGGTCTGGTTAACGCGGATGCGGTGCGGGCTGGCAAATTGTTCACCAAGCAGCGCGACAATGGCGTCAGCCACCACTTCGGGCGGTTTGACGCTTTCCGGGCTTTCACCGGGATAGGCCTTGGCCCGCATCTTGGTGCGGGTGGCGCCGGGATCGACAATCGCCATGCGGATAGATGCGGTATTGCGCACTTCCTGCGCATAGCAGTTCAGCAGCGTGTCAAACGCGGCCTTGGACGCGCCATAGGCCCCCCAATAGGCGCGGGGTTCGGCCCCGACACTGCTGGTAATGCCAATGACGCGGGCATCCTTGCTCTTGCGCAACATGCCGTCAAATCCCGCAAGCAAAGCCTGCGTCGCCAGCACGTTAAGCGTCATCGCCTGATTGAATTCGCGCGCATCGATCTGCCACACCGGGGTCAGCGTCGGCAAAGTGGCGGCGTTGATGACCAGTACGTCAAGCGCGCCCCACCGGCCTGAAATCGCGGTAGCAAGCCGGGCTATTCCATCGGCTTCGGCCAGATCGACCGGCGCAATCGTCGCCTTGCCGCCCGCTTCGAAGATTTCCTCTTCAACCTGTTCCAGCGCCTTGGCATTGCGCGCCACTAGAATGACATGCGCACCGGCGGCGGCCAACGCCTTGGCCGTGGCAGCGCCAATGCCCTGGCTGGCTCCGGTGACGAGTGCGAGTTGCCCTTCCATGCTCATATCAGGCAACCTTACCGATGGGCTTGCCAACAGGCAGCGTCAGCTGGTCGGGATTGTCCCGCTCGGCCAGATCGGTCAGCCGGGTCGGGTATTCGCCGCTGAAGCAGGCGTCGCAATATTGTGGACAGGCTTTGTTGCGTTCAGCTTCTCCCACGGCGCGGTAGAGACCATCGATGGAGACGAAGGCAAGGCTGTCGGCATGGATGAATTCTGCCATGGCCGCCACATCCATACGGGCGGCCAGCAGCTTTGACCGTTCGGGTGTGTCCACGCCATAGAAGCACGAATGTTCGGTCGGCGGGCTGGCAATGCGCATGTGGACTTCGGCAGCGCCGGCCTCGCGCATCATCTGCACGATTTTCAGGCTGGTAGTGCCGCGCACGATGGAATCATCGATCAACACAATCCGTTTGCCCGCCACCAGCGCGCGGTTGGCGTTGTGCTTGCGCTTCACATCGGCATTGCGCGCGCCGTCCGATGGCTGGATGAAGGTACGGCCGACATAGTGCGACCGGATGATGCCCAGCTCAAACGGAATGCCCGATTGCTGCGCATAGCCCAGTGCTGCGGGCACGCCGCTATCGGGCACCGGGATCACCAGATCGGCATTTGCCGGGCTCTCAATCGCCAGCTGCGCGCCGATTTCCTTGCGCACCTGATAGACCGAATGGCCACCCATGACTGAATCCGGGCGACTGAAATAGACGTGTTCAAAGATGCAGGGCCGCGCGGCTGGCGTGCCGAACGGGCGATGGCTGCTGAGTTTGCCATCAAGATCGACCTGAATCAGTTCACCCGGCTCCACTTCGCGGACGAAATCGGCACCGACCACATCAAGCGCCACGGTTTCGCTGGCAAAAACAATGGCATCGCCCAGCTTGCCCATCACCAGGGGCCGTATACCGATGGGGTCACGACAAGCGATCATGCCCTGCGGGGTCATGCAGATTAGCGAATAGGCGCCCTCTACCAGCCGCAGTGCATCGACGAACCTGTCCAGCAGCGTCGGATAGCGGCTTGTTGCCACAAGATGGATGATGACTTCGGTGTCAGAGGTCGATTGGAAAATCGCCCCCTTGCGCACCAGATCGCGCTTCAGGAACATCGCGTTGGAAATGTTGCCATTGTGCGCAATGGAAAAACCGCCCGAGGCCAGATCGGCAAAGAGCGGCTGCACATTGCGCAGGCCCGCGCCCCCGGTGGTGGAATAGCGGACATGGCCAGATGCAACCATGCCGGGCAGTTCGGCAATGGCAGAGCCAGTGGAGAAATTCGCCGCAACATGGCCAATGCCCTTGCGCGAATAGAATTCCTGCCCGTCAAAACTGGTGATGCCCACCGCTTCCTGCCCGCGGTGCTGCAGGGCGTGGAGGCCCAGCGCTACTGTCGCAGCAGCGTCACGAACGCCGAGTACGCCGAAGATGCCGCACTCTTCGCGCAGCTTGTCGTCATCTCCCGGTCCGATATCCCAGGGAGTTTCGTCGGAAAGTTCGATCTGTGAAGTCATGGGTCCTGTGGACTCGCGTGGGCGTTTGCGCGCCGGCCAATGCTGCCGCTCAAATGGCGACGTTTGCCCGCCTTGGCAAGTCCAAGGTTTTACCAACCCTTTCGACAGCACTTGTATCCGGTGTCAGCAGGCCCGGCCATTACCCCGGCCATTACAATGACCCGGCGCGCCGAAATTATGTTGATACAACAATGCCTCGATGCAAAAAATTAACCAGAGTCCGCGCACAGAAACGTGATGCGTAGCGCCCGCCTTCTTGCAGGTCCGGTTGGGGTTTCCCTGACCTATTTCATGTTGGCGGCTGCGGCGGTCACGTTTAGCCGGCTGACCGGGGGCGTTGCCATGGCGTGGATGGCCAGTGCAATGCTGGCCGGGAGGTTGCTGCATCTGCCAAGGCACAGCTGGCTCCCATGGCTCGCAGGCTCTTTTTTTGCCAGCGTGATCGCAACAGGATTTCTCGGACTCGGCTGGGCCGCAGCCATTCCGTTTGCCTTGATCAACATCAGCGAGGGCGCGACGGCCGCGTTGATATGGCGGCGCATCACACGGTCTTTCTGGCCGCATGAGACGTTGGAATGGGTAGCGTCATTCTACATCGGTATCGGGCTGATGGTGCCGCTGATTACTGGCGCCGCAGCTGCCTTTTTCGCATGGTTGCTGCACGATCAGCCCGTTGTGGAAAACTTCTCCCGCTGGATCATCGGTCACGCGCTTGGCTTGCTTGCATGCCTGCCGGTGTTCCACTTCATTTATGGCAGGCTGGGGCGCGGCAAGAGTTTTCTGCCACCGGCCAGCATGCGGCCGCTTGCGGTGCTGGTGGTCGGGACTTTCTTGGCGCTGACAGTCACCGTGTTCCTGCTCGATATGCGGGCTTTGCTGGTGTTTCCCATGATCTATCTTGTGGTTTGCGCTGCCACGCTTCCCGGAGCCATCGTGACGCTGCTGCCGCTGCTGCTTATCTTGATTGGAGGCGGCATGACGGTTTCGGGTTACGGGCCGATTGCCGGTATGGACTTGCCGGAAGTCGACAGACTGCAGTTCTTCCAACTCTATGTGGGCGTCACTGTGCTGGCGGCGCTGCCACTATCGTGCGAGCGGACGAAGCGGCTGGTTGAATTGCGGCACATGCGATCGCGCATCGCCGAATTGGAGCGTGAGCGGGTCCAATATTGATGCAGGCAATATTGCTTAAGGCAGTCTTGGAGAGGGGAACCTGCGGTGGCCATTGCCGTTTGATGCAACTGTCTCTACATCGCAGAGAATAGCCCGGCCGTCGGTTCACGGCTGAAGAATTGCTGCCAAAGGGTTGCTGCTTGATCCTCTCCCCCTTCGAATGGACGATTGCCAAGCGTTACATGCTGCCCGGCCGCGGAGAGGCGTTCATCGCCCTTGTTGCCGGGATCAGCCTTGTGGCGGTCATGCTTGGCGTCGCGGCGCTCGTCATCGTGATGAGCGTTATGAACGGCTTCCGCGCCGAATTGCTCGACAAGATCGTGGGGCTCAACGGCCATGCCATTATCCAGGCCTATGGCGGCAGGCTCGATAACTGGCAGGACATCCTGAAAAAGGTCGAGGCGACGCCCGGCGTCACGCATGTTTCTCCGCTGATCGAACAGCCCCTGCTTGCCAGTTTCAATGGCCGGGTCGAAGCGGTGCTGGTGCGTGGCAATACCGATGGCGATATCAAGCGGCTTGAAGACAAACGCGTTGATGGCGTCATCGCCTCGCTGCGCCCCGGCTCAAACAATGTCGCCCTCGGCTCGCGCCTTGCGCAGAACCTTGGCGCGCGTGTGGGCGATACGATCACCATCATCAACCCACAGGGCCGCGCCACCCCCTTCGGCACCGTCCCGCGCGAGATTGCCTATGTCGTCTCGGCCATCTTTGAAGTGGGCATCTATGACTATGACAACGCCTATGTCGTCATGCCCATTGCGGACGCACAAACGCTGCTCCTGACCGGCGATTCCATCGGCATGATCGAAGTGACCACCACCAACGCCGATACCGTCGCGCAAACCCTCGCCCCGATCACCAAAGAGCTTGAAGGCACCGCCGTTGTCACCGACTGGCGCACCATCAACGCCAGCCTGTTCGAGGCGCTGGCGGTAGAGCGGGTGGCGATGTTCATCGTGCTGTCGATCATCGTGCTGGTGGCCGTGTTCAACATCCTGTCCTCGCTGATCATGCTGGTCCGCGCCAAGACGCGCGACATCGCCATCCTGCGGACGATGGGGGCCACGCGCAAAAGCCTGCTCAAGATCTTCGTGACCATCGGTTTCGTGATCGGCGCACTCGGCACCCTGTCGGGCCTTGGCCTCGGTTTCGTGTTCCTGTTCTTTCGCCAGCCCATCGTCAACGCGGTGCAATGGATCACCGGCCAGAACCTGTGGGATCCCTCGATCCGCTTCCTCACCGAACTGCCGAGCCGGTCAGACCCGGTGGAGATCGCCACGATCAGCGTGATGGCCCTGGTGTTCAGCTTCCTCGCAACGCTCTACCCCGCGATGAAAGCGGCGAGCACGGACCCGGTTCAGGTGCTGCGTTATGAGTAATCCTGTTGTCGTCTTGAAGGACCTGCGCCGCTCGTTCAGCCAAGGCGGCGTTACTATCGACGTGCTGCGTGGCGTGAACCTGGAAATCCAGCCGGGCGAGATTGTCGCGCTGGTCGGCCCATCCGGTTCGGGCAAATCGACGATGCTTCAGGCCATCGGTTTGCTGGAAGGCGGCTTTTCCGGCCTGATCCAGATTGCCGGAACGAACGCGTCCGAACTTTCGGGCGATGCCCGCACCACGCTGCGCCGCGATCATCTGGGCTTCGTCTACCAGTTCCACCATCTGCTGCCCGATTTCAATGCGACCGAGAACGTGGTCCTGCCCCAGATGGTCGCTGGCAAGACCCGCGCAGAGGCCGACGCGCGCGCCACCGAACTGCTCACCGCGCTCGGCCTGTCCAAGCGGCTCGATCACCGTCCTAGCCAGCTTTCAGGCGGCGAACAGCAGCGCGTGGCTGTCGCCCGCGCCTTGGCCAACAGCCCCGAACTGGTGCTGGCCGATGAACCCACCGGCAACCTCGATGAAGCTACCGCCGACCGTGTGCTGGAGGAATTCCTCAAGCTCGTGCGGGGCGAGGGCAGCTCCGCCCTGATCGCCACCCACAACGAACGTCTGGCCCAACGCATGGACCGCGTGGTGCGCCTGCATGAGGGTGTTCTGGAATAGCCGCGCCATCTGGCAGGATTACCCGATTGATCCACTGCGCCCGCCGTGTAACGCTCCAATCAAAGCACCACAGTGGAGTCACCAGATGAGCCAGCCCACCACCATCGCCGATTTCAAGGCAAAGAAACCCAACGGCGAAGCCATCGACCTTGCTGAAAAGCTGGGCAAAGTCCTGCTGGTGGTCAACACCGCGTCCAAATGCGGCTTCACCCCGCAGTATGACGGGCTGGAAAAGCTTCACCAGACCTATGGCGAAAAGGGCTTTGAAGTCCTCGCATTTCCCTGCAACCAGTTCGGCGGGCAGGAGCCCGGCACGGCGGACGAGATCGAAAGCTTCTGCAAGGTCAACTTCGGCCTCAGTTTTCCACTGATGGCCAAGATCGAGGTCAACGGCGACAATGCCGACCCGCTTTACGATTGGCTGAAAAAGGAAGCGCCCGGCCTGCTCGGCAGCAAAGCCGTCAAATGGAACTTCACCAAGTTCCTGATCGGCCGCGATGGCAAAGTCGTGCGCCGCTATGCGCCGACCGACAAGCCTGAGAGCATTGCGAAGGATATCGCGGCGCTGCTCTGAGTTTAGCCATCCTGCTCCCCCGCGAAGGCGGGGGCCTCAGTCGGTTTAAGGCGAGGTTCCGTAACAACACCAAGGTCCCCGCTTTCGCGGGGACGCGATTCTCCCTGAAACAACTGGGGATGATTGCCACACACCCCTCCTGAATCGGGCAGCAAGTTGCTACCTTGCAAACCATGCCCCACGCTCAATTCGTCCCGCTTCGCATCTTCTCCTCTTACACGATGCTCGACGGCGCGATTGACCCGAAGGCTATTGCCAAAACGGCTGCCGAACGCGGCTTCCCCGCCGCTGCTATTACCGACCGCAATGGTCTTTACGGCAGCGTCGCCTATGCCAAGGCGTGCAAGGACATGGGTGTGCAGCCGATCATCGGCACGATGCTCGCGGTCGCCCGCCCGGATCGCGATGGCGCTGCCACCGGCTTCGGCCCTGCTGCACCAACCATCGACTGGCTGGCGCTCTATGCGCAGGATTCCACCGGTTATGACAACCTGTGCCACCTCGTCAGCCGCGCGCACCTCGATCGCCCGCTCGAATTCGAAGCCCACGTCACGCTGGCCGATTTCGTCGGCCACACCGATGGCCTGATCTGCCTCACCGCCGCCGGAGAGGGCGCGCTGGTGCAATTGCTGGCTGGACAACAGCAGGCCGCAGCGCAGGCCTATCTCGACCGGCTGCAAGAACTTTTCCCGCAGCGCCTCTACATCGAAGTTGCCCGCCGCAAGGATGCGCAAGAAGAAGCCGCTGAAGAAGCGCTGATAGATCTGGCCTACGCCCGCGATCTGCCGCTGGTCGCCACGAACCCTGCGCGCTTTGCCGAGCGCGGCTTCTATGATGCGCATGATGCCATGCTCTGCATCGCCAGTTCCACCCACGTCGACAGCACAGACCGTCCGCGCTCCAGCAGGGAATGGTGGATCAAGCCTGCCGAGGTGATGGAGGACCTGTTCAAGGACCTGCCCGAAGCCTTGGCCAACACGCTGGTTGTGGCGCAGCGCTGCGCCGTCATGCCGCCCAAGCGCAAGCCGATCCTTCCCAGCCTTGCCGGCGATCAGGAAGGCGAGGCGCGGCTCTGTGCGACAGACAGCCGCACCGGCCTCGTCCTGCGGTTGAAGCCTTACTATCCCGAAGCCGCGCACGCTGAACTCGAAAGCCTGATCTGTCTCGGCCCCGATGCGCAGCCGGATGCCGCAGACTACCCACAACTCAATGTCGCAGGCGTCTGGGAAGAGGTCATCGGCTACCGTGACCGGCTCGAATTCGAAGTCGGCATCATCAATCGCATGGGCTTTGGCGGGTACTTCCTGATCGTGGCCGATTTCATCAAATGGGCCAAGGAGCAGGGAATCCCGGTAGGGCCGGGGCGCGGTTCGGGTGCAGGTTCGCTAGTAGCTTGGGCGCTGACGATCACCGATCTCGATCCGATCAAGCTTGGCCTGCTGTTCGAACGCTTCCTCAATCCTGAGCGCGTCTCGATGCCAGACTTCGATATCGACTTCTGCGAAACCCGACGGGGCGAAGTGATCCGTTATGTTCAGCGCAAGTATGGCCTCGATCACGTCGCCCAGATCATCACCTTCGGCAAGTTGAAGGCCCGCGCCGTTCTGCGCGACACCGGGCGCATCCTGCAGATGAGCTATGGGCAGACCGACCGCCTGTGCAAGATGGTGCCCAACCATCCCACCGATCCGTGGCCGCTCCCGCGCGCACTGAACGGCGTGTTGGAACTGAAGCGCGAATATGACCGTGACCCTGAGGTCAAGCGCCTGATCGACCTTGCGATGCAGCTTGAAGGCCTTCCGCGCAACAGCTCCACCCACGCGGCAGGCGTGGTGATTGGGGACCGGCCCTTGGCGCAACTGGTGCCGCTCTACCGCGATCCGCGCTCGGACATGCCAGTCACGCAATTCGACATGAAGCATGTCGAGGATGCGGGCCTCGTCAAGTTCGACTTCTTG
Source organism: Novosphingobium sp. HNCC26BN242 (assembly GCF_057180525.1). Taxonomy (NCBI): domain Bacteria; kingdom Pseudomonadati; phylum Pseudomonadota; class Alphaproteobacteria; order Sphingomonadales; family Sphingomonadaceae; genus Novosphingobium; species Novosphingobium sp. HNCC26BN242. Next base: position 1,023,517 of record NZ_JBXUGM010000001.1, read on the forward strand.
GGCCTCAAGACGCTGTCGGTGCTGCGCAAAGCGGTGGACCTTATGGGCAAGCGCGGCATCGAAATCGATCTGTCCGCGCTCGCCTGGGACGATGAGCAGACCTACAAGCTGCTGCAATCGGGCGATACGGTCGGCGTGTTCCAGCTGGAATCCGAAGGCATGCGCCGCACACTGGCAGCGGTGAAGCCCACCAACTTCGGCGATATCATCGCACTCGTCTCGCTCTACCGTCCCGGCCCGATGGACAACATTCCGCTGTTTGGCCGTCGCAAGAACGGGCTGGAAGCGATTGAATATCCGCATGAAAAGCTCAGCGTCATTCTGGCGGAGACATACGGAATCTTCGTCTATCAGGAACAGGTCATGCAGGCCGCGCAGATTCTGGCCGGATATTCGCTCGGCGATGCAGACCTGCTGCGCCGCGCAATGGGCAAGAAAGACCAGAAGGAAATGGACGCGCAGCGCCAGCGGTTCGCCGATGGCTGCAAGACCGTTTCGGGCATCGATCAGGCCAAAGCCAACGAACTGTTCGATTTGATCGACAAGTTCGCAGGCTACGGTTTCAACAAATCGCACGCCGCTGCTTACGCGCTGCTGGCCTATCAGACAGCGTGGCTGAAAACGCACTACTCGCACGAATTCTATGCGGCATCGATGTGCTTCGATATGCACCAGTCGGAAAAGCTCTCGGTCTTCGTCGATGACATGCGCCGCAATGGCGTGGCGCTGGCCGGGCCTGATATCAACCATTCCGAGGCGGAATACACGGTGGAGAAAACCAGCGATGGCTTTGCCGTGCGCTATGCCTTGGCGGGCCTGCGCAATGTCGGCGAAAAAGCGATGGAGCAGATCGTGGCCGAGCGGGAGGCCAATGGGCCTTTCGCCTCGCTTGACGATCTGTTCAAGCGCATTCCAGCAGGTTCGATGAACCGCCGCCAGCTGGAAGCTTTGGCCGCAGGCGGTGCGCTCGATTGTCTTGAGCCGAACCGCGCGCAAGTGATCGCCAATGCCGAACTGCTGATGGCCGTGGCCGATGAAGCCGCGCGTTCGCGCACGTCGGGGCAGGGCGGGCTGTTCGGCGGCGATGATCACGCCGCACCCGCCACGCGCCTTGCTGCCACCAAACCGTGGAGCCGGGCCGATCAGATGGCGGCAGAGCGCGAAAACTTCGGCTTCTATTTTGCTGCGCACCCGGTGGAGGAATACCGCGCGGTCGCCTCGGCCAATGGCGCGCGGTCCTATGGCAGTCTGATGAGCGGCGAGGGGGAACCCGGCGGACGGTCCGCGGCGGTCATGGCGGCGCTGGTGGAGAACGTGCAGAAGCGCAAGACGAAGAAGGGCAAGGACTTCGTCATGGCCGATTTTTCGGACAATTCCGGCCTGTTTTCCGCCTCTTGCTTTGAAGAAGCGCTGGTCGAACCGTTCCAGCAATGGGCAAAGGACGGCATTTGCGTGCTGCTCAATGTCGAACTGGACCGGCCCAACCCGGACGAGCCGCCGCGCATCACCGTGCGCGGTGCGCGTCCGCTGGCCTCGGTCAGCAGCGCTTCGCAGATGCAGTTGAAACTGGATGTCAGCAACCCGCAGGCGATTGCCGAACTGGCCCTACTGCTGCCACGCGGGTCCGGCGCGCGGGGAGAAGTGCTCGCCCGTTTGCGCACCGGCGGGCCGAAGGAACCGCTCATTCGGCTTGGCAATGATTTTAAACTGGACAGCGACTTAATCGAACGATTGATTCCGATAGAGGGACTTGCCAATGTGTCCCTGACCGCAAGACCGGAACGGCATCTGCGGCTGGTCGAATAGACGCCTATCGGGAGAGAGAAAATGCAGCAGGCCCAAGGCCATCTTGGTTCGATGCAGGACTGGAAACTGCGCGTTACCCACCTGATCGATCACGCCGCGCGCGAACATTCTGCGCGCGAGATCGTCAGCCGCTGGGCCGATGGCAGCGAAACCCGCACCACCTGGGCAGGCGTGCGCCATGATGCGCTGCGCATGACGCAGGCCTTGCGCAAGCTGGGCGTGCAGCCGGGGGATCGAATCGCCACGCTGGCGATGAACCATCACCGCCATCTTGTTTCATGGTATGGCGCAGTGGGCGTAGGTGGCATCCTGCACACGCTGAACCCGCGCCTGTTCGATGATCAGCTCGAATATATCGTCAACCACGCCGAAGACCGCGTGATGCTGTTCGACAAGGTATGGGCGCCCATTGTCGAACGTATGAAGCCGCGCTGGCCGACGGTTGAGCACTACATCTGCTATGACAGCAGCGAACCTGCGATCCATTTCGAAGAGTGGATCGGCCCCGAGGATGGCCAGACCGAATGGCATGACGGGGACGAGCGCGATCCGTGCATGCTGTGCTACACCAGCGGCACCACCGGCAATCCCAAGGGCGTGCTTTACGAACATCGCTCCACCATGTTGCATGCAATGATGGCGATCAGCCCGGTCGTGTTCGGCATGGATTCGCGCACCGTCATGCTGCCCATCGTGCCGATGTTCCATGCGGCCAGTTGGGGTCTGCCGTGGGCAGGAGCAGCGGCGGGGGCGAAGTTCGTCTACTCGGCAGTCAATGAAGGCGCGGTTCTGTGCGATCTGATGAACCGCGAAAAGGTCACTTGCTCGGCTGGCGTTCCCACCGTGTGGCTGGCGCTGCTGCAGCATGTTGATGCCACAGGCGGTGAAATTCCGCCGTCTTTGCAAACGGTTGTCTGCGGTGGCTCAGCCATGCCGCGTGCGATGGTGGAGCGCTTCATGCGCAGTGGCCGCCGTGTGGCGCATGCCTGGGGCATGACCGAAACCTCACCCATCGGCACCACGGGTGCCGAGACGTGGGATTGGGACGAACTGACTTTTGACGAACAAGTGACCGTCAAGGCGATGCAGGGACGCCCGCCCTTCGGCGTCGAAATCCGCTGCGTCGATCTGGGCGATCCCGAAAAAGTCCTGCCGCGTGATGGCGAGACGTCTGGCGCGCTGCAAGTGCGCGGGCCGTGGGTGGTCAAACGCTACTTCAAGGCTGAGGCCGATGCGGTGGTCGCGGGCCAGTGGTTCGATACCGGCGACGTCGGCCTGATCCACCCCGACGGCACGCTGCAACTGACCGACCGCACCAAGGACGTGATCAAATCGGGCGGCGAATGGATCAGTTCGGTCGAATTGGAAAACGCAGCTGTGGGCCACCCTGCCGTGGCTGAGGCGGCTGCGATTGGTGTGTTTCATCCCAAGTGGGACGAACGGCCCTTGTTGGTAGTGGTGACCAAGCCGGGCATGCAAGTGACGCAGACGGAGCTGAAAGCCTTCCTGTCTCAACACGTTGCCAAGTGGTGGGTGCCCGATGCGGTCGCTTTCGTTGACCAGATCCCGCACACCGGCACTGGCAAGATCAGCAAGAAAGACCTTCGCGATCAGTTCCGTGAGTATACTTGGAGCGAAGTCGCCTGAAGTGCACCTAGATGCACCTAGGTGCACCAAACCGCGTGCGGGCGGGCGATACAATCGCCAAACGTTAGCCCGGCAAGCGGATGATCTGGTTGGGCGATCCGACCGGCAAGTGGACCTGATAGTAATACTTGCCGGTCGGCTGACCATTGTCGGTAAAATCAACGCGAACCTGCTTGGCAATGCCGCGCACGATCACGCGGCGGCCTTCGAAGTGCTTGCGCACCGCTTCGGGATCGGCACTGCCTGCCATCGCCTTTGCTGTGGCCATCGGCATGACGACGGTGAGGCAATTGCGATCGCGGTAATCGGTTTCGGAATTGAGGAAAACGCGCTCCTTTTCAAAGCCTACGGCCTTGATTGGCAGGGCAAATTCCCCGGCCACTCCAGCGCGGTCGCCAAGGTAGGAGGCAAAGGTGACTGCTTCGATCGGGTTCAGGCAGCCTTGTGCGCAAGGTTTGGGCCGTTCGCGCTTTTCCGAAGCGGGGGCCGGTGTCGGCGGTGAGGGGATGCTCTCAGGCAGCGCTGCGGCGGGCACCGAGGTGAGCATGATTGCTCCTAAAGCCAGGAATTTCAACACCATAGACCACCTCCATCAATCGCACTATAACAGCCGCAATTGCCCGTCCAAGGCCGGTGCGATGAATTGAGAGCAATCGAGATCGACATGCGCCTTGCCAATGCCGTGTTTGCGGCAGGCGATGCGGAAGCGGGTGCGGGTGAGATCGGCCCAGGTGCCTTGGGGTTTCATGCGGGTGAAAAACTGCGAGTCATTGTCCTTCCCACCGCGCACCGACTGGACGATGGACATGACCTTGGCCGCGCGATCGGGGAAGTGCGTGTCCAGCCATTCGCGGAACAGCGGGGCGACTTCGTGGGGCAGTCGCAGCATGATCCAACTGGCAGAGCGCACGCCACGTTCGGCAGCGGCGGCGAGGATGCCTTCGATGAACTGGTCGGTTATCGCGGGGATGATGGGTGAGACCGAGACATGCGTCGGTATTCCCGCCGATACGAGTTTTTCCAGCGCGTCGAGACGCTTGAGAGGCGAACTTGCGCGCGGTTCGAGCAGGCCTGACAGGCGCGGATCGAGGCTGGTGACCGACACGCCCACCGCCGTCAGCCGATGCCGCGCCAGTTCTGCCAGCAGATCCAGATCGTCGAGCACACGGGCTGACTTGGTGGTGATCGTCACCGGGTGGCGCAGTTCCAGGCACAGTTCGAGCACGGCCCGCGTGATCCGGTAGCGCGCTTCGATGGGCTGGTAGGGATCGGTATTGGTGCCCATGGCGATGGGGGCCGGGACATAGCCCTTCTTTGCCAAAGTCTGCCGCAGGAGCTTTGCTGCATCGGGTTTGGCAAAGAGCTTTGTTTCGAAATCAAGGCCGGGAGACAGATCGTGGAAGGCGTGGCTGGGCCGCGCGTAACAATAGATGCAGCCATGTTCGCAGCCGCGATAGGCATTGACCGAACGGTCGAACGGAATGTCGGGCGATGTGTTAAACGTCAGAATCGAGCGCGGATGCTCTTCGGTGATGGTGGTGCGCAGTTTGGGGCCGGGACCGTCAACGTCCTCGCGCCCGTCAAGCCAATCGCCATCAGCCTCACGCGTGGCGAGCCCGAAGCGGGTGGGGACATTGCTTGATTGCGCGCCTCTGCCATGGATGGACATGGTGCAGTTAGAACATAAGCAGAACGATTGTGCAAGTGACCGACGATTATCCTTTCAAATCTGGACGCTTCCCGAATGGATGTATGGGAAAGTACAGTGCGAAAGCCAAATGGTCTTGGAAAAACCTACTTTTCCAGCAGCCTCGGCATCAGTTCCACAAAGTTGCAGGGACGGTTGCGGCTGTCGAGTTGTTCGTCAAGGATGCCGTCCCATCCGTCCTTCACCGCGCCATTCGATCCGGGGAGCGCGAAGATATAGGTTCCGCGGGCCACCACGGCGCAGGCGCGGGACTGGATCGTGCTGGTGCCGATGGTCTTGAAGGATAGCCAGCGGAACAGCTCGCCAAAGCCCGGAATATCGCGGGTTTTCACGCGGTCTAGCGCTTCGGGTGTAACGTCACGCCCAGTCAAGCCAGTGCCGCCGGTGATGACAACGGCATCAACACCGCGATCATCGATCCAGTTGTTCAACCGGCTGACGATGCGGTCTGCCTCGTCCCTTTCAATGGCGCGGGCGATCAGCTTGTGGCCCTTGGCCTTGATCCGCTCGGCCAGAATGTCGCCCGAAGTATCCTCCGCCGGGCCGCGCGTGTCTGAAACAGTCAGCAGGGCGATGTTGATAGGCTTGAATTCACGCGAGGTATCAATTGCCACGCCATGCGACCTTTACGTTTTCAGGCCGGACGTTTTCAGAACCACCAAGGCCCGGAAACTTGGGCCACATGCCCTGGACCAGCCCGATGCGGCTTTCCGAGGGGCCACCGGCCTGCCGTTCATACATCCAGTAGTTGCGCATCACGATGGCAACATAACCGCGCGTTTCCCAATAGGGAATGGATTCCATCCACAGCAACGGATCGGTGCCGCCGCGAATTTCGGTGTTCCAGCGGCTGATTGGCAGTGGCCCTGCGTTATATGCTGCCATCACTTTGGGCAGGAGGCCCTGCGTGGCATCGCTATCGCGCAAGTGCTGCAGATATTGCTGGCCGAACGCGAGGTTGATGTCGGGCGAATCAAGCTGCGTATCGCGCCCGGCCATGGCCGGATCAACCTTGGCCATATCGCGCGCAGTGCCGGGGCGCAGCTGCATCAGGCCCTTGGCTCCAGCAGGGCTGACCACCGATGTGCGGAAGTTCGATTCCTGCAGCGAATGCGCAAACAGCAGCGCGGGATCGACGCGCCACCCGGTGGCAGGCGTCCACTTTGGCGCCGGGAACCGGGCCGCTTCGTCCGGGCGCGCGCCCGAAGGCGCGTTATAGGCCATCCACAGCTGCGTGGAAGGAAGACCCAGATCGCGGGCAAGGCGCGATAGCGGGGCATATTGGCCGGGCGCGCCGATGCGGGCCTGATGGCGTAGCACTTCGTCAGCCAGACCGTCCTTGCCGATTTCAGCAAGTTGCACGGCGGTGCGAATATTCGGCACATCGCGCAGCGCCTGCCAATCGCTTGCCGAAAAATCGGGAGCGGAAGCGGGTTGCGCATCGCGCAGGCCAAGAGCCTCGGCCGCCATCATGCCATAAAGTGTATCGCGATAGCGCGAGGCGCTGCGCAGGCTGGCAGAAACCCTTTCCGGCTTGCGGCAGCGCGTCCATGCGCGGCTGGCCCAATAATGTGCGGACGATGCGAGTTCATCGTTGTGAGCCGAACCTGCGACTTTTTCGAAAGCATCGGCGGCGGCAAGGCAATCACCCAACCGCCAGCTTGCCAGACCCACCGTCCACATGGCTTCGGACACCCAAGGCCCGTTGGCCTCTTCTGCGGTAAGCGAAATGGCGCGGGCGGTGGCATCGTCATTTTCGATGTAAAATGCCCAGCCCACCTTCTGTCGCCATTCGGCCCGGGCTTCCGACGACAGCGTGGCATCGACGCCATCGAGCAGGACACGCGCGCCGACGGGATCATCGAACTTGATGCTATCCTGAATCGCGGCGGCGACGCTGGCAGGCATCGTGCCATCATCGATCGAACGCGGGCGAATGCGCTTCGATACGGTGGGCAGGGAAACGAGGCGTTGTGCCTGCGGCAGGTCCGGCAATTCGCTGGCTCCGCGCTTGAGCGCAAGACGGCTAAGCTGTTCGGCCCAAGGCAGGTCCGGGGCTTTGGTCAGAACCTCGGTAAGCGGCGCAAGTTCAGCCTTGGGCGAAGTGGCGGCAAGCATGTATTGCGCGCGGGCCACGGCGTGGAGCGGGCCATCGGCGCGCTGGGCGAACAGCGCCTGAACTTTCGTCCAATCCTGCTGATCGATCGCGGTGAACAGCGTCTTGTAATACCCGCGATCATCCGCGCTGAGCAGGGTGGGCACTGCTGTGCGGGCGGCGCGGCCACGGAAGTAATCGACCGCCGCGCTGTTGGCCTGCGCGGGAACTGCCGATAACGCGACCGGCAATCCTGCCAGCGCGATCAATCCAATTCTGGTGACTCGAGCGATTTTCAAAACGTTTCGGTCCCCGTCCATTCGAGCCATCTGCTCCACAAGCGTTCCTTGAGAGCAGGGCGCGCCAGCATGGCTTCCAAGTCCCATGAAGGAAGCGCGGCAAGTGGTGACCCGTCTTGATTAATTGCGCGTAAACTTTGAGCCTTATTCGTTGGATCGTGGCCAAGAAGCGCTGAAATGCCGGAATTGCCCAGGATCAGTAATCGCTGGGGCGCGGCGAGCGCGATATGGTGCATTAACACTTCGCCAAGCCCACCTTGATGGAACTGCGCCCAATCGGGCATAGGCACATGGGCAGGCAGGGCAGAGGCGATGTAAGTTTGCGCGCGGGATTGCCCGACTGCGGCCAGCAACGCATCAAGCAAGCGTCCGGCGCGGCCATCCAGAATGGTATCTTTGTCATCGGCAGAGGGCATCGGCACCAAGACCATGAGGGCCGCGTTGGCCGGGCCTTGTGGCGCGAAACGGCGCAGGCCGGCAGGCGCCAGTGATGCTTCTGCCAGCCACCACGGCACAAAGGCCTCCAGCGTTTGTGGCCATGCGGTGCGGTCAAGCTGAGGGGGGGCGACAGGTGATTCGCTGGCGGCCAGAGATTTGTCGCGAGGTTTCTGGTCCCGTGGCGTGGCCGGTGTGAGGGGCTGGTCGCCAACTTTGCCCAAAGCGTTTTGCGCAGCCAGCCAATCGACGGGTTTATCGACAAAGGCATGATCGATCCCGGCATCCCGCCACCATTCCAGCGAAGCCGTAACGGCAGCGCTCCAATCGGTGGCTTGAGGGGTAGCGGTATCGGGCAACTTGTGCGTCCTTCTGGTCCAATTTGCGGTCTTGACCTTGCCAGTGGCCTCTTACAAGGCTCAACCGCAATTCAAATGCGCAATTAGCGATCAGTCGGGAGTTATCGAGGCATGAGCGAACGGGAATCGATGCCGTATGACGTCGTCATCGTCGGTGGCGGGCCAGCAGGCCTTGCCGCTTCGATCCGGCTGAAGCAGGCCAATCCCGATGTTTCGGTCTGCGTGCTGGAAAAGGGTTCGGAAATCGGCGCGCACATCCTTTCGGGCGCGGTGGTCGATCCCAAGGCGCTTGACGAGCTTTTCCCCGAATGGCGCACGATGGGCTGCCCGATGGCCGAAGTGCCGGTGACCGACAACTGGCATTGGGTACTGAGCAAGTCTGGCAAGACCAGCATTCCGCACTGGCCGATGCCTCCGTTCATGTCGAACGATGGCAACTATACTGGCTCGCTGGGCAATCTGTGCCGCTGGCTTTCGGAACAGGCGATGGAACTGGGCGTGGAAATCTTCCCCGGCTTTCCCGCTGCCGAAGTGCTGTTTGACGAAAGCGGCGCGGTTATGGGCGTTGCCACCGGTGATATGGGCGTGGGCAAGGATGGCGAGAAGAAGCCGGACTATCAGCCCGGCATGGAACTGCATGCCAAGTACACGCTGTTTGCCGAAGGCGCTCGCGGCAGCCTGACCAAGCGGTTGAAGGCGCACTTCGATCTTGAGCGCGATTGCCAGCCACAAGTTTATGGCATTGGCATCAAGGAGCTGTGGGACATCGATCCCGAAAAACACGTGCCGGGCCGCGTGATCCACACACAGGGCTGGCCGCTTTCGGAAAGCAATTCGTGGGGCGGCGGGTTTCTGTATCATCAGGCGAACAACCAGGTGGCGCTGGGCTTTGTCACAGCGCTCGATTACGCGAACCCTTATGTATATCCGTTCGAGGAGTTCCAGCGCTGGAAGCAGCACCCGGAAATCCGGGCGATTCTGGAAGGCGGGCGGCGCGTTTCGTATGGCGCCCGGGCGATTAACGAAGGCGGCTGGCAATCAGTGCCGCGCCTGTCGTTCCCCGGCGGCGCATTGATCGGGTGTTCGGCTGGCTTCGTAAACGTGCCGCGCATCAAGGGCAGCCACACCGCAATGAAGAGCGGGATGCTGGCCGCCGATGCGATCGTGACGGCAATTGCTGCGGGGCGCGAGAAGGACGACATGGTGGAATATGACACCGCCGTGCGCGAAAGCTGGATCGCCAAGGAACTGAAGCAGGTTCAGAACGCACAGCCGCTGGTGGCCAAGTTCGGCGGCGAACTGGGCACGGTGCTGGCAGGTGCTGACATGTGGCTGCGCACGATCGGTGGCTTCGGCATCTGGAAGCCGATGAAGCACCACAAGGACGCCGAGGCCACGCAGCGCGCCGATCTGTTCAGGCCGATTGCTTATCCCAAGCCCGATGGCGTGATCACGTTCGACCGTCTCACCAGCGTGGCGTTTTCCTATACCAACCACGAGGAAGATCAGCCGTGCCATCTGGTGCTGAAAGATCCCACCGTACCGACGCGGATCAACCTGCCAATCTACGCCGGGCCTGAGGCGCGGTATTGCCCGGCGGGTGTGTATGAATATGTGGGTGTGGAAGAAGGTAACCCGCGCCTGCAGATCAACGCCCAGAACTGCGTCCACTGCAAGACCTGCGATATCAAGGACATGACGCAGAACATCGAGTGGGTAACGCCAGAGGGCGGCGGCGGGCCGAACTATCCGAATATGTGAGGTGTAATTCCTCCCCGAAACGGGGAGGGGGACCATCCGCAGGATGGTGGAGGGGCACGTGCAGATTTTCCGAGCCTCTCCACTGAAAGGACCGCCAAGCTGATTACAGGACCAAAAGGCACGGTCAAACTCGCCCGCAAGCTGCGGAGCGAAATGAGTTTGCCCGAGGGCCTGCTCTGGCGTGAACTGCGAAAGCGGCCCAGTGGCTTGAAGTTCCGGCGCCAACATCCGACGGGCCCATTCGTTATCGACTTCTATTGCGCTGCGGTGAGGCTGGCGATTGAAGTTGATGGCTTTGGGCACGACACCGCTGAAGTGATCAAGCGGGACTCGGTGAAGTCGCATTTCCTGCGGTCGCAAGGTATTGCCACATTGCGCGTTCCGGCGAAGGTTGTGTTTGAGGATATCCAATTGGTGGTGCGGCGGATTGTTCAGGTTTGTGAGGAGCGGGCATTGCGGTTGGCGGGTGCTGGCTGGGTCCGTACTGAAAACTCTCGCGTGCCCCTCCACCATCCTGCGGATGGTCCCCCTCCCCCGGTGGGGGAGGAATGATGCGCGAGACCGCCTATGCCAAGATCAATCTGGCGCTGCATGTGCGACGGCGGCGGGATGATGGGTATCATGAGCTGGAGACGCTGTTTGCGTTCGTCGATGCGGGTGATGAACTGAGCGCCAGCCCAGCGGCGGCGGATTCGTTGCGCGTTGTGGGCGAGTTTGGCGGGGTGCTGGACGATCCGTTTGGCAATATCGTGGCCAAGGCGCTCTCCGCGCTGCCGCATGGGGCGGGCTGGGCCGTTACTCTTGAGAAGAACTTGCCAGTGGCGGCGGGGCTGGGTGGCGGGTCGGCGGATGCCGGGGCGATCTTTCGCTTGGTGCGCGACAGCTTTGGCCTGCCCGACGACTGGCATGCGCGGGCGGCAAAGCTGGGGGCTGACGTTCCGGCTTGCGTCGAGAGCGTGGCCTGCATCGGGCGGGGCACCGGTACCGAGCTTGAGCCCATTGCCAACGATCTGGCAGGCACGCCGGTGCTGCTGGTCAACCCGCGCATTCCGCTGGCGACGGGGCCGGTGTTCAAGGCTTGGGATGGCGTCGATCGCGGACCGATGGAGGGCGCTAACCTCAGAGAAATGGCGCTTTGCGGGCGCAATGACCTTGAGGCTCCGGCGCTGGCGCTGGTGTCAGAAATCGGCGATGTGTTGGCGGCTTTACAGCGGACCGGGGCGTGGTTGACGCGTATGTCAGGTTCGGGCGCCACGTGTTTTGCGCTCTATGACAACGTTGACGAGCGCGATGCGGCGCAGGCGGCGATGCCCGCTGCGTGGTGGACTTTGGCAGGGGCGCTGCGGTGAGCGAGGCTTTCACGCTGATCGGGACGCCGCGCTTTGGCGGTGTACTGGTCGTTTCAGATCATGCCTCGAACCGCGTGCCGGATGATATCGACCTTGGTATTGCGCCTGAGCTGCTTACTAAGCACATCGCGGTCGATATCGGCGTGGCTGAGGTGGGCGCGCTAATGGCGCAGCGGCCCGGCATTGCCGCGTTTCAGGGCGGGGTCAGCCGGCTGGTGTGCGATTTCAACCGGGATGAGCATTTGCGCACGGTTGTGCCCACGGTCAGCGACGGGCACGCCATTCCCGGCAATGTGCTGGATGATGCTGGACACGAAGCACGGCTGGCGCGGTTCTTTCGGCCTTACCATGAGGCGCTTGACGATTTGTTGGCTGATGTGCCGCAAGCGCTGATCCTGTCGCTCCACAGCTTTACGCCGCAATTGGCATTGAGCGACGAGCCGCGCCCATGGCACGTCGGCGTGCTTTATAATGAGGATGACCGCGCTGCCCGGATCGCGATTCCGCTGCTGCAGGCCGAGGGGCTGTGCGTGGGGGATCAGTTGCCTTATTCGGGCAAGCTGCTGAATGCGACGATGAACCGCCATGCAGAGGTTGAAGGGCGACCCTATCTGGGGATTGAGGTGCGGCAGGACCTGATCAGCGATGCGGTGGGGCAAGCCGAATGGTCGGAACGGCTGGCGCGGATTGCCAATCAGGTTGCAGTTGCAATCGGCTGATGATCCGGCGGGCGGGCTGACATAGTTGTAATTAATACTTTCGACACAACGGCAGCACTTCGACTATCAAGCATAGTCAAGTCGCCCATAAAAAACGCACTATTCTGGAGCCAAAGCATGCCCCCGTATCGTTCACGCACCACCACCCACGGCCGCAACATGGCGGGCGCGCGCGGATTGTGGCGCGCCACCGGCATGAAGGACGAGGATTTCGGCAAGCCGATCATCGCAGTGGTGAACAGCTTCACGCAGTTCGTACCGGGCCACGTCCACCTCAAGGACTTGGGCCAGATGGTGGCGCGCGAGATTGAGGCGGCAGGTGGGGTTGCCAAGGAATTCAATACCATCGCGGTGGATGATGGCATCGCGATGGGCCACGACGGCATGCTCTATTCGCTGCCCAGCCGCGATCTGATTGCCGATAGCGTGGAATATATGGTCAACGCCCATTGCGCCGATGCGATGGTGTGCATCTCCAACTGCGACAAGATCACGCCCGGCATGCTGATGGCCGCGATGCGGATCAACATTCCGGTGGTGTTCGTCTCGGGCGGGCCGATGGAAGCGGGCAAGGTCGTGCTGAACGGCAAGGAAGTTGCGCTCGATCTGGTCGATGCGATGGTGGCCGCTGCGGATGACAAGTATACCGACGAGGAAGTGACCGCGATTGAACGCTCGGCTTGCCCGACCTGCGGATCGTGCAGCGGCATGTTCACCGCCAATTCGATGAACTGCTTGACTGAAGCGCTGGGCCTTTCGCTGCCGGGCAATGGTTCGACTCTGGCGACGCATGCCGACCGCAAGCGCCTGTTCCTTGAAGCGGGCCGCGTGGTTGTGGACTTGTGCAAGCGCTATTACGAGGAAGACGACGCCAGCGTGTTGCCGCGCTCCATCGCCAGCTTCGATGCTTTTGAAAACGCTGTGTGCCTTGATATTGCGATGGGCGGATCAACGAATACCGTGTTGCACTTGCTCGCCGCAGCGTTCGAGGCGGGCGTGAACTTTACCATGGCCGATATCGACCGGCTGAGCCGCCGCGTGCCGTGTTTGTCCAAGGTCGCCCCGGCCAAGTCTGACGTTCACATGGAAGACGTCCACCGTGCGGGCGGAATCTATGCGATTCTGGGCGAACTGGACCGGGCGGGCCTGATCCACACGCACCTGCCGACTGTCCACAGCCGCACATTGGCCGAAGCCTTGGACCGCTGGGACATTGTGCGCACCAAGTCACCCAGCGTGCAGGAGTTTTTCCGCGCAGCGCCCGGCGGCGTGCCGACACAAGTGGCGTTTTCGCAGGATCGCCGCTGGAAGGAGCTTGATCTCGACCGTGAGAATGGCGTGATCCGCAGCGCTGACCATGCCTTCAGCAAGGACGGTGGGCTCGCCGTACTCTATGGCAACATCGCGCGCGAAGGCTGCATCGTGAAGACGGCGGGCGTGGATGAAAAGATCCTCAAGTTCACCGGGCCTGCCAAGGTCTATGAAAGCCAGGATGCAGCCGTCACGGCGGTTCTGACAGGGCAGGTCGTGGCAGGCGATGTGGTGGTGATCCGCTATGAAGGGCCAAAAGGCGGCCCCGGCATGCAGGAAATGCTCTACCCCACCAGCTACCTCAAGTCGAAGGGTCTGGGCGCGGCCTGTGCGCTGTTGACCGATGGGCGCTTTTCGGGCGGCACGTCGGGCTTGTCCATCGGCCATGCCTCGCCCGAAGCGGCCGAAGGTGGCGAGATCGGCTTGGTTGAAAACGGCGACATGATCGAGATCGACATTCCGAACCGCACGATCAACCTTGCCGTATCGGACGATGTGCTCGCGCAGCGCCGCGCGGCGCAGGATGCCAAGGGGTGGAAGCCAGCAGCCCCGCGCCCGCGCCAGATTTCCATCGCGCTCAAGGCCTATGCCGCGATGACCACCAGCGCGGCACGTGGTGCTGTGCGCGATATCTCGCAGATTGGCGCTGAGTGATGCGGCGCGGGCTTGTTCTTGGCGGCTTGGCTGCCTTGACGGCCTGTTCGTCGCCCGAAGAAGCGCCAAAGGGCCGGGCGATTGACTGCGCGTTGGCAGGAGCCGCCAAGTTTGCGCCCGATTGCTTCGTGCAGGATTCGCGCAGCGGGGCTCTGCAATTCCTGACGGTGCGGCACAAGGATGGCGCGTTCCGCCGGTTCCAGATGGTGGATGATGGGCGCGGCGTCATTGCGGCTGATGGCGCGGACGAGGCTGTGGCCGAGTGGTCTGCGCAAGGTGTGCTGGAAGTGACCGTGGCCGGTGATCGCTATCGCTTCCCCGCGCAAATGAAGCCCGATGTCCCAAAGCCGTGACCGCATTCTGAACCAAGTCCTGACCGTGGCGCAGATGCGCGCGGCTGAGGAGAGCCTGATGGCAGCGGGCGTGAGCGTCGACGCGCTGATGCAACGTGCGGGGCGTGGGGCGGGTGAGTGGGTGCGGCGTGTTGCGGCTCGTGGATCGGTGACCGTGCTGTGCGGTCCGGGCAACAATGGCGGCGATGGCTGGGTGATCGCCGAATTCCTGCGCGAACACGGCAACCACGTGCAAGTGATCGCCGCACGCGAGCCGATGACGAATGCGGCGCGAACGGCGCGGGCGCTTTATACCGGTGTTGTCGCATCAACGGATGCTGAGATCGCGGGCGATGTCTTTGTCGATTGTCTGTTCGGCAGCGGCTTGACGCGGGCGTTGCCGGAGGATTTGGCGGCTCTGCTGCGCCGTTTGGCGGAAAGCCACCGGCATCGGATTGCCATCGATGTGCCCAGCGGGATCGAGAGCGACAGTGGTAGCCCCTTGAACGATGGTCTCGCGGACTGGTCGATGACCATTGCCCTTGGGGCATGGAAGCATGCGCATTTTGCGATGCCCGCCTGTTCGGCAATGGGCGCGCTGCGGTTGGTGGACATTGGCATATCGGCAGTGCCGGGTGCGGCGCGGGTGCTGGCCAAGCCGGTGATTGCGGCCCCGGCGGCGGATGCGCACAAATATCGGCGCGGGATGGTGGGGATTGTCGCCGGGGATATGCCGGGGGCCGCACTGTTGGCAGCGCAAGCAGCGCTGCGGGCGGGTGCGGGCTATGTAAAACTGGCGGCACAGACTGTGCCGCAAGGCGTGCCTGCCGAACTTGTTGTGACGGCGGACATCGACGCGCTGCTGGGCGATGCGCGCATGGCCGCGCTGCTGATCGGGCCGGGATTGGGGCGAACGGATGCGGCTTCGCGTTTGCTGGCCAAGGCGCTCTATACGGGCAAGCCATGCGTGATGGATGCCGATGCATTGGTGCTGTTGCGGCCAGACATGCTGCACGGCGCGCCATGTGTGCTGACGCCGCATGAGGGCGAAATGGTGGCGCTGGAGCGCGCCTTTGGCCTTTCCGGCGAGGTGCTGCGCCGGGATCGGGCGCTGGCGCTTTCTGCGAGATCGGGCGCGGTGGTGGTGCTGAAAGGGCCGGACAGCGTGGTTGCTGCGCCTTCGGGTGAGGTAATCGTCGCACCACGCGCTTCATCGTGGCTTTCGGTGGCGGGCACCGGGGATGTGCTGGCCGGGACTATTGCCAGCCGTCTTGCCGTCCATGGGCATTTGCCATCGGGGTCGGCCTTGCGCGCGGCGGAGGAAGGCCTATGGCTCCACGCCGATGCCGCACGGCGCTGCGGCGCGGCCTTCACCGCGGGTGAATTGGCCCATGCCGTGCAGGATGCCTTGAAGGATTGCGTTGGATGAGTGAAGCCGGATTGATCGTGCGCGTGGCCGCCAAGGGCGAAGGGGCAACCGCTGACGGCAGATATGCGGAACTGGCCGCTCCCGGCGATACGTTGCAGGCCGATGGCACGGTGGTGCGCGGGCCGAACCATGTCGATGCGCCATGCCGCCACTTCCCGGCCTGCGGCGGGTGCCAGTTGCAGCACTTGTCCGAAAGCGCACTCAGCGATTACGTCTATGACCGCGTGGTTGGCGGGGCCACCGGGCAAAAGCTGTGGGATGTGAATGCCGCGCCTGCGCACCTTTCGCCGCCGCGCTCACGCCGCCGGGCCACCCTCCATGCGCAGTCCATCGGCAAGCGCGTGGTGATCGGCTTTCGCGAACAAGGCTCGCACAAGATCATCGACATGCGCGAATGCCATGTGCTGACGCCCGAGATGTTTGCGCTGATCGCGCCTTTGCGCGCGCTGCTGGAGGGCTGGGGCAGCCGGAAGCTGGCGGTAGATGTCGATCTGGCGATGTGCGATCAGGGCGTTTCGATGGGGCTGAAAGGCTTGGTGGCCGAAGGTCTGGCCAAGACCGAGGCGCTGCTGGACTTTGCCCGCGATAATGCGCTGGCACGGTTGACGATGGATTCGGGCTATGGCGCGGAAGGCGTGTGGGAGCCTGAGCCGGTGACCGTGACGCTGGGCGGTGTGCCGGTATCGCTGCCGCCGGGAGCGTTCTTGCAGGCCACGCAGGATGGCGAAGCCGCACTGGTCAATGCAGCGCGCGAATGGCTGAACGGCGCGGCTACGGTGGCTGATCTGTTTGCAGGCTTGGGCACATTTGCCTTTGCACTGGCAGGGCCAGAAACCAAGGTCTTGGCCGTGGAAGCGGCGCGTGAGCCTTTCCTTGCCTGCCAGAGCTCGGCGCGGATGAGGGGCTTGCCTGTGCATTCGCTGCACCGTGATCTGTTCCGCAACCCGCTGCGGGTAGAGGAACTGGATCGCTTTGCAGGCGTGCTGCTCGATCCGCCGCGCGCCGGAGCGCAGGAGCAGGTGGAGCAGATTGCGCTGAGCAAGGTGCCGCGCGTGGTCTATATCAGCTGCAACCCCGCCAGTTGGGCGCGCGATGCGGTGAAGCTGATTGCGGGCGGCTATCGCTTGGCAGAGCTGCGACCGGTTGGGCAATTCCGTTGGTCAACGCATGTGGAACTGGCGAGTTTGTTTTTGCGGGATTAAAATTATATCGCGGCGTCCCCGCGAAGGCGGGGACCTCAGGCGTTTTAAGCTGCTGTTCCGTAACACCCCTGAGGCCCCCGTTTGCGCGGGGGAGCAGGCCGTTTACGCCACCCTTCCGTAACAACACCGAGGCCCCCGCCTTCGCGGGGGCGCAGGGGTTGTGGGAGGTTGTCAGAAGCCAAACACGATCCGCGCGGCGTGATAGATCAGCGCCATCAGCGTGATCGATGACAGTGCGAACAGGATGAAGCGGACCATCACCTTGTTCACGGTCGACTGCACAATCGAATGGACCACCCGCAGGCCCACATAGCCCCATGCCACCGTAGCGCTGGTACCGTTGCCTTGGCCGGTCAGAGCGATGACCAAGCACACGGCATAAAACAGCGTCGGCGCTTCGTGCAGGTGGTTGTAATTGTGGGCTTTCCATTGCACCGTAGCTGGTAGGATATCGTCGAGCGTGCGCGTCGGGTCTTGGGCTAGACTGTCAGGATCAAGCTTGGCCGCGTTCATAGCCGGGATGCGCGTGGCATACATCCACAGCCACATCACCATCGTCCACGCCATCAGCGCGACGGCAGGTTGCAGAATCTTTGCGATTTCCATTGATGTTCTCCCCCGAGTGTTATCGTGAGAGACTGCGGGCGCCGCGTTAGATTGTCAAATGCAACTTATCTGCGCAGCGAGACGCGCCGGAAATAGCCGTAACGCCCACGCATTGTGCGCAAGGTCAGGCCCCGGTCGCTGGCGATGCGCACGGCCACGGCGTTCAGGTCTTCACGCGGGGTAACATGAAAGCGCGCGAGCCATCCGTGCATCAGCGAACGCAAGGGGCGCGGCAGCCCGCTGAAGTCTCCGAAATCGACCACGTGCAGCGAGCCGCCCGGTGCCAGCAAGCTGGCAGCATGGCCGAGCGTCAACTGCCACTGCGGGATCATCGACAGCGCATAGGAAATGACGATGCGATCAAAGCTGCCACGGCCAAACAGGGCGGTGGCGTCGAAATCCGTGGCATCGCCGCGCGCCAGTTGGCACTCCGGCCCGAGCCGCCCGCGCGCGACCGAGAGCATCTCGTCCGAAATGTCGAGGCCGTGAAGGTGCGCGTCGGGCCATGCACGGGCAATGCAATCCAGATTGCGGCCCGTGCCGCAGCCAACCTCCAGCACGGACATGCCGGGACCAGCTTCCAGCCCGGCAATCAGCCCATCGCGCCCGAACAGGTAATACTTCCGCGTGGCGTCATAGATGTGCTTTTGGCGGCGATAGACTGCGTCCATCAGCGCGCCATGCGGGGACGACGGGGCAAGGGAGGCCATGGTCAGGCCAGCTCGTAGAGGTGCACGCCGCCATAGATCGATGAGCGATCCTGCGCCGTGCATTCAGCCGACAGTGCCTCGCGATAGTGCCAGCGGGCAAGCAGTGCATCGCTCAACCGGCCCGGCAGCAGGCTGGGTTCGGCAGCGGTGCGGAACAGCACGCGCGCGCCGGGGCGGGCGGTGCGGGTGATCTGGGTCCACAAAGCATTCAGCTGGTCGTCGGTCATCCAGTCCTGCGCATCGAGCAGGACGTAACGATCAAGACAGGCGTCGGGCTGGGCGGTCAGGTGTTCGGTCAGATTGGCGTGGCGCACGTCCACGCGGCTTGCCCGGTCGCGCACGGCCTGCCAGTTGTCCGCCTGCAGATAGGGCGGCAGCGGGCAGCGGTCACCCCGGCCATAGCCACGCCCGAAAGCCTGCCATGCGAAGTAGTTGTCCTCGACCGGGAAATCGCAGGCCAGCTTCTCAAGGCGGCGGCGCAGGACTTCGGCCATGGGCTCATTCCCGGCGAGCGCATCGAACTGTGCAGGCGGAATGCCGAGGCCAAACAGCGATGCGGGCTGATCGGTCAGCCAGCGCACGAAGCGTTTGTCGAAGACCGGGGCCATCTCACGCTCGAACACCCGCCGCTGTTCATCCAGATCGCGCGCCGAAAGGATCGTCGAGAGGTCGATCTTGTAGAGCCGCGCCAGCAGATGGGCGACGCCGATGAAGTTGCCGAGCAGTCCGCGCTTGTAGATGTTGCTGGAAAAGCCGCTGATCCGGCGACGGCCCGAAAGATCGCGGCCTTCCCAATAGCGGCGGGTGGTTTCATCAAGGTGCGGCAAGATGTGCGCGCGGTAGGCGGCAATGTTCGCGGCGCTGTCGGCTTCGGCAAAGAAGCGGCGGAAGTGGGCGTGATCGGGCAGATGCTGCGCTGAGGCCAGCTTGAGTTTGTTCAGCGCGATGTGTGCTGTGTTAAGGTCTACCGCCGTGATCGCTTCGGGGTTAGCCGTGAGATAGGACAGGACGTTGCAGCCGCCGCTGGCGATGGCAATGATCCGGCTGTCGGGCCGGATCTGCAGCGCCTTTATGTCAACATCGGGGTCTTCCCAGATTTGCGCATAGACGAGGCCGCGAAAGGCCAGCGCAAAGGCGTGGTCGAGCATGCGGTTGGCCATGCCGGAACCCCGGCGGACAACAGAACGCGTGATCGGATGGGAACGGGCACGTTCCAGCATGTGAATGACCCCCGGAAAGAATGTTCGGGAGTTCGACTAGAACGTGACCATTGCGCCTGTGTGGCAGATTGGCGCGGATTGTCCGCAGATTGTAAGATGTGCGATCAAGCCTCTGAAATGACCGCAGCAAAGGCTGCAGGATCGACGTTGCCACCAGACAGGATCACGGCGGTGCGGCCATCGGTCGCAACCTTTCCGCCAAGAATCGCGGCCAGCGCCGCTGCGCCGGCCGGCTCGATCACGAGCCGCAGGTGCGAAAAGGCATAGCGTTGCGCGGCGCGCACTTCGGCTTCAGAAACGCTGACGCCCTGCATGCTGCGTGACGTCATGACCGCGAAGTTGATCGGGAAAGTGGCGGGCGTTTGCAAGGCATCGCAGGCGGTCTTGGGCGCGCCAGTGGCCACGCGCTGGATAATGCCGCTGGCAAGGCTGCGGGCCACATCGTCCCAGCCTTCAGGCTCCACCGGCACGATCTCGGCCTTGGGCAAAGCGAGTGCGAGGCCTGCAGCCAAGCCACCCCCGCCGCAGGGCGTGACCACGCGGGTCGGCAAGCCACCAGCAAGGCATTCCATCTGTGCAGCAAGTTCCACGCCGCAGCTACCCTGACCTTCGATCACCCAAGGATCACCATAAGCATGGACCAGCGTTGCGCCGTTTTCAGACGTCAGCCGACGGGCCACCTCGTCACGATCCTCCCCACCGGGCCGGTCATAGAGCACGACGTCTGCCCCCAGCGCGCGGGTGGCGGCAAGCTTCACCGCTGGGGCATCGTTGGGCATCACGATTTTTGCCGCAATGCCCAGCCTGCGCGCCGCCCATGCTACGCCTTGTGCATGATTGCCGCTAGAGACTGCGACCACGCCCATCGCGCGCTCAGCTTCGGTCAGGTCTGACAGGCGGTGCCATGCTCCGCGGATCTTGAACGCGCCCACCGGCTGCAGGCTTTCCACCTTGCACCACACCGTGTCCCCGTTCGGCAATTCCAGCGGCATTACCGGCGTTTGCGGCAGCAGCGCCGCGATCTTGTCAGCAGCGCGCAGCACGCCATCGCGCGTTGGTGCGCGCTGATCAACAGAAGGACTTGGGTTTGTCATGCCACTCCTCTAAAGCCCCCCGCCATGATTGTCCCGCGCTGCATCGCGTGGGCGCGCAAAAAGGCATTGGAGTTAGCATGGCAAAAGTTCTCGTCATCGGCGCAGGCGGCGTCGGCTCGGTCGCGGTCCACAAGATGGCGATGAATTCGGATATCTTCAGTGGCATTGCGCTGGCCAGCCGCACCAAGAGCAAATGCGATGCCATCGCCGCGTCGGTGAAAGAGCGCACCGGCGTTACCATCGACACCTACCAGATCGACGCAGATGATGTTGCCGCCACCACCGCGCTGATCAACGAGGTGAAGCCCGTCCTCGTTGTAAACCTCGCGCTGCCCTATCAGGATCTCAACATCATGGATGCCTGCCTTGCTGCGGGCGTCAACTACATGGATACCGCGAATTACGAGCCGATCGACAAGGCCGAGTTCGAATATTCGTGGCAGTGGGCCTATCAGGAGCGGTTCAAGGAAGCGGGCCTGATGGCGCTGCTGGGCTCGGGCTTCGATCCCGGCGTCACCAGCGTCTTCGCCACATGGCTGCGCAAGCACAAGCTCGACACGATCCGCACGCTCGACATTCTCGATTGCAACGGCGGCGATCATGGGCAGCATTTTGCCACTAACTTCAACCCGGAAATTAACATCCGCGAAGTGACCGCGCCTGCGCGCCACTATCTGAACGGCGAGTGGGTCGAAACGCCCGCGCTGACCATCCGCCAGCAGTTCGATTTCGAGGCTGTTGGCCCGAAGAACATGTACCTGATGTATCACGAGGAACTCGAAAGCCTCGCACATCACCTGCCCGAGATCGAGCGCATCCGCTTCTGGATGACCTTCGGCGATGCCTATATCACGCACCTGACCGTGCTGCAGAACGTGGGCATGACGCGGATCGATCCGGTGATCTACAACGGGCAGGAAATCATCCCGCTGCAGTTCCTGAAAGCCGTGCTGCCCGAGCCTGCCTCGCTGGGTGCCACCACGAAGGGCAAGACCAACATTGGTGATATCGCCACTGGCCTGAAGGACGGGGTGGAAAAGACCTTCTACATCTACAACATCTGCGATCACGAAGACGCTTATGCCGAAACCGGCAATCAGGCCGTCAGCTACACCACCGGCGTTCCGGCGATGATCGGCGCGGCGATGATGGTGCAGGGAATCTGGTCGGGTGAGGGCGTGTTCAACATGGAACAGTTCGATCCCGATCCCTACATGGACATGCTGAACAAGCATGGCTTGCCATGGCAGGTGAAGGAACTGGCAGGGCCGCTGGAGTTCTGATTTTTCTGTTTCACGCAGAGACGCGGAGAAGAAAGAAAAGACGCGGAGGGGCCTTTGCTCTTGATTGATGAGTTGTGTTCGGTCGTTCTTGAAGAAGCGATTGGCATCCACAGGGAGTTGGGCCGGGTCTCTATGAGTCGGTTTACGAGTCAGTCCTGACAGGGCGGTTGCGCCAACGCGGTTTGAAGGTTGACCGCCAAGTTCAGGTCAAGGCTATCTTCGACGGGGCTATTTACGATCCCGCCTTCAAGGTCGACATGCTGGTTGACGACAGACTGGTGCTTGAAATCAAGGCGGTTGAACAGTTGAGCAAGGCTCATGCGAAGCAGTTGCTGACTTACCTGAGATTGTTAAAGCAGCCCGTCGGGCTGCTGCTTAACTTTTCCGAGGCAACCCTCAAGGACGGGATCCGCCGAGTGGTAAACGACTATACGCCTGACTGAATTTCTCTGCGTCTCATCTTCTTTCTCCGCGTCTCTGCGTGAACAAACCGAGGTCTTAATATGGAAACCAGAGCCGGCGATCCGGGGGCTTTTGCAGAATTTGACCTGAACCGCGTGGATAGCCCAGCTTTTGTCGTCGATGCGGCAAAGCTGCGCGCCAACCTTTCCGTGCTGGCCGATGTGCGGGACCGTGCCGGGATCAAGCTGCTGGCCGCCCTCAAGGCGTTTTCGATGTGGAAGGTTGCACCGATTGTCGGGGAATACCTCGATGGAGTCTGCACATCGGGCCTGTGGGAAGCCAAGCTGGCGGCGGAGCACTATTCGGGCGAAATTGCGACCTATTGTGCGGCCTACAAGGCAGATGATCTGGTCGAAATCCTGCAGCTGTCTGACCACGTGATCTTCAATTCACCCGGACAGCATGTTCGCTTTGCCGGTGAAATCGCAGCGGCGCGGGCCGCAGGTAAGGCGTTCGATATCGGCTTGCGCATCAATCCGCTCCATGCCGAAGGCGAAGTGCCGCGCTATGACCCTTGCGCGCCGCATTCGCGCCTCGGCTTCCCGGTGGACCAGTTGTCTGCCGAACACCTCGAAGGCGTGTCAGGCCTGCATTTCCACACGCTGTGCGAGCAGGATTTCGAACCGCTCCAGCGCACGTGGGATGCGCTCGAACCGCGCATCGCGCCATACTTCGGCCAGCTCAAGTGGCTGAACTTCGGCGGCGGACACCACATTACCCGCGCCGATTATCAGCGCGATGATCTGGTAGCTTTCCTGGGCGAGGTGAAAGCACGCACTGGGTGTGAGATTTATCTTGAGCCGGGTGAGGCTGTGGCGCTCGACGCCGGTATTCTGGTGGGGACCGTGCTCGATACGCACTGGAACGGCATGCAGCTTGGCATCACCGACATTTCTGCCACCTGCCACATGCCCGATGTGATCGAGGCACCTTATCGCCCGGCCATGTTGGGGGAACTGCCGATCGACGAATACGAGGATAGCGGGGAAGGCGGCGCACCGATTCGGCTAGGTGGGCCTTCGTGCCTGGCCGGTGATGTGATCGGCGATTACCGACTGCCGCATGGCGCTGAGCCCGGCACGCGCTTTGCCTTCCTTGATCAGGCGCATTATTCGATGGTCAAGACGACGACCTTCAACGGCGTGCCGCTGCCCTCGATCTGGCTGTGGGACAGCGAGACTGAAGTGCTGGAGCAGGTGCGCAGCTTTACCTACGAGGACTTCCGCGACCGGCTTTCGTGATTGCGCGGTCTGTGTTGATTCGATTTTCAGCCGAGCGGAACCGACCTGCACTTTGTACCGTGCAGGGTTCATCTGGTTGCAAGAAAACCCCTGATTTTCGGGGATTCCGGTGCAATTATTTCATTTTTTTGACATCAGTGTGGGCGCGCAAGTTTTTCACTTGATGTTCAGCGTCATGGCCTTATTACCCCTCTCTCGCTGCCCCATGGGGACTTCCAAACCGCAAGGCAGCTCTTTTCAACTGTTCCGTTTGGGGGTCCCTTGAGTTGCACATCCATCATGACGCACTGGCTGTAGTTCGCGCTTCCGCGCCTGAACAACCCGCCATTCTGAACCGTCCGCACGCTGCCGCGCGCGCTGCCCGCTTCTTTGTCGAGAAGTTCCCGGGCAAGTCGCTCTATGCCGTGAAGGCCAACCCTTCGGCTGACCTGATCCGTATCCTGTGGGATTCGGGCGTAACGCACTATGATGTTGCTTCGATTGTCGAAGTGCGTCTGGTCCGCGAAACGCTGCCTGAAGCTACGCTGTGCTTCATGCACCCGGTCAAGGCTCCGTCTGCGATCCGCGAGGCATACCATACCTATGGTGTGCGCGTGTTCAGCCTCGATTCGCTTGAGGAACTGGAAAAGATCAAGGCGGCCACGGCTGACGTTGAAGGCAACGTGCCCGAAGACCTGACGCTGTGCGTGCGCTTGCGCGTCTCGTCCGAATATTCGGAACTGAGCCTCGCATCCAAGTTCGGTTGCGATCTGGCCAATGCGGCTGAACTGCTTCAAGCAACCCGCCAGGTCGCGGATTCGCTGGGCGTGTGCTTCCACGTCGGCAGCCAGTCGATGAGCCCGCACGCCTATGTGCAGGCGTTGGAGCGCGTTCGTGCGGCCATCGTCGACGCATCGGTCCTCGTTGACATCATTGATGTCGGCGGCGGCTTCCCGTCGATCTATCCCGGCATGGAGCCTCCCCCGCTCGAAGATTACTTTGGCGTGATCGACCGCACCTATGAATCGCTGCCGGTTTCGTACTCGGCCGAACTGTGGTGCGAACCGGGCCGTGCTCTGTGCGCTGAATACAATTCGATGATCGTGCGCGTCGAACGCCGCCGCGGGACCGAGCTGTATATCAACGACGGTGCTTATGGCGCGCTGTTCGATGCAGCCCACGTCGGCTGGCGCTTCCCTGTGCGCGTGCTGCGTGATCAGGTGGCGAATGACGAAGCTGAGGTCGAACTGGAGCCGTTCAGCTTCTACGGCCCCACCTGCGACGATATGGACCACATGGAAGGTCCGTTCGAACTGCCGGTGGATGTGAAGGTGGGCGATTATATCGAAGTAGGCATGCTGGGCGCCTATGGAGCGGCGATGAAGACCGCGTTCAACGGCTTTGGCGCGACTGACGTGTTCGAAGTGTCGGACGAGCCGATGGCCAGCCAGTATCGTGGCGACCGCCGGGATCCGCGCGTTTCCGACAACGTGGTATCTCTGCGCTGATCACTCGACGGGTTTGGTGATACAAGGAAGGGCCCTGCTGCAAAGCGGGGCCTTTTCCCTTCAAAACCCCACGAACCGCGCCGCTTCGTCCACGCTTTTGCGCGTGCTGACCACGGCATTGGCGGGGAAGTCCGGGTCAGGCCAGCCGAGCGCAACTGCCTTCATGATGACCTGATCGTCAGGAATGCCCGCATGCTCGCGCACGACGGGCGATTGCATGATCCCTTGCGAATTGATCACGCAGCCCAGCCCGCGTGACCATGCGGCGTTGACCAGCGCTGTGGTGACTGCGCCGCAATCGAAGGCTGTATCGTCGCTGCCAGCAAGTTCGCGGTCGTAGGCCACGATCACGCACACCGGCGCGTCAAACTGTCGGAAACCGCGCAGCACCCAGTCCTGCCGTGCTGCTGCGTCATCGCGGGCAATGCCCATGGCGGTAAAAAGCTGCTTTGCCACGCCGACCTGCCGGTCACGGTGGACGCCCGCAAAAGGCTCTCCCCGCCGGAATTCACGGGAATCGGGTTCGCCTGCAAGGATCCGTTCGGTGTTACCCTGGCGGATGCGATCGAGCGGCTCCCCGGTGATGACGTGGAAGTGCCAGGGCTGCGTGTTCATTGACGTTGGAGAGCGTATCGCCAGCGCCAGCACGTCCTCGATAAGTGTGCGGGGTACGGGCTTGTTGAGATAGCCCCGGATCGAACGGCGGCCCAGCACCACTTCGTCGTATGTCAGCGCAGGCATGCATTCTCCCGGATTTAATTGTCCGGTTAAAACTAGCGTTTGCACCGCGAAAGACAAGCCCAACGAAAAAGGCCCTCCCTGCAAGGGAAGGGCCTCAATTTTCGATAATTGCGGTGCGTCAGGCCGCCCGCTGAAGTTCCAGTTCCATGCGGTTCCAGATTTCCACCAGCGCCTCGGCCAGTTCGTCCATCATCGCCTCGGTGTGCGATGGCCCCGGCGTGAAGCGCAGACGTTCGGTGCCGCGTGGCACGGTGGGATAGTTGATCGGCTGCACATAGACGCCGTATTCGGCGAGCAGGATGTCCGCGATCTTCTTGGCGCGCACCGGATCACCCACCATCAGCGGCACGATATGTGTGGTCGATGGCATGACCGGCAGACCCTGATCGGCGAAGGCCTTCTTCAGGTAGGCAGCCGCAGCCTGCTGGCCTTCACGCTCTTCGCTCGATGCCTTGAGGTGGCGGACTGAGGCGAGCACGCCTGCGACCAGCACCGGTGAGAGCGAGGTGGTGAAGATGAAGCCCGGTGCATAGGAGCGGATCACGTCGATGATCTTGCGATCTGCAGCGATATAGCCGCCCATCACGCCGAACGCCTTGCCCAGCGTGCCTTCGATAATGTCAATACGGTGCGCCGCTTCATCACGATCGGTGATGCCGCCGCCGCGCGGGCCATACATGCCAACGGCGTGAACCTCGTCGATATAGGTCAGCGCGTTGTACTTTTCGGCAAGATCACAAATCGCGTGGATCGGGGCGACATCGCCGTCCATCGAATAGACCGATTCGAAGGCGATCAGCTTGGGCACATTCGGATCGGTTTCAGCCAGCAGCTCTTCCAGATGCTCCACATCGTTGTGGCGGAACACCTTCTTTTCCGCGCCCGAATTGCGGATGCCCGCGATCATCGAGGCGTGGTTCAGTTCATCAGAAAAGATCACGCAGCCCGGCAGGATCTTGGCCAGCGTGGAGAGTGTGGCATCGTTCGAGACATAGCCTGATGTAAACAGCAGCGCGCCTTCCTTGCCGTGCAGGTCGGCCAGTTCAGCCTCAAGCTCGATGTGGTAATGCGTGTTGCCGCCGATGTTGCGTGTGCCGCCCGATCCCGCGCCGACATTGTGCAGCGCCTCTTCCATTGCCGCGATCACCTTCGGGTGCTGGCCCATGGCAAGATAATCGTTCGAACACCATACGGTGATCGGCTTTGGCCCGTTGTGCCCGGCAAAGCAGCGCGCGTTGGGGTATGCGCCCTTGTTGCGCAGAATGTCGATGAAAACGCGGTAACGGCCTTCGGAGTGCAGTCGCTCGATAGCAGAATCAAAAACCTGATCGTAGTTCACCCCGCCGCTCCTTCCTGTAACAGAGACGCTTGTGCGTCCCCGAGACCCGATCAATTGGGCCTCCGGCGAATGCGCGGCTTTTACGCATGTTCACCCTGCAATGCCAGTGTCATTTAGTGCCAGCGCATAAGCCGCGTTACCCGCGCTGCCAGGTCTTATCTTGATGGCGACGAGCCCTGCGCTGCCGGTGACCGGATTATGCCCAATTTGTCTGCATTTACAGTCAGCCAGTCCGCATCATGTGATGGCAACAGGACCAGCGTTGGATGTGCACGCTTCAGGCCTTTGAGCGCCTTGACCCAGCCAATCACGGCGGACCGATCTTCCGGTGCCAGGATATCTCCTACCAGCCGTGAACGCGGTGTTCCGTTCTCGAAATTGGCTGCCAAAGACGCCGTGTCACCAGTCAGAATGTATTCGCGGCCCGATGCGAGGCGGACGTAGACCATCTGGGATGCAGGGGTGTGCCCCGGCGTCTGGATGACGACAACACCCGGGGCAACGGCCTCGATCGGCGCAAGGTTGCGAGTTCTGGCGATATGGCTTCCGTTCTCGCGCCACAAGGCATTGATCCCTCCCAACATTCCAGGCGTGATCAGCGTTTTGGGCGATATGGCATCAAAGTCGGGATGATCGAGGAACCGGCCGACGTGATCAATATGGGCATGGGTGAACAGGATTTGCTCCGCACCCTTCATCCAACCATCGACCATGCGCATGGCAGCCAAGTCGTAATCAGAATACCCCATCGCTTCGGCATCGGCAGGCGAAAGCCCGCTATCGACCACGATCCCTCCCTTTGGTGCGGAAATTTGCCAGGCAATGATCCCCGCGGTGACCTGCCGCAAGCCCGTGCCAGCCGCCAAAGTGGCTGAAGGCACGCGGCGTGATGCCATGACGGTGAATGCGATCCCGGTCGGCTTTTCTCCTGAAATGCTTTCGGCTTTGGCGCGCAAGGCTGCAAGATCGATCTGACGCGCCTCAATTGCGCGAGGGTCTGCGTTTACCAGCAGCCAGTAATAGGCAAAGCCAAGTACCAGCAACACAACGATGAGTGCCTTTGATAATCGGCTCACCGTTTGCTCCCCCAATTCATCGCACCGGTTTCAGACACGCCGGTTTCAAAACACCGCAGTTCGACCGATGCCATGCGCAGCCAACGACGGCTCTAGCCGTTCCACATCGTTTCCGCCACGGGTGAAAAGTCCGATATCCGTATCATTGCGCTGCCATGGCTGCCCTTCGGTCAGATGGGCTATACGCCGCGCGATGCCATCAGAACCATCGATGAACGAAACGCCGAGCCCGAACGCTTGGGCAAGCTCGGCTTCGACCAGCGGAAAGTGTGTGCAGGCCAGAACGACCGTATCGATCAGCGCGCCATCAGCCTTGGCCCTAAGGTTTTGTGCAGCCCGCGCAAACACGGATGGATCGACCGGATCGCCCCGCAGCTTGGCTTCTGCTGCGGCAACAAGTTCGGGAGCCCCGTGGCGCAACAGGCGTTTGTCAGAAGCGAACTCGGCCTCAAGCCGGTCGACATAGCTTTGCCGGATGGTCGCCTCGGTTCCCAGAAGGCCGATTACGCCGGTCTTCGTCAACGCCGCGGCCGGCTTGATTGCAGGGACGGTGCCGACGATCGGCACTTCCAACACTTCGCGCACCGAGGCCAGCGCTATGGTCGATGCGGTGTTGCAGGCGATGCATACAAGGCGGGGGCGCAGACGTTCGGTCAATCGGCCCAGCAGTCCGGATACGCGGGCGGCGATTTGCGCTTCGGTCTTGTCGCCATACGGAAGTCCCGCGTTGTCCGCCACATAGATCACCGGGGCTTCGGGCAGCAACTGGCGGACCTTGCGCAGGACAGACAGACCGCCGACTCCCGAATCGAACAGGAGCAAAGGAGCCGAAGGATCGGCCGGCGAAGCAGGGTTTGCAGCACTCATTTGCAGGGCTTGTATCGGTAATGGCGGCAAAATGGGAAGTGGGCTCTTTCGCTTTTGCCGCGGTTGCGGATATGAGCGGTGCGTGGATACGCTTCTGCCTCTTCTCGTCGGCTATGTGCTGGGCTCGGTGCCCTTTGGCCTCATCCTCACCCGGCTCACTGGCGGGGGCGATCTTCGTGCGATTGGATCAGGCAATATCGGCGCCACCAACGTACTGCGCACCGGCAAGAAAGGCGTGGCTGTTGCCACCTTGCTGCTGGACATGGGTAAAGGACTCGCGGCAGTCTTGATCGCACGGCATGTCTGGCCCGGCGGTGAAGCGTTGGCTGCGCTTGCCGCTGTCCTTGGTCACTGCTTTCCGATCTGGCTCGGGTTCAAGGGGGGGAAGGGGGTGGCCACGATGATGGGCATCTCGCTTGGCCTCGCTTGGCCGATCGGGCTTGCTTACGCGGTCGTCTGGCTCGGCGTTCTGCTCACCAGCCGCATTTCCTCGCTCGGCGGCATGTCTGCGGCCATTGCAGCGCCTGTGGCAGCAATGCTCACAGGCTTTCCCGGCTATGCACCGGTGCTTACGCTGCTGGCACTGCTGGTGCTGTTCCTGCATCGTGAGAACATCGCCCGGCTGCGTGCTGGTGCCGAGCCAAAGGTCGGCAGCAAGAAGTGAGCGTTATGGCGCCATCAGCGCTCTCGCGCGATGAGGCGTTTGCCCGCATTCGCTTGTTGCGCTCTCCGAATATCGGGCCGGTCAGCTACAACCAGTTGCTCCGCCGTTTCGGCACGGCAGCTGCTGCGCTTGAAGCTTTGCCCGATCTGGCGGCAAGGGGCGGGGCCCCGTATCGTCCGGCACCCGCTGACCGGATCGAAGCCGAAGTGGCAGCCGTTCGAAAGACAGGCGCACGGTATCTTTTTCATGATAGTCCCGAATATCCTTCGCTGTTGTCGGCGCTGGAAAGCCCACCCCCGATCCTGACTTTGCGCGGTGATGCAGCACTGCTGGCGCGGCCTTCTGTCGCCGTGGTCGGCGCACGCAATGCTTCGGCGGCTGCGGTAAAGTTATCGCGCGATTTCGCCACGGCGCTCGGCGGGCATGGTTATGCAGTAATTTCGGGATTGGCGCGTGGCATCGATGCGGCGGCGCATCGCGGTGCCTTGGCAGGCATGGCAGGTGGTGGTGGCACAGTCGGCGTGATCGCCAGCGGTATCGACATTGCCTATCCGCCGGAAAACGCCGAACTACAGGAACAGGTCGCATCACAAGGCTTGCTGGTCGCCGAAATGCCACCGGGCACAGAACCTCTGGCCCGGCACTTCCCACACCGCAACCGCATCATCGCAGGCCTTGCCACTGGCACGCTGGTAGTCGAAGCCGCACCCCGCTCCGGCTCGCTGATCACTGCCAGATTGGCGGCAGAGGCGGGACGCGAGGTCATGGCGATCCCCGGCTCCCCACTCGACAGCCGCTCACACGGCTGCAACCAGTTGATTCGCGATGGCGCAATTCTGGTGCAGTCTCCTGATGACGTGATCGAATTGCTCAGCGGCTTTGAGGGCCGTGCACGATCAACCGTCCGTGAAGGAAGCCACGCCTACGCAACCAGCTTGGCCGATGTGGCGGATGGACCTGCTCACGTCTCCGGCTTGCTGACGCTGGCACCCATCGGCGTCGATGAACTGATCCGGCAAAGCGGAGCAAGCGCCGGTGCCGTGCAGATGGCCCTGCTGGAACTGGAACTGGCAGGCCGGTTGGTGCGTCATGCCGGG
Organism: Novosphingobium sp. HNCC26BN242; assembly: GCF_057180525.1. Classification (NCBI taxonomy): domain Bacteria; kingdom Pseudomonadati; phylum Pseudomonadota; class Alphaproteobacteria; order Sphingomonadales; family Sphingomonadaceae; genus Novosphingobium; species Novosphingobium sp. HNCC26BN242. The sequence continues at coordinate 1,054,510 of NZ_JBXUGM010000001.1, forward strand.
GGGCGGGTCAGCCTGGCGGCGTAACCACAGTTTGCCATCCTTCCCCGAACGGGTGCTTGACGAAGTGCCCCGAACCTCCCCACCCTCGCGCACACGTATACGCATGTGCACACGTAAGGCACGTTAAGGACCGTTTTTTCAGATCATGCAGCTTGTCATTGTTGAATCTCCGGCCAAGGCCAAAACCATCGAGAAGTACCTGGGCCCCGGCTACAAGGTCCTCGCCTCCTACGGACACATCCGCGATTTGCCGCCCAAGGACGGTTCGGTCCGCCCGGACGATGATTTCGCCATGGACTGGGAACTTTATGGTGACAAAACGTCACGGGTGAAGGCCATCACCGATGCTGCCAAGGATGCCGACCGTCTGATTCTGGCAACTGACCCTGATCGTGAAGGCGAGGCTATTTCCTGGCATGTCAGGGAGTTGCTTAAGAAACGTAAGGTTCTTCCTAAAGAGGTTGAGCGGGTTACTTTCAACGCCATTACCAAGCAGACCGTGACCGATGCGATGAAGCGGCCGCGTGAACTCGATCAGGATCTGATCGACGCTTATCTGGCCCGCCGTGCGCTTGATTATCTGTTCGGCTTCACGCTTTCGCCTGTGCTCTGGCGCAAGCTACCGGGCGCGAAATCGGCAGGCCGCGTCCAGTCGGTTGCGCTGCGCCTGATTGTGCAACGCGAACGCGAAATCGAACTGTTCCGTGCTCAGGAATACTGGTCGGTCGTCGCAAGGCTCGAACAGCACGGCACTGAATTTTCGGCCCGTCTGGTCAAGTTCGATGGGCAAAAGCTGGATAAGTTGACGCTGGGTGATGAAGGCTCTGCGCTCAAGGCCAAGGCTGTGGTCGAAGCGGGCACGTTCCGCGTCGAGGAGGTGGAAACCAAGCCGACCAAGCGCAATCCCTATCCCCCGTTCACCACGTCAACGCTACAACAGGAAGCTGCCCGCAAGCTCGGCTTTTCGGCAAGCCACACGATGCGTGTGGCGCAGACGCTCTATGAAGCGGGTGCCATCACCTACATGCGTACCGATGGCGTTCAGATGGACCCAAGCGCTATTTCTGAAGCCCGCAAGGCGATTTCGGATCGCTATGATGGGCACTACTTGCCCGAAAAACCGCGTCATTACGAGACAAAGGCCAAGAATGCTCAGGAAGCACATGAAGCTATTCGTCCGACCGATTTCAGCAAGGATCGTTATGGTTCCGGCGATGAAGCACGGCTTTACGATCTGATATTCAAGCGGGCGATGGCCAGCCAGATGGCGTCTGCCAATATTGAGCGTACCAGCGTCAACTTGCGCGATGGTACGGGCAAGCACGAATTGCGTGCCTCAGGACAAGTGGTGAAATTTCCAGGTTTCCTTGCCGTTTACGAAGAAGGGCGTGACCAGAAGGCCGATAGCGATGAGGAAGATTCAAACCTCCTCCCCGCGATGAACAAGGGCGATACCCCGGCTAAGCGCGGGGTCGATGCTACGCAGCACTTCACACAGCCGCCGCCGCGCTATTCCGAGGCCAGTCTGGTCAAACGGCTCGAGGAGCTGGGGATCGGGCGTCCTTCCACGTATGCGGCCACGCTGCAGGTGCTGAAGGACCGCAATTACGTTCGGACAGAGAAAAACCGTTTCTTTGCAGAGGAATCCGGGCGGCTTCTCACGGCATTTCTTGAGCGGTTCTTCTCACGCTATGTCGCGTACGAATTCACCGCCGGGATGGAGGATGAACTCGATGACGTGTCCGGCGGGCGCGCGCAGTGGAAGGTCGTGCTCGCTGCGTTCTGGCGCGATTTCAAGCCCAAGTCTGATGAGGTGATGGAGAAGAAGCCGAGCGAGGTGACTGCCGAGCTGGACGAATTCCTGTCAGACTACTTGTTCCCACCGCGTGACGATGGCTCCGACCCGCGTCTGTGCCCGAAGTGCGAGGCGGGGCGCTTGTCGCTGCGCGGCGGGCGTTACGGGGCGTTTGTGGCATGTTCGAACTATCCTGAATGCAAATATACCCGCAAATTTGCCCAGCCCGGCGGGGCTGAAGGCGATGGCGCAGAAGATGGTGTGTTGGGCAAGGATCCCGTCAGCGGCCTTGACGTAGTGCGTAAAGCCGGACGCTTTGGCCCTTATGTCCAGCTGGGTGAGGGCGCCGAAGCCAAGCGTGCATCAATTCCCAAGGATATTGGTGAACTCGATCTCGAATGGGCGCTCAAACTGCTGTCCCTTCCTCGCGAAGTGGGCACCCATCCCGAAACTGCCAAACCGATCACCGCCAGCATTGGCCGCTATGGCCCGTACCTTGCGCACAACAGCAAATATGCTCGGCTCAAATCCACTGCCGAAGTGTTCGAAACCGGCATGAACGCAGCGGTGATGCTGTTGGCTGCAGCCGCCGCCGGAGCAGGGGCGCGCGGCAACCGCGCCGCTGCAGAGCCGTTGAAGGTTCTGGGCGCGCACCCGGTATCAGGCGGCGAAATCAAGTTGATGGCAGGGCGCTATGGCCCTTATGTCACCGACGGCACGACCAATGCTACGCTGCCAAAGGACAAGCAGCCTGAAACGCTGACGCCAGAAGAGGCCGTTGCGTTGATTGACGAGCGTGCTGCCAAGGGACCTGCCAAAGGCAAGAAGCCCGCAAAGAAGCCCGCCGCGAAAAAGGCTCCTGCCAAGAAGGCAGCCGCTTCGAAAGATACAGAAAAGAAAGCACCGGCCAAAAAGGCTCCAGCAAAGAAGGCTGCGGCCAAAAAGGTCGTCAAGCCAGCCGAATGATGCTGTCTACCGGTCGCGGTCAGCGCCGCGGCCGGTAGAGCCAATATTCCTTGTTGCCCAACTGCATGCGCGCATAGCGGATGTAGCTGTGGCCAAGCTCGGCGTTGATGATGGAGCGGGTTTCCATGTTTGGCAAGTAAGGCTTGTGCTTGTCGGCACGTGTTACGATCACATCAGGCCTACTTGCCAGAATGCGCCGCATCTCCGCTGATGGATCAACACCGATGGCAGGCGCTTCGACATATGTGTTGAGATGATTAGGGAACGTCCAGCGCGATGGAAGGCAGGTGCGGGTCGTCCGATAGAACGCCATTTCGCCCTCATAAATGAACAGGCAGCCACCATGCATTTCGTGCCGGATCACGGCATTCATGGCGTCAAATTGGCGCTTTGTGCCATGCTGGTTCCATTGGTACACCATTACTACGATGCCAGCGATGGCAGCAAAGCCCAGCAACACCCGGCCATACCAGCGCTCGCGGGGTTTTGCGCGCGCCAACGCAGGCGCGGCGAGAATCGCCAGCGGCATCAGCAGCGGGGCGACATAATGGTCGTACCACGTGCCAAAGCTCAGAAATCCGATACCAGCAGCGATGGCCCACAGCGTCACTACGCGATGGGCTGTGCTGGTTTCCCGGCTTTTCGTGCTGAACATTTTGGGAGCATGGAAAATTGCCAGCCAGAACGGTGTCAGCACCGCGACTTCCTTGGCCAGGCGTCCGTATGATTTCCAGCCGTCTGAGCCCTTGTCGAAAATCGAGATGAAATTGGCGTAGATGAACGCCTCGGCCTCACCAATGTGCGCAAACCATGCAAGGGCTGCTGCCGTGGGCAGCAATGCGGCCCCCATCCATAGCAGGCTTACCGCAAAAAGCCGCCTGAACGTCCACACATCGGCAAATCCGCGTGCAAGCAGCATGAGGCCGAAGGCGGCGCCTTCAAACACCACCGTATATTTTATCTGGATGGCAAGCCCCAGCAGCAACATGATCAGACAGCCGCGCCAGATCAGCGCCGTGTCCTCGTTGCGCTTCACGCCTTCGACCACGCCCCAGGCTGCCATGGCCACCAGCAAGTTATAGAAGACCGGCGCTTGACCCATCCCCGCGTTGAAGGCGGGCATGAAAAGAATGTAGACGGCGCCAGCCTGCCATGCGGCATTGGGTGATGCGATCTCACGTGCAATGCGGGTTATGACCATTGCCGTGCAGGTAAACGCTACTCCTGCGCTCAACTGATAGGCCAGTACCGGATCAAACGGTAACGCAACCATCCCCTTGTAAAGCAGGAACAGGCCAATCGGCTTGCGATCCCAGATATCGATATACGGTATGGCCCCTTCCTGCATCCGCTGGGCAACAAACAGATAAAACTGCTCATCGATATGGATGATCGGGTTGCCGAACAGGAAGCTGCGCGTAATCGCGAAAAGAACAATAAAGCCAGTAGCTTCAATTATCCAACGGGGAATCCTGTTCAATCCCGTTAAAGTGCCGCTGAAAAACCGGGGGACAGGCTGCGGGCTTACTGCGGCTGTTGCCAAAACGCCGCCCGTTTCGCTCATGCTTGCACTCCGTCCACTGTTGCACCCGGGACGTTAACGGACGACTTGCCCGTTCCCTTCGCATGATTGCCCCCAAGGGCCCCTTATGAACAGCACGTTTCGACCGCAAGGGTCTATCGCACGTGCGAAGACGTTGCGATGGACCGTTGCATAACGGCGACAGTCCGGTTTACAGGACAGACTTTTTCCCCAGAAACCGGGCAAGACCGATTGTTGCAGCAACATGACCGGCCCGGTTGGGGTGAACAGGGATACCATCTCCAGCCTGTGCACTCAGCCCGTTACTCCACGGTTCGGCTGCACATGGCGCATGCGGCTTTGACATCGCGGAAAAACGGAACACTTCCGCGCCTTCCGCACGGGCTACGCGCTCCGTAAGGCGTGCCAAGCGTTTTGCCGCGGCCCGGCTCTGCTCCATGCGCTCCGGCTTGATGGCCACTGCTGCGCAAGTACCCTTGGGCGGTAGCACGGTGATGTAATCTACAAATACGATGCGGGCTTCGGGAGCACGTTTGCGCAGGTCGCGGACGATCTGCCGCATTCTGCCTTCATTGGCATGCCATTCCGCCTCGTTGATCTCGCGCCAATTCTGGCACCGCGCATCTGGTGTCGTCATCAACTCGCATGCGGCTGCGAAAATGTTGCCAACGAAGTTCACGTCGTTTCCGCCGATCGTGATCGTCACCAGCTGGGTATCGGCGGTCACGCTTTCGATCTGGGGCGGTAATTCGTTCCATGCGCCAAGCACGTGCTGTGTGGTCGCGCCACTGCAGGTGGCATCCACCAGCGAAAGCTTGAGGCGCTTTGCCAGAAGATTGGGATAATTCAGCGTTCCGCGTCCGCAACGCTCTGGTGTGCCGGGGGTATTCGGGCCAACACCGGGGCCAGCCGCAAACGAACTGCCCAGCGCCACATAGCGGGCACCTTCGGGCAAGGGCGCTGGCTTTGCCACAGCGGACGAGGTGGCAACTGCCACAAGCGCAAGCGCACCAAGAAAATGCTGCTTCACTTGACCCACTCCAGCCCGATTTCCTCGTAGATTTCCTTGGCGTCGGCCCACCGCTCATCCACCTTCACGTGCAGGAACAAATGCACCTTGGTGTCGAGCAATTGCGCCAATTCCTTGCGCGCTGCTTCGCCAATGGCCTTGATCTTCGCGCCGCCCTTGCCCAGCACGATGGGCCGCTGCGTTTCGCGTGCGATCACGATCTGCTGGTGGATTTCGATCGAGCCATCCTTGCGCGTCAGATACTTCTCAGGCCGCACCGTGCTGTCATAGGGCAGTTCATCGTGCAGCTGGCGATAGAGCTGCTCGCGGGTGATTTCCGCCGCCAGCAATCGCTCACTGGCGTCCGACACCTGATCTTCGGGATAGTGCCAAGCGGCCACTGGCATCAGTTCGGCCAGCCGCGTTTTCAGTTCCGGCACGCCATCACCGGTCAGCGCAGACACAAAGAATATCTCGTCAAACTCGGCCTCTTGCGACAGCGCTTCGGCGGCGATCAGCAGCGGCTCCTTGGCCGTGGAATCAACCTTGTTGAGCACCAGAATCTTACGCTCGGGTCGCGTTTTCAGCGTGGCCAGAATGGGGTCGAGGTAATCGCGCTTCTTCTTGCGCGCATCCACCACCAGCAGAATCGCATCGGCCTCATGCGCCCCGTCCCACGCAGCACTCACCATCGCGCGGTCCAGCCGCCGTTTCGGCTCGAACAGGCCCGGCGTATCGGCCAGAATGATCTGCGCCCGATCTTCTCCAAGGTCCTCCAGCGCAATCCCCATCAACCGCGCGCGCGTAGTCTGCGCCTTGGCGGAGACAATCGCCACCTTCTGCCCCACCAGCGAGTTCACAAGGGTGGATTTGCCGGCGTTCGGTGCGCCAAGCACGGCCACGAGGCCACATTTTTCTGTCATTCGTCCAATTCTTCTGAAATTTCGCTGTGACCTTAGGCCAAATGCGCCGCGTTCGCCAGACTGGCCTCAGCCATAGGCTTGCATGAATGCCAGCGCCGCTGCGGTTTCGGCTTCCTGCTTGCTCGATCCGGCCGCGCTGGCCTCGCCCACGCCCTTTACTTCGACCGAAACGGTGAACCGCACCGCATGGTCCGGTCCCTCCCGCGCGACCAGCGCATAGACCGGAGGTTTGCGCCGGTTGCCCGCCGCCCATTCCTGCAGCGCCGCCTTGGGATGCTTGCGCTGCCCGGTGCCCGAAACCATCGGTTTATCCCATAGCGCACGCACAAATGTGCGCGCCGCCTCAAACCCGCGCTCGATAAACACCGCGCCAATCAGCGCTTCCATCACATCACCCAAAATATTGTCGCTCTGCGCCCCGCCATCGTCGCGTGCTTGTTTACCCAGCCGGATATGGAGGGGCAGGGCGATAGCGCGCGCCACATCTGCGCACGTTTCCCGGCTGACCAATGCGTTCAACCGCTGCGAAAGCTTGCCCTCAGCCGCATCGCTTTTTTCATGCAGCCATTCAGCAATAACCAGCCCTAACACCCGGTCACCCAGAAACTCCAGCCGCTGGTAATCGCGCGGCTCACCCATCGATCCGTGGGTCAAGGCTTCGGCCCACAAATCTGCGCGCGCAGGCGCGCTGCCGGTAAGTTCGGTCAGAAACGCGATGGCAGGTTCAGAAAGCTTGTTCAGAACGTGCCCCCGATCCGGTCCCAGCGGGCCGCGGTGAACCAGGTCCACGGCAGGAACCAGTTGGCGCTGCCATCGGTAGACCACATCATGATCGCGGCCCGGCCCACCAGATTTTCCTGCGGCACCAGTCCGATGCCGCCGCCTTCCATCGCCGGAAAGCGGCTGTCCATCGAATTGTCGCGGTTGTCGCCCATCATGAACAACTGGCCCTCGGGCACCACCACCGGCACCGTATCGTCCACCGACCGCTGCCCGAGATCGAGCACGTTGTAGCTTTTGCCTTCCGGCAGCGTCTCGCGGAACTGCGGGTAGTGGCAAGTCTGCCGCCCATCAGCCTCGGTCACCGCGAATTCGGCGGAAAGGCAATCGGTGTTCGGGCTGACCGGGATGACGAAATCCGCGATCTTCTCCTTGCGCACCATCTGGCCGTTCAGGTGCAATACGCCCCCGATCATCTGCACGGTATCGCCGGGCAGGCCGATGACGCGCTTGATATAGTCGATATCATTGCCCGGAGGCGCCTTGAAGATCGCCACATCGCCACGTTCGGGCTGGCTGGCAAAAATGCGTTTGGGCAGCAGCGGCGCGCTGAAGGGAAGCGAATATTTGCTGTAACCATAGGGCCACTTTGCGGCGAGAAGGTAATCACCATTCTCCAGCCGGGGCAGCATCGATTCTGATGGGATGTTGAACGGCGAAAAGATGAAACTGCGGAAGATCGCCACCACCAGCACCAGCTTGATCAGGAAAACCGGAAAACTGTCTTCCTTCTTGGCCTCCTTCTTCTCCTTCTTTGCAGGGGAAGGGGCAGGAGCCGGGTTTGCCGGATCGGCAGAAGTCGGCTGGCTGGCGTCGGGCGTGTCGTTCATCGTCGCGGTCATGTTGCCAGCAGGCCCCTTCGTCAAGTGTGTTGTTTGGCTAATACAGTGCATCAAATACGTTTGCGCAGCTTGCGCAGGGATGAACAGCGCACTTGGAAAGCGCGTCCTGACCGGGCATTAGGTGCTTAACGCAGTTGCGAAAGGATGAGGAAAAACATGTCGGCAAGCCCAGCAGAGCAATTCTGGACCGCGCTCGAAGCCTTGCCGCGGCCCACCCTGAAGGAGCTGTTTGCCGATCCTGCGCGCCTTTCGCGCTATTTCACAACGCTCGATCTGCCCGGCGGCCCGATCATCTTCGATTGGTCCAAAACGCACCTCTCGCCCGAAATCGAAGCGCAGATGGTCAGCATTGCCGATGCGATGGATTTCACCGGCCGCCGCAACGCGCTGATCGAAGGCGAGCTGATCAACAACACCGAAGGCCGCGCTGCTGAACACACCGCCCAGCGCGGCGTTGGTAAGGAATCGAGCGTTGAAGAAGCCGCAGCCTTCCACGCCCGCATGAAGGCGCTGGTCGAGGCGATCCATGAAGGCGCGCTGGGCGATGTAAAAAGCCTGATCCACATCGGCATCGGCGGCTCGGCGCTCGGTCCGGCGCTGGCGATCGATGCGCTGACTCGCGATGGCGCAAAGGTTGCCGTGCATGTCGTGTCGAACATCGATGGCTGCGCTTTGGAAGCCGCAATGAAGGCCTGTGATCCGCAGACCACGCTAATCGCGCTGGCCTCAAAAACCTTCACCACCACCGAAACGCTGACAAACGCCAGCTCTGCATTGGCATGGCTGCGCGAAGGCGGCGTGGCCGATGCCTATGGTCGCGTCATCGCGCTCACCGCTGCGCCGGATAAGGCCGTGGAATGGGGCGTTGATGAAACCCGCGTCCTGCCGTTCTTGGAAACAGTCGGCGGGCGCTATTCGCTTTGGTCGTCCATCGGTTTCCCGGTGGCCATAGCGATAGGATGGGAAGGCTTTGCCGAATTCCTCGATGGCGCCGCTGCGATTGACCGGCATTTCATAGATGCCGACCTGACCGAAAACGTCGTGGTCCGCGCGGCCTTTGCCGATCTGTACTATGCGCAAGTGCGTGGCTGCCAGTCACGCGCCGTTTTCGCTTATGATGAACGCCTCGCGCTCCTGCCCGATTATTTGCAGCAGCTTGAGATGGAATCGAACGGCAAGCGCGTGTTGGCCGATGGCTCACCGCTCGCTCGCGCAAGCGCGCCGGTTACGTGGGGCGGCGTCGGCACCGATGCGCAACACGCCGTGTTCCAGTTGCTGCATCAGGGCATGCACCTGATCCCGGTGGATTTCCTCGCCGTCAAGACGCAAGGGCACGACCTTGATCCGGTCCATCACGAAATCCTGCTGTCGAACTGCTTTGCCCAAGGCGCTGCTCTGATGGCGGGCAAGGATTCAGAGGATGGAGCAAGAGCCTATCCGGGTGACCGTCCCTCCGCCACGATTCTGTGCGAAGACCTGAACCCCGCCACGCTCGGCACCCTGATCGCCTTCCACGAACACCGCACCTTCGTTTCGGCTGCGATGCTCGGCATCAACCCGTTCGACCAGTTTGGCGTGGAACTGGGCAAGGCCATCGCCAAGCAGATTGAAGCCGGTGGCGGGGAGGGCTTCGATCCCTCTACCGAGGCGCTGCTGGCGGCGGCAGGCATCGGGGGCTGATCCAAGCTCACGCCATGGCAACCTGCTGATCTGTCCTTAATCCCTCTGGTCTTGCGCGTGGCCAGCGGCCATATGAGCGCTCTGACAGGAGCGCACATGGCTGACCAGCAATTCGACTATGACCTTTTCGTGATTGGCGCAGGATCTGGCGGCGTGCGCGCCAGCCGCATCGCGTCCAGCCATGGCGCGCGCGTTGCAGTGGCCGAAGAATACCGGGTCGGCGGCACCTGCGTGATCCGGGGCTGCGTGCCCAAGAAGCTGCTGGTCTATGGTTCGCATTTTGCCGAAGAATTGCAGGACGCTGCCAACTATGGCTGGACGGTCGAGAAGATGACCTTCGACTGGCCGACGTTACGTGACGCGGTGCTGAAGGACGTCGACAGGCTCAACACGGCCTATACCAACACGCTCGAAACCAACAAGGTTGAGCGTTTTCTTGAGCGCGCCACCGTTATGGGACCGAACACGGTGCGCCTCGCCTCGGGCCGCGAGATCAGCGCGAGCTATATCCTGATCGCCACAGGCGCATGGCCGGTCATGCCCGAATTTGCAGGCAGCGAACACTGCATCACCTCGAACGAGGTGTTCCACCTCGAAAACCTGCCAAAGCGCGTCGTCATCTCGGGCGGTGGCTACATCGCGATGGAATTTGCAGGCATTTTCAATGCGCTCGGCTGTCACGTAACGATTGTCAACCGCAGCGAGACGATCTTGCGCGGCTATGATGAATCGCTGCGCGACCGGCTGCTGCAGATCACCATGGCGCGCGGCATCGAATACAAGTTCAATTGCCCGTTTGATCGCGTGGAGAAGCGCGAGGACGGCTCGCTCGATGTCTATGTCGGCAAGCAGCCCGATCCGATCCACGCCGATGTCGTGCTGGTCGCCACGGGCCGCCGCCCAAAAACCGATGGCCTCGGCCTCGAAAGCGCCGGGATCGAACTGGGTGCGCAAGGCGAAGTGCAGGTGGACGATCACGGAAAAACCAGTTGCGACAGTATCTACGCGGTTGGTGACGTAACGGACCGGGTGCAGCTTACCCCCATCGCCATCCGCGAGGGCCAGGCTTTTGCCGACCGCGTGTTTGGCGGCAAGGATACCTCAGTCAATTACGACAACATCCCCAGCGCCGTATTCTCGCAGCCGCCGCTGGCAGGCGTGGGCCTTACGGAAAGCCAGGCGCGGCAGGCCTATGGCGGCAATGTGAAGGTCTATTCGTCAGACTTCCGCCCGATGAAAAACATCTTCGGCCACCGTCCCGAACGCGGGCTCTACAAGATGATCGTCGATGCGACGACCGAGAAGGTGCTGGGAATCCACATGATCGGCCCGGACAGCCCTGAAATCCTTCAGGCAGCTGCGATTGCGGTGAAGGCTGGCCTGACCAAGGCCGACTTCGACGATACCGTGGCACTGCACCCATCTATGGCCGAAGAACTGGTGCTGATGCGCTGATCGGGCTGTAACGTTACGAAAATGTCTTTTCATCGCAGCGACTTATCTGCATCGGCGGGGCAATTTCGTAACGCTTCAGATACCGGCAAACCATTGGTAGCCGGAACGATCCTCCCAAAATCCGCCACCACCACCGTGAATGCCCGCAAGGCTCTCCACCGCTTCGATCCGCATCACGAACTTGGCCTGCTTGTACCCCAGCGCGCGCTCCACGCGCAGGCGGATGGGGGCGCCGTGGCCGATGGGCAGGGGCTGGCCGTTCATCGTGTGGGCAAGGATAGTCTGCGGGTGCAGGGCATCGATCATGTCGATGCTTTCGTAGTAGGGGACGCCTGAGAAATCATCTGCACAATGGAAGACAATGTATTGAGCAGAAGCCATAACTTGTGCCTGCCGCAGTATCAGCGCAAGCGGCACGCCGGTCCACTCCCCGATGGCGCTCCACCCCTCAACGCAGTCCTGCCGGGTGATCTGCGTGCGATGCGGCGCGGCGCGCAACTGGGCGAGGGATAGGCTGAATGGCCGCGCCACCTTGCCGCCGATCTCCAGTTTCCAATCGGTAAAGCCATTGGCCACGTGCGCCAGGTATTCCGCCGATGAAGCAGTGCTGTTTCCGTTAACCCGGAAGCGGGGGGAGAGGTCGGCGCGGGTGAATTCGGGGGCCAGTGCGTTACGGTCTGTAACGAGACGCTGAGAAGTTAACGTCGCTTTTTCGCCTAAAGTCAGTACCTTGCGAACCGTCGGTGATCGCGTAACGGCGTCGCACCCGGAAACGGTTAACGCGCCTACACCAATCAAGGCGTTGCGCCGGGAAATCATAATGAATCCTTTCTCGGCTGCGGCAGCCTATACCATCCGGTAAGGATTGATCGCAGCTCGTTGAAGGGACCTGCCAGCACCACCATCAGAAGATGTATGAAGATAAACGCGCAAAACCCTGCTGCGCATAGGAAATGTATCGATCTGGCCGATTGTCTTCCGCCAAAAATATCGAGCAGCCACGGAAATGCGGCGTTGAGCGTGGGCGACATTGTCATCCCTGTCAGCACAACCAACGGAATCAAAACGAAAATCACGCCAAGGTAAGCAATTTTCTGCAGCGGGTTGTACGCCTTTGCAGCCGCCCCGCTGGGAAAGCGCAGGCGCGCGTGATCCTTGATGTCATGCCACAGATGCGCCAGTTTCCGCTCTTCAGGCTTTAAGGCAAGATCGTGTGACAAGTGTTTTGAAAATATAGAATAAATTAAAAAAAGCGTTAGCGAGAAAACCAGCGCCCACGCAAAAAAGAAGTGCCACTGCCGCCCTTCGGCAAGGCTGTAATAGTTCGGAATTGTGAACAGCGGCGGTATCGCCTTGGTGGAATAGGGGGTCAGTCCCAGATAGCCGGTTGTCTCAATCTCGAAACCGCCAAGCCGCAGAAAGCCCTCCTGCGCGCGCTTGCCGATCACCAGCCATGCCTGATCGTAATTCGCGCCGTACTTGCCCCAGTAGAGCCGGGGATGCGCGTTGAAGATCGTCGCGCCGCTCATGAACAGGGCGAAAATCGTTACGGCATTGACCCAATGCCAGATGCGCACGGGCAGACGGGTGCGATAGACAAGGTCAGCGTCCCGTTCAGACGAGTTTTGTAGCGTAACGGGCGATGCGATTGCGTCCACATCGGACCTCCTGAATTGATGTGCATGATGCCATGTCCTGCCGGCATCTCAAACCGCCAAATGCGCCTGTCAGAGAGCCGTTTTATCGGGTTAGGTGCAGCTAGGTGCGTCTAGGTGCACTTCGGAACTCCATCCCGTTCTGACAGGGTAATAAGGCTTTGGCGGCTGAATTTGCGCGCTTTTGCAGCGTCAACGCAATGGCGCGGCACCGGACGCAGCGCGGCCCACGCTGCCCCGGCAATAAACCCCAACTTGCGCCCGTTACTAACGAAAACGCGGTGATCCCACGCCCGCTCACCGCGCCGCGCAACCTCGCGCGCAATCGCGCCATAGATGCCCGCCGCCGAAAGGATCGCCCACCGTTGCCGCCCCTTAAGCCGCGCCGCGCCGATGCGAGCCGAGCATTCGTGGACCTGCGCCGCGTCGCACATCCGCGCCACGATCCGGGTCAGCGCGGGGCGGTGTTCGGGCAGCATCTGCGCGCCGGGTACAATACCTTCCTGCGCCAGCCATTCGCGCGGGATGTAGCAACGTCCGGCGGCGGCATCCTCTTCGATATCGCGCACGATGTTGGAAAGCTGGAAGGCGAGGCCAAGATCGCAGGCACGGTCCAGTGTGTCTTCATCATCGGGCAACACTCCCATGACCACCGCCATCATTACACCCACGGCGCCTGCCACATGCCAGCAATAGCGCATCAGGTCGGCCTCTGTCCGCGGTTGCCATTCCACGGCATCCAGCGCAAAGCCATCGATCACCGCCTGCGCCATCGAGAGAGTGAGTCCGGTTTCCCGCGCGACGAGGCCCAAGGCGTCAAACGCAAAGTCCCCAGTGTTCTCCCCTGCAAAGGCCAGAGCCGTCTTGTCACGCACCAGCGCCAGCCGCTCTGCCGCGCCAGCTTGATCGCCCAGCGCGCCGCCGTGGTCCTGGGCATCGATGATATCGTCGGCCCGCCTGCACCAAGCATAGAGCAGCCACACCCGTTCGCGCGTTACGGTATCGAAAAGATGACTGGCGGCGGCGAAGCTTTTGGAGCCCTTCAGGATCGATGTCCGGGCGTTACTAACGAGCGCTTGGCGATCCTGCACCGGTCAGATCCAGCAATCGTTCAAGTCAGACATCAAAGATCGTCGGCTTTCATCGCAAAGATCGGCTTGTGCGGCACGTGGGCAGCCATGCGTGCCAGCAGGAGATCAAGGTCGGGTTCGGCAATCAGAATGCCGGCATGCGCCTCGCGGATAAAGCCCACCTCGATCATGTGGCGGTTGAAGGCCAGCAGGTGATCGTAAAAGCCGAATGCGTTGAGCAGGCCCACCGGTTTGGCGTGATAGCCCAACTGTGCCCAGCTTACCGCTTCCCACAGTTCGTCCATCGTGCCGACCCCACCGGGGATAGTCAGGAATCCATCGGACAAATCGGTGAAGGCCTTTTTGCGCTCATGCATGCCGGGAACGACATGGAGTTCTGTGCAATCGGGGTTGGCCACTTCACTGTTAACCAGCGCTTCAGGGATCACGCCGATCACTTCGCCGCCAGCATCGAGCGCGCCATAGGCAACTGCGCCCATCAGGCCCAGCTTGCCGCCGCCGTAAACAACGCCAATTCCGCGCCGGGCTAGTTCCGCGCCGATTTCTCGCGCAAGCGCAACGTAACGCGGATCGGCAGGTGAGGCCGATCCGCAGTAAACTGCGAGGCGTTTCATGCAAGATCCTCAAGCATCAGGCCTGCCGTGGCCTTGGCTGAACCGACCACGCCGGGAAGACCGGCCCCGGGGTGGGTGCCAGCGCCCACCAGATACATGTTTGTGATGGCATCATCACGGTTGTGCGCACGGAACCAAGCGCTTTGCGTCAGCAGTGGTTCAAGGCTGAAGGCACTGCCAAGGTGGGCTGAAAGGTCGGCCTTGAAGTCATCCGGGGCGTAATGGAACTTCGTTACGATACGCGAGTGGATATCCGGGATCAGGCGGCGGCCGATTTCATCCAGAATGCGCTTTTCGAGGATCGGACCTATTTCGTCCCAATCGACCGGGAGCTTGCCCATATTGGCCACGGGGACAAGCGCGTAGAACGTGCTTTTGCCTTCGGGCGCAACCGAAGGGTCTGACACGGTCGGGTGGTGGAGATAGATCGAGAAGTCTTCGGGCAGGACGCCATGTTTGTAGATATCGTCCAGCAGGCCCTTGTAGCGCGGACCGAACAGAATCATGTGATGTGCAATGCCGGGCCAGGTGCCTTCGATGCCAAAGTGAACGACGAACAGGCCGGGAGAGAATTTCTTTTTGGCAAGCGACTTTGCGCGACGTTGTGCATGTGGGTTATCAGGCATCAGATCGCGGTAGGAGTGGATGATATCCCCGTTTGAGGCGACCGCATCGAACTTGGCTGACCAGCCGCTCTTGGTTTTGACGCCGGTTACCCGCGTGCCCAGGGTCTCGATGTGGGTCACTGGATCGCCGATGCGCACTTCGCCGCCGATGCGCTGGAAATGGGTAATCATGCCGGCAATCAGCTTGTTGGTGCCGCCCTTGGTCCACCATACGCCGCCGTCTTTTTCCAGCTTGTGGATCAGGGCGTAGATCGCGCTGGTGTTCATCGGATTGCCGCCGACGAGGAGGGTGTGGAAGCTGAACGCCTGACGCAGGCGTTCGTCCTTCACGTAGCTTGAGACCATGGAATAGACCGAGCGCCAAGCCTGATAGCGGGCGAGCGCGGGCGCGGCCTTGAGCATGCTGGCAAAATCGAGGAACGGCACGGAGCCGAGCTTGACGTAGCCCTCTTCATAGACCCCGGCGGAGTACTTCAGAAACTCGTCGTACCCGGCAACGTCTTCAGGATTGAGCTTGGCGATTTCGGCGCGAAGCTGAGTTTCGTCGTTCGAGTAATCGAAGTTGGTGCCATCGGGCCAGTTGAGCCGGTAGAACGGTGTCACCGGCATCAGTTCCACATCATCGGACATGCGGTGGCCCTTCAGCGCCCACAACTCTTCAAAGCAGGCCGGATCGGTTACTACGGTGGGACCGGCATCGAAGGTGAAGCCGTCCTTCTCCCAGTAATAGGCGCGGCCGCCCGGCTTATCGCGCGCTTCGATGACGGTGGTCTGTATGCCGCCGGACTGCAGCCGGATGGCAAGAGCAAGGCCGCCGAAGCCGGAGCCGATTACGCAAGCGCGCTTCATTTTGTGGTTCCTGGAATCGAGTGAAGGGAGGGTGAATGGGCAACGGGCATTTGGGGCGGATGCGTCAGCAGTTTTGGCTTGCCGCCAAGGCCGGTCAGCACCCCGATTGCACTAGTGATGGGCAGGGGTGGTTTGCCTGCCAGAATACGGGCCTTGTCGAGGACGGTGGATTTGCCGGCATAGAACCGCTCGATTAGCCCGTGTCGCAGGCTGTAAAACCGTTCCAACACACGATAGCGCAAGTGCGGTTCCGCCCCTGCAAATAGCAGCGCGGTAAGCTGGCGGAAATAGGCGGTGCTGGCCCAATGTCTTTTGGACCATTCCTCGCTGAACCGGGCAAGAGCATCGCCTGACAGATCAACCTGCTGGGCAAGAGCGAGCGCATATTTCACCGCATCGGGCAGGGAATAACTGGTAAGCGGTTGGAACAGCCCGGCACGCACGCCAGCGCGGGCAACGGCGCCACCGCTTGCACGCCAGAAAGCGTCGAAGTTGCCGCCTGCCACGACGGGCAAGACGCCCTGCTCTTCGTCCAGAACTTCGGCAATCTGCCAACCCCGCGCGGCAACGTAGGCATCAATGCGGGCGCGAATGGCTGCGACATCAAGCGCTGGACCATCGGCATAGTACGTGTCTTCGACGAAAATCTCATCCGGGGCGAATGGCAGGCAATAGACGAAGCGATATCCGTCAATCTGTTCGACCGTGGCATCCTTTACGATCGGGATTTCCAGGCCGTGGGGGGCGGTGAGGCGGAAACGGCGGCCAACGAACTTTTGCCAACCACCGGTAAGATCGCTCACGTTGCGCAGGCCGCGTGCATCTATCACGGCTTTGGCTTCGATTCGGGTGCCATCGGAAAGCGTGACATTGGTCGCGCTGCAGGCGAGGGCACGCATGCCTGTAATGATCGAATCGTGGCCCAGCCGTTCGCGCACGATCTTGTCAAAGCGGTCTGACGAGATCGAATAGTAGCTTGTTTTCAGGCGGCGATCATAGCTGGGAAAGTGAACTGTGTATTCGGGCCAGGCGGCGACGATCATGCCATCAAGCAGTTCACGGCCCGCTTTACCCACATCGGTTCCGAAGAACGACCAGACATGGTTTCCGCCGATTGTCTCGCCCTGTTCCACCAGCAACACCGACAGTTCCGGGCGCTCACGTTTCAGCGCAAGAGCCACGAGGCCACCGGCAAGGCCGCCACCGAGAATTGCAATGTCATGGTGCCGCACGGTCATCCTTTGCGCTTAGGGCCATGCGGTTGCCGGTGCAACCACGGGCTGGTGACAGGACGGAGCACCCGTCAGAAAGGGCATGGAATGCAGCACTGGTTCAAATCCAGCGCGACCATATGACTTCTGGCGTGAGAGCAGGCATCTGGGCACTTGGCAAAAATTTGAAAAAAAAGATTTGGGCGCCAAAAAATTTGGGCGGCAGGCTGGAGGATTGACCCCGGTGCCTGCCGCCCCTGCATTTTGATCAGATTGCGCTGATCAAAATTTTACAATCAGAACTCGCCAGCAACGCCAACGCGGACTGCGGTGTTTGCGCCACCACCGTAGGCGACGCCCGCCGTGACGGCCATCGTGTTTGGCCCGCGCAGGCGCATTGCCATTGATGCCGAGACGGCCTGTTCATCGCGGAAGTTGGCCACGTTTACCGTATAGGACACCTTGCCGGGTGCCGAAGGCATCGGAGCCTGGCTCATCGCGACGGCTGCCGCAATACCCCGACGGGCATCCTGGCGATCCTGCCGAACGGTGTTTTCCAGCGTGGACACGCGCCCGGTGAGCGAGAACAGGCTGGTGCCGAGCGTGTTGAGCTGCGTTTGCAGCTGATTGTCGGCTGCAGCGCGGGCATTGGCTTCGGCATTGTCGGCCGCAAGGCGCGTGGCTGCTTCGGCGCTCAAACCGTTTTGCAGCGTGGTGACGGCTGCGGCACGGGTGGTTGCTTCGGCATTGACAGCGTTCTGCAGGTTTGTGTCTGCAGTGGCGCGGGTGGTAGCTTCTGTGTTGATCGCACCTTGCAGGGTCATGTCTGCAGCAGCGCGGGTCGACGCTTCGGTGTTGAGCGCACCTTGCAACGTCATGACTGCAGCAGCACGGGTGGCTGCCTCGGCATCGACGGCGCTTTGCAGGGCCATGTCTGCTGCTGCACGGGTAGCAGCTTCGGCATTGACTGCGCTTTGCAGGGCAGCATCACCTGCAACACGAAGGCCGGCTTCAGCCGTAATGTTGGACTGGAGCGTGGCTTCGGCAGCCTGACGCATTGCGGATTCAGCATCGAACTGTGCCTTGTTCACAGCATCGGTGGCCGCAACTGCGCTTGCGACATTGACGATCCGGCGTTCTGCTCCGGCCGAACCGACCGAAACGGTATTTGCCTGATCCGCCACCGAATCTGCGCCAAGAGCGACAGAGCGAGCTGCGGTTGCCGAAGCGCTGCGGCCGATTGCGGTGGAGGCAAGGGCCGATGCGCTGGAAGTGGCTCCCAGAGCGGTGCTGTCAATCCCGCTGGCGTTTGTGCGATAACCCGTTGCCGTTGCACCGGAGGCGGTTGCCGTGGCCGAATTGCCAAGGGCCGTGGTGCCGGTTGCGCTGGCGACAGAGCGTCCGCCCAGTGCGGCACTGCCGGCGCCGGTCGATTCGGCATCAAAGCCGATGGCGACATTGCCAATCTGGCTTGCGGTGCTGAATGCGCCAATGGCGACTGCGCCCTGCGCACCTGCCGTGTTCAGAATGCCCAATGCCACGGCGCCCTGACCAGTTGCGGTGTTCTGTTCGCCCATCGCAATCGCGCCACGCCCGGTTGCGGTGTTTTCGGCACCGATGGCCACTGCGCCAATGCCGGTGGCGGTGTTCGGGTCACCGATGGCGACCGCGCCGTTGCCGTTTGCCTGCTGACCTTCACCGAGCGCCACAGCGCCCACGCCGGTTGCGGACGAATTGCTACCGCCCACAAGCGCGCCTTGGCCTTGTGCGTTTTGCACGGTGCCGCTGGTGGCGATAAGTTCTGTGACCTGACCGAGGTTTACGGCATCGGTGGCGGCCATGGCAGTCCCGACGTTCGTAATGCGGCTGTCATTCATGTTGATCCCGTCGGTCACCGCGATGGTGGGGGTAACAAGGCCGTTTTCGTCAAGAACGGTTGTTTCCTGCGACGTCACGTCGAACTCGACGCCGAGCGGCGAGAGGAAAACCATGGTCGGACGGCCTTGCTCGTCAAGGAAATTGGCAGCCGGGGTTACCACGGCAGCATTAGGCGCGGCGGAGATGACTGTTGCACTGCCGCCGAGTTTGCCGAAGATGAGCCCCCCGGTGTCGGACGTCCCGCGGTAGCTGCCCGCCAGCGCGGTGGAGTTGTTGACAACGGCGGTCGGATCAACCGACTTCAGATTGAGATTGAAGTCGCCGCCTTTGGGGCCCACACCATCCCCTTCACCCTGAAAGTCTACGTTAATGGCCCGGACATCGAGTTCCTGGATCGTGTAGCGCTGAAACTGGCCCAGCGGAGCGACAGGCTGCGGTGGAGTGCTGGACGAAACAAGGCTGGAGACGCTTCCCGTGTAAGCAAGCGAGCCTTCTACGCTGACGACATCGGTCCCGAAGATGAACTGCGGCGGCAAAGTGAAGGAGGACCCGGGACCTGTCGGCAGGGCTGCGCCACCAATGACCATCGTGCCATCGAAAGTGACATTTTCGGTTTGGGTCACCGTCGAGAACCCGGGCCGCGTCATGCTTGGCGTAACTGTTACCACCGGGTCAGAGTTGGTTCGGGTGCCGGCGACGGTGCACATCGAGAGTGGATGGAAGAAGGTGCCGCCGCTGCACTGCGTATCTGCGATCGGAATTTGGGGCGGCGCGGCAACCTGAGCACTAGCGGCTTGTGGTGATGCTGCCATGACAGCTGCAATAGCGGTCAGCGAAACGTAAATGCCCAAGTCTTTGTTTATCATGATAAACCCCCAAAAACGCCGCTATTCTGCCCCTTTTTTGGCAGCAGCGACTGGCAATCGCTAACCCAGTTTTGCTCATAGATGGAGAGATATTTCTCCAAAACCGACCTAGATCGGCAGTTGCCATGACTTTGGAAGCATCTGTCCTCTTGCCTGTTGCTCAAGCTGCTGGACCGCTCTATCCTATCGGTCACCCCGGGGAGCCTGTGCTGGCTGAGAGGGGCTGGTCACGCAGCCCGACCCGTTGAACCTGAACCCGTTAGCACGGGCGGAGGGAGGGAGGCCTGACCGCGCAAAATGCGACAGATTGCCCGCTTCTCAACCGTCCGAAGAGGAGCGTGCATATGGCCGACATTAATTCGAAACTGGAAATCGGCGTCACCACGGGTCCGATTCGTGGCAGCCGGAAGATCCATGTTGAAAGCCTTCGCTTCCCGGATGTGAAGGTGGCGATGCGCGAGATCGCGCTGGAGCCTTCATCGGGCGAACCGCCGGTGCGGGTTTACGATACTTCGGGTCCTTACACCGATACCACGGCGACCATCGATATTGCTGCTGGCCTGCCGCAACTGCGCCGCAACTGGATCATGGCGCGTGGCGACGTGGAAGATTACGAAGCGCGCGAGATCAAGCCCGAGGACAATGGCCTGAAGGGGCCGGACCGGTCTGCAGGTGTCCCGGCGTTTCCCAATGTTGTGAAGCGTCCGATCCGCGCGAAAGCCGGACAGAACGTCAGCCAGATGCACTATGCGCGCAAAGGCATCATCACGCCCGAAATGGAATATGTGGCGATCCGCGAGAATATTGGCCGCAAGCAGGCGCTTGAAGCTTTGGTGCGCGATGGTCAGGACTGGGGCGCTTCGATCCCGGATTACGTAACGCCCGAATTCGTGCGCGATGAAGTGGCGCGGGGCAGGGCGATCATTCCTTCGAACATCAACCACCCTGAATCCGAACCGATGGCGATTGGCCGCAACTTCCTGGTCAAGATCAACGCCAACATCGGCAACTCTGCGGTGGCGTCTGACGTGGCCAATGAGGTCGACAAGATGGTTTGGTCGATCCGTTGGGGCGCGGATACCGTGATGGACCTGTCTACCGGGCGCAACATTCACGATACGCGCGAATGGATCATCCGCAACAGTCCCGTGCCGATCGGCACCGTGCCGATCTATCAGGCGCTGGAAAAGGTCGGCGGCGTGGCCGAAGACCTGAACTGGGAGGTATTCCGCGATACGCTGATCGAACAGGCCGAACAGGGCGTGGATTACTTCACGATCCATGCCGGTGTGCGCCTGCCTTACATTCCGCTGGCCGCCAAGCGCATGACCGGGATCGTCAGCCGCGGCGGGTCGATCATGGCCAAGTGGTGCCTGGCGCATCACAAGGAATCGTTCTTGTACGAGCGGTTTGACGAGATCACCGAGATCATGAAGGCTTATGACGTGGCCTATTCGCTGGGCGATGGTCTGCGTCCGGGATCAATCTACGATGCCAACGATGAAGCACAGTTTGCTGAGCTTTATACGCTGGGTGAACTGACCAAGCGGGCGTGGGCGCAGGATGTGCAGGTGATGATCGAAGGCCCCGGCCACGTGCCGATGCACAAGATCAAGGAGAACATGACCAAGCAGCTTGAGGCCTGCGGCGAAGCGCCGTTCTATACGCTCGGGCCCTTGGTCACCGACATCGCGCCGGGATACGACCACATCACCAGCGGCATCGGCGCAGCGCAGATCGGCTGGTATGGCACGGCGATGCTTTGCTACGTCACGCCCAAGGAGCACCTTGGCCTGCCCGACCGTGATGACGTGAAGGTTGGCGTTATCACCTACAAGCTGGCCGCCCACGCGGCTGACCTTGCCAAGGGGCACCCGGCGGCACAGGTACGCGACGATGCGCTTAGCAAGGCGCGGTTTGAGTTCCGCTGGCGTGACCAGTTCAACCTCTCGCTCGATCCTGAAACTGCCGAGCAGTACCATGACCAGACGCTGCCTGCCGAGGGTGCCAAGACTGCGCACTTCTGTTCGATGTGCGGGCCCAAGTTCTGTTCGATGAAGATCAGCCAGGAAGTGCGCGAGTTTGCGGCAAAGCAGAATGCCGGGATCGAAACTTTTGTTGCGGCAGAGGGCGTTGCTAACGAAGCCGAGGCCGAAGCGGGCATGCTGGCGATGAGCGAGAAGTACGACGCGATGGGCCGCGAGCTTTACATCGGAGCCGGTGGCCGCGAGCACGACTGATCGGTATTGAAACCCTTGCACTTGAGGCCGGATCGCCGCGTGCGGTCCGGCTTCAAGTCATTTTGGCGTAAAGGATTGCGGCCCACAGCAGCAGGTTGAGGACGCCGCCCGCCACGGTCCAGCGCACCGCGTGGTAGAGCAATCGGGCCTGCGCATCGATGGAGCGAATGAAGGTGGCGAACAGGCGCTGGCGCAGCGCGGCATCGCCTTCAAGCCCGTCTGCATCAAACTCTTCACCCAGCAGCATCGCGCGCAAGGCCAGCGCGCACGAAATGACCAGCGGCACTATTGCGGCAAGGTTTGCCAGCACGAAACCGGGCTGTGTGGGTGCATCGAGCGACAATGGCGCGCCCGGACTGGCCGAGATCGGATGCGTGCCGATGGTAATCAGCAGGGCGTTGAACCCGAGCATGGCACCCAGCCGCACCGACAGATCGAGATCGCGGTTCTCCAGAAATTCAAGATCGGCGATGAAGCCGGGATCGGGAGGATCGCAGCGCATCGTGTGAAAGGCGCGCAGGCGGGAGCGGAAGGATATGAAGCCCATGATGGCCGCAATGCTATTGCGGTGACCGTAACCGGGCAAGGCACCTTGCGCAAAAAGCGTTTTGCAGGAACGTCCGGCCTTGCCGACCATTGCGCCTATATCGAGGCGCTCATTCTGGCGTCACCTTCCAAAAGGATTTTGCGCCATGAACAAGGCCCTGATGATTGCGGCACTGGCTGCAGCAACGCTGACCACCGCTTGCACGACTAATGGTTTTTCCGATGGACCTGGCTATGCCGGGAACGATAATGGCTGGGGCTATTACGATAACGGCTATTACGAGCAGAATGGTCGCTACGACTATGACCGCCCCGATCCTCGCTATGGCAACCGTTACGAGGCTGATCGCTACTATCGCAACAATGGCCGCTATCGCGAGCGGCAGCTTTCGTACGATGACCGCGTCTATCGCGGGCGCGACAATCGGTATTACTGCCGCCGTTCGGATGGTTCGACTGGCCTGATCGTGGGCGGTCTTGGCGGTGCGGCTCTCGGGGCGCTCATTGCGCCGGGTGATAGCAGGCCACTTGGGGCCATCATTGGCGCCATTGGCGGTGCGGCTGCCGGTGCTGCGATTGACAATGGCAATCGCAACAATCGCAACAACCGTAACAACAATGTGCGCTGCCGCTGACTTTCCGCCAACCCCCTCCCATACGTGGGAGGGGCAAGGCTTGAGATTGGTAACGCGTGCTTCAGCTGTTCTTGATATTGTCCAGACCAGCCACAACGCCGGCTTTTTGCGTGGGGTTCGATGCGTTGAGCTTCTTGGGTTTCTCCGCCTTCGGTTTGCGGATTTCCTTGCTCGATTTCTTCTGGCTCTTGGCCATGGTAGTTCTCCGGCGGGCAGATGCCCGATCATGGCCTAGGCCTTTGCAGCATCAATAGCGAATTTTAACGCGACAACCGTCCCAGCACTTCATCCAGCGCTGACAGGAAGCGGGACCGGTCGGTCTTTGAAAAGGGTGCAGGCCCGCCGATAATATCGCCACCGGCGCGAAGATCTGCCATAATTGCGCGCGTGGCGATCTGCGCGCCGATGGACCCGTGGGTGAAGGGCTTGCCCGTGGGCGAAAGCACGCTGGCACCTGCTTTCAGGCATCGGTCAGCCAGCAGGATATCGGCCGTGATGACAACTGCCTTGGCATGTGCAGCCTGTGCAATCCAGTCGTCAGCTGCATCAAAGCCATCGCTCACCACCACGCGTCGCACCAGCGGATGCACCGGGACGCGAAATGGTGAATTGCTGACCACGACAACTGGCACATTGCAGCGGTAGGCCACCTTGTAGATCTCGTCCTTGACCGGGCAGGCATCGCCATCAACAAGAATGGTCAGAGCGGGCGCGGGAGAGGGCGTTGTTTCGGTGTTCGTCATGCCGCGCCATAGCGGCTCGGCCCGTTTTGCGCCACTGTCTGCCGATTACGTTCGCCAATCCGCACATGACCTGCTATCAAGATGCCGCTGACGTCGAATTTTGCGACGGACTTCGGCTACAACTACCGTTTTGGCGCTTCGGCACTGCCTCGGCTTTTGACGACGATTTCCTTTCAATTGACGATTTTGACGCACGGCCAGTCTGCACTTTCGCAGGCGGGCAACCATCGTTCTTGAAAGGAACTCCCATGCCAGTAGGCACCGTAAAATTCTTCAACACCGACAAGGGCTACGGCTTCATTCAGCCTGACAACGGCGGCGCAGACAGCTTCGTTCACATCTCGGCCGTTCAGGCTGCCGGCATGTCGAGCCTCGATAAGGATCAGCGTCTGAGCTACGAAGTTGAAAC
This sequence comes from Novosphingobium sp. HNCC26BN242, assembly GCF_057180525.1. Lineage (NCBI taxonomy): Bacteria > Pseudomonadati > Pseudomonadota > Alphaproteobacteria > Sphingomonadales > Sphingomonadaceae > Novosphingobium > Novosphingobium sp. HNCC26BN242. The sequence continues at coordinate 1,078,866 of NZ_JBXUGM010000001.1, forward strand.
CGGCCGCAATGGCAAGGCTTCGGCTGTTAATCTCGCTTCGGCCTGATCCGGCTTTCTTAGGAGCGAAAGCGCGGGCCTTTTCAAAAGGCCTTCATCCTGCCACTGCGCAGGAATGACTTTCGCCTCTGAAGCCGAACTTCAAGTCCGCCTCCGCCGCGCCGCGTTCAATCGCGCGCTGGCAGAGGCGGACTTTGTTATTTTGGGGACGCTGCTTGCCCCCAACGTCGTGCTGGTCACCGGCACCGACAGTGCCGTGATTGCCGGGCGCAAGGCACAACTGGTTGCGTGGAAGCGCGAATTCTCTGCAAGCCAGCGTACCATCTATACGCGCAGCACAACAGCGGTCATCGGGTCGACGGTTGAGCCAATAGCGATGGAGCACGGCCAATGGCAAGGCGTGGTCGCTGGCACAGAGCGCGTGGTCGCTTCGGGCACATATGCCGCCAAATGGCGACGCTTTCCGCTAGGCTGGATGCTGATTGCCGAGATATTCGTCACGTTGGGGTAAGACGAAGAAACCCGCACAATCATGGTGCCATTCAACGAAAAGGGGCGCTGCCATCACCGGCAGCGCCCCTTTTCAATTACCTTGTCAGCAACATGCTGGCCCGGTTCACGGGTTTGGCGACGCTCGCCACTTGGCGAGGCATTCCCGTGTTGCGTGGCAGTCAATCGTTGGCAGCAGCAGCCTTGCTGGCGATGGGCTTCACGTCCTTGACGTCAAACGTGACCGGACGACCGTTGAAGCGGCCGGTGACGGTGCGCTTCGTAACGCGCAGTTCGAAAGGCACCTTGCCGGCATAGGCCGAACCCTTGAGAACCTTAACTTCACCCTGCTGTTCAGCAGTGTAATTGTACTTCACACCCTGATAGGTGAACGAACCGGTTTCGCCTTCTGCGGCGATGGCGGGAGCCGAAACGAGGACGGCAGCGGCGAGAGCGATTGCGGTCTTGATCATGGTAGTGTCTCCTGCATGGTCAGGAAAGACTGCGCCTCGCAACCTTGTCCTGTTGCATTGCAGCATAAGGTTTGTGTGCATTGCGGCAATTGTGTTTGCCGTTCGTTCGGTTGCAGAATATGCAACTCAAGCATGAATTGCATAAAATCAGATGTTTGCGTGTGATTTTCAGCAACCTACCTGTGCGAAGTTACGTATGCGGCATAGCTGTTTGGTATCCCGAAACACCGAATCCGCCGCCTTTATGCCGAGCCGATCAGCGCTTACGCACAAATTCTGCGCGCAGGACCAGCCCTTTAATGCCTGGATAACGGCAATCGATTTCCTGCGCATCGCCGGTGAGGCGGATGGATTTGATCAGCGTGCCCTGTTTCAGGGTCTGGCCTGCGCCCTTTACTTCCAGATCCTTGATCAGCGTAACCTGATCGCCATCGGCCAACAGGTTGCCAACGGCATCGCGCACTTCCACAGTGTTTTCAGCACTGCGCTTTGCCGCAAGGTCCGAAGCGGACATCCATTCTCCGCTGTCCTCATCATAGACATAGTCTTCATCGTTCGTCATGCTTTGCTCCAATCCATCGCAGCGGTGGCACATGTTACAAAATATTGCCACCATGGTTGAGGAACTGGAGCCCTTGATGGACATGACGATCATCACCCTTGGCGCCAGCCACGCCGAGGCGGCAACCGCAACGCTGGCCGCCGCCTTTGCCGATGATCCGGCCATGTCGTGGATTTTCCCTGATCCTGAGGTGCGCGCGCGCCGCTTGCCCGGGTTAATGCGCTGGTCGTTCGAGGATCATCTGCGCCATGGCATGGTGCTGGGCACACCGGGGTGCGAAGTGGTGACGCTATGGCGTCCACCCGGCACCGTTCATGCCCATACGGCGCTGACTTTGCCGATGATGTTCCGCTTTCTAGCGATGCTTGGCACGGGTGTGCAGCGTGCTGAACAGCTTGATCGAATGATCGAAAAACACCTGCCAGCAGGTGAAGCGCAATTCTATCTGCGCATGGCGGCGGTCCGCCCGGATCGGCAAGGGCGGGGGCTGGGCGGCCTTGCGATACGAGCAGGGCTCGCTCAGGCCGCTGCGGCAGATTTGCCTGCATCGCTGGAAACGGCAAAAGAGAGCAACGTGGGCCTCTACCGCGCACTGGGCTTTGAAGTGATCAAGACCTGGCATCCGGCAAAAAGCGGGCCTCAGTTCTGGACCATGGTGCGCGCAGCACCGGTCAGCTGAGGGCCACTTGCATCAGCCGCGCGCCAAGCAGCACCATCAGCACGTAAATGATCGTGTAGAACCGCTCCGGCTTCAGCACCCGCACGAGCCGTACGGCCACCAGTGTTGCGCCGATGGCCAGCGGCACAAGCAGCGCTGCGGCAATCACCACATCGCGCGTGAAGGCACCCAGCGCGATATAACTTGGCACTTTGAGCCAGTTTATGGCCGCAAACAGGATTGCGTTGGTTCCGGCATACGTCAAATGCGGCAATTTGCGGGGGGTGACCCACATCTGGAACGGCGGGCCTCCGGCATGGGCAACCTGGCTGGTAAAACCCGTCGCCAAGCCGAACAGACCGCCGACCCATCCGGGCGAAGTGGATGCGGCAGCGACCCTGCCGCCGCGCTCGATCCACAGACGGTAGACCCCGAACATCAGTGTGATGGCCCCCAAAACACCCATCAGCGCTTGCTCGTCGATCATGGCCGCCATGGCCCAGCCCAACGCAATTCCAATAACCGCGCCGGGCAGCATCCACGCCACGATCCAGCGGTCCCAGGCGTGGCGGAACGACCAGACGCTGACGACATCCTGCACGATCAAGATCGGCAGCAGGATCGCCGCGGCGGTCGACGCGGGCAGGGCCAGCGCAGCAATCGGCGTCCCCAGCGCGCCCAGCCCGGAAAAGCCGCCCTTGGCCATGCCAACCATGACGACCGCCAGCGCACAGGCGGCCAGCACATAGGGATCTGACAGCAACATTGCTCTATTGCGCCGCCCTGCGCCAAGGCCAATCTGTCACCCCTCCGCACCACAGGGCAAGCCACACCACCAGCGGTTGCGCAAACATGCGTGGCACGTGATAGGCAAGGCCGAGGCCGCCGTCAGCTTTACCCACATCGATGATGAAGTGGTTGATGTTGGCGGGAAAAACGCAGACCGCATAGAGTGCCAGCCCGATGGCGGCGGCTTTGCGTAAGGGTATCGAAAATCCCTGCACCAGCCCGATTGCACCGAGAATCTCGGCAATTCCGGTAAGAAGCACAACGGCTTCGTGCGCGGGGACCCATGCTGGCATGATCGTCATAAACGCTGCGGGCGCGATCAAATGGATCACGCCTGCGACAAAGTAGAATAGCGCGAGAAACACCCGCGCGATGCTGCGCTTCATGCGCTGATAATTCGGTCGGTATGCATGATGCCGATCTTGCTGTCGGAACTTTGCGTGTCAATGACCGGGCTTGTGCATTCGACACAAGCCCGCATCACGATCACATCGGTGTGATAATTGCACCGGTGACCCAGATGATGGTCAGTGCGCCAATCGCGAGGAGCAATCCACCCGCCAGAACCCACCGCATCACGTTGGACGTCTCGCCGCCACGCGCCTCTTCGGTCGTCACGTGCGTTTCGTTGCCTTGCTTTTCCATGGTTCTTCTCCTCCATCAGAACGTCAAACCTGACGTATCTACGTTTGGAGAAGCACCCTGTTCCTGCCAAAGCTCCGACATAGCCTGCGACGGCTGTGAAATCAGTCGCGCAGCAGTTCGTTGATGCCGGTCTTGCTGCGGGTCTGTGCGTCCACGGTCTTAACGATAACCGCGCAATAGAGCGATGGCCCAGGCGTGCCATCAGGCAGCGGCTTGCCCGGTATCGCGCCGGGAACGACCACAGCAAAAGGCGGCACGCGGCCAATGTGGACTTCGCCCGTGGCGCGATCAACGATCTTGGTCGATGCGCCAAGGTAGACGCCCATCGAAAGCACTGCGCCTTTGCCCACGATCACGCCTTCGGCCACTTCCGAGCGCGCACCGATGAATGCACCATCCTCGATGATCACCGGGCCGGCTTGCAGCGGTTCGAGCACGCCGCCGATGCCTGCGCCGCCCGAGATGTGCACGTTCTTGCCGATCTGCGCGCAGGAACCGACCGTGGCCCAGGTATCGACCATCGTGCCTTCATCGACGAATGCACCGATGTTCACGAAGCTTGGCATAAGCACCACGCCCTTGGCGATGTGCGCGCCCTTGCGTGCCACCGCGCCGGGCACGACGCGGAAACCAGCTTCGCGGAAGCGCGCATCGTCCCAACCGGCAAACTTCGAGGGCACCTTGTCAAAAGCAGGTGCGCCGCCCGAACCGTTTTCGATCACGGCGTTGTCATTGAGGCGGAACGAGAGCAGCACGGCCTTCTTCAGCCATTGGTTGACGCGCCATTCCCCATCAACCTTCTGCGCGGCGCGGGCCTGCCCGCTGTCGAGCAGTTCGAGCGCGGCTTCCACCACTTCGCGCACGGCATCGCTGGCTGGGGTCACATTGGCGCGGTCTTCCCAGGCGGCTTCGATGGCGGCTTCGAGCTGTGCGGTCATGGCGTCTCTCCGTACGGAGCCCCGTGCGAGGCGTTGTGCAACAAAATCGCGCGGGAACTAGACGAGCGAAGCGGGATCGGCAAGCCTCGCCAATGTGTGGTCCAGCCATTGCACAATGTCATCGGCCACCACATCGATGGCGGCATCATCTTTGGCTCGATCACCCCAATCGGTGGCAAGGTCCAGCCAGACCGTTTGCATGCCGAGCGCCTTAGCGGGCGCAAGATTGCGGGCCATGTCTTCAACGAACACCGCCGTTTCGGGCGCGATCCCGAAAGCCTCGATCAATCCGGCATAGGCTGAAGGTTCGGGCTTGGGCCGATATTCCATCGCATGGATATCCCAGATGCCCTCAAAGCTGCTCTCAAGCCCCAAGCCTTCGAGCACCCGCATCGCATAGGCATCATCGCCATTGGTGAACAGAATCTTCCGGCCCGGCAGTGCGGCCAGTCGGGTGGCCAGACGCGGCGCTGCTGCCAGCGGTGCCATGTCGATATCATGGACATAGTTCAGGAATTCGCGCGGCTCGGTCGCATGATAGTGCATCAGGCCGGAAAGCGTGGTGCCATGATCGTGGAAATAGAGTTTCTGCACGCGCCGTGCTTCGGTGGCGTCGCAGCCCAACAGATCCTGAATGAACTGCCCCATGCGCTGATCGATCTGATCGAACAGCCGCGTTGACGGGGGATAGAGCGTATTGTCGAGATCGAAGATCCAGCAATCGATGCAGGCCGGGTCAAAGGGCATATCAGGTAATCACTCCAGAGCCGTCTCATCGTTCGTTTACGCAAACGCAGTTACCAGCAAGATGGCAAACTGGCCACCGGGATGGGGAGCGTTGATGAAGACTTCCGTTCGTCTTGCGCAGAATGGACTGTTGCTCTCGCTATCGGCTTTGGCCGGATGCGGCAGTGGTGGGGGCGGCGGCGTTTCCAGCACGCCGGCACCGCCCGTGGCGCAATCCCCAGCGCCAACTCCGAATCCAACACCGACGCCTGCCACCGTCATCATCAGCTTTGATACGGCTGAATATCGCCGATCCGATGGCCCCTCGCTCCATGGCGCGATCACCGCTTGGCAGGCCGGGGCCAGCGGCAGCGGCACGACCATTGCGATCATCGATTCCGGGATTGATACGGCCAACACCGAATTTGCCGGGCGAGTTTCCTCAACTTCGCGCGATGTTGTCGGCTCCCGGCCATTGAGCAATTCCGATGATGATCATGGCACGCAGGTTGCCCTTGTGGCTGCGGCTGGGCGCAACAGTTCGGGCATCATGGGCATTGCGTGGAACGCCACCTTGCAGATGCTGCGGGCCGATACGCCAGGCTCATGCAGCGCGTCAGACGGATGCTCGTTTGCCGATAGCGCCATTGCCAGCGGGATCGACGCTGCGGTCCAAGGAGGTGCCAAAATCATCAACATGTCGCTCGGTGGCGATCCGGCCAATGCCACGTTGCGCAATGCGATCAGCCGCGCGGCTGCCAGTGGCGCAGTCATCGTGGTTTCGGCGGGCAACGATGGCAACAGCACCGATGCTGGGGTCGATCCGCTCAACCCCGATCCCTTTGCCATATCTGTTCTTCAGGCCGGTGGCAGCAATGTGATCGTGGTCGGATCGGTGAATGAGAATGGCGAGGCTTCCGCTTTCAGCAACCGGGCAGGAGCATCGGCCGCATCGGTCCTTATGGCCATGGGCGATGGGGTCTGCTGTGTTTATGAAGGCAGCACCATTGCCGAGACTACGAATGCACAAGGTACGTTCGTTACCGTCGTCAGCGGCACCAGCTTTGCCGCGCCGCAGGTTTCCGGGGCCGCCGCCCTTCTGGCGCAGGCCTTTCCGAACCTGACCGGCGCGCAGATCGTCGATCTGCTGCTGCGCAGCGCGCGCGATGCGGGGGCAACCGGCACCGATGGGCTCTATGGCCGCGGCATACTCGATATTGCGCGCGCCTTTGCGCCGCAGGGGACGCTTTCGGTGGCCGGGACCAGCGTACCGGTCGTGCTTGACGCTGCCACGCTCACATCGAGCGGTGCGATGGGGGATGCCTTGAGCAATGCCTCGCTCGGTACTGTCATGCTCGATGGTTACAGTCGTGCCTACAACGTCGATCTGGCGCGCGGTTTTCAGCGCGCCGCGCTGCGACAGCCCTTGCACGAGGCTCTGGCGGGGGCGGGCACCCCGGTTGGCGTTTCGGCCAGCGGCGTGTCACTGGCCGTGACCGTGGACCGGCGCTTCGGTGCGGTGCCGATGCGCTTTGATCCTGCGCAAACCGCGCAGGCGCGGGTTCTGGCATCGTCGATGGTGACACGGCTTGATCGGTCGCTCGATCTGGCGCTGGGATGGCAGGTGAGTGCCGATAGCATGACCGCGCGGTTGCAGCACCGGCAAGAGCCACAATTTCTGGTGTCTGGCAGAGCCGATGGCCTGTTCAAACGGCCCGAAACCGGCATGGCGGTGCGCTACCGCTTGGACGGCCTTGGCCTGACCGTGTCGGCAGAGCGCAGCGCTTTGCTGCGCAACGACCCGCAGCGTGATCGGCGTGAGGACCGGTTGGTGCAACTCGGGATGGCGCTCGACAGTGGGCAGGCCGGGGTATTCGACTGGCGACTGGGCCTTGGCCTGATGCGCGAGGAGCGCACGGTGCTGGGCGCGCGGTTTGCCGATGCGCTGGGCGGCGGCGGGGCGACGACGGCAACGGTTTCGCCGGGGCTTGGCTGGCGCTTCGGGAAGGGCTGGGCGCTGGGGGCAACGGGAAGCGTCGGTTTCACGCGGATCGATAGCGGGGCGGTGGCAAACAGCGGTTCGCGGCTGCTGTCGTCATCATGGAGCGTCGATCTTTCGCGCGAAGGCGTGCTGGCGGACGGTGACCGTCTGGCCTTGCGCCTCTCACAACCCTTGCGGGTGGAGCGAGGCGGGCTGAACCTGAACCTGCCGGTAGCGTGGGACTATGCGACGCAGACCGCCACTTTTGCCCGCGTGCCGCTGTCGCTGGCGCCGAAGGGGCGGGAGCTTGATGCGGAACTGGCGTGGGCGACAGCGCTGTGGGGCGGCGATGCCTCGGCCAGCGTGTTCTTTCGCAAGGAGCCGGGGCATTTTGCCGGGGCGTCGGGGGATGGCGGATTTGCGGTGCGGTGGTCGCGGGGGTTTTGAGAGAATTGGAACATACAGATGTGCGTTTGGGGCGACTATGACTGGTCGAAAGCGGTTGCCCCCTCGCAACTCAATAACGCGAGCAACTGAAGCTTACTGTGCACCGTAGGTGGCAGCGACTCTCTTGGAACGAAACAGATAGGCGGTCGCTACTACGCATATCACCACAAGCCAAAACAGGCTCGCAGCTGCACCAGTGTAACTAACAGGTCGGGGATTGAAGGCACCTGCGAGAGCAATGCTCGCTAGCCCGAACAAAAAGAGTGCAACCCAAATTCCGATCGCTGCGATTCTTGGGGTCGAAGCACGTCGATCCCAAATCAATGTTTTTGCAATAAACAGACACATGATGGCGCGAACGGCCATAATCGCAGATGCAAGTGCAAAGTAGGTAGGCCAACTTGGGCCTAAACGGGGCTCTAGAATTGGTGCCGCCTTTAAAAGTGCCAAGAAACTTCCAAGCTGACCTAACGGAACCAGACCGCCGACGACACCAATCAACACCGCGAGCCAGCCTCTAATACTCCCTAGTCCTACTTCGCCGGCCATTTTCCGCCCCATCACACTTCACAAGGGACTAGACATGTCAGGCTCAACTAAGGTCCGCAAGGGGCGAAACCGGACATTTGAGAAAGTCCACTCCGATCAGGAATTTCTAAGTGGTGATGCCTCACTTCACACCTTCGGCGTCACGTGCCTTAACTTCGCCCCCTCGCCATCCTCCAGCACATAGAGTGTCCCATCCGGGGCCTGCTCGATCTCGCGGATGCGGTTGCCGAGGTCTATGCGTTCGAGTTCGGTGGCTTTCGTGCCATCAATCCCGACGCGCACGATGGCGGCGCTGGCGAGCCCGGCGATCAGCGCCTGACCTTGCCATTGGGGGAAGGCCTTGCCGGTGTAGAAGATCATGTTGCCCGGCGCGATCACCGGGTTCCAGCTGATCACGGGCTGGGCGAGGTCGGGGCGGGTGTTGTTGCGGGGGATCGGCTTGCCGTCGTAGTGGTCGCCGTCTGATACCAGCGGCCAGCCGTAGTTCTTGCCCGGCTCCACCAGATTGATCTCGTCGCCGCCGGCCGGGCCGTGTTCGATATCCCACAACCGGCCATCGGGCGAAAACGCGATGCCCAGCAGATTGCGGTGGCCGAAGGACCAGATTTGCGTGGTCACGCCGCCTTTTTCGGCCATCGGATTGCCGGGGGCTGGGGTGCCATCGGGCATTAGCCGCAGCACTTTGCCCAGATTGCCCGTCAGGTCCTGTGCCGGAGTGAACTTTTGCCGATCACCCGATGTGACATAGAGGTACTGGCCGTCGGGCGAAAAGGCCATGCGGTGCGAATAGTGCCCCTTGCCGCTGACTTTGGGGAACTGTCGCCAGATGACGCTCAGGCCTTCGAGGCGCGGTGAGCCATCGGTGACAAGCTTCGCTCGCCCAACCACGGCCCCGCGCGTGTCGCCCTGGCCCTCTTCGGCCCAGCTGAGGTAAACCATGCCGCTGGTCGCGAAATCGGGCGCGGCGATCACATCGCCAAACCCGCCCTGACCGCCGTAGGCGACCTTTGGCGTACCCGCCACGGTCACCGCCTGATCCGAACCTTCGCGCCACAGCTTCAGCGTGCCCTTCTTCTCGGTCACGAGCGCGCTGTTGGTGCCGGGCAGGAAGGCCATGGCCCATGGCTCATCGAATGTGGCAACATCGGTAATGGCAATGCCCGCCTGAGCAGGGTCGGTGCCTTGGGCAGAAATGGACGTGCCGCAGCTTGCGAGGAGCAGGGTGAGCGGCGATAGCGAGCGCAGAATGGGATTCGTCATGCCGCCTACAATGCCCGCAACCGCAATTGGTGCCACTACCTTTTCGACCACCCTGACATTGGGCGTGGACGAAGCGGGGCGTGGGCCACTGGCAGGCCCGGTGGTGGCCGCCGCTGTAGTACTGTGCAAACCGCGCCCCGCTGGGCTTGATGATTCCAAGAAGCTCTCCGCCAAACGGCGCGCCGAACTGGAAGAGGTGATCAAACGCCGCTGTCGCTGGGCAGTGGGCGTGGTTGAGCCCGACGAGATCGACCGGATCAACATCTTCGGTGCAACGATGCTGGCGATGACGCTGGCAGTGCAGGCCTTGTGCGCGCAGCTGGCCGAGGATGAAGGCGTGGGCGAAGTGCTGATCGATGGCAACATGACACCGCATGGCCGCCGCCCCGAATGGTGCTGGCCTGCGCGCGCGATTGTGGGCGGTGATGCGATTGAGCCGTGCATTTCCGCCGCCTCGATCATCGCCAAGGAACACCGCGACCGGATCATGCGCGAAGCGGCGCTGGCCCACCCGCACTATGGGTGGGACCGCAATGCCGGATATGGCACGCCCGAACATCTGGCAGCATTGCGTGAGCATGGGCCAACGCCTTTGCATCGGCGCAGCTTTGCCCCGGTGGCGCAATTGCTGCTGCTCTAAAAAAGTTTGCCAGCGAGTCCGGTTGGCCACACCACCATATGTTGAGTCCGAGGCGGCATCGGGGACTCTACATATCGAAAAAGACTCGTTTCGTTCTCATCGCTGAGGCCCCGCGACTCGGCAGAATCCGGCGAGTCGCGGCTTGACGGATGGCCTGATTTGACTCACACGGTGGACTTATCCACAGGGGTCAGGGACAAGATATGGTCGTCGCAGTCAAGGAGCGTGTGCTCAAAGTTCAGGCAAAAGCTCTGCGCGCAGCCCCTGCAAAGGTGCTCAAGGCTGAAGTGGCCCTGCCGCGCAACCAGATCCTGCGCGGCGATTGCATTGCCGAAATGCACAAGCTGCCCGATGCCTCTATCGACATGATCTTCGCCGATCCGCCCTATAACCTGCAATTGGGCGGTGATCTGGCGCGGCCTGATGGCAGCCATGTGGATGCGGTGACCAACGATTGGGACAAGTTTTCCAGCTTTGCCACTTATGACAAGTTCACCCGCGAATGGCTGATCGAAGCGCACCGGCTGCTCAAGCCCGATGGTTCGATCTGGGTCATCGGCAGCTATCACAACATCTTCCGCGTCGGCACGATCCTGCAGGATCTGGGCTTCTGGATCCTGAATGACATTATCTGGCGCAAGGCCAACCCGATGCCCAATTTCAAGGGCACCCGCTTTACCAACGCGCACGAAACGCTGATCTGGGCGTCGAAGAGTGAGAAGTCGAAGTACACCTTCAACTACCGCGCGATGAAGACGCTGAACGATGAACTGCAGATGCGCTCTGACTGGGTGCTGCCGATCTGCTCCGGCCCCGAACGCCTGCGCCGCAATGGCACCAAGGCCCACCCGACGCAGAAGCCCGAGGCATTGCTCTACCGCGTTATGCTCGCCACGACCAACAAGGGCGATGTGGTGCTGGATCCGTTCTTTGGCACCGGCACTACGGGCGCGGTTGCCAAGCGTCTGGGCCGGGATTGGATCGGCTGCGAGCGCGAGGACGATTACATCGAGGTGGCGCTGGAACGCATCGAACTGGCGCTGCCGCTGGACGAATCCTCGCTCGTGACGATGCAGTCCAAGCGCTCTGCACCCAAGGTTGCCTTCGGCGCGCTGGTGGAAAGCGGCTATCTTACCCCCGGTACACGCCTTACCGCCAAGAAGGGCCGCTTCACCGCCGTTGTTCGCGCCGATGGTTCGCTGCAATCGGATGCCGAAATCGGCTCAATCCACAGCCTGGGCGCAAAGCTTCAGGGCGCACCATCGTGCAATGGCTGGACGTTCTGGCACGTCGAACACGAAGGCGAGGTCAAGCCGATTGATGCGCTACGGCAATTGTATCTGCTGGCTGTGGAAGATTGACTTGAACCCCCACCGCGCCCCCGCGTAGGCGGGGGCCTCAGGCCATCTGGCGGACCCCCTCGCGCATACCAGCCCGAGGTCCCCGCCTTCGCGGGGACGCACTAATGCCATCGGTTTATATTCGCCCCATCGCGCTGGCTGAAAGCCCGCAGTCTGAAGAAGGCGCAGCCGTCCGGCTCGGGGGCAGCCTTGCCTATGCCAGCCGCTTTGCGCTGATCGTGCGCGATGGCGCAAAAGTGACCGCGCGCCAAATGCTCGGCACGGCAGACATGCCCACTTCCATCGCAGCACTGCCCGATGCGCTGACGGCCGAAGCCACGACGCAATGGGAAAACCTGCGCCGCACCCATGCCCCGCTCGCCTGTGGCCAACGCATGCTACGGCTCGACCAGCCGCAGATCATGGGCATCCTCAACGTCACGCCCGACAGTTTTTCCGATGGCGGCCAGTTTCTTGACAAGCCCGATGCAGCGCTCGACCATGCCCACGCGATGCTCTCAGGCGGGGCAGGCTTGATCGATGTGGGCGGCGAATCCACCCGCCCCGGCGCGGCTGCGGTGTGGGAGGGGGACGAGGTCAAGCGCGTCGTCCCGGTGATCGAAAAGCTTGCCGCAGCAGGCGCTGCCATCTCCATCGACAGCCGGCGCTCCAGCGTGATCGAGGCGGCGCTGGCCGCAGGCGCACACATCGTCAACGATGTATCCGCCATGCGGCACGATCCGCGCACCGCTGAAATCGTGGCAAAATCGGGCGCGCCGGTCGTGCTGATGCACGCGCCGGGCACCGATGGCGATCTCCACGCCGATGGCGAATACGCCGACGTCGTGCTCGACGTGTTCGACGCCTTGCGCGAACGCCGCGACGCCGCCCTTGCTGCAGGCATCGCGCGCGAGAAGATCCTGCTTGATCCCGGCATCGGCTTTGGCAAATCACTGGCTGAAAATCTGGCGCTCATCAACGCCCTGCCGCTGTTCCACGCGCTGGGCCAGCCGATCCTGTTCGGCGCTAGCCGCAAGCGCTTGATCGGCGCGCTGTCCAATGAAGCGTCCTCGCATCAGCGCATGGCCGGATCGGTCATGCTTGCCTTGAAAGCGATGGATGCTGGCTGCCAGATGGTGCGGGTTCACGATGTGGCCGAAACCGTACAGGCCTTCCACGTCTGGCGGGGCTTGCGCGATGCGGCGCTAACCGATTTCAGCCAGCTCGCCTAAAGCGAAACGCCGCCATCGCTGACAAGGCAGGTGCCGGTAATCGTCGCGGCTGCGTCAGACAGCAGAAAGCCGATCTGTGCGGCCACTTCATCCGCACTGGCAAATCGCCCCAATGGCGTTGCATCCTTTGCCATCGCTGCAAGCGCCTCGGCCCGACCGCCATGGGCTTCTACCATCGGGGCGAACCATTCGGCCTTGTCCCAGATGCCGGTATCAACGCCGCCGGGCGCAATTGCGTTGACGCGCACGCCAAATTGCGCAGCCTCTGCCGCTGCAACGCGCGCCAACTGGATTGTCGCGGCCTTTGACGCCGAATAGGCTGCTGTCCCCGCCGCCGCTTTGACGCCTGAGATCGAAGCGGTCAGCACAATCGAACCCCGTCCGGCTTTCTTCATCGCGCGCATCGCCGTGCGCAGCGAGAGGAACATGCCATCGAGATTGACTGCCATCGTCTTACGCCACGAGGCAATATCCAGGTCCACGATATCGCCGTTGCTGGCAATTCCCGCGTTCAGCACGGCAAAGTCGATCTGCGGCAATTCGCGCTCGAACAACTTCCACATGTTGGGATCGGTCACATCGCCGCCCAGCGCGTGGACATTGCACCCAAGGTCAAGCTGGTCGAGCCCGCGCCGGTTGATATCGATCAGGTGAAGTTCGCCGATGCCTTGCGCATCAAGCCAACGCGCCGACGCCGCACCGATGCCCGATGCCGCGCCAGTTACGAGCGCCGTGCGCCCTGCAAATTCCAAAGTCCCAGCCATGGGCCAAAACTAGCGCCAATCAGGCGGCGTTGTCGATTCCCAGTTCGGAAAGCTTGCGATAAAGCGTGGACCGGCCAATGCCCAGCCGCCGCGCCACTTCGGTCATGCGCCCGCGATAGTGGCCAATCGCCAGACGGATCACATCGGCTTCGATTTCTTCGAGCGGTCGCAAGTTGCCATCGGGCGCAAACAGCGTGATGCCAGCGCCGTCGGTCACATTAGGCACCCGCCGATGACCTTCGCCAATCAAGCTGGAAAGGTTCGGAAAATCCTGCGGCGTCAGTGCTTCGCCATCGCAGAACACGGCGGCGCGGAACAACGTTGCCTGCAATTGGCGGACATTGCCCGGCCAATCATAAGCGCCGAGCAGTGCCAGCGCGCCATCGGTGATGCCCAAGGGGCGAAGTCCTGGCTGCTCGCCAATGCGCGCAAGGAAATGCCTCGCCAGCGCAGCAATATCGGCAGGCCGTTCACGCAATGCGGGCAGAGTCACATGCGTTTGCGTCAGCAGCGCATGCAACTCGGCGCGGAAATCGCCGGTTTCCACCAGATCACGAATCCCGGCATTGGCGCAACTGATGATGCGCACGTCAACGCGGAAGGAATGGCGCGCGCCGATGGGTTGCACATCCCCGCGCTCCAAATAGCGGACCAGTCGCTCCTGTACATCGTCGGGCAAACGGTCGATCTCGTCGATCACCAGTGTCCCTCCATCGGCATGCTGCAACAGGCCTACGTGACGTTCAAACGCGCCGGCAAACGCGCCCTTTTCATGCCCGAACAGCGCGGATTCAATCTGATTGGCCGGAATGCCGCCCGCGTTGATCGTGCGTAGCGCGGCTTTGGCGCGTGTACTCGCGGCATGCATGGCGCGCACCAGCATTTCCTTGCCGGTGCCGCTTTCGCCTTCGATCATCACGTTGGCATGGGTGCGTGCAGCTTTTGCGGCCACGGCCAGCGCCGCGCGGAAAGCAGGGGCGGCCCCGATCATCGAATCGAAATCGAGCGGTGCGCCCAGCTTTTCAGTCAGGGGTTGCAATTCAATCGCGTCGGTTTCGCGCGTGGTAGCACTGCGCAGCGCCTGCAACAGCCGTTCGGGTGCAACGGGCTTGATCAGATAGTCCGTGGCCCCGGCGCGCATGGCTTCGACTGCCAGCAACGGCGAGTTGCTGGTGGTCAGCATCAGGATGGGCAGGGCAGGGCGGCGCGCTTTCAGTTCTGCTATCAGCGAGCAGGCATCATCGCCCGGCACCCACTGGTCAAGAATGATCGCACCAAGCTGCATCCCCTGCCGGGTCCCAAGCGTGGCGATAGCGCTTTCCGAATCGCGGGCAATGACCGTGCGCCAACCCTCGCGCGATGCCAGTGCCGAAATCAGTCGGCACTGCGCGGGTTCGTCATCAATCAACATGAGAAGGCGCTGTTCGGGCTCCTGCATGACCTGTACTTTAGACTCCCCGCATTTGCGTCAGGTGCCAAGCACTAACCGGATTGGGTAAAGAGGCGATTAAGCCTGACGTGGCGGTTTCAGCCTGAAGTGCGCGCTACGCACTTGAGTGCCAGCCAAGCCATCGCTAGAGCATATGCGTTGCGCCAATATGAGCGCGTGATTTTTTGGGGAAGAACATGGCTCCTGCAAATGACATCAAAGCCGCCAAGTCGACCTATGAAGGCTTCGTCAATCTGGTGAAGTGGTCCACGCCTGCGATCATCGCGCTGGTGTTCGTGGTCATCCTGGTGATCCAGTAAAAGCGCCGTGGCAGGGGCAATAAAGATCGCCGTCCTTCGGGAACGTGCGACAGGGGAGAGCAGGGTTTCGGCATCGCCGGAAACCGTGAAAAAGTTCATTGCGCTTGGTGCAACGGTTGCCGTGGAAAGCGGGGCCGGTGTCACCGCTTCGATTTCTGACGAAGATTACCGAACTGCCGGAGCTGAAGTCACCGACAATGCGGTTGCCGGTGCCGATATCGTGCTTGGGGTGCAAGGGCCCGAGGTTGATCAGCTTTCCGGCGCCAATCCCGGTGCATGGATTGTTGCCAGCCTTGATCCGTTTACAAAGCGCGAGCGGGTCGATGCTTATGCTGCTGCCGGTTTTGAAGCGCTGGCGATGGAATTCATGCCGCGCATCACGCGTGCACAAAGCATGGACATCCTGTCCTCGCAGTCGAACCTCGCCGGGTACAAGGCCGTGCTGGTCGCGGCCAGCCACTATGGCCGCGCTTTCCCGATGATGATGACGGCTGCGGGCACCGTGTCTGCTGCCAAGGCCTTTGTCATGGGTGTTGGCGTTGCAGGCCTGCAAGCCATCGCCACCGCTCGCCGCCTCGGCGCGCAGGTTTCGGCAACAGACGTGCGCTCTGCCACCAAGGAGCAAATTCAGTCGCTCGGTGCCAAGCCGATCTTCGTGGAAAATGTCGCCGGGATCGAAGGCGAGGGCGCAGGCGGTTATGCGACCGAAATGTCGGAAGAGTATCAGAAGGCGCAAGCTGAACTGGTTTCCAGCCACATCGCCAAGCAAGATATCGTGATCACCACAGCGCTGATCCCGGGCCGCGCCGCGCCCCGTCTGGTCAGCGATGCACAGATCGCCACGATGAAGCCCGGCTCGGTGATTTATGACCTCGCCGTCGCGCAAGGCGGCAATGTCGAAGGATCTGTGCCCGATCAGGTGATCGAACGGCACGGCGTCAAAATCGTCGGCTTTTCCAACACGCCTGCACAATTGCCCGCGGATGCTTCGGCGCTGTTCAGCCGCAACTTGTTCAATTTCCTCTCGGCCTTCTGGGACAAGGAACAGGGCAAACCCGTTCTGGACGAGGAAATCGGCAACGCCATCCGCCTGACGCAGGGCGGCAAGGTGGTCAACGAACGCCTGCTGGCCTGAGGGGGGACACATGGACTTCATATCGATCTTGAGCATTTTCGTGCTCGCCTGCTTTGTCGGGTACTACGTCGTCTGGTCGGTCACCCCGGCACTGCACACGCCGCTGATGGCGGTGACGAACGCCATTTCTTCGGTCATCGTGGTCGGCGCATTGGTCGCCTCGGCTGCTGCCGGTAGCCCTTCGGCCAAATGGCTGGGTCTTGGCGCAGTGGTGCTGGCTTCGGTCAATATCTTCGGCGGGTTCGCCGTCACCGCGCGCATGCTCGCGATGTACAAGAAGAAGGAGAAGAAGTGATGGAACACGTCGCTGTCTCTCCCTGGGTGGCTCTGGCCTACCTCGTCTCTGGCGTCCTGTTCATCCTGGCTCTGCGCGGGCTGTCCAGCCCCGCCACCAGCCGTGCGGGCAACCGTTATGGCATGATCGGCATGACCATTGCGGTGGTCACCACGCTGCTCACGCATTCCATCGCCAGCCTGCCTGAAATCCTTGTCGCGCTGGCCATCGGTGGCGGTATCGGCTTCGTGATCGCCAAGCGCATTGCGATGACCGATATGCCGCAACTGGTCGCAGCCTTCCATTCGCTGGTCGGTCTTGCCGCCGTGCTGGTGGGCTGGGCGGCTTACTTGAACCCAGAAGCCTTCGGCATTTTGCACCAAGTTCCCGCTGAAAACCTATTGAACGCAGTGACTGGTGCGAACCTTGTTCCTGCGCAGGTGATAACTGAGATCAATCCGGTTAGCCGCATCGAACTCGGCCTTGGCATTGCCATCGGCGCGATCACCTTCTCCGGCTCGATCATCGCGTTCCTTAAACTTGCGGGCAAGATGAGCGGTGCGCCGATCATGCTGCCGGGCCGCCACGTGCTGAACCTCGGCACGCTGTTGGCGATCATCGGGCTCACCGCCTACTTCACGCAGGACCAGTCGGTCTGGGTCATCGCCACGCTGACCGTGTTGGCGTTCATCATCGGCTTCCTGCTGATCATCCCCATCGGCGGCGCAGACATGCCGGTGGTCGTCTCGATGCTCAATTCCTATTCGGGTTGGGCAGCCGCAGCGATGGGCTTCACGCTTCAGAACACGGCGATGATCGTGACCGGCGCACTGGTCGGCTCGTCCGGTGCGATCCTTTCGTATATCATGTGCAAGGCGATGAATCGCAGCTTCATCTCGGTGATTGCGGGCGGCTTTGGCGCAGATGCAGCAGCCTCGGATGGCACGGTGCGCGAACAGCGCCCGTGGAAGCGCGGCTCGGCCGAAGACGCGGCCTACATGATGAAGGAAGCGGAAACTGTCATCATCATCCCCGGTTACGGCATGGCCGTGTCACAAGCGCAGCACGCGCTGCGTGAAATGGGCGACGTGCTGAAAAAGGCAGGCGTCAACGTCAAGTACGCCATCCATCCGGTCGCAGGTCGTATGCCCGGGCACATGAACGTGCTGCTGGCCGAAGCCAACGTACCTTACGATGAAGTGTTCGAGCTGGAAGACATCAACAGCGAGTTTGCGCAGGCTGACGTTGCCTTCATCATCGGCGCGAACGACGTGGTGAACCCTGCGGCGAAGACCGACAAGTCCTCACCGATCTATGGCATGCCCGTGTTCGATGTGGACAAGGCCAAGACGATTTTCTTCGTCAAGCGCTCGATGGGCGGGGTCGGCTATGCTGGTGTCGACAACGACGTGTTCTATATGGACCAAACCATGATGCTTCTGGCCGATGCGAAGAAGATGGTCGAAGACATCGTCAAGAGTCTCGCGCACTGATGAAGCGTCTGGTCTCCGCCGTGCTGGCTCTCGCCATCGCAGCAGGGGCCTGCGCACCTTCAAAACTGGCTTATGGAAAGGTCCGCTCGGCTCTGGTCGATGCGGGCCTTTCCGATTCCAACGCGGCCTGCATGGCAGAGCGTATGACGGACCGCCTGTCGCTTGGCCAACTTTCGCGGCTCAAGTCGTTGCAAGCGCCCAAGCGCAGTCTGTCGGACTATGTCCTGACTGTGCGCCGTCTTGGCGATGCGGAATTGCTCGGCGTCACTACCAGCGCCGCCGCCCTGTGCGCCACCGGCTTCGCGCCCGAGAAGAAATAGCGCCAGCACTGGACCTGCCGCACCACCTTTCGTAAGGCCCTGCGCGACAGGGTGTTCTCAGCCCGCAGGAGATATCGCTTTGCGCAAGATCGGCCTTATCGGCGGCATGAGCTGGTTTTCCACCCGCACCTACTATGAAGACATCAACCAGCTGGTGCAGGCCCGCACCTCGACGCTGTCGAGCGCGCCGCTCCTGATCGAGAGCCTTGATTTCGAACCGCTGGCCCGCCTGTCGAGCCCAGATCAGTGGGCGCGTGCCGCTGCGATACTGTCGGAAAGCGCGCGCCGCCTTGAACAGGCCGGTGCCACCGCGCTACTGATCGGCGCCAATTCGATGCACAAGGTTTATGATGATGTGGCCGGTGCCGTGTCGATCCCGGTCATCCACATCGCCGATACGGTGGCTGCCAAGATGAAGGCGGATGGTATCGAAACCGCCGCCCTGCTGGGCACGCGCTATGTCGTGTTGGAAAGCTTCTATCGCAAACGCCTCGTCGCCCACGGCATCAGCCTGCTGCCTCCAGTGGTTGAGGAAGTCGAAGCAACCGATGCGATCATCTATGACGAACTGATGCAGGGCAAGGCCACCCGCGCTGCCGAACGCGCGTTCAAGACCATGCTGACCAACATGGAGCAGCGCGGTGCACAGGCGGCTGTGCTGGCCTGCACCGAGCTGGACATGGTGATCGATGTCGATGCCAATGTCCTGCCGATCTACGATTGCACCCGCATCCACGCGCAGGCCGCTGTCGATTGGATCCTCGGCTGAGCGCATCATGATCGAGGGCCGCGCCCCCTACGCCAGCAACCCTGCCACCACGCGCGGGCGGGAGTTTGGCACCGACGACAAAGCCTCTCGCGGCCCGCGCAGCGCATTTCAGCGTGACCGTGACCGCATCATCCACTCCATCGCGTTCCGCCGCCTGCGCCACAAAACGCAAGTGTTCATAGCGCCCGATGGCGATCATTACCGCGTCCGCCTCACCCACAGCCTCGAAGTCGCGCAGATCGGCCGTGTCATTGCTCGCACGCTGGGGTTGGACGAGGACTTGACCGAGGCGCTGTGCCTTGCCCATGATATCGGCCACCCCCCGTTCGGCCACGCCGGAGAAGACGCGCTTGAAGCCGCGATGTCTGATGCGGGCGGCTTCGATCACAACGCCAATACCCTGCGCGTTCTGATGCGCCTCGAAAGCCCCTATTGCGGCCACGAGGGTCTGAATCTCACGTGGGAAACGCTCGAAGGTCTCGCCAAGCACAACGGCCCGATCCTTAAACCCACCTGGGCGCTGCAGGAGCTAGACGCCGCGTTTTCGCTGGATCTCACCACCTTTGCTTCGCTCGAAGCGCAAGTCGCCGCTATTTCCGACGATATCGCCTATGACAATCACGATATCGATGATGGCCTGCGCGCCGGGTTCCTGTGCCTCGATCAGCTGCTCGAACTGCCCTGCGTGGCAGACCAGTGGCGCATCATCGAGCGCCGATTCCCCTCAGCTCCACAGGATCGCCTGCTGCGGGAACTGGTGCGCGGCCAGATCGGGCGCATGGTCAATGATGTGATCGCCACCACGCAAACCAATATCGCGCAGACCGGCGTCGCCAGCGCCGCTGATGTCCGCGCCGCTGGCCGCCCGCTCGCCACGTTCTCGCCTGCGATGGGTGTGGAAGAGCGCGCACTCAAACAGTTTATGTACCAGCGGCTGTATCTGCACGAGGAGCAGCGACAGACCGCTGATCGCGCGCGCGAAGTCATCGCCGAACTCTTCGCGGCCTTTGCGAAAGACCCCCTGCAAATGCCCGAAAGCTGGCGCACCTCGCTTCCGCAAACAGAACCAGCGCGCAGCCGACACATCGCTGATTTCATCGCAGGCATGACCGACCGCTACGCCATCGACAGCTACGCCAAGCTGTTTGGCCACACCCCCGAAGGCCTCAGAAATGTCTGAACAGACTCGCGTTGTTCTCGTCGGCTCCACCGGCCTGATCGGACGTGCCGTCATGGCGCAGGCGGTTGACCGCGCCGAAATTCACCTCGTCGCCATCGCCCGCCGCGAAGTGCCTCTGCCCAAGGGTGCGCGCATGGAAATGCTGCTCTCCGATACCGGGCACTGGCCGGATGCCATAGCTGCTGCGCAACCAGACACTGCGGTCATTGCGCTGGGCACCACGATCAAGACTGTGGGCGGAGACAAGGCCGCCTTCCGCGCCATCGATCACGATCTCGTCCTTGAAAGCGCCGCAGCCGCCAAGGCAGCGGGCGCGCGCCAGTTGATCGTCGTTTCTTCAGTCGGTGCGGAACTGGGATCGAAGAACTTCTACCTCTCCGTCAAGGGCGAGGTGGAGGACAAGCTGGCCAAGCTGCACTTCGATCGGCTCGATCTGCTGCGCCCTGGCCTTTTGCGCGGCCACCGGGAAGGCTCCGCGCGCGCAGCGGAACGCATCGGCATGATCCTCAGCCCGCTGGCCGATCTGCTGATGCAGGGTAAGTTCCGCCGGTATCGCTCGGTCCGTGACGCTGATCTTGCCCGCGTGATCCTGTCATTGGCGGGTGCCAAACAGCGCGGACGCTTCGTCCATCATCACGATGAATTCCGCCGGATTTTGCGCCGGGGATAAGGCTTAGGAAGCCGTGTTGACTTCACGCTGCACTGCAGCGATGAACAAGCGTCGCTGATCGCGCGGGAGAGTTCTCTCGATTCGTTCAGAGTCGAGAGACGCCGAAGGAGCAACCGCCCCGGAATCTCTCAGGCAAAAGGACCGCGTGGGTCGACAGCGACACTCTGGAAAGAGTCATTTCCCGCAAAGGGAAGGGCCGCCGAAGGGGTAACCCCATGAAACCCGTCAGGAGAGGCGGGCGGGGGAAAGCTCTCAGGTTTCCGTGACAGAGGGGGCGCCGAATGGCGTCTAAACTGTACGGGAATGATATTTGTGAGCGACACATACGATATTCAAGACATTGACGAAGCAGATGCCGGCCCAGGTGCGCCTCTCACGCTGCCGCTCGATCCATGGCACCGTGCGCGCGGCGGTCGTATGGTCGACTTCGCCGGGTACTGGATGCCCGTGCAATTTGAAGGGATCATCGCCGAACACCTCTGGACCCGCGAAAGTGCCGGCTTCTTCGATGTCTCGCACATGGGCCAGCTTTACGTCTCTGGCGAAGGCGCAGAAGCCGCGCTTGAAGCGGTGCTGCCCATCGACCTTTCAACGCTGCCCATCGGCGGCGTGCGCTATTCGCTGCTGCTGAACGATGAGGGCGGCATCCTCGATGACCTGATGGTCAGCCGCTGGGGGCAGGGCTTCTACCTCGTCGTCAACGGTGCCACCAAATGGGACGATATCGCCACCCTGCGCGAACGCCTGCCCGATGCCATCACAATCAACCACCTTGAAGACAGCGCGCTGTTCGCGTTGCAAGGTCCGAAGGCGTTTGAAGCGCTCGAACCGCTCCTGACCGGGCAATATCCGTTGTCTGCGCTTACCTTCATGCGCGGTGGCCAGTTCAAGGTGGGCGGCGTGGATGCATGGATCAGCCGCTCAGGCTACACCGGCGAAGACGGCTTCGAAATCTCCGTCCCGGCGGAAAGCGCTGCAGAACTGGCCGATCTGATCTGCGCCCAACCGCAAGTAAAGCCCATCGGCCTTGGTGCGCGCGACAGTTTGCGGCTTGAAGCGGGCCTTCCGCTCTATGGCCATGACATGACCGACACCGTCGATCCTGTCAGCGCAGACCTGCTCTTCGGCATCAACAAGCGCCGCTGCAACGAAGGCGGCTTTCCCGGCGCTGATGTCATCCTTCCGCTGATTGCCAGCGGAGCCGAAACCCGCCGCGTCGGACTTGCCATCGAAGGCCGAATGGCCGCGCGCGAAGGCGCAAAGGTGCTGTCGGGCGACACCGAAGTTGGCACCATCACGTCGGGCGGCTTCTCGCCCAGCCTCGAACGCCCGATCGCCATGGCCTACGTGACCGTCGCCCACGCCGCACCCGGGACCCCACTCACCATCGACGTGCGCGGCCGCAAACTGGCCGCCAGTGTCGTGCCTATGCCTTTTGTTCCCCATCGCTATCACCGCAAAGGAGCCGCTTGATGACCCGCTATTTCACCAAGGACCACGAATGGATTGCGGTCGAAGGCAGCGAAGCCACCGTTGGCATCACCGACTATGCCCAAAGCCAACTCGGTGACATCACCTTCGTCGAGGTGCCCGGCGCGGGCAGCGAAGTGTCGATGGGAGAAAGCGCCTCGGTGGTCGACAGCGTCAAGGCTGCGTCCGATGTCTACGCCCCCGTTTCGGGCAAAGTCACGGTTTCCAACGCCGCGCTCGAATACCAGCCCGAACTCGTCAACACCGATCCCGAAGGCGATGGCTGGCTGTGGAAGATGACCCTGTCAGACCCTGCCGAACTCGATGGCCTGATGGACGAGGCTTCCTATCAGGCCTTCATCGCGGAGCTTTGATACCATGCGCTACCTTCCCCTGACTGATACCGATCGCAGCGCCATGCTCTCGGTCATCGGCGCAGGCTCGATTGACGAGCTGTTTGCCGATGTTCCTGCCGAAGCCCGCCTGTCTGCCCCCATCGCGGGCCTGCCCAATCACGCGAGCGAAATGGCGGTCGAACGCCACATGGCGCGGCTTTCTTCCAACAATGTCACTGCTGGATCTGTGCCGTTCTTTCTTGGCGCTGGCGCCTATCGCCACCATGTGCCCGCTACCGTCGATCACATGATCCAGCGCGGCGAATTCCTGACGGCCTACACGCCCTATCAGCCCGAAATCGCGCAGGGCACGCTGCAGGTGCTGTTCGAATTTCAGACCCAGGTCGCGCGCTTGTTCGGCACCGAAGTTGCCAACGCCTCGCTCTACGACGGCTCTACCGCGTGCTGGGAAGCCATCGCCATGGCGGGGCGCATCACCAAGCGCGGCAAGGCCGTGCTCTCGGGTGGGGTCCATTCGCACTATGTCGAAACCGCGCGCACGATGGCCAAATTCACAGGCGACGTGCTCGATACCGCCGTGCCCGAACTTACCGCCACCGCGGACGATGCCGCGCTGATCGCCCGCATTGATGATGCCACCTCATGCGTCGTGGTTCAGTACCCGGACATCCTCGGCCGCATCCCCGATCTTGCCGCCATCGCCACTGCCGCACAGGCCAAAGGCGCGTTGCTGATCGCCGTTGTCACCGAACCCGTCGCGCTGGGCGTATTGCAAAGCCCCGGCAGCCTTGGTGCGGATATCGTTGTTGGTGAGGGCCAGTCCATCGGCGTCGGCCTCCAGTTCGGCGGGCCCTACCTTGGCCTGTTCGGCTGCCGCGAAAAGTATCTGCGTCAGATCCCTGGTCGTCTGTGTGGGGAAACCGTCGATGCCGATGGCAAGCGTGGTTTCGTCCTCACGCTCTCCACGCGCGAACAGCATATCCGGCGCGAGAAGGCGACGAGCAACATCTGCACCAACTCAGGCCTCTGCGCGCTGGCGTTCTCGGTCCATATGACGTTGCTTGGCGGATCGGGCCTGTCCGATATGGCAAAGCTAAGCCACGCCGCCGCCCGCAAGACCGCCACAGCACTGGCGCAAGTCCCCGGCGTGACCGTGGTCAACACGCATTACTTCAATGAATTTGCGATCACTCTGCCCAAGGACGCGCGGCAGGTGGTGCGCGATCTGGCGGACCGGCAAGTGCTTGGCGGCGTCTCGCTTGGCCGCCTCTACCCGCAGGAGGCGGCGCTGGCCAATGGCATGATCGTCGCCGCCACCGAATGCACGACAGATGATGACATCGCAGCGCTCGCCGCTGCGCTCAAGGAGGTGCTGGCATGAACGCGATTAATCCCACCGGTTGGCGGCCCTCGATGGGCGAAAATGCGCCCGAAACTGGCATCCGCACTTTCACCGGCAACCGTGCGCTGCAACTGGAAGAAGCGCTGCTGTTCGAACTTGGTGCGGCGGACCGCTCCGGCGTCGATTTCCCCGATACCGCAGCCATCGACCTGAGCGCGCTCGGCCCAATGGCCCGCGCCGAACGGCCAAACCTGCCCGGTTTGTCAGAGCCGGAAACCGTGCGCCACTACACCCGCCTGTCGCGCCAGAACTACGCCATTGATCTTGGCCTGTTCCCGCTTGGCTCATGCACGATGAAGCACAACCCGCGCCTTGATGAAAAGGTCGCGCGGATGCCCGGCTTTGCCGATGTCCACCCGCTGCAGCCGGTCCACACTGTGCAAGGCGCGCTGTCTGTGATGAACGAACTGGCGCACTGGCTGATCGAACTCACCGGTATGCACGGTGTGGCGATGACGCCCAAGGCCGGTGCCCATGGCGAATTGTGCGGCCTGCTGTGCATCCGCGCTGCGCTTGAAGCGAAGGGCGATCCACGCGACGTCATCCTCGTGCCCGAAAGCGCACATGGCACCAATCCCGCCACGGCCGCTTTCGCCGGGTTCCGGGTGGAAAACATCCCCGCCACGCCCGAAGGCCGCGTCGATTCCACTGCGCTGATTGCCCGCCTCGGCCCTGATGTAGCGGGCGTGATGATCACCAATCCCAACACGTGCGGGTTGTTCGAACGGGATTTGAAAATCATCGCCGATGCCGTCCACGCGGCGGGCGGCTATGTCTATTGCGATGGGGCAAACTTCAACGCCATCGTCGGGCGCGTGCGTCCGGGCGATCTTGGCGTCGATGCCATGCACATCAACCTGCACAAGACTTTCTCCACCCCGCACGGCGGCGGCGGCCCCGGCTCCGGCCCGGTTGTCCTGTCCGAAGCGCTTTCGCCCTTCGGCCCGCTGCCCTTCACCGCGCGGCAGGCCGATGGTTCGGTCAAGCTGATCGAGGAGGAGCAGGCGCACGAGGAACACCCGCAGGCGTTCGGCCGCATGTGCGCGTTCCACGGCCAGATGGGCATGTACACCCGCGCACTGGCCTATATCCTCAGCCACGGCGCTGACGGTCTGCGCCAAGTCTCGGGCGATGCCGTCCTCAACGCCAACTACATCCTGCGCAGCCTTGATGACGTGCTCGACGCGCCGTTCGGTGCATCGGGCCACTGCATGCATGAAGCGCTTTTCTCGGACGATGGCTTTGCCGAAGGGTTCTCTACCAACGATCTGGCCAAGGGCCTGATCGATGAGGGCTACCACCCGATGACGGTCTATTTCCCGCTTGTCGTTCACGGCGCCATGCTGGTTGAGCCGACCGAGACCGAGAGCAAGGCCGGGATCGACCAGTTCGTTGGCGCCATGCGCTCGCTTGCCGAACGCGCGCGGGCAGGGGATGAAATGCTCAAATCCGCCCCGCACCTCGCCCCGCGCCGCCGCCTCGATGAAACGTTGGCCGCCCGCAAGCCCAAGCTGGTCTGGAAGGAAGACTGACGTAACAAGGGCCGCCCCGGTATCCCGGAGCGGCCCTTTTGCACATCTGAAGACCAATCAGTCGTTGATGGCTTCTTCGGTCGTTTTCGAGGCGGACTGCAAATCCTGCCCTGCGCCCTTGACCGTGTTACAGGCGCTCGCGCCCAGAATAAGTCCACCCATCATTGTGGCAAAAACGAACTTGCGGATCATGGCGTTCACCTTTTTAGCATGGGGCGGGCGAAGAAGGTTCGCCGCATGCCCGATCTGCAGGTTCAAACGCGCATGGGTCAGACCGGTTCCAGCGCCGCGGCTGCCTTTTGCCGTTTGCCCAGCACATGTTCGCGCCAGACGATCAGCAGGCTCGCTCCGATGATGACTGGCGCGCCAATCCATGTGCTCACCGGCGGCATGTGGCTGAACACCAGCCAGCCCCAGAACGTGGCCCAAGCCAGCTGGATATAATCGACCACAATCACACTCGCTACGGTGCCGTAGCGCAACGAAGCGGTCATCGTGATCTGCGCGAACAGTCCGCTCACGCCAATCCCGCCCAGCATCAGCCAGCCAATCATATCGTGGCGCATCCCCGTGCTGAACAGGAACAGCCCCAGAAACGGCGCGCTGATGGCCGAGAAATAGAACACCACCGTCAGCGGCTCCTCGGTCCGCCCCAGATCGCGCACCTGCACCGTCACCAGTGCTACCATGAAGGCAGCGCCGATGCCCACCGCAACCCCGAACAGGGGAAGGTTGCCCGCATCCGGCCCCGCAATGATCAACACCCCCAGAAGGCCCGCCACCACCGCCGTCCAGCGCCACGGCCCGACCTTCTCTTTCAGCATTAGCGCCGACAGGATCACCGCAAACATCGGCGCGGTAAAGCCCAGCACGGTCGCCTCAGCCAGCGGCAGGATGCGCACCACACCCAGAGTCAGGAACATCCCCGTGCCACCGATCAGCGCCCGCCGCGCATGGACCCACGGGCGCTTTGTCTTGAGCCGCCCGACTTGTCCGCGCGCAGCCAGCCAACCGAAAATCGCCAGCGCGGGCATGGCCTGCCGCCAGAACAGCGTCTCGGGCAGCGCAATCCCGCGCTCCCCGGTCAACTTCACCAGCAGCAGCATAATGGAGAACAGCACCGTCGCCAGCAGGCGCAAAGCCAAAGCGAACATTGGTCTGCTTTGAGGCCGATTTTGAGAGCTATCAGAGCCGGGCATGCCAGCGCCTTAGGCCAACTCCCCTTGCGATCAACCCCTTCCTTGCCCATCTGATCCGCAATGGAAGACTGGTTCCCCCACCTCTGGCAATTCCACCTCGCCGCAGGCGCAGTGGCGCTGACAATCGCGCTCACCTCGGTCTGGGCAGAACGTCGCCGCCTGCGCCGCGTCAATCTCGATGCGGTTGGCTTCATGCCATGGACGGTAGTCTATTTGATCACGTTTCTCGTCGCGGTCGTCTTCCTCGGCCTTGCCGCCCGCGAGTGGTTAGCCGCCTAGGGCACCCGACGGATCGCCCACCCACGCGCCATCATCAGCCGCTGCAGGCTGTCCGATCCCGCCAGATGTGCCGCGCCCACCGCCACAAACGGCTTGGCCCCGCCGTCCAGCATGGCATCGAGCTGATCGGCCCAGTCCCGGTTGCGGTTGGTCAGCAGCGCCACATGCAGCCCCGGATCGGCCAAAAACCCTTCGTTCGCCTCGCGCGCAATGCCCAGATCATCGCCGCGCATCCACATGGCGATCATCGCGGCCTCCTCGTCGTCTTCGCTTGCCGCTTCGATCGTCACCTCACGCAGCAATACCTGCTGCTCACGCGCGGGCAGCGCATCGAACACGCCAAACTGACTGCGAATCGTCTCGAAGCCCGCCACCGGCTTGCCCGCTGCCAGCTGGCGCAGTACCGGCTCCGATCCGCTTTCGGGATTGGACCCGGCCTTCTCCCCGGCAATGGCGGCCAGTTGCAGCGCCACAGCCCAGCTTTCGGTATCGGCAAAGTCGGCATCGGTCAGCCCCAGCTTGCGATAGACCTTGGCCAGATCATCGCGCACTTTGGCTTCCACCCGCTGCGAAGGCGGGGGCAGGCCCGGCGTGCCTGCCAGTTCCGCCAAAGCCGCCCCGGCCACGGTCTGGTCAATCGGCTCGGCAATCTCCAGCACCAGCCGGTCAGACGCGGCCAGCGCCTGCGTAATCGCCGGGCGCAGCCATTGCGTTTTTGGCGGCAACGCATGGACCGTGCCGAACAGATAGCCGCGCACTGTGCCGGTGTTGTCGGCAATCTCCCACAAGGCCACACGGGCGGAGCCAGCCTCGGCAATAGTGTCCTGCGCCGCCTTGTCGCGCCCCAGCCATGCCACACCCATGCCCAGCAGCAGCGCCGGGATCACGGCAAACAAAAGGCGTTTGAACAGGCTCATCGCAAAAACCTCATCGCGCAGGCCTCATTGCACGCGCACCGTCTCCACGCCCTGCCGCTTCAGCGCATCCTGCACGCTGCCCGGCCCGGCCAGATGGCCCGCGCCCACTGCCACGATCACCGTGCCAGGTTGCTGCAACCGCTGCCGCACCCAGACGGCCCAGTTGCGATTGCGCTGATACAGCAGCGTTTCGGCAAGTTCAGGATCGTCCATGTTCTCATTCAGCAGCTTGCCCAAACCATCAGGATCGCCGGCCCCCCATTCCTCGGTCATCGTTTTGATGATGCCGATGCTGCGGTCGAAATCCTTCACCGCTGCGTTCAGGAACTTCAGCTGGGCCTCGCGGGGCAACCCGTCGAATAGGCCTAACTGGTAATCTGCCGTCTCCAACGCGCCCAGTTTCTTGCCCTTGGCCAACGCCGCCTTGCGCAACACCGCCTCTACGCCATCTTCTGCGCCATATCCGGCAAGGGTATAAGGCATCACAGCCAGCGTGATCCCGGCCAGCCATGGTTCCAGCGGATCGAAATCCTGCACAGGTATTTTCAGCTTTGCCAGCAGCGCCTCATAAGCAGCGCGATCGGCATCTCCCATCAGGGATCGCAACGTCTCGCCTTCAAGCAATCCGATGGCCATAACCTTCTTTCGCTGCTCAGCCACGGCCAGTGCGGGTATTTCGGTCACCAGTTCGGCAGATTCCTCCAGCGCGCTGGCCAGCGGGCCATCAAGCCAGACCAGCCCCTTGGGCAGGGCGTGAACCGTGCCAAACAAGTAGATCGTCGTATCCTCGTCGGCCACTTTCCACAGCGCGGGTTTCAACTGCCGGGGGGGCGGGGCAGGGGTTGCGGCCTTCGCAGCCGGAGCTTGCGCTTGCGCCATATAAGGCAGCGCAAGTCCGGTCAGGGCGATGGCAGCGGCAATCGTGCTGATGGCGTTTTTCATGGCAGGCCTTTTGCCCGCAAACACCTTGCGAGGAAATGAAGGAATTGCACCTTCGCTGCGGGCCAGCTTGCATCGCATGACAGTTGATTTGCCCCGCCCTATCGGCCAAAGCCGCCGCACCATGGCAGACACTTCACAAAAGCCTCTCAGCCTGCAGGACATGATCCTGCGCCTCCATGCCTTCTGGAGCCAGCAGGGCTGCCTGATCCTC
Organism: Novosphingobium sp. HNCC26BN242; assembly: GCF_057180525.1. NCBI lineage: Bacteria > Pseudomonadati > Pseudomonadota > Alphaproteobacteria > Sphingomonadales > Sphingomonadaceae > Novosphingobium > Novosphingobium sp. HNCC26BN242. The sequence continues at coordinate 1,108,254 of NZ_JBXUGM010000001.1, forward strand.
CAGCCCTATGACATGCGCATGGGTGCGGGCACGTTCCACACCGCCACCACCCTGCGCGCGCTGGGGCCAGAGCCGTGGAACGCCGCTTTCGTGCAGCCCTGTCGCCGCCCCACCGATGGCCGCTATGGCGAAAACCCCAATCGCTTGCAGCACTATTACCAGTATCAGGTGATCCTGAAACCCAGCCCTGCTGCCTTGCAGGAACTCTACCTGCAAAGTCTTGTCGAAATCGGCATCGATCCGCTGGTCCACGATATCCGCTTTGTCGAAGACGATTGGGAATCCCCCACACTCGGCGCATGGGGCCTTGGCTGGGAAGTGTGGTGCGATGGCATGGAAGTCACGCAGTTCACCTACTTCCAGCAGATGGGCGGCTTCGATTGCAAGCCCGTCGCGGGCGAGCTGACCTACGGCCTCGAACGCCTCGCCATGTACATTCAGGGCGTCGACAACGTCTATGACCTCGCGTTCAACAATCACGGCGTGACCTATGGCGACGTGTTTCTCGAAAACGAGAAGCAGATGTCCAAATGGAACTTCGAAGTCGCCGATACCGACAGCCTGTTCGAAGGCTTCCGCCGCGCCGAGGCCGAATGCGTCCGCAGCCTCGAAGCTGCCGTGCCTATTGCCGCCTATGAACAGGCCATCGAAGCCAGCCACCTGTTCAACCTGCTTCAGGCGCGCGGCGTGATCAGCGTGCAGGAACGCGCCAGCTACATGGGCCGCGTCCGCGATCTCGCCCGCGGTAGTTGCGAGGCCTGGATGGAAAGCAACGCCGACCAGTGGGCCGCCAAATACCCGGAGTGGAGCAAGTGAGCCTCGCCCTCATCCCGTTCGTGTCGAGCGAAGTCGAGACACGCTGCCCCACCAACCAAAACCCGCTCGTGCTGAGCCTGTCGAAGCACGCCCGCACCAAGCTCACGGACCGCGCAGCATGACCGCCGATTTCCTCCTAGAACTGCGCTCGGAAGAAATCCCGGCCCGCATGCAGGCAGGCGCGCGCGCCGATCTCGAAAAGCTGTTCCGCAAGGAACTCGATGCCGCTGGCCTCAAGGCAGGCGACATCACCGTCTGGTCCACCCCGCGCCGCCTAGCCCTGATCGCCCGCGATCTGCCGCTGGAAACGCAAGCGGTCAGTGAAGAACTCAAAGGCCCCAAAACCTCCGCGCCCGAACAGGCGCTCGAAGGCTTCCTGCGCAAGACCGGCCTTTCGAAGGACCAGCTGACCGAACGCGATGGCGTATGGTTCGCCGTTACCGAAAAGCCGGGCCGCGCCACCAAGGACGTGCTGGCCGCCGCCATCCCCGCCATAATCCGCGCCTTCCCCTGGCCCAAGAGCCAGCGCTGGGGCGCAGCCTCGCTCTCCACCGAATCCTTGCGCTGGGTTCGCCCGCTCTCCGGCATCGTCGCCATCCTCGGCGAAGAGCTTGTGGAATGCGAAATTGGCGGGATCAAATCCGGCTACGCCACGCTCGGCCACCGCTTCCACCACCACGGTGAAATCACCATCGGCGGCGCAAACGACCACGCCGAAAAACTGCGCGCCTGTCACGTCATTGTCGATCAGGCGGAACGCGAAGCCCTGATCCGCGAAAAGGCCCACGCCGCCGCCGAGGCCGTTGGCCTGATGCTGGTCGAAGACGAAGGCCTCGTCATCGAAAACGCCGGCCTTACCGAATGGCCCGTCCCCCTGATGGGCCGCTTCGACGAAACCTTCCTCGAAGTCCCCCCCGAAGTCATCCAGCTAACCGCGCGCGTAAACCAGAAATACTTCGTCTGCACAAAACCTCCCCGGAACGGGGAGGGGGACCATGCGCAGCATGGTGGAGGGGTGCTAGCCAACGCCTTCATCTGCACCGCCAACATCGAAGCCACCGACGGCGCCGCCATCATCGACGGCAACCGCAAGGTTCTGGCCGCCCGCCTGTCCGACGCCCGCTTCTTCTGGGAACAGGACAAGAAAAAGCCGCTGTCCGAACATGCCGAAAAACTGTCCCGCATCACCTTTCACGAAAAGCTGGGCACCGTCGCCGACAAGGTAGACCGCGTAGCCAAACTGGCCCGCTGGCTGGTGGAAGAAGGCATCGTAAAGCCGCAACAAAACACTTGCTCCCCCGCGCAGGCGGGGGCCTCAGGCCTTCGCGCACAACCTCCCGAGGTCCCCGCCTTCGCGGGGACGCAGGCAGAACTGGCAGACCAGGCCGAACTCGCCGCGCGCCTCTGCAAAGCCGACCTCGTCACCGAAATGGTCGGAGAATTCCCCGAACTCCAAGGTCTGATGGGCGGCTACTACGCCCGCGCCGAAGGCCTTCCAGACGCCGTAGCCGACGCCATCCGCGATCACTACAAACCGGTAGGGCAGGGCGATGACGTACCGACTGCGCCGGTGACGGTGGCTGTGGCGCTGGCGGATAAGTTGGATACATTGGCTGCGTTCTTCCTGATTAAGCAGTCGCCTACCGGTTCCAAAGACCCATTTGCTCTAAGGCGCGCGGCTCTCGCAACTCTGGCAATCATTGACTTCAACGGCATCCGTCTAAAGTTGCGAGATGTGTCGAGCAACGCAGCACGAAACATTGCTCTTCAAAAAGTGAGAAGAGATACGCTTGATAGCGTAGCTGACCTCGTTCAACCATTGTTTAAGCTTGTACAGGATCAAAGCGAAGCTTCGAAAACACTTGCTGATTTAGCTCTCAGCCAGAAGGACAAGCCGTTCTTTATTGAGCACCTGGAGCCAGCTGAGATCGTGGCTTCGACTTATGCGCTTCTCGCCTTCTTCGCCGACCGCCTAAAAGTCCAACAACGCGAAGCAGGCGTCCGCCATGACCTGATCGACGCCGTGTTCGCGCTCGGTGGAGAGGATGATCTCGTCCGCCTGCTCGCCCGCGTCCACGCGCTGCAGGCTTTCGTCACCACCGAAGACGGCACCAACCTGCTCGCAGGGTACAAGCGCGCCGCCAACATTCTGAAAAAGGAAGGCTTCACCGCCGCCGATCTATTGCTCACCGATGGTGAGGAAGATCCCATGGTCATGGTCGATGATCCGGCGTTCGAAGGCATCGCCGACCAGATGTTCAGCGCAGCGGGCGCGCCGTCCTACCAGGCGGAACCTGCCGAACAGGCGCTGATCGATGCGCTGAACGCTGCCGAACCGCAGGCCGACACCGCGATCGCTGCCGAGGACTTCACCTCCGCCATGGCCGCGTTGGCGTCCTTGCGCGGGCCGATCGATGCATTCTTCGATGGTGTGACGGTCAACGACGCAGACCCGGCCAAACGGGCTAGCCGTCTTGCGCTGCTTGACCGGTTCCGTGCTGCAGTGCACAAAGTAGCGGACTTTTCGCGCATAGAAGGCTAGTGCGCAGGCCGAATCCGGCTTAGACCGGCAGATAAAGACAGACGCAGGGAGCCTCGTTGTTCACATGAGCGCATACGTATTCCATTTCGGCGGCGGTGCCGTGTCAACCGACCCTCGCGCCAAGGACAAGACCATCGCGGGCGGCAAGGGTTCGAACCTTGCCGAAATGGCCGGGATCGGCCTGCCGGTGCCCCCGGGCTTCACCATCAGCACCGAAGTCTGCACCGCCTACAACGCCAGCGGCAAAACCTTTGACGATGCGCTCCGCGCAGGCGTGGCCAACGGTGTTTCGCACATCGAAACAGCCACCGGCCGCACCTTCGGCGATGCCGCCAACCCGCTGCTCGTCTCGGTCCGCTCGGGCGCGCGCGTCTCGATGCCGGGCATGATGGACACCGTCCTCAACCTCGGCCTCAACGATGAGACGATCAAGGGTCTGGCCGCAGGTTCAGGCGATCCGCGCTTTGCGTGGGACAGCTACCGCCGCTTCATCCAGATGTATTCCGATGTGGTGCTGGGCCTCGATCATCACCGGTTCGAAGATGCGCTGGAAATCGTCAAGGAAGACAACGGCTTCTTCAACGATGTGGAACTGGGTGCAGAGCATTGGCAGGCGCTGGTCGGCGAATACAAGGCCATCGTCGAAGATCAGTTAGGCCGCCCGTTCCCGCAGGACGTGCATGAACAGCTTTGGGGCGCCATCGGTGCCGTATTCGATTCATGGGAATCGGACCGTGCCAAAGTCTATCGCAAGCTGAACGACATTCCCGCCGACTGGGGCACCGCCGTAAACGTCCAAGCGATGGTCTTCGGCAACATGGGCGAAACCAGCGCCACCGGCGTTGCCTTCACCCGCGATCCTGCCACCGGTGAGCGCGCCTATTACGGCGAATGGCTGGTCAATGCGCAGGGCGAAGACGTGGTGGCGGGCATCCGCACCCCGCAGTACCTGACCAAGGCCGCGCGCGAACGGGCCAACGCCAAGCCGCTGTCGATGGAAGAGGCCATGCCCGGTGCCTATGGCGAACTGGCCGCCGTGTTCGATCTGCTGGAAAAGCACTATCGTGACATGCAAGACATTGAATTCACGGTAGAACAGGGCAAGCTGTGGATGCTGCAGACCCGTTCGGGCAAGCGCACTGCCAAGGCTGCGCTGAAGATGGCGGTGGACATGGTGGGCGAAGGCCTGATCGACGAGGCGACCGCGATCCGCCGCATCGATCCGATGGCGCTGGATCAGTTGCTGCACCCGACGCTCGATCCTAAGGCCGTGCGCGATGTGCTGACCAAGGGGCTTCCGGCATCGCCCGGCGCGGCTTCGGGTGCAGTCGTGTTCGATGCCGATACCGCGCAATTGCTGGCCGAACGCGGCGATTCGGTGATCCTTGTGCGTGTTGAAACCAGCCCTGAAGACATCCACGGTATGCACGCCGCCAAGGGCATCCTGACCGCGCGTGGTGGCATGACGTCACACGCGGCGGTTGTGGCGCGCGGCATGGGCCGTCCCTGCGTTTCAGGCGCTTCGGCGCTGTCGATCGACATGGCCAGCCGCACTGCCAAGATCGGCGGGCGCGACATCAAGGAAGGCGATGTCATCACCCTCGATGGATCGAACGGCGATGTCATGGCGGGCAAGGTCGCCACAGTGGAGCCGGAACTGGTCGGCGATTTTGGCACGCTGATGGTCTGGGCGGACAAGCACCGCCGCATGAAGGTGCGCACCAACGCCGAAACACCGATGGACTGTCAGGTCGCGCGCCAGTTCGGAGCCGAAGGCATCGGCCTGTGCCGCACCGAACACATGTTCTTCGAAGCCAGCCGCATTTCAGCGGTGCGCCAGATGATTCTGGCCGATGATGAAGCGGGCCGCCGCAAGGCATTGGCCAAGCTGCTGCCCGAACAGCGCAGCGATTTCCAGTCGATCTTCGAGGTCATGGCGGGCCTGCCCGTCACCATCCGCCTGCTCGACCCACCTCTGCATGAATTCCTGCCGCATGCCGATGCCGAGTTTGCCGAGCTGGCCGAAGTGACCGGCCTTGGCGTCGATCACCTGAAGCGCCGCGCGGGAGAACTGCACGAATTCAACCCGATGCTGGGCCATCGCGGTTGCCGCTTGGGCATCACCTTCCCGGAAATCTACGAAATGCAGGCCCGCGCCATCTTCGAAGCGGCGTGTGACGTTGCTGACAAGAGCGGTCTTGCACCAATTCCCGAAGTGATGATCCCGCTCGTCGCCACGCGCAAGGAGCTGGAAATCCTGCGCGCGCTGGTGGACCGGGTGGCATTGGAAGTGTTCGCCGAAAAGGGCCGCACGCTGGAATACATGGTCGGCACGATGATCGAACTGCCGCGCGCTGCGCTGATGGCGGGCGAGATTGCCGAGGAAGCCAAGTTCTTCTCGTTCGGCACCAACGATCTGACGCAAACCACGCTTGGCGTGAGCCGTGATGACGCGGCGCGCTTCCTCAACCCCTATGTCGATCAGGGCATCTACCCGCGCGATCCTTTTGTTTCGCTGGATATCGAAGGCGTGGGGCAACTGGTGGAACTGGCCGCAGAGCGCGGTCGCAAGACGCGGCCTGACCTGAAACTGGGCATCTGCGGCGAACATGGTGGCGACCCGGCGTCCATCGCGTTCTGTGAAAAGACGGGCCTCGATTACGTTTCGGCCAGCCCCTATCGCGTGCCGATTGCGCGGTTGGCGGCGGCGCAAGCGGCGCTGGGCTGAGTTTCCGGCGAGTTGAAAGCGCCACGGCGTCCCCGCGAAGGCGGGGACCTCAGGCGTGTTACGGAACGTTCGCGTTCGCGGCCTGAGGCCCCCGCCTTCGCGGGGAAGCGAGTTTGATCGTCGTTTTTTAAGATAACCTATTTGGCGTATTTCCCTAGGGAAACACGCCATTAAGGTTTATGGTCTGAATGGTTCGCTTTAGAACTTCGGCGGCCGCAAAGCTTTCGCCCAGCCGCTTAGCGTCAGGATTTCCAGACGCTCCGCCACTTTGCCTTCGGCATCCTTGCGCGCGTCAAAGGCGGCTTGGGTGCGGGCGAGGGTCGCTTTGCCCAAAGGAGCACCGGGGCGGGCGAGGCAACTGCTCAGACCTTGCGCACGCAAGTCTGCACGCAGCCCTTCCAGCGACCGGAACCGCACATCCAGATGGTGGCTATCGATCACCGGATCGGCAAACCCACAGCGTTGCAGCAATTGCCCTCCTGCGCGCACGTCCACCTGCGGATGGATGCGCGGGGAAGGGCGGTCGGCGTCGGCCTCCAGCATGATGGCGCGCAGAGTGGGGAGTGATCCGGCAGCCATAAAGCAGGCGATCATCAACCCGCCAGCGGCCAGTGCGCTGCGCAGATGCACCAGCGCGCCGGGAAGGTCGTTCACCGTATCGAGCGTGCCAAGGCTGGCGATGAAATCGAACCTTTCCGCAAAGGGGTAGGGCGATTCCTCATCGAGCGGGGCATATCCCAGCACGGGATCACGACTTTCAACCGCACAGCCCGTGGCGGTCAGTGCTGCGGCGACTGTGCCGGTCCAATCGCCCACGATCAGCGCGCGCTGCGGTGTGTGGCGCAGGAACGAGAGCCGGTCGAGCACGTCCTCTACCATGTCATCGATGACATAGCGCGGGGCATCGGGCTGCTGCTGCAGGTATGCCATCCGGCGGCGAAGCGCTTTGCGCCGATTTGGCGCGAAAATAGTGGGGGGCGAAGTGGCCATTTCCGGCCAGTGCCCGGGTTTGCGGGGATTGCCAAGGGGTGCTGATGTGCAACTATCGTCCGGTGAACCTGGCATCCGCCCTGACCCCCGTGATCGACTTCGTGTTTCCGCCGCGGTGCCCGCTGTGCGGCGATCCGGTGGCGGCGCATGGCGGTCTTTGCCTCACATGCTGGGACAAGCTGGCGGTGCCATCGGGTACGTGCTGTACGTTGTGTCAACGGCCAATGGGAGAGGCGCATGGTCCGGATGCAAACCTGATGTGCGCACCATGCATGGCCGAACCGCCCAAGCACGCAGGAATTGCTGCGGCGACGCTTTATAACGAACCGTCGCGCGCGCTGGTGCTGGCTTTCAAGCACGGACGGCGGATTGGCCTTGCTCCGATGATGGCCCGCATGATGCTGATGCGCATTCCTCCGCTGGAGGGCCGCTGGCTGGTGGTGCCGGTGCCGCTGCATCGCTGGCGGTTGATGCAGCGCGGTTTCAACCAGTCTGCGCTGCTGGCAAGGGAGATTGTCAAGGCGACCGGGCACGATCTGCTGGTAGACGGTCTGGTGCGCCCCCGACCAACACCGTCGCTCGGCGGGCTGGGCCGCAAGGCGCGGGCGCGGATCCTTGCTGGAGCAATCACCGCGCATCCGGGGCGGACTGCGCAGATCAAGGGCGGTAACGTGTTGCTGGTGGATGATGTGATGACCAGCGGGGCGACTACGAACGCCTGCATCACCGCATTGCGCAAGGCAGGGGCGCGGCAAGTGCGGATTGCGTGCTTTGCGAGGGTCATGGACGAAGCGCTGGAAACGGTCAGAGAAACGGTGGAACTGCCGGGCTGAAGCACAATTCCAGCCTGACAAACGAAACGCCCGAAACCTTGCGGTTCCGGGCGTCCTCGTGACGAATTTCTATTGGCGTTCGCGTTTATACGCGATTCTGACAGCCCCCTTGCTGTCACGCCAGTACCCTCATCTCCCGGCTGTTTCCCCGCGCGGCTATCAAGAGCCTGCTGCAGGGGATGCCAACCGACCCCTCATTCTGTTTCCCTGAACGTTGGCGCTTTGTCCAATTCCGACCTGTGTTACCGGTCAGTACGTTCATTGCGTGGTTCCCTCAAACCACATTCTCTTCATTCCCGATTAATCTGCAGGACGAAAGTCTATTGTTGGCAACCCATGGATTTTGCCACCTTGTGTGGTTATCCTGCAACAAATCCGCCACAGTCGGATTTCACTGCGGGCAGGCTGCCCGTTACGTCCAAGGAAAGGCCAAAACTCCTTTGTCTGAAACCGATGATGCCACGCTGCGCGAACAGGGCGCGGAATTCATGCCCAAATTCGATGCCAACGGCTTGTTGACCGCCGTGGCGGTGGAGCATGGCACGGGCGCGCTGCTGATGCTGGCGCACATGAACGCCGAGGCGGTGGCGAAGACACTGGAAACCGGCTTTGCGTATTTCTACTCGCGATCGCGCGGGCGGCTGTGGATGAAGGGCGAGAGTTCCGGCCACGTTTTGAAGATTATCGAGCTTCGGGTCGATTGCGATCAGGATGCGCTGGAATTGCGGGTCGAGGCGGCGGGGCCTGCGTGCCACACTATGGCGCCTTCGTGTTTCTATCGGCGGATCTTGCCCGATGGCAGTCTGGAGCGCATAGCCGATTGACGCTTACGTAAAGGTTAGTTAGCTAGGTGGCATGTCTCAGCAAGCCGCCCTCGCGACTCACGCCCAATCCGGGCACACCGGCCATCTTGATCAGCCTGATGCGCTGAAGCGTGATCAGTTCACCATTTCCGATCTTTCCGAAGAGTTCGGAGTCACCGCCCGTGCGCTGCGCTTTTACGAAGACGAAGGCCTGATTGCGCCCGAACGCATCGGGCTTTCGCGCATCTATTCAAAGCGGGATCGGGCGCGTTTGGCGTGGATCATGCGCGCCAAGAACGTGGGGTTCAGCTTGGCGGAAATCCGCGACATGATCGACCTTTACGATATGGGCGATGGCCGGGCCGAACAGCGCCGCGTGACACTCGCCAAATGCCGTGAGCGGATTGAGAATTTGCGCCGCCAACAAGCTGATATTGCTGCGACAATCGATGAGCTGACCAGCTTTGTCGATCTCGTCATTGCCAAAGAGCGGTCCGAAGGCCGCACTTCGACCGTTTAAAGGGACAGGAACACATGCCGATCTATACCGCGCCCACCCGCGACACGCGTTTTGTTGTCAACGAACTGATCCGCCTTGAAAGCTATGGCAATCTGCCGGGCTTTGAGAGCGCGACGCAGGACATGACCGACGCGATCATCGAGGAAGCCGGGCGTTTCGTTGCCGAAGTTATCGCGCCGCTCAACCTTTCGGGCGACAGGGAAGGCTGCACCCGCCACGCCGATGGCAGCGTGACTACGCCTACCGGGTTCAAGGACGCTTACCGGCAGTATGTCGAAGGGGGCTGGGGCACGCTTTCTGCGCCTGAGGAATTTGGTGGGCAGGGGTTGCCGCACGTGATGGGCTTCATCATGGAAAAGTACCTCGCCACCGCCAATCAGGCGTTCGCAATGTATCCCGGTCTTGCCAACGGTGCGATTTCGGCCATCCGTTCAAAGGGTTCGCCCGAACAGCAGGCGATGTATCTGCCCAAGATGGTCAGCGGCGAATGGCTGGGCACAATGAACCTGACCGAGCCGCATTGCGGCACCGATCTGGGCATGATCCGCACTAGGGCTGAGCCGCAGTTGGACGGTTCCTACGCCATCACTGGCACCAAGATCTTCATTTCGGCAGGTGACCATGATCTGACCGAGAACATCATCCATCTGGTGCTGGCCAAGACGCCGGGTGCGCCGGAATCGAGCAAGGGCATTTCGCTGTTCATCGTGCCCAAGTTCATCGTCAATGCCGATGGTTCTCTGGGCGAGAAGAACGGCGTGAGCGTGGGGTCGATTGAGGAGAAGATGGGCATCCACGGCAACGCCACCTGTGTCATGAACTATGATTCCGCCAAGGGCTGGATCGTTGGCGAGGAGAACAAGGGCCTTGCCGCCATGTTCATCATGATGAACGCCGCACGACTGGGCGTGGGGATGCAAGGGCTGGCGCAGGCTGAGGTCGCCTATCAGAACGGGTTGGCTTATGCGCTCGATCGCCGTCAGGGCCGCGCGCTGACTGGCCCGGCTGAGCCTGAGCAGAAGGCTGATCCGATCATCGTACATCCCGATGTGCGGCGCATGCTGATGGACGCCAAGACCTTTATCGAAGGGATGCGGGCGCTGTGCCTGTGGGGTGCGCTGCAAGTGGACTTGTCGCACAAGGCGGCGACGGCAGAAGACCGCCAGATGGCCGATGATCTGATCAGCCTGCTGACCCCGGTGATCAAGGGCTATGGCACCGACATGGGCTACAAGATTGCCACCGACATGCAGCAGATCTGGGGCGGCCATGGCTATATTGCCGAAAACGGCATGGACCAGTTCGTGCGCGATGCGCGCATTGCGATGATCTATGAAGGCACCAACGGCGTGCAGGCGATGGACCTTGCCGGGCGCAAGCTGGCGCTGAATGGCGGGCGTGCGGTGCAGGCGCTGTTTGCGCTGATCGATGCCGAATGTGCCGAAGAGAGCGCCGATGATACGGTGAAGCTGGTGGCCGAACGTCTTGGCAAAGCCGCGGGCGAGATGAAGGCTGCGACCATGTGGTTCATGCAGAACGCGATGGCCAATCCCAACAATCTGGGGGCGGGCGCTTATGCCTATATGACGCTGACCGGAATTATCTCGATTGGCCTGATGTGGCTGCGGATGGCGAAGGTGGCGGCTGCGGCGATTGACGGCGGCGCAGAGGACAAGGCGTTTTATGAAGCCAAACTGACCTGCGCGCGCCATTGGGCGACGCGCGCGACCACTGAGGCAGGCGCGCTGCGTCGTGAAGTGGAAGCCGGGTGTGAGACGATCATGGCGCTTTCGGCTGAACAGCTGGCGATTGCTTAAGTGATGAAGGCGGGGAGGCTGTGTGGCCTCCCCGGTTCACATAAGCGTTTCGTCGAGCATTTCCATCAGCGCGGCCCAGCTTTGCCGGTCAGCGCTTGCGTTGTAACCGATGGCGGCCATGCCGCGTTCGTCACTGCCGGGATCGGTGAAGCCGTGTTTCACGCCGCTGTAGCTGTGGAAGTGCCAGTTGGCGGCGGCGGCGTCCATTTCCTCCCAGAACGCCATGACCTGCGCGCGCGGGACCATCGGATCGGCATCGCCATGGCAGACGAGGATGCGCGCCTTGACCGCCCCGGGCTGCGCGGGGGCTTGCGTATCGAGCAGGCCGTGGAAGCTGGCGGCCAGCCCGATGTCGGCCCCATCGCGCGCCAATTCGAGCGCGGCCTGGCCGCCCATGCAATAGCCGACGGCTGCAACCAGCAGGCCTTGGGCTTCCGGTAAAGCGGTTAAAGCCGACAACCCAGCGTGGAGGCGCTGCCGGTATCCTGCGGCTGTGGCGCGCAATGGGCCAGACAGTTCACGCGCGTGATCAAAATCGCGCACTTGCACGCCATAGAAGTCGGCGATCAGCGCCAGATAGCCTTCCTGTGCCAGCATCTGCGCGCGGCGGACCATTGGCGCGTTGCAGTTCATGATGGTTGGCAGGATCAGCACAGCGGCGCGCAGCTTCCCCTCCGGCCTTGCCAGAAAGCCGGTGAGGGGGATGTCGCCATCGGCGTAATCGATCTGTTCGAGCGCCATGGCTCTCACTCCGGCAGGAAGTCCGGCACCGAAAGGTAGCGTTCGCCGGTATCGTAGTTGAAGCCCAACACGCGGGTACCGGCAGGCAGGCTGGGCAGCTTTTGCGCGATGGCGGCCAGCGTTGCGCCCGAGGAAATGCCCACGAGCATGCCCTCCTTCGAAGCGCACTGCCGAGCCATTTCCTTGGCATCAGCCGGATCGACGGTGATCGCGCCATCGATGGATTGGGTGTGCAAGTTGCCGGGAATGAACCCTGCGCCAATGCCCTGAATGGGGTGCGGCGCGGGCTGTCCGCCGGAGATGACCGGAGAGAGTGTCGGCTCCACCGCATAGGCCTTCATCGAGGGCCAGTGCTTCTTCAGTTCTTCAGCACAACCGGTCAAATGGCCGCCAGTGCCGACGCCGGTGATCATCACGTCAATCGGATCGCTGCCGAAATCGGCTAGGATTTCCTGCGCGGTGGTGCGCACGTGAACGGCGACGTTGGCGGGATTGTCAAACTGCTGGGGCATCCATGCGCCGGGGGTCTGTTCGACCAGTTCCTTGGCGCGTTCGATTGCCCCCTTCATACCCTTTTCACGCGGGGTGAGGTCGAACGAGGCGCCATAGGCCAGCATCAGGCGGCGGCGTTCGAGCGACATCGATTCGGGCATCACCAGCACGAGCGGGTAACCCTTGACGGCTGCGACCATGGCAAGGCCGATGCCGGTGTTGCCCGAGGTTGGTTCGATGATTGTGCCGCCCGGCTTCAGGCTTCCGTCTGCTTCTGCAGCCTCGATCATGGCGAGGCCGATCCGGTCCTTGATCGAGCCACCGGGATTGGCGCGCTCGCTCTTCACCCATACCTCGTGGTCGGGAAACAGGCGGGACAGGCGAATGTGCGGGGTGTTGCCGATGGTGGCGAGGATCGAATCCGCTTTCATTGCGCTGCTCCTTCAAGTGAATTTACGTAAGTCTAGGATGTTCTGTACCGTGCTGCAAAGGTTCGCGCGTTCTTCAGTTCGGGAAACAGGAAAAACCATGCGGCGGTCACGGCAATTGCCCCCACGCCGCCAAATATTGCTGCACCAACCGCGCCAAACAATGCGGCGGCTACGCCCGATTGCATTTCACCCAGTTCGTTGGAGGCCGAAATGGCGAGGCCCGAGATCGATGAGACGCGTCCGCGCACGGCATCGGGGGTGTGCAATTGCACCAGCGTGTTGCGGATGAACACCGAAACCATATCACCCGCGCCCACGCCCATCAGCATCAGCAGCGAGAAATAGTAGTTCGTCGAAAGCCCGAAGCCGATGGTGAACAGGCCGAACACGGCCACACCCAGCAGCATCTTGTTGCCCACGTTGTTGGCAATCGGACGACGGGCGAGCACGAAGGCGACCAGTGCCGCGCCAAGGCCCGGCATGGCCCGCATGATGCCAAGGCCATCTGCGCCCACCGGTTGCCCATCCACCAGCAGAATATCCCGAGCAAAGACCGGCAGTAGCGCAGTGGCACCGCCCATCAGCACGGCAAACAGATCGAGCGTGACGCACCCCAGCAGGAACCGGTCATTCCACACGAACGAGAGGCCTTCGCGCATCTGGCGCAGCGGTTTGGCGTTGCGGTTGGCTTCGGGCGGGGGGAGGCGGCGAATGCTGAAGGTGCAGGCCGCGCTGAAGGCCAGCATCGCGGTGGATGTCCAGTAGGGTGCGGAAGGGTGCCCGGCAAACAGCAGTCCAGCAATGGCGGGCCCGCCGACGGAGCCGATTTGCCAGGCCATCGAATTGATCGCAACGGCCTTTGGCATCAGGGCAGCGGGCACCACGTTGGGCGCGATGGAAGACAGCGCGGGGCCGATGAATACGCGCGCCGTGCCGTGCAAGGCGGCAAGGCCGAACAGCAGCGGCAGCGACAGGACGCCAGCTTGTGTAGATAGAGCCAGCGCCAGCGCGACCAGCAGATCGATGCACATCGCCAGCGCTGCCACGTTGCGCCGGTCAAACCGGTCAGCCACAAGGCCTGCCAACGGCGTTAGCAGAAACAGCGGCAGAAACTGCGCGAGGCCCAGCAGGCCGAGTTGGAATGCGGCCTGCGCAATCGACATGCCATATTGCCCGCGCGCCACATCATAAAGCTGATAGCCCAGGATGACGACCATGCCCGATGTCGCCACGACCGAAAAGAACCGTGCGATCCAGAACCTGCGGTAATCAGGAATCGCCAGCGGGGAAGTCGGCAGGGGGGAGGTGGGGGCTGATGTGGTCACGCAGCGGGCCATGCCATCCGGCCCGGCAATTGCCAAGAAAGCAAAAGTTGCGCTGCTGTGAAGAGGCTTAACGAGCCTTGGGATTGACCTGCAAAGCGCGGATCATCTTGGCAAATTCATCAACGCGCACAATGCGTTCAAACTGAAAGCCTGCACGACCGCCATCGACCCAGACCACGAAAGCTTCGATCCGGCCAATCACCGGCAAACGCACGGTCAGCCGCTCACCCCTGCCAAGGTCTTCGACCTCGGTGGCAAGGAAGCCGGTGGTCGAGATATTGGCAAGGTGCAGCATGATATCGCCGCGCGAACGGTGCTCGCCAATCACCGGCAGGTTTACCGGGTGACGAGTCGAACGACGCAGGTCGGTGACTGAAAGCTGTGCTCCGCCGCGCATCGTTCCTCCTTCGCGTTGGTGACTCTGCCTAAGCAGTGCGAAGGGGTGTACATCCAAATTGGCGAACAATTCGTAAAGCTTACGGCAAAACCTTGCCCTAGGCGGCAAGGCTTTGCCGTTAGCGAAGCCGAAAGCATGACGAGTTGCCTTGCTGGCGCGATCAGCCGAGCAGGGTCAGGCCCGGCGCAGGATGCCGTGCTTCTTTTTGCCAGAAGAAATACGAGTTTCCTTATCTGACAGAATGATAGCGTGCAAATCATCGGTCACCGCCACGCCGTCCACGCGCGCGCCACCCCCGGCGATGAGGCGTTTTGCCTCACCCCGGCTTGCGGCAAAACCAAGCCCGACCAGCACATCAATGATGCCGATGCTGTCGCCCGATGCCTCCAGAGTGGGGAGGTCTTGTCCCAGTCCGTCGCCTGCAAAGGTTGCCGCAGCCGTAGCCTCGGCAGCCTTGGCGGCATCTTCCCCGCGCACCAGCTTGGTCACTTCATTGGCCAGCACGATCTTGGCCGCATTGATCTCGCTGCCTTCAAGCGCTTCCAATCGGGCGATTTCGTTGAGCGGCAGGTCGGTGAACAGGCGCAGGAACTTGCCCACATCGCGATCATCGGCATTGCGCCAGTATTGCCAGAAATCCCAGGCGGGCAGGGCGTCTTCGTTCAGCCAGACCGCGCCGTTCATGGTCTTGCCCATCTTTGCGCCATCGGCGGTGGTAAGCAGCGGGGTGGTGACGCCGAACACTTCCTTGCCATCCATGCGGCGGGTCAGTTCGATGCCGTTGACGATGTTGCCCCACTGGTCCGATCCGCCCATCTGCAACCGGCAATCATAACGCTGTGCCAGCTCGCGGAAATCATAGGCTTGCAGGATCATGTAATTGAATTCGAGGAAAGACAGCGACTGTTCGCGATCCAGACGCTGCTTGACCGAATCAAAGCTGAGCATCCGGTTGACCGAGAAGTGCTGCCCGACTTCGCGCAGGAAGGGGATATATTCCAAACGATCAAGCCATTCGGAATTGTCGAGCATCACTGCATCGCTGGGGCCATCGCCGAAAGTCAGGAAGCGCTCGAACACGGTCTTGATCGAAGCGATGTTGGCCGCGATGACCTCATCAGTCATCAGCTTGCGCGCTTCGTCCTTGAAGCTGGGATCACCGATCTTGCCAGTGCCGCCGCCCATCAGCACGATGGGTTTGTGCCCGGCCTGTTGCATCCGGCGCAGCAGCATGATCTGGACCATCGATCCCACGTGCAGCGAGGGCGCGGTGGGATCGAAGCCGATATAGCCCGAAACGACCTGTTTTGCCGCCAACGCATCAAGCGCACCGGCATCGGTCAACTGGTGAATATAGCCGCGCTCGTCGAGCAGGCGAAGAAGGGTGGAGTTGTACTGCGTCATGATGGCGCGCGCCTAGCACGTTGGACGGGGTAAACGAAAGCCTCGCCTTGGGCGAAGCGGCCAGTTTGCTAGCTTTCCGTTTCGAAAATAGCTGCGCGCGCTTCGCGGTGGGCGGCACTGTCGCAACTTTCCGAGGCAATCGAGATGTTGTGAAGCGCCATGCCGAGGCGGATTGTGCCGGTAGTGACGCATCCGCCGGGATAGCCGCCAGCGACGTTGAACTTCTCACTGGGCTTTGCATGGAGCGTCAGGAAAGCCCGCAACTGTCTCGCCATTCATGCGCACCATCGGTTGCAGGTCTGTCTCTACGGCCTGTGGCCCATATACTGCCTGTGCGCTCGTGATGACGTTGGCAGCATCGTCGACCTTGATGTCGCTAGCGGCCTTGTCCGTCTTGAACTTCATGTAGGAGATGAGAACGCCTGCACCCGGCCCCCGCAGACGGCTTTCGGTTGCCTCTTCCATCATGTCCTTCATGCCGGGCATGCGCATTGCCATGTTCTGCATCGAGGTGCCGGTCCAGTCATCGCCGAGCGTCACGTTGATGTTGCCGCCGATGCTGAAGTCCTTCGCGTATGCCTGACTGGCGCAGATCGCGGCGCTCGAGGCGGCAAGCAAAGCAATTGTGCGCATCCCGATCATTGCATTCCCCTTCTTCCAAGGGTTAATTCCACGCTTATGCCGATCCTGTCCAGCCATCCACTGCATCCGCCGCTTGCAGCCCTGTCAGTCGAAGCGCGGGTTTTGTCTCTCGACTTGCACTGGATGACATTGCGCTGGCGGGTGGAGGGCGCGGAGGCTCTGGTTGTGCCGCCGTTTGCGGGCAAAGGGCGGGCTGATGGGCTGTGGCAGACGACCTGCTTTGAACTGTTCGTGAAGCCAGAGGGTGGCGAGGCCTATGCCGAGTTCAATTTCGCGCCTTCGCAACGCTGGGCCGCTTATGATTTCAGTGGTTACCGCCAGGGTATGGCCGAGCGGGCGATGCTGCGCGATCCGGTGTGCACGCCGCGCCGGGGGCGGTCCGTGCTGATCTTCGATGTGGCGCTTCCTGCGGCTGCGCTGCCGTCATTGCCTGCTGCGTATGGGCTGACGGCGGTGATCGAGGAGGAGGGCGGGCACAAATCGTTCTGGGCGATGGCGCACCGCGAGGACCGGCCAGACTTTCATCACGAGTCTTGCTTCGCCGCTGCGCTTGCGGCACCGGGTGACGTATGAAATTCGGTATCGACCGGCTGCTTGCCGACCCCGCCCTACGGTCTCCACTTAAAGGCAAGCGCGTTGCGCTGGTCGCCCATCCCGCTTCGGTAACCGAGGGGCTGGTCCATTCGCTTGATGCGCTGATTGCGACGGGTGTGAATGTGACGTCTGCTTTCGGGCCGCAGCATGGGCTGAAGGGCGACAAGCAGGACAACATGGTCGAGACAGCGGATGAGCTTGATCCGCAGTACGGCATTCCGGTGTTCAGCCTCTACGGAGAGGTGCGCCGCCCGACTGGGCAGATGATGAGCACGGCTGATGTGTTCCTGTTCGACCTGCAGGATCTGGGTTGCCGCATTTATACCTTTGTCACCACGCTGCTGTATTTGCTGGAGGCCGCGAGCGGCACCGGCAAGGCGGTGTGGGTGCTCGACCGGCCCAACCCGGCGGGCCGCCCGGTAGAGGGCACCAAGCTCTTGCCGGGCTGGCAAAGCTTTGTGGGTGCAGGGCCGATGCCGATGCGCCACGGCATGACGCTGGGTGAGATGGGGGCTTGGTTTATCGAGCATTACAGGCTCGACGTGGACTATCGTGTGATCACAATGGAGGGCTGGACGCCTGATTCTAGCCCGGGCTTTGGCTGGCCGGAAAGTCGCATCTGGATCAACCCATCGCCCAATGCGGCAAGCCTAAACATGGCGCGGGCCTATGCGGGCACGGTGATGATCGAGGGCGCGACCGTTTCCGAAGGGCGCGGCACCACGCGGCCGCTGGAAGTGCTGTTTGGTGCGCCCGATGTGGACGCCAAGGCGGTGCTGGCGCAAATGCGCAACCTTGCGCCGCAGTGGATGGCTGGCTGCGCCATCCGCGAATGCTGGTTCGAGCCGACATTTCACAAACACGCTAAGACGCTGTGCGACGGACTGATGATCCATGCCGAAGGGGCATTCTACGATCATCACGCGTTCCGTCCGTGGCGATTGCAGGCGCTGGCGTTCAAGGCGATCCGCACGATCTATCCCGACTATCCGCTGTGGCGCGATTTTCCTTATGAATATGTGTTCGACAAGTTAGCGATCGATGTGATCAACGGCGGGCCTGCCTTGCGCGAATGGGTTGATGATGCAGCCGCGGTGCCTGCCGATCTGGACGCGGTAGCAGGGCGCGACGAGGCTGCCTGGGCGGAAGAGAGTGAACGCTTCCGCCTTTACTGAACGCCACCCACAATAAGCTCCCCCGAAGGAGCAAGGGCGCGGCTGCCTGCTCCTATTTCTTGACCGGTTGGGGAATAATAGGCGAAATCGCGGCAATCACGTCGGCGGCGTTGTAGGCCACGTCAGCAAACACCTTTCCATCTCCGGGGGTGCCCGTTCGGAACCGGGCGACGTTGAGCGCTAGCTGGCCGGGCATCATCATGAAGTGGCTGTGCCCGCGCGACTTTGCGACAAGGGCCAGATGCAGCAGCATGGCGTAGGTCGCCGGAGCACCGCTGCCATCGCGCATCGTGCTGATCAGCTCACCATTTTCCGGTTCCACCTTTGGCGTGATCACATAACGCGACTTGTCAGTCTTCCACACGCTCTTGGCAAATTTCGTGAATTCGTTTGGCGCAAAAGCCGAACGATAGGTGGCGAAACGGTCGTTGTTGCTTTCGCCGGGATCGTTGATCTGGGCCACCGTTCTGACTTGCTCTGCAGCGAGAATGTCCTTGGCCGAAGAAATCGGGATGTTCGTCCGGTCAGCCGCCGTTGCTGCGGCATCAAGCTTTTGCGCAACCCCCGCAACCATTCCCGCGCTTATGCTCGGCCAGCGGCTCCGCGCCGAAAACAGTGTGCGTGCCCGCGTGGTTTGGCCGGAATCGAGCGCTACAAGGATCGCGTAAAGGTCGTTCGCTTCGTTGGCTGAGGTGACGACGCCATCATTCTTGCCCAGCGCGATGTCGGCCTCGGCCTTTTCCATGGCAAGCTTGATCAGGCGATCACCTTCGCCAGCATTGCCCGCAAGGCGATAGGCAATGGCTGCACGGGCCTGCGACGCATAGTAACGTGTCTTGGGCATGGTCGCGATAAGCGCCGCATACGTTGCGTAATCGGAGCCTGTTTCTGCAAATTGGCCTGCAGCCGCGCGCGCATCTGCCCGCGATATCAAGGCAAGTGGCCAGGCCCGTGCGACTTGATCGTAAACCGCCGCTTCAGCTTCGCCATAGGCGCGAGCGACCGACATGTAGCGTATGGCTGCAAGCTGCGCGCGCAGATCGAACGGCGTGCGGCGAGCCAGTTCCAGCCCCAGTTTGTGGGCGGCGGCGAAATCAGCCTTGCCTGTCATGACCATGGCTTCCAGTTCAATGGCGGTGATGCCAAGGCTTTGCTGGTAAGCGGTTGTCGCGGTCAGTTCTGGCTGATCGGCGGTTACGGAACGGATATCAGCAAGTGCGCCATCCCAGTCCTGCATCTCCATGCGATGGATGGCGCGGCCAAAGATCAGTTCGATGCGGCGGCCGCCGTCCTTTGCTGGCTCCGGCCCCGAAAGCGCTTCGTCGCAAGCTTTTACACCATCGGCACCGGTCTGGCGCTTTTTCGGGTCAGCAGCCTCGCGCTGCGGCAGCAGCAATCCGACCACCGCAGTGATCGCGACCAGCCGGGCCACGGTTCCCAGCGTGGACGCCTTGTTGGGGAAGCCATCGCAGCGCACGAAAGCCGAAGGACCAGCAGGTGCTTTGGCATTGGCTGCGGCAGGAGCATCGGCCGCCGATGCGACCACTGGATTGAGGATCAGTGCTGCTGCAGCGATTCCGGCAAGGCTATTCTTCAATTTCACGCGCGTCCCCCTTGGCTGGCTATGACATAAAGCCGCCGTGAATCATGGCAAGCGGGTACCGCAGTTTCATGACCGATCCGGTTACAGCTTCTGTTGCCGCGATGGCCTATCGCCAGATGGGCGGGCGTTTGCCGAGAAACGCTTCGATGCCTTCGCCGGTGTTTTCGTCCATCATGTTCTGCGCCATGATTTCGCATGCCAGTTCATAGGCTTGCGCCCGCGGGCGTTCGCGTTGGGCGTAGAACAGGGCCTTGCCGCGGCGGATGGCATCAGGGCTTTTGGCGGCAATCTTGCTGGCTAGCGCGTCTGTCACTCCGTCAAGGTCTTCCAGCGGCGTGATGGTGTTGATCAGGCCCCATTCGGCGGCGGTTCGGGCATCGATGAAATCGCCGGTTACCAGCATTTCGAAAGCGCGCTTGGCAGGCACATTGCGGCTGAGCGCCACGGCAGGCGTGGAGCAGAACAGGCCGACGTTGATGCCCGAGACGGCAAAGCGCGCGGTATCTGCCGCAATGGCAAGATCGCATGCGCCGACCAACTGGCACCCAGCCGCCGTGGCGACGCCGTGGACTTTGGCGATGACTGGGACGGGCAGGGCCGTGATCGCCTCCATGACTTCGGTGCAGGCGGCGAAAAGTTGTCGGTAGTATTCAAGACGGCGCTGGCCGTGCATTTCGCCAAGATCATGGCCTGCGCAAAAGGCTTTGCCGGCACCTGCCAGCACCACGACGCGGGCCTTAGGATCGGCGGCGATAAGCGCCAGTTCAGCCTTAAGCGCGGCAAGCAGCGCTTCGGACAGAGCGTTGAATTTATCCGGGCGGTTCAGCGTGAGGACGGTCTTGCCCTGATTATCGTAGGCCTTGAGGATCAGGTTCGTCATGCGTGCCTCCACCGCTGGTTTTGACTTGGCTCCCGGTTCAGGGGGCAGTCGCACTTTCCCTCTTCAAGGTGCGCTGCTCGGTCAGAATTTGCCAGCTGGCGATGAACAGGGCACCGGCCAGCGGGCCGACGACGATGCCGCTCAGGCCCATGACTTCGATTCCGCCGAGTGTGGTGACCAGCACCAGCCAATCGGGAATGCCCGCATCGCGCCCCACCAGCATCGGGCGCAGGATATTGTCAGACAGGCCGATCACGAAAACGCCCGAGGCGACGACGACCGAGCCTTCCCAGATCGCACCGGTGGCATAGAGATAGATGGCAACCGGCCCCCAGATGATCGCTGGGCCAATGGCGGGTAAGAGTGCGGCAATGGCCATCAGCATGCCCCAAAGCATGGCAGCGGGCAGGCCGACAATTGAAAAGGTGATGGCCCCCAATGCGCCCTGCGCCAGCGCCACCAGGCCCGACCCTTTGAGCGTTGCGCGCACAACGGTGATGAATACGCTGGCCAGACGATCTGCCACCTCCGGCTCAAGCGGCAGCGCCTTGACGATTTTCGATCCCAATTCATCGCCATCGCGCACAAGGAAGAAAGTGACGTAAAGCCCGACGCCGAAAGCGAGCATGAACGCTGCGGCATTGGCACCAATCGCCAAGGCGCGTTGCGTGAGCATGCTGGCGCTGTTGCTGAGCGCTTCGGACAGGCGCATTTGCGCCCGCTCAAATGTGCCCAGCCCGGCGCTGCCCAGCAGATTTTGCAATCTGAGCGGCAAGGCATCGTGGACTTGCTGGAAATAGAGCGCGAAATTGATCTGCCCGCTACGCAGCTGGAGATAGACGCCGCTCGCCTGATCGATAACAAGGCTGGCGATCACCATGGCTGGGATAATGACCGCAACCGTGATGATCAGCAGGGTCAGCGTTGCCGCCGAATTGCGATGACCGGGCCAGCGCTGATCCAGCCGCCGAAACAGGGGCTGGAACAGAACGGCGGCCAAGGCGGCCCACAACAGAGCGCTGGCATAAGCAGAGACCACCATGGCGAGCGCCACCGTTGCCAGTACGAGGAGCAGGATCAGGCCCCCATTGTCCACCCGCTGTCTGCTGATCATTATTCCCTCGCCTACAGGACTTGGTGTCCCGGATATCCAGCAACGTCTTTTAACGAGGCTGGAAGCCGCGTAAATCCGCAGATCCGCTTTTTGATCCTGCTAGCGAGTAGAATTGTCGTTCAGTGCTTCTTGCGAGTGAGTTCTCGCATGGCCCCATCAAGCCCTTCCAGCGTCAGCGAGTACATAGAGCCACCCAGCAAGTCTTTGATCATCTTGGTGGATTGCGAATAGGTCCACTGCTTTTCAGGCACTGGATTGAGCCAGACCGTGGCGGGGTAGGTCTGCGCCACGCGGTGCATCCACACCGCGCCTGCTTCCTCGTTGAAATGCTCCACACTCCCGCCGGGGTGGCTGATTTCATAAGGGCTCATCGATGCATCGCCGACGAACACGACTTTGTAATCGTGGCCGAACTTGTGGAGGATGTCCCATGTCTTGGTGCGGTCAGACCAGCGGCGCTTGTTGTCTTTCCACACGCCTTCATACAGACAATTGTGGAAGTAGTAGAACTCCATGTTCTTGAATTCCGCGGTGGCGGCGCTGAACAGTTCCTCGACCAGCTTGATGAACGGGTCCATTGATCCGCCGACATCAAGGAACAGCAGGAGTTTGACGGCATTGCGCTTTTCGGGGCGCATCTTGATGTCTAGCCAGCCCTGCCGCGCGGTGCCTTCGATCGTGCCTTCAAGATCGAGTTCATCGGCCGCACCTTCACGCGCAAAGCGACGCAGGCGGCGCAGCGCGATCTTGATGTTGCGGGTGCCCAGTTCCCTGGTGTTGTCAAGATTGGCAAATTCGCGCTTTTCCCAGACCTTGATTGCCCGGCCATGCTTGCTTTCGCCGCCGATGCGCACGCCTTCGGGGTTGTAGCCCGAATTGCCAAAGGGGCTGGTGCCGCCCGTGCCGATCCACTTGTTGCCGCCCTGATGGCGCTTTTCCTGCTCCTCAAGACGCTTTTTCAGCGTCTCCATGATCTCGTCCCAGTTGCCGAGCGCTTTGATCTTTTCCATCTCCTCATCGGACAGGAACTTTTCGGCGACGGCTTTCAACCAGTCCTCTGGGATATCGACCGGGCGCTGGCCATAGTCGGTGAGCAGGCCTTTGAAGACTTTGTTGAACACCTGGTCGAAGCGGTCGAGCAGGCCTTCGTCCTTCACAAAGGTGGCGCGCGACAGGTAATAGAAGGCCTCAGGCGTCTGTTCGATTACGTCTTTTTCCAGCGCTTCGAGCAGGACGAGATGCTCCTTGAAGCTGGCGGGGATGCCGGCGGCGCGCAGTTCATCGATAAAGTTGAAAAACACGTGTGGCCGCTCCTTTAACTTAACCGTGTGATTAAGCAGTGAAAGCGGTGACGGCAAGACCTGACGTGCCGCCCGGCGGAGCGCTTACCGGTGAAATCGGCGAAGAAATCGGTTGAGTGCTGCCCCTGTCCGGCTATTCCTTGCTAAACGTGGTTAAGGAAGTGTTATCGATGAAGCGGTTTGTCAGCGCAATCGGTGCCTGTGTCGTCCTGCTGCTGGGCGCAGTGGCACTGATTTCGGGCTGGCTTCCGTTCGGCAACGGCGAACGTGCACAGGCGCACATTTCGGTTCCTGCGGGCCTGATGATGCAGCCACAAGTGACGCCAGCGGTGAAGCCGGCCGGGCCGCCGCTAGTCAGTGATGTCCTGCAATCGGGCGTGCTGATTGTGGTGAGCAAGCCGACGCAGCAGATGTATGTGTTCAAAGATGGCGCCTTGTGGGCAACATCGCCCGTTTCCACCGGCAAACGCGGGCACGGCACGCCTGCCGGTGTGTTCCCGATCCTGCAAAAGCGGGTGCACCATCGCTCGAACCTCTACAGCAACGCGCCCATGCCCTTCATGCAACGACTGACGTGGCGGGGTATTGCCATTCATGCCGGTCGGCTGCCGGGGTATCCGGCATCACACGGCTGCATTCGGTTGCCGTATAGCTTTGCCAAGGCGCTGTTTTCGCTGACCCGCGCTGATGCGACGACGGTGGTGGTGACCAACGAGGCGGTGCGATCAGAGGAAACGGCGATCACGCTGGCGCTGAACACGCAAGCGCCGCAGGCGGTTGTGCCAGGAGTGCCGCAGCCAGCAGCAACGGCTTTGGCGGTCGCTCCGACACCAGCGCAATCTGGGCTGTCTCCGTCTGCAGGGCCGGGGCAGACAATTCAGCTTGCTGCGGCGACCAGCCCCGGCGAGGCCGAAGCACGCTGGGCTGAACTGGTGGCTGGCCACCCGAGACTTGCAAGCTTTCGCAAATTGGTCATTCCCGCTGTTGTCGGTGCCCGCCAGTATTATCGATTGAGAGCAAGTGCGCCGGGCGCGCATGCCTATTGCACGACGCTCAAACAGGCCGGGCAGGATTGTTTTCGGGTGAGTTGAGCGAACTTGCTGGCGCGGCACCCCGTTCGGTAATGGCGCGCGATTGGGTATTGTTAGTGTTACGAACAATTGTTTATGGTGGCCCCCTTCGGAGAGGATAACACCACGATGCTCAAACTTTACACTTTTGGTCCTGCCGCCAATTCCATGAAGCCATTGCTGACAGTGTTTGAAAAGGGGCTGGACGTCGAGAAGAACCGGCTTGATCCGTCTAAGTTCGAACATCACACCGACTGGTTCAAGGCGATCAATCCGCGCGGGCAGGTTCCTGCCCTTGTCGATGGTGACAAGGTGGTGACCGAATCAACGGTGATTTGCGAATACCTTGAGGATGAGTACCCGACCGAGGTTTCGCTCCGCCCCGCCGACAGCTTTGGCCGCGCGCAGATGCGGGTGTGGACCAAGTGGGTGGACGAGTACTTCTGTTGGTGCGTCTCGACCATTGGCTGGCACCGCTACATCGGCAACATGGTGAAGGGCTATAGCGACGCCGAGTTCGAGGAGAAGGTGAAGGCCATCCCCGTGGTGGAGCAGCAGGTGAAGTGGCGGCGCGCGCGCGAGGGCTTTCCGCAGGACATGCTCGACGAGGAAATGCGCAAGATCGCCTATTCGGTGCGCAAGCTGGACGACCATCTGGCCGACCAAGAATGGCTGGTGGCGGGGCAATATACGCTGGCCGACATCTGCAACTTTGCCATCGCCAACGGCATGCAGTTTGGCTTTGCGGAACTTGTGAACAAGGATGACACACCGCATCTGGTGCGCTGGATCGAACAGATCAACGCGCGGCCTGCGGTGAAGGCGATGTTCGAGCAGGTGGAGTTGGAACAGCTTGGGCGGCGAAGCTGATCCTTACCACGCACCGCTCACCCTGAGCTTGTCGAAGGGTGCTGGAGCAACTGCAGGGCCAGATGCTTCGACAAGCTCAGCATGAGCGGGGTTTGGGGATTATTCAGTTCCCCGGCCTACGCGCCATAAAGGCGAGCTTTTCGAACAGCATGATGTCCTGTTCGTTCTTGAGTAATGCGCCATGCAGGGGCGGGATGGCCTTGGTCGGGTCGCGGTTCTGGAGGACATCCAGAGGCATGTCCTCGTTCAGCAGCAGCTTGAGCCAGTCGAGCAGTTCGGACGTGCTGGGCTTTTTCTTCAGGCCGGGCACTTCGCGGATTTCGTAGAACACTTCCATCGCTTTGCTCACCAGCGTCTTCTGGATGCCGGGGAAGTGGACGTCGATGATCGCTTGCATCGTGGCCCGGTCGGGGAACTTGATGTAGTGGAAGAAGCAGCGGCGCAGGAAGGCGTCGGGCAGCTCCTTTTCGTTGTTCGAAGTGATGACCACGATGGGGCGTTCGACGGCGGTGATGCGCTCTTGCGTCTCGTATACGTCAAAGCTCATACGATCGAGTTCTTGCAGCAGGTCGTTCGGAAACTCGATATCAGCCTTGTCGATTTCGTCGATCAGGAGGACGGGGAGCTTGGGCGCAGTGAAGGCCTCCCACAGCTTGCCCTTCTTGATGTAGTTGCTGATGTCGTGGACGCGTTCATCGCCCAGTTGGCCATCGCGCAGGCGGGCGACGGCGTCGTATTCATAGAGGCCCTGCTGCGCTTTGGTGGTGGACTTCACGTTCCATTCGATCAGCGGCGCGCGAACTGCCTTGGCGATTTCGTGCGCGAGCACAGTCTTGCCGGTGCCCGGTTCGCCCTTCACCAGCAACGGGCGGCGGAGCAGGACGGCGGCGTTGACCGCGACCTTCAGATCATCGGTGGCGACGTAATTGCTGGTGCCTTCAAAGCGCATCGGGGAATCCTGTTCTTAACCGGTTGGTTAAGCGATACGGCGCTGATTTGCGCGTTGCAATAGGGTAGTTTGGTGACGAACGCGTCAGTTAAAGTTGGCGTTACTGACATCTGCGTCATCCAAAGTCATCTTTTCTGACGCATACGTCAGAAAAGAACGGTATCAAACTGTCGCTAGGAACCATTGCCCGGAGGTGTGCAATTGCCGGGAGCCGTGGCGGCGTGTAGGCGGCTAGGGAATGGCTTTGTGGCGCATTGATCCAGCAGTAAAAGGCTATCAGGCATCGCCGCGCGAGCGGGCGGGATCGTTCGTCTTTGCGCTGGTGGCCAGTGCGCTGGTGTTCCTGATCATGTGGAAGATGGGCGCGGTCACCGGCTTTGGCGATGGCAGAAGCGAACGGTTGACGGCGATAGACCTCACCGATGCCGGGCAGGACGAGAAGAAAGCTGCGGAAAAACAGCCGGAAAAGCAGCAGGCCAAGCAGACGCAGGAAGCTGCAGCCACACCGGTTCAGCCAGCCACCGCGCCGCCGCCTGTGCCAATTCCCGGAAAGGTCGAATGGCCCGAAGGCTTCATCGAACTATCGCGCAAGGAGTATCGCGCAGGCGATATCTCCAAGATGAAGCGGCAGGAATCAGCCGCGGGCGCGCGTGCCAGTGGTGGCAGCCCCGGCGATTCCGCCAGCGCTGGACAGGGGCCGGGCGGGGTCCGCCTCTATGCCGCACAGTGGTATCGTGAGCCGACTGATGCCGAAATCGGGCCATACCTGCCAGCGCGGAGGACGCAGGGCGATTGGGCGATGATCGCCTGCAAGACGATTGAGAAGTACCACGTAGAGGACTGCCAGGAACTGGGCGAAAGCCCGCCGGGATCAGGCCTCGCGCGGGCAATTCGGCAGGCATCATGGCAGTTTCTGGTGCGACCTCCGCGCGTGAACGGGAAGCCGCAGGTGGGGGAATGGGTGCGGATTCGCTTCGATTTCCGGCCGAAGAAAGCTGAGAGCAGCGTTTCAGAGGAAAGCTGAGGCAGTATTCGGCGGATGAAACCGGATTAGCCGTGATGAGTTGTCGCTCTGTAATGCAACATCAAGGGGACAATTTCATGGCCAGCAGCGCAGACCGGATCAAAGATATTGGTCCCAAGCCTCAGGCATTCGACATTGAGGAGGCCACCAAGGCCAATACCAACTATCGCTCGGTAGCATGGAGCGGGCGCTATCTGCAGGTTACGCTGATGTCGATCCCGGTAGGCGGCGATATCGGGCTTGAGGCGCATCCAGAAACTGACCAGTTCCTCCGCCTCGACGCTGGCACGGGCCGCGTGCAGATGGGGCATGCCAAGGATCAACTAACGTTCGAGCAGGAAGTGTCAGACGGGTGGAGCGTGATGGTTCCGGCCGGTGCTTGGCACAATATCACCAACACGGGTGACGAGCCGATGCAACTCTACGCCGTATACGCGCCTGTTCATCACGCTGCTGACCGCGTGCACGAAACGAAGGACGCGGCTGACGCAGACGAGCCTAACGACAAGCCGCCGGAATGGTCGGAACAGCCCGAAAAGCAGGCCGAGGACAAGCACGCCTGAACTGCGCGGCCCCCGCGCGTTACGCGTCAATCAATTCCGGATCGATCTCGCTCGCGCGGTTCTGGATGAACATGAACCGTTGCGCGGGGTCGCGGCCCATCAGGCGGTCTACCAAGTCCTTTACGGCCGCGCGGCCTTCGTATTCCGGGGGTAGGGTGATGCGGATGAGGCTGCGGGTGGCGGGCGCCATTGTGGTTTCGCGCAATTGGCCGGGGTTCATTTCGCCGAGGCCCTTGAAGCGGCCGACTTCGACTTTCTTGCCTTTGAACTTGGTGGCTTCCAGTTCGGCGCGGTGAGCGTCATCCTTGGCGTAGGCCGAGGTGCTGCCGCTGGTCAGGCGGTATAGCGGGGGTTGGGCGAGGTAGAGGTGGCCGCGCCGGACGAGGTCGGGCATTTCCTGAAAGAAGAACGTCATCAGCAGCGTGGCGATGTGCGCGCCGTCAACATCGGCGTCGGTCATGATTATAACGCGGTCATAGCGCAGCGCATCGGCGTTGCAGTCCTTGCGCATCCCGCAGCCCAGCGCGAGGGCGAGATCGGCGATTTCGGTGTTGGCGCGGATCTTGTCGGCCGTGGCGCTGGCGACGTTGAGGATCTTGCCGCGGATGGGAAGGATTGCCTGCGTCTTGCGGTCACGCGCCTGCTTGGCGCTGCCACCTGCCGAATCGCCTTCGACAATGAACAGTTCGGTCTCGCCATCGCCTTCACCGGTGCAATCGGTAAGTTTGCCGGGCAGGCGCAGCTTGCGTGAGTTGGTGGCGGTCTTGCGCTTCACCTCGCGCTCAGCCTTACGGCGCAGGCGTTCGTCCATGCGTTCCATCACGGCACCGAGCAGGGCCTTGCCACGCTCCATATTGTCGGTGAGGAAATGGTCGAAATGATCGCGCACGGCGGCTTCGACCATGCGTGCGGCTTCGGGGCTGGTCAGGCGGTCCTTGGTCTGGCTTTGGAACTGGGGATCGCGGATGAAGACCGACAGCATGATTTCGCTGCCGGTGATCATGTCTTCCGGCGCAATGTCCTTGGCCTTTTTCTGGCCGATCAGATCGGCAAAGGCGCGGATGCCTTTGGTCAGCGCGGCGCGCAGGCCCTGTTCGTGGGTGCCGCCATCGGGCGTGGGGATGGTGTTGCAATACCATGAGTATGAGCCATCGGACCACAGCGGCCAGGCAATGGCCCATTCGACGCGGCCATTTTCTTCGCCATTCGGCCCCAGCGGAAAGTCCTGACGGCCCGCAAACGGCACCGAGGTGACGCAATCGCGCCCTGAAACCTGCTCTGCCAGATGATCGGCGAGGCCGCCGGGGAATTGGAACACAGCTTCGGCGGGCACCTCATCGCTCGTGAGCGAGGGCGCGCATTTCCAGCGGATCTCGACGCCGGCAAAAAGGTAGGACTTTGACCGCACCAGCCGGAACAGGCGGGCGGGTTTGAACTTGGCATCCGCGCCGAAGATTTCGGTATCCGGCACGAAAGTGACCTGTGTGCCGCGCCGGTTGGGGGCGTTGCCGACTTTCAGCAGCTTGGTGGTGGGCAACCCGCGCGAAAATTCCTGCGCGTACAATTCCTTGTTGCGGGCCACTTCGATGCGGGTGAGCGAGGACAGGGCGTTGACCACCGAGACGCCAACGCCGTGGAGGCCGCCGCTGGTGGCATAGGCCTTGCCGGAGAACTTGCCGCCCGAATGGAGCGTGGTGAGGATCACTTCGAGCGCGGATTTGCCCGGATATTTGGGATGCTCATCGACCGGGATGCCGCGCCCGTTGTCGGTAATGGTCAGGCGGCCAGCCGCGCCGGGTTCTTCTTCAAGCGTGAATTCGATGCGGTTGGCGTGGCCTGCGACCGCTTCGTCCATCGCATTGTCGAGCACTTCGGCGGCAAGGTGGTGCAGAGCGCGCTCATCCGTGCCGCCGATGTACATGCCAGGACGGCGGCGGACGGGTTCAAGGCCTTCGAGAACCTCGATAGCCGAGCCGTCATAGCTTTCTGCGGCGTTGGTGGCGGGGAGTTTGTCGAAAAGATCGTCGGACATGGGAACGGGTATAGAACACGCTTGATTCAGCGCGCAAGCACGGATGGCGCCTTATCCGGCGAATTCCGCGCAGATGCGAAGGATCAGAACTTCGCAGGGGCGGGCGAGACGGTTGTGAAGGTCCCCGCGCCCACCTCGCGCACTTCCATCGCGCGTTCGGCCATGCCGCTGGCGGTGAAGCGGAAGACGCCATCGAGGCCGATGAAGCCTTGCGGGTCATAGAGCTTGGCGGTGGGGAAGGTGGTGCCGGGCTTCCAGCCGCGGGCGACATTAAGTGTCAGGAGCACGCTGTCATAGCCCAGCGTGGCCAGTCGCGAGGGGGTGGCGCCAAAGCGGCCGGTGTAGCTCTTTTCGAACTGGCCAAAGCGCTGATCGGAAACGGTGGCGAACCATGCGCCGCGCATCGCAGACGACTTGGCAATCGTGCCATCGCCGCTCCACAATTCAGTGCCGATCAGGCGCACGCCTTTGCCCGCCAGTGGTGCGGCCTGAAGCGCGATGCGGCTGCCATCGGCAATCACCAGCGCGTCGAACCGGCCCTTGTCCTTGGCGCGGCGGACGGCGCTGGCGACTGAAGTGTTGCCGCGATCGTAGGTCTCGATACCGGTGACGCTGATGCCCTGCTGGCGCGCGGCATCTACCAGACCAGCGGTGGCGCGCTGACCATAATCGCCGGTGGGGATGATGGCGGCCACGGATTTGACGCCGCTGGCCTTGGCAAAGCCAAGCGTGCGGGCAATTGATTGGCCTGGGGCCTGGCCCATCACGAACACATCGCGCGAGGCAACCGCGCTGTCGTTTGAATAGGTAATCATCGGCACCTTCGCGGTGCGGGCTACATTGGCAACTTGCATCACATCATCGGCCAGCAGCGGGCCGAGGATTAGCTTGTTGCCATCGCTGATCGCACGCGCAGCGGCGGTGCCTGCGCCAGTTGCGGTGTCGTAGGTGGTGATGCGCAAGTTTGCAGCGTTGGTATCTAGCAGCGCCATTGTGGCGGCATTGGCAACCGATTGGCCAACAGCAGCATTTGCCCCGGTCATCGGCACCAGCAGAGCCACGCGGTGCCTTCCGGCATCGGTGGGCAGAACATTGGCATCGGGCGCTTTTTCAGTGGGTTCAGTGACTGGGACCGACCCTTTCGGAATCACCGCGCAGCCTGCCAGCAACGACAACGCGCCAATGACCGCCCAGCGCCGGGTCTGGCGAAAGCCCGAAAGCGTGTGTTCGCCGTTGTGGATATCGATCATTCCCTGCGCACCCTCTTGTCGCTCTGCTTTGGCCGGTCCATTGAAACTGCCATGAACACGTCAGCCCTTGAACCCGGTCTCTATATTGTTGCCACGCCGATTGGCAATCTTGGTGACGTTACCCGTCGCGCGGTAGACACGCTTGAGCGCTGTGCAGTGATTGCGTGCGAAGATACGCGGGTGACCGGCAAGCTGCTGAATTTGCTTGGCCTGCATAAGCCTATGCGCCGCTATGATGATCATGCAAGTGATGCTGCGCGTGAGGCTTTGCTGGCCGAAATGGTCCAATCTCCGGTAGCGCTGGTATCGGATGCAGGCACGCCGCTGATCTCCGATCCCGGCTACAGGCTGGTGCGCGAGGCGCGGGCGCGGGGGATAGCGGTGACCGCGATTCCGGGGGTGAGTGCGGTGATCACGGCGCTTTCGATGGCGGGGCTGCCGACCGATCGCTTCCTGTTTGCGGGGTTTTTGCCGAACAAGGACAAGGCGCGCGGCGATGTGCTTGCAGAACTCGCAGGCGTTCCGGCCACGCTGGTGTTTTATGAAACGGGGCCGCGTCTGGTGGCCTCGCTTGAGGCCATAGCGCAGCGTTTGCCGGGGCGCGAGGTAGTGGTGGCGCGCGAGTTGACCAAGCTGCATGAGGAGTGCAGGGGCGGCCCAGCCGAACAGCTTCTGGCGCATTACACTACGCACCCGGCCAAAGGGGAAATTGTGCTGCTGATCGCGCCTCCGGGGGCGGCTGCGGCACCTGATGAGGACACGGTTGAGGCAGAACTGCGCGCGGCATTGGCGGAGATGTCGCCATCGCAAGCCGCGGGCAAAGTGGCCAAGGCACATGGGCTTGATCGCAAGGCGCTTTATGCGCTGGCGATGGAGATCAAGGCCGGGGAGCCCATGGCTTGAGCAGAGCGGAAGCTGAGCGGCAAGGGCGGCGGGGGGAGACGCTGGCGCTGTGGTGGCTGCGGCTGCGCGGGTGGCGCATTATGGCGCAGCGGGTGAAAGTGAAAGTGGGCGAGGTTGACATCGTCGCGCGCAAGGGGCGGACGGTGGCCTTCGTCGAGGTCAAATGGCGGCGCGATGCGGCACTGCTGGGTGAGGCTATTGACGCACACCGATTACGCCGGGTGGCGCGAGCGGCGGAAATGCTGGCGCCGCGCTATGTTAAGGCAGGGGATGATGTGCGGATCGACGTGATCCTGATTGCCCCCCGAACATGGCCGCGCCGGATCACCAATGCCTGGCAACCCGGCGCGTAGTTTCGGGGGAGTGGGCCGGGTTGCCAGTCCATGGCAACCCGGCGCCTGATTTCAGAGGGGGGGGGTGGCCCTGAAATCAGATTCTGGGAAATCAGATCCTGGGAAATCAGATCCTGGGATGAAATCAAATTCTGAAGCGATCAGTGAGCAGGCTTGTGCTCTTCCTTGTGCTCGCCATCTTTGTGCTCGTCGTGGTGCTCGTCCTTCTTTTCACCCTTGTGTTCGTCATGCGGGGCCGAGGTGGGGTGCGGATCGGGATTGGCGATGCCCTGAGCGGACCAGCCGAGAACGGCGATACCAGCGGCGGCGACAGTGAAAAGTTTGCGCATCAAAGGCTCCAATCAAAATGCTTGGCGCCATCGTGGCGCAGGCCGAAAATGGTCGCACAGGCGATAAATCGGCTTTAAGGCGCAGGTGAGATAAACCCCTGAGGCTGAGTTCACTTATGGCACTTCACGTCGCAGTCCAGATGGACCCGCTCCAATCGATCAATATCGCCGGGGATTCCAGCTTTGCTCTCATGCTGAGCGCGCAGGCGCGGGGGCATGAGCTTTTTCACTACGATGTCGGCTCGTTAACGCTGGATGAGGATGATCGGCTGATTGCCCATGCCGTGCCAGTTTCCGTGCAACGCGTGGTGGGCGATCACTTCGCGGCGGGTGAGAAGCGGCGGATCGATCTGGGCCGCGATATTGATGTGGTGCTGATGCGGCAGGACCCGCCGTTTGACATGGGCTACATCACTGCCACACACCTGCTGGAGCGGATCGAGAGCGAGACGCTGGTGGTCAACAATCCCCGCAGCGTGCGCAATGCGCCCGAAAAGGTCATGGTGCTCGATTACCGGCGCTTCATGCCGCCTACCATCGTGACCCGCTCGGTCGATGAAGTGCGCATGTTCCAGAAGAAGCACGGCGCCATCGTGATCAAACCGATCCATGGCAACGGCGGCAAGGCGATCTTCCGCGTTTCGGAAGAGGGCGAGAACCTTGGCGCATTGTTTGAGGTGTTCAACCAGACCTGGCCCGAACCGCATATGGTGCAGGCGTTTCTTCCCGAAGTGGCCAAGGGAGACAAGCGCATCGTGCTGGTCGATGGGCAAGTGGCAGGCGCAATCAACCGCAAGCCGGGTGAGGGGGAGTTCCGCTCGAACCTTGCCGTCGGCGGCTATGCCGAGAAGACCGAATTGACGCCGCAAGAGCAGGAAATCTGCGCGGCTTTGGGGCCGGAACTGAAGCGGTTGGGGCTGATTTTCGTAGGGATCGATGTGATCGGCGGGCAGTGGCTGACCGAAATCAACGTCACATCACCCACCGGCATCGTGGCCATCGACAAGTTCAATGGCACCGATACGGCAGGGATGATTTGGAACGCGATTGAAGCGCGGCTGTGACAGCCCACGGGCAGTGCGCTTCCCCGCGAAGGCGGCGGCCTCGGGTTTGTTACGGAACGATTATCGAAACCGCCTGAGGCCCCCGTCTTCTGGCTTCGCCAGAAGTTTATCCTGAGCGGCAGCATGCCAGCCAGCCGAAGGGCGGGGGGAGCGGGATACCTATGGTAACAAAGCGGTTCTTACCCCTATGAACGACTGGATCACCCACCTGATCGAAGGCGGCGGCTATTGGGGCATCGCTTTTCTGATGATCATCGAAAACGTGTTTCCGCCCATTCCTTCCGAGGTCATCATGGGGCTGGGCGGCATTGCCGTGGCGCGCGGGCGGATGGAGTTCTGGCCGCTGATGCTGGCGGCGACGGTTGGGTCAACGCTGGGCAATTACGTGTGGTTTCTGGTCGGGCGCTATCTGGGATATGAGCGGCTGCGCCCATTCGTGAAGCGGTTTGGCCGATGGCTGACCATGGAATGGCAGGATGTCGAGGCGGTAGTTGGTTTCTTTCAGCGTCATGGTCAATGGGTTGTGTTTGCTGTCCGATTTGCCCCGGTCATGCGCACGATGATCTCACTGCCCGCAGGCCTTACCCGCATGGGCCACGGGCGCTTTTTGCTGTTCACCTTTGCAGGCGCTGCCATTTGGAATGCCGTGCTGGTGGGAGCTGGATATTACCTTGGCCGGAACTTTGGCGAGATCGAGAAGTATACCGGCCCCTTTGCCACAGCCACTCTCGCGCTCGTCGTGGTCGCCTACCTCTACCGGATTTTCAGATGGAGGCCGCGCGGTGAGTAGTGTGCGCACTTGACTATATGCGCGGAGTGGTGATTGAGTCTGGCCCCGCTCTCTGCGGATTTGTGACATCTATCAAACAAAAGGTACTATTTATGGCAGTGAAAGCCCTTTGCATTGTGACACGCAGTGAAGAAGGCCGTGGTGCCTATGCTGTGCGTACTGACAATGACGAGAACGTCTATTTCCCGCTGAGCGTCACCGAAGCGCTTGAACTGGAAGAGTTTGATGAGGTCGAAGCGATTCTCGTGAAGAATGATCGGCCTGAGCCGGCGTGGCGCGCGATCCGGGCGCGGTTGCCATTGGGTGAAGATGAACGCGACGACTGACCTTCAGATTGAAAAAAGCCCCCGGAGTCCGGGGGCTTTTCATAAAGATAGAGGGACATGCGAAGTCAGGCGTCCTTCTCCAGCCACTCCTCCAGCCACTTGATCGTGTAATCGCCGCTCAGGAAATCGGGCTGGCTCAACAAGCGCTGATGCAGCGGGATGGTGGTTTTGGGTCCGTTGATTACCATTTCTGCAAGCGCGCGCTTTAGCCGCATGATGCATCCTTCGCGGGTGCGCCCGTAGACGATCAGCTTGGCAATCATCGAATCATAATACGGTGGAATTCTGTATCCGGCATAAAGACCGGAATCGACGCGCACATGCATACCACCGGCGGGATGGTAGTTTGTAACCAGGCCCGGCGAGGGCGCGAATGTGAACGGATCTTCCGCATTGATGCGGCACTCGATGGCATGGCCCTTGAACTCGATCTCGTCCTGCTTAACCGACAGCGGCTTGCCATCGGCGATGCGGATCTGTTCGCGCACCAGATCAACACCGGTGATCGCCTCGGTGACGGGATGCTCGACCTGCAGGCGGGTGTTCATTTCGATGAAGTAGAACTCACCGTTTTCCCACAGGAATTCGATCGTACCTGCACCGCGATACCCCATGTCGGCCATGGCCTTGGCGACGATACCGCCCATCCGGTCCCGCTCTTCAGGCGTGATTACCGGTGATGGCGCTTCTTCCAGAACCTTTTGGTGGCGGCGCTGCAACGAACAATCGCGTTCGCCCAAGTGGATGGCGTTGCCATTACCATCGCCAAAGATCTGGAATTCGATGTGGCGCGGGTTGCCGAGATACTTCTCGATATAGACCGTGGCATCGCCAAATGCGGCCTTGGCCTCGCTTCCGGCCTGCTGGATCAGCGTTTCCAGCTCGTCCGGCCCGTTGCACACTTTCATGCCACGGCCGCCGCCGCCCGATGCGGCTTTGATGATGACCGGATAGCCAGCCTTTTCGGCAATTACCTTGGCTTCGGCAAGATCGGAAACTGCCCCGTCTGAGCCGGGGACCAGCGGCAGGCCAAGCGCACCAGCCGTGCGCTTGGCCTCAATCTTGTCGCCCATCGTGCGGATATGTTCGGGTTTGGGGCCGATCCACGTGATGTCGTGTGCTTCGACGATTTCGGCAAACTTGGCGTTTTCCGAAAGGAAGCCATAGCCCGGATGAATCGCATCGGCATGCGTGATTTCGGCCGCCGAAATGATCGCCGCAACATTGAGATAGCTGTCACGCGCCGCTGGCGGGCCAATGCAGACCGCGTGGTCTGCAAGCCGCACATGCATTGCGTCGGCATCAGCGGTGGAATGCACCGCGACCGTTTCGATACCCATTTCATGCGCGGCGCGGTGGATCCGCAACGCGATTTCGCCACGATTGGCGATCAACAGACGCTTGATGGCCATCAGCGGGCCTTCACGCGATTACGACCAGCGGCTGGTCGAATTCGACCGGCTGCGCGTTTTCAACAAGGATGGCCTTGACCACACCGGCAGCAGGCGCGGTGATCGGGTTCATCACCTTCATCGCTTCTATGATCAGCAATGTTTCGCCGGCCTTGACCGTCTGGCCGACGCTGACGAAGTTGGGCACGCCCGGTTCTGCGGCCAGATAGCAGGTGCCGACCATCGGCGATTTTACGGCGTTGGCATTGTCTTCAGCCGGAGCAGCAGAAGCTGCAGCTGCTGCAGCAACAGAGGCCGGCGCAGGTGCGGCAACCGGCGCGGGCGCCACATATTGCGCAACCGGCGCCGCTGTCAATTGCCGTGCAACGCGGATCTTGCGTTCGCCATCTTCGACTTCGATCTCAGTCAAGCCCGTTTCGGCAAGCAGTTCTGCCAGTTCGCGCACCAGCTTGCTGTCGATTGCCATGTTATCGGCCTTTTTGCCGCTTTCGTGACCCATTGGCATTTCCTCGAAAGGTATGAATTCAGGCTAAGTGCCATGCCCGCAAGGCGGCGGGCTGGCAAGTGCTATGGGGCCTGCAACGTGGAAAACGCCCTGATCGAAGGCGTTCAAAGGCGCGAAACGGCGTCCAGCGCAACAAGATAGCTGTTCGCGCCGAAACCGCAGATGGTGCCGAGCGCCGCCATGCCAACGAACGATTTGTGCCGAAAGTCTTCGCGCTTGTGCGGATTTGAAAGGTGGACCTCAATGACCGGAACCTTGATGGACTTGATCGCATCGTGGAGAGCCACCGAGGTATGCGTAAAGGCCCCGGCATTCAGCAGCACGGCTTTTGCGCCTTCGGCCTGCGCCTCGTGCATCCAGTCGATCAGATGGCCTTCATGGTTGGACTGCCGCATGTCAATTTCAAGGCCAAGTTCGCGGCCTCGATCTTCCAGTAATCCTGCAATGTCATCAAGCGTTTGCGACCCGTATATTTCCGGTTCGCGCAGGCCGAGCAGGTTCAGGTTGGGTCCGTTCAGGACATAGACTGTCGATGCGGTGGCGGCTGGTTCGGTCATCAAAGGTCCCCGATGGCGTGATCAGGGGCGGTGATAGACGATGGTCCGATGCGCGCAAGAGCGCGGTGTATCAGCCTTCTGGGGCTGGCGCAGGCTGGGCCGGAATGCCGTCCTGATCTTCGCCGCTGACGATTTCCGGTTCGGCATCGATTGGTGCGTCATCGAACTGTGCCATCTCGCCCGCATCGACTGGCGGGGCAGTAACAGGCTGCATCGCAAGACTGATGGCCTGATGCGAACGCTTTTCTGCCGCTTCGACCTTTTTCTCCAGCGCGGTGAGGCGAGCTTCGGTTGCTGGATCGGGCGCTTTCTTTCCGCACCCGCCAAGCACAAGCGCCAAAGGCAGCATAACCGCCACAGCTTTGTAGCCTGCTTGTGGCACTCGGCCACGCAGACGGGCAGGGAACACCAAAAAAGGCGATGCGGACCGATTGATCATTTCGCATGAGTAGCAAAAGGAGGTTACCAGAAAATAACCAACCGGTCGCGCGATACCGAAATCCTTGAAAACTGGTCTTGCTTTGCAGGAGTTACCGATCAGTTCCCTTGGTCTTGCCCCATTGGCGGGCTGCCGTGTATCCAAGATATCCTGTTCCGAACAAGGCATAGAGCGGCTCTGGCAGGCCACCAAGATAGGCGTTGATGCCCGCCGCAATGCTCAGCGCCGCTGCAGGTTTGAAAGCGGCGATCAGGCCCATCGGCAGCGCCCACAGGATCATGATGTACATGACATAAAGGAACCCTGGCCGTGCGCGGCTGGTCCATGGATCGGCAGAATTGGCCTCGGCAACAATGGCAGACATCCGTGTGCGGATTTGCTCGAGTTCCTGCGTGCCTTCCAGCTTCAGCAGTTCAAGCTTGGCGCGATCACGCGCTTCCTTGTCGGGAATGACCTTGTCGAGAATGGCCGAAACAGGGGAGATCAGTGCTTCGAGTATGCCCATGATGCGCGTCCTTCGCTCAGGAGTGAACGCGCAATCAGATAACCATATCGGTTCATGTAGGAAAACGATTTTCTAGCAAAAAGGCCCGAAACGCAGCAGCGCCGGGCCTTGAAAGCTCTTGAAATATTGGTCGGGACGAGAGGATTCGAACCTCCGACCCCCACACCCCCAGTGTGATGCGCTACCAGGCTGCGCTACGTCCCGACCGGAAGCGCGCCTATAGGCACGCCTTTTGCAGATAGCAAGCGTGCGATTGCCAAAACCGGCAGCCGCATGCACTGCAATTAGGCATATCGGCGGCGGTGCGGGGTTTGATTGCCTTGCCTATGCCAACCTGCTAACCGCCCCGATCAAATCTGTCAGCGCTGGGTTTTGCGGGAAATCGCAAGGTCGTGCGCTTGCAATACCACAGTCGCGATCCCAGAAACGGACCCATGATGTTCAGCACGCTTTCCGCCGCCGCCGCCAATGCCGGCCAGCCCCCCGCATGGATGAGCTTCCTGCCGCTCGTCGCCATGGGCTTCATCTTCTGGTTCCTGATCCTGCGCCCGCAAATGCGCCAGCAAAAGGAACACAAGGCCAAGATTGCCGCGATGAAGAAGGGCGATATGGTCGTGACCGCCGGCGGACTGATCGGCAAGGTGATCAAGCTCGACGATCATTATGCAGAACTGGAACTTGGCCCGAACGTAAAGGTCAAGGCCGTGCGCGCTACCATTGGTGATATCGTGCCGCCTGCGGGTTCTGCGCCCGCAAACGACTGATCCCGATTTACTGAAAGCTGCCCGCCCATGCTCGATTTTCCGCGCTGGAAGGTGATCTGGCTCTGGTTCATAACGCTGATTTGCGTTGCGGCCGCCATCCCCTCGCTCACTTCCACTTTCGGCCTCGGCTGGCCTGCCGGCATTCCTGAGCCCAAGATCAATCTTGGCCTCGATCTGGCAGGGGGCAGTCACATTCTGCTCGAAGCCGATCCTTCGCAAGTGCGCCAACAGCGCATCGAAGGGATGGAGGAATCGGTCCGCAACAAGCTGAAGCAGGATGGCCAGAAGGCGGGCAAAGACATCCGCATCAGCGACATTTCCAACCGCGATGGCGCGCTGACGTTCGTGGTGGCTGATGCCACGCAAGTCGATGCCGTGCGCGAAGCTGTGCTGCCGCTCACCAATGGCGCAGGCCTGACCGGGCAGCGCGATTGGGACATCAATGTCGTCGATGGCACACGCTTCGTGCTCAAACCGACTGAGGCGGGCATCAGCCAAGCCGTGACTCAGGCGATGGACACGGCGGTGGAAGTGGTGCGCAAGCGTATCGACGCGCTTGGCACCAAGGAGCCGACCATCATCCGCTCCGGCCCATCGCGCATTGTCGTGCAAGTGCCCGGCCTGCAGGATCCGCAGGCGCTCAAGAACCTGTTGGGCCAAACGGCGAAGCTGGAATTCAAGCTGGTCGATACGACCGCAATTCCTTCTGACGTGGCGCAGGGCATTGCTCCTCCGGGCAGCGAGATCGTGCCCTACGTCAGCGCAACTGCCGGGGGCGGCGCTGCGGTCGAAGTGGTCAAACGTCTTGGCGGTATTCGCGGCGACCAGTTAACCAACGCGCAGCAGTCAAATGATCAGCAGACCAACGAGCCGACGGTGACGATCACGTTCAACACCGAAGGCGGGGCCAAGTTCGCCAAGCTGACCCAGCAGAACACGGGCAAGCGCTTTGCGATCATTCTTGATGGCAAAGTGCTTTCCGCGCCGACCATCAACGAACCGATTCTTGGCGGCAGCGCGATCATTTCGGGCAGCTTCACCACTGAAAGCGCCAATGCACTGGCCATCTCGCTACGGTCCGGCGCGCTTCCGGTGGATCTCAAAGTCGTGGAAGAACGCACCGTTGGGCCAGATCTTGGTGCGGATTCGATTCGCAAGGGCATGATTGCGATGGGCGTTGGCACACTGGCGCTCGCAGTGTTCATCCTCGTTACGTATGGCCGTTTCGGGGTTTATGCGAACCTTGCTGTGTTCATCAACGTGATGATGATCCTCGGCATCATGGGAATCATCGGCACGACGCTTACTCTGCCTGGCATCGCGGGTTTCGTGCTCACGATTGGTGCCGCGGTTGATGCCAACGTGCTGATCAACGAGCGCATCCGGGAAGAGCGTCATCGTGGACGCAAGGTCGTGCAGGCGGTGGAGCTTGGCTATAAAGAAGCCAGCCGCGCAATCTTCGACGCCAATATCACCAATGTCATCGCGGCCGTGTTGATGTTTGCATTCGGCTCCGGCCCGATAAAGGGTTTTGCGGTTGTGCTGATGATCGGCATCGCCACATCGGTGTTCACGGCTGTCACGCTTACCCGCATGTGGGTGGCGCAATGGCTGCGCCGCGCTCGCCCCACCGAAATCGCCCTGTAAGAGGAGGAACCTGTCATGAAACTCCTCAAGCTCGTCCCGGACAACACCAACATCCACTTTCTGAAGTGGCGCGTGCCGTTCTACGTGATCAGTATCGTTCTCATGGCGGCATCTTGGGGCCTCGTCCTGACCAAAGGCCTCAATCTTGGCGTCGATTTCATCGGCGGCCAAATGATTCGGGTCACGTTCGAACGCAGCGCCGAAGCGCCAGTGATCGAACTGCGCGAGCAGGTCGGAAAACTCGGCTATGGCGAACCAGTTATCCAACGGTTCGGCAAACCGAATGAAATATCGATCCGCATGAAGTTGCCTGAAGGCGCTGAAGGCGATGCCGCTCTATCTGACAATATGGCGCGTGCGATCACCACCGACATCAAGAAGAACCACACCGACGCCCGGATTGACGGGATTGATTCCGTTTCAGGCAAGGTATCCAAGGAGCTTGGCTGGGATGCGTTCATGGCGCTCGGTCTCGCGTCGCTGGCCGTTGCTGCCTACATCTGGCTGCGCTTCGAATGGCAATTCGGCGTCGGCGCGCTCTTTGCCCTTGTGCACGACGTTACGCTTACGCTGGGCCTGTTTGCACTGACAGGGATGGAATTCGACCTCAATATCGTCGCCGCCCTGCTCACGCTGATTGGCTATTCGTTGAACGATACCATCGTGGTTTATGACCGCATCCGCGAGAACATGAAGAAGTTCCGAAAGATGCCGATGCCTGAACTTCTCGACCTTTCGGTGAACGAGACGCTGGCGCGCACCATCGTGACTTCGCTGTCGATGCTGATTACGCTACTGGCGCTGCTGCTGCTCGGCCCTGATGTGATCTTCGGCTTTACCGCCGCTATCACGCTCGGCATCTTTGTCGGAACCTACAGCTCGGTATATATGGCTGCGCCAATTCTGATCTGGCTGAAGGTCAATCCCAACAGCTTCGTGCCGACCGAAACGGCGATGGAAAAGCAGGAGCGGCTCGCGCGGGAACGGGCGTGACAATCGGTCACGCCTCAAATCCTGTTCTTGTCCAGCGTAGGCGAGACACCTTTGCTCGCTTTGTGAGTGTCTCGACTTCGCTCGACACGAACGGAACTTGGGTCGGGTCTAGGTCTTTGTCGCCGCCTCCGTATAAATCTCTGCCAGTGCCGCCGCATTTGCCTCCCAGCTGAACCGTTCAGCATTGGCGGCGACAGCCGTCTGATCAGGCGGATCGGCCAACAATTCTGCCACGCCGCGCGCAATATCTTGCGGTGTGCGGGCAACAATTCGGCCGGCACTTTCATCACGCACCACCTCGCGCGCGCCGCCCACATCGGGAATCACCACTGGCGTCCCACAGGCCAGCGCCTCGATCCAGGCATTGGCAAGGCCCTCCCTCTCTGATGGCAGCACCATGACGTCAGCTGCGCAAAGAAGATGCGGCAGCATGTCGTGGTCTACCGACCCAAGGAACTGCACCCGTGATTCAAGGCCCAATTCGCCAACCAGACTGCGCAGCGCCGGTTCATCCGCGCCCGTACCTGCAATCGCCAGCCGCACGTCGTCGGGCAGTAGCGGTAGCGCTCGGATCGCCAGCGCCTGTCCTTTGATGGCCAGCAGGGCTCCAACACACAGCAGCAGCCGCCCTTCGGACCAGACGTGCATTGCCGGAATGGCCGAGATCAACTGCCGCGCGGCGTTGCGTTCCAGCGGCTGAAACCGTTCGCGGTCAAGTCCGGTATAGTGGACGGTAATCCGCTCTTCGGGCATACCCATCGCGGCCATATCACGGGCCAGCGCGCACGAAACCGCAAGCAGAGCCGTGGCCTGATTTGCCGCCGCCAACATCTGCCGCCGCGCCAGCGCCTTTTCACCCCACAGATGAATGTCCGAACCGCGCGCCTTGATCGCCAGCGGCAGGTCCAGTGCCCGCGCCACCGATGCCGCAGCCGGTCCATCTGGATAGAAGAACTGCGCATCGATCATGTCGAATGGCGCCTGCATGTGCAGTTTGCGCGCCAAGGGCAGCACGGCGTGTGCGATCAGGGCCGGATTGATCGGGCCGGATACGCCCGGCAACAGCAGGAAACGCGGGTGATGCACCGTGACCGCGCCTTGCTGCTCAACTTCCGGGATCTGCTCGAGCGCCGCATACCGCTGCATCGCCACTGGCGGTTTGCCGATGGGGTTGATAACTGTCACTTCCCAATCGCCCCGCGCGGCCAGCGCTTCCATCTGGCGCTGCACGAACCGACCAAACCCGCTGCGACCGGGCGCGGGATAGAGCGTCGAGATGGAAAGCAGCCGCTTCAAGATCAGAGCTTGCGCACGAGCATTTCAGCAAGGCCCAGCCACGCGGGCCGGTCGATTACCACCTGTCGCTGTCCGGGCCCGGGCGGCAGGATCGCCACGCGCCCATCGCGCTGATCAATCAGGCGGCCAAAGGCAAAGCGGCCGCCGGGGCGTGGGGCCAGCACGTCACGGTTGAACGCGCGTGCGAAATCTTCAGGATCAATCTGCCGCAGCCACACCTGATCGCCTGCGCGGTATTCGCCCGCGCTGTCGTCTACCGCCATGGCCATCAGCCGCGCCGATCCATCGAGGGCAACAGGCAAAATGGCGTCCATCGGCTTGGCCAGCGCTTCGGCGCCGCCCACGGCCAGCCTCGCGACAAGTCGTGCCGGGCTTTCCTCATCCGCCTTGACCAG
This sequence comes from Novosphingobium sp. HNCC26BN242, assembly GCF_057180525.1. Classification (NCBI taxonomy): domain Bacteria; kingdom Pseudomonadati; phylum Pseudomonadota; class Alphaproteobacteria; order Sphingomonadales; family Sphingomonadaceae; genus Novosphingobium; species Novosphingobium sp. HNCC26BN242. The sequence goes on from NZ_JBXUGM010000001.1 coordinate 1,151,438, forward strand.
CAGTTGCGGATCTACACCAAGCGCGGCGCCGATGCGGTTCATCCAAGAGAGTGACAGGCTGCGCATACCCGTTTCCAGACGCCCGATGGTCTGCGCGGTGGTCGGAGGATCGCAGCGGGCTGCAACATCGGCCAAGGTCATGCTCTTCTGGCGGCGGATATCGCGGATGCGGTTGATCATCGATCGATCACTTCTGAGGATGGCTTAACCGGAACGGTGTTTTTCGCTTTCCTACAAAGGCGAAGGCAAGGCAAGTCCTTTGCTTGTTCTATCCTTGTTCCTTCAGGAGATTACAGATGGCCCGAATCCTTGTCACCCGAGAATTGACCTGTGTGGGGCCACGCCGCAGTATCGAGCGCACACCCCGCAGCCGTTCGGTTACGGTGAACCTTGCCGAATCTCCGCTAACCTGGCTCCACGCGCGCGGCCATCTTACCGATCGCCAGCTTGATGCAGGGGAACGCCTGCGTGCTGATTTCGAACGAGCGCACCTTTCCCCCTCGGTCACCATGCGTTGGGATGCGGTGCGGATCAGCGGCACGGCGGACCGTGGCCTCAATGTCAGCGAACGCCATATCGCAGCACGCCAGCGCTTTGTGTCCGCCATCGCACACGCAGGCACAGGGCTGTCCGACATCCTGTGGCGCGTGGTTTGCGCAGGAGAGGGGCTTCCCTCTGCGGAAAAGGCGCTGGATTGGCCCGCACGCAGCGGCAAACTGGTGCTGCGCATTGCGCTGGACCGCGTGGCAGATCACTATTGCTTGCCGTGAATCCAGTATCGATTGCAACAAAAGCGCTTTGAAGCCTTCTTCAGCTGTGGCACCGGTCCGCAACTTTTTGCTTCCCGGAGAAGATGTTCATGACTGCCCGCTTCAGCCGCCGTGCCTTCGTTACCTCGGCCAGCATTGCCACCGCTTTGGCCACCAGCCCGCGCTTTGCCTTTGCCGCCGCCGCAACTGAAGACGCGCGGCTGGATGCGCTGTTCACGCGCATCTTCAACGATCAGATGATGCTTTCGCCGACGTATGCGACCTCTCTTGGGTTGGACAAGGGCGCAATGGCGGGCCTGCGCTCGCAGCTGGAAGACAACAGTGCAAACGGCCGCGCTGCCTCCATCGCGCAGACTCGCGGCGCATTGGCAGAGCTCGCCAAGATCGATGACAAGGCCCTCTCGGCGCCGATGAAGGTCAACCTCGATGTTGTGCGCTACCAGCTTGACCGCCGGCTTGATGGTCCGCGCGTGGGCGTTGACAGCCCGCTATCGCCCTATCGCATAACGCAGCGTTCGTGCGCTGCCTTCAGCGTTCCCGATTTCCTTGATTCCACGCATCCGATGGAAACGGCCGAGGACGCCGAAGCCTATCTCGCCCGCCTTGCTGCACTGCGCATCCAGATCGACAATGACATCACCGAGCAGGGTGAACAGGCCGGGCGCGGTATCCTTGCTCCGGGGTGGTCGCTCGATCTTGCGCTGATCCAGTTGCAAAAACTGCGTGCGTCGGCACCGGGCGAATCCTCGATGGTCAAATCCATCGTCCGCCGCACCGCTGCCAAGAGCATTGCCGGAGATTGGCAAGCCCGCACCGAAGCAATCGTGCGCGATGCCATTTATCCCGCGATTGACCGCCAGATTGCCTTGCTTGAACAGCTCAAGCCTACCAGCGCAGCGGGTGATGGCGCATGGCGCATTCCGAGAGGTGATGAAATCTATGCCGCCGCGCTGATGCAGGCGACCACCACCAATTACACGCCTGATGAAGTCCACAACATCGGCCTTGAACAGGTGGCCGACCTGACAGCACAGCTTGATACCGTGCTAAAAGCCGCAGGCTATACCAAGGGCACTGTGGGGCAGCGGCTGGCCGCGCTCAACACTCTGCCCGAACAGCTTTATGCCGCCACGCCAGAGGGCAAGGCCGAACTGATCGCCAGCCTGAACGCGGGCGTGCAGAAGATGAATGCCCTTCTGCCCCGCGCCTTTGCCACGCTGCCCAATCAGCCGCTCGATATCCGCGCCGTGCCGGTGGAAATTCAGGATGGCGCCGCCAACGGCTATTACTATTCGGCCTCGCTCGATGGCAGCCGCCCGGCGATCTACTGGATCAACCTCAAGGAAGTGTCGGACTGGCCCAAGTACACGCTGCCCTCGCTCACCTATCATGAAGGCACGCCCGGCCATCACCTGCAGATCAGCCTTGCGCAGAAGTCTGACAGCATCCCGCTGATCCGCAAGACGGGCGGTTTTTCGGCCTATTCCGAAGGCTGGGCGCTTTATTCGGAACAGGTGGCAGACGAACTTGGCGCTTACGATGGCATCGAAAAGGCGGGCTACCTGCAGTCTTTCCTGTTCCGCGCCACGCGCCTTGTGGTCGATACCGGACTGCACACCAAGCGCTGGAGCCGAGAGAAGGCGACCGACTACATGGTCGCCACCACCGGCTTCACGCGCCCGCGCACCTTGCGTGAAGTGGAGCGCTATTGCACATCCATCGGGCAGGCCTGCAGCTACAAGATCGGCCATATCGCCTGGCTGCGTGCGCGCGAAAAGGCGCAGAAGACGCTGGGTGACAAGTTCGATATCAAGCAGTTCCACGAAGTCCTGCTCGACGGCGCAATGCCGCTGTCGATCCTGGAAAAGCGCATTGAGGAGCGGACGGCTGCTGCGCTGAGGGGGTAACACCCCGCCAACCCATCCACCAAACACCACGCGCCCCCGCGAAGGCGGGGGCCTCAGGGTTCTATCGGCACATTCGCGTAAACGGCCTGAGGCCCCCGCCTGCGCGGGGGTGCGTTAGCGCTAAGTTCAAAAGCCTAAGATCTTCCACCAAATCCGCTCATGCTGAGCCTGTCGAAGCATGCTGGCACCCTTCGACAGGCTCAAGATGAGCGGAGTGGGGGTGTGTATGCGCTATCATGCAAGGGGTATGCCTACCCCTCAACCATCTCCGCCAGTTCCAGCCAGCGCTCTTCCGCCGCGTCCTTTTCTGCACGCAGCTTGTCCAGCCCCGCCATCAAGGCATCAAACTTCCTTGGGTCCGTGGCATACAAATCCGGGTCAGCCAGTTGCGCTTCACCCCGCGCAATCTGCGCGTCCAGTTCCTCGATCCGCCCCGGCAGCAGATCGTAATCGCGCTGGTCCTTGTAACTCAGCTTGCCCTTTTTCGCAGGAATTGGGGGAGGGGGTGGCGCAGAACCATTTGAAGAACCGCCCGCCTTTGCCACCGGCTTGCCCGCAGCGCGGGCCTTGCGCATCTTCTCCCAGTCGGCATAGCCGCCCGCGACGATGTCCACGCGGCCCGAGCCATCCATGCCCAGCGTGATCGTCACCGTCTTGTCCAGAAAGTCACGGTCGTGGCTGACGATCAGGACGGTGCCATCGTAATCCGAAATCACTTCCTGCAGCAGGTCGAGCGTTTCCAGATCAAGGTCGTTGGTCGGCTCATCCAGCACCAGAAGGTTCGAAAACCGCGCAAACTCCCGCGCCAGCAACAGGCGAGACCGCTCCCCGCCCGAAAGCGTGCCCACGCGCGCTTCAACGAGGTTCGGATCGAACAGGAAGTCCTTGAGATAGCCGTGGATATGCTTTCGCACGCCGCGCACATCGATCCAGTCGCTGCCATCGGCCAGCACATCGCGCACGCGCTTGTCGGGCGCCATCAGGCTGCGCTGTTGGTCTATGAACACGGCTTCCAGCGTATTGGCCAGCGTGATCGTGCCGCTGTCCGGTGCCAGTTCGCCGGTCAGCAGCTTAAGCAGCGTGGTCTTGCCCGCACCGTTGGATCCCACCACGCCGATGCGGTCCTTGCGCGTGATGCGCAGGGTGAAGTCCTTGACGATATCGCGCTCACCGAACGATTTGCAGACCTTGTCCGCAACGATCACCGCCTTGCTCTTGGCATCGTCGCTCGATAGCGCCAGTTTGGCCGTGCCTTGCGGCGTCAGCATCGCGGCGCGCTGTTCGCGCATTTCATAGAGCTTTTCCAGCCGCCCCATGTTGCGCTTGCGCCGCGCAGTGACGCCACGTTCCAGCCAGTGCGCCTCGATCTTCAGCTTGGCATCCAGCTTGTCCGCCGCGCGCGCCTCTTCGGCATAAGCCTGTTCCATCCATGCTTCGTAACCGCCAAAGCCGATTTCCTTGCGGCGCAAGCTACCGCGATCCAGCCACAGCGTCGCCTTGGTCAGCCGGTCAAGGAATGTGCGGTCATGGCTGATCACCACAAACGCCCCGCGATAGCGCGTCAGCCAGTCCTCCAGCCAATCGATCGCGGCCAGATCAAGGTGGTTGGTCGGCTCGTCGAGCAGCAGCAGGTCCGGCTCGCTCGCCAGTGCGCGCGCCAAGGCAGCCCGCCGCCGTTCCCCCCCGCTGGCGCTATCGGCCTTGCGCGAAAGATCGATGCCAAGCTGGCCCGCAATCGCCTCAACTTCATGCTGCGGCGGCGCGTCCTTGCCCGAAAGCGCAAAGTCCATCAGCGTGTCATAACCGGTGAAGAACGGGTCCTGCTCCAGCGTCACGATCTTCGTGCCCGGCTGGATCGATCGCGTGCCTTTGTCGGCATCCACCTGACCGCCCAGCAGTTTGAGCAGCGTGGTTTTCCCAGCACCATTGCGCCCGATCAGCGCAAGCCGATCACGCTGCTGGATATGGATGTTAAGGTCCTGAAAGAGCCAACCATTGCCCTGGATCAGGCCAAGGCCTTCCCAGCTGAGTATCGGTGCTGCCATGCCGCGCGCTTACCTGTCCGCTCGCACTTTCGCAACGCCTCACACGCTGTGTAATCCTTCCAGCGCCGGAAGCCCACCCAGCTGCGACTAATCTCACCTGCGGTTCGATAAGTCGCGCTCCCCTCCCGCAGGCGGGAGGGGTTGGGGGTGGGCTTGCAACCTCAGAATTTTCACCCTTATTTCACCGCACCAGCATTCACCGCTTGTTCAATGGCCAAGGCTTAGGCATCTGCGCATCATGAACCGACTGACTGCCCTGATAGCTGCCACGCTCGCCGTTCTGCCTGCTGCATCCCCTGCACAGCAACAGCGCCCGGACGAGCAGAACGAAGCCCGCCGCGATCTGCGCGCGGGCAACGTGCGCTCGCTGCGCGATATCGAACGCCGCGTGCTGCCGACCAAGCCCGGAATGCAATACCTCGGCCCGGAATACGATCCCTCGGCGATGGTCTATCGGCTTAAGTTCATCCGCGATGGCCGCGTGGTGTTCGTAGATGTCGATGCGCGCACGGGGCAAATCATGGGCGAAAGCCGTTAGCCGTTAACCGCAATCTGCTGGTGGTGTGTGGCCGCAGACCTGCTAGTGGTCCGGGCCATGACCAGCATTCACAGGCTTTCCGGAATCGTCGACGTTGGCGGGTTTCAATACGAATGGGAACTCCGCAGCGAACCGCAATGGAGCGAGTTCGACGGCTGGAGAGGCATGACCGTCTCCCTGCTGCGCAAGAACACCCAGCGCGGCGCCATGCTGGAGTTCCCCCCACCCAAACGCCTGCTCAAAGGCATGCAGCGCGGCCGCCTGCAGGTTAGCGACGCGATTGTAATGCGCGGTGTTCAGGCGGCGCTAGACGCCGGGTGGGACCCTGAATCGCGTGGAAAGCCAATGGTTTTCATGGTCGATGCTGATGGCAATTAGCCGACCGTAGGGAATGAGCCATTCGCATCCAAACTCCACTACATCACCCGTCACCCCGGGCTTGACCCGGGGTCCCGCTGTTCTTTGAGCACCGCGCAAGACCTGACGAGAAACAGAAAGCGGGATCCCGGATCAAGTCCGGGATGACGAAAATGAGGGGCCTGTCAGGCAGAGTGTTCGGCCAGCCTCACCCCAACCACTCCGCCGAAATCAGACCCCGATGCCCCTCCGGCGCCAGCGCCGCGCGCAGGGCCTCCAGCATCGGCGGCAAGCCTTGCGTAAAGGCATAGGGAGGGTTCACGAAAAACAGCCCCGCGCCGTTATAAATGCCGGGCTGGTCGGCATCGTACAGCCAATGCTCGACATTCAGCATCTTCGGAATGCCCAACCGGCATAGCTGCTCCTTCCACCGCACATGCGTGTGCCGGTCTTTCAGCGGATACCAGATCACCGTCACACCATGCGACCACTTGCGGTGCGCGGCGGCAAGTGTGGCCGTGATCCGCGCGCGCTCGTCCGTTTGCTCATAGGGTGGGTCAACCACCACCACGCCGCGCGAGGTCCGGGTTGGCAACATCGCCAGCCAAAGTTCATAGGCGTCACGCTCGTGCACGGCAGCAGGGGTGCCGCGCATCGCTCCACGCAGAGCATAGGCGTCTTCGGGATGCTTTTCATTCAGGATCAGCATATCCTGCGGGCGCAGAAGCTGCGCCAGAATGCGGGGCGAGCCGGGGTAAAGCTGTGGCCCGGCTTCGTCCCCCATTTCCCCATTCACCGCTTGCACCGCAGCGCGATAACTGTTCAGCAAAGGGTTGCTGTCGGCAAAGGCACGCATCACGCCTTGTGCCGCCTCGCCTGTGCGCCCGGCGTCCTCGCCATAAAGATCATACAGCCCGCAACCGGCATGGGTATCGATCAGCGTCAATCCACTGTCTTTGAGCTGCAAGGCCTGCACAAGTGCGATCAGCAGGCTATGCTTCACCACATCGGCGCTGTTGCCTGCGTGGAAGGAATGGCGATAATTCACGGCGATCCAAAATCCTGGCGATGAGACAATTCACCGCGGTTGCCGGACGCGGTTGCCGGGCGCGAGCAGGTTGAAGTAACCAATCCCGAGCCGGTGTAAAGCCCGGCGAAAACCTTCAATGCTCTTGCGCGCCCCAGCAATGTCCGCGCTGCGCAATATCGAAGCCCGGTCCGCATTGCGCTTGGCACTGGCATATTCTTGCCCTTGGCACGAATTCGCGCGAGCAAGCCCGCAATTCCGGCCGCGTTCCAGAAGCTTGAAAATAGATCAGTCTACGACGCCACTTGCAACGTCAATACATCAAACTGTTGACGCTGCTTTAAGGTGTGGTGGACGCACTTGGGCTCGAACCAAGGACCCGCTGATTAAGAGTCAGCTGCTCGTATTTGGATGGCATTGGACTGAGTTGGAATATACCTGAAAAATATTGATAATCTTCCAATACTGCTTGACTTTGATTGGCTGAATGCTGCTTGATTTGGTCTTCTCGTGATTGCTGGGTGCTTATCAGAGGAGTGGGTGTGCCAACCATAAAGCTGACCAAGAGAACCGTCGATTCAGTAACACCGTCAGGGAAGGTAAGCTTCCTTTGGAATGCGGAAGTAAAGGGCTTCGGGCTAAAAATCTCGGCAACGGGGAAGCGTTCTTACATTTTCCAGTATCGAACGGGAGGGCGTGAATCTGCGACGCAGCGTTCCACCATCGGTGAGCATGGCAGCCCTTGGACCCCCGACCTTGCGCGGAAGGAAGCCCTTCGGCTTGCTGCTTTAGTTAGGCAAGGTAGTGACCCACGCGAGGATCAACGGCAGCGGCGTAGGGCAGCAGTAACGCTCGCATTCGAGGATTACGCCGACTCGTTCGTTCAAGGATACCTGAAGGAGCGATGGAAAAGATGGCAAGAAGCGGAGCGCATTTTGAAACGCGACATCGTGCCAGTTTTCAGACGGCGGCCGCTAACTTCAATTACGAAGGGTGACATCGACGATCTGCTATGCGGAATGAATAGCCGCCCAGCACTCAAGCGGCACGCCTACTCCCAGCCTACCGGTTTCCGGACTGGCATGTGTGCCCGAAATGCAACCGGCTTCAACGCAGCCGGTTCTGGAGTTCCGAACTCGATCGCCCGGAACTGTTTTGCAGCGAGTGTTCAACAGGCCGAGGCAAACGCGCCAAAAAGTCATTTGTTGTGCCGGTCCGCTTCGTTGTTACTTGCGCGTCTGGGCATCTTCAGGACTTCCCCTGGGCATCCTGGCCGCGGCACAATTCAGCTTGTTCTCGCAAGCTTCCATTGAAGCTGATCGGGAAAGGCGCGGGCCTGAAAGGTCTGAGGGTGCATTGTACCGAATGCCTCGAGGAAAGGGACTTGGATGGTGCTTTATCACCAGGAGCCTTGGGGAAGATTCCCTGCGAAGGAAGGTCGCCTTGGCTTCAGTCGGGCCCGGTGGCTTGCTCCAATGAACCGGTTGCCATTCAGCGCGGTGCCTCCAACGCCTATTTCCCGGTGGTCGCTTCTGCGCTCGACGTCCCGCCGTTTGGCGGCACGTTTCGTGATTGGCTTGACGAGTTCTGGGCCGACCTGACGACGCTTGCCGACAGGGCGCAGGTTCCAGATTTTGTCAGGAAAAGGATCCACCCATATTGGCCAGATCAGGCAGTCACCCCGGAGCAACTGACTGCGAAGATCCTCACGCTGCTTCACACTCTCGACGACGACAGCGGCGATTTACGCGTCAACGAGCATCTGATGCTTTGTTCAGGTGGCAGTGCCGACGAACATTTTCCTGAGTTTAGGATCGTAGCACAAGACCCTCCGCCGCAACTCTTGGGCGCGTTCGATCAAGTTGTGTCGGTTGCGGGACCGGGCCGATCGCGTCACGACCAAAGTCGAGGCCCTGAATGCGCCGTTTTCGCGCAAGGACCTGCTCAAGGCACGCGGCTATAAGTGGAATTCGAAGCGGCGGGTGTGGTGGGCAGAGATCGAGGACGATGCTCTGGAGGAGGAAAAGCGTTGGCTCACGGATGAAGTGCGCTGCACGCCATCGCTGGAATTCCTGACATCCGCTGGACGTCACCGCTGATCGCGCAATAGCCGACCACAAAACGCAACTCACCAGCACAATCGCAAAAGGGCCGAGGCCGCAAGGCTGTCGGCCCTTTTGCGCGTCTGGACCTGTGCAAACGGAACAATACCCATGATATGCAGGACTTACCTTACCACCTTTGCTATCCTCGAAGACGACGATGGCTACCCGATCGAATTTGCCACCTTCGGCATCGCCGATGACTCCAACCGCAATTACCGCTTCCATTTGCACCCTGGCGGGTTGTGGACGCACCCGGCCACTGATCTTGCCTGGCGCTTTCTGGGCCATGTGCCTGAAGGCAGCGATATTCTCAGCGTCATACCTTTGTCAGGCCAGCGCCCACTGGCGGAGAGTTTCGAAATCGGCGCCCTGGCCAGCGCCTTCCGCATGCTGGGCTTGCCAATTGAGGGCTACGGGCGGATGCACGTATTACGCACCAGCGAATGGCAGCTTGTGCAATCCGCTTTCGATCACGGTCTGCCCTATCGCGGGCCGGACCGGAAGCGTGGGCTCGAAGGCCAGATCGCGCTGCTGCCATTGCGCGCACAGGCCATCTGGCTGGCGTGGCTTTCAGAAACCCGTGACATCCAGCCATCGGACAAGCGCGACGTTCTTGCCGCATGGAAGGCTTGGCGGGCACTGGTGCGGATAGGGAAAGGCATGCCGTCGATCTGATCGGGGGCCGTCAGCCCCACCATGCGCGGCCGATGCGATGTGTGCAGTCGGGCGATCCCAAAACAAACAAACAACAATCCCGCAAACGGCCGCCCATCGAGGCGGCCGTTTGCGTTTCAACCATAGGAAACAACACCATGAAGACGTTTACGACACCGGCAAACACCACACCTGCTACCCAACACTTCACCTTCTTCGATCTGGAAACCCATTGGGACGAAGTGCTGCACAACAATTACTGCTTCATCGAGCAGACCCAGAGTTGGCCACCCCGTATTGGCACCCGGCGCATTCATGCAGCAGCGGCCTTCGATCTGGCGCTGGCCGAGGACGGCGCCATCACGTGCGAGCGGATCGCCAGTTGGACCATGCCCAATGACGGCGGCGAGAAAGGCGTGGTCGAGGGACTGTTCACGCACATGCGCGCACAGCCCGATCGCACCTGCATGGTGGGCTATGGTTCAATCGCCATGGACGTGCCGGTCCTGAAACTGGCGGCGATGGAATACGGCCTGGTCATGCCGACACAGTTGATTGCTTCGGCAGGAGACTGGAAAGAGGCATGGCGTCCGCATCTGGATCTTGGTCTTGCGATCAAGGGGCAAGGCAAAACCTGGCACCACTTGTCCGAGATCCTCGTGCGGCTGGGTATTCAGGCGAACCTTCTGCGTGACAAGGCCAAGGTGGGATATCCGCAGGCGCCAAACGAATGGCACGAACTGCGCAGCCACGTGGAACTGGACACGGTCCTGACGGCAGCGGCGACCCTGGCCTGGGCACGTTCGCAGGGCCATGCCGGGATTGATCCGGCCACGGCCAGCCATGCCCTGCTGCAATGGTGGTCGCGCCATGGCACGCTCAGCCCGCGCTTTGTCGAACGTGTCGGGCTGGCATCGGATTCGCTGTGGCGGCGGATCGGTAGCAAGGCGCCGATGCTGGCCACTGTGGATTGACGCGGACGCCGGCCAGCACCGGCTTCTGGCATTCATACAATCCCATCACACCACAAGGAGAACGCCCATGACCTGATCTGATCGGGCCATCGCGCACGACACAATCTCGTTCGTCATTAGGCCCAAAGCGGAACTTCATCCGCAATGTCCAAGCCCAACCCCACGGCCGTCGACGCAATCCCGCGTCGGCGGCTTTTTTTGTTCAGAAGGAAGTACCAATGGCAAAGAAGCCAACCGATCCTCTGGCCCGCATGATCGCGGCCCAGACCAAACGCCGTAAGGAAGCAGCAGCACTCGAAAACCGCAAGGCGCTGGCGGCAAGGCAAAAACTCGTGCCCATCGCCGGCACCACTATCGTGCCCGATGCCCGTTACAGCGAGCGAACCCGTCGCCCTTATGGCGAAGGCCCCTGGAAAGCCGAATCTGAAAAGGTTGCATGGACCGATCCGGCGACTGGCTATCCCTGCATCATTCTGCGCCAGCCGGGCGGCGAACTTGCCGGCTATGTTGGCGTTGAACCCCATCATGCCCTGGCCGGGTGGGCAGCCGATGCCTTGCCCGGAAGCATCAACGACGGCCTGCACCGGCCGGTAAACTATGGCGCGGCCTGTCAGGAGACGATCCCGGAGCGGTTGAGCATCTGCCATGTGCCGCGTGCCCGGCATAATACGCCATCTCAGGCGCTCCATCAGGGGCGCGAACCGGGACGCTCCGGACAGGAACACGGCGAGGATCTTGCATGGTGGTTCGGCATGACGATGGATGGACCGCAGGACTACATTCCCCGGCGGGACACCAGCGGTCTGTCGCGGGAGCGCGGGCAGGTCTACCGGGATGAGCACTTCGTTTATGCGCTAGTCACCGTGCTTGCAGGCAAGCTCAAGGCCATCAACGATGCGGCCAATGCGAGTGCTGGCAATACACCCGGCAGAAATACCGGTGGTCTCCCCGCCCCAAAGCGGGAGGATCGGGCATGAGCCGCAACCATAACAACCATAGCCCTTACGAAACGCGGCGAAACCCAAGGCTGCCTTGGGGTTACTGGATGACCATCGACACTTATGGCGATCCTGATTTGCCCCTGGTCGACGAGGACGGCACGCGTTGGCAATCCTTGCGCACAGCATTGTGGTCCGGCCGTCTTGGGATGGGCGACGGCTATTTCGATAAGATAGAAAATCAGCTGGAATTCCTGCTCGCCGTGCTCGTCGCCATCGAACGCACAGTCTCCAGCCAAAGCGAATCGGCCAAGGATCTGTTCGGCGGCGATTGGCAAAAAGCCGCGCACTACAGCATGTGGCTCGAGGGCCATGGTTTGATCGAGGAGGGGGACCGGCTAAACAGGGCAACGATCACGCCTGAAGGCCGGGCGATCATTGCCATGCTGATGGCGACCCGCGATCCGGACCTCATGGCCAAACCCATCGGGCTTCGCAGTCTTGCCACCTATGCCGGTATGCGCCCGGAAGCTGACCGGGCCACAATGGAGGCGGCCATCGCCCGGGCCGAGGCATCATTGCCAGCGATGCCAATCGCCTTTGCCCGGCACACCGTCGCAGACACGCCGGCCATCGTCCTCATCGGCCCTGCACGATCGCGGATTGCTGTCAGCGAGACGATCTGGGCGCCGCAGTTCGACGGCGAGCATGAGCGTGACCTGTTCTACCGCTGGTTGTTGATCCGGGCAGACCGCTGGGAGCGCTGGGCAGAGATTGTGCAGCGACAAGGCGCACCGGCTCTCACGCGGCATTTTCTGTCGATATGGATCGCCGAGGATGCAGAGAGGGCAGGAAACTAAGATCGCCAATGGTGTCTCGTCATGGCTTTGCGAAATCCGGTGTTAAAGTTCCGGGCTTAGCCTTGGCGTGATACACCAATCCTTACCCATTCATGCGCGAACGGGAGAAAATTCGGACAGCGTGTCTGAATTTTTTTATCTTCGCACATGTGTAGGTAAGGCCAGATGTCGGCTATCAAGGGAGTGCCCGAAGGGCAGCGGGCGCTAACTCACAAGGAGGTGCGTGCCGAATTGCAGCGGCTCAAGCTCGGTAAGAACTGTCTGTCTGAACGGATTGCCAGCGTCTATGCGGCCCAATTGCCGTTCGAAGGACAGGATCTTCTTCATGAGGCAGTGTGCCGAGCGCTTACTTCCCGTCAGTGCCGTGAGGCGATCACCGTCGGCCAGTTCATCAACGGTATCATGCGCTCTATCGCTGCCACTGCAAAGCGGTCCGCTGAAGCCCGTGATGCTCATGAAGTGTTCATGCCCGAGGAAGAGGTTGCCGAACGGCTCGGCCTTCGCGGTTACCATGTGATTTCTGCGGAGCAGGAAATCATCTCGCAGAAAACGCGAGTCGAAAAATGGTTCTCGTGATTGCCAGGTGATTGCTGTGGTTCTCTGGGGTGCCAAACTTAATTTGCTAACCCATTGAAAGGACTGGTGGACGCACTTGGGCTCGAACCAAGGACCCGCTGATTAAGAGTCAGCTGCTCTACCAACTGAGCTATGCGTCCGTGCCCGCAGGGCCACCGCATGGTGTGCGGCGCAGGGGTGCTTAACGGTGGTGGACGCACTTGGGCTCGAACCAAGGACCCGCTGATTAAGAGTCAGCTGCTCTACCAACTGAGCTATGCGTCCATGCCGTCTGGCATTCCCGTCAGGGAGCCGTCCCCATAACGATTTTACCGGCCCTGCCAAGCCAAAAATGCAAGTTTTACGACAGGCCCTCACCTTTACGACAAGCCTCTGGGGGCGCTTCGGCTCCAGCGTTCCACGGCCATGATCGTGCCGACGCAGATCATGTTGGTCAGCATCGACGATCCGCCATGGCTCATCCAAGGCAGCGGGATTCCCACCACGGGGGCAAGGCCCATCACCATCATCAGGTTGATGCACATGTAAAAGAAGATCGTCATCGTCATGCCGCTGGCCAGCAGCCGCGAAAAGCGGTCGGGCGCGGCCAGCGCAACTTTCAATCCCCAGCGAAAGATGAGGCCAAACACGATCAGCACAAATAAGCCGCCCACCATGCCCCATTCCTCGGCCATCGTGGCATAGACAAAGTCGGTGTGCGATTCAGGCAAGTAATTGAGGTGGCTTTGCGATCCGTTGCCAAATCCCTTGCCGATGAAACCGCCCGATCCGATGGCGATTTTGGACTGGGTGATGTGATAACCGGTGCCCAGCGGATCGCTTTCGGGATCTAGGAATGTCAGCACGCGATTGCGCTGGTATTCGCGCAGCAGCGTGAAAAAGGCGAGGGGGGCAATCACCAGCGCAGCCGCGCCTGCTCCAAGAAACCAGCGTAATGGCAATCCTGCCATGAACATCACCACCACAGCACCAAACGTGATGGCAAGCCCGGTTCCAAGATCGGGCTGCAGCATGACCAGTCCCGCCGGAATGCCAAGCAGCACCGCCGCCGGTCCCAAAGCGCGCCAGCTTTGCGTCTCGCCCACCGGAAGCACTGAATAGAACCAGGAAAGTACCAGCACGATGCCAGGCTTCATCAGTTCCGATGGCTGTAGGGTCATGAACCCGAGGTTCAACCAGCGCTGACTGCCACCGCCAATGCCGCCGATCAGTTCAACCAGCACCAGCAGCGCACACAAGACGCCATAAGCGGGCAAGGCCATTTGGCGGAACAGGTGTTGCGGCAGCCGGGCAATGATCATGGCCATCACCAGAAATACACTGAACCGTACCAGATGCGACATCGCCCAGACATCGAACCGCCCGCCCGCCGCAGAATCCAGAACCGCTGCACCGAATCCCACCAGCGCCATCAGCGGCAACAGCACGCTCCATGGCTGGCGTGCAATGGTGGCGGGAACATAGGCGCGTGGCACTATTGCGCTCCTGAAGCAGGAGCGGTTTGCACCGGCTCCAAAGCGGAAACGGGCGCTGCAGCGGGCTGTTCTGGTTCAGGGGCTGGCGATGCCGCGTCGGTCTGCGCGGTAGCAGGCTCACCAGCGGGTTTGCGCGCCGCATCGGCCCGTTCGGTCAGTTCGGCATCATCAGGCACCGGCTTAGGTGCCGTCGCGCCATACTTTGCCGCAAACAGGTCATAGCGCGCTGCCATGCGCTGCTGCACATTGCCGCCCCATTGCTTTTCGAACTCTTCCAGCACGGCCATCGCTTTGCCCTGATCGAAGATATAGGTCATCACGTCGCGCGCTATCGGATAGGCCGCGCCCGATCCACCGCCATGTTCGATCACCACCGCGCAGGCGTATTTTGGCTTGTCGAACGGGGCAAAGGCGATGAAGTGCCCATGATCGCGGTACTTCCAGATCCCGCTCTTGCCGTTGGACAGGTTCAGGCCAACGACTTGCGCCGTCCCGGTCTTGCCCGCCATCAGCACGTCCACCGGCAGCTTCGCGCGCCCCGCAGTGCCGCGTCCGTTCACCACTTCGCTCATCGCGGCGTGGATGAAGTCGAGGTGATCCTGCCGAAATCCCATAAGCTTGGGCAGCGGCGCCTTGTTGTCCAGCAACAGCCGCGGCATCACTTCACGCCCCGAAGCGATACGGGCTGACATCACCGCCTGCTGCAGCGGATTGACCAGCATGTAGCCCTGACCGATCGTAGCGTTGACGGTGTCATAAACCGCCCATTCCTTACCATACTTCTTCTGCTTCCACGCAGGATCCGGCACCGTGCCATAGGACTGGCCCGGATAGGGCATCGGAAATTCCTGCCCCAATCCCAGCCGCCGCGCCATTGCGGCGATCTTGTCCATCCCGATCTTCTGCGCGAAGTGATAAAAATAGACATCGCACGACTGGTAAATGCCTTTGGCCATATCGACCGATCCGTGCCCACGCCTGTTCCAGCAGTGGAAAACGCGGTTGCCCACGCGCAAACCACCGCCGCAGTTTACGCTGGCTGATGGATCAAGCCCCGCTTCCAGAAACGCCATGGCCACCATCGGCTTCACCGTCGATCCCGGCGGATAGAGCCCACGCAGCACCTTGTTGCGCAAGGGCACGTGATCATCCTCGGACAGCATCTTCCACTCGATCCGGCCAATGCCATCGGAAAAGCTGTTCGGATCAAAGCTTGGCATCGATGCCATCGCCAGAATGTCGCCAGTCTCGCAGTCCATCACCACGACAGAGCCGGATTCAAGGCCAATCCGGCGCGCAGCGTAATCCTGAAGGCCTGCATTGATCGTCAACTGGATTGGCTTGCCCGGAACATCTTCGCGCGTGCCCAGATCGCGCACGATCCGGCCCGATGCGGTCGCCTCCACGCGCCGCGCGCCAGGCACCCCGCGCAGCCGCGCCTCAAAATGCTTTTCCAGCCCGTCTTTGCCAATTTTGAACCCCGGCGTGACGAGCAGCGCATTGCGCTCCTTCTCGTAATCCTCCGCCGAAGCCGCGCCGACATATCCCACCATGTGGCCAACCGCCGCGCCATAAGGATAATAGCGCGAATAGCCCTTTTGCGGGATCACGCCGGGCAATTCGGGTAGACGCACTGAAACGGAGGCAAACTTTTCCCAATCGAGGCTCGCTGCCACTTCGACCGGCTGGAAACCGCGCGCTTTGTCCAGACGGTCGCGAATGTCGCGCACTTTGTCGGGCGCAAGCGAAAGCAGGCCGGCCAGCGTCTGCAAGGTGCGCTCGGGATTAACGACCCGGTCGGGAATAAGATCCACGCGGAAATCGGCGCGGTTCGATGCCAGTGGCTTGCCAAACCGGTCAAGCACCCAACCGCGCCGTGGCGGGATCAGCGTGAGGTTGACGCGGTTGCTTTCCGATGCGGCTTGATACTTCTCGTTCTGTGCAACGGCCAGATAGCCCAGACGCGTCGCCAGCAGCAAACCAACGCCACCTTGCAGCGCGCCCAGTACAAAGGTGCGCCGTTCAAACCGGTTGGTCAGGATAGCCGATGTCATCGGCAGCTTTGCCATCTGCCTCAGAGCCTTTTCAACGGCAGCAGGCGTATGCGATCAAGCAGCGCCACCAGCCGGGTTATCACTGGATAGAGTGCAAGTGAAACAAACACTTGCGGCACAATCACCAATGGCAGCGGATACCCGGTGGCAAGCCCGGCAATCGCGGCACAAAGGCCAAGGTAGGCCGTCATCAGTCCACAGGCCGCCAGCCAGTCCTGCCCAAAACCCCGCCATAAAAACCGCTCATCTATCAATTCCATCGCCAGCATGGTCACAGACCACAGCACGATGCCTGAACCGAAAGGCTGCCCGGAATAGAGGTCATCCCAGAACCCCAGCGGTAATCCGGCCCAGATCGGCAGCATGCCGGGCCGCATCATGCGCCAGGCCAGCAGCATCATATAGGCCAGCGGCGGCACGACCGGTGCAGATGCCATCACTGGCGAAAAGGTCGCCATCGATGCCAGCATGATCGTTACCCACGGCAGGCCGTTGGCAAAAGCCGGCCATGGCGCCCGGTCGATGCGCTTAGGCACAAGGTCTTCCGGGGATTTGACCAGCGCTTCAAATATCACGGAACGTCTGCAGCGGTCTTCGTGCCGTCCTCGATCAGCCGTTCAAGATCGGCTCGGGCCTGGGGGCTAAAAGCCTGCTCCACCATAACATAAACATGGTCTGCGGGATCGGCGGCAAGGTGCCCGGTTGCACCGTCACGATGGGGGGCTGTGGCAACGGCCACTGGTATGCCGGGCGGATAGAGGCCCCCTGAACCTGATGTGACGAAGACATCGCCTTGCTTCACCGGGTTTACGCCCATGTTTATCAGCCGAATCTCGATGCGACCATCCGATGCGCCTTGGACAAAGGCGGAAAGCCCGTCACTGGCCCTGCGCACCGGCACAACATTATCAGGATCGGTGATCAGCAGCACCCGGGCTGTGCGTGGCCCCACCTCGATAACCCGCCCGATCAGGCCGGATGCAGCCCGCACCGGTTGGCCAGGGCGAACGCCATTGGCCATTCCGGCATCGATCACAGCAAAGCGCCGCGTGCTTTCCGCGCTCGATCCGATCAGATGTGCCGTCGCCACGGGTTTGCGGTTCGGATCGACAATACCAAGCAGCGCCTTCAACCGGCGGTTTTCGTCTGCCAGCGCTTGTGCAGAGATCGCTTGCGCACGCGCTGCTTCTACCTCGCGGCGCAGTTCGGCGTTTTGTTGTCCAGCATTGAAATAGGCGCCAATCGCCGCAAACACGCCTTGTCCACTGGCTCTGCTTGCTGCCCCAGCCTTGCCCATCGGCCGTGCCACTTCAGCTGCGGCACTGCGAGCAAAGGAAAAGGCATCAGGGTTGATCAGCGACACGACAAGCACAACAATGCCGGCCACGACGCCCAGAATGGCGATCACGTAGCCGGTGAATACCCCGTATTGCGCCCTGCGCGAATAGCCCGGGCGCCGGTCCTGCGACCGCGCCATCCGATCACCCTTTCAATCCGGCACGACCCTTGCGCACCTCGATGCACTCCGTCACGTGAACGGGCCCTGAGTCGCAACCCCTTGGACCCGCACTTCCGCGCCGTTGCGAACTTATGCCGTCATCAGCACGCCGCGATAGATCGGATCTTCCATCGCCCGGCCCGTGCCCAGCGCCACGCACGAAAGCGGGTCTTCGGCCACGCTAACCGGCAGGCCGGTTTCTTCGCGCAGATGTTCGTCCAGGCCGCGGATCAGCGCACCGCCGCCGGTCAGGACGATGCCCTGATCGACGATGTCAGCGGCCAGTTCAGGCGCGGTGTTTTCTAGCGCGATGCGCACGCCTTCGACGATGGCCCCGATGGGTTCAGACAGCGCTTCGGCAATGTTTGCCTGCGTGATCGTGATTTCCTTGGGTACCCCGTTCACCAGATCGCGGCCCTTGATATGGATCGTCTCGCCAATGCCATCAGCGGGCGCGGTGGCAATGCCATAATCCTTCTTGATCCGCTCGGCCGTGGCTTCGCCGATCAACAAGTTGTGGTGGCGGCGGACGTAAGAGACGATGGCTTCGTCCATCTTGTCCCCACCCACGCGCACGCTGGTGGTATAAGCAAGGCCGCGCAGCGAAAGAACCGCCACTTCGGTTGTGCCGCCACCAATATCGACAACCATCGAACCGACAGGCTCGGTCACCGGCATGTCTGCGCCAATGGCGGCTGCCATGGGCTCAAGGATCAGGAACACCTGGCTGGCCCCGGCATTGCTGGCCGCATCGCGAATGGCGCGGCGTTCAACCGATGTGGAGCCCGATGGCACGCAGATCACGATTTCGGGATAGCGCAGCAGGCTCTTGGAACCATTCACTTTCTGGATGAAGTGCTTGATCATTGCTTCGGCCACTTCGATATCGGCAATCACGCCGTCACGCAGTGGGCGAATGGCTTCGATATTGTCCGGCGTCTTGCCCATCATCATCTTGGCATCATCGCCAACGGCCTTGACGCGCTTGATGCCGTTGATCGTCTCGATGGCGACGACCGAGGGTTCGTTCAAAACGATGCCGCGATCCTGGACGTAGACAAGGGTATTTGCTGTGCCGAGGTCGATCGCGATGTTCTGCGAACCAAACTTGAAGAATCGGGAAAAGATCGATGCCATCAGGAAATCCGTGATAATCTGTGGTTTGGCGCACGGGCACACGCCAGACCCCTCGAAAGTGAGCGCCCGGGGAAGCGGGTTCCTAGCAGGCACTACGCCTAAAGGACATGGGTTTATGCGGGTTTGGAGGGATAACTTCACCACTTGTCTCGAAATTAATCGGCTTCGGCGCTAGGCCTTGCCGGGCCATGCGAGTCATCCGCCGCCTTCCTGAAACTTTGATCAACCGCATCGCTGCCGGGGAGGTCGTCGAAAGGCCTGCCAGCGCGCTTAAGGAACTGGTCGAAAACGCTATTGATGCAGGCGCTGGACACATCCACGTGCGCCTTTCCGAAGGCGGATTGGCGATGATCGAGGTGTCCGACGATGGCTGCGGTATGGACGCCGCCGAGATTGCGCTGGCGCTGGAACGCCACGCCACCTCCAAATTGCCCGACGAAGCAATCGAAATGGTCGAAACTCTTGGCTTTCGCGGAGAAGCCTTGCCCTCCATCGCCTCAGTCGCGCGCGTCACCATCGAATCCCGCCCACAAGGCGCGACAGAGGGCTGGAAGCGCGTTGTCGATAACGGCGCGCTGGTTTCGGAAGGCCCCGCCGCGTTGCCCCCCGGCACGCGGGTGCGGGTGGAGCAACTGTTCGAGAAAATCCCCGCCCGCCGCAAATTCCTGCGCAGTCCGCGCTCGGAATGGGCCGCTGCATCCGATGTCGTGCGCCGCCTCGCCATGGCCCGCCCGGACCTCGGTTTCACGCTCGAACACGATGGCCGCCGCGCGATTCAGGTGCAGGGCGGCGAAACGTTGGAAGCGCGCGTGGCGCAGCTGGTCGCGCGCGAATTGGCGGGCAATGCGGTCACGGTCGATCTGGTGCGCGGTGAGTATCACCTGACCGGGATCGCGGGCCTGCCCACTTTCAATCGCGGCGTGGCCGATCACCAGTACCTCTTCGTTAATGGCCGCCCGGTGAAGGATCGTCTGCTGATCGGCGCGGTGCGCGGGGCCTATGCCGATATGCTGGCGCGCGATCGCCACGCCGTGCTTGCGCTGTTCCTGCAAGTTCCCGCAAGCGAGGTTGACGTCAACGTCCACCCCGCCAAATCCGAAGTCCGCTTCCGCGATCCGGCCTTCGTGCGCGGTATGGTCGTCTCCGGGCTGCGCCATGCTTTATCGACTGGTGACCAGCGTAGCGCACAAGCCCCATCGGCCAGCGCGATGGCGGCGTGGCAGGCGGAACCGATTGCGCCGCCAAGTGCCTCACAGGGAAGCATTTTTGGCCGGCCATGGCAGCCCGAACCGCGCGTCTCCGAAGCGGGCCTTGTTTGGCGCGGCTATGAACAGTCCGTACTGGCCCCGCTATCGGCCCGCGCGGAAGTGGCAGCCGAACCCGTAGCCGACGCGGCGCAGCACCCGCTCGGTGTTGCACGCGGCCAGATTTCAAACACTTACATCGTGGCAGAGGCTGAGGACGGCCTCGTCATTGTCGACCAGCACGCCGCGCACGAACGCCTTGTCCTCGAACGCCTGCGCTCTGCCGGGGCAGGGCAGGGCACGGCCCCATCCCAGGCACTGCTGATCCCCGAAGTGGTCGAACTCGAAGAAGCGGCTTGTGACCGGCTTGAGGAAGCCTCTGGCAAACTTGCAGAATTCGGCCTCGCGCTTGAACGCTTTGGCCCGAACGCCATGCTCATCCGCGCCATCCCCGCCGCGCTCGCCAAAGGCGATCCGGCGAAACTGGTCGCCGATGTTGCCGACGATCTCGCGGCAAACGGCGACGCATTGTTATTAGGCGAAAAACTCGACCTCGTCCTCGCCACGATGGCCTGCCACGGCTCGGTCCGCGCGGGGCGCACGCTTTCGGTGGCGGAGATGAATGCGTTGTTGCGCGAGATGGAAGTCACCCCGCGGTCGGGCCAGTGCAATCACGGGCGGCCGACGTGGGTGAAGCTGGCGCACGGGGATATCGAGAAGCTGTTCGGGAGAAAGTGACATGGCAAGATTGGCGCATATCCCTCTGATTTTAATCGCTCTTTCTGCATGCTCGGCTGAGCAGGAGCCAACCGACGCCGAAGCCATCGCGGCGGTGGAGAAGGCGCAGGATGGGAAGCCGCCGGTGGAGCCGATTGCCCCGCAGGCGATCCTTTATCCCGATATTTCAAAGAACAAGCTGCACGGCACCGGCTGCGCCTTTGTGGCCGAAGGCGGTGGGATCGGCGCGGTGCTGCTCGCGCAGGACAAGCGCGGGGTGCTGAAAATAAACGGAGAAATCCAGATCCTCGCACCCGATACGGGGTCGGCGAAGCTGCCCAAGGGAAGTTGGGCGCGCTATACCGGCAAGGAATATGCGCTGACGCTCAGCGCATCCGGGCCGGTCGAACCGGTGGGGACGGCTGAGCATTTCGATGGCAAGCTGGTGATCACCGATGAGTTCGAACGGCCCGTTTATGAGGCCGCCGGCAACGTGCAGTGCAAGGCGATTTAGGGCACGGTTTCAGGCGTTTGGGGCCGTCTAAGTGCAGCTAGGTGCTGCTAGGTGCATCTAGGTGCACTTCAGAAATGCCTCTTTTGCAGCCCATCAGACATTGAATTTGAAGTGCAGGACATCGCCGTCCTTGATCACGTATTCCTTGCCTTCTTGACGCAGCTTGCCCGCATCGCGCGCGGCGGTTTCCCCGCCCAATCCCACGAAGTCATCATAGGCAATGGTTTCGGCACGGATGAAGCCGCGCTGCATGTCGGAGTGGATTTCCCCGGCGGCTTCGGGGGCCTTTGCGCCCTGATGCACGGTCCACGCGCGCGCTTCCTTCGGGCCGACAGTGAAGAAGGTGAGCAAGTTCAACAGTTCATAGCCCGAGCGAATAATGCGGGCGAGCCCAGCTTCGGTCAGGCCCAATTCGGTCAGAAACTCGGCGCGGTCCTCCACCGGCATGGTCACGATTTCGGCTTCAATCGCGGCGGAAACCACGACCGCATTGGCACCTTCGGCCTTAGCCTTTTCAAACACGCGCGCCGAAAACGCATTTCCAGCCGAGGCGGATTCTTCCTCCACGTTACACACATAAAGCACGGGCTTGGCTGTAAGAAGCTGCGCTTGCGCAAAAACGCGGGCCTCATCTTCATCCTTGGGCTGGGTGAGCCGCGCAGGCTTACCTTCGCGCAGCAGTTCAAGCGCTTGGCCAAGCACAGAGGCGATGACTTTTGCCTCCTTGTCACCCTGCGCGGCTTTCTTGATGGCTGCAGGGACGCGCTTTTCGAGGCTTTCGAGATCAGACAGCATCAGTTCGGTTTCAACCGTATCGGCATCGGATACCGGATCAATGCGGTTATCGACATGCTGGATATCGACGTTTTCAAAGCAGCGCAGAACGTGGACGATGGCGTCCACTTCCCGGATGTTGCCGAGGAACTGGTTACCCAGACCTTCGCCCTTCGATGCGCCGCGCACGAGGCCTGCAATATCGACAAAGCCGAGTTGGGTGGGGATAATCTTCTGGCTGCCCGCGATCTCTGCCAGCTTATCAAGCCGGGGATCGGGCACACCGACATTGCCGACGTTGGGTTCAATCGTGCAGAACGGATAGTTGGCCGCTTGCGCCGCCTGCGTTTCCGTCAGCGCGTTGAACAGTGTCGATTTGCCGACATTGGGAAGACCGACGATCCCGCAACGAAAACCCATTCTGCAAACTCCTTGGTTGCCGGGGCCTTTAGCGGGAGCAATCCGGTTTGGAAACCTTTGCATCAGCGGCCATTGGGATGATGGGCAATTTCACCTTTGCTTCAGGGAAATGTGCGATAGCGGACGAATGAAAAAGACGTTTGTTCTGGCACTGCTGATCGGACTTTCGGGCTGCGGCGCGGATGCGACCGACAAGGTAGCGCGCGCCCGCGAAGAAATTGCGCGGATGGAACTGGCAGCGGCGAAAGTCGACCTGTCTGCCGCGCTGGCCGAACAGGGTGACACTGCCGAATTACTGCGACTACTGGCCGCTGTGCAACTGCGCATGGGCGATGGCGATGGTGCAGCGTCGACTGCGTCACGGCTTGAAAAACTGGGCGAGCGTGGCCCCGAACTGGTGCGTATTCAGGCTGAGGCGGCCCTGTTGCGCGGCAGACCAGACGAGGCGCTTACCCTGCTGGGCAATGATGGCGCGCCACAGGCCTGGCGGGTGAGGGCTGCCGCGCATCTGGCGCTGGACGATACGGCTGCGGCAGTGGATGCGTTCCGGCGCGGGGAGGTGGCAGGCAAGGATGCCATGCTGCTGCGCGATCATGCGCTGTTCCTGATCGGGGCGGAAGACCTGACAGCGGCAGAGCAACGGGTTGCCGAAATCCAGAAATTGGCCCCCGATGGGTACGATTCCCTGATGCTGACCGGCGAGATCGCCGCGCGGCGCGGGCGGTTCGGTGCGGCGCACGATGCCTTTGCCAAGGCGGCGCAGCGGTTCCCCAGCGCGCCAGAACCGCTGCTGGCGCGGGCCAGTGCTTTCGAGCGGGCAGAGCAAACGGCCAAGGCGGCCGAAATGGTGGCCAAGGCCGCTGCGCTTGCGCCCAACGATCCGCGCGTGATGGCCTTGCAGGTACAGATGGCAACGGCGCGGCAGGATTGGCAGAAGGTTCGCGATACGCTGGCGAGCGAGGAAGCCAAGCTGGATCCGGTTTCGGACAACGGCATTGCCTATGCACAAGCGCTGCTGTTTTTGGGTCAGCGTGAACAGGCCCGATCGATGTTGCAGCGGGCCTTTTTGCGCGCGCCGGGCAATCCGCGCATTCGCCTGCTGCTGGCAGGGGCGCAGATGGCGACAAATGATCCGAAGGCGGCTTACACTACGGTCAAGCCGCTGGCCGAAAGCCTGATTGCCGATACACCGGAACTGGAACTGGCCGAAACGGCGGCGCGGGCGCTGGATCTTGATGATGAGGCGGAGCGATGGAAGGTGCGGCGCCTGTCGCCGCAACGAACAGCGGCGCTCGATCTTGCCGGAAAAGCTGAGGACGCTGTGCTGCGCGAACGATGGGATGAGGCAATTGCTGCCTATCGCGCCATAGCGGCACAAGGCGACGACGCCGAGGTGTATCGCCGTCTGGCTTTGGCGTTGAGCCGGTCTGGCAAAGGTGACGAGGCCATTGCCATTGCTGACAAGGCAAGAGCGCTGTCTCCCGCTGATGCGGACCTGATCCACTTGTCAGGATATGTTCGCGCGGTGGCAGGCAAGGAGCCTGACACCGCGCGACGTTTGTTGCTTGAGGCCAGCCAGGCAGACCCGCGCAATCCTGTTTTCCGCAAGAGCCTTGCCCGGTGGGGTGGCTCTGACAGCGAAGGGTAGCTCCCCGACCTGAGGGCCGGGGAACTGACCGCGATTAGCCGCGCTGCTTGATCTTGCGCGAACGGGCATAGCCAACGCCGAGCAGGCCCAGCGCCATCATGCCCAGCATGCCCGGCTCAGGAACCGACGTGCCGCCGGTAGAACCGCCCGTGCTGCCACCAGACGTGGTCGAACCACCGGTGCTGCCACCCGTGGTGGTGGAACCGCCCGTGCTGCCGCCGGTCGTGGTCGTCGAACCGCCGGTGCTGCCACCCGTGGTGGTGGTCGAACCGCCGGTGCTTCCGCCCGTGGTCGTGCTGGTGCTGCTGGTGGTGCTGCTGCTTGTGCCGGGGCAAGTCTTCGAGCCCTTCTTGCACGAGCTGCTGCCACCGCTGGTCGACCACCATGTGGCATGGGCCGGAGCCGATGCGGTGGCTACAGAAATCGAGACTACTGCGACTGCTGCCAGAAACTTCTTCGTCA
The DNA here is from genome assembly GCF_057180525.1 of Novosphingobium sp. HNCC26BN242. Classification (NCBI taxonomy): domain Bacteria; kingdom Pseudomonadati; phylum Pseudomonadota; class Alphaproteobacteria; order Sphingomonadales; family Sphingomonadaceae; genus Novosphingobium; species Novosphingobium sp. HNCC26BN242. Next base: position 1,176,132 of record NZ_JBXUGM010000001.1, read on the forward strand.
TTACAACCTCCACGACTTGGACTTGGTTGACGCTATACACAGCAAAGGGCGTGCCAAATGTGCAATTTCAGAGGTTTGCATAGTTAACGCCCGTTTCCAGACCTGCCATCTGTCAGCCAGAGCGACAGTTTTCGATGTCTGGATTGTTTCCGGCGGTAAAGGATGCGGTGTGGACGGGTTCAGTTTTGCTGGCGCAAAGCCACATCATTCATGAAACGCACGTCATCGCCACTGGTCAGCCAACCCGCTTCTGCCGCGATGGCGCCGAGCATTTCCACCAGATCATCCTGTTCCGCCTTGGCAAAATTGCCGAGCACGTGGCCGGTGACGCGGTCCTTGTGCCCGGGGTGGCCAATGCCAAGCCGGATGCGGCGGAAATCGGGGCCAAGATGCTGATCAATCGAGCGCAAGCCGTTGTGCCCGGCAGTGCCGCCGCCCTGCTTTACCTTGACCTTGAAGGGGGCAAGATCGAGTTCATCGTGAAACACGGTGAGCGCATCAAGGCCGAGCTTGTAGAAGCGCATCGCCTCGCCCACCGCGCGTCCGCTTTCGTTCATAAACGTGGCGGGCTTGAGCAGCAGGACTTTCTGCGTGCCGATGCGGCCCTCTTGCAGCCAGCCTTGAAACTTCTTTTGCACCGGCCCGAAATTGTGAACTTCGGCCAGTGTGTCGAGCGCCATGAAGCCGACGTTGTGGCGGTGCAGCGCATATTGCGGACCGGGGTTTCCGAGGCCGACCCAGAGTTGCATGGCGTTAGGTTCCTTGTGCGTTGGGACCGTTGGCGGGCATCCTTCGACAAGCTCAGGATGAGCGGGCTTTTAGGAGGTGAAGGCAATACTTCAACAGGTTCCGTAAGCGGACACGATCCGAGCCTCCGCTCATCCTGAGCTTGTCGAAGGATCATGCTGAACTTGTCGAAGCATTCCGCGCATACCCCGCTACCCAAAAAAGAACCCCTCCCGCGCGGGGCGGAAGGGGCTGCTTTTTCGTCTGCCGAAGCAGGCGGAAGCTGGCTATCAGCCTTCGGCTGCGGCTTCGCCTTCTTCGCTCTTCAGCGAGGAGGGGGCCACGATCGTTGCGATGGTGAAATCGCGATCGGAGATAGCAGGCTTTACGCCAGCGGGCAGGCTGACTGCGCTGATGTGGATCGAATCGCCAACTTCGTAGCCCGAGACATCAACGACGATGTCATCAGGGATCGCGTCGGGCGAGCAGATCATTTCCAGCTCGTGGCGGACGATGTTGAGGATGCCGCCCTTCTTGAGGCCGGGCGACTTTTCTTCGTTGATGAAGACAACTGGCACATCGACGTGGACAACCGAGTCCTTCGAAATACGCAGGAAGTCTGCATGCTGCGGACGGTCTGACACCGGGTGGAACGCAACGTCCTTGGGCAGGGTGCGGATGGTTTTGCCACCGACCGTGAGTTCGACGACCGAGTTGAAGAAGTGGCCGGTGCCCAGCGCCTTGTTGAGCGCCTTTTCTTCCAGATGGATCGCAACCGGTTCTTCGTTGCCGCCATAGATCACGGCGGGGGTGCGGCCTTCGCGACGCAGTGCACGGGAGGCTCCCTTGCCTGCCCGATCGCGCGTCTCGGCCGACAGCGTAAGCGTCTCGCTCATGTGTCAGTACCTTTATGAGAATGCGTTGTTACAATTCCTCTGCCACGCCTCCAGGGATGACCATGACAGGGAAGCGGCGGCCCTTAGCGGGTTTACCGCCAAATGCAAGGGAATTGGCCGGTCAAGGGTGCAACCCCGCTTGCCAAATCAGAGGCAGGCTTCGAGGTAGGCCTGATCGAAGCCGAACTGGCGCGCCTTTTCCAGCGTATAAGGGCGAAGGCCAGAAGGGCGGAATTCGCCGATGATCTTGCCTTCGTCGGTCTCGTCGAGATACTCGAACTTGAACAATTCCTGCGTGACGATGACGTCGCCTTCCATCCCGATCACTTCGGTGATGTTGGTGGTGCGGCGCGAACCATCACGCAGACGCTTGACCTGCACGATGATGTCGACCGATTCTGCGATCTGGCGGCTGATGGCTTCTTTCGGGATCTTGATGTCGCCCATCAGGATCATGTTTTCCATACGGCCAAGGCATTCACGCGGGGAGTTGGCGTGGAGTGTGCACATCGAGCCATCGTGGCCGGTGTTCATGGCGGCGAGCAGATCGAAGCATTCCGCGCCACGGATTTCGCCCAGGATGATCCGGTCAGGGCGCATACGCAGCGCGTTCTTCACAAGATCGCCGATGGTGATGGCGCCTTGGCCTTCGAGGTTCGGCGGGCGGGTTTCGAGCGGCAGCCAGTGCGGCTGCTGCAGGCGGAGTTCGGCCGCGTCTTCGATGGTCAGCACGCGCTCGCCCGGGTCGATCATCTTCGACAAGGCGTTGAGCATGGTGGTCTTGCCCGAGCCGGTGCCGCCCGAGATGACGACGTTCATGCGGCAGGCGCCGGCAATCTTGAGTGCGGTGCACATCTTGTCGGACATCGAGCCGAAATCGCGCAGCATATCGAGCGTGATCGGCTTTTCGGAAAACTTACGAATCGAGATGGCAGTGCCGCGCAAGCTGAGCGGCGGGACTATCACGTTGACGCGGCTGCCGTCCTTCAGGCGGGCGTCGGCCAGCGGTGTGGTCTGGTCGACGCGGCGGCCGACCTGGTTGACGATGCGCTGCGCGATCTGGAACAGGTGGCTTTCATCGCGGAAGCGGATCGGGGCAAGCACGAGCTTGCCCTTCTTTTCGATGTAGGTCTGTTCCGGCCCGTTGACCATGATATCCGAGATGTCAGGATCGTTGAGCAGTTCTTCGAGCGGGCCGAAGCCGAGCAACTCGTCGATCAGCACCTTTTCCAGCGCGAACTGTTCACGCCGGTTGAGTGTGACCTTCAGTTCGGCCAGCACTTCCATGATGATCGGGCGGAATTCTTCGGACAGCTCGTCCTTGGTCAGCGTGGCGGCCGCTTCGGGATCGACTCGTTCGAGCAGGCGGGGGAGTACCTGTTCCTTGATCTTGTGGACCGAGGCTTCGAACCCTTCGGCCTGGTAGTTGCCTTCGTTGACGCCATTGGCCCGATCGGCCAAGCGCGTCATCGCATCGGCTTTGATCGCGGCACCGCCAACGGCAGAATCGTCCTGATCCATCGCGGGAAGCGGCGGAAACTGTTCGCCACCCATCGGCATTGGCATCGGAGCCGCCGACGTGCCAGGCGTGGCCGGTTCGCCATTGCGCATTGGCCGTGCGACCCCGAAAGAGGGCCGGGGGCCGTTGGCCGCAGTCCCGGCAGTTCCTGTCTTTCGCCCGAAAGCGCTCATCAAAAGACCCCAATCAACATTGCTTCAGTGCCGTTGCTGCGCACAATCGCGGAGGGCATACAGGACCGATCACGAGCATCTGATAACCGCAAAACCTTCAGGGTTTACTAACAGCACGTTTCTGCGCTGTAGCGGTCAACTACCTGTAAACCATGGTGGATGGCGCAAGGTGACCGAGGAACCTAGGCGTTTGGGCGCGCACAGCGTCTTTTTTGCTGACAGCGGTTCCGCGTGGGGCCTGCATGGTTTAGCGGGGCTTTGCGCCGGTATGCAGTGATCCGGTGAAACGCAGCAACGGAAGCGACGCAATTGGCACATGACAACAGGTCCAGCGGCAACAGGGCTGGACTGCTTTTTGCGCTGGGAGGCTTCGCCATGCTTTCGCTGGGCGATGTCGTGGTCAAGAGCATGGCGGGCCTGTGGCCGGGCAGCGCGATTGCTGCGGTTCGCTATGTCATTGGGGCCATCGGGCTTGGGGTAATTCTTTTCCTGCGCGAGGGGCGCGCGGGCTTTGCCTTTCCGCATCTGCGCTGGCAGGTGCTGCGCGGTTGCAGTGTTGGCGTTTCGGCTCTGGCAGGTTTTACCGCACTGCACTTGATGCCGATTGGCGAATTTACCGCCATATCGTTCACCAGCCCGATGCTGACCGCGCTGCTTGCGGCGGTGCTACTGTCCGAAAAACTGCGGCGCGAGACACTGTTGGCATCGATGGTGGCTTTTGCCGGAGTGCTGATCATCTTGCGGCCCAATTTCGCGATTCTGGGGCCGGTGGCGCTGCTCCCGGTGCTGGCGGCCACGGGCATGGCACTGTTGATCATCGCCAATCGCAAGGTATCAGGATCAGGCAGCGCGCTGGCCATGCAGTTTACCGTGGCGGCGGTTGCAGCGGTGTTTCTGTCGTTCGCGGCCATTGCCGGGCACCTGAGCGGCATTGCCTTGTTCGAAATCCCGCCGATGCCGCCCATCGTTCTGGTCAAGATCATGATCGTGGCTGTCAACGCCAGCATTGCCCATGCGCTGATCTATCTGGCCACAACGCGTGCGGGGGCAGCTGCAATTGCGCCGATGACTTATGTGCAATTGCTGATGGCCGGAGGGCTGGGCTGGCTGGTCTTTGGCGAGCGGCCCGATCTGCCCTCTGCAATCGGTGCGCTGATCATCGTGGCGGCGGGGCTTTATCTGTGGCGTGCCGGCCGGTCGGCTGGTCGATAGTCGGCAGTTCGATGAAAGTGATGTTGCCCGAGTTATGATGAATATGCAATCGATTGTTGTCATGGCGCAATAGCTGTGGCATGGCTTGCTGCGCGGTTAGTCGGGCCACCAAGGCCACGACATCCGAGGGGAGAGTGCGCAGGTGACCATCAGCAGCGGCCGTGATGGCGGTGAGAGCGGCATTCACGCAAACCTTGCTCTGCGCCCGCATCTGCCGCTTTCGCGCATCCTGGAAATGAACCTTGGCTTTCTGGGCCTGCAGTTCAGCTTTGGTCTGCAACAGGGCAACATGGGGCCGATCTACAGCTTTCTGGGGGCCGATGAATCCCAGTTGCCGATGCTGCAGCTTGCCGGGCCAATCACCGGCCTGCTGGTGCAACCCATCATCGGCGCGATGAGCGACCGGACGTTAAGCCGCTGGGGCCGCCGTACACCTTACTTTCTGATCGGCGCGGTGCTGTGCTGCCTCGGCCTGTTCTTCATGCCGCTATCCAGTTCGATCCTGATGGCCATGTCGTTGCTGTGGATTCTGGACGCGGGCAACAACATCACGATGGAGCCCTATCGCGCTTATGTGTCTGACCGGTTGAACCCGGATCAGCGGCAGGCGGGGTTTCTTTCGCAAAGTGCGTTCACCGGCCTTGCGCAGATGCTGGCATTCCTGACCCCGTCCTTGCTGGTCGGCTTTGGCATGAGCCAGGATTGGGTGGACGATCACGGCATTCCCTATACCGTGCGCGTGGTGTTCATGATTGGCGCGGTGCTGTCGTTGGCCACCATCGTGTGGTCGGTGCTGCGCGTGCCCGAATTGCCGCTGACGGTGCAGGAGCGCGAGCATATCCTTGCCCAGCCCAAGGGCGTTTTGGCCACGCTGGCGGAAATCGGCGATGCGATCGTGAAGATGCCTGTAGCCATGCGCAAGCTTGGCATGATGAGCCTGTTCCAATGGGCGGGCATGTCTGGCTATTGGACATATGCCGTCTATTCGATGAGCCGCAGTGTTTATGGCACGGCTGACGTACAGAGCAGTGCGTTCCGCTCCGCCGTGCTGACCAACGGCGAAGTTGCGGCGTTTTACAATGCGGTCGCCTTTGTCACCGCCTTTGCGATGGTGCCAATCGTGCGCCGGATTGGGCCGGGGCCGCTCCATGCGCTGTGCCTGTTTGCGGGCGGTGCAGGCATGTTCATACTGCCGGGGATTACTGACAAGGCGCTGCTGTTTGTGCCCGCCATCGGCATTGGCTTGGCGTGGGGGAGCATCATGGGCAACCCTTACGCGATCCTGAGCAACGCAATCCCGCCGCAGCGCACAGGCGTTTACATGGGGATCTTCAACATGATGATCGTGATCCCGATGCTGATCTTTGCCGTGGTGATGAGCCGTCTCGACCTTGGCTTCGTGTCGCTTGGGTTTGATGCCTACAAACAGTTGCTGGGTAACGACCCGCGCAACATGCTGATGTTCTGCGGCGTGTGCCTGATGCTTGCGGGCTTTTCGGTGCTGTGGGTGCGTGAAGGCCGGGTCAGTGCCATGCCGCAGGCCGTGCCCGCATAATGATTGCTCTTCATGCCAAGGATGCATCGCTGGTGTGGGAGCCGCGCCGCGGTGCCGCGCCGCTGTGGCGGCACTGCGGACCGCTTGTCAGTGCAGAATTGCTGAGCCCATTGGCAGATCAGCGCACGGCTGCATCTTATTCGATGGACGCAGACTTTCCGCTGGATGTTGCGCCAACAGGCGGGCAGGGCTGGTACGGACCGGAATTGCTGCGCCTGCGCAAGGCCGATGGATCTGCGCTGCCAGTGCATTTTGGCCAAGCGGAGACGGCGGAAAGCGAAGGAGCGGTCCGCTTCACATTGCGTGACGTCTTGGCCGGTGCAGAGCTTGAACTGACGTTTGCCACAGTCGGCGGTGCCTTTGTGTGCGGGGCCAGCGTACGCAATATCGGAGCGGAAAGCTTTGCTGTCGATTGGCTCGCCAGTGCCCTGCTACCGATCCCGGCCAGTGCGCATGAAATCGTGTCATGGCGCGGGCGGCACAATGCCGAACTGGTGGAATGCCGTGAGCCGATGCCGCAGCAGCAATGGTTGCGCGAAGGGCGGCGCGGCCTATCTGGGCATGGCGGGCCGGGCGGGCTTTACCTGCTGGACCAAGGGGCGACTTTCGATGCAGGCGTGGTGCGCGCGCTGCAATTGGCATGGTCGGGCGATAGCCGCATTGCGGTGGAGCGGGATGACGAAGGCTTCTGGACGCTGTGCGCCGGGGCCTTGTTGGCACCGGGCGAAGTGCGCCTTGCGCCCGGCGAAAGCTGGCAAGCGCCCGATGCGTTCCTTGCGATATCGACAGCCGGGCGCAACGGCGCGGCGGCGGCATTCCACGAAGCGGTGCGGGCGCGCTTGCGCTGGCCGGGTGGCGCCATGCGCCCGCGCCCCGTGCATCTCAATTCGTGGGAAGCCTGTTACTTCGATCATGACGAGGAGCGTATAGTTGCGCTGGCCGAGGCTGCTGCGTTAGTTGGGGTAGAGCGCTTCATTCTTGATGATGGCTGGTTTCGTGGCCGTAACGATGACACCGCGGGGCTGGGGGACTGGACCACCGATCCAGTCAAGTATCCGCGAGGGCTTGGGCTGCTGGCAGAACGCGTGAATGCGCTGGGCATGGAGTTTGGCCTATGGGTTGAGCCTGAAATGATCAATCCCAACAGCGACCTTTATCGCGCGCATCCCGATTGGGCGCTGGCGCTTGACGGGCGGGCACGGCCACCGTCGCGCAACCAGTTGGTGCTCGATCTGCGGCGCGCCGATGTGCGGGATTATCTGTTTGATTGCCTTGATGCACTGCTGCGCGATCTGCCGATCACCTATCTGAAATGGGACCACAACCGCGATCTGGCCCCGGCTGGTGGCGCAGCACAAGTGCGTGGCACTTATGATCTGCTGGCCAGAGTGCGGGCCGCGCATCCCGCGGTGGAGATCGAGGCCTGTGCTGGCGGTGGTGGGCGCAACGATGCCGGGATGGCCGATTTCTGTCATCGGTATTGGACCAGCGACAATATTGACGCGGTCAGCCGCATCGGCATCCAGCGCGGGTTCCTGTCATTCCTGCCGCCAGAGGTGATGGGATCGCACATTGCGGCAAGCCCGGCCCATGCGACCGGGCGGCGGCACAGCCTTGGCTTTCGGGCGGCGATGGCCATGTCCGGCCATTTGGGCGTGGAAATGGACCCGCGCACGCTGTCTGACGCGGAACGGGCCGAGCTTGCGGATTGGATTGCTTTCCACAAGCAGTGGCGCGATCTGCTCCATCAGGGGAGGGTGTGGCAGGGCGAGGGGGCCGATGGTCTGGTCTGGCAGGCGCAAGGCCGCGCGGGCGAACTGCTGCTCTTCGTGATCCGGGCCGAGCCACCGCAGGACCGCCGCCCGCAACCGTTGCCGCTTCCGTTCCTTGGGCGCGAAGGCGCATGGGACGTGCAGATGCTGCGCATTGCTGGCGGCGAGGGCGGCCACGCAGCGCATTCGGCACCCCTGTTCGATGCATTGGGCACAGCACCGCAAACTTTTGCCGCCGATTGGCTAAGCGCCAGTGGCCTGCCTCTGCCACCGAGCAAGGCCGAAACCGTGATCCTGTTTCATTTGCGCAAACGCGCCTGATGCCTGTTTTTGGAAAGTCTGCAATGGCCTCTGTTTCCTCACCCCTTCAATCGATTGCTCCGTTCGGTGCAAGCCGTTGGGCACCAAAAGGTTACGGCAATCCGCCACGCATTCCGCCGATCGGGAAGGACGATGTCGTTCGCCTGCTCGACGATCTGGACCTGTGGGATTGCTGGCCACTGGCGCACGAAGACGGCCGTACGGTGGAGCACGCCGGGCGCAACTGGTGGTTCTTCCTGTCCGCGCCGATCTTTGCCGATCCGGTTGAGCGCCATGGACATGCGCGCATCCGCTTGCTCTCGGTTGGTGAGGACGGATGGCGCGATCATGGCAATGCCTTTGCCGATGGCCTGACCCCCGGCAGCCGCGAATGGGCTGGCTGCTGCGTGTTGATGGACGACGGTCAAACTGTGCAGCATTTCTTCACCGTTGCCGGTCGGCGCGGTGAAGTTGCGCAGACCTGTGAGCAGCGCATATTCGTCAGCATAGGATCGCTGACTGCCGATGGTCCGGGCGGATGGGATACCCCGCGCGAGATTTTTGCCGCCGATGATGTGCGCTATGTGCTCGACCGGCAGGACCAAGGCGCGCCGGGGCTGATCAAGGGTTTCCGCGATCCAGCCTGGCTGCGCGATCCGGCAAGCGGCAAGGCGCATCTGCTGTTCACCGGGAGCGCAGCATGGTCGGACCATGCCTTCAACGGCAATATCGGCATCGCCACTTTCGAGGCAGGCGAATGGGTTCTGGGTGATCCGCTGATCGAGGCGGTGGGCACCAACAATGAACTTGAACGGCCCCATATCGTCGTGCGCGAAGGGCGGTATTACCTGTTCTGGTCAACCCAGACGCACACCTTTGCGCCCGATGCCGTGGCCGGGCCGAACGGGCTTTATGGCGCGGTGGCCGATGATCTGAAAGGGCCGTGGCGGTTTTTGAACGCGGGCGGACTGGTTGCTGCCAACCCTGAGGGTGAGGCCAAGCAATCCTATAGCTGGTGGGTTACCGGCGAAGGCGAAGTGTGGAGCTTTGTCGACTATTGGGGAATGCAGGGACGAGGCCTGACCGATCATCCCGAATTGCTGCGCAGCAATTTTGGCGGAACGCCTGCGCCGCGCTTCTCGCTGGAGTTTGACGGGGACCGGGTAACCCTTCGCTGAGTGTCAAGCGCTTTCGCGGATGATCAACTCCGGCGTCATCACCGTGGATGGCGCGTCCTGCCCAGCAAGCCGCAGACGCAGGGCTTCGGCCATGGCGCGCGCACCTGCAGCAATGTCCTGCCGCACCGTGGTCAATTGCGGGACCATGCGCTGCGATAGCGGCAAATCATCAAAGCCGGTGACGGCGACCTGATCGGGCACGGAAATGCCGCGTTCGTGAAGCAGGCGGATCGTGGTCATTGCGATAATGTCGGATGCGCAGACGATGCCGTCGACACTTGCGCCGATATCATCAAGGTTTGCGGCGATCTGGCTGGCCATTTCATCGCTGGCAAGGTGGGTGGGAAAGTCGTTCAGCGTGGCACCCGGGACAGTGGCAACAGCCTGCCTTGCGCCTGCCAGACGATCAGCGATTTCGGGACCGTTGGTATCACCGAAGAAGGCAAGCCGCCGTGCCCCGCGATCGAGCAGGCGTTGCGCGGCGAGCCTTCCGCCTGCAGCATTGTCTACCCCCACAGTGCACTGCACCTGGCCTTCGCGGTGGCTGCCCCAGACCACCAGTGGCTTGTAGTATTGCGCTACACGTTCAATCACTTCGCTCTGGTTCGATTGGCCAATAACCAGCGCGCCATCGAGCATGCCGGAATCGACAATGCGATCCAGCCACTCGTCATCCCCGGGAATAACGCGCGAGAGCATCAGATCGTGACCGCTTTCGGTCAACTCATCAGCCAGATAGCCGAACAGCGTCATAAAGAAGGGGTCGGATATGTGCTGGCGGCGTTCGTGGCCAAGCGGGATGACGACGCCGATCACTCCGGTGCGCTGCGTGCGCAGGCGGCGGGCCATCTGGTTGGGGCGAAAGCCATGCTCGCGGGCGAGTGCCTGTATCCGCTCGCGCGTTTCCTTGTTGACCAGTGACATGTCGGCCAGAGCGCGTGAGACGGTTCCCGCCGACACGCCGGCGAGGCGCGCCAGTTCCGCGATATTCTTGATCTTGGCCGGTTTCACGCCGTCTTCCATGTGCTGTCAAATGCCCCGCGCGCGGTCTTGGGCAGCGCACTGGCGCGCTGTTCCTTGGCGGCGGTGATGCGGCGCAATCTGCATGCCTGTCAACCGCCATGGGGATTTCCTTTTTGTGTGCTGCGGCGATTATGTTGCAACATTGCCACGCTTTGAACGCTCTTTGCAATCGATTGCTATTTGTGTTGCAAACGATTGTATGAAGAGTTAGCGGACCAGTGACTGATTCCTGCAAGTGATGCAGGAGCTTCTTGGTGGGAGGATTTATGAAGCTATCTCCATTTCATGCCTGTGCCTCGTTCATTGCGCTTTCTGCCGCAATGTTGGCGATGCCAGCTGCGGCGCAAGATGCTGCGCAGGCCGGTGCAGCAGACGTCATTCCAGAGGCCGTCGGCCTTGACGCAATCGTCGTGACAGCTTCGGGCCGCGACAAGACCCAACTGAACAGTGCCGTATCGGTCAGCTCGATCTCGGCAGATACAATTCAGGCATTGCGCCCGACTTCGGAGGCCGAAATCTTCCGCGCCATTCCGGGTATCCAGGTGGCAGGGACCGCAGGCCCCGGCGGCAACTCGAACATCGCCGTGCGCGGTCTTCCGGTGGCAACGGGCGGCTCGCCCTTCGTGCAGATTCAGGAAGATGGCCTGCCGACTGTGCTATTCGGCGATATCCAGTTCGGCAACAACGATTACTGGACCCGTTTTGACGCTTCGGTGGCCAATGTCGAAGGCGTGCGCGGTGGCTCTGCTGGTACGTTCGCCTCGCAGGCTCCGGGCGCGGTCATCAACTACATCAGCCACACCGGCAAGCAGGAAGGCGGCTTTTTCGCCATCAACCGCGGCATCGGTTATGACGAAACGCGCGCGGATTTCCGCTATGGCGGCTCGATCACTGACACGCTGTATTTCCACGTCGGCGGCTATGTTAAGAACGGCCGCGGTCCTTTGAAGGCGGATTACACGCTTTCGGATTCAGTCCAGGTAAAGGGCAGCCTGACCAAGGAATTCAACGAAGGTCGCGGTTACTTCCGCATGCTGTTCAAGGTGGCCGATACGCAGGAGCCGAACTACACCGGTTCGCCTGCACTCGCCACGATCGACGGCAAGAAGATTACGGATGTTCGTCCGTTCCCCGGCTTCGATGGCCGCGACAGCTCAAACTACTCGATCTACAATCAGGACTTCCTGATCTACAACCGCGAGGGCAACCTCGAGCGCGTGCGCAATGACGGGATCACCACCAAAGCACTGTCCTTCGGCAACCAGTTCCATTACGAATTCGATGGCGGCATCACCGTTGACAACAACTTGCGCTACACATCGATGAGCGGTGCGTTCACATCGCCGTTCCTCAATGTCGGGCGCACAGCCAACGTGCTGGGCTCCACCGTCAACGGCAGCACGGTAGCGGCGATCCGCTATGCCAGCGGTCCGCGTGCTGGCCAGCTCTACACCGACACCTATCTCGACGATAACGTGAACGTGCGCACCAAGATCAACGATATCGGCAGTGTTGCCAATGACCTGACCGTGGCAGGCAAGTTCGACGTGATGTCGGGCAAGCTCACCACCCGCGCCGGTCTGTTCTACATGAACCAGAAGATCGCGATGGAGTGGAACGTCAACAAGTCGCTGCGCGAACTGAACGGCGACAATCCCTCGCAACTCGACCTGTTCGACAATGCGGGCAACAAGCTGACGCAGGCAGGCCAGTCTGGCTACAACAACAACTGGGGCGAATGCTGCTCGCGCGAATATGACCTGTCGTATGCCAACACCGCGCCCTACCTGTCGCTTGATTTCGATCACGATCAGTTCGGCGTCGATGGTTCGGTTCGCTTTGAGCGGGTCAATGCCAGCGGATATGTTATCGGCGGTGGGTCCACGTTCAACGTCAACAGCAGCGGCGTGAGCATTCCGACCATCACCTCCAACGGCGTGCGGGAAAACCTTGATTACACACGCAGCTACACGTCATGGACGGTAGGCGCGCTTTTCAAAGCCACGCCGAACATCACGATCTTTGCCCGCACATCGCGCGGTGGCCGTTTCAACAGCGACCGTCAGACGCTGGGCGGCAAGATCCGCAATGATGGCGCGCTGTGCACCTCGGGCGACATTGGCCGCAACGGTTGCACCGCCGACGGTGTGACGCCTTCGGTCGACTTCGTGACCCAGCATGAACTTGGGGTGAAGAGCCGTGGCGACCTTCTGGGCGGCCGCTTCACGATGGAGCTGACGCTGCTGAAGGGCAACTTCAAGCAGTCCACCTTCGAACTTTCGGCCACGCGCTGCCCCGGTGGGGCTGGTGGTTGCGTGATCGATGCCAAGTTCAAGTCGACCGGCGCGGAGTTCTTCGCAACCTATCGCAATGGTGGCTTCAGCTTCACCGGCAACGCCACCTATTCGAAGGCCAAGCGTCAGGGCGCAGGGGCAACGGCGTTCACCCGTTCGCCCAACCTGCCTGACCTGATCTACACTGCATCGGCCAACTACGACATCGGCGAGATCGCAACACTGGGTCTGGCGATGACCGGGCAGACCAGCTCGATCGACGATGCCCAGTTCGAGTATCCGGGCAAGGCGATCTTCAACCCGTCGGTGCGCGTCTATCCGATCCAGAACCTGGAACTGGGCCTGCAGGTCTACAACGTGTTCGATACCTTCGATCTGCGCGGCAACGGCAACGTTGTGAACGCAGGCGTTACGCCGACCGTGATCTCGGGCACGCCAGCGCTGGGCCGCACGGTATCGGCATCGGTTCGCTACAACTTCTGATGAGGACAGGGGGCGCCGCTGCTGCGGAAATCCCCCTGCCGCTTCGGGTCGCAGGATGGAGGGGCAGGGCGCACGCGCCTTGCCCCTCTGTTCCAATATCGCCGCAAGAGCGATAAGGGCTACAAGAAGGGACGCTAAAGAGAGGCATGAGCGCATGAGCAATCCCGACCTGATGATCCGTTCCATTGCCGTTATCGGCGGAGGCACGGCAGGCTGGATGACAGCCGCAGCATTGGCGCAGGCTCTGCAGCACAATTGCAAAATCACTCTGGTGGAATCCGATGATATCGGGACAGTCGGTGTGGGCGAGGCCACGATCCCGCCGATCCGCACCTTCAACGAAACCCTGCAAATCGATGAGCGCGAATTCGTGCGCAAGACCAAGGGCAGCTTCAAGCTCGGGATCGAGTTTGTGGACTGGGGGACGCTGGGCAACCGCTATTTCCACCCGTTCGGCCCCCATGGCCGCGCGTTCGATATCGTAAATCTCCACCATTATTGGCTGCGCGCGCGCGAGGCGGGCGAGAACGCACCGCTTGACGACCATTCGATGGCCTGGGCGATGGCGAAGGAAAACCGCTTCAGCCGCCCGTCGCCCGATCAGCGCAATGTGCTGTCGACGTTCGAATATGCCTATCATTTCGATGCCGGGCTCTATGCGCGGTTCCTGCGCGAATATTCCGAGGCCAAGGGCGTCACCCGCATCGAGGGCAAAGTTGCCAGCGTGCAGCAAAATGCGCAAACCGGGTTCGTTACCGGCGTCACGCTGGAAGATGGGCGTGCCATCGAAGCCGAACTGTTTGTCGATTGTTCAGGCTTTCGCGGGCTGCTGATCGAAGGCGCGTTGAAGGCCGGTTACGAGGATTGGACGCACTGGTTGCCCTGTGATCGTGCGGTGGCGGTGCCGTGCGAAAACGTCGGGCCGCTGACGCCCTATACCCGATCAACCGCGCGCGAGGCCGGGTGGCAGTGGCGCATTCCGCTGCAGCATCGCACCGGCAACGGTTACGTCTTTTGCAGCCAGTTCCTGTCAGAGCAGGACGCAGCGGACAAGCTGGTTTCGCGGCTTGATGGCAAGGCTCTGGCCGACCCGCGCCCGCTGCGTTTCGTCACCGGCAGGCGCAAAACATTCTGGGAGAAGAACGTGGTGGCCGTGGGGCTTTCCAGCGGGTTCATGGAACCGCTGGAATCCACCTCAATCCATCTAATTCAGGCCGGGATTTCCAAGCTGCTGGCGCTGTTCCCGGACCGCACTTTCGATCCGCTGGTGATCGAGGAATACAACCGGATCGCGGTGAGCGAATACGAGCGTATCCGCGATTTCCTGATCCTCCATTACAAGCTGACCGACCGTGACGATTCCGAACTGTGGCGCTATTGCGCGGCCATGGACGTGCCCGATACTTTGATTTCGAAGATCGAGCATTTCCGGCGGTATGGCCGTCTGGTGCAGCGCGATGCCGATTTGTTCGGCCCGCCATCTTGGCTGGCGGTGCATATCGGACAGGGCAACATGCCGGAGCGCACAGACCCGCTGGCCGACTATCGCAAAGTGGATGGGCGCGAATGGCTAGGCAAGCTGCGTGCTGCCATGCACCACGCTGCCTTGCAGCAGCCCAGCCATGAGCAATTCATCGCGGCCCACTGCGCGGCTTGACGGTGGATGCGCAAGCGCTCCTGCAACGCGCCGTAGCCCTGCGGGATGTGCAGGACACCGCTGGCGCGCTTGAGGCGATCTTGGCAGCGGCAAAGCTGGCTCCGAATGATCCAAACGTCGCACTTGGCGTGGCGCAAGTGTCGTTCGAGGCAGGCTTGCCCGCCGCCGATCTCTATGCCCATGCTGCGCAGCTTTCACCTGCACGGATTGACCTGCAGCGCAGCCGCGCCACGGCACTTGCCGCAGAGGGGCGGCAGGCCGATGGCGAGGCGCTGCTGGAGCAGGTGCTGGCGGCCAATCCGGCATGGATCGACGGCCACCGCTGCCTGAGCGGCTCGCGCGCCACAGCGGGTGATGTTGATTTTGCGCGGAGTTTTGCTGCAGCTGTTGCGCGCGAGCCTGAAAACTTCGGCCTTCGCATGGCATGGTTTCACGTGCTGGCCACCGCGAAGGACTGGGACGCGGCGCGCAATGTCATTGCGGACGCTGAAACCGCGCTGGGACAGCGGCAAGCCTCGCTTCTAGGCAAGTTGTTCATCGCCAGCGAGAGCGGTGAGGGCGCTGATGATCCGGCGCTGTTCGATGGCGTAGAGAGCGTGCGCGACGTTGGGCTGGACCTTGCAAGGGTTCGGCACTTCCTGCGCGGCGGACAGGTGGAACGCGCGCGCGATGTGTGCGTACGGCACATTGGCACGCCTGCCATGCGGGCCTTCTGGTCCTACCTTTCGCTGGCGTGGCGGCTGTTGGGCGATGCGCAGGCGGATTGGCTTGATGGCGGCATGCGCGATGTGCGCAGCTTCGATCTGGATTTCACGCCCGGGGAGCTTGCGGAACTGGCCGATACCTTGCGCGGCCTGCACACGATGCAACTGCCCTATCACGAACAATCGGTGCGCGGCGGCACGCAGACCGAGCGGCCGTTGCTGCTGCGGATCGATCCGGTGATTGCCAAGGCGAAGGCCAAGATTGAAGCGGCGGTGCGTGACTATATCGATGATCTGCCAAGCGCCGACCCCGCCCACCCGCTGCTGTCCGCACCGCGTGGGCCGTTTCTGTTTGCAGGAAGCTGGTCGGTCCGGCTGCGGCCCGGCGGGTTCCATTCTGTTCACACGCACCCGATGGGCTGGATCAGTTCGGCACTCTATGTTGCGGTGCCAGACGCGGAAAAGCTGGGTTCACCACCTGCGGGGCACCTCCAATTTGGCGCGCCGCCGCCAGAGCTTCGCCTTGGATTGGAACCCTACGGCGCGGTTGAACCACAACCGGGCAGGCTGGCGCTGTTCCCCTCGACCCTGTGGCACGGCACCGTTCCTTTTGATGATGGCGAGCGCCTAACCATCGCCTTCGATGTTATCCCCCACCCGAAAGCCTGAGATGATGCGCCCGCACTATCACTATGCCCCCGCTGCCAACTGGTTGAGCGATCCCAACGGCCTCGTCTGGCAGGATGGGGAATGGCACATGTTCTATCAATACAACCCGTTCGGTGAGGAATGGGGACACATGTCGTGGGGCCATGCCGTCAGCCGCGATCTGGCGAGATGGCAGGAATTGCCGGTGGCGCTGGCCGAAGAAGATAGCACGATGATCTTTTCCGGCTCTGCCGTGATCGATCATTCGGGTAGCGCCGGTTTTGGCAAAGGGGCAATGATCGCGAGCTATACTGGCGCGCGGACGGACCGGGCGCACCAGTTTCAGTGCATCGCGGCGAGCACCGATCGCGGGCGCACTTTCACCAAGTTTGCGGGCAATCCGGTGCTCGACCGCCAAATGGCCGATTTCCGTGATCCAAGCGTGTTCTGGCATGAACCGACGCGGCAGTGGATCATGGTGGTGGTGCTATCGGATGAAAACCGGGCGCTGGTCTATGGTTCGCCTGATCTGAAGGTTTGGCGCGAACTGTCCGAAATTGCCCGTGATGGCGCGCCGGGGCACTTGTGGGAATGCCCGTTTCTGGTCGAACTGCCAGTGGAAGGAACGGACGAGACGCGCTGGCTGTTCAAGGTTGATGTGCTGTCGGGTGCGCCGGGATCGGGTGCGCTCTATCGGATTGGCCACTTTGATGGCGTGCGCTTTGTGCCCGAATCCGGGTGGCAGGTGGCCGACCATGGCGATGAGTTCTACGCCGCGATTGGGTGGACCGACCCGCGTGACAGCATGGGCCGGCCTACGTGGATCGGATGGATGGGCAACCATGCGGTGCAGAAGCATTTGCCGCTGCAAGGTTGGCGAGGCGTGATGAGCCTGCCACGGCGCTTGTCGTTGCGGCGTGCTGGCGCGGTGTTGAAGCTGGTTCAGGCAGTGGAACCGGCGTGTCGTGCGCTGTTTGGCAAGCCTGAGGTGATGGCGCTTTCGGATGGTTTCAGGCCGCTGGCGCGTGCGGCTTTGCTGGAAACGGTGGGCCAAGGCGACTGGCAGTTTACGCTTGCAGACGATGCTGGGCGCAAGCTGCATGTGTCGCTTGCCGCGGGAGTCTTGGAGGTGGAGCGCGTCGATCCGGTCACGCCACAATTGAACCGGAAGTCAGCGATGGCGGTTGCCGATCACGCCCCGCTTGAAATCTGGCTCGATACCGGGAGTATCGAGGTCGTCGCGGGGAAAGGAACCGATTGTCTGACCCTGCAGCACCGCCTTGCCGGAGAAGCCTTTAGTCTGCGCGGTGCGGGCCAAATGGCGGTGCGCTATCCCTTGGCCAGCGCCTGACGGCCCAGTTCGATGGCCCCGGTAATCCCGGCGTCATCGCCAAGGCCGGGGGTGACGATATAGCTGTTCAGGCCTTCATCGAGGCGCGGGTGGCTGACATAGCCGTTGAGGCGGCTTGCCGTCTCGCGGCGCACCGCCTCGACAAGGCCGGGTGCCTTCATGACGCCACCGCCGAAAATCAACCGGTCGGGCATGTGCAGCAGCACCAGCGTGGCGGCCAGATGCGCAATGTATCCGGCAATCAGGTTGGCTTCTTCCGCGCCCAGTTGGTCAAGGCTCTTGCCCCAGCGGCGTTCGATGGCGGGGCCGCAGGCGAGGCCTTCAAGGCAATCGTCGTGATAGGGGCAGATGCCGGGGAAGGGATCACGTACGGCATCACGCGGGGGCACGATATGTCCGCTTTCAAAGTGCGAAATGCCCATCAGCGAACGTCCGTTGCGGACAACGCCGGTGCCAATGCCGGTGCCGATGGTGGTATAAGCCAACGTGCGGCAGCCTTGCCCCGCACCTGCCATCCATTCCCCGATGGCGGCACCGTTCACATCGGTATCGACCATGATCGGCGCGCCAAAGCCGCCAAGCGCTTCATGAAAGCGCGCGCCGGACCAGCCGGGCTTGGGCGTTGTGGTGAAAGTGCCATAGGCGGGCGAGGCCGGATCGATATCGATCGGGCCGAAACTGGCCACGCCGAACGCCGCGATAGGGCCGTGTTCACCACTGGCCTGCGTGAAAAATGCCTGCATCGCGGGCCAGGTTTCCACAGGGGAATTGGTTGGCATGCGCGTGCGGGCCAGCACTTCGCCCGCTTGCGTGGCCAGTGCGAGCACGAACTTGGTGCCGCCTGCCTCAACCGCCCCAATCAAACCTTCACTGCTCATGCTTGCGGACCTGTCATGCTGTATCCCGCGGCTGACGTTGCAGAATCTGCGCGGGCCTGCAATCGATGCGCATACGAATAGTACGTTTTGTGACGCTGCTGGTGATCGACAGCCCAAAACGAGCAACTAAAGTCGCTTTTCGTAGCACTCGAATACTGGAAACCACCGCGCGATGAACACTTCCGCTTCCGTTTCTTCCGCAGCCTCGAAGGCTGACGCAGTCCCATGGTGGCGCGGGGCGGCTATCTATCAGATTTACCCGCGCAGTTTCTGTGATTCCAATGGCGATGGCATCGGCGATCTGCCCGGTATCACCTCCCGGCTTGATCACGTCGCGCGGCTTGGTGTCGATGCGATCTGGGTCTCGCCGTTCTTCACCTCGCCGATGAAGGATTTCGGCTATGACGTGGCCGATTACTGCGGCGTCGATCCGATCTTTGGCACGTTGTCAGACTTCGACGCGATGGTGGCGCGCGCCCACGAACTGGGGCTCAAGGTCACGATCGATCAGGTCTATGCCCATACATCCGATCTGCACCCGTGGTTTGCGGAAAGTCGGCAGGACCGCACCAATCCGAAGGCGGATTGGTACGTCTGGGCCGATCCCAAGCCTGATGGCTCGCCCCCTAGCAACTGGCAATCCGTGTTCGGAGGACCTGCCTGGACGTGGGATGCGCGGCGGCGGCAGTACTTCCTGCACAATTTCCTGTCCTGTCAGCCCCAGATGAATGCACACAATCCGCAAGTGCAGGATGCGCTGCTTGGTGTGATGCGGTTCTGGCTGGATCGGGGCGTCGATGGGTTCCGGCTCGATGCGCTGAATTTCCTGATGCACGACGCGGAAATGCGCGATAATCCGCCCGCGCCTGATGATGGCCGCCGCAAGACGCGGCCTTTCGATTTCCAACTCAAGATCTACAACCAGTCTCACCCCGATATCGTCAAGTTCATCCAGCGCGTACGGAAGCTGTGCGATGAATATGGCGCCGTGTTCACCGTGGCCGAAGTGGGCGGCGATCTGGCTGAGACCGAGATGAAGGCCTATACGGCGGGCGAGGAACACCTCAACAGCGCCTATGGCTTTGATTTCCTCTATGCCGACAAGCTGACGCCCAAGTTCATTGCGCAGGCCGTGGCCCACTGGCCCGATGTGCCGGGCCTTGGCTGGCCGACGTGGGCCTTTGAAAATCACGATGCACCGCGCGCGCTTTCACGCTGGTGCGCGCCCGAGCATCGCGAGGCGTTTGGCCGCTTGAAGGCCATGCTGTTTGCCTCGCTGCGGGGCAATATCATCGTCTATCAGGGCGAGGAACTGGGGCTGACGCAGGTTGATATCCCCTTCGAGCAGTTGCAGGACCCAGAAGCTATCGCCAACTGGCCGCTGACCCTGTCACGCGATGGCGCGCGCACGCCGATGCCGTGGGTGGTGCAATCGGGCGAGGGTGGCTTCACGATGGGTGTGCCGTGGCTGCCGGTGGGTGAGGATAATCTGGCCCGCGCGGTGGACCGGCAGGAGGCTGATCCGCACTCGCTGCTGAACCTGACCACGGCGCTGCTGCGTTTGCGGCGTGATAACCCGGCGCTGCGGCTTGGCACTTTCGATGTGCTTTATGCAGACGAATACATACTTGTCATCCGGCGCGTTTCCGCACAGCAATCCATTGCAGGCTATTTCAACCTGTCACCCGAACCAAGGGACTGGCCGCAAGGGCTGACCGGGGAGGGCGAGCAACTCGCGTCGGTCAACGGCGCCAGCTTCACAGACGCCCGTGGCGGACAAATCCCGCCGTTCGGTGCGCTGCTGATCGAAGAGAGGATCTGATGCAGTACAATCTGGCTTGTGCAGCGCCGCTGGCGCTGACCCTTTCGTGCGCCCTGATGACGCCTGCTTTGGCCGAGCCAATAACGGCATCGTCGCCCGATGGCAGCATTGTTCTGTCGGTCACCACCGACACCGATGGGCACCCGCTCTACAGCCTGACGCGCAAGGGCAAACTGCTGCTGGCATCATCGATGCTGGGCTTCATCACCAGCGATGGCCCGACGATGCAGCGAGGGCAGAAAATCACCGGAAGCGAAACCGCTTCGGGCAAAGAGACATGGGAGCAGCCCTGGGGTGAGCGGCGCTTTGTGACCGACACTCACAACGAACTGCTGGTAAAGTTTGAACAAGTGCCCGATTGGGGCGGCCGCCGCATGAATGTGCGCTTCCGCCTGTTCAACGATGGCTTCGGCTTCCGCTATGAGATGCCCGAACAGAACGCCATGCAGGTTATGAAGATCGCCGATGAGCTGACCGAGTTCAACATTGCGCAGAACGGCACCGCATGGTGGATTCCGGGCGGCGAATGGAACCGCTACGAGCAGGTCTATCAGAAGACAGCAATCGACGGCGTATCCACCGCGCACACGCCGATCACGATGAAGCTGGACGATGGCACGCATCTTTCGTTCCACGAAGCGGCGCTGGTCGATTATTCGGCGATGTGGTTGAAGCGGCAGACCGGAACGTCGTTCCGCGCCACGCTTGCGCCCTCGTCCAATGGCCCCAAAGTGACGCGCGCGCTGCCGTTCAACACGCCGTGGCGCACCGTGCGCATTGCCGACAGCGCCAAGGGCATTGTCGAGAACGATCTGGAGCTGAACCTCAACGAGCCGAACAAGCTTGGCGATGTGTCCTATGTCAAACCGATGAAATACATCGGCATCTGGTGGGGCATGATCCGCGGTGACTGGTCGTGGGCAGAAGGCCCGACCCATGGCGCGACGACTGCGCGCACCAAGCAATACATCGATTTCGCCGCCAAGCACGGTTTCGGCGGGGTGCTGGTCGAGGGCTGGGACAAGGGCTGGAACGGCACGTGGTTCGGCAGTGGCAAGGACTTCAGCTATACGCAGGCGACGCCAGACTTCGATCTTGAGGCGGTGACGAAGTATGGCGCAAAGAAGGGCGTAATGCTGATCGGCCACCACGAAACCGGCGGCAACATCGCCAATTACGAAGCGCAGCTTGATGATGCGATGAAGCTTTATGACCGGCTTGGCGTGCGTGCGGTGAAGACCGGCTATGTCGCCGATGCAGGCGGCATTCTTGCGCCGGGTGATGCGCCGGGCACCTACAAGATGGAGTATCACGACGGCCAGCGTGCGGTGCAACATCATCTGAACGTGGTGCAGACAGCCGCGAAATACCGCATCGCGATCAACGCGCACGAACCGGTCAAGGACACCGGCCTGCGCCGCACCTATCCCAACTGGATCGACCGCGAAGGCGCGCGCGGCATGGAATACAACGCCTGGGGCCAGTTCGCCAACGGGCCGGACCACGAACCGACGCTGGTCTATACCCGCATGCTGTCTGGCCCGATGGACTACACGCCGGGCGTGCTCAGCCTTGAAGGCGCCCAGAAGGTGCCGCTGGCATCGACGCTGGCCAAGCAACTCGGACTTTACCTCGCACTTTACTCTCCGATCCAGATGGCGGCAGACTTCATCGAAAGCCTTGAGGCGCACCCGAAGGAACTGGCTTTCATCAAGCAGGTCCCTGCCGATTGGTCGGAAAGCCACCTGATTGCAGGCGAAGTGGGTGATTATGCGATCTTCGCACGCAAGGACCGCAACAGCGATGACTGGTATGTGGGTGGCGTAAACGATGCGACGGCGCGCGATCTCTCGCTCAGCCTCGATTTCCTCGATCCTGGCAAGACCTACACCGCCACCGTGTGGAAGGATGGCGAGGGGGCGACGTATGAAACCGATGCCCGGCACCGCATTGCCTATTCCACACTGAAAGTGAAGAAAGGTGATGTGTTCCCTGCCTGGCTCGCTCCCGGCGGCGGGCTGGCGGTGCGGCTTCAACCAGGAAAGTAATCGGAAATCGGCAAGTCGGGATTGCGGTTGGCGAAGGTGCAATGCACAACCTTCGCCAGCCGCTTCGGCGCGCATAGCTATCCTGCATACTTATGCGTGCTGAATGGCCATACTTTAGGGTCTAGGGCGGAACCGCAAGGCGGACGCCAGCCGTTCCTTCACGGCCCGCGATGCCTTTAGAAGATTTGGGCCAATGGGAGATTTGCGTCGATGATCGAAACCAGTTGCTCGGCCCTGCTGCTATTTGGCGCGACCGGGGACCTTTCGCGGCGCATGTTGCTGCCATCGCTCTATGCCTTGCACGAGGATGGCCTGATCCGGCCCGATCTGCGCATCGTCGGCACCGCGCGGTCCGAACATGATGATGCCGATTTCCGCGAATTTGCCCGCGCTGCGCTGGCCGAATTCCTGCCCGAGGATCGGCGCGACGAGGAAAAGCTGGCAAGCTTTCTGGAGCGGCTGGAATATCAGACGCTCGATGCCTCGAACGTCGATGGTTTTGGCGATCTGGCAAAGAAGCTGGGTGACACGTCGTGCGGCCTGTCGATCTTCCTGTCGACCGCGCCGTTCCTGTTCGAGCCGACCATCGAGGGCCTGAAGCGCGCTGGGTTGACCCATGGCAACGTGCGGATCGGCCTTGAAAAGCCGCTGGGCAATGATCTGGCATCGTCCACCCGCATCAACGATGCTGTGGCCGCGGCCTTTGCCGAGGAACAGATTTTCCGCATCGATCATTACCTTGGCAAGGAGACGGTGCAGAACCTGATGGCGCTGCGTTTTGCCAATATGATGTTCGAACCGCTGTGGAATGCCGGCGGCATTGATCACGTGCAGATCACAGTCAGCGAAACCGTGGGCCTTGAAGGGCGCAAGGGGTTCTACAACGATACCGGCGCGCTGCGCGACATGGTGCAGAACCATATGCTGCAACTGTTGGCGCTGACTGCGATGGAGCCACCGGCCAATCTCGATGCCACATCGATCCGCGATGAAAAGGTCAAAGTCCTGCGCGCCTTGCGTCCTGCCAAGGCCGAAGAAATGGTACGCGGCCAGTATCGCACCGGTGCGGTAAAGGGCGCTTCGGTCAGCGGTTATGCCGAAGATCTGGGCGAGGCTTCGGACACTGAAACTTTCGTGGCGATCAAGGCCCATGTCGACAACTGGCGCTGGACCGGGGTGCCGTTCTACCTTCGCACCGGCAAGCGGTTGAGCGAGCGGCGCAGCGAGATCGTGGTCGAGTTCAAGCAGGTGCCGCACAACGTCTTTTCCGAGCGTGGCGGCCGGTTGCGCGCCAACCGCTTGGTGATCCGTCTGCAACCCGAGGAATATGTGCGGTTGCAGGTCATGGCCAAGGAGCCGGGGCTGGATCGTGGCGGCATTGTGCTGCGCGAGGTAAATCTTGACCTGTCGCTGACCACCGCCTTTGCCAAGGCGCGCCGCCGCATCGCCTATGAACGCCTGCTGCTCGACCTGATCGAGAGTGAACAGACACTGTTCGTGCGGCGTGACGAAGTGGAAGCACAGTGGAAATGGGTCGATGCTATCCGCAAGGTCTGGGCCGATACCGGCATGGAGGCCAAGCCCTATGCGGCGGGTAGCTGGGGGCCGAACGCGGCCATCGCACTGACCGAGCGTGACGGAAGAAGCTGGAATGACTGACCGATCACCAGCAACGGTGCATTGGGCCGATCCCGGCGATGCTGCGGCCGTGGCCGATCACATCGCGCGCGTCGTTTCCACTCCGGGGCACAAGCGCATTGCCTTCACCGGTGGCTCGACCCCGATCAAGGTGCTGGCGCTGCTGAAGGATCGCCCGCTGGACTGGTCCAGCGTTACCATCGCACTCACTGATGATCGCCGTGTGCCCGATGATCATCCGGCCAGCAATTTCGGCAAGATCCACGCGGCGCTGGGCACTTCGGGGGCGAAGTTTGAGCGGCTTGAGGAAGGGGCGTTAGTAGCCCCATTCGATTTGGTCTGGCTCGGCATGGGCGAGGATGGCCACGTCGCCTCGCTGTTCCCCGAAATGAAGGCGCATATGCGGCCCGGCCCGGCCGTGATCGCCACAACGCCGATCCCGTTGCCGCCCGAAGCGCCGTTTGACCGGCTGACGCTGAACGCAGCGGCGCTCAAAGCAACGCGCGAGATCATTCTCGTCGTTACCGGCACCTCCAAGAAAGCGCTGTTGGAACGCGCGCTGGCCGGGGATGACCGCTATCCCGTCACTAAATTCCTGCGCGGCTTTGGACCGCCTGTTACGATCTACTGGAGCGAATGATGCCGATGAACCCCACCGTCGAGCGCGTTACGCAACGCATTGTCGAGCGTTCGCGCACCACCCGCGCAGCCTACCTTGATCTGATCGAACGCTCGCGCGATCAGGGCCTCAACCGGCCGCAGTTGTCCTGCGGCAATCTGGCGCACGGCTTTGCCGCAGCGGGCGATGACAAGGCGCTGATCAAGAGCGGCAAGGCGATGAACATCGGCATCGTCACCGCCTATAACGACATGCTCTCGGCGCATCAGCCCTATGGTCGCTACCCCGAACAGATCAAGATTTTCGCCCGCGAAGTGGGCGCCACGGCGCAAGTCGCAGGCGGCGTGCCCGCGATGTGCGATGGGGTGACACAGGGCCAGGATTCGATGGAACTGTCGCTGTTCAGCCGCGACAACATTGCCATGGCCACGGTCGTCGGCCTCAGCCACGCCATGTTCGAAGGCGCGCTGTTGCTGGGCATTTGCGACAAGATCGTGCCTGGCCTGCTGATCGGCAGCTTGCGCTTTGGCCACCTGCCAACGATCCTTGTGCCTGCAGGTCCGATGCCCAGCGGCCTTCCCAACAAGGAAAAGGTCCGCATCCGCCAGCTCTATGCCGAGGGCAAGGTCGGGCGCGAGGAACTGCTGGAAAGCGAAAGCGCCAGCTACCATTCGCCGGGCACCTGCACGTTCTATGGCACTGCCAATTCCAACCAGATGATGATGGAAATGATGGGCCTGCACATGCCCGGCTCCAGCTTCGTCCAACCGGGGCAAAAGCTGCGGCAGGAACTGACGCGCGCTGCGGTGCACCGTGTGGCGCAGATCGGGTGGGAGGGCGATGATTATCGCCCACTGGGCCGCTGCATCGATGAAAAGGCCATCGTCAATGCGATTGCGGGCCTGTTGGCCACGGGCGGATCGACCAACCATGTGATCCACGTTCCCGCTATTGCGCGGGCTGCCGGTATCCAGATCGACTGGGATGACATGGACGAATTGAGCCGCGTCGTGCCGCTGATCGCCAGCGTCTATCCCAACGGGGCAGGCGATGTGAACGGCTTCGCTGCAGCCGGCGGCATGCCCTATGTTATCCGCGAACTGATCGGCGCAGGGCTGGCCCATGCCGACATCATGACCGTTTACGGCAAATCGCTGGAAGAAGGCGCGCAGGAGCCGGTGATGCAGGGCGATGCCTTGGCGTGGGAGCCTGCGCCGGCAGTATCAGCAGACGAAACCCTGCTGCGCCCCGTTTCTGCCCCGTTCCAGCCCGAAGGCGGCTTCCGCTTGTTGCAAGGCAACCTCGGGCGCGGGACGATCAAGGTCAGCGCGGTCCATCCCGCGCGCTGGACGATTGAGGCTCCATGCCGGGTGTTTGACAACCAGAACGCTGTCTTGGCCGCGTTCAAGGCCGGCGAACTGGAGCGGGACGTGGTTGTCGTAGTGCGGTTCCAGGGACCCGCTGCCAATGGCATGCCCGAACTGCACAAGCTGACCCCGCCGCTGGGCGTGCTGCAGGACCGTGGGTTCAAGGTGGCGCTGGTCACCGATGGCCGCATGTCGGGCGCTTCGGGCAAAGTTCCGGCGGCCATCCACGTCTCCCCCGAAGCCAAACTGGGCGGGGCTTTGGCCAAGCTTCGCGATGGCGATGTAGTGCGGGTCTGCGCCAATACCGGCGAACTGGTGGCGCTGGTTGATGCAGGCGCATGGGACGCCCGCGAAGATGCGGTTGCCCCGCCCGAAGGCCTTGGCGTAGGACGTGAACTCTTCGCGCTCATGCGTCATCATTCCGATCCGGCAGAGCGCGGCGGTTCGGCCATGCTCGCGGCCGCCGGACTGTAATTGACGCAGCCGAACACGGCGCGATTGGGAGGGACAGGATGCAGGTAGTTGCGGTCGATATCGGTGGCACCCACGCGCGCTTTGCGATTGCCGAAGTTTCGGGCGGGCGGGTCGTCTCGCTGGGCGAGGCGGTAACGCTGAAAACGGCAGAGCATGGGTCGTTCCAACTGGCTTGGGAAGAATTTGGCCGTCAGCAGGGTGGCGCTTTGCCGCCTGCTGCGGCAATTGCTGTGGCGGGACCGGTCGGGGGTGAGGTGATCAAGTTCACCAACAATCCTTGGATCATCCGCCCGGCGCTGATTCCCGAGAAACTGGGCGCTGAACAACACGTTGTTGTGAATGATTTTGCCGCCGTGGCCCATGCCGTGGCGCAGGCGGATAGCGATCATTTCCTTCACTTGTCCGGCCCGGAACTCACTTTGCCGGAATCCGGTGTAATCAGCGTTATCGGCCCGGGCACCGGCCTTGGCGTGGCACAGTTGTGGCGCGATCCGGCCGGATACCGGGTCGTGCCGACCGAAGGTGGTCACATCGATTATGCGCCGCTCGATTCCATCGAAGACGCCATCCTATCTGGCTTGCGCAAGCGGCATCGCCGCGTTTCGGTGGAGCGGGTGGTTGCAGGTCCCGGTATCGTCGACATCTACGAGGCGCTGGCACTGTTGCAACACCGCCCGTTCACGCAGCGCACGGACCGTGAGCTATGGGAACTGGGCACCTCGGGCGAAGATAGCCTTGCGGCTGCTGCGGTTGACCGGTTCTGCCTGTCGCTGGGCAGCGTAGCGGGTGATCTAGCGCTTGCCCATGGCGCGACCGGCGTGGTCATGGCAGGCGGGCTTGGCTTGCGCATCAAGGATACACTGGCGCGGTCCGGGTTTGCCGATCGGTTCCGAGCCAAGGGCCGCTTCGAAGGCCTGATGGCGGCGATCCCGGTCAAGCTGATTACCCACCCGCAACCCGGCCTGTTCGGCGCGGCTGCCGCCTTTGCACAAGCTTACGCGGGTTAATTCTGTGTGGTAACGTTAACTGACTAGTTAAAATTCTGGTAGATTCGTGCGTCCAAGTCAGTAAGGCATCCTCTAAGCGCATGGCGCAGCTGGCCAAAAGAGAGGGTGCCCAGATGGACTATGAAACCATTCGTGTTGAACGCACAGGCGATGTTCTCAAGCTCGTGCTGAACCGGCCGGAGCGGCTGAACGCCTGTCCGCCGGACATGGCGCTCGAACTGGCCACCGCGCTGAACGACCTTGGCGGCGCTCGCGCCGTTCTGATCACGGGCGAGGGCCGCGCGTTCTGTTCCGGGGCCGATCTTGCCGCGCGCGGTGATCGCTCGATTGCCGGAGGGCGCGGAGCCTACACCGCGCTGACGCAAGCTTATAATCCGCTGATGCTCACGCTCTCGCGCGTAGCCGTGCCAGTGGTAAGCGCAGTCAACGGGCCAGCGGCCGGCGTCGGATGCTCCATCGCGCTTGCGGCAGACTTCGTGATTGCCGGACGCAGCGCTTATTTCCTGCAGGCCTTCGTCAACATTGGCCTCGTGCCCGATGGCGGGGCTTCATGGATGTTGGCGCGTCTTGTGGGCAAGGCGCGCGCCACGCAGATGATGATGCTGGGCGAAAAGATTGGTGCAGAGCAGGCCGAAAACTGGGGCCTGATCTACAAGGCAGTGGACGATGCCGCTCTGCAGGACGAGGCGATGGCCCTCGCCACTCGGCTTGCTGCTGGCCCCACCGTTGCCCTTGGCACAATGCGCCAGAACCTCGCCAAGGCGCTTGAAGCTGATTACGCCAGCGCGCTGCTGACCGAGGCTGAAGGCCAATGGAAAGCAGGCGACAGCGACGATGCCGCCGAAGGTGGCAAGGCATTTCTGGAAAAGCGCAAGCCCGCCTTCACCGGCAAGTAAACATCGATCTAAGGGCCGGGCCGGGGCAGCTTCGGCCCCGGCCTGCCTCAGCGCGCCAGTTCCTCGTTGAGAAACGCCGCGACATCGGCCAGATCAACATCCTTGGCCAGAAACGTCTGCCCAATCCCGCGCATAAGCAGAAAGGGCAGGGTGCCTGCGTCCATCTTCTTGTCGTGCAGCATGTGATCGGTCAGCCGCTGCCCATCGCAATCAAGCCCAAGCTGCTTTAGCGAGGCGGGCAGGCCGATGCCGCCCACGTGCGCGGCAACACGCTCGGCATCTTGGCCCGCCATGAGGCCTTGCCGCGCTGAAAACCGCGCAGCCAGCACCATGCCGAGCGCCACGCCTTCACCATGCAGCAACCGGTCCGAAAACCCTGTCTCCGCCTCCAGCGCATGGCCAAAAGTGTGCCCAAGGTTGAGCAGCGCGCGCACGCCTGCGGTCTCTTTTTCGTCTGCGGCCACGATCCGCGCCTTTGCAGCAACGCTGGTGGCAATCGCGGTCTCACGCGCAGACGCATCGCCCGCCAGCAGCTTTGCGCCATTGGCCTCGCACCATTCGAAAAATGGCGCATCATCGATCAAGCCGTACTTGATCACTTCGGCATAGCCCGCCCGCGTATCGCGCAAGGGCAGGGTATCCAACGCCAGCGGATCGGCCAGCACAAGTGAAGGCTGATGGAACGCGCCCACCAGGTTCTTGCCCGCAGGCGTGTTGATCGCGGTCTTGCCGCCAACGCTCGAATCAACCTGTGCCAGCAGCGTCGTGGGGATCTGGATAAATCCGCAACCGCGCTTGACCATCGAGGCGGCAAAGCCGGTCAGATCACCGATTACCCCGCCGCCCAGCGCCACGATATTGTCCTTGCGCTCCACTTCCTGCGCCAGCAGCCAATCGACCACGCGGGCCAGTTGCTCCCAACTCTTGGTGCTCTCGCCTGCTGGCAGCACCAGCCATTCGCTGGCAAGGCCAACAGCGGAGAACGACGCAGACACAGTGTCGCGCCACGCCTTGGCCACGTGTTCATCGGTCACCACGGCCACGCAATTTTTGCGAATAAAGGGGCGGCAATGCTCGCCCGCCTGCGATAGCAGACCTGCTTCGATCCGCACTTCATAAGGCGCACCGGCAATCGCGACGGGAATTACAGCCATTGATCGATTGCTTTCAGTATCTTGGTGGCAGTGACATGATGCGGTTGCACCCCGCTCATCACATGGATCGGTGCTTGCGCGTAGAACGGCTCACGTTCCTCTTTCAGGCGCGTGAGTGTCTGCCGTGGATCACCGTTCTGCAACAACGGGCGATTGCCCTTTCGCCCAACCCGTTCGAGCAAGGTATCCACATCGCTGTCGAGCCAGATGGCGATACCCATCTCCAGCACAAGAGCTCGTGTCCGTGGATCGCAAAATGCACCGCCTCCGGTGGACAGTATCTTGCGGTCAGTATGCTTTCCGCTGCCGATTAGCCGCGCAATCACGCGCCGTTCACCATCGCGGAAATATGGCTCACCATATGTGGAAAAGATCTCAGAGATCGGCATGTGCGCGGCCAGCTCGATTTCTTCGTCGGCATCGACGAACGGCAAATGCAACATGCTGGCCAGTTTGCGACCTACGGTAGTCTTGCCAACGCCCATCATGCCGATCAGAACCAGTGGACGGTCTATCCGCCGCGCGATGCGGCCGATTTCTGTCAAGCTGAGTTGGTCCGCATCATGTTCCATTGCCGCGCTGCCTATACTTGCGCTAGTGCCGCTTGCAAGTATCGCCTGAAGTGTCGCATTGGCTGGGGTTGGCTCGGTCGAAAACCGGATGCGCGTAGATGAAGAAGCTTGCTGTGGTTGGCCTTATATTGCTGGCCGCATTTTTGACAGTTGCATGGATCAGGGGTGGTGCGCAGCCGATGCATTGGATCGAACAGCCGCTGAAGCCGGGCGCTTCTGCAGGAACGAAGCCATGACGGAACAGCGCAAAGTCCGCATTCGGACAACGCACAGATGGCTTGCCGTGTCTGGCCTTGTGGTTTCGTGCCTTGCCCTGTCAGGGCTTGCGGTTTCCGAAGGATTGCTGGCGCAGGAATCGTTACTGCCGCCTGGCTTTGACAATCCGCCTACCAAACCCCCAGCACAGCGCACAGCCGCGCCTTTGCCAGCCCGCACGGCTGCTCCGGCCCCGCGCCCATCTCCATCGTCAGCGTCATCAGCCCAACCTTCGAGCGGGCAGGCCACATCAGCCCCGATCGCAGGGGCGACAGCGGTGCCTGTTGTCCAGCCATTCCCAGGCGCAAACCCGGTTGCTTCCGGCGGGGGGATAAGTGACGAGGAGCTGCTCAATTCAATTGATCCGGCCCTGCTGGCAAAACTGATCGAATCGGCCACGCCAAAGTCCGATATTCCGGCTGCCGGGCAACGCAGCCTGGCGCGCGTTGGCGTGGTGGACGAGAGCGACGGCGGCTTCCCGGCCCTGTCCACCTACTACCTCAACGGCGCCTTCGTTGAAGGCATGGTCGGCAAGATGCGCGGGCGCTTTGTGTCGCGATGGGGCCACATCCTTGCTCGGCGCGTGCTGGCCAGCAGGCTGGCAACGCCGGTGGGCATGAATGGAGCGGATTGGGCGGCCATGCGCGCGCAACTGCTGCTGCGGATGGGTGAGGCTGAGGCCGCCCGGGCTATGGTCCAGTCGGTCGATAGCGGCAACTTCACTCCAGCGCTGGAGGATGCAGCACTGGCCAGCTTTGTGGCCACGGCCGATCCTGTCGGGCTTTGTCCCATCACCGCGCTAACGGCGTCGAACCGTCAAGGCTCCGAATGGGATATGGTCCGGGCCATCTGTTCATCCTTTGCAAGCGAAGGATCGAATGGAATGGCGCAGCTGGACCGCGCACTGCGTCGTGGAACGGGCAGCAAGATCGATATCCTGCTCGCCCAGAAGTTTGCAGGCGCTGCCAGCAATACGCGCCGCGCGGTGAAAGTGGAATGGGATGACGTCGATGCGCTTACCCCATGGAGCATCGGCCTGTCCTTTGCCACCGGGATCGAGCCACCTGCCGAGCTTCGCAACAAGGCCGGGGCCTCCTATGCCCTGCTGGCTTCCCGCGCCCCGATGCTGCCAATCAGAGCTCGCGCCGCCGCGGCAGACATTGCCGCAGCGCGCGGCGTCCTCTCGGGCGCAGCTATGGTTGATCTTTACAGCCAGCTCTATGGCGAACGCGATGCAGGAGACGCCGCACCGGATGAATGGGCGCGCCGCGCCGAAACGCTGCGCACTGCCTATGTTGGCCAAGCGCAAGATGATCGTCTTGAAGCGATCCGCGCTTTATGGGGCGATGGCAGCGATCCTGACCGGGCGTTTTCCGGGCTGGTGCTGACCTCGCGAGCTGCTGCCAGAGTGATGCCGTCAGAAGGGCTCGCGTCCAGCGCAGCGCCGCTGATTGCCTCGATGCTCACCGCAGGGCTCGATCGCAATGCTCTGAAGTGGGCGCAGTTCTGCCCGGTTGGCAGCGAGGCATGGGGGCTTCTGGTTCTGGCCAATCCGGGACGTGCGACCGTGATTGGGGCAGAGGGGCTGAATGCCTTTGCCAACGAGGATGATTCCGAAGAATCACTGCGGTCGCAGTTCCTGCTCGCAGGGCTGATGGGGCTTGAGCGTGTGGATACTGCGGCGGCGCGAGACTTTGCAGCCAAGGTCAGTGCCGATCTCACGCGCCAAACCCGCTGGACACGCGCGATTGAAAGCGCGGCTGCATCAAACAACACAGCGCTCGTGGCGCTGCTGGCGGCGTTCGGGATGCAGGGTGACCGGTGGGACCGGATGACGCCGCTCCACCTCTATCACATCGTTTCTGCGCTCCACCGTGTTGGGCTTGATGATGAAGCACGGATGATTGCCGCCGAAGCCGTGTCGCGGGTCTGACTGTTGCCAAAGGGTTCCGCTGAGCCTGCTATCGAGAGCTTTCTGGCTATGCTAGCGGCGCAACGCGGGGCTGCTGCCAATACGCTATCGGCCTATCGCCGCGATCTTGCTGGTGCAGCCAAAGTTATCGGACCGCTGGCCAGCGCATCGCGCGAGGATATCGCAAAGCTCGGCGCAAGCTGGGTTGATCTTGCGCCTGCATCGCTTGCACGCAAATCTTCGGCGTTGCGGCAGTTCTACGGCTTTTTAGTGGATGAGGCGTTGCGCGAGGATGATCCATCGCCTGCGCTGCCAAGGCCCACCATCCGTCGTCCACTGCCCCGGCTGCTGTCTCACGATGAAGTCGCCGCGCTGTTTCACACAGCCGAAGCCGAAGCGGGCCTTGGTACGCCGGAAGCCTTGCGCATGCTAGCGCTGCTGGAGTTGCTCTACGGCTCGGGCTTGCGTGCAACCGAATTGGTATCTCTGCCGCTATCATCTGTACCGCGCGACGCGCCGTTTCTGACCATTATCGGCAAAGGCACGGTGCAGCGCATGGTCCCGGTCTCGGCCCGGGCGACCAAGGCGCTGGCCGATTGGCTGCGGGTCAGGGATAACACCGGAAAAACCGTGGACAAAACCGGCGCAAAAGCCAACCGCTATGTCTTTCCATCGCCACGCGGTGGATTCCTGTCGCGCGTTCGGCTGTTCCAACTTTTGCGGGAACTGGCATTGCGGGCCGGGCTCGATCCTGAAAGAGTCAGCCCGCACGTGCTGCGCCACGCCTTTGCCACGCATCTGCTAGAGGGCGGCGCAGACTTGCGCGTGCTGCAGACCCTGTTAGGCCATGCCGATATCGCCACCACACAGATCTACACGCATGTTGATGCTGCGCGCCTCGTCTCTCTGGTCAACCAGCGCCATCCGCTTGCCCAAGGTTGACCAAATCGCTGCTCGCGCCTAGCGGAAGGCCCATGATTTCCTATCTCGAGTTCGAAAAACCGGTCGCCGCGCTCGAAGCCCGCATTGCCGAACTGCGCGAAACGGCGCGCGGCGGCGATATCGATATTTCGTCTGAAATTCGCAGGCTTGAAGGCAAGTCAGCCGAACTGCTGGCCAGTACCTACAAGGCGCTGACGCCATGGCAGAAGACGCAGGTAGCGCGGCACCCTGCGCGCCCGCATTTCAAGGATTACGTTGAGCAGATCTTCACCGATTTCCTGCCACTTGGTGGGGATCGGCGATTTGGTGAAGATCAGGCCATTGTTGGCGGCTTTGCCAAGTTCGCCCCGCAATTCGGGGGTGGCCGTGTCATGCTGATCGGGCACGAGAAGGGCAACGATACGCAAAGCCGCATCCGCCATAACTTCGGCATGGGCAAGCCGGAAGGGTATCGTAAAGCCATCCGCCTGATGGAAATGGCGAGTCGCTTTGGCCTTCCGGTCGTTACGCTTGTCGATACGTCGGGCGCATTTCCCGGCGTCGAGGCCGAAGAGCGCGGGCAGGCTGAAGCCATCGCCCGTTCGACAGAGGCCTGCCTTGCGCTGGGTGTGCCAATGATCGCCACAATCGTGGGGGAGGGCGGTTCAGGCGGAGCTGTTGCGCTTGCCAGTGCCGAGCGCGTGCTGATGTTCGAACATGCAATCTATTCGGTCATTTCCCCCGAAGGCTGCGCTTCGATTCTGTGGCGTACGGCTGAAAAAGCGGCTGACGCAGCCGAAGCGATGAAGGTGACCGCGCAGGATCTCCTGTCTCTTGGCGTTATTGACCGTATCGTGCGCGAACCCGTTGGCGGCGCACATCGCGATCCGGCAGCAGCCTGCACGACGCTGGGGAAGGCGATTTCCGAAGAGTTGCGGGCGCTTTCGAGCAAGTCGTCAGATGAACTGCGCAACCTGCGGGCGGAGCGTTTTCTCAAGATTGGGGCCTGATTGGATAAGGTTGCTGGAATTCGGGAACCGGATTTGCGAGAGTGTGGTTAATGGTGCTCATCCTGCCGGCTTCCACGGCGGGAGATGCCGTTACGTAAACATCCATCCGGGAGAACAGGATGTCTTTTGCCCGCCGCTCGCGCGCCACGATCCTTACCGCGGCTGTCATAGCCGTTTCAACCCTGCCACTCAGCTTGGTCAAGTATGGTGGCCATGCGAACGCACAAGGCACCGTTCAGTCTATCAGCGCTGCAGACAAGAAGCAGGGTGCCCAAGCTCACCCCCAGCTTCTGCAGGAATTTGGCGGCGCGATGACCGGACCGCACGCCACATATGTTGACGGGATAGGCAAAACAATCGCGCTGCAATCAGGGCTTAGCAATGCCCGAAGTGACTTCACGGTTACTTTGCTAAATTCTCCCGTGAACAATGCCTTTGCGATTCCCGGCGGCTACATCTACGTGACTCGCCAACTAGCCGCATTGATGAACAATGAGGCCGAACTGGCCGGTGTGCTCGGGCATGAAGTCGGCCACGTGGCTGCCAGACATGCGGCCAAGCGGGAAAGTGCGGCAAAGCGCAATGCGATCATCGGTGCGCTGGGCTCGATCCTGTCAGGCGCGTTGCTCGGAAACAATGCACTTGGCCAAATTGGGCAGGAGATATTTTCGACCGGCAGCCAGTTGCTGACGCTGAAGTATTCGCGCGGCCAAGAAACTGAATCCGACAATCTGGGCATTATATATCTGCAGCGTGCCGGATACGATCCGCGTGCGATGTCGACGGTTCTGCAAAGCCTCGCCAACCAGAACGCGCTTGATGCAGCGATAAAAGGGGCGGCGAACCAAGTTCCGCAGTGGGCGAGCACTCACCCTGATCCGGCGTCGCGTGTGCGCGCCGCGCTCAATCGCGCGGGAACGAAGGTCACCGGGCGCACGAATCGCGATTCTTTCCTGACCAGCATTGCAGGCCTGACTTATGGTGATGATCCTGCGCAAGGGATTGTCGATGGTTCAAAATTCACGCACCCGGCGCTAAGGTTGGCGTTTCAGGCACCAAACGGGTTTTATCTGGTCAATGGTACGCGATCGGTCGCCATTTCCGGGCAGTCTGGGAAGGGCGAATTTTCGACAGCCGCCTATAGCGGCAATCTCGAAACTTATATTCGGACGGCTTTTTCTGGCCTGTCCAGCCAGCAGCAACTGGCGCCGCAATCGATCCAGACGACAACGGTGAACGGGCTGCGTGCCGCCTACGGTACCGCGCGCGCCACATCGGGCAATGGCCAGGTCGATATCGTGGTCTTTGCCTATGAATTCGCGCCGAACCAGGCATATCACTTCACCACGATCAGTCAGGCGGGGCAGGCCGCACAGTTCAACGGATTGTTCCAGTCGCTGCGCCGGATCGACGCGACAGAGGCTTCTGCGGTAAGACCGCGCAAGCTGACCGTAGTAACTGTAAAGTCCGGCGACACGTTGCAAAACCTCGCTGCCAGAATGGCCTTTACTGATCGTCCGCTTGAACGGTTCCTGGTCCTGAATGGAATGACTTCGTCAACCAGGCTGGTGCCGGGACAGCGGGTCAAGCTTGTCAGCTACTGATCGCGCTCTCGAGCATGAAAGAAGGGCGGATACCTGAGGTACCCGCCCTTCTCATGTGATTGTGATGTTACAAGGAATTATTCAGCAGGCGTGCCGTCCTTGGCTTCATCCATCTGAGTTCCAACAGCCGTAAAGGTGTTGCTCAGCGAGGTGCCCAGCTGGCTCATTGCAGCAATCGCGGCAACAGCGACGAGAGCAGCGATCAGGCCGTATTCAATTGCCGTGGCGCCTTCGTTGTTGGCGAGCAGGTTGCGGAAAAGCTTCATGTCGGTCTCCTAGAGTAAAGGTCTTCTTGTCTTCCCGTCCCGCCCCAACTTTGTCCCCGGAGCGAGCATTCGCACTGTTACGTAGCAAAGCCTAAGAAGCCGTTAATTGCCGCCGGTCTTGACAGAGGCATTTTCGTTGACGTCGAGGTACATGTTGTACATCGCATCACCGAACGACTTCATGCCAAAGGTTGCTGCCAAACCAATCAAAGAGATCAGCAGGCCATATTCAATGGCTGTGGCACCGCTCACGTTGCGGAAAAGGTATTGAAGGAACTTCTTCATTGTCATTCCCAGTTGAGCGGTGTGGCAGAAATTACGGATGGTTCCCTAAGAAAGGGTTGATGGTTGCCTTGCGCATGGAAGATTTATCGACAGTGCTGATCGTTGTGGGGCTCGCCA
This sequence comes from Novosphingobium sp. HNCC26BN242, assembly GCF_057180525.1. Classification (NCBI taxonomy): domain Bacteria; kingdom Pseudomonadati; phylum Pseudomonadota; class Alphaproteobacteria; order Sphingomonadales; family Sphingomonadaceae; genus Novosphingobium; species Novosphingobium sp. HNCC26BN242. The sequence continues at coordinate 1,212,468 of NZ_JBXUGM010000001.1, forward strand.
TCGTGGATCAGATGGGCCGCGTGTTGATGCAGGAACGCCCGCTGACCAAGGCGCACGGCGGGCTTTGGGAGTTCCCCGGAGGCAAGGTGGAGCCGGGTGAAAGTTGCGAACAGGCACTTGTAAGAGAAACCGACGAAGAGCTCGGCATTAAGGTTGATGTCTCTGATCTTGCAGCGGTTTCTTTCGCTACGGGATTTAGTACTGGCAATGCGAGACGGTTGCTTTTGCTGCTCTATACAACCGGGAAATGGGAAGGTGTGCCCCAAGCCTGTGAGGCCGGCTCATCTATCGCTTGGGTGGGACCGGATGACTTGCTTGGCCTTGCCATGCCTCCGCTTGATATTCCGCTTGCGCAGGCGTTGATTCGTTATCTGCAAGGGGTTGCCAAAGCAGAATCAGCCCCCTAAAGGCGCATCTCCCAAGCACCCGTAGCTCAGCTGGATAGAGCATCAGACTACGAATCTGAGGGCCGGGCGTTCGAATCGCTCCGGGTGCACCATTTTCCAAGGGCCTGTCCCGCGGGATATGGCGGGTTGGAAATGGCGGGCACCCGTAGCTCAGCTGGATAGAGCATCAGACTACGAATCTGAGGGCCGGGCGTTCGAATCGCTCCGGGTGCACCATTTCCCACTGTCGCCAGAAAGCCCGCCATGCGCGGGCTTTTTTGTTTCTGGCAGTCAGAAAATGCTGCGTTCGCGAACGTATAACCATTTTGGTTCTCGTAAATTGCATAGGTATCCGTTGGTGGTTCGTGACCTGCGAACATCGTTGCGATTGGCGGCTTGTCCGGTATAGGCTTGCTGGACATTCCGAACGTTACGGAACGTGAGGCTGCCAGAAGAGGAACCCCAGACTTGGCAAAATCCGCCAGGCCCAGAACGGCCAACCCCGCGGCAAGCGCCGCCGCGAAGCCTGCCAGCAAGGCACGAGCACCCCGCGCGACAGTGCCAGCAGCCGATCCTGCATCTGGGCCGACAGTTGCATCGTCTGTTGCGGATGAAGCCGCTTTTGCGCTGCGCAGCCTTCAGCAGGCTCACGCCAACAACAAGCGTTATGATGCCAGCGACGAAGAACTGCTCAAATTCTATGAGCAGATGGTGCTCATCCGCCGGTTTGAGGAAAAGGCGGGGCAGCTTTATGGCCTCGGTCTGATCGGGGGCTTCTGCCACCTATACATCGGCCAAGAAGCGGTCGCTGTGGGTCTGCAGTCCGCACTCGACGAAGGGCACGACAGCGTCATCACCGGCTATCGTGATCATGGGCATATGCTTGCATACGGCATTGATCCCAAGGTCATCATGGCAGAGCTCACCGGGCGCGGCGCAGGCATTTCGCGCGGGAAGGGTGGTTCGATGCACATGTTCAGCACCGAGCACAAATTCTACGGCGGTCACGGCATTGTCGGTGCGCAGGTGCCGCTTGGCGCAGGGCTCGCCTTCGCGCACAAATACCGGAACGATGGCGGCGTGTGCATGGCCTATTTCGGCGATGGCGCGTCGAATCAGGGCCAGGTTTATGAAACCTTCAACATGGCTGCGCTGTGGAAGCTGCCCATCATCTTCGTGGTGGAAAACAACGGCTATGCCATGGGCACCGCTGTCTCGCGCGGTTCGGCCGAAACGCATTTCTACCGCCGCGGCACCGCGTTCCGCATTCCCGGCATGGACGTGAATGGCATGGATGTGCTCGAAGTGCGCCAAGCTGCCGAAGTGGCTCTGGAATATGTCCGCGCGGGCAATGGGCCAGTTCTGATGGAATTGAAAACCTACCGCTATCGCGGTCACTCCATGTCCGATCCGGCCAAATACCGGAGCCGCGAGGAAGTGCAGGATATGCGTGACAATCACGATCCCATCGAAGGTGCCAAGGCCGAACTGCTGAAGCGCGGCGTGACGGAAGACAAGATCAAGGAAATCGACAAGCGCATTCGCCAGACCGTCGCTGAAGCCGCAGATTTCGCCGAGACGTCGCCCGAGCCTGATGTGGCCGAGCTGTATACCGACGTGCTGGTGGAGACGTATTGAGATGGCTATCGAACTGAAGATGCCCGCTCTCTCCCCTACGATGGAAGAGGGCACGCTTGCCAAATGGCTGGTCAAGGCTGGCGATGAAGTGAAATCCGGCGATATCATTGCCGAAATCGAAACCGACAAAGCAACGATGGAATTCGAAGCCATCGACGAGGGCGTGATTGGCGAAATCCTCGTCACCGAAGGCACTGAAGGCGTAAAAGTCGGCACTGTGATCGCTACGATCAAGGGCGATGATGACGCTGCCGCTTCTGCTGCACCACCAGCACCTGCAGTCGCCGAGGCGGCACCCGCCAGCGTTGCGCCGGTTGGCCTAGATGCCAAAGCCAAGGCTGCTGCGGCAATCGCCCCCAAGACCGATGCAAAGCCCGCTGCCGATCCCGCACTGCCCGCCGGAACCACGATGGTCCCCACCACGGTTCGCGAAGCGCTGCGTGATGCCATGGCCGAGGAAATGCGCGTCGATGATCGCGTTTTTGTGATGGGCGAGGAAGTCGCCGAATACCAGGGCGCCTACAAAGTCACGCAAGGCCTGCTCGAAGAATTCGGGCCACAGCGCGTGATCGATACGCCCATCACCGAATATGGCTTTGCCGGGATCGGTGCTGGCGCGGCGATGGGCGGCCTTCGCCCGATCATCGAGTTCATGACCTTCAACTTCGCGATGCAGGCGATTGATCACATCATCAACTCGGCTGCGAAGACCAACTACATGTCCGGTGGCCAGATGCGCTGCCCGATTGTGTTTCGTGGCCCCAACGGTGCGGCCAGCCGCGTCGGTGCGCAGCATTCGCAGAACTACGGTCCATGGTACGCCAGCGTTCCGGGCGTCGTTGTCATCGCGCCATATGACAGTGCCGATGCCAAAGGCCTGCTGCGCGCAGCGATCCGAAGTGAAGACCCGGTCGTGTTCTTGGAAAATGAACTGGTATATGGTCGCACGTTCGATGTGCCTGCGATTGATGATTTCGTCCTGCCTATCGGCAAGGCCCGCATCGTTCGTCCGGGCAAGGACGTGACCATCGTTTCGTACTCCATCGGCGTGGGCTTTGCGCTCGAAGCGGCAGAAACGCTTGCTGCCGAAGGGATCGATGCCGAAGTGATCGATCTGCGCACGTTGCGTCCGCTGGACAAGGCTACCGTGCTGGCCTCGCTGGCCAAGACCAACCGTCTGGTCGTGGCAGAAGAGGGCTTTCCGGTCTGCTCGATCGCGTCAGAAATTATCGCGATCTGCATGGAAGAGGGCTTCGACCACCTCGATGCCCCAGTCCTGCGCGTCTGCAACGAAGACGTGCCGCTGCCTTATGCAGCCAACCTTGAAAAGTTGGCCCTGATCAATTCAGCCAAAGTCGCAGCCGCCGTGCGACAGGTCTGCTATCGCTGAATTGCGCAGCAGCCGCAGCCATAGAAAAAGGAGCGCCGAACCAATCGGCGCTCCTTTTTCATGTCAGACATCATCGTCGAATTTCGTGCAACGGGCCACAGGATCGGGCAGGGCCGGATTGCGCTGGTAAATCTGTGAAAGGTCGCGATCGTCGCGCACGTTGAACGTGGCAATCGTTCGCACCATCGCATCGGGCACGAATCGCTGGCTGACAATCGGTTGATACATATATTCGATCTCGATAAAGATCACCGCATCGCCTTCGGCAGCTGTCACTTCATCGCCGGGCGGGCCCATTCCCACTAGCGAGCCATCAAGGCCCGTTCCCTCCGGGCCGTAATCCGATTGAAACGCCAACCTGCCCTTGCAGCGTTGCCAATGGATATACTGCCGGTCCGTGGTTCCGGGCACAACTTCCAGACTGCTGATCACTACGCGGCCATGTTTGAACAGGCCCAGATTGCCAGACTGGATGGCGGCCCCTTTCAGAATATCGTTGATATCGCTTTCGTAGATGCTCAGATTCTCCAGCAGCGACACGTCGCCGATGCGCGAACCATTGTCGGCAAGCTGCATGGCAAGCTGGCTGATCCGCATGTGCGTGATGGCAAGATTGCCCAGCTCTGCGCCCCAAAGGCCAAGCATGAGAACGACCGGCAGACCTAGCGCCATTTCCACTGCGGCCAGCCCCGATGCCTCCCGCGCAAGGCGCGCCACCAGGTTTCTCATGTGCAATTCCCCACCTTGGCGACACTTTTCTGCAGATCATAGGGCTGATTGCGCAGAACGGTAACAGCCTGATTGGTGACCGTTTCAGACATGCCCACCAGCGATGCCATCGGGAACTTGCGGGTATACGTCATCGATACCGAATAGAGCACTGCATCACGTGCGCCGCCAAGGCCTGCAGCGCCGCGGTCTTGATCCCAGGTGCTGTTGCCGTTGGCGTCTTCAAAGGCTTCGCCATCATCGCAGGTGCCATTGGTATTCGCGTCGCTAAAGTCCTCGGGGACGCCAACGGCTGAGAAGTTTGCGTATGCTTTTCTCGAGAACGTCAACTTGGCATCGGGAACCACGCGTTTGATTTCGGTTTCCACGCGCTTGTCGATCTTGGTCAAAAGGTTCGCAGCGCCTTCCACAGTTGCAGCACGCGCCGCCCGCTGCATGGCACCTTGCAGCATGGTATTGGCATAAACGGTGTAACCCAAATCGAACAGTCCCATCAGGACCACCGCCAGCACTGGCGCCACCAGAGCAAATTCGACTGCGGCCACACCGTCTTGCGCTATATGCAGCGATGCCTTGGATGGCAGCCCTGTCATAGTGACAGCCTGAGGTCGCCGATCGACTTGGCGATTTTCTTGAATGCCTGATCCAGTTCTGCGGCATTGGAAGCCTTGAAATAATAGCCTTCGCCCGCGCAGTTTGTCATGACCGGGTTCAGTTCGGTGCCAAACGCAATGAACCAGACCTTCATGTTTTTCTTCTTTGCCTGCTCGCAAGCGAAGGAAAACCGTTTCTCGATCGTACCTGTCAGGGTCAGCGAAGACGCCGGACTCCAACGCCGCTGCGCAATTGGTTCAACGCCATAAGAGGAATAGCTGATGTCGAGCGACGAAGTCTGACCGTCGGTCAGGAATATCAGGTGCCGCGTGGTGCGTTTCTTGGGCGATACGTCCGCATTTTCTGCAGCAAACAGTCCGGTAGGCGAAAGCAGGCGGGCGGCCCAGACCATGCCGATATCGTGATAGGTGCTGCCCGAAGCGACAAGGCCATCGATATAGGTGTCAAAGTCACTCTGGCTCCAAACCTGCAACTTGCGCGATGGAGTGGGGCATGCAGCAAAGCCTGCAATGCCCGGCGCCAGATATTCGTCGTTGGTGACGACCGTTGCCGTCGTGAAATTGCCTGTGCCGTTCCACAGCCGGGCCCGCTCATATATCAGGGACGGATACATCGGCCGCCATTGTGTGTCGGGATCGCCGAAAGTCGGGACCCGATCGATGTCGAGATCGAACGCACGGCCAAGATCGACGTTGTCATAATCGTCAATCTCATAGGTGGAGCGTTCCTCGATGCAGCCGTTCGAGGCCGTTCTCCAATCTGACGTGTCGCGATTGACATCCCTGTATCGCCAGGACGTGCCTGTGCCGACCGTTGGTTCGGTTATGTAGCGGTAGGTGTCGACAAATTGTGTGTAAGTCGTGGTCGAAAGAGTGCAGGTATTGCCGGAAAGGCTGACATTATAGGTGCTGCCATTGCGTGTGCGCAGATATTTGCTGATTGTGCGCGTACCAGCGGGTTCGGTTACCGCCTCTGTCGTGGTGGATTCAAGAACAGTGTTGAGCGTTAACGTATCAGCAGGCTTATTGCACACCAGCGCTCCGCCCGCGCCTACGGTCGCTGCAAAGGTGCTGCTTTTTGTGGTATTGCTGCCCGAAACCGGAGAGAGAGCGCTGAAATAGCTGTAAGTTCCGCCGGTTTTATTCGAGCCGATCAGGGTGCGCGAAGGGTACGACCACTCGGGAACGACCCACTCGTCCTTCAACAGCGAACCAACGTTCACATTGGTTGAATAAGGCACAAAGCCATAACGAATGCGGCTTTCGGGCTGCCGTGTTGCCTCCATGGTCGCAAAAAAATCTTTGACCACGGTCTTGAGCACCGAGATACGAGGGTTGGTGTCGTCGGGATTGCTTTCTGCCATCGATCCGGTCACGTCGAGAGCCATCACGATATCGGTGTTGGGCACGGTGAGTTCGGCTTTGCAGGTTACCGAGACATCGATCTGGTCTTTGCCAAAGAACTGCATGATATCGGTAGGCAAAACGACTGAAGCAACGCCGGTGATCGTATTGCCGTCGCCGATTTCCAACCGGAAATCCCGATCAAACGAATTGTATATGCCGTCGCCAAAGTTCGCGTTGAAAAAGCGATTACCCTTGCCAGCAACTGTGCCACCGTCTGTATCAACATTGAAATTGCTGATCGCACCTAGTTCTTTTCGGGCGCCAAGTACCCCTGCGTCGCAGGCCTGCTGCAAGCGCGATTCGATGATATAGGCCCGCCCCATATCAATGCTCGAACCCACCAGAGCGAGCAAAGGAACAACAGAAAAGGCAAATATCATCAACACGTTGCCACTCTGATCGCGCCTCAGAGAAGCAAACGCATTCGCAACCCACCTGATGGAGGCGAGTACGGTTAACAACCGTCTGGATGCTGGCGAATACGCAATAGGCATGCCTGCCGAATAGCGGTATTTACTTAATTCTACGCAAAAGCAGATTGGTTAACAATTAACCAGTTAGACGATCACCGTGGCGCATTTGCCTCTCCAAATCAATTGGCCGGTTGCGGCGTTCGCCAAGTTGCTTTTCACGATTTCCCGATGGCCTATCGTGCGGTAACGGCGCTGCATCAACGCGAAACGCAAGGTCGCCAGCTATGCAGATTGAAGACGTGGCCTCGGGCGACGAACTGACCCCTCGCAATCGCCTCGCTCTGGCCTATGCACCACGGCATGCGCGTGGTCCGTGGGCTGCACTGCTTTTGCTTGAGCAACGACTGGCAGACGCGGCACGACCCGGACGCGATCCACTGATGGTGCAATTGCGCCTTGCTTGGTGGCGTGACCGGCTTTTGGAAGATGCCGCCCGGTGGCCGGTCAGCGAACCCGTACTTGCCCATCTTCGCACCTGGCAGGGGCAGCATCAGGCACTTGTCGGCCTTGTCAATGGCTGGGAAGCGCAGATTGTGGGCGATGATGGAGGGCAAGAACTTGCCACCGCGCGGACCGATGCGTACATGGCCTTGGCAAGTCTGCTTGGTGCAGGCAGGCTTGAAACGGTTCGCGCCGCCGCAGCGCATGTTCACGCCCCCCATGCAGCAACCCCTTTACCCACCCCCATGCCACGCGCCATGCGGCCGCTTGCCGTTCTGCGCGCGTTTGCTCTTGGCGATGCGCGTGGCGGCAAGCCAACACCGTTTGCCGATATGGCGCGGATCGTTCGTGCCGGTGTGTTGGGGCGTTGAACCGCGGCGCAAGGTCCTGCCAAAGCGGTGTCATCTTGCGCTGCCACGTTCTGCGCCAAGGCCTAGCTTGCCTCCATTATGGAGCGCACGGGATCATGATTCGCGGATTGCTGGGCGGGCTTGCGGCTCTCATGCTCGTAGCTGCGGGTATCTTCTGGTGGCAGGGCCGTGCTCAAACCGCTTTTGAAGCGCCTGTGCTGCCCGTGGCCGAAGCGCCCGAGGAAGAGCCGGAGGATTTGCCCAGCGCCGACGTCGAAGGCCTGATGGGTGCCGCCCCACCCGAGGCAACCGGCGTCGGGAAGGAAACGCGCCGCTTCAACTTGGTCGACAAGGACCGCGACAACCGCATCAGCCGCACTGAAATGCTCAGCCAGCGCGCCAAGGCCTTTCGCAAGCTTGATCAGGACGGCAACAACCTGCTGACTTTCGAAGAATGGGCCTTTGCCACGGTCGACAAGTTCAAGACCGCCGATGCCGACGCCAACCTGTTCCTGACGCGCGAAGAATTCGCCACCACCCGGCCGAAGGATAAGCCCAAACCAAAGTGTTCCTGCAAGTGACTCCCCTCCCGCAAGCGGCAGGGGTTGGGGGAGGGTCTGTTACCCCCTCACAAACCACCAACCCATGCTGCCATGTCCACCTTCGCCCGCTCAGTATAAGCCTCCTTGCGCGCCTTCTTCTTCACATCGTGCAGCGGCGGAAACAGGCCGAAGTTCACGTTCATCGGCTGATAGCTCTCCGCTTCGGCATCTCCGGTGATATGCGCCAGCAGCGCGCCTAGCGCGGTCGTGCGCGGGGGAGGGGTCCAGTCCCGCCCGGCAATTTGCGCAGCGGCCATAAGCCCGGCGAGCATCCCCACCGATCCGCTTTCCACATACCCTTCACACCCAGTGATCTGTCCTGCAAAGCGAATATGCGGCGCGGATTTCAGCCGCAACTGGCGGTCAAGCAGCGTCGGTGCATTGAGGAAAGTGTTGCGGTGCAGCCCGCCCAGCCGTGCAAACTCCGCCTGCTCCAGCCCCGGAATCGTGCGGAACACGCGCACTTGCTCGGCATGCTTCAGCTTGGTCTGAAAACCCACTATGTTCCACAGCGTGCCCAGCTTGTTATCCTGCCGCAATTGCACCACGGCATAGGGCCACCGCCCACTGGGGTGTTCAGCCGTAGCCCAATGCGGATTGTCGAGGCCCACCGGCTTCATCGGCCCAAACCGCAGCGTCTCCACCCCGCGTGACGCCATGACTTCAACCGGCATGCAGCCATCGAAGTAAGGCGTGTTGGCCTCCCACTCCTTGAACTCGGTCTTCTCGCCCGCCAGCAGCTCTTCGTGAAAGGCGAAGTACTGCTCCTTGGTCATCGGGCAATTGATGTAATCGCGCCCATCTCCGCCCATTTCGAGCGAGGCTTCGGCCCCTTTGTCCCAGCGCGAAGCCATCCACGCCACGTCCATATTGATCGATTCACGATAGACGATCGGCGCAATCGCATCGAAAAAAGCAAGGCTATCGGCCCCGGTCGCTGCCCCGATGCTGGTGGCCAGCGATGGCGCGGTCAGCGGCCCCGTCGCCACGATCGTCAGCCCGTCCGATGGCAGCACATCCACCCGCTCGCGCACAATCTCCAGCGTCGGCTGCGCGCGCAGCGCTGCCTCAACCTCTGCGGAAAATACATCGCGGTCCACCGCAAGCGCCGATCCCGCCGGAACGCGCGCCTTGGCCGCCGCCGCCATCAACAGGCTGTCGCATTGGCGCATTTCATAATGCAGCAGGCCAACTGCGTTCTTCTCGTCATCGTCCGACCTGAACGAGTTGGAGCAGACCAGTTCGGCCAATCCGTCGCTGTTATGAGCGGCGGTCGTATCGCCACCCCCGCGCATTTCCGAAAGCCGCACGCGAATGCCGCGCCGGGCCAACTGCCACGCCGCTTCGCTGCCGGCCATTCCTCCGCCGATGATGTGTACCTGATGCGTCATGCTGCCGCCCTTGGCATCGCCGCGCCGCTGCGGCAAGACCGTCTACGGTGCAAGCTACCCCGCAACCGGCAGTTTGACCTGCCCGGTGTCATCGCGCTCCAGCGGCCCATAGGCCAGCGTAGCGTCCAGCGGCAGATCGGCGTAAATATGCGGAAACAGCTGCCCCCCGCGCGAAGGCTCCCACTTCACCGCATCGCCCAGCACGGTCAGATCGACGGCTACCACGTGCAGGTCATCTTGGCCCGCAAAGTGCTTGTCCACCGTCTCGGTCAACTGTGCTTCGGTCGACAGGTGAATGTAGCCATCGGTCAGATCGATGGGCGCGCCCTTGAACACACCCTCGGCCTCAAGCTGCACCATCTCCGCACCCGTCAGCACTTTGTAGGCGGTGAGCGGAAGATCACTCATTCCGCCGAACCCTCCTCATCCGGCGCAACAGCTTCATCCGTCACAGGTGCTGCTGCGATCTCGTCCACAGCCTCTTCCTCGGCCAGACGCACCGCGCTCACCACATGTTCGCCGCCCGAAACGTTGAACAGGCGCACACCGGCACTGCCGCGCCCGATAACACGAAGCGTGGTCAGCGGCAGGCGGATCAGCTTGGCCTGATCGGTCACCAGCATCAACTGGTCGGCCTGGCTCGCCGGGAAGCTGGCTACGACCGGGCCATTGCGGCCGATATTGTCGATGTTGGTGATGCCCTGACCACCACGGCCCGTCCGCCGATATTCATAAGCCGACGACAGCTTGCCATAGCCATTGGCACAGACGGTCAGGATGAACTGCTCACGCTCAGCCAGTTCGGCCATGCGCGCTGGCGGTGTGGTCGGCTCGCCTTCCTTCTCGCCCTTCCACGGGGCGAAGCGGATATAATCCTCACGCTCTTCAGGCGATGCGCCCACGCGGTGCAAGATTGACAGCGAGATGACCTCGTCATCGCCCTTCAGCGTCATGCCGCGCACCCCGGTGGATGTGCGACTGGTAAACTCGCGCACTTCGTCCCCTGCAAAGCGGATTGCCTTGCCTGACCGTGTGGCCAGCAGCACATCATCGCTCGGCTCCAGCAGCGCAACGCCGATCAGACGGTCATCGCTCGGCGCACCATCATCGTCGGATTCGAACTTCATCGCAAACTTCCCGTTGGTCGGGATATTCGCAAAGGCGTCCATCGAATTGCGGCGCACGTTGCCCTTGGCCGTAGCGAATACAACAGAGAGCTTACCCCATTCCGCCTCATCTTCGGGCAGCGGCAGCACAGTGGCGATGGTCTCGTCCTTGTCGAGCGCGGGCAGGAGGTTGACCACCGGGCGTCCACGCGTGGTCGGTCCGCCTTCGGGCAGGCGCCACACTTTCAGGCGATAAACCTTGCCCGCGGTGGAGAAGAACAACACCGGCGTGTGTGTGCTGGTGACGAACATCGTCGCCACGGCATCCTCTTCCTTCGTCGCCATGCCGCTTCGGCCCTTGCCGCCCCGGTTCTGCGCGCGAAAGGTGGAGAGCGGAGTGCGCTTGATATAGCCGTCGAGCGTGATCGTGACGACCATGTCCTCGCGCTCGATCAGGTCCTCGTCCTCGATACCATCAGCAGGCGCGGTGATTTCCGAACGGCGCGGCGTGGCGAATGCCTGGCGCACAGCCACCAGTTCTTCGCGCATCACGGCAAACAGCTTCACCCGGTCTGCCAGGATCTCCAGCAAAGCTGCAATCGTCTTGGCAAGACCTTCAAGCTCGTCGCCAATCTCGTCGCGCCCCAAAGCAGTAAGGCGATGCAAGCGCAGGTCAAGAATGGCGCGAACCTGCACTTCGGACAGGCGATAGGTGGCGGATTCGGCCGAACCGATATCCTCAATGGCTTCCACCAGCTTGATATAAGGGGCAATGTCCCCCATCGGCCATTCGCGCGTGATCAGCGCTTCGCGCGCCACCGCCGGGTTGGGCGATCCGCGAATGATCCGCACCACTTCGTCAAGATTGGTGACAGCCACAACCAGCCCGAGCAGAATATGGGCGCGGTCCCGCGCCTTGTTCAGCTCAAACTTGGTGCGGCGGGTGATGACTTCTTCGCGGAAGCGAACGAAGGCCTCGATAATGTCCTTGAGGTTGAGCACCTCGGGCCGCCCGCCACGAATGGCCAGCATATTCGCCGGGAAACTCGATTGCGCGGGCGTATTGCGCCACAACTGGTTCAGCACCACCTCGGGCGTTGCATCGCGCTTGAGGTCGATGACCACGCGCACGCCTTCGCGGCTTGATTCATCGCGGATATCCGAAATGCCTTCGATCCGCTTGTCCTTCGCGGCCTCGGCAATCTTTTCTACCAGACCGTTCTTGCCGACCTGATAGGGCATGCTGGTCAGCACGATTGATCGCCGGTCACCCCGGCTTTCCTCGATGATGTGCCGCGCGCGCATAATGATTGATCCGCGGCCCTCGTGATAGGCCTTGCGCGCACCTGCCGTGCCAAGGATCAACGGAGCGGTGGGAAAGTCCGGTGCAGGGATGATCTGGATCAGTTCATCCACCGTAATCAGCGGATTTTCCATGTAGGCAAGGCAACCGTCGATCACTTCGCCAAGATTGTGCGGCGGAATGTTCGTCGCCATGCCCACCGCAATGCCGCCCGCGCCGTTGACCAGCAGATTGGGGAAGCGTGCGGGCAGAACAGAAGGCTCATGCTCCGAACCATCATAGTTCGGCGTGAAATCGACCGTGTCCTTGTCGATATCGGCCAGCAGCGAATCCGCAACCTTCGCCAGACGCGCTTCGGTATAACGCATCGAAGCCGGCGGATCGGGGTCCATCGATCCGAAGTTGCCCTGGCCGTCGATCAGCGGCAGCCGCATCGACCAGTCCTGCGTCATGCGCGCCAGTGCGTCATAGATCGCGCTGTCGCCATGCGGGTGATATTTGCCCATGCAATCGCCGACGATACGGGCGGACTTGCGATAGGCCTTGGTCGAGACGAACCCGTTTTCGTGGCTGGTCCACAAGATGCGGCGGTGCACCGGCTTCAAACCATCGCGCACATCGGGCAGGGCGCGGCTCACGATCACGCTCATCGCGTAATCGAGATAGCTGGTCTTCATCTCATCGACGATGTCGATCCGCTGGAACTCACCTTCGGGGAAGGGGCTGGGGGGATCGATAATGGTGGTGTCGTCGCTCACGGGAACCGCTTTTCGTTATCATGACAAATGGTGAAATATGGCCCTAGACCTAATGCCCCGCCAAGGCCAGCAATCCCGCCCGGATCGACCCTGAAACCCGGCGGTTTTCCACACTTGCGACAAGATGCATGAATATTCGGACGAGGCGTCATTCAATCCGCGTTCAGCGCAACAAGGATAGCGCACAAACCGTTGCAAAGGGGATTTTTCCGCGCCACTAGCGGAACAGCCCAGAGGTAAGAGGACTATGGATGCGAGAGCTCAGGGCATAAATGCCCGGCGGCTCCGCCTCCGGTCGAACAGGAGAGCAATTCTATGCGTGCTACTTTCAAGCGTATTACGGGCAGCATGATCGGCAAGACGGCGCTGGCCATTGCCTTGTCTTCCGGCGCGCTGACGACCGGCAGCACTGCTGCCTTCGCCAAGGAAAAGGAAGCAAAGGCCGAAAAGGCAAGCTATTCCAAGGAATTCGTTGCAGCAGCAGGCCCAATCCAGAAGACTGTGACGGCCTATGAAGAAGCGCGAAAGAAGGGTGCTGATGCCGCTGCACAACAGGCTCTGCTGGCCAATGCTCCGGCAGAACTGGCCGCCGCAGAAGCAGCGATCAAAACCCCGCTTGATCGTATGGCCTCTGGTGGTTGGGCTGTCAGCATCGGCGGCGCGCTCAACGATGTTGCCATGCGCCAGCGCGGCATTCAGAACATGCTCGACAGCGGACAGGTGCCTGCCGCCAACGTGACCGAGTATCAGTTCTACCTCGGCAACTTCGCCTATTCGAACAAGGATTATCCAATAGCGATCAAGGCATTGAGCGCTGTCGTGGCTGCAAACTACAAGGATGATACGGCAGCCGAACTGCTGGCCGATTCCTACTCGCAGCAGGGCCAGAATCCCGAAGCGCTCGCCGCGCTCAAGTCTGCTCTTGAAGCGCGCAAGGCAGCAGGCGGCGTGGTCCCTGAAGGATGGTTCAAGCGCGCCAACCTGATTGCCTACAAGAACCGCCTTGGGCCGCAGGCAATTGAATGGTCGACGCTGATGGTGGAGGCAAACCCGACGGCCCTTAATTGGCTTGGCGCATCGCAACTGGTGCGAGAATTCGGCCAGTTCACCAATCAGGAATCGGTTGATCTTGGCCGTCTGCTGCTGCGCTCTGGCGGGTTCCAGAACGATCCCAAGTACGTCGAACGCGAGTACGTCGAATACATCGAAGCGGCAGACCCGCGCCGCCTTCCGGGCGAAGTGCTTAAGGTTGCCGAAATGGGCGTTAAGGCAGGCGTGCTGAAAGCCAGCGATGCCTTCGTGTCTGATGCGCTGTCACAGGCAAAGGGACGTATCGCAGCTGACAAGGCGTCGCTCCCAATCCTGGATCGCGAAGCCCGCGCCGGCAAGGACGGCAAGAGCGCGCTTGCCATGGCTGATGCCTATCTCTCGTACGACGAACCGGCGAAAGCTGAGGAAATGTACAAGATGGCGATCGAAAAGGGCGCCATCGACAAGGACCGCGCACTCACGCGCCTTGGCATCGCGCAGGTCGATCAGGACAAGTTTGAAGAAGCCAAGGCTAGCTTCGCACAGGTAACCGGTCAGCGGGCCGCACTTGCGCGTCTCTGGTCTGCCTTTGCAACAACGCAGGGCCGCCCCTGAACACGACTTTCAAGTACCAAAGAGGAAAGGGCGGTCCCATGGGGCCGCCCTTTTTCGTAAAACCGCTTGTGCGGGGGTGTTTGCGCTACCCTTAGATCGCTGGGGCAAACTCCCCGGTCTGCTTGTCTAGGACATGCAGCAAGCCGTCCGATATCGAAAAGAATGCACCGCGCAGCTGCAACTCGCCGCTCTGCTCCTTGCGCTGCACGAACGGAAACGTCCGCAAGTTTGCGATGCTCTGCCGCACCCCTGCAAACTCCATGGCCTGTTCTGCCGCGCGGCCCTGTGTGCCATGCTCGCGCACCACTTCCTCGCGCACATCGTCAAGCAACGCGATCCAGTCGGTGACGAACCCGCCGTCTCCGCGTGCCGTGCCTTTGAGGCTCTGCGTCAAAGCCGCCTTGCAGCCGCCGCACATGCCATGGCCCATGACCATGACTTCCTTCACTTTCAGAACTTGCACTGCAAATTCCAAAGCGGCCGAAACACCATGGTGACCCGGCGCGGTTTCAAAGGGTGGCACCATCGCGGCCACATTACGCACCACAAAAATCTCGCCCGGATCAACATCGAATATCTGCGCTGGGTCGACTCGGCTGTCAGAGCAGGCAATCACCATCACGCGCGGTTCTTGCCCTTCGCTCAGCGCCCGCCAGCGATCCAGCCTGCGGTTCCACCCGGTCTCCCGGAAGCGGCGGTATCCTGCAAGCAGGTGTTCAAGTTCTGGCGTTTTTTGGGTCATACCCTGTGCTAATGGCCGCAACGATAGGGTCTTTCAAGTGCCGTCGGAACAGCCTATCTGGACGGAATGAACGATCTGGCTCAAAACACCCGCCCCGAACGCCAGCGCAAGCCGGACTGGATCCGTGTCAAAGCGCCCACCAGCAAGGGCTATGGCGAAACGCGCGCTCTGATGCGCGAACTCGGACTGAACACCGTTTGCGAAGAAGCGGCCTGCCCGAACATCGGCGAATGCTGGACCAAGAAGCACGCCACTGTGATGATTCTAGGCGATGTCTGCACCCGCGCCTGCGCGTTCTGCAACGTGAAGACCGGGATGCCCCGCGCGGTCGATCCCATGGAACCGCTGAACGTGGCCACCGCCGCCGCCAAGCTGGGCCTTGAACACATCGTCATCACCTCGGTTGACCGCGATGATCTGCCCGATGGTGGCGCGGGCCACTTCGTAAAAGTGATCCACGCTCTGCGCGAAATGACGCCAGACACCACGATCGAAATCCTCACACCCGATTTCCGCAACAAAGCGGAATCGGCGATCGAAGCCATCGTCGATGCCGGACCGGATGTGTACAATCACAACCTCGAAACCGTGCCCCGCCTCTATCCCACGATCCGCCCCGGCGCGCGCTATTACGCTTCACTTCGGCTGCTCGAACAGGTCAAGCGCCACAACCCGCGCATTTTCACCAAGTCGGGCGTGATGCTCGGGCTGGGGGAAGAGCGGCTCGAAGTGCATCAGGTGATGGACGATATGCGCTCGGCCCAGATCGATTTCCTGACGATGGGCCAATACCTGCAACCCACGCCCAAGCACGCCAAAGTCATAGAATTCGTCATGCCCAAAGCGTTCGAAGCCTATGGCGCAATCGCCCGTGCCAAGGGCTTTCTGCAAGTTGCCGCCACCCCGCTCACTCGCTCAAGCTATCACGCGGGCGATGATTTCCGCGCCATGCGCGCTGCCCGCGATGAGCAGCTCGCAAAGCAGGCGCGGAAAGCTGAAGTGCAGGGCTGAGCTTGCCCCGCATCGTTGAAACCCGCACGCTGCAATGGTCGGCAGAACAGATGTTCGATCTGGTCGCTGATGTGCGCCGCTATGCCGAATTCCTCCCGTGGGTTGTCGGCACGCGGATCAAGTCGGATTCCGAAGACGAGATGATTGCCGACATGCTGGTCGGCTTCAGCGCTCTGCGCGAAAAGTTTACCTCGCGCGTTCACAAGGTCAGGCCATCAGAAATCAAGGTCGAATATATCGACGGCCCGCTGAAGCGGCTTGAGAACGATTGGACCTTCACCCCCAATGCCGATGGCGGGTGTACCATCGGTTTCACAGTGGATTTCACGTTTCGCAACGCCATTTTCGAAAGGCTGGCCGGACAGTACATCGACGCTGCCTTCCGCAAGATGGTCGCCGCTTTCGAGAAACGTGCCGAACAGCTTTACGGCAGCAGCAGTTCCAGCGCGGTCAACGTCGCCTGAAGCCGCACATCGGCACGGGTCGTAGCCGTGTCGAACAGCTTGAGTTCGGCATTCGTTTCTTCAGGATCTTCGCCGCGCTTGGCACAAGCAAACACCACAGTTCCCACCGGCTTCTGGTCGGAACCGCCATCAGGCCCGGCCACGCCCGTAATCGCCACGGCCACATCCGCGCCCGATTTACGCAAAGCCCCCTGTGCCATTGACCACGCCACCGCAATAGACACCGCGCCAAACGTATCGATCAGATCTTCCGACACGCCCAGCATTTCGTGCTTGGCCTCGTTCGAATAGGTTACAAAGCCCCGGTCCAGCACCGCAGAACTGCCGGGCACTTCGGTCAACGCCGCCGCAACCAGCCCTCCGGTGCAGCTTTCCGCCACCGCCACCTTGCGACCGATCGCGGCATTTTCTTCAATGACCCGGCGCGCCAGATCGCCAATAACTGTAGGAAGAACGCTGTCCATCGGGTCAATCCGCTGCTTTGCAGATTTCGAGCGATGCGGTTTTTCCGCTCCTCCCGCTTACAGCCATGGCAAGAACAAAGCTGATCAGCTCGGCAGTATTTTCGGGCGGCAGCGGCGCCAGCAGGCGCACGCCACGCTCTATCGCCTTGCACTCCTTTGATTTGATCTCGCTGCCCACCATTTCGGTGACCATAGCCTCGACAAACGGCTTTACGGCATCATCAGGAAGCTTTGCGAAAACATCGGTCTTCTTGGCATCCTTGCCTGCGCCTATCTTCAGGAACGCAGCCTTGGCCATCGGCCAGTTGGCATCCTTGCGTTCGGCATAGCGCTTCTGAAACGCGTCACCGCTTGTGGCGAAATAACCGTTGGGCGCAAGATGCGGCTTGCAGCCCCTCATCGCGCCATCCAGCGCCGATGGCAGCGCAAACGATACAAGCCCGGCCACTTCCGCTTCGCTCACGCAGGCCGCACCTGCCGTCGCTGCTTGCGCCAATTGCCCCTGAACCAGCGCCAAGGCGGCTGCGGCAACACATGTGGATCGAAACGCTGTCATCTGCAAAATGCTCCTGAACACGTTATCGGTTTTGGCCAACAGATGCGATCGTAGTGCGAATAACAGTGGCCACCGCTTGCGCCGCTATACCTTCACCCCGCCCGGTTGTTCCCAAGCGCTCTGTCGTCGTCGCCTTCACCGATACCACGCCGGTGTCAATCCCGAGAATCCGGGCGAGCACCGTGCGCATGGCCAGCTTGTGTGGCCCGATCTTCGGAGCTTCGCAGATCACCGTCACATCGACATTGCCGATCTCGAATCCAGCGGCGCGCACAAGGCCCGCAGCGTGCGCCAAAAAGCGGTCGGACGAGGCTCCTTTCCATTGCGGGTCGGACGGGGGGAAGTGATCACCGATGTCTCCTGCTGCAATCGCGCCCAGCAGTGCATCGACCAGCGCGTGAATGGCTACATCGGCATCGGAATGGCCCGCCAGACCCTTGTGATGCGGAATCTGCACGCCGCACAGCCACAACTCTTCACCTTCGGATAGACGGTGCACATCAAACCCCATTCCGGTGCGCACGTGACCGCTCATATCGTGTTCCTCCAGATCAGCCGCGAAAGTCACCTTGCGCAAACCCTCATCACCTTCGACCAGCAAGACCTTATGGCCTACGGCACTGGCCACTTGCGCATCGTCTCCGGCATTGCGCTCGCCGGGCCAGGCACGATGCGCAGTCAGGATTTCAGCAAACGCAAAGGCCTGCGGCGTCTGCACCCGATACAACTCGTCACGCGATACAGGATGGAGCATTGCTCCCGCATCGCCGCGCACCACGCTGTCCACCACCGGCAGCACCGGGATCGCGGCCACACCTGTATCCAGCGCATCGATCAGGCGGGCAATCACCGCGCGTGGTAACCCCGGGCGAGCAGCATCATGGATCAGCACTTTCGCCGGTGCGTCTTCCACCAGAGCTTCCAGTGCTGCGAGAACAGAATCCTGCCGCGTTGCCCCGCCTGCGATCAGCCGCACTTCGGCAAGCCCGCTCAGGGCCTGCGACGCTACATCGCGCCAATCTTCGGGGATCGCGACCACAACAGGTGCCAGCCCTGCCGCAATCAAGGCCTCCACCGAATGGCGCACGAGCGGCTTGCCCCGCCAGATCACAAATTGCTTCGGCACCGCGCCGCCGGTGCGCAGGCCTTTGCCTGCCGCAACAACAATTGCAGCAGCCGGTGCAGCCCGGCGTTCGTTTCCGATAGCTGGGGCGGTTTCTGAAGAAGAGGAAGCGACCATTCCCCGCGCCTCTACCAGCGCTTGCCCGCCCGGAGCAACAGCCTTGCCGTGTCATCCGCAATCGACTATGCGCTGCCTGTTTTTTAGGCAGATCACCGTCCATGTCCGAAGTTCCCGTTGCGCCCAAGCTTAAGCCCATTCAGGTCGGCCCCGTCACCGTCGATTGTCCGGTCGTGCTGGCACCGATGACCGGCGTTTCAGATTTGCCGTTCCGCACCATCGTGCGCCGCTTCGGGTCTGGCTTGAACGTAACCGAAATGATCGCCAGCCCCGCGGCCATCCGCGAAACGCGCCAGTCGATCCAGAAAGCGGCTTGGCACCCGATTGAAGAGCCGGTGTCGATGCAGCTTGTCGGCTGCGAACCCGATCAGATGGCCGAAGCTGCCAAGCTGTCGGAAGACAAGGGCGCGGCCATCATCGATATCAATATGGGCTGCCCGGTGCGCAAAGTTGTGAACGGCGATGCCGGCTCGGCGCTGATGCGCGATATTCCGCTCGCCACCCGGCTGATCGCGGCCACGGTAAAGGCAGTGAATGTGCCCGTAACCGTGAAAATGCGCATGGGCTGGTGCCACGATAGCCTGAACGCCCCGGAACTCGCCCGCATCGCGCAAGACCTCGGCGCCAAAATGATCACCGTCCACGGTCGCACCCGCAACCAGCTGTACAAGGGCACTGCCGACTGGGCCTTCGTGCGCCGGGTCAAGGATGCAGTTTCGATACCGGTTATCGTCAATGGCGATATATGCAGCATCGAAGACGTGGCCGCGGCTGTGGACCAAAGCGGCGCTGATGGCGTAATGATTGGGCGCGGCTCCTATGGCCGCCCTTGGCTGCTCGGCCAGATCATGCACTGGCTGAACTCCGGGGAGCGTCTGGCCGATCCGACCTTGCTCGAACAATACGCGCTGATTGTGGAGCACTACCACGCCATGCAGGAACACTATGGCACGGTAACCGGCGTCAACATGGCGCGCAAACATTTAGGCTGGTACACCAAAGGCCTGCACGGTTCGGCCGATTTCCGCAATAAGGTCAACTTCATAGATGATCCCAAGGCCGTGCTGGCCAGCCTTGCCGATTTCTATGGCAAGGCCATCGAGCATCAGCTGCTAACCGAAGAAGCTGATAGGCAGCGCGCGGCTGCATGATTGCGCTTCCTGATTGGCGGCGGTCCGAACCGGGCCAGAAACCTGATCCGAAACGCGTTGTCGCCAGCCTGCCACTGGCACTGCTGCAGCTTGATCCCGATCTGATCGTGGCCACCGTCAATCCTGCCGCAGAACAGCTCATGGGCCAAAGCTATCGCCGCATTGTCGGAAAGTCCGTCGCCGAGCTGTTTGATTTTGAAGAGCCGCTGATTCTCGGGCGTCTGGCCGATGGCGAAGCGCAGCTTTTCGCACGCGGTGCGCGCGTGCGCATCATGGGGCAGCCCCCGCGCCGGTTCGATGTTATGACCAGCCCGATTACCCACTGCCCCGGATGGCAATTGCTGATGCTGCACGAAGGCGTCGGCGTTGAAGCGCTGACCGGCGATGGCAGCGGGGCAGGGGGCGGAGAAGGCGTGGCGCTGCGCGCACCCGAAGTGCTGGCGCATGAAATCAAGAACCCGCTCGCCGGCATTCGCGGTGCGGCACAGTTGCTCGATCGCAAACTGTCAGAGCGCGACCGCGCGATGACCAGCCTGATCACCGCCGAGGTTGATCGCATAGCCAAACTGATCGATCAGATGCAGTCGCTCTCGCGCCGCAGCGCCGAACCTGCGCAGCCATGCAACTTGCACGAAGCGGTGCGCCGTGCCCAGGCCGTTCTCACGGCGGCTCATCCCTCATCCTTGGCGATCGAGGAGGAGTTCGATCCCTCGCTCCCCCCGATCATGGCAAATCCCGATTCGCTGGTGCAAGTCCTGCTCAACCTGATGAGCAATGCGCGTGAAGCGTGCCAACACGAAGGCGCGCCATGCATCACGGTGCGCACGCGCTTTGCCAGCGGCATTCAGCTGCACGCAGGGCCGGGGGGCAAGCCACTTCGCCTACCGATTGAACTGCGTGTGACCGACAACGGGCCGGGCATAGATCCCAATTTGCGCGATCACATCTTCGAACCCTTTGTAACCGGCAAGAAGAACGGGCAGGGCCTTGGTTTGGCGCTTGTGCAAAAGCTCGTGCGGGAAATGAATGGCCGTATCACGCATGATCGTGACGAGGCCAAGGGTCTCACGCACTTCCGCATTCATCTGCCAGTCGCAGGTTCGGTGCAGCAAGGGGCCGCGCAAACATGACCAAGCGGGTGCTTCTGGTCGAGGATGATGCTTCGATTGCCCTTGTAATAACCGCCGCGTTGGAGGCCGAAGGCTTTGCGGTGGATCACTGTGATTCCATTGCCGGGCGAGACCGCTTTCTTGCCGGAAACACTTATCGCCTGCTGCTCACTGATGTGATGCTGACCGATGGCGATGGCATCGAAACGCTGGGGCCAGTGCTGTCGGCACATCCTTCGCTGCCGATCATTATCCTGTCGGCTCAGAACACTCTCGACACTGCCGTGCGCGCGAGTGAAACCGGCGCGTTCGAATACTTTCCCAAGCCGTTCGATCTCGAAGAACTGATCCGCACTGTCACGCAGGCCATTGGAAAGGCCGAAGCGAATGAGCCGGACGAACCCCAGGATGTGCCACAGGGCCTTCCGCTGGTCGGCCGGAGCGCAGCCATGCAGGCGGTCTACCGCATGATCACGCGCGTCCTGCGCAATGATCTGACCGTGCTGATCCTCGGCGAATCCGGCACTGGCAAGGAACTCGTGGCCGAAGCGATCCACCAGCTGGGCAACCGCCGGACTGGGCCATTCGTTGCCGTAAATACTGCCGCAATTCCTGCTGAACTAATCGAAAGCGAATTGTTCGGCCATGAGCGCGGGGCCTTCACCGGCGCGGTTGCCCGTTCCATCGGCAAGTTCGAACAGGCCAGCGGGGGCACGCTTTTCCTTGATGAAATCGGCGACATGCCAATGCAGGCGCAGACCCGCCTGTTGCGCGCCTTGCAATCAGGCCGCATCCGCCGCGTCGGTGGGCGCGACGAAATCAAGGTCGATTGCCGCATTGTGGCCGCCACTAACCGCGATCTGCTACCGATGATTGCCGCAGGCACGTTCCGCGAAGACCTCTATTATCGGCTCGCCGTCGTCCCCATCGAATTGCCGCCGTTGCGCGAACGGGCTGATGATATTCCCGCACTTTCGCGCCACTTTCTGGCCAAGGCCGCAGCCGAAGGGTTGCCCCGCCGCCAATTGGCGCAAGCGGGCGCCGATCTGCTGTCACGCCTGCCTTGGCGCGGTAACGTGCGGGAACTGCGCAATTTCATTTATCGGCTTGCCCTGCTGGCGCGGGAAGAGACGATTGATGCCTCGGCAATCGAGCCACTGCTTGCCCCGGCCGAGGGCACACCAAGTTCATCGGCGGAAGTCTCTGCAACCGGTTCATCGCCCGATTTTTCCGTCGCGGTCGATCACTGGATGGCCATGAATGCACCGCCGCCAGGCACCGTCTATGACGCTGCTCTGGCTGCCTTTGAACGGCCCTTGTTCCTCAAGGTTCTTGGACAGACCGGCGGCAACCAGTTGCGCGCAGCCCAGATACTGGGCATCAATCGCAATACTTTGCGCAAACGCCTGTCTGATCTGGCGATTACACCCGATGATGTGCCACGGCACAATTGAACCAGCTTTTTCCGCAGCTGACTGCGGCATTCGTCCAGTCTGAACCATCGCCCGTCGGTTTCCTCTTGCATTTATGCAACAGGGGTGTTGTTACTTAGCCACTATGCAACACGTCGGCAAAGTCTCTGTTCGCCGAATGCCGCGTTGGTATCGCCGCATGCTCCTTGGCTTGCGCCGTGCCAATGTGTTCTTTCTGCTCGAAATTGCCGCATCAACCATCCTTGTCCTCATGCTCTCGGTCAGTTGGCTAACGCTGACTGGGGGGAGTTCGCAGGGCCAGATATTGCCGTCCCGGCTAACTTCCAGCCTGCTGATCGGAACACTGGTTCCGGCCATGGCGCTGTTGGTGCTAGCGGGGCGCCGCTTGGCCATCCGCCGCGCCGCCTCCAGCGTGCTGGGCTCAAGCGGCAGGCTCCACGTCCGCCTCGTCTGGCTGTTCTCGCTAATCGCCGCCATCCCGACCCTGCTGGTCGTCGTCTTTGCCTCGCTGCTGTTCCAGTCCGGCGTCGAATTCTGGTTCTCTGACAATTCGCGCGGCATGCTCGAAAATGCCAACCAATTGGCGCGCGGCTATTACGAAGACAAACTGCGCGATGTCGGCAACGAAACCATCGCAATGGCGGGAGACATTCGCGACTATCTCGACCAGGCCCCGATCACCTCAACCGAATTTGCCGAAGGCTATTCCTATCAAGTCCTCGGCCGCAAAATGAACGAAAGCGCCATTCTGGAGCGCATGCCAGATGGCTCGCTGCGCACCGCCGCCATCGTCGATCCCGAAAAGTCCGAACGGCAGCAACGCGTCACCAACCAAGACCTGAAGCGCCTCGATTCCGGTGAAATGGTGGTGGTCAATGCGTCTGCCGAACGGATCGAGGCGATCACCCCGGTGGACAAGCAGCGCGGTATCTACCTCTACGCAGCCCGCACTTCCAACGCGCTGGCGCTCGAACAGTGGGAGCGCGCGCAGACCGTTCTCAAATCCTACGACATGCTGACCACGCGGGCCAGAGCGCTCCAACTGCGCTTCAATCTTCTGTTATTCGGCGTCAGCCTTGCGCTCGTGGCCGTGGCCGTCTGGGCAGCATTGCGCTTTGCTGACCGACAGGTTGCCCCGCTGGTAGAACTCGTCTCCGCCGCGCGCACCATCGGCAGCGGCAACTTTGCGATGCGCGTCGTGCAAAGTAGCGGCACCGACGAAGTCGGCATGCTCGCCCGCGCCTTCAACCGCATGACCCAGCAGCTTGAAGGCCAGACCCAAGCCCTCGTCACCGCCAACGCCCAGCTCGAAGTGCGCCGCGCCTTTATCGAGGCTGTGCTCGAATCAATCACCGCGGGCATCTTGTCGATCGGGCGCGATGGCACGGTGCAACTGATCAATTCGTCCGCCCTGCGCGTGCTGGTGCCGCATGACGCGCTTAGCCCAATTGGCCGACCGCTGGCTGATCTGTCGCCGATCTTTGCGCAACTGGTCACCTCAGGCCAGCCCAGCCACGTGATTCAGCATCCTTTCGATGGAGACTTGCGCACGTTGGCCGTGCGCGTGGCCGAAGACAGCAACGGCCATGTCATCACCTTTGAAGACATTACCCGCCAGCTGCTCGATCAGCGCCGCGCCGCGTGGTCCGATGTCGCCCGGCGCATCGCGCATGAAATCAAGAACCCGCTCACGCCAATCCAGCTAGCAACAGAACGCCTGCGCCGTCGCTATGGCCGCCAGATTGAAAACGATCCCGAACTCTTCGAGGAATTGACCGCCACGATCATCCGTCAGGTGGGAGACTTGCGCAAGATGGTCGATGAATTCTCCTCCTTCGCCCGCCTCCCCAAACCGGTGTTCCGCGCAGAGGACGCCAGCGATCTCGTGCGTCAGTCGTTGTTCCTGCAGGAGGTCGCCCACGCCCTGATCGATTTCAGCTTCGCTTGCGATGAACCGCACATGCCCATCCAGTGCGATCGCCACCAATTCGGCCAGGTGATGACAAATGTTCTGAAAAATGCAGTAGAAGCCATTGAATCCCGTTCAAAAAATGAAGACGTTGACTATCGCGGGCGCATCGCCGTCACGCTGGCGGGCGACCACCAGACCATCACCGTCAGCGTCACCGACAACGGCATCGGCCTTCCTGCCGAACGTGACCGCATTCTCGAACCCTATATGACCACGCGCGAAAAGGGCACCGGCCTTGGCCTGGCCATCGTTCACAAGATCGTCGAAGAGCACGGCGGCGAAATGGCCTTCATGCCCGAACCCGGCGGCGGCACCCGCGTGACGATGCGCTTTGCCCGCGAACCGCTTTCCACTTCCCCCGCTTACGCCGAACAGGACTGACAGGACCCCACCATGGCACTCGACATCCTCATCGTGGACGACGAACGCGATATCCGCGAACTGGTCGCAGGTGTGCTTTCCGACGAAGGCTACGGCTGCCGCCTCGCGGCAGACAGCACTTCGGCCCTTGCCGCTATCGACGAACGCCGCCCCAGCCTCGTGCTGCTCGATGTCTGGCTCCACGGCAGCCCGATGGACGGGCTCGAAGTGCTGGACGAGATCAAGAAGCGCGAGCCGGAACTGCCGGTGATCATTTTCTCGGGCCACGGCAACATCGATACCGCCGTCTCGGCCATCAGCCGCGGCGCGATGGACTTCCTCGAAAAGCCGTTCGAGGCTGAACGCCTGCTGCTGCTGGTCGAACGTGCAACCGAAACCGAACGCCTGCGCCGCGAAAACCAGCGCTTGCGCCAAGGCTTTGCGATGGCAGAGGAATTCACCGGCAACAGCTCTGCCATCAACCAGGTCCGCGCCACCTTGAAGCGTGTGGCCAGCACCGGCAGCCGCCTCCTGATCACCGGCCCGGCCGGCTCGGGCAAGGAAGTGGCCGCCCGCCTGCTTCATTCGTGGAGCCCGCGCGCGCAAAACGCCTTTGTCACGGTAAACTCCGCCCGCATCACCCCCGAACGCTTCGAACAGGAACTGTTCGGCGAAGAAGTGGACGGCAAGCTGGTGCGCACCGGCCTGCTCGAAATGGCCGATGGCGGGACACTGTTCCTAGATGAAGTTTCGGACATGCCACCGTCCAGCCAGGCACGCATCCTGCGGGTCCTGACCGAACAGTCCTTCGCGCGTGTCGGCGGTCACCGCCAGTTGCGTGTGGATGTGCGGGTCGTCTCGTCCTCATCACGCCCGCTGGAAAAGGAAATCGCCGAACGCCGCTTCCGTGAAGACCTTTATTACCGGTTAAATGTCGTGCCCGTTGCCATTCCCTCGCTGATGGAGCGGCGCGATGATATTCCCGCACTGGTCGATCACTTTTTCACCCGCCACGCCAGCGAACAGGGCGTAATCCCGCCTGCCGTATCGCCCGAAGCCATGGCCGCGCTGCAAAGCTATGATTGGCCTGGTAACGTGCGCCAGTTGCGCAATGTCGTTGAACGCACAGTGATTCTCGCACCGCGCGATCGTCTGGCCCGGATCGACGCCGATATGCTGCCATCCGAAATCGTCGCCACCCCTATCGGCGGCGAATCGGGTGGCTCCACTCTGATGGGCGTGCCCTTGCGTGAGGCGCGCGAAAACTTTGAGCGTGAATATCTGAAGGTTCAGATCCGCCGTTTCTCCGGCAATATCTCCAAAACCGCCAGCTTCATCGGCATGGAACGCTCGGCACTTCACCGCAAACTCAAGCTGCTCGGCATGGCCGACCGCAAGGATGAAGAGGACGAGGACTGATCTTGCATTTCGCGCTGTGAATACGCATTAAGGCGGAACCATGTGGCAATTCCCGTGTTTACGGGGCTGAAGCAGATGCGTAAACTTCAAGACGAACCCGGCCAGAGTGTTTGCGCACGAAGGCCAGATCGCGAAGCCTCGTTAAAGGGGCCAAGCCAATAGAAAACGGAGTCACAAGAAATGACCGGTAAAACGCTCACCGCCCGCCCTCGGCTCAAAGCTGAACCGGCCCCCGCTGCAGAAGCACCGGCACCAGCACCCGTAACGGGTCCCAGCGGCGGAAAAGGGCAGAACCTCCAGGATCTGTTCCTCAACCACCTGCGCAAAAACAAAATTCCGGTCACGATGTTCCTCGTGAAAGGCGTAAAGCTGCAAGGCATCGTCACTTGGTTCGATAATTTCTCGATCCTGCTGCGCCGCGATGGCCAGTCACAGCTGGTCTACAAGCACGCGATCTCCACGATCATGCCCGGCGTGCAGCTTTCGGTGGCCCACTTCCAGTCCGGCGGTGAGGAAAACGGCAAGAAGGCGCGTCTGCTGCAGGAAGTGTTCCTGTCCAGCGTGCGCGATGCCGCCGTGCAGGTCACGATGTTCCTGGTCAACGGCGTGATGCTTCAGGGCCGCGTCGCTTCCTACGATCTTTTCTGCATGCTGCTTGAGCGTGAAGGCTATGTTCAGCTCGCCTACAAGCATGCCGTTTCAACAATACAGCCTGCCGGTCACGTTGATCTCACCGGCGACTGGGATGGCGAGGATTCCTGAGCACGTTTGAATTTGGCAACAATACCGGCGAGATAGCCGGTGAAGTCACCCGTGGCGCGCGCGCCGTCGTTGTCCTCCCCGATATCAAACAGCGGGGAGGGGGCCTCGGCGCAGACGCAGAAACACGGCTTGAAGAGGGGCAGGGCCTTGCCCGCGCCATCGGCATCGAAGTGGTCGATGCTTTCATCCTGCCGATCCGCGCGGTGCGCCCGTCCACCCTGTTCGGGGAAGGACAGGTTGAGCGTATCGCTGTTGCCTGCAACCAGTCCGATGCCGAACTTGTCATCATCGATGGCGCGTTGTCGGCCATCCAGCAGCGCAATCTGGAAGACAAGCTCAAGCGCAAGGTCATCGACCGAACCGGCCTGATTCTCGAAATCTTCGGAGAACGCGCCGCCACAGCCGAAGGCCGGTTGCAGGTCGAATTGGCCCATCTCGATTATCAGGCAGGGCGCCTCGTCCGGTCATGGACTCACTTGGAACGCCAGCGCGGCGGCTTCGGCTTCCTTGGCGGTCCCGGTGAAACCCAGATCGAGGCGGACCGCCGCCAGATCCGCACGCGCATGTCGCGCTTGCGTAAGGAACTCGAACAGGTGCGCCGCACGCGCGGCCTCCACCGCGAACGCCGCCAGCGCGCGCCATGGCCGGTGATTGCGCTGGTCGGCTATACCAACGCCGGAAAATCCACGCTTTTCAACCGCCTGACCGGGGCTGACGTCATGGCGGAAGACCTGCTCTTTGCCACGCTCGATCCCACTATGCGCGCGATCCGCTTGCCCGGCGTGGACAAGGCGATCCTGTCCGATACCGTCGGTTTCATCTCGGAACTGCCGACGCAGCTTGTTGCCGCTTTCCGCGCCACGCTCGAAGAAGTGACCGCCGCCGATGTAATCGTCCACGTCCGCGATGTCGCCAACCCCGCAACGGCTGAACAGAAGGCTGAAGTCGAACAGATCCTTGCCGATCTGGGCGTCAACGGGGAAGGGGGACCAGTCGTCCCCGTCATCGAGGCATGGAACAAGTGGGACCTGCTCACACCAGAAGAGCAGGACATGCGGCACGACATTATCGCCGCAAAAGTGGCCGAAATTCCCGTCGTGCCGGTATCGGCGCTGACGGGTGAGGGCGTTGACACCCTGCTTCACCACCTTGGCCTGATGCTGACCGGCGGCGCACAAACGCTCGAACTCACCGTGCCGCTGTCTGACGGTCAGCGCCTCGCCTGGCTTCACGCCCACGGCGATATCATCGAAGAAGATCAGGTGGCTGACACCGAAAACGAACCCGCGATGCGCATCAAAGTCCGCCTGACGCCGCGCGAATTGGGCCGATTTAGCGCTCTGACCGCTTAACCGCTTGCCACAGCGCTTCCTGCTCATCGAGCCGGAGCGTGGCAAAGCGGCCCTCGGCCAGCGCCTCCATGCCTTTGAAACGCCGCTCGAATTTCGCATTTGCTGCACGCAGCGCGTCTTCGGGTGCCACGCCGTACTTGCGCACAACATTCACCGTCGCAAACAGCAGATCGCCCGCTTCGTCAATGCGTTCGGCGTCTGAAGAAGCCTCTCGAAGCTCCTCAATTTCCTCGATAACTTTGTCAGTCGCACCCTCTACACCGGGCCAATCAAAGCCCTGACGCGCCGCGCGCTTCTGCAGCTTTTCAGCCCGCATCAAAGCTGGCAGAGCCAGTGCTACGCCATCCAAGGCACTTTGCGCGCCTTTCGCGGCCCGTTCGGCAGACTTGGCGCTTTCCCAGCGGTCCTCGCGCGATTGTCCTTCGTCCGCTTCATCGCCGAAGACATGCGGATGGCGGGCCTCCATCTTGTCAGAGATTGTCGCGGCCACATCGTCGAACGAAAACAGCCCAAGCTCTTCGGCCAAGCGTGCATGGAACGCCACTTGCAGTAGCAGATCGCCAAGCTCTTCCTTCAATCCCGCCATGTCATCGCGCGCAATCGCGTCGTCGACCTCATAGGCTTCTTCGATCGTATAAGGCGCAATGGTCGCAAACGTCTGCGCACAATCCCATTCGCAACCCCGTTCAGGATCACGTAGCCGTGCCATGATCGCCAGAAGCCGGGAAAGATTGGGGACAGGTGCCGTTGCCATCGCAGTGATCCATCCAGTTAGAAGGGGGGCCTCGCAGTCAACGCTCGTATGTGATTTCTATTTGAAGTGCGAACTGCCGGTGAGAGTGTAGCGTTTTGCCGGGGGTGGGGCGAGCCCCACCCCCGGCAACAAAATTCAAGTCGCTATGTGGGCTGCGATTTGTTCTCCAATGACCTCGGTTGGTGTTCGGAATCCGAGGCACTTGCGCGGCGTGTTGTTCAGCCTCTGGATGATAGCTGCCAGATCAGAATCGGGCAGTGCGGCAATGTCAGTATCGAGCGACAGAAAGCGGCGGATGCGACCATTGCTGTTCTCCACGCTTCCCTTCTGCCAGGGCGCTGATGGCTTGCAGAAATAACTCGTCATGCCGAGTTTTGTCTTGAGTGTAGCGAATGCCGCAAACTCGGTGCCGCGGTCGAACGTAATGCTTTGCCGAAGGGTCGGGGGAAGGGGGCCAAGGTGGTGTTCAATCCCCGCCATGACACCGATCGAATGGCGACTGGGGTTGCGCGTGAGCACGATATATCGGCTGCGCCGTTCGACCAACGAGGTAAGATTGGATTTTCCAAATTCTTTCCTGAAAGCAATGAGATCGCCCTCCCAGTGACCAAACTGCTTGCGTTCGGCAATCTCTTTGGGACGTTCTGCGATGGTGTTTGCCAACGGGATATTCAGGCCTCGCGGTTTGCGCGCATAGCGCTGGCGCCGCGTCTTCCGCTGGCGCGGCAGGTGGCTCCAGAGGCCTAACTGACGACCTTCTGTGCCGTATACAAACTGGTAGATCGTCTCGTGGCAGACAGTAATGGGATTGGCCTCATCGAGCCTTAAGCGGCCAGCAATTTGCTCTGGTGACCAACATTGCTGAAGATGCTCCACGATGCGCGCGGCAAGCTCACGATCACGGTTGACCTTGCCGCCACAAACCCGGCGCGAAGCAGCTTTCCGATGTGCGACACGACCGAAATAACCACGAAACCAGGCATCCTCATCATAGAAAAAATTGCGCCGCAGTTCGCGATAGATTGTCGATGGATGCCGCCGGAGTTCGGCCGCGATCCGGCCAACAGGTATACGACGATCGCGCATGCGCATGATCGTGTCACGCTCTTCGAGACTGAGATGCCGGTAGTTATGAGCCATTGCGCGTCCTTTTGAGTGGGGCACAAAGTGCCCGGAAACCCTCAAGATTCGCACTTCCAGATAGAATCCACCCGAGTGTTGGCATCAGAATTGATAATAATGATTATGTAAGTTTTAAGCCAGGCACGACCCCGCATGGAATAGCATGGCGGGCGCGGAGCCATAGCGTGTCGAAACGCTCCATCCTGTGACTTTTCAAGAACGCTGCCCGCATTGGCAAAGCCAGTGCGGGTGCCGAAACTTATGCCGATGCGCTATCAGATTTGTGATCGAACGCAAAAAAGCTTGCCCGCATTCGTTCAGGATCGGGCGTCAGCCCGGTGAAAATGGCAAAGGCATCAATGGCCTGATGAACCGCCATGCCGCTGCCATCAAGTGTGCGGCAGCTCTTGCGCCGGGCTTCGGCAAGAAATGCGGTTTCAATGGGGAAATAGATGATGTCGGCGACCCAGTGATGCGTCGCGATGGCACTGGCAAGAAGCGGCATTCCGGGCAGCTTGGTCATGCCAACCGGACTTGCGTTCAGCAGGCCATCGACATCACGCGCGGCTGTTACGGGATCATCCGTGATCATGAGCCGATCAGGGCCATAGAGTTTGGCAAGCGGTGCGCGCAGGGCTTCGACCCGTGCGGGATCAGGATCAAACAGCACCAGTTGTTCTGCGTCCAGCAGGCCCAGCAACGCATGGGCAGTGGCCGATCCCGCGCCGCCGCAGCCAAGTTGCAGAACTTTGCCTGGCTTTGCATTGTCAAAGCCAAGGCGGAAGCCTGTGGCAAAGCCGGTCACATCGGTGTTGTGGCCAATGCGTTTGCCATCGACAAAGGCGATGGTGTTGACCGCCCCGATGCTGGCCGCAGCTTGTGACAGGCCATCCAGCAAGGGGATGACCGCCTGTTTGAACGGAAAAGTGACGTTCAGCCCGGCAAAACCAAGGCGCTGAGCGCAAGCTACCACAGCTTCCAGTTCCCTGTCAGCCCATCCGCGATCTGTGAAATCGAACAACGAATAGACCATGTTCAACCCGTGCGCCCGCGCCTCCTGCTCTTGCAGCCAAGGGGTACGGGATTCAAGGATGCCCCGGCCAAGCAACCCAGCCAGAATGCGGCCGGCGCGGATGGGTTTGGAACGTAAAGCCGAGGTCAATTGTGCAGTCCGTCCAACTTGGCAGGATGCCCCCGGCATCAGGCCGGGGGCATGATGGGTGAAATGTCAGATCTTGGTGCGGAAGCCCACCGATACCACGCGCAGCAGGGGGTTGCCGGCAAAGGTATCAAAGCCCTGCACCGAATTGTAGAATGGAGGCTTGGTGTTGAACAGGTTCTGCACATCGAGATAGACCTGCGATTCCGCAGCAGAAATGGGCAGATCCCATGAAAGGTTGAAGTCCACTGTCGTCAACGCCTTGACCGGATCGCCACCAGCCCCGGTGGGGACGCCGCCGACCGAGACGACCGGGTTGATGGAATTGGCAGACCAGTTCCTGTAGCCACCAGTGTGGTTGACGAAGACCGTGGCCGAAACCGGACCATAAGTGACCCCGACATCGCCGCGCAGATCAAGCCGGACCGACGGGAACGTGCCGTTGAAACCGGTGGTGTTCAGTACCGAGAAGGTCGGGCCGCCACCAAAGTTCTGATCGAACTTCGTTTTGAGCGACATCGCTGCGCCCAGCGTGAAACTGCCCCAATCGGTGCTGCGGCTGTAGCGTGCATCGGCATCAATGCCTTCCACTTCAAGGTTCAGCACGTTGCGCTGGCGGAAGTCATAAACGAAGTAGGTTGTGTTCGGGATCGCCGTGGTCAGCGGGCGGTTGCCGACGATGTTGGTGATCTGGGTCTGGGTTGCTCCTGTTGGGAAGACGGTGAGCAGGTTTTGCAGGCCTGCAATGTTCACGGCCGAACCAGCCAGCGGCGCGGTTACGCCGCCGGTGAACTCGTTGTGCCAGAAGGTGGCCGAAAGCCGCAAGCCGGGCACAAAAGTGGGTGTGAAATCAACCCCGAACGACCAGCTTGTGCCGCGCTGCGGGACCAGTTCATTGTTGCCGCCATTGATCTGGAGGCCCTGGATGGTCGGCGTGCCGATGGTGCAGGTAGTGGTGGTGCACGAAACGCCGGGAATGTTGACCACACCCGGATAGGCCGCAATCGGCACGGCCAGATTGGTCGGCCCGCCAGCGATGCTGGTTTCCGCTGTCGTCCCGCGCCCGTCTGCGCCAAAGCTGGTAAGGGCCGGGGCCACAAACGATTTGGACCAGTTGCCGCGAATCTTCAGGCCTTCGATAACTTCCCAGTTTGCGGCGATCTTGGGATTGGTGGTTGATCCGAAGTCAGAGTAATCATCGACGCGCCCGGCAAAGTTCACGTCAAACGAATGGACTAGTGGCACGTCCATGTCGGGCGAAACCAGCGGCAGCAGGATTTCGGCATAGGCGGCCTTTACGTTGCGATCATAATCAAGGTTGATCGTGGACGAGCCAGTGCTGGCTGGGCCGATACCAAGCGGCTGAGACACGTTCTGGCGGATCGTGTAGGCGATGTATTCACCACCCATTGCCACCTTGGCCGTGCCGCCGGGCAGATTGAACAGATCACCGCCCAATTGCAGGCGGTAATTCTGCAGACTCTGCCGTGTCAGGCGATAAGTTGTGGTATCGGTCAGCCGTGCGCGCACAGCGGCCGACGTGCGATTGGTCGCACCGATGTTCCACACGTCGAGCGCATTGGCAGCGGTCAGCGGAAGTTGCGTAACGATCAGGCCGGTTGATGGCACCGACAGCGTTGTCAGGCTGCCCGATTGGTTGGTGGTGCCGTTAAGCGCCAGCAGGGCCGCCGAAGTATTGAGGCGGCCAGTATCGCGCACGAAGCTGTTTGATGAGCCGACAGTGGCACCGGCCGTCACGCTCCACGAATCCGACAGTTTGTATTCGGCTGTGGCGTTGAAGAAATAGTGTTCTTCGCCCGATTCCACCTTGGCACCAGGACCGAACAGTTCATCGCCCGAAAAACGCACTTGCTGCGTGGTCGATGTCTGACCCGGCATGGCGGTGTAGAACGGGTTGATCTGGCCAGCGCCGACCGTAGTGGTGCCGGGGCCGAATACCGTGGCAAGAACAGCACCGCCGCCCGTGCCCGCCGTGCCGCGCGACACGCGCTGAAGGTTGTTGCGGTTTGAATAGAGCACGTCGGCATTGATCTTCAGGCTGTCGCCCACTTCCTGCTCGGCTTTGATCATCAGGTTGTGGCGGCGTTCGCGCGGGATTTGATCAATGTTCTGGTTGATGTCGCAAAACGCGTTGGCCTGAGCATTCGAAACCGGATTGCCATAAGTGCCGGTTGCCGGGTTGAAGCGGAAGATCGTGGTAGTGCCGCCGGGTTGGACCGATGCAGGATCGCAGTTGAACGAGGCAAGGTTGGCGCGGTTTTGGGCTGTCGCCGTTGACAGATCAAGGCCGGCGTTGATCGCGTGCTGGCGATGGTCGGCTGCCATGAAATCGCGGTCTGCCACGCGCAGGGCATCACGATCGGAATAGTTGTAACCGGCGGTCAGCCAGCCAGATTCCCAGCTGTGTCCAGCCACCACGCCAAGCTGTTTGGTGCGATATTCATCGCCAAAGCCGAGCTGGCCGTTTACCTGCACGCCATCGAACTTGCGGCGGGTGATGAAGTTGATCACGCCCGCCACAGCATCGGAACCATAGACCGACGATGCGCCTTCTGGCAGAACTTCAACGCGTTCGATCATGTTGGCCGGGACCATGTTGGGATCGCCCAGTGCATGGTTCACGCCCGAAAGCGGGATGCGATGGCCATCGACGATGTTCAGCGTCGAGTTCGAGGCCGATGCGCCAAGGCCGTGAATGGTCGGCGCGTTGGTACCCGAGGCGCTGGCCGAGCCGAACGAGCCCTGCCCTGCGCTGCCCAGGCCGACGACGGCCGGAACCGAACGCAGAATTTGTTGCACCGACTGGGCATTGGTTTTTTCGATCGAATCACGGCTGACGCTGATCAGGTTTGATCCTACCGGGGCCACACCCTTGATGCTGGAGCCGGTGACGATGATTTCTTCGTTGGTTGGATCGCTGTCATCCGTCTGAGCAGATTGCGGCGCGGCTGATTGCGCGAATGCTGCGGTGGTGATGCTGAGCGAGAGTGCAAGCGCAGAACTGCATGCCGCGAGGCGGTACTTGGTCATGTATATCCCCTCCCTGTTTCATTCGATGGGTGTGCCGCGCCGGGAAAACGCGACTCCCTTGTTAGCGATAATTATGTGAACTAGTTAGTTCATGTCAACGATCAATGTGTGGCTTCCGAGGCATCACGCCGCGAGGCGGTATACCGGGTTCGGGCCAGTCGCCGGTTCCCGGTCAGTCGCCGGTTCCCGGTCAGTCGCCAGTTCCCGGTCAGTCGCCAGTTCCCGGTCAGTCGATGGTCACGCGCTCTACCGGGCCAAGCAGGAGCAGATAGGCCAGCGCTCCAACGAGCCCCAAGGCCCCGATATAGGCCAGCGCGCCGTAGAAACTGCCGGTTGCGCCGACTACAAAGCCCACCACCAGCGGAGTGATGATGCCGGCAAGGTTGGTGAAGAAATTGAACAGACCCCCGGTCAGCCCCATCATTTCCTTGGGCGCAACATCGGACAGGAGCGTCCAGCCGAGGCCCGCAAGCCCCTGCCCGAAAAAGGCAAGCGACATGACCGCGATTACCGCCGCGTTGCTTTCAAGGAAGTTGGCCGAAATCATCGATGCGCACAGCAGCAGCCCCGCAATGATCGGCACCTTGCGCCCGATGCTGGCAGAGCCTGTGCGCTTTATCAGCCAGTCCGATCCGATGCCGCCGATCATCACGCCGACCGAGGCGGCCAAATAGGGCAGCGACACCATGAAGCCGGATTTGATGAAATCCATGCCACGCTCTTCGGCCAGATAGCTGGGAAACCATGTGAGGAAGAACACGAGCGTGGAATTGCTGCAAAACTGTCCGATGGACGCGCCTGCGATCTGCCGTGTGGTGACCAGACGGCGGACGCGCGACCATGAGAACGGAAGGCTTGGCGTGCCCGATGAAAACCCGCCGCCTGCGGTTATCAAATCGCGTTCGGCCTGATTGGCTTTGGAGCTTTCATTGGGTTCGCGGTAGAGCGCATGGAACACGAAGGCGAAGACAACACCCAGCCCACCCACGATCCAGAACAACGAACGCCAGCCGAATGTCGCCATGATCCACGCCAGTACCGGGATCAGGAAGCCAAGGCCGATGTATTCTCCTACAGTGTAGACGCCGGTGGCCTTGGCGCGTTCCTGCTGTGGAAACCATGTGGACAGGACGCGGCTGTTGGCGGGAAAACAAGGCGCCTCGGCAACGCCTAGGGCAAGCCGTGCCGAAACGAGGCCCGCCACGCTGGTCATGAAGCCGTGAACCATGGTGGCTAGCGACCACAGGCCAAGCGAGAGCGCATAAGTGAGCCGCGTGCCAAGCTTGTCGATCACAAAGCCGCCGGGGATTTGCGCCAGCGCATATGTCCATGAAAAGGCTGAAAAGATCAGGCCCATCACTTCGGGCGAGATTTTGAGTTCGGCCACCAGTTCAGGCTTGGCCACCCCCATCACCGACCGGTCGAGGTAATTGATCAGCGTGGCAATGCTGATCAGCATGAGGATGCCGAAGCGGGCGCGGGTCGGCTTCATGCGCTGCGCTCGATTCGCCAGATCAGGTGTTGCACGGCCAGCGGATAGCCGTGAACGCCAAGGCCGGAGATGATCCCGGTGACCACTTGCGTCATGATCGACTTCGAGCGCCATTCAGCCTCGCGCCGATGGATGTTCGAGATATGCACTTCGACCACCGGGCAATCGACCAGTTTGATCGCATCGAGCACCGGATAAGCGGCATAAGTGAAGGCCGCAGGATTGATCACGATACCGGCAAAGCCTTTGCGCCCGGCCTGCACCCAATCGACCATTTCGTGTTCGGCATTGGTCTGCCGGAAATCGATGGCGTAGCCAGCAGGGTCTGCCACCGAACGGCACATCGCTTCGACATCGGCCAGCGTATCGTGGCCGTAGATCGCAGGTTCGCGTTCGCCCAGCAGGTTAAGGTTCGGCCCGTTCAGGACCAGTATCGTCTTGCTCATCGCTCCCCCAAGAAGCCTGCGGCGGTTGTTTGCTGCGTTCATATGCGCCTGTTTGAACACCTTGTAGCGAAAGGTTCTTGCCAAGCAAACCGTTATGAACGAACTAGTCCATAAAATTAAGTTGGGAGACTCTAAATGCCGCCACGTCGGCTGATTCTTGGCCTCGCAGCGCTTTCGGGCGCGTTGCTATCGGGCAGCGCGATGGCCGCGCCGGATGGCGATTGGCGCACTTATGGCCATGACAAGGGCGGGCAGCGCCATTCGCCTTTGCAGCAGATCACGCCTGCCAACGTGGCAGAGCTGAAGCCTGCTTGGGTTTATCACATGAAGCCTGAAACGCCGCCGGTTGCTGCACCTGCCGACGCGAACGTTGAGGCGCAGCGGGCGGCCGAGGGTGTGGGCGCAAGCGCAGGTGGCGCACCTGCCATATCGCCAGCGGCCCGCCGCAGCCGCTTTGCCGGATCGCAGGTGACGCCGCTGGTGGTGGACGGGCGCATGTTTGTCACCACGCCTTATGGCCGGGTGGCGGCGCTGGATCCGGCCACGGGCAAGGAACTGTGGGCAACGGCCATTCCCGGCCCTGGCCAGCCCAGCCTGCGCGGCGTGGAATATTGGCCCGGTGATGGCAAGCTGGCCCCACGCATCGTGTTTGGCACGCGCGATGGGCGGTTGATTGCGCTTGATGCCGCCACCGGTGCCTATGCCGCAGGGTTTGGTACAGGCGGCGTGGTGGACATGAAAACGCCGGAAGTGATGCAGGGGGCCGCAGCGCGATTTTATGGCATGACCAGCCCGCCGATTGTCCATGGAAATCTGGTGATTACCGGATCTGCCGTGCAGGAGTTTCCGCCACAAGGCGCCGCCGGAGACGTGCGGGCGTGGGACGTGCGCACCGGCAAACTGGTGTGGACGTTCCATTCGGTGCCGCGCAAGGGTGAGCGGGGATACGACACCTGGCAGGCGGGTAGTGCCGAGCGGCGTTCAGGCGTAAATGCGTGGGGGTTCCTGACCGTCGATCAGGCGCGCGGCATCGTCTACATGCCCTTCGGCGCGCCCGCGTTTGATCGGTACGGCGGGGATCGCAAGGGCGACAATCTGTATGGCACCTCGCTGGTGGCGGCTGATGCGCGCACCGGCAAGTATCTGTGGCATTTCCAGGTGGTGCATCACGATATCTGGGACAACGACCTGCAAGCCCCGCCGCTTCTGTTTGACTGGAAGGGCAAGAATGGCCGCAAGCGCCCAGCGGTGGCTATCGTTTCCAAGAACGGATTGCTGTTCGTGCTGGACCGGGTGACCGGCAAGCCGCTGTTGCCGGTGGCCGAAGTGCCGGTTGCGGCCAGCAACGTTCCGGGTGAGCAAGCCGCACCCACGCAGCCGATGCCGCAGGCCACGCCGCCACTGGTGCGCACAGCCTTTGCGATGAGTGACATTGCCGATCTGACGCCCGAATTGCGCAAGGGCTGCACCGATTGGATTGCGAAGCACGATATGAAGCCGGGCGCGCTGTATGTGCCGGTGGGGTTCAACGAGGTAACGATCTCGTTCCCCGGCCTTCAGGGCGGGTCCAACTGGGGCGGTGCAACCTTTGATCCTGCGCGCGGGCTGTTGCTGGTGAACACCAGTGATCTGGGGCAAGTGACCGCGCTGGTGCCATCGAAAGGCCCGCTGCCTTATGAACGCGGGCCGGTGAGTGGGCGGTTCAAGCTGGAGGGAACGCGGCTGATGTGCCAGGCCCCGCCGTGGGGCCGGTTGAGCGCGGTCGATGTTTCGACAGGCGCGATCAAATGGCAGGTGCCGTTGGGCGTGACCGACGAATTGCCAGAAGACAAGCGGCTGACCGGGCGCCCCAACATCGGCGGGGCCATCACCACGGCCACTGGCCTGACGTTCATCGGCGCGACCGACGATGCACGCTTTCGCGCTTATGAAACGGCCAGCGGCAAGCTGCTGTGGGAGACGAAGCTGGATGCGGCCGCCCACGCCACGCCGATGACTTATGCCAACGCCGAAGGCCGCCAGATGGTAGCCATAACCGCTACCGGCGGATCGTTTCTGGATAGCCCACTGGCGTCTGACACGATCACCGCCTTTGCCCTGCCGGAGAACCGCCGATGATCCGCCGCACCTTCTGCACGCTGGCCTTGGCCGGTATTCTGATGGGCCAAACAGCGCCCACAACGACAGCCCCCACAAAGCCTGCGCCCGAACGCAAACCGCCGCCGGGCTATGGCGATCAATATGCGGGCAAAAAGAAACTGCTGATCGTGGCGGACTTATCGACCGGCAACCAATCGGCGCACATGGCAGTCAGCCATGCCGCGTCGGTGATCGAACAGCTTGGGCGGCAATCGGGAGCCTATGTGGCCTTCATCCGCACCGATACCGATTGGGTGACCAAGGGGGAGACGTGGGGCCAAGGCAACTATGCCAAGGGCGGCCGCAGCCAGGCGCGTGGCAAAAACCT
Organism: Novosphingobium sp. HNCC26BN242; assembly: GCF_057180525.1. NCBI lineage: Bacteria > Pseudomonadati > Pseudomonadota > Alphaproteobacteria > Sphingomonadales > Sphingomonadaceae > Novosphingobium > Novosphingobium sp. HNCC26BN242. Next base: position 1,251,226 of record NZ_JBXUGM010000001.1, read on the forward strand.
CGACTATTTCGATGCCGTGCTGTTCTACACCAATGGCGAAACGACCATGACGGCGGGGCAGAAGCAGGACCTGCTTGATTTCATCGCAAAGGACGGCAAAGGCTTCATCGGCATCCACACGGCTACGGCCACCGCCTATGGCTGGCCCGAATATGGCGAGATGCTGGGAGGCGTATTCGATAACCACCCGTGGATGATCGCTGACGCCAAAGTGATCGTGGAGCGGCCCGATTTTCCCGCAATGAAGGGCTGGAAGACGGGCATGACCTTCCGCGACGAGCATTATCAGATGCGCCTTGCCCCCTATTCACGCGACAAGGTGGACGTGCTGGCGAGGATCGACACGTCGAGCGTCGATCTGAAAGCGCCCATGGTTCACCGCACGGACGGAGATTTTCCGGTGGCGTGGATCAAGCCCTATGGCGCAGGCCGCGTGTTCTATTCAGGGCTGGGCCACACCGACGCATCTTGGGACGATCCGCGCGTGCGCACCATGACGCTGGAGGCGATCAAGTGGGCCATTGGTGGCGGGCAAGCCCCGCGCCCGCATCCGATCCCGGCGAAGCAGTAGTGCCTCAGGTCTTGGCAGGGCCGTAGTTGGCGGCAAGGTAATCGACGATTGTGTCGTAATCCTTGTCATCAACCGGTGCCCCCCGGCCAATCATCTGATCGACCAGTTGCGCCCAGGCATCGGCATCCAGTTTCTTGCCGGTGATGATTGATGGTGAGTGGCACGCGCCACAGGCTGCGGCGGTCACTTCACGCCCAGTCCCGGGGGTAAAGGCGGCAAGGACCTGCGCCGGATCAAGCGGTGGCGGCGGGGCTGAGGCTTCTTGCGCTGCATCGGTGGAAGCCGCACCGGACTGCGCAAACAAGGCGGCACTCAGTGCAAACAGCATGGCTGAAAGAATGGGCTTCACTTCTTGCGGTCCAGCTTTTCATGAAAGAAATCAAAACTGGCATTTACCGCCTGCAGCGTTGCTGAACGGGTTTCGGCAGGCGTATTGCCGATAAAGCTGTGATCGACAGCGGGAATATAGATCGACTGGACAGCCACACCTGCGGCTTTCATCCGCGCTTCAAGCAGGCGGGATTGCGAGATCGGCACGACCTTGTCTTCGGTGCCGTGGATCAGCAGCGTGGGCGGATCGCGCCGATCGAGATAGGTTACCGGGCTGACCATTGCCAACTTGTCTGCAGGGCACACGCCTTGGCAGCCCAGCAAAGCCTCGATCCCGCCATCGCGCCCGGTGGGGCGTTCTGCGGCCAGCGCAGTTGCATCATAGACGCCGTACCAGCCGACAAAGGCCTGCACACATTCGCTGCCATCCGGCGCTTTGGTATCGGCGGGATCAAGGCTCTTGTCCCCACAAGACAGCGCCGCAAGACCCGCCAGATGTGCGCCAGCCGATCCGCCCATGATGCCTGTGCGGGCAGGATCGATGCCGAACTTTGCAGCGTTTTCTTTGAGGAAGCGCAAGGCGGCGCGCACATCGTGCGCTTGCGCCGGGAAACGCGCTTCCTTTGCGTGGCGGTATTCGATCGAGGCGACGACAAAGCCTTCGCCCGCCAGCTGGGCAAACAAGGCAGGCAGATCGGCAACTGCACCCATGTGGCGGCTGTCGCTGTTCATCCAGCCACCGCCGTGAACGTAGAGTATAAGCGGCTTTGGCTCACCCGCACTGGGCGGCATGTAGAGATCGAGCGTGAGCCGCCGGTAGCCCGACACTGCGGCATAGCGGACATCAGATTGCGAGGTGACTCCGCCGGGCCAGATCTTCATCGTGCCGGGGTCCATGTCATCGGACAAGGGACGGTCGGCGACCGGAAAGGTGCGCTGTGCGCTGGCCATCGTCGGCAGCAGGGCCATACCCAGAAATGAAGCACTGATAGCCCGCTTTATCGCCAATCGCATATGCGGCTCCCTCTCGTTTTATGTGAACCGGTTAGTACACAAACGGAGCCATCAAGGCAAGCGAGCGGGCAACGGTTAAGCGTGCGCTTGCCATAAGGGCGCCCCAATTATCGGGCAGTCGGATTATCGGGGGCAATCCGCAGCGATCAGCCCTTGATGACCCAGCGCAGCACGCAGGCCATGATCATTTCACGCCGTCTTGCGCGCACCACGGGATTGGCAAAGTCCACGCCGAAGTTGTGCAGGAAGGTGTGGCGGTTCGACACGCTGTAGAAGCTGAGCGCGCTGATCATGGAATGCAGATCGACCGGATCGATCCCGCCGCGGAACACGCCTGCGTCCTCACCCTTTTGCAGAATCGCGCCGAGCGATTCAATGACCGTGCGATTGCGGTCCTTCATGCTGGCAATCTGGGCGATATGTTCGCCGTGATGAACGTTTTCGTTCATCACCAGTCGCACAAATTCGGGATGTTCGAAATGGTAATCGAAGTTGTGCCCGATGATTGCGCGCAATGCTTCGTCAGGCGGCAGGTTTTCGAAATGAGCGTCCTGCTCTTGCGCGCGGATGCGTTCGTAGGCGCGCTCCAGCACGGCACGATACAGTTCGTCCTTACCGCCGAAATAGTAATAGATCATGCGCTTGGACGAGGCTGTCTTGTCGGCAATTTCATCAATTCGCGCGCCAGCCAGACCCTTGTCGGCAAATTCGCGCGCAGCCACCTCGAGAATGTTGTCTCGTGTTTCTGCTGCCTCGCGTGCGCGCTTGCTGGTTTTTGTTTCTGCCTCGGCCAATGCCGCACCTCATCAGATCAAGGCTCCTCTATGGCCAATCCTGCCACCAGCGCAATAGCTGCCCGCCCGTTGCGCGCCTGCTTTTGCGCGGTTCAGGGCTGCGGATCGATGCGATAGCGCGACTGCGCTGCCAGCCGTACCGGCGCGTTGGGGGCACCATACCCTTCGTATCCCGTCCGTTCAACGAACTCGAAGAAGAAGCTGCGATTGAACGCGCGGCTGTAAAACTGGCGATAGCGATTCCCGGCGGCATCTTCGTCCACCAGAATATCCAGCTGGCGCATCGTGGCACTTTGCGCATGATCAAGGCCAAACCGGGCTGTTGCATCATCATGATAGTTCGCCGGAATGGGCAGGCATTCCAGCCCGTCTGCCTGAACTTTGCTGGCCAGCGCGACAATATCGGGCGCGTGAAACGCGATATGCTGAAAGCCTGCACCGAACGACTGGTTCAGAAAACGGGACGTCAGCGCATCGCGCGCGTCGGTGGCATTCATGGTCAGCCGGAACGTGCCTTGGCGGTTCTGGATGGCCTGACTGTAGACCAGCCCATTGGGATCGATCACGTCCTGTGCTTCTTGCACCTGCACATCAAACAGCGCACGCCAATAAAGTTGCCATGACAGGAACTCGTCATTGTGAACCACCACGGCAAGGTGATCGATGCCGTCGATCAGGCCATGGTCAGGCGCAGCTGTCGGATCAAGATCGAACTCGCTGGCCCAGATGGTATCGGCACTGCCTTCGTCCAACAGATAGACAAGGCTGCCCCCTACCCCGCGAATGGCGGGCATAGTCGGGATGTCAGTCAACTCGGTGTTGCCGCCCAAGGCTCGTGCACGGCGAATGGCAGCCACGCTGTCTTTCACCGAAAGTCCAATGGCGCACAGCGCGCTGCCATGGGTAAGCCGGTAGGCGCGGGCAAATCCCGCATCTTCGAAATTGAACACAAGATTGGCCGCACCGCTGCGCCATAGCTCCACTTGCTTGGATTTGTGCTGCCCGACCGGAACAAAGCCCATGCGCCTTGCCATGGCTTCCATCGCGCTGCGGTCTTCCGGGCTGATCGCAAATTCAACGAATTCCAGCCCGGTTATCTGCGCCTTGGCCGGCATTGTCGTTTCATGTCCCAGATTGCGCGCTGCGGAATCGCGCAACGCATCAAGCGAGCGCACACCATCGCGCGCGACCAGCGCGGCGGACGTGGAACGGAAGCGATCGTTGAATATCTCAAGACTGATCGGACCATCATACCCGATGCGCATCAGTTCGGTAACATAGCCTTCCACATCGAACCCGCCCTGCCCGGGAAGATTGCGAAAGTGGCGGCTCCAGTACAACCGGTTCATATCCAGCACCGGCGCATCAGCCAGTTGCACATAGACGATCTTTGCCGGATCGATAGCACGGATTGATTCTACCGGAATGCCGCGCGAAAGCGAATGGAAGCTGTCGAGCAGGATGCCGACGCCGGGATGATCGACCTGTAGCACGATGTCCCAGGCTACCCGGTGGTCCTGAATATGCGCGGCCCAAGCCAGCGCTTCATAACCGATCACCAGGCCCCGGCTCTGCGCAAGCTCGCCCGCTTCGCGCAGATCGGCGATGATGCGGGCACGATCGGGTGATGATAGTGGCGAACAGTTGGTGCATAGCAGCAACCGGTCGCAGCCCAGCTCTTCCATCACATCGAACTTCTGCTTCAGCCGATCGAAAGCCCGGATGCGCTGCGGATCGGGCATGCCTTCCAGATCGCGGAACGGCTGATAGAGTTTGCAGGTGAGGCCAAGGTCGGAAATGAGCGCCCGCACATCGCGCGCGGACAGCGGCGAGGCGACGAAATCGACATCGAAAATCTCGATCTCGTCAAACCCCGCAGCTGCGGCTGCGCGGATTTTCTCTTCCAGTGTGCCGCTGAGCGATACCGATGCGATGGCATACTTCATGGCGATCAATCGCGCGGCGTGGTGGGGCGCGGCGCATTGACCGCTGCCGGTTTATGCGCGGCAAGCCATGTTTGGCCAGCCACGTTCAGCTTTTTCACCTCAATCGCATCGCCCAGCCAAAGCAGTGAGTCATTCTTGGGCGTCCAAGCCTTCCACGGCATTGCGGGGGTATCGGGGCTGCCGGTTTCGGCCATGGCAATCAGCGCCAGCATCATACGGGTAGAAAGCGTGCGATCCCACGCCGTCCAGGTCCGCGTGGGGCGGAACATGTTGTATTTGTCCTGCGTGCCCAGCCAATAGGGCATGTCCGCTGTATGATAGGCACCAATGGTGGCGGTGTTCTGATCGGCCAGTTTCACGCCCGGCACATAAGGATGCTTGCGCGCATATTCGTTGATCCACACCGGAACGCCTTGCGCCGCAAGATCGGTGGCGCAAGTCCGCGCCGAAGCGGCAAAGCCTGCATCCTGCGCGGCGCGGCGCGCCACAGAGCGCACTTCGGCATCGTTTCTGGCCGGATAAAGCTTCAAAAAGGACGCGGTATCAGCGGCAAACAATTGGGCCGCTGCGGCTTCATACTCTGCGACGGTTGCTGCGCTGGTGAGCGGGCCAAACCCGAAGGCGATATCATCTTCGTTAAAGCCTGCCATGATCGGCACTTTGGCAAAGTTGCCCGCAGCAACCGCATCGGCAGTTTGTTGCGGCAGCACGCGGCCATCCACGATTGGCCCGGAAATGCGCACGCCGGAAACCGTCAGGCCCAGCTGGCTTTCGGATTGCACAGCAAGAATGCGATCAGCCGGAACATTGCGCAGCGCTTCAAGGTTCTGTGCTCCAAGCCGCTCCTGCAGCGCCAGGCCGACCTTTTCGGCATCGGGCAGTGTTGCCTTCACGCCCCGCAGATTGCACCCGCTTGACATCACAGCCGCGCGGAACAGCCCTTTCGCGGCGGGAGACTGCACTTGCGCCGCTACCGAACTTGCCCCCGCAGACTGGCCCATGATCAGCACTTTGTTGGGGTCACCGCCGAACGCCGCGATGTTTTCATGCACCCATTTGAGCGCAAGGGTCTGATCCATCAGCCCATAATTGCCTGATGCTCCGCCTTGCTCGGCCGTTAATTCAGGATGAGCAAGAAAGCCCATCGCGCCAACGCGATAGTTGAAGTTGACGAAGACCGCCCCGGCCTTGGCCATCGCTTCGCCATCATAGTTGGCCATGCCCGATGATCCGATCGTGTAGCCACCGCCATAGATGAACACGATGACCGGACGCTTTGCCCCGGCCGCTGCGCCGGGCGGCGCCCAGATGTTCATGGTCAGGCAGTCCTCGCCGGTCGCCTCTTCGCCAAAGTAGTGGTTGATGTCGTGCGGGCGCAGCACTTGGATGCAGGCTGGCCCTTTACGATCGGCATGGAATACGCCGCTCCACTGCGCAGGCTGCGGCGCAGCCCACCGCAGATCGCCCACTGGGGGTTTGGCAAAAGGAATACCAAGCCATGCCTGAACACCTGATGGCAAGGCATTGCCAGCCACGCGCCCTGTTGCGGTTTGCACCACGGGTACTGCAGGGTCGGCGCTGTCAGCAGTTGCTTGCGCGGCCGTGCTCAAAAAAACGGCTGCCAAGCAGAACCGCAGCGATGGCTTCATCACAGTCTCTCCCAGATCGTGGCCTTGATGCACGTGCATGGCCGTTCTGGAGGTGAACATCGGTCAAGTCTGCCGACAACGCAAGATATTAACTAACTAGTTCACTCATGAAAATTTGAAAATCGTGAAGGCCTGTTTTGCACGATGCGTCGATTTGGTCTGCTGATCCCAAAATGCTCACGCAACCCCCGGGCAAACAGAGGGCACGGTAAAGAGACCGGACAAAAAAAGGGCTGGCACTTGGCCAGCCCTGGGAAGTTTTGGGAGAGGATGCCTGAAAGGCCTCACTCAAATGGGCTGCACCGGCCGATCTCGCAAGTGCGAACAATGATGTTACAGTTGCAATCAGTGCAAGCGGGTGCATCAGAAATTGCGCCTGGCCGCCAGCGCTTCAAACTGCCAGGCCGAACGACACATCTCGGCCAGATCGCGCTGCGCCTGCCAGCCTAACTCTGCCCGCGCGCGGTCTGGCGCGGCAAAGCAGGCTGCGACATCGCCAGCGCGGCGGGGCGCAATGGTGAAAGGCACCGCCACATCGTTCACCGCCTCGAACGTGCGGACCAGATCGAGCACTGAATAGCCGGTGCCGGTACCAAGATTCCAGATCGACAAGGGCTGGTCTTCGCTGGCGATGCGAGTCAGCGCCGCCAAATGGCCCTCGACCAGATCGACCACGTGAATGTAATCCCGCACTCCGGTGCCATCCGGCGTATCATAGTCGTCGCCAAATACCGAGAGCTGCGCCAGCTTGCCTGCTGCCACCCGCGTCACGAACGGCATCAGGTTGTTGGGGATGCCGTTCGGGTCCTCACCAATCAACCCGCTGGCATGGGCACCCACCGGATTGAAATAGCGCAGGATGGCAATGCGCCACGAAGGATCGGAGGCTGCCAGATCTTCCAGCATCTCCTCAACGATCAGCTTGGTTCGGCCATAGGGATTGGTGGCAGAACGCGGGTGCGCTTCATCCAGCGGCAGATATTGGGGTGAGCCGTAGACCGTGGCGCTGGAGGAGAAAACCAGCTGCCGCACCCCGGCGGCTGTCATGGCCTGCAACAGGCAGGCCGTGCCCCAGACGTTGTTTTCGTAATAATCCAGCGGCTTGGCCACCGACTCGCCTACCGCTTTCAACCCGGCAAAATGGATCACCGCATCAATTGCATAAGCGGAAAACAGCGCATCGAGCGCCGCACGATCACGAATATCGCCTTCGATCAGGATAGGCTGCGATCCGGTGATCTGTTCAAGCTGCGCGCCAATATCGGGCTTGCTGTTGGCGTAATTGTCAAAGCAAACAACGCTGTGCCCGGCTTCCAGAAGAGCAACAGCGGCGTGGCTGCCAATGTATCCTGCGCCGCCTGTCAAAAGAATCTTCATGCGTTGTTCTTACCCGAATGCTGTTGCGCTATGGGCTGTAAAGTGCAGGTCTTGCGATGCTCTAAACATCATCAGCCACACGCGCGCGGTTCAGGCGCTTTCGCGCGCCACAAGGCGAAAGCCAACGTCGATCCAGCGTTCTTGCGGCAGCGCCGCGCCAGCGCGGTTGCGGATGGCGGCAATCGCTTCACGCGCGATGCGGGCACCGTCCACCTCGACCGAGGTGATCGTCGGGCGCATTTCACCGGCGATGGAACTGTTGCCAAAGCCGACCACGGCAATATCTTCGGGCACACGCAAGCCCGCCGCCAGCGCTTCAACGATTACGCCCTGGGCCAGATAGTCTGACCCGCAGACCACCACATCGGGCATCTGATCAAGCCTGCGGATTTCCGCAAAGATCCGCCGTGCATGGCCAAAGCGCGAAGGCACTTCGACATTAGCCTCGGTCGGCGCAGCGTTGCCCCCGGCCAACCATTCGGACACCAGCCCATCGCGGCGCATATTGGCCCGCGCACCCTGCGCCGTCACCACATGCGGCCGCCGGTATCCGCGCGACATCAGAAATCGGGCAATATCACGCCCCGCTGCGTGGTGTGAAAAGCCAACGGCGATGCCGATGGGATTTTCGGGCAAGTCCCATACCTGGATGAACAGCGCTGGGCTGCGCCGCATCATTCCTTCAACATTTGGCGTGACGGGGCCGGTAAAGATGATCGCATCGACCCTGCGGCTGATGGCCGCGCGGATCAGGTCTTCGGTCCGCGCCTCTGACACGCCAGTCAGGCCGAGCATGACCGTGGTTCCCGCCGCGGACAGCTCTTCCACCATTGTCTGCATCGTATCGTTGAAGATCGAATCGGTCAGATAGGGAATCAGCACCGCCACCATCTTGGACTTGCTCGACGCAAGCCCGCCTGCCAGCAGATTGGGAATGTAGCCGGTGGCGGCAATCGCCTCCTGAATCCGCTCAGCCGTGGCTTTGGCCACGACTTGCGGGTTGTTGATGAAGCGGCTGACCGTGGCGGTGGATACACCGGCGCGGGCAGCCACGTCATCCAGCGTGGCTGCCTTGCCGGCAAGGGCATCGAAGGGTTCGGCGGATTGGCCTGTCATGGCGATGTGGCTAGCGCCTTGGCCCGGTAGAATGCAAACGCTCTTTGTTGACGCTCAGCTTGCTGGCCTTCAGTCGAACTTGAGCGGCACTGACAGCGCACCAATTTCGGGCCAGCGGCTGACCGTGACCGGGCCATCAAGATCGAACTCACGCGTGGCTGCCAGAATTTCCTCCAGCATCACGCGCAATTGCATGCGGCCAAGGTGAACGCCGGGGCAATTGTGCGGCCCGCGCCCGAATGCCAAGTGCTGTCCGATGTTTGGGCGGTTCAGGATGAATTTGTCCGGTTCGGGAAACACGTCTTCATCGCGGTTGGCCGAGGCATAGATCAACGCAATGGCCTCGCCTTCAGGGATAGTGCGCCCGCCCATGTCCACCGGGCATACCGCCGTACGCGCAAAGCCGCGATAGGGGGTGTAGAGCCGCAGGAATTCCTCGATAGCCGCTGGGATCAGCGAAGGGTCGGTGCGCAATTGCTGTTGCAGAGCCTTGTCGCGGGCAAGGTGGACGCAGACATTGCCGATCATCACCATCGGCGCGACGATGCCAACGACCAGCACCTGCCGCACAGTACCTACCAACAGCTCATCGGGCAGCGGCTCTCCTTCATGCCGCGCCGCGATCAGCGCGCTGGTGGGATCAAGCGCTGGGTCCTGCGGATGTTCATGACGCAGCGCAATCAGCGCACGGGCCATATCATAAAGCCGCAGCGAGGTTTCCTTCATCACTTCAGGATTGTTGCAATGCACCGCGAGGATGAACGCGCGGCCGGCATCGTGCAGCGTATCCAGCCACTCTTCGGGCATGCGCATCCATTCGCCGAACACGTGGACCGGCAGATAACTGGATAGTTCTACGCAGACATCGCCCCCGCCCTTGGCCACCATCGGATCGAGCAGACGGCGCGTCAATTCGCGCGCGCGATCAGCGAACATTTCGGCCCGATCAAGCGACAGCAGCGGGTTGAGCGCCTTGCGATAGGGCGTGTGTTCGGGCGGATCGAGATGCAGTGGCGGACGGCGCCCGGTATAGGCGATCTTGGGCACGACATTCTGTTTTGAGGTGATGAACGTGGCCGAATCTGATGCTGCCCGCTTTACATCTTCATAGCGGGTAAGCGCCCAAAACCCGCCCAGTCCGCTGGTGTGGGCCACCGGGCATTCGCGCCTCAGACGCGCATATTCGATATGAGGACTATCGAAATCTTCGGCAACTTCGGGGTTGAAATCGTCAAGCTCGATATTTGGGGCAAGTTCGGTCATGAGTGGTTGCATAAGCAGCCGCGCTGCGCCATGCAAGCGCTATCATCGCGATATGGACCAAGGGGAAAGCCGGTGCCAATGGGAAAGCCCGCCATGGGCGTGGCGCAGGAAGATGCACTGGAGAGCAGTGTCGGCGGAAAGGTGATCCGCAGGCTGGTGATTCCGGCCGCGCTGTTCATCCTTGTGGGAGCGATTGACCGCACGAACGTGGGCTTTGCTGCCATCGACATGAACCGCGCACTAGGCCTTTCGGCCACGCAATATGGCTTTGGCGCGGGCGTATTGTTCGTGGGCTACATGATCGCCAAGTATCCCAGCGTGCTGTTTTATGAGGCTGTCGGCCTGCGCCGCTGGCTGGCCACGATCACGGCGGCGTGGGGCATCTGCTCGTGTCTGATGGCGGCGGTGACCAACGAATGGCAGCTCTATGGCTTGCGCGTGGCCATTGGCTTTTCCGAAGGCGGGCTATCATCGGGACTGATGCTCTACCTTAGCCAGTGGGCGCCCGAACGCTATCGTGCGTCAATTCTGGCGATTCCAATCGTGTCGATTTCAGTCGCGCAAGTGATTGGCGCACCGATTTCGGGCATGCTGATTGATCTGGATCAGCCGTTTGGCATGGCCAGCTGGCGCTTCATGTTTCTGGTCGAAGCCCTGCCCGCGCTGGCGCTGGCGGTGTTTGCATGGGTGTGGTTCCCCGATACCCCCAAGGATGCGCGCTGGCTGACTACGGGCGAGCGTGACTGGATCGTCCGCAATGTCAAAGGCGCAAGCAAGGCTGCGGCCAGTGATAAGCCCGGTGAACGCTGGGCGGTGCTGCGCAGCCCGGTGGGCTGGCTTTGCGCGGCGATCTGGTTTTGCATTCTGGCATCGAATTACGGCATAATGTTCTGGTTGCCGCAAGTGGTGAAAAGCCTGTCAGGGCTGACCTCGGCGCAGACCGGGCTGATAGTGGCCTTGCCTTGGGCTGCCAGCGGGATCGGGCTGATCTTGAATGCACGCCATTCGGATCGGACCGGCGAACGCTACTTGCATGTCGCCATTCCGGCGCTGCTGGGCGGTGCGGGGCTGCTGGCGGCAAACCTGTTCGGAGCCGGGCTGCCAGGGCTGATTGCGCTGGTGATCGGCGGGGCCTGCACCGGATGCACGGTGGCCGCCTTCTGGGCCATCCCCACGCGCCTGCTTTCGCCCGGCAGCATGGCAATGGGCATCGTGGTGATCAACATGACCGGGAGCCTCGCCGGAGCCACAGTGCCGCCGCTAATGGGCTGGCTGCGCCAAAGCACCGGATCGTTCACCCCGCCCACGTTGCTGCTGGTGGGCATTGCCGTGGTCTGCGCCGCGCTGACGCTGACCGCGCGGCAAGTGGCGGCGCGCAGCGAACGATGACCGAAGCAAAACAACCCGCAGGCTACCACGTCACGATCCTCACGCTGGCGGCAATCGCGGCGATGGGGTCGATGGCTATCCATATGCTGGTGCCCGCCCTGCCGCTGATTGCAATGGACTTTGCCATTGGTGAAGCCCGCGCGCAGCAAGTGGTCAGCGTCTATCTGGCGGGCCTTGCTGCAGGGCAATTGGTGGCCGGGCCGCTGACAGATCGGCTGGGCCGCCGGCCAGTGATGCTGGCCGGATTGATGCTTTACATCGCAGGTAGTGCGGCGGCTGCCTTTGCACCAAGCCCGGACTGGCTTTTGCTTGCGCGTCTGGCGCAGGCCATTGGCGGGGCCTGCGGCGTGGTAACCGCCCGCGTGATGGTGGGTGATGTGTTTGGCAAGCAACGGGCGGCGGGCGTTCAGGCCACCTTGATGACCATCGTGTTGATATCGCCTGCGATTGCCCCGGTAATCGGGGGTGCTGCTGCCGACGTTGCAGGCTGGCGCGCGGTATTTGGCCTGCTGGCACTGGCCGGGGCGCTGGCGCTGTTTGCTGCGTGGTTGCGATTGGCAGAAACAGGGGTGCCGCAGCGGCGCAGCGCAACAGCGCGCAGTCTGATCGGCGATTATGCCCAACTGGCGCGCAATCGCAGCTTTGTGCTCACCACAATCACTTTGTGTGCGGCCAGCAGCGGGCTGTACATGTTTCTGGGCGCAGCGCCGTTCCTGTTGGTCCAACGTTTTGGCCTGTCATCCGCAGAAGCGGGGCTCGCATTGCTGATCATTGCGGCGGCAAGCATTGCCGGAACCCGGCTGGTAGTGCCGGTAGAGCGCCGGTTCAGCGCACTGATTGTGGGCACGGCCAGCTCTGCCACGGGCGCCGCCATTGCGTTTGCGCTTGCAATGACAGGGATAGAGGGCGTGGTGCCGCTGATCGCGCCGATCACGCTACTGGGCCTTGGCGCAGGGCTGGCCGGGCCTGTGGCCTTCAACGCCGTGGCCTTTGCCGAACCCGGCCTGGCAGCGACAGCGACCAGCCTGGCCGGTGCCTTGCAGATGCTGGCCAGTGGCACTGCCATGACCTTGCTCGGCCTGCTTGCACCGCTGAATCCGCTGCGCGTGGCTTGCGCAATCGGCCTGTCATCTGGCATCGCATTTGCCTGCGCGATTGGTGCGCGCGTAGCGAACCACGCAAAATAAGGGGTTTGCAAGCCCTTACATAGGCAGTATGAAAACTGTTATCGACAAGAGCAGAACTTACGTGAGGGGATTCGAATGCTTTCCAACAACACACGCAGAGCCAGCATGCTCGGCGCGCTTCTGGGCGGCACGGCGATCATAGCCGCAACCCCGGCCCTCGCTCAAAGTGTAGCGCAAGATGCCGCCACTAGCGAAGATTCCGGCGGTCTTACTGCCATTATCGTAACCGCCGAACGCCGCGAACAAAGCCTGCAGGACATTCCGATCTCCGCATCGGTCTTCACTGGTGAAGAGCTTGAGCGCAAGGGCGTCGTCAACTTGAACGACATTCAGCAGATCGCGCCTTCGATAGCGATCAACACGTTCAACCGGTCAACCTTCATCAACATCCGCGGGGTCGGCATTGCGCAGTCCGCGCCGACATCGAACCCCGGTGTTGCCTATTACATTGATGGCCAGCTGATCCCGCACGAACAGTTCATCGGCCACACCTTCTTCGATATCGGTTCGATGGAAGTGCTACGCGGGCCGCAGGGCACGCTGACCGGGCAGAACTCCACCGGCGGCGCGCTCTATGTCCGCACGCCCGAGCCGGAATTTAACAGCGCCTTTGCCATTGGTGATGTGACGGTGGCCAATTATGACCGCTATCGCGCGGTCGTGGCAGTCAACGTCGGCGGCGAGAACGTGGCGCTGCGCATTGCAGGCGTGCATGAAGAGCGTGACAGCTTTACCCGCAACATCGCCGCCACCGCGCAAAGCCAGCCCGGCAACATGAACATGGACGCGATCCGCGCCAATCTTCGCCTGCGCGGCATGGATGGCCGGTTGAATGTCAACGTGCGCGGCGAATACTTCGATGTGCGCAGCGATAACAACGCGGTCAAGCGTCGGGGCGATACGGTCAGCACCAATCCGTTCGAAATTCAGGAAGACGGCCTGTCGTTCCAGGATCAGGCCGGATACCGCGTCTCCACCGAAGCCCGCTATGACGTGAGCGACAGCGTGCAGGCGCGCGCGCTGGTATCGTGGCAGGATGGCACGACCGACGATCAGACCGATGGGGACCGCACCGCCACGGCCCTGCCGGTGCCAGGCAACCTGCCCACCAACGGAGCCAATACCGCACGCTTCCCCGGGCGGATGAGCAACGGCAAGACCAGGTTCAAGACGCTTATCGGCGAATTCAACTTGCTGTCCACCGGCAAGGGTCCGCTGCAGTGGGTGCTTGGCGGGTTTGTGATGGATGAAAGTATCCCGGTCACCCTGCTGCGCGACAACCGCAACGTGCTCGATGTAGTGCAATCGAACAGCAGCATCATCACTGAAGCCAAGAACACATCGCAATCGGTATTCGGACAGGTCAATTACTACCTGACCGATGCCATCGAAGTGCTGGCAGGTGCGCGCTATTCTTGGGACAAACAGGTCTACACCCGCTTTGCCGTGCCCGGCCCGCCGATCACGCTGCCCTTCACCAGCCAGGTCACCTCGCAGCAGCTGACCGGCAAGCTGGGCGTGAACTATCACTTCGGTGATAACAACATGTTCTACCTGACCGCATCGAAGGGCTACAAGGCAGGCGGCGTAAACCTGACGCCCAACACCCCGGACTTCCTGCCAGAGCGCAATTTTGTCTATGAAGCCGGCCTGAAGACCGAGCTGTTTGACCGGCACCTGCGCGTGAACGGCGATGTGTTCTATTCGGACTACAAGGACATTCAGCTTTCCAGCCTCGTCGGCGGATTGCCGGTCACGCAAAATGCGCTGGCGGGCAAATCGTGGGGCGCAGAACTGGAAGTGACTGCGCAGTTTGGCGGCTTCGCGGCCAACGCCGGAATGGGTTATCTGAAGTCCGAATTCGCCAATTCGGCCTGCATTTCCGATACCAATGCGCCGGGCACCGATGCCGGCTGCCCCACCAACTTGCGCTTTGTGCCAAAGGACCGCGTGCTGCCGTTCTCGCCCGAATGGACCGTCAACGCAGGCGTGCAATATGCCATCCCGCTGGGATCGGTTGAAGTCACCCCGCGCGTGCAGTGGTCCTACATCGCCGAACAGTTCGCCACCCCCTTCCCCAGTGTCAACACGCTGGTGCCGGGCCGCAACATCTTCGACGCGCGCCTTACGATCGACATGGGCCGCAAATACAAGCTGGAAGGGTTCGTCAACAACCTGACCAACAAGACCTACATCGCATCGCAGATCCAGAACAGCTCCAGCGCGGACGGCGGCAGCATCTATGGCGCGCCACGCACATTCGGCGTTCGCCTGCGCGTTGAAATCGGCAACTGAGAATGGGAAAGCGACCGATGCACTTCCTCCCGCAAAGGTCGTTAGCCCTGCCACTCGCTGCACTTGCGCTGATCCTTGCGGTCGGTGCGCGTGGCGGGGATGTGCCGGACCGCTGGTGGGCACCCGGTGAGGGCCGGGTCCTGCCAGCGGTTCTGGACTATGAAAACGCCAATGGCACGCTGCGCACGCTGACCGTGGGCGGGCCGCTGAATACGGCAGGCCATCCTTTCTTCGAACCGCTGGGCAAGGATGGCCGCGCCTGCGTGTCCTGCCACCAGCCATCAGATGCAATGAGCCTTTCGGTGGAAAGCGCGCGCCGTCAGTGGGAGCGTACCGGCGGCAAGGACCCGCTGTTTGCCGCCTATGACGGTTCGAACTGCCCCACCCTGCCGCAGGACCAACGCGAGAGCCATTCGCTGCTGCTCGATCGCGGGCTGATCCGCATCGAACGGCCTTGGCCCACCACAAGCTTCAACGGCAAACCGGTAAAGCCCGATTTCACCATCGAAGTTGTGCGCGATCCCAATGGCTGCAATTCGGGGCCGAGTTATGGGCCTGAGGCTGGCAAGATCTCGGTCTATCGCCGCCCCCGCCCGGTGGCGAACATGAAGTATCTGCTGGCGGTTGGCTTTCCGTTCGATCCAAAGCAGGGCTATGCGCTGCCGCTCGATCCCGATGACGGCAAACCCCAATCGGGCAACCTGATGGCCGATAACCGCGCGGGCAACTTGCGCATTCAGATGGAAGACGCGGCCACCACGCATCTGCAAATGCTCAAGGCGCTTAGCCCGGATCAGCGCAAGCAGTTGCAGGACTTTGAACTGCGCATCTACACCGCGATGCAGGTGACCAAAGCAGGTGGTGCAGTGGATTCCGGCGGGGCCAAGGCAGGCCCGGCGCGGCTGCGCGATAGCGAACCCGGCGCATTGGGCTCCATCGGCGAGCCGGTGTGGAGCGAGTTCAAGGGCTGGGAAAACATCTCCGCTGATGAGGCTGCGAAGCTGACGTCTGACCAACTGGCCTTCCGCCAGTCCGTGGCGCGCGGCGCGCGCGTGTTCCGCGAAAAGATGTTCCTGATCACCGATACCGCAGGCATCAATTCCCGCATTGGCTTTGGCAATCCGGTGCGCAACTCCTGCGTGTTCTGTCACAACATGAGCCAGATGGGCAATGACGTGGCCCCGGGCCAGGTCGATCTCGGCACCACCACCCTGCCCTTTGCCGATCCGTGGGATGATTTGCCGCTGTTCAAGGTCACTTGCACCGGACGCCCGCACCCGCATTACGGCAAGGTCATCTACACCTACGATCCCGGCTTTGCGCTGACATCGGGCAAATGCGCCGATGTGGGCAAGATCACGCTGCAATCGATGCGCGGGCTTTCAGGCCGCGCGCCCTATTTCTCCAACGGCTTAGCCAAGGATCTGCGCGGCGTGGTGGACTATTACGAGCGGCGCTATTCCATCGGCTATACCGAGCAGGAAAAGCAGGATCTGGTCAACCTGATGAGCGCGCTGTGAGGAAGCTGGCCCTCCTTGCCGCGCTGTGCACCGCCACCACTGCGCAGGCCGCGCAGGATGCGGCGAGACTTGTGCGCTATGTCGCGTGCCCGATCTATCGCGATACCGACGCGGGCCGCAAATCGGGGTGCTGGCTGGCCGATGATCGTGAAACCGGCAAGCGTTGGGACGTGACCGAAAGCCCTTACAAGCCCGACTGGAACTTTGCGGTACTTGTCGAAGGCAAGCCCTCTGCCAACACGGCCCAGCCCTGCGGTGCCCCCGCGCTGGACCCTGTGCGCACCTCGCGGCTCGACATTCCCTGCACTCGTCACATGGTCCCGGCCGAAGGCTTCCCCGGCCGACGCTATACCCTGCCCCGCCGCAACATTGCGCCTGCATCGGTCGCACGCCCTGTGCCCCCCGGCCCTTATGCCGAGCGCGTGTTTCCGGTGTACTTTGAATTCGACAAGGATTTCCTTGTCTACCAATATGATGACTGGCTGATCGACAACGCGGTGACGTGGATCAAGGCGGCCAAGCCCAAAAAGCTGGTCATCACTGGCTATGCCGCGACCACCCCTGAAACCGTCAGCGGCGTGGTTCTTGCCGAGCGTCCCGAGGCTGCGCAAGAGCGCGCCGAGACGATTGCCGAAACGATGCACCGCCTGCTGCCGGGCATGGAAATCGAAACGCAATGGGAAGTCGCCGCCAAGCCAACCGATGAGCCGGAGGCTGATGGCCTGCCCGGGCAAAGCCAGCGCCGGGCGGAGATCAAGGCCGTTTTCTGACAGCCAAATGCCGTCATCCTGAACTTGTTTCAGGATCCATCGTGCCGGATTGCCGGTAGCGTGCTGGGATATGCAACTGCTCGGTTTGCTGTTTGCACTACACTCAGTCCGGGGACAGACATGGATCCTGAAACAAGTTCAGGATGACGAGTTTTCAAAACAGCGCGCCCACATCCTCGCACCCGTCGAGCGCAAGAATGCGTTCCGCCAGAACCTGAGCATCCCCGAGGCCCACCGGCACAGCCGCGCGTGACAGGCAATCAATGAACTTCGCCCGCTGCGCCGCATCGCTCAGGGGCCGGTCCGGGCACCCCAGCGCATTGGCGACAAACGCGTCATGCACCACACCATCCTTCAGCGTCACACGCATCGCGCCGCCCACACCGCGCTGCCATTTGGGTAACGCCTGCACGACCGGCACAACCTTGGCCGCCATCGCCAGAACCTGCGGATCGCCCAGGCTTTCAGGCCCGAACGAATCCAGCCTCACCCCGCCGCGCACCAGTGCCAGCGCCGTGGTGAACGGGATCGAGAACTTGGCATCAATCGCAACGTCCGGGGCCTGCTTGCGCTCAAGCGGTTCGACCAGCATCGCCTGCACATCATCGACCATGACCTCGACCGAGGCAATGTCATCCGCCGCAAAGCCATGCTGCGCCAACAGATCGAGCGCCATTTCAATGAAAGGATGCGTGCCCCGGCAACTGGGCCATGGCTTGAACGTCAATGCCGCGCCCCAGTAATGCTGGCCCAACCGGTCGGTCAGATCGCTCTCGTCAAATTGCCCCCCGGCATAGAGCGCGTAGAAGCCCGACTTGCCCTCCATTGGCGTTTCGAACCCCGCCACGCCCTTGCGCGCCAGCAGCGCCGCCGTCAGAGCGGCCTGCGCTGGGAAAGCCTCGCGCACGGCGCGCAGCACGGTGCGGCGGCTGTGCTTGATCTCGCCGGGCATGGTCACCTGACATAGCGTGAGCGACAGGGCGTCCTTGGTCTGCTCTGCCGTCAACCCCAGCAAGTTAGCCGCCCCAGCCACCGCACCAAACGCGGCCACAATCGGCGGCGGATACCACCCGCCCTGCTCCATCGGCTGGCGCAGCGACAGCGCGATGCGGCAGGCCACATCCCCGCCCACGGCCAGCGCCGTCAGCAAGCGCCTGCCGTCAATCCCGCCTTCGGACTGCGCCAAAGCCAACAACACCGGCACCAGCGAGGCATTGGGATGCGCAGGCGCGCGGTCAAACGCGTCCTCATAATCCACCGCATGCGCCAGTGCGCCATTGGCCAGCGCCGCGCCCAGCGGTTGCACCCGGTGCGCTGTGCCAAGGATTGAACACGGCCCCGCCCCATTGGCACGGGCCAGCGTGATGAACGGCGCGGCTTCAGGCGAAAGCCCGCTGGCGGCATACGTTACACCCACAGCATCAAGCAGCACCCGCCGCGCACCTTCCCGCGCCGCTTCGGGCAAGTCTTCCCAACGCGCAGAGGCGATATGGGCGGACAGGATATCGCTGATCATTTCTCAAACTTCGCCGAAGGCCAGCGCAGCAGCGTGGCATCATGTTCGCACGCCCACTCCGCGCCCCGCAGCCGCGCAGACTTCGGAAAGGCGCAGATCGGGCGGGTAAAGCTACCTGGGTCAGTCATCTTGCTCGCTTCAATCCGGTCTGGTGCCACACCCTGCTCCACCCAGCGGATCAGTGCCCACAGCATGTCCTTCGCCGGGTCCTCACTTACTGGTGCGTGGCCCGATGCGCCAAAGCTGTCCACCCCCGGCCCGCCCCGGCAATGATACATCCCCGGCACCATGAACAGACGGACGTTCTGGGAAAGTCGCGCAAGGCCGCCATTATCACGCGCCAGCGCGCCATAATACTCCAGCGTCGGCCCGGCATTGGTCGATGGATCCTGCCAACCCTGATAGAGGATCGCACGGCGGCCATCGGCAAGGAACGCGCTAATGGCCGTGGAATCGGCGCGCAATTGCGGCATGATCCGGTTGATCAGGGCAAGATCCCCCGTGCGGCGAAATGTCAGCGCGTCCCATTCGGGATCATCGTGCGCAGCATCGGCCCACATCGCGCGCAGCAGTGGTGATGGCGGACCGGGGCGGGTGCGGACGGCAGGGAACAGGCCCCGATCCATCGCCTGGCCACGTTCATCCCGCAACGGCGCGATGATGCTGTTCAGCATCGCCAGCTTCGGCGCGGTCAAACACCCGTCGCCTTGTCCGGGCTTGCACAGCAGCGCGGTTGTGCGGAAACGGCATTGCAGTGGATCGGTGATGATCCCGTCCACTTTGCCGTCAATCCCATCGCAAGCGGCAGTCACGCGGCTTTCGTAAAGCGACCAGTCGGCATCGCTCAAGACAGCTTGAGGTTTGCGCTGCGCCTCCAGCGCGAACCACATCATCCGCACCGATTGCAGCGGCATGTTCGGCCCGGGCGCGCCTGCGATCACGCCGTCATAGTCCTGCGGATGGAACTGCATTTCCTTCAGGGCCTGCCGCCCGCCGCCCGAACATCCGGTATAGTAGCTGCGATCCACCGGCCTTGCATAGAACCGCGCGGCCAGCGCCTTGGCGGACTGCGCAGTCAGGTGGACGGCGCGGTGTTCGTAATCGGTGCGCGCTTTGGCATTGCGCATCCAGTGCGCGTCCGTGGCCTTGTGTCCTGTATCGGTGGTGACCGTGGCAAAGCCCTGCCCAATCCGCAGGCTCATGTCGATATAGTTGAAAACCCCCGCATCGCCGCCCACGCCCGCGCCCAAAAGCCGCCCGTTCCACGTCAGCGGGAGCCACAGCTCAAAACCGATGTTGCCTTCGATCCGCCCTTCGACCCGGCAAAACCCCGCCGATACCGGCACGGCCTTGTAGAATGTGCGGCTATCATCGGGTTTGAACGCCGCATTGGCAGGAATCGTGGTGGCCCTGTCAACCACCACGTCACCCACCACACCTGAAAGCGCGCTGCAATCGCCTGCATTTACCGTGGCAAGGCTTGCCGCAGCCAAGAGTGAAAGCAGCGCCGCCATCAGAACTTCACCCCTGCCGTCATCGAGAAGATGCGCGGAATCGGGTTGGCCGACTGCGCATCATAACCGCGCGTCGTATCAACGAACGGCGGGTCTTCGTTCAGCAGGTTGCGCACATCAAAGCCGATGCGCAGATGTTCGTTAACCTCCACATTCACGCCCAGATCAAAGGTATCGTAATTCGAAACCTTCTGGAACGGGGTCAGCGTCGTGTTGGTGTAGGACGCCAGATGATTCCACGTCAGACGGCCCGAGAAGATGCCGACCTGCGCGCCGATATCGGCTTGCGAGCGGAACTTCTGCGGAAAGTTGATCAACCCCACCACGTTGTTGACCGCAGCCCTCGGCAGCGCCTGAAACAGATACTTGGTGAAATAAGTGCCCTGCACCCCTACATCAAACTTCACATTGCCCATCGTCCAGTTGGCATAGGCGCCAAAGTCGATACCCCGCACTTGCGACCGGCCCAGATTCTGGCGACGGCCATCGACGATGAACTGCACCTGATTTGCATTGATCGGGTTGTTGATCGGCAGGCCCGATGCGATCAGCGCCGAAACTTGCGTGGCCGTGGGGTTCAGGTTCACGAACGAGGCATAGATCGGATTGGTCAGGATGCCCGGCGTGCCGCGCAAGGCCTGAATCTGATCCTTGTAGTCAATATCGAAGTAGTTGAGAGTCAGCCGCAGAGCGCTAATCGGGCTGAATTCCCCGCCGACCGACCATGTCGTTGCCGTCTCTGGCTTCAGCCCCGGATTGCCCCCGGCAATGCCGATGCCCACCAGATTGCCCGAAGCGCCAGGCAGCGTGTCGTAGTACAAGCCCGCCCCGCCCGCGATTGTAGAAACCTCGGTAAAGGTTGGCGCGCGGAACGATGTGCCATAGCTGGCGCGCAGCGTGAGCGTATCCATCGGCTTCCACGTCAGCCCGATCTTGGGATTGGTGGTGCTGCCAAAATCGCTGTACTTTTCATACCGGCCCGCGATGGAAAGCGAGAGCTGCTCGATAAACGGCATCGCGTTGCCGCTGCCAACGATCGGCACGAACAGTTCGCCGAACACCGCTTTCACGTTGCGCGTGCCTGCATCGGCCACGCTGCGCGGGGTTGCGGCCTGCCCAGTCTTCAGATCGGTGAAGGTGTATTCCTCGCGATATTCCCCGCCAAGCGCCACGCGCACTGCGCCGCCGGGCAGATCGAACAGCGAGCCATCCATCTGTACGTTGGCCACTTCCAGCCTCGTCCGTCCGGTGATCACAAACAGGTTGTCGCGAATTCGCGCCAGCGTGGCCGGATTGTTCGGCCCGCCAAACACATTAAGCGCGGTTGCCGGGTTGGTATCGGCCAGCGCGGCGTTGAGTGCAGCCGTGTTCACGCCAAGACGGCGGTCGGCCACGTCTTCGGATTCACCATGCGCGTAATAGGCGGTTGCCTTGAAATCGCCCATCAGGCTGGCCTCGATCCCGGCCACCACATTCCAAGATTCCCCGTGATAGGGATTGAAGTCCGGCCCCAGTTCGGGAACCATCGACCACAGCACCGTCTGCTGCGTGGTGCCGGGCACCGGCGTCACGAAGAACGGATTGGTATTGCGCACCGTGGCGCTGATGTTGTTGATGCCCGAAATCGTGCCGTTGCGATAGGAATAGAACCCGTCGGCAAACACGCGCAAGCTATCGCCAATATCCTGCGAAAAGGCTGCAGTCAGGTTATAGCGCTTCTGTTCGGGGATCACTGTGTCCTGCGCGTTATAGAAGCAGCGGTTGTTGGTGCCTGCCACCAACGCACCCACGTTCGCCGCTGTCACCCCGCCTTGCGGGATGGCATATGTCGTGCCGCCTGTGCTGATCGTGCCGGGATTGCAGTTCTGCACCCGCAGATCGCGCCCGCCGCGATAGCGGTTATCATCCTGATAGAAATCAAGGTCATAGCCGCGCAGATGCGTGTTGTCGGTATATTCTGCGGCGACCATCACCGAACCGGTGTCCCACTTGCGGCCATAGAGCGCGGCAAATTGCTTTTCGGTATAGCCGCCCTCAGCGATGCCAGCGCGGGCCCGCACTTCCACGCCATCGAAATTGCGGCGCAGGATGAAGTTCACCACTCCCGCAATGGCATCGGAACCATAGACCGCCGATGCGCCATCGGCGACGACTTCGACCCGTTCCAGCGCAATTGCGGGAATCACCGAAGGATCGGTGAACTGCCCTTGCGTGCCCTGCGGGGGAAAGCGGCGGCCATCATAGAGCAGCAGCGTGGCGTTGGTGGAAATGCCGCGCAAGTTGATCCCGGCACCGCGCGTAGCATTGGCTGCACCGTTCTGCGCCGCACCGCCATTGCGGTTGGCCCCCAGCGATACGATCTGCGGCACACGGCGCAGCAGGTCTGCGGTCGATGTTACCGGTTCCTGCGCAATATCGGCCGCGCCGATGGAGATGACGTTCGAACCGACGGCCTCGATACCGCGAATTCGGCTGCCGGTAACGATGATCGCCTGATCCTCTGCGCCTGCGCTTCCCGCTGTTTCAGCTTGCGCTTCCTGAGCCTGCGTGGCCAGCGGTGCAAGCGCTATCATTGCGGCGCCTGCAAACAGGCTCAACTTCGTGCTGTTGACGTTCCCCATTGTACTCTCCCTCGTGTATCGAAAACCGGCCTTACCCCGACCGGAGACTTAGAAATTATGGTGTTTCGCTGAACATTTGCGCCCGCGCGGCCAGTTCCCGCTTCGCGGCAAAACGCGGAGCCAAAGACAGCAGCACAATGGCCCCCACCAGCACGCCCGCGCCGATCAATTCGGCATCACGCGGCATGCGCAGGCCCCAGAACCATGCCAGCAGCACCGATCCGCCAATCCCGGCCACAAGGCTCGCTGCGCGCTCCAGCGGCACGCAATAGGCATTCTCGCGCGGGTCCAGCAGGATGATGATGGCCAGCACCGAAATCACCGTCAGCGTCGCGCCGATCCAGAACAGATCAGCCAGCACCGGATCGCCCCACACGCTGATGAAGCCCCAGGCCAGCTCACCAGATTGCCCACCGATCCCGCTTGCGGAAATGGCCCCAAGGATCACCACCGACATCGGCAGCGCGATCACCTTTTCTTCCACAAAGTACCGCCGCACCGAAGCCGGATCACCACTCTTGGAAATCTTGGTCATCACATAAAGGCGCAGGAAATAGCCGATGGTGTAGAGCACCACTGTCAGGATCGCGATTGGCGGCAGCTTCAGCCCGCCCCGGTCCGATAGCGCGATGACCAACGCGAACAGCACCATCACCAGCGCCGTCCAGCTCCACCAGCGCACGCGGCGGCCGAACATCAGGTCAACAATCGGCGCGATCACCAGAATATCCCCGCGCATCAGCAACTGGATGAACGGAATGCTCACATCGGGAATGGTAAAGCTGAGCGGCACCGTGAACAGCACCATCGCCGTGCCGATGCCCGAAAGGAACGTGTAGCGCGTGGGGAACGGCACCCGCACCGGCCCCAGCGCAATCTTGTTCGCATCCTTGTGCCAGCCCGACAGCCAGATAAAGCCATACGTCAGCACCATGCTGATGATCAGCGATGCAGGCAGCGTCTCCAGTCCGGTCAGCGGACGGCCAAGGCCGGGATGCGGGATCGAGGTGACCAGCTTGGTCACGATCACGTTGGGCAGATAGGCCAGCAAGTAGAGGAAAACGAACCCCTCAAGCGGAAAGGCGCCCTTGCGCGCGGTCACGCTGCAGTTTCCAGCAGCACCATGCCTGCATCGGTGCGATAGCGCGCATTGAGGCCGGCCTCCTGCGTCACCGCGCTCAGATAATCGACCACTGCCGCATGATCCTCGCTGCCCGACGCTACCAGACGCGGCACCGCATCACGCCCGATCACCAGCGGCAAGAGCCCCGCGCGCAGCACTTTACCGCCCTCAATCTCCAGCTTTGCAATCATCGAAAGCCGTGCCGCCTTGGGGAAGTTGTACAGACTGCCAAAGTCCGGCTCCCATTCCTCTGCCAGCACGCGGATCTCGTTGAAGCTTTTGGACGCGGCATGGGCCTCGTCCATCGCAAGGTCGGTGGCAAAGTTGCACAGCGAATAGAACACCGGCTTGCCATCAATCAGCTCGCACCCTTTCAGGATGTGCGCATGCCCGCCAAAGATCGCATCGGCCCCCGCAGCAATCGCGGCACGCGCCACATCGCGCTGATAATCGGCAATCGCCGCGCGGACAAAGTGGATGCCCCAGTGGTGCGAGACAAGCACCACATCGGCTTGGCGCTTGGCCACGCGAATGTCGGCCTCCATCGCAGCCAGATCTTCGCGGTGCGGGTAGGTGTGCACCCGTGCGGGCGTGCCGGGCTGGTCATGCTCGATCTGCTCGTACACTGTGAACGCCCGCATCGGCGCACAGCCAGGGCGGCGTTCATCCGCCCAATAGGAATGCGGCAGGATGCTGGAATAGGCCAGAAACGCCACGCGCGTTCCATCGCCCAGCGTGCGGATCACCGGGCGGCGCGCCTCGGCAATGTTCGCGCCAGCGCCCACTACGCTCATCCCCGCCGCTTCAATATGCGCGCGGGTTTCAAAAAAGGCTTCGTGCCCCCAGTCCATCACGTGATTTCCGGCCATCGAAATCACATCGAATCCTGCCCGGCCCAGCGCGGCAGCGCCTTCGGGTCGCGCCAGCACGGCATGGCGCGCCTGTGGCAGGCGCACGCCCTTTTCCGCAAAGCTGGTTTCAAGCTGCCCGAACACCACGTCTGCACTCCGCAGCAAATCAGCGGTTCCGGCAAAGCAGGCGTCGTAATCATCGCGATCCATGGCAAGATCGCCCGTCGCCAGCACGGTGTGGCTCATGACACCCTCCCATGTTCGGTTGTCGTAATGTTTGATAGGAGCGTAACCGGCATCCAACGCATTGGCAAGCGCTTGCATTTAAAGGAATGAATTGGCGGAACCAATCTATAACACTGATTTAGAGATTTAAATTGCCAATCTTCAGGAAATTCCTGCCAGAAATTGTACAGTCCGCGTGCTCTTGTGCCTTGCAAGCCCTTGCGCAGATCGCAATCCGTGGCCAGTCTGCCCGCTCCGGGACAACCGGAATAGTGATGGAGGATGCCTTGGTTTCGATTGCCACACGTTTTGCCCGTATCGGCGCGGCGGCCCTGCTTGCAACCGCAGCTTTGCCGCTGGCGGCACAGCAGGCCGCCCCCGCTGGAGCGCCTGATCCCGCGCGCGCCGCCTACGATGCGATGCCGAATGGCCCCGGAACCGGGGCCTATCCGGCGATCATGACGACAGAGGCATCGCTCCCCCGACACGTGATCTACCGGCCTGCCGATCTCACCGCCGCGCCGCCCTTGGGCGTGCTGGTCTGGGGCAACGGTGGATGCAGTGCCGATGGCGCCAGCGCGCGCCAGCACCTGATCGAAATCGCCAGCCACGGCTATGTCGTAATCGCCCCCGGCGAGGTCATGAGCGGCCCCGGCGCGCTGGCCAAGCGCCCCGAACGCCGCCCCGATACCGCAGGGATGCTCCCCCCAGTGGCGACGACCAGCGCCGACGTGCTGGCCGGGATCGACTGGGCGCTGGCCGAAAACCAGCGCACTGGAAGCCCGCTCAAAGGCCGCATCGATCCGGCGCTGCTGGCTGTGGCCGGACACAGCTGCGGTGGACTGCAAGCACTGGAAATCGCGCCCGATCCACGCATCAAGGCGGTGATCGTGCACAACAGCGGCATCTTCACTGATGGCACCAACCCGATCCGGGGCATCACCGTAAACAAGGACTTGCTGCTCAAACTGCACACCCCGGTGCTCTATGTGCTGGGCGGGCCTGACGATGTTGCCTTCCCCAACGGCACCGATGACTACAAGCGCATCACCCATGTCCCGGCAGCGCTGGTGCAGCTTCCTGTCGGCCACGGCGGCACGTTCCGCAGCGCCAACGGCGGCGCGGTTGCCGCGCTTTCGCTCGACTGGCTCGAATGGCAGTTGCGCGGAAATCAGGCAGCTGCACGCAGCTTCAAGGGCGCAAACTGCCGCCTGTGCTTAGTCCCCAGCTGGACCATCGAGAAGAAGGGTATCGATTGACACGCTGACTTACTGGCACACCGGGCCGGTGGTTCCGGTCCGGCGAATGCAGGTTTGCACCATCGGTGCAGGCGTGTGATCGATGAACACCGCAGGCCGCGCCTGCCATGTCTCACCATCAAGCCGCGCTTCCAGATGGCCCAGTGCTGCCATGACCTGCTCGGCCGGAAAACGGCAATGGCCCGCGCTGTTTGACCACAAACCGTTGGCCATCGCACGCGGCGCAGCCTCGATATAGGCGCGCTGCAGTGAAGGCGAAGTCACGCCATCTCCCACTGCCTGCAATGACACGATCGGGA
Organism: Novosphingobium sp. HNCC26BN242; assembly: GCF_057180525.1. NCBI lineage: Bacteria > Pseudomonadati > Pseudomonadota > Alphaproteobacteria > Sphingomonadales > Sphingomonadaceae > Novosphingobium > Novosphingobium sp. HNCC26BN242. The sequence continues at coordinate 1,277,855 of NZ_JBXUGM010000001.1, forward strand.
CTTTGGGCTGCGCAGTGGGCGTATAGTTCTGCAGCATGTACCGCACGGCCGCAGGCTTGGCGGCAATACGCGGTGCTTTGGCCAGAGCCGCCAGATCGCGCGAAAGGCTCAACCTGGCTTTGCGGTACATGGCCTCCACCAGCGGACGGCGGCCCGTCCGGTCCAGAACTTGCGCGTAATCAACACCCGTGTTCCACGAAAACGCCCCGCCCGCGCGGCTCTCCTGATCGTTGCGCGGCATCAGCGTGCCGAACACCAGCGTCGCGGCCATTTCACCGACCTGACCTTCAAAATCCTCCGCTGACGGTTGCGCCCGGTCGCTGCGCGTCCAGCCCGGAATGCCGCCCAGCACGCCTGCCAGCGCAATCCGCGCGCGTCCTTCCCTTGTCTGGGCTGCTGCCGAAACTGCCGCCATCGCCTTGCGCCCATTGGCCATGTCATCGGCCACGTTGACCAAAGACAGGCCGGAATTGGGAGCGATCAGCGTGGCAATGGCGAACGCTCCGTCCAGCCCCATGTTCATCATGCCCACCGCCCCGCCGATGGAGGGGCACATCGCCAGCGCCCCATCTATCGCGGGCTGATCCTGCTCCGCCAAAGCCGTGGAAATCAGCCCGCCCATCGATGAACCCCACGCGAGCACGCGGCGCGGACGGCCTTCCTTTGCCGCAAAGGCCTCCACCGCCCCACGCTGCGCCGGAACAGCCTGTTCCAGCGACCAGCCACCCGCGCCAAAGTCTGACGCGATCAGCGCGTACCCTTTGCGCAACAACAGTTCGCGGTATTCCTTCGGCGCAGGTTCGGGCGCGTCCTTGCGCGGGGAATAACCGTGGCTGTAAAGCAGCAGCGTACCGTTGAAGGTCTGCGGCACCACCGCCTGCCACTGCGCACCGCCGGGCAATGTGCCTTCCACGGTCCGAACGGATGCATCCTGCGCCGCGCCGGGAGTTCCCAAAAGCGCCACCGAGGCAAGGCACACTTTCAAAGCGCGCTTCACGCCGCGCACTCGCCTGCCAGCCATGCCAGAATGCTCTCGCGATCCGCATCAAGACGCGGCGGTGCATCAAGCGTGACTGGCACCTGCCCTTCCACGCGATAGCCCGCACCCGGGATGCGTACGTTTTCTTGCGGCAGACCCGGAATTGCGATGTCGATCAGCGCGGTTTCGCCCGCCAGATCGGCCGCTTCATCCACCCGGCGCACCATGCCGCAGGGTATGCCGGCATCGCTGAGCCGCTTCTCCCACGCGGCGGCCTTGTCCTTCACGAACTCTGCTGAAAGTTCGGCGTGCATTGCATCGAAATTCGCTCGCCGCGCATCGGGTGTGGCATAGGCGGGATCGGTCAGCCAATCCTCACGCCCCATCGCCCGCGCCAGCGCGGCAAACTGTGGCGGTTGCACCACGCCAAGCGAAACCTGCCGCCCGTCGGCTGCGGTAAACAGCGAAGCGGTGGGCAACCCGCTGTATCCGGTATTGCCCATGCGGCTCATCGGCTTGCCCGTCACCATGAACGGCGTCAGAGCCGATGTCATGAACGCAAGGCTGGCATCGAGCATCGACACGTCCAGCTTGCTGCCGGTGCCATTGCGCTCGCGCTGCATCAATGCGCCCAGAATAGCCATCGCGGCGGTCTGCCCGGTCAGTGTATCCACGATCGGAAAGCCCACCCGCACCGGCGGATCGCCTTCTTCGCCGCTCAGCATCATCATGCCGCTGGTGGCCTGCACGATGTTGTCGATGGCAGGCCAATCGCGCAGCGGTCCTTCCTGACCATAGCCCGAAACCGAGCAATAGATCACGTCGGCGCGCAGTTCACACACCGCTTCGTACCCAAGCCCAAGCCGCGCCATCACACCGGGCCGGAAGTTTTCCAGCACCACGTCGCTGCGCGCAATGATGTCGCGCGCAATGCCCAGATCGCCTGAGTCCTTCAGATCAAGCGCAATAGACTTCTTGCCCGCATTGGCCGCGATGAACGCGGGCGACATGCCGTCGTAGCGCCGATCCGCGCCATAATTGCGGAACCCGTCGCCGCCCTTCGGCTCGATCTTGATCACCTCCGCGCCCATCAGCCGCAGCAGGTGCGAGGCATAGGGGCCTGCCATAACGTGGCTGAAATCGGCGATGCGGATGCCGGATAGTGGCCCGATACCGGGAGGATTGCTCATGGTTTCTCCGGGAACTGCTTGCGGACAATCGTCCACGTCTTGTCGGTGCACAGGCCGCAATCGGTCCCGGCAAACATCGCGCCTGCCGCCTTGCTGCCCTTCAGCTGCCAATCGAGCCAGGCCGCGCCGATGCGCCCATAATCGCCGCCATTGGCAAGGCCGAAAGTGCCTCCGTGGCCTACCGGCGAATTGGCATAGAACACCGGCACATGCGCGATCCGTGCCACATCGTCAGACCCGTTGGGATAGGCAATGTCATCCGGCCCGCCGAGAATGTAGGCGACCGGCGTGTGCAGCTTGGTCAGGTCTTCCTTGGTGATGCCCACACCGCTCAGCCCCGATCCGGCGCGCACGTAGACGCCGCTGTTGAAGGCCACCACGGCATCGACGCGAGGATCGGCCCCGGCGGCCAGCGCCTGTAATCCGCCGCAGGAATGGCCCATCACCGCAATGCGTGTGGTGTCTACATGTGGGGCAAGGTCGCTCTTCGCCAACCAGTCAATCGCGCCAAGCATCTGGCTAGTCTGCGTTTCGTCCGCCGTGGCGCGTGGCGGCGGAGCGCCGGTGGGGCGCGGGCCATTGGCTGGCGGCAGCGCGGCCTGCACCGGGCGCTCTTCCTTTGGCGCGCCGTTGGCGATCACCACGTATCCGTTGCTGGCAATCTCGCGCAGGAAGTGACTGGCCGACAGGCCATTGTTGCGGCACCCGCCATTGCCCCACAGCACGAGCGGCAGCGGTTCCTTCGGCCAATTGGAGGGCCGGTAGATCGTGTATCCCGGCGCATCGGCGCGGGCTTCGGCAACGGCAGGCGAAGCGCCGGTTCCCGCTGGTTCGCCAATCACTTGCGCGTTTGCAATCAGCGGGCCGGCGCAAAGGGCCGCCGACAGGGCAAGGGCTGTCAAACGTCTCATATTCCACTCCCACAGGAAATCTTGTCCCGCCCCTGCACCGCCTTGCGGGCCGAACGGAAAGCCGCTTCACCATCAATGCCAAACGCCGAAAGGCCGCGCGCATTGGCCTGCGAATCGCGCAGATATATCGCATCAAAGCGCTGCTGATCCGCCGCTGTGGCGGGATGGAAAGTCACCTTGTAGGCCGCGGCTTCATCCTTGCCCTTGTCCACCGCCGCGCGCACCTGCCGCGCCAGCGCCGCTTCCCACACGCCTATGCCTTCCTCCAGCACGGTGCGGTCTTCCACCGCCAAAGTGTTCCACCGCTTGGCGCTCATCGCGCGGGCCGGATAGGCCCCGCGCGGCACGGCGATCTGGTAGAAGTGCTTTGAAATCTCGGCAAAATGCAGGGATTTGAACGTGTCCTCCGGCGCGATCACGCCATCGATCACGCCCTTGGCCATCGCCGAATAGACCTCGCCCATCGGCATGTTTACAGGGTCCGCGCCCAGCGAATCCAGCACGCTAAGCAGTTCGGTCGGCGCGCGGATGCGCAGGCCCTTTATGTCGGCTAGGCTCTTGACCGGGCGGTTGACCGTGATCAGGCCGGGCAACGTGCCGCCCTGCACCGCCAGCACCTTCAAGCCCGCCAGTTCGCGCCCCACCTGCGGGTTGGCAGCATCGATGCAGCGGTAGAGTTTTACTTGCGATTCAACGCTGTCCGCGCCCTGATAAAAGCCCGACTGGATGCGGATAAGGTGCGTTCCGCCACGCACATAGATCGGCGTGATCAGGCCGATGTCGGCCACGCCGTGGCGCAGTTCCTCCATCGACATGTCCGACGAAAGCAGCGCGCCCGACCATACCGGCTTGATCTTTAGGCGCCCTTCGGACCGCTTTTCGACAAATGCCATCCACTCCTGATCGGCTTTCGAAAAGGGGTGGTTGGGGCTGTAGGGCGAGGCAAAGACCAGCTCGGTCACGCCGGTTTCCACCGGGCGCGCGCAGCCGGAAAGGAACAGCGCCTGAAGTGCACCTAGAAGCACAGAGATGACACCTGGCCGCCTCAAGCCAGCCCCCGCTGCACCAGAAAGTCCGCCACAAGACCAACCATCTTGTCATGGTCCCAGTTACCCGCATCGACCATATCGGCATCGATCATCAGCACCGGGACGCCCGCTTTTTCCAACGCTTCGGCAGTGATCTTCGTGCCCGATTGGGATAGCCGGTTCTCGGGCGGCAGCAGCACGACGCAGGCATCGACCCCGCACCGCTCCGCCTCGCTGGTCATCCACCCGTTCATCCACGGCGGCAGATGCAGCACCTCGTTCATCGAACAGACGCGGCTGGCGAGCGCCTCCATCGGGCGGCCCTGCAATTCGCGGATGTACTGCGGGCCGGCAAACGGCATGTACATCGACCAGACGAAGACTGCGCCCATGCGCTCTTCAAGTGCCTGATAAAAGCCGGGATCGTGCCACACGCCCGCGCCGATCCACATCAGGCGGATTTTCTCCTGCGTGGCGCAACCTGCACCTGCCGCAACGCGCTCCATCACTTCATCGCGGAAGCGTTTGGCGTGGTTTACCGCCCAGTCGGAGCCGCGGTGCCATTGCGGGATCATCGTGTTGGGCATCTGTTCGGCAATTGAGACGGGGCAGGGCCGAGCCGTTCCAATGGCTTGCGCGGCTTCCCAGATATAGCCTTCCTGCTCGTTGATCCGCTCCATCAGGTAATGCAGCTTGGCCTCATCGAACTTGCGCCCGGTGCGGTTCTCCAGGAGCGTGATCAGATCGCGCATTTCCGTGACCGCCAGCGCGATGCGGTCTGGATCATAGACCTCGTCCCATGCGTTGCGCGAATGCGCAAACCAGCGCGGGTCCTTGTGCTCCCACGCGGGTGCCTCCATCGGGAAGAATTCGCTGCCCAGCGCATCGGCCCATTGGCCGAACACGTGCTGGATGCAATCGCAGGTCATCCGCGCCACCAGCACGGTGGGCTTGGGCAAGCCGCCCCATGGCGCGGTCTTCGGGTCGTTGGCCAGCGTACAGGCAAGGCCCAAGGAGCAGTACTTGCAGCTGTTTTTCGGGTAACCGGCCTGCGCCATCACTTCGAAGTAGTGGTTCGAAAGCTGCTTGGCCGAGATATAGGCCGACCACCACTGGTTGGTGATGATCGGGATGCCCATCACGTGGAAAATCTCGTGCGGGGTATCGGCCTGGACGATGGCGAAAGGCTCACCCTCGTCCACCACGCGGCGCTTCAGGTCTGCGCCGAACTGCTTTTGAAAGGCGTTGGCGGCAGATGTGCAGGCAAGATCCTTGCGGCTGCGCTGGCCCGATGGTGCAGTTGGGGCGTCGCTCACTGGAAAACTCCTGCCTGGTCTAGTTCGGCAATCCGGGCCTCGGTCAGGCCGCACAGATCGCGTGCGATTTCATGCACATGCTCACCTATGCCGGGCGCGCGGAAGGGGGCGAATTGGTCGCGCGAAAAGCGGATTGGCGTGGCGATGTGGCCGAAGGGGCCGAGTAGCGGATGGTCCAGCATGGCCAGCGCGCCGCGCCCGATCAGTTGCGCATCGCGCTCGATCATGTCCTCGCAATCCTGCACCACGCCGCAGGCGATGCCGTGGGACTGGAGTTCGGCGGCGATGGCTTGATCTTCGCGTGCGGCAGTCCACGCGGCGGGGTTCGGCCCAGTCAGCGCCAACAATCGAGCATGGTCCGCCTCGGTCGAACAAGAGATTGCCACCCAACGGTCGTCGCCAGCAGCAGGCAGAACGTCCTGCCAGAACACGCGCGCATCGGAATTGCCCATACGTTGCGGGCGTTCGCCGCGCTTGGCCTGCGCCAGATAGTCGCGCATCTGCTGCACGCAGATTTCATACATCGACGCATCGATGTGGCACCCGCGCCCGGTTTCGCGGCGGTGCTGCAAGGCACCCGCCACGCCAGCGGCCATCACATAGGGCACGATCACATCACCGAAAGGCACCGCGCCGGGGATCACCGGGTCACGATCCGCCCATCCGGTAAGGAACGTGCGGCCGGAAAGTGCGCCACCGGTGCCATCAACGCCCCATTGCTGCGCCATTGGCCCGGTCTGGCCGAATACGCTGCCCGATACCATGACGATGCCGGGATTGCGCGCGGCGAGGCTGTCATAGTCCAGCCCCAGTTTGGCCATCGTGCCGGGGGAGAAATTCTCCACCACCACATCGGCCCAATCGATCAGCGGATCGATCAGCTCGCGCGCCTCTGGCTTTTTCATGTTGAGAGAGACACTGCGCTTGGAGGTGTTGAGGTGCGCGAACCACGGCTTGTCGTCCCAGTTTCCGGGCTTTGAGGCCGAGACCTGCACATCGAGCCGCGCAAGATCGGGCCGCGTACGGCTTTCGATCTTGACGATCTCTGCCCCCAGATCGCCCAGCGTCTTGGTGGTGATCGAGCCGACCAGCGCCCATGCGAAATCGAGCACTTTAACGCCGGAAAGCGGGCCGGGGCGGGTGCCGGTGTGGATGGCGGGCGCGGCGATTTGCGCGGTTCCTTCGCGGAACGAAGCAAAGCGTTCAGGCAAGCCGTCTGCCGTATCGAAGAAGCCACGCGCGGCCAGATGCGGGTCGGCCAGCACGTCTGCCGGTTCGTTGGCCACGCAGGCGTTGATCCCACGCCGCAAACCCTCGGTGGCGATTTCGTGCTTGGTGCGTGACAGGAAGAACGCCGCGATGGCTGCTTCCCATACGGCGCGGGTTTCCGCAGGCAGGGTGGAACGGTTGTACGAAAGCCAATCTGTGCCTGCCAGCGGATTGGGCATTCCCACTTCGTCGATCCAGTCAGACAGCGCCTGATTGGCGGGCGCGCCAAGGCGTCCGGTCATCAATGAATGGAAGCACCAGCCATCAGCAAGCCGCCAGATCGCGCGCACCGTGGCCTTGCCATAGGCGAGCGCGCCGCCGACGCGCACCAACTTGCGCTGATCGAACTGCCACACTAGCACGCCGTTGAAATTGCGGCTGAAAGCAACCTGCTGGATCGACACGTCGACGTGTTGACCCTTACCATGGGTGCCCCGTGCATAATGCGCTGCCAGTGCGCCCGATGCGGCGACCATATCGGCGTGGAAGGTGCAGGCATCGCCCGCTTCCTTGACCGGCGGCAGGCCCGGTTCTCCGGTTACGCGCAAGGCCCCGCCCATGGCCGAGGCGACGAGTTCGCCGCCCTGCCATGCCGAACGCGGGCCGCCCGAACCGAAGGCGGTGACCGAAACGTGGACTGCGCTTTCGGGGATCGTCACGCCCTCCAGCCCTTCGAGGCCGAGGTCATCAATCACGAACGACGCACCTTCGACTGGCCCGCCCAGTTCTGCGCCCAATGACGCGAGAAATCGGGCAAGCGCGCGGTCTGCCATGTTGCCCAGCACGGCAACGCGGTGGCCGGAAAGCGGCTTCATGCGGAAACTCCTGCGAGAAATGCTGCAATTTCAGTGTCGATCCCGTCACGGCAGGACCAATCGCGGCGCGTGGCCACCAGCACCGGCACGCCCAAATCTTCCAGCACGGCGCGCATCGCGGGCAAGTGCCAGACGGTAGTGTCGTCCTCTTCGATAAGCCACAGCACGGCGGCTTCTGCGCCGATGCTGCGCGCCTGTTCAGCCAGCACGGCGGAGCGATCATAGAACCCGCGAGTATCCAGATGGCGGGCGTGAAGTTGGCGGGCAAGAGCCGCGAACGGGTCGCCTGCTTCATCCACTTCGGGGCCGCGATCTGCCCATTCATCGGCCAGCGTACGGCCAGTAGCGGCCCAACCGGCGTTCGCGACCATTACGTGCATCCGGTCATCGGGCAGCGGGCTGCCTGCAATCAGGCAGACCGGGGCGATTGCGGCTACAGCAGGCGTCGCATCGCAACGCACCGCATTGCCGCTGGCGATAGCCGCCGAAAGCGCCCCAGCATCTACACTCAGCCTTTCGCCCAGTTGGCGCAGGGCAGCTTCGGTGCGGGCCACGCTGCTGCTGCGGGCGATCTTGGCGATGTCGAGCATGAGCGGCTCTGGCCCGTTGATTGAACCTGCCCGGCGCAGCTCGCAAAGATAGTAATAGAGCCGCTGTGCGCTGTCGTCGGCACGGGTGAAGACCACGGCTTCCAGATGGTCGAGTGCGCCATCAGCCCAGTCCTGCACCACCGAGCGGGTCCAGGGCGCGAACTTGCTTTCCAGCCAGCGGTCAGCGGCGGGCATCGCGCGGTCGATGTTCCATGTGAGCGGCCCAGCGTTGCGACCCGTGGCATCGAACAGATCGTGCGGCAGGTTGGGGCCAGCGTAAGCTATCATCATTAGTTTCCAAGCAATTCGGGCAGTCCCAGCGCCAGCGCGGGGAACAGGATGATGATCAGGAGGTGGAACAGATCGCTGGCAAGGAACGGCATCACGCCCTTGAAAATGCGGTTGATGCTGACATCCTTGGCCACGCCCTGAATGACATAGAGGTTCATGCCCAATGGCGGGTGGACAAAGCCGATCTCCATTGCGCGGCACAGGAAGATGCCGAACCAGATGGCCGACATGCCCACGCTTTCGACCACCGGCAGCAGGATCGGCGTGGTCAGCAGCATCAGCGCTAGCCCATCGAGCACCGAGCCGAGCAGCAGCAGGATCAGCGCAACCAGCAGCAGTGTGGGCACGGTGCCCAGCGCGAGGCCGGTGACCCAGGCACCCACCGCATCGGTGACGCCGGTGACCGAGATGAACACCGAAAACACCAGTGCGCCGATAATGACCATCAGGATCAAGCCACTGGTGCGCAGCGTTTCTTCGAACGCCTGCATCAGCATGTCACCGTTCAGGCGGCGGCGCCACGCGGCGATTGCCAGAGCGCCTGCCGCGCCAATGGAGGCTGCTTCCGAAGGACTGAACCAACCCAGCGCAATGCCACCGATGACCAGCGCGATCAGCAGCACCATGTCGGCAATCTTGCCGAGTGCCGCGCGCCGCTCAGCCCAGGTGGCGCGTTCGCTGGCAGGGGCGGCATTGGGGCGCAGGCGCACCACGATCCAGATCACCGCGCAATAGAGCAGCGCCTGCGTGATGCCCGGCACGATGGCGGCGGTGAACAGCTTGCCGATGGACTGTTCGGCGATGATCCCGAACACGATCAGCGCGCCCGATGGCGGGATCATCTGCCCCAGCGTGCCGCCTGCTGCCACTGTGCCGGTGGCCAGCGCATCGGAATAACCGCGCTTGCGCATTTCGGGCAGGGCGACAAGGCCAATGGTGGCCGCTGTGGCAAGGCTCGACCCGTTGATTGCACCAAAGCCAGCGCAGCCGCCGACCGAAGCATAGGCGAGGCCGCCGCGCCGGTGGCCTACCATCTTGGCAGCCGCATCGAACAGATCGCGGCTGGCGTTGGACGAGAAGAACAAGTGCGCCATGAACATGAACAGCGGCAGCGTGCCGAGTTCATAGCGGGTGAGCGTATCGACCAGCACCACCCCGCCCTTGATCAGCCCTGGCTCTATGCCGAGCACGAGGAACAGCCCGCCAAGGCCGACAAGACCCAGCGCCACGCCGATGGGCAGGCCCGCCAGCAGCAGTGCGAACAGGATCAGCACGCCGATCAGGCCGGTTTCGGGCGTTGCCAGTATCATGGCTTGCGCCTCCGAATGACCTGGCCCAGCAGCGCGATCACAATCGTGGCGAACACGACGTTGGCGAACAGCCGCATCGCGCGCCATGATACGCCGACGACTTCGCTTTCCTCGTGCCCGCTCCACAGATCGGCCATCAGCCAAGCCGAACCGGCCAGCAGGGCGGCGAAGAACAGCGCGCCCAACAGCGCGGATACGCGATCCAGCATGGCGCGGGCGGGTTCGCTCATCCGGTCAACCAGCAGGTGCACTTTTGCGTGTGAACGGTCGACCGTGGCCACCAGCAGGGCCAGCGTTCCGGCGACCAGCACGGCGACTTGCACCAGTTCAATGGAGCCGCGAAACGGCAGGCCGATGTGCCGCCCGATAACTGAGATCGTATCGATGCCGGTGGCTGCGAGTAGGGCGATGCCGCCGGTCAGGGTCACGGCTGTGCGCAAGGCTTTCATGCCGACACCGTCCCGTCAGCCGCGATGGTGATGGCGGGCAGTCCGGCGGCCACGGTGATCTGTTCGATATAGCGGGCCACGGCGGTCTTTCGTTCTCCTGTCGCTAGCATGGGCCGTCCGGGTGCCAGCACGTCTACCGGCACAACGCCTACGTCCACCCTGCCGTCCGGGTGCAAGGTCAGCCGCCCCAGCATGGCATTGACCGCTTCGGGATGGAATGGGGCGAGAGTATAGGCCGGGTCCGGTTCAAACCCGAACATCACCTTGCGCCGCTCGGCCCATTCGCGGCGGGCCGGATGGTCTTGTGCGGGGCTTAGCGCGCTGGTGACGACGCAGCCATTGCCGAGGCCGTGGAAGATCGGTTTGCCGCGATGAAACTCGATGCCGCGCACGATGTGGGCATGGTGGCCGATCACCGCGTCCGCGCCCGCATCGATGGCGGCGTGGCTGATTGCACGTTCATAGGGAGCAAGGCGCGCGGGGGTGTGGACAATGCCTTTGTGCAGCGCGACCATCACGAAATCAGCCTCTTGGCGCAGGGCGGCGATGTCAGCCTGCAAGATGGCCACGGCTTCATCGGTCACGTGTTCAAGATTGGCGGCAGGGGCGATGGGGGAACCGTCTGCAGTTTCGATGCGCAAGTAGGCGCAACCGGCGCGGCTGTCGCTGGCCCACGAAATTACTGGTCCGACGCAATTGTAGCTGAGCAGGCCGATCTTGCGTCCGCCCCGTTCAACCACTGCCGGAGCGCGCGCCTGTGCCAGGGTCAGCCCCGCGCCGGTGCCTTTCAGCCCCGCCGCTGCCAACAGCGCAAGGGTATCGGCAATGCCATCGGCCCCGCAATCGGCAATGTGGTTCCCGGCAAGGCTCAGCATATGAAACCCCGCCCCCGCAATCGCCGCCACATTTTCCGGCGGTGCGGCGGGTGCGGGGACATCGCCTTTCAGCTCAACCCCGCGCGCCGAATGCGGCACTTCCAGATGGCCGACCGCAAGGTCTGCCGCCTGCAGTGTCGGAGCGATCCCGGCCAGCCAGTAGGGCGCATCGGGCTCATCGAGCACGAGGTCCCCTGCCAGCACAATCGAGATCGCTCCGCCGCGCATAGGGTCAGAACGACTTGCGCAAGGACACGGCAAACAAGCGGCCAATCGGGTCGCTGGCGCTGGCGTCATAGCCGCCACTGCCGTTGCCGCTGGGCGCGAGGTTCACATAAGGCGGGTCGATATCGAACAGGTTGCGCACTTCGAGGCTGAGCGTCATGCCCTTGTCGAAGAAGCCGGTCGCGTCTCGATCCCCGATCCGGTAGGTTAGGTTCAGCTCGATCGGCGTGTAGCTTTTCACCTGCTGACCGGCGGTGGTCAGATTGTTGAAATAGCCGTTGACATGGTTGGCCAGCACGCGCGCACTGAACGCGCCGTGATCCCATGTCACACTGCCGCGCGCACGGAACTTCAGCGGGTTGAAGATGAAGTTCAGCCGGTCAATCAGCGGGGCGGTGGGGGTCAGCGCCACGCGGTACTTGGTCAGATAAGTGCCTGATGCGCTAAACGTCAGCGCATCTTCGCCGCCCAGTTCGGCCCGCCAGCTGCCAATGAAATCAATGCCGCGCGTGACAGAAACGCCAAGGTTCTGGCTGCGTCCATCGACGAACAGCGTGACATTGGCCGCGCTGCCGCCGGGGAAGGAGCCACCCGCCAGCGTCACGCCCTGTGCCAGTAATTGCTGCACGCGGGTGGCCGCATCGGTGCCGCGCAGGATGATTCCGGTCCCGGCGTACTGCGCTTCCGTGCCCAGAATGGCGAGGTTCGACAGGTTGGCGAGCACCTGATTCTTGTAGTTCACATCCCAGTACGTCAGGCCGAAATGCAGGTTGGGCGTGGGATCGAAATCGATGCCGACCGACCATGACGTGGCCGTTTCCGGCTCAAGATCAAGGTTGGGGCCAGACAGCGCATAGCCCTGCAGCGGCGCGCCGCCGGCCGGATTCTGGTACGATTGGCCGAAGATGTTGTTGGAATTGCCATAGATTTCAGGGATCGTCGGCGCGCGGAATGATGTGCCATAGCTGCCGCGCAGCTTAACCCCATCGAACGGCACCCAGTTCACGCCAAACTTGGGATTGGTGGTGCCGCCTACGTCCGAATACTTGTCGTGGCGCACGGCGGCGTTGAATTCCAGACGCTGGAAGCCGCCCATCGCGTTTTCAGGGCCGAACACCGGCACATAGAGTTCGGCATAAAACGAATCGACCTTGCGCCCGAAGTTGCGGAACACAATCGGCGTCGTCGGGCCGCCACGGGCCGAGCCAAGCGCGACAGTGAAGTCTTGCCGTTCATACCCGGCCGCCAGTTTCACATCGCCGCCCGGTGCAGTGAACAGGCTGCCGTTGAGGCGGCCTTCATAAGTGCGCAACCGGCCATTGGTGGGGGCAAGAAAGATCTGGTTGGCAATGCCATTGAGCACGGCCTGGCTGGTGCGGCCAAGGCCATAGGGATCAAACGCAGTGTCGGGATTGCTGCTGGCCAGGGCGGCATTGAGCGCGGCATTGTTGGTGGCAAAGTACGATCCCGAAAAATCGTTGGTCTTGCCATAGCCGAACAGGGCTTCGGCTTCCCAGTCACCGGGCAGCTTGACCTTTACCCCCGGCGTGATCTGCCATGATTTGGCAAAGCCCGATGAATCGTTGGTCGGCAGATCATCGCGGAAATTGTAATCGAGCGTGTAGCTGGAGCCAGTAAAACCGGCGGGGCGCACGAAGAAGGCGTTGGTCTGGGGCACAGTGATCCGCGCGCTTGCAAAGGCCGATTTGCGATAAAATGAGCGCTTGGAATAAAACCCGTCGTAGAACACTTCCAGCCAGTCGCTGACCTCGAACCGGCCCGTGCTGTTGACCGAATCGTAGCGTTGTTCAGGGATCAGATCCTGATTGGTCAGCTCATCGCACTTGTTGAGCGATCCTGCGACCAAGCCTGCCGCGCCTGCCTGCGTAAGCCCGGATGCGGGGATGGCATAAGTGGTGCCGTTGGCGTTGATATTGCCCGGATCGCAACGAACAATGCGATAGTCCGTCCCACCAAAGCGGCGCTGATCGCTGGTGAAGAAATCGCGATCATCGCCTGACAGGTTCGAGCGTTCGATATGTTCATAGGCGACCATGATCTGCCCGCGATCAAACACTTTGCCCAGCGCAGCGCCCAGCGTGGTTTCATGGAAATCGCCACGGCTGCTAATGCCCTGGCGGGCCAGCAGTTCACCGCCATCCAGTGAACGGCGCGGGATGATGTTGACCACGCCTGCCACGGCATCCGAACCATAGATGGCCGAAGCGCCATCAGCGATGATTTCAACCCGCTCAACACCCAGCGAAGGAATGGTCGAGGGATCGATCGAGCGGCTGTTGTTGGTCACGCGGTGGCCATCGACGATGATCAGCGTGGCATAAGGCCCGATCCCGCGCAGGTTGACCGAGTTGCCGAAGGTGATGTTGCCGCTGCCGCCCGATTGCCCGCGCGAGTTTTCGGAGACGCCAAGATCGAAAACCTGCGGGATTTCGCGGATCATGCGGTCCACGGTTACCGCGCTTGATGTTTCGATGTCCTTGCGGCCTAGCGCCGTTACCGCCGCACCCACCGGCGCGGTGCCACGCACGCGGCTACCGGTTACGATGATCGCATCATCGCCGGGCGCGGCTTCTTCTGCGGCTTCCTGCGGAACGTCCTGCGCGTGAGCAGCCACTGGCAAAGCCAGCGCCAGCATGCTGGCACCCAAATTCAGCATGGCCTTGGCAGACCGATCAAGATTGCCCTTCATGTTCATTGCTCCTTCCCTGAGCCGTCAAACGCGGCTTCCACTTCCCCAAAATGCAAACGTCACTTCGTAATCATTGCGCCAGCGGCAGATCGAGGCGTGAGGCATCGGCCCCGCCATGGTGCACCGTGATGACCGGAGCCGGACTTTGCGCGATATCCTTCAAATTGCGCTGGCGCGGATCAGCACCGGCAATCGTCAGCCGCAGCCGCGCGCCCGCCGGAACCACGCGCGCGATCGGCGTCATGTCGATGTTCAGGCGCACCACCTGCCCCGGAGCCACAGGCAGGACATCGGCCTTGCGCCCCGGGTGGAATGGCAGGCCCATCGCCGCATAGGGTGCGCGGCCCTCAACGCGATGCGACAGCGCAAGCCGCCCGAAGGCCACGACCTCCGCCTTGCCCGTAGCATCCACCTGATCGAGATAGACGAACACGTGGGCATCAGATTTGTCGGCCGAAACCGCCAGATGTGCCACCGGAAAGCCGATGAGCTTGGCAGGCTTGGTCAAGGGCGCTGTGGTATAGCTCAGGCCCTTGTCGTCCATCGGCTTGGCCCAGAACGCGAAGTATTCAGGATCGGGCAGATCGTATTGCACGGTAAAGCTGTCCGCGCCTGCGCGCGCAACCTTGAGCATCAAAGTGCCATCGTTGACCGAATGCGCAGTGCCGCTTTTGCCGCCGCTGAGGAACCAGCCTTGCGGCGTGCTCTTCTCACCCGGCAGCGTGTCGGACGAGACATAGCCGCCCTTCCCATTTAACCCCTCGACCCAATAGGTCGCGCGTGGGACCTTGCCTGCCCCATTGCGACCAGCGCCAGCACTTTTCAGATGCAGATCGAAATACCGCGTAATCTCGCCGGTGAAATCGAACCCCGGCGGGGGCACGCAGTGGCTGCCCGGACCTGCCAGAAAGCGGCTTTCAGGGAAATTGGCCGCGCTCAGCAGCGATTGCGCGGTTGGTTCATCCTGCCAGTTGCTCCAGAAGTATGTGGCAATTCCAGCGCGGCGAATGGCATCGAGATAGTTGTAGGTGCCAACCTCTTCCCAGAAGGCATTGCCGGTAAAAGCCGAAACGCTGTCACGATAGGGCATGCCATACCACAGCGCCGCCATAGGCGTGTTGGCGGCATGTTCGGCCACGGCTGCGCGCAGCAGAGAGCCATCGGCATCGGCGTCCACCGGCACACTGGCCAGATCAACCTCGGGCGGCTCATCAGGCCGCGTGTTGAACTGCGCCGGTATCCCGCCCCGGCGCACGAAGGCGTACTTGTCGAGATCCGATGCGCCGATGAACACGGCCTTCAGCGATGGAGGGGCGGTGGACGCGGTATGGAAGGTGGAACCGCCAAGATAAGAACAGCCGATCATCCCCACCTTGCCGGTCGAAAACGATTGATTGGCCAGCCATTCGACCAGATCGTGGCCGTCCATCGCCTCGGTCCGGTCCTGAAAGCCGCGGCGGTGCCCGAACGAGGCGCCCTTGCCGCGAATGTCGGCCGTGGCCACAACATAGCCCGCGCGGATCAGGCTGCGCATGGCAAGCCGGTCATTCAGGGCCAGCTCCTCAACCTTGCCGTCCTTGTCCTTGAAGCGCGCGCGATAGGGGGTGAACGAAAAGATTACCGGCAGTGGCGCAGTCTCCGCCGCGCCATCGCGTGCCGGGCGATAAACATTGACTGCAAGCCGTGTGCCATCGCGCACCGGGACATAGGATGAGGTGCGAACAACATCGGGATAGGGCGCGGCCGACACAGCTTGCGCCTGCAAGGCAACAGGCGCAGCGGTCATACAAGCCGCCGCCATTACCGCTGCCAGGATCGGAGTCCTTATCACGCCATCTCTCCTGCGCGGATTCGATGTCCGCTTTGTTGCTGATCCTGTGATCGTTGAAGTGGCAAGCGCTTACAACTGAAAAATGGCTGATGATATTGTTGACAATATCGTTGATGCTGCGCGATAGGTGCATGTCATGCAAACGGGAAACCTCGAACCGCCGCGCGCGCCAACCGGCCCTGAAATCGCCGATTGGGTGCGCCAGCGCATCCGCACCGGGCGCTTCGTGCCGGGCCAGCGGTTGGTAGAGGTGGACATCATCCGCCAGACCGGGGCGAGCCGGTCCAAGGTGCGCGAGGCGTTAAAGCGCCTTGAAGGCGAAGGGCTGGTGGAGATCGAGGAGTTTCGCGGCGCATCGGTGCGCTCGTCAACGCTGGATGAAGTGCGCCAGATCTACCGCGCACGCATGGCGCTGGAGGGCATGGCCATGCACGATTTCACCGCAAGGGCCGATCCGGCCATGATCGCGCGGTTGCAGGATCTGCAAGACCAGCTTGACGCATGCGTAAAGGACCGTGCGCCCGACCGCTTTGGCCGGTTGAACAATGAATGGCACCGGCTGATCGTGGATGGATCGGGCAACAAAGTGATCGCCGATCACTTGCAGCGGCTTAACGTGCCGATCCACCGCCTGCTGTTCGAAAGCTTCTATGACGAAGAGCGGCTGAAAACCGCCAATGCCGATCATCGCGCCATGCTGGCGCTGATCGTGGCAGGCGATGCCGATGGCGCTGAACGCGCGATGCGCGCGCACATCGGCGATGGTTTCGAAACGCTCGCGCGGATTGAAAGCGAGTTTTACAGTTAAGGCTTGTTCTACAAACCCCGCTCACCCTGAGCTTGTCGAAGGGCGAAGGGTGTTTGGCGCAAGGTCATGTAGCATGCTTCGACAAGCTCAGCATGAGCGGGTTGGGTGGAGGATTTTGGGTCTAACCGTCCCCTTGCACCGCGCCGATATGCGCAAGGCCCCGCGCGCGTGCCAGCTTCTCCTGCCGGTCCCGCTCCCGCGCCGAGGCGCGCTGGTCATCGGTGCGTTCGTGATAACAGGCCGCACATGATACGCCGTCTTCATAAAGCGGCGATGCGCGACCCTCTTCGCTTACCGGGCAGCGACAGGCGCGACACAGCACGTGGGTGCCGGGCACAAGGCCATGCCCCACCGCCACACGCTCATCAAACACGAAGCATTCGCCATGCCACAGGCTCTGGCCGGGTGGCACTTCTTCCAGATACTTCAGGATGCCGCCCTTGAGGTGATAGACCTCTTCCACCCCTTCGGATTTCAGAAACGCGGTGGATTTCTCGCAGCGAATGCCGCCTGTACAGAACATGGCGACTTTGGGCGCTTTGCCCTCTCCCAGCAGCCGCTCACGCTCCCGCCGGAACCAGTCAGGAAAATCGCGGAACGAGCGCGTGCGCGGGTCGATGGCGCGTTCAAACGTGCCGACTTCAACCTCGTAATCGTTGCGCGTGTCGATCACGATCGTGTCGGGATCGGCGATCAGCGCGTTCCAATCCTGCGGAGCCACATAGGTCCCCACGCTGGCGCGCGGATCGATGTCCGGCTGGCCCATCGTCACGATTTCGCGCTTCACCCGCACTTTCATGCGGTAGAACGGCATTTCCGCCGCGCCCGAATATTTGATTTCCACCCCATCGCCGAACCGGCTGCGGATAAAGCCTGTCACTTGCGCAATACCTTGCGCATGGCCCGCAATTGTCCCGTTTATCCCCTCGCGCGCCACCAGCAGTGTGCCCTTGATCCCTTGCGCGCGGCATAGATCATCCAGCGCATCACGCAGGACCGCAGGGTCATCCACCATGGCAAAGTGATAAAGCGCGGCTACTGTGATCGGCTGATTGGTATTCATGGTGCGCCCCTTTAAGCGCGCAGGGCACAAATCGCCAGTAGGCGCGGCTAATCCGCCTCGGGCTGCATGGCAGGTGCGGTATCGGCGAAGGCTGGCAAGGCCATGCAAGCCTCTTCCACCTCTGCAATCCGCCCATAATCGAAGCGCGCACCAAACCGCCGCGCATTGCTGAGTTGCGGCACCAGCAGCACATCGGCCAGCGTCACCTGCGCGCCAAAGCAATAAGGGCCTTCGTGCGCGGCAATCAATGCGGCGCAGGCTTCAAGCCCACGTTCGATCACCTCGGCCGCCCACCGATCCACGCCCGCCTGATCCTGTCCCAGTGCTTTGACCATCTTGAGCACTTTGAGATTCTGGAGTGGGTGTATTTCACACGCCACCACTTGCGCAAAGGCCCGCACCCGCGCGCGTTCGAGCGGCCCTGCGGGCAGAAATGGCGGTTCGGGATAGACCTCGTCAAGGTACTCGCAGATTGCCATGCTTTGCATCAACGGCGCGCCATCCACCACCAGCGTGGGCACCACGCCTTGTGGATTGAGCGCCAGATAATCTTCGGCGCGCTGATCACCCTTGCGCAGGTCATGCGGCACGGTGTCCCAGGCCAGCCCCTTCAGCGCCAGCGCAATGCGCACGCGCCAGGTGGCGGTGGACCGCCAGAAACCATGCAGGACAATCCCTTGTGACACGCGGCCAACTCCTCTTCTGCGGGTGGCAGCGTAGCTGCCATCACACGCATTGCAACCATACGCGGCCAGAGGCTAGGCTTGGCGGCGATGACACAACCGCGCCTGCTCCCGCTATACGCCGATATGCCGGTGACAATCTTCGAAGAGATGTCCGGCCTTGCCCGCGCCACCGGTGCGATCAATCTGGGGCAGGGTTTCCCCGATGGTCCACCGCCGCCTGAATTGCTGGAGGCATTGGTGCGTGCCAGCGCGGAACAATCGCACCAGTATCCGCCGATGGCAGGGTTGCCCGAATTGCGCCGCGCGGTCTCCGCTTTCTATGCGCGCACGCAAGGGCTCAACCTGCCGCCGGAAAGCGTGATCGTTACCTCCGGCGCGACCGAGGCCGTGGCTGCGGCGATCTTTGCCGTTGTGCAACCGGGCGATGAAGTGCTGCTCTTCGCACCCGCCTATGATGCCTATGCCCCGCTGGTGCGCCGCGCGGGCGGGGTGCCGGTGTTCGTGCCGCTGCAACCGCCGTACTGGGCCTATGATCAGGTGGCAATCAGGGCTGCGATCACCCTGCGCACCCGTGTGCTGGTACTTAACGATCCGCTCAATCCCACCGGCACCGTCGCATCGCCCGCAGACCTGACAATGCTGGCCGACATTTGCACAGAGCATGATCTGTTCGCGATCTGTGACGAGGTTTGGGAGAATGTGCGGTTTGACGGTCAGACTCATGCCTCGCTTCTCGCCCAGCCCGGTATGGCGGCGCGCGCGCTGAAAATCGGATCGGCTGGCAAGATCTTTGGCGCAACGGGCTGGAAAGTGGGCTGGATCGTGGCCGCGCCCGATGTCGCCGCCGTGGTAGGGCGCGCGCACCAGTTCCTGACCTTCACCACGCCGCCGATGCTGCAAGCGGCCGTGGCCGAAGCACTGCATCACCCGGAAATTGCGCAAGGCTGCACCGCCCGCTGGGTTGAGAGCCGCCACGGCCTGATCAAGGCGCTGACCCGCGAAGGCTTCGCCCTGCTGCCCAGCGCCGCCACATGGTTCACCTGCGTTGATCTGCCCGCATCGGGCTTTGCGCTGGATGACCGGACCTTTGCCCTGCGCGCTGTTGAAGAAGCTGGCGTCGCCTCCATCCCGCTTTCGGCACTGTGGGAAGGCGCAAATGCCCCAACCCACATTGCGCGGCTGTGCCACTGCAAACCTGAGGCGATGCTGACGCAAGCGGTTGAACGGCTGGCACAGTGGCGGGATGCACTGGGGCGGGATGCACTGGGGCGAAGCTGAAAGCCATCTGGCCTGCTGCATTCGCCCCGAATCAGATTCAATTCCTGTGCCGAAGGCGCGCCTCGGCTTGCTGCGATGCAAAGCGGTCGCTAACCTTTCCCACAAGGAGAGAATACTCATGAAAAAGACCATCACATCACGGCGTCACGCTTCAACGCGGCGTGCATCATCGCTTTTGACCACTGCTGGAGCGGCTCTTGCCGGGCTGGCCACGGTCATGCTGGCAGCTTCTGCTCAGGCGCAGGGGCTTGGCGGCATATTGGGTTCGGCCAAAAAGGTGGTGCAAGCGGCCACAGTCTCAGACCAGCAGATGGTCGCTTATTTCTCGCAGATGTCCGTTGAACTGGACAAGCAAAACACCGTTGCGCCTGCCAAGAACCCCTATGCCGTGCGGCTGGCCAAGTTGACCAAGGGCCTGACCAGTTATGACGGGCTGAATCTTGATATCAAGGCCTACCTTGCCAAGGATGTGAATGCCTTTGCGATGGGCGATGGTACGGTGCGGGTCTATTCCGGGCTGATGGACAAGATGACCGACGATGAAGTGCGTTGCGTGATCGGGCACGAAATCGGCCACGTGAAGCTTGGCCACGGGCAAAAGCGCATGAAGATGGCCCTGCAGCAGGACGCAGCGCTCAGCGTGGCCAGCACGGCCAGCAGCGGCGTTGGCCGGCTTGCCAATTCGCAGCTTGGCGGGCTGATAAGGAACGTGGTCAACGCCCAGCATTCGCAGGCCGCCGAAACTGCGTCTGATGACTATGCACTCGGTTTCATGAAGGCCAAAGTCTATCCGCTGGCCGCCTGCCCTGCCGCGATGGACAAGCTGGCGGCGTTGGGCGGCGGTGGTGGCATCGCGCTGCTGCAAACCCACCCCGATCCGGCCAAGCGCGCCGCGCGGATGCGGGCACAGATCAAATAAGGCTCATTGCCCGATAAAGCTCGCCCCCCTCCCGCTTGCGGGAGGGGGTGGGGGTGGGCAACGCATTAAAGCGAGATACCGTCAGACAGTTGAACGGCTGAGCGGCGTCACCCCCCCTTGGCCGCCTTCATTTGCGCATCCCAATCGTCCCACGCAATCGCGCGGCCCGGATAGGCAACGCGCGCAAAGGGCCATTCCTTGGCCACCCATGCCTGCACCCAGGCGTAAAGCTGCGCATCGAAGCCTGCGTCGTAATCCGCCTTGGTCACCCACATCCTGACCATCGCATCGTAGCCCGGCACGCGGCTGGGCGAGACATAGACGCTTCCGCGTTCGCGTTTGCCATCAGGCGTCAGCACCCCATAGGCAAACGACTTGCGCGCCTTAAACCGCGCATGTTCGCCTTCCATGTCCTTCATTGCATCGGCATCGGAAATGCCGGGATGAGGCCAGCTCGTGCTGCGCGAAAAGGTTTTCTGCAGATGTTCGATTGACGACATGTAGGCGTCAAAATCGATCTTGACCAAATCCGGCCCCAGCGGAACCAGCTTGAAACCCGGCCCTTCCACCAGCGTCGGCACCTTGAAATCGGCCGGCACCAGCAGCGGCGCAGGTTTTGCCGCAGCCGCCATTTCAGATGTCTGCGCCAGCGACGGACTGCCCGCCAGAGCTAGCACCACCCACAATACACCCGCAATCCTCAAACCCATGAACCATGCTCCATCACAATCGACGGGCAGACATTCAACGCTGCACCGGGCATCACAATACGCCATTCGGCACCGACAGGTTCGGCAAGGGCGGATGAATTCTAAAGCGGCCACGACCACAGGATCAGCGGCGTGCCGATCAGCACCACCAGCAGTGATAATGGCGCGCCCAGCCTTGCGTAATCACCAAAGCGATAGCCCCCCGGCCCCAGCACCAGCGTGTTGCACTGATGGCCGATGGGGGTCAGGAAATCGCAGCCAGCGCCGATTGCTGTGGCAATCAGGAAGGCTTCGGGGCGATAGTGCAGCTGTTCGGCAAAGACTGCCGCAATCGGCGCCATCACCAGCACCGTGGCGGCATTGTTCAGGAACGGCGTGACCGCCATTGCCGCAACCAGAATCAGCGCCACTGCGCCCCATGCGGGCAGCTGCATCGCCAGATCGGCCAGCAAACGTGCAATCACGTCAGAAGCGCCGGTCGTCTGCAACGATTCGCTGACCGGGATCAGCGCGGCCAGCATGATCAGGATCGGCCACTCGATGGCCTTGTAGGCTTCGTCCGCAGGTAGGGCACCGGTGATCACGGTCAGGCTAGCAGCGGCGAAAAACGCCATGGCAGCAGGCACAACGCCACTGCCGGCAGCCACCATTGCTGCGGCCAGAATGACCAGCGGCAACCAGCGTGATTTGCGTGAACCCAGCCCGATCTTGCGCTGTGCCAGTGGCAGCGCGCCCATTTCTGATAGGCGCGCGGGCATGGTATTGAGCGGCCCTTGAAGCACGATCACGTCGCCTGCCTGCAGCACGGTATTGCCCGGCTTGCTGGCGATTGTCGCCCCTTCTCGCGAGATAGCGATCAGGTTAATGCCCAGCCGATCACGCATCTGCAACCGCCTTGCCGTGCGGCCGATTAACGCCGATTCTGCATGGATCACGGCTTCGATCACGCCAAGGCTATCGGCCTTACCCTGATCGTCCTTGTCACCACCTGCCAGGATCAGGCGATCAGCACCCACCACCCGCTCAAGCGTGTTCGGCTCTCCGCTAACGATCAGCACATCGCCTTCTTCGATGTGGATGCCCGGATCAACCGCCCCGCGCATATCGCCGCGGACCAGACCGGTGACCTCGATTTCGCTGTCATGCCGCTCCCGAAACGCAGCGACGGTCAATCCGGCCACGGGTGAGCCGGTGGTCACTTTCGCCTCGATCACATAGGACGATATGTTGATCGCCTCGTCCATGCCTTGCGCGGCATTGCGGTTGGTCGGCAGCAGCCGCCAGCCCACGCTTAAAAACACAAGCCCAACGGCCAGCAGCGCTGCGCCGGTGGGCAGATAGTCGAACATTCTGAACGGTTCGCCTGTCATCTCCTCGCGCACGCGGCTGACGATGATGTTGGGCGATGTGCCGATCAGCGTCGTCAGGCCACCCAGCAGCGAAGCAAAGGCCATCGGCATCAGATAGAGCGAGGGGGACGATCCGTTCTTGCGCGCCATCTGCACAGCGCCCGGCATCAGCATGGCCAGCGCGCCCACGTTTTTGATAAAGCCCGAAGCCACGCCCACGGCGGCCGACATGACCAGCATCTGCGTCTGTGGCCGCTTTATCCGCTGCGCCAGCGATTGCAGCAGCCCTTCGATCATGCCCGAACGCTGCACCGCCGCCGAAAGCACCAGCGCGGACCCGACGATGATGACGATATCGTCCGAAAAGCCGGAAAATGCGGCTTTGGGCGACACGACGCCAAGCGCAACCGCGCCTAGCAGCGCCATCACCGCCGTTACATCATACCGGAACCGTCCCCACAGGAACAAGATCATCATTCCGGCAAGCGTGGCCAGCGAAAGCCATTGGGCTGATGTCATTGAATATACGGGCTCATCCCCGCCTGAATGCCAAACTTAGGCCGAAGTTCCAAGCACGAAGCAATCAGACGAAGCGAAGTTCGCCCTGAACGGGGGATTTTCGGGATGGCGCAGGGGCGGCCATGCGGTGCGATAACAGGCAGCGTGCGATACCCTGCAACACATAAACCGCGTGGCGTTGCCCGCCCCGGTTTTCGTGATCCACCGCGAAACCTTTGTAATACCGGCGTAAAAGTCCTGCAGCCACCAGCTCGGACACAGCGCGGCTGAGATTGGTTTTGCCCGATGCCCGCACCCGCTCACGCACTTCATCCTCCACCAGCGCGGCAGCAGCAGCAGGGTCTGTTGGCATGCGATCTTCAAGGATCAGATCCGATTTCACCCGCTCTGCCAGAGCAATACGGCGCGGATCACGCCCGCCCATCGGGGCCAGACTGTCGCACAGGAAATCGCGCAAGGTCATTTCACGCCCACCCCGGCGCACAAACGGCCCCGCCTCTCCCCGGGCATCGGACACTTCGGCAATCAGGCTGAGCACCATGAAGGCATAGCGCGGGCGGGTGCTGGCCTGCGCAAGGCAATCCAGCAGCGATGACACCGGGCTGGGAGAGCCGGAGCCAGAAGCACTAGCAGAGGGAGCGGATGAACCGGGGAGGATCGCTGCTTGGAACATTTCGTGATTCAACAAAGCACATAACAGGATTCCTGTGAATCCCTTCCGTGCCCGTCATCACCCGAAATCCAACATTTGTCCTCTGTGACACTTTGCCCGGGGGTAAAGTGTCACGCGCGGCCCTTTATGGTAGATTTGGTGCCGCTTGAACGCAGTTAGGTGCATCTTGGTGCAGTTCAGAAAAACGCTTGGAAAGCCCCGGTCAAACTTTCGCAGGAGCCAGTCTGGGCGCCAGCAGATGCACCACACCAAGCGCGGCGAAATAGGCTCCGGCACAGATCCCGAACAGGATTTCATAGCTGCCGGTGGTGTCCAGAATATATCCCGTGAACAGCGCCATGCCCATGCCACCCAGCGCGCCCAGTGTGCCGCCGATCCCCACGACAGAACCCACCGCACCACGCGGGAACATATCCGATGGCAAAGTGTAAAGATTGGCCGAAAATGCCTGATGCGCGGCGGTGGCAAGGCCAATGATCAGCACAGCGCCCCATACACTGTCGATGCTTTGCGCAAACCAGATCGGCAGGACCGCAAAGGCACAAAGCAACATCGTGATCTTGCGCGCAAAGTTGGGCGTGCGCCCAGCCTTTATCAGCCGCGACGACATCCATCCGCCAAAGATCGAACCGCCATCGGAAATCAGGTAAATCGCCGCCAGCGGCAGGCCGAAAGTCTTGAGGTCCATGTCATAGCGTTCGAAAAGATAGCCGGGCAGCCAGAACAGGAAGAACCACCACACCGGATCGATCAGGAACTTGCCCAGCGCATAGGCCCAGGTCTCCCGCACGGTCAGCAGGCGGTTCCACCCAATAGCTTCCACCGGATCAGCCGGGTCCTGCTGAATCCACGCCAGTTCGGCGGGCGATACCTTCGGGTGTTCCGAAGGATGGCGATAGATCAGCCACCACGCCACCAGCCACAGCACGCCAAAGATGCCGGTGACGAAGAATGCCGCGCGCCACCCGAACCACAGGACCAGCACCGGCACCAGCAGCGGGGTGATGATTGCGCCCACGTTTGCGCCGGCATTGAACAATCCGATGGCATATGCGCGTTCACGCTGTGGGAACCAGTCTGTGACCGCGCGAATGCCTGCGGGGAAATTGCCGCTTTCGCCCAGCCCGAGGCCAAAGCGTGCAGCAGCGAAGCTCATCAGGCCGCTGGCAAAACCATGTGCCATGTGCCCTGCGGTCCATATGATGATGGCAACGGTATAGCCCAGCCTTGCGCCGACAACATCAACGATGCGGCCAAAGCCGATGTAGCCGATGGCATAAGCGGCCTGAAACCAGAACACGATGTAGGCAAAGTCCGTCTCGCTCCACCCGAATTCAGCCACCAGCGTAGGCTTCAACACGCCGATCATCTGCCGGTCGATGTAATTGACCGCCGTTGCCGCAAAGAGCAGCGCCACGATCACCCAACGATAGCGGCCCGCCTTGGCGGCGGCGGCATCAAGCGCGGGGGCGGAACCTTGGACCATCAGAACTCTCCCATACGGGCACCCGGCTTTGCCCGGTCTGCCCTTCGCTCTTAACGCGGGGCCGCAGCGACCACGCTGCAGCGCAGATCGCCGCAACCTTCGAATATGGCGCGGAAGGATTGGCCCACCGCAATTTCATGCACGCCTGTAATCGCGCCGGACGATACCCACAGGCCGTCCGACACATCAAAGCCGCGCGCAATCAGGTTGGCCAGCAGGAACCGCACTGCGCCATATGGACCATCAAGCATGGTAGCGGCGGTTGCTGCACCCACTTCCACGTCATCAATCTTGCTGCGCACCATGATGGCGCACAAGTCGAGCGTCTGCCAGCCTTCGAGCCGCGCACCGCGCACCAGCCCTGCATTGTTCCCGAAATCAGACACAGTCACCAGCGGGCCATCGGTATTGATACCGGGATAGGGTGAGCTGGCAATTTCAATGCCGAGCCGCACGTCATCCACAATGGCGATGGTTCCGGCATCATCGGTGGGCACCGCGCCACTAAATCCTGGCGCTACATGAAGCAGCAGTTCAGCCTCTGCCGCCGCGAAACCACCGGCAAACACCGGCATCGGCGGGGATTCATCTGCTACCGCATCGATGATGCTATCGGCAAAGATCGGCCCGGCAAGGCGGTTTGCGCCATACTGGCTGTCAAGCGGAGCATTGATCCGGCCAACCTTCCATCCGGCCACCATGCGGGCGTCAATGGCAATGGCGCGGTCCTGCACGGTATAGGCCGCAGCCAGATTGCGCGGGGCAACGCCGGGGTAGACCGGCAGCGCGCGCGCAGCGTGGCGGGCACCCACAAAGGCCTTCGCGACATGATCCGCGCTCTTGTTCAATTCGATCCCCATCCCTTGGTCCTTCATTCGTCCGGCTGCGTATAGGAAACCGGTGTCATTCGCAAGTGGCTGCGCTTTGGCAGCCGTTTCAATTAGAGCGTTACGCCCCTTTTCCAGATGGCGATGGCGCGCTGCCCACCGCGTTCAGCGGCGGTTTTCTGCCCGCTGGCGATAGCAAGCAGCGTGGCGAGAAAGGCCGCATCCGCAGCCTCAACACCTTCATCAAGCACGCGCGAAGCATCGAAATCGATCCAGTGCGGTTTGGCCTGCGCCAGCGTGCGATTCGATGCAATTTTCACGGTTGGCGCCGGAAAGCCAAGCGGCGTGCCGCGACCGGTGGTGAAAAGCACCAGCGTGGCCCCCGCGGCGGTCAGCGCGGTTGAGGACACCGCATCATTGCCCGGCGCTTCAAGCAGGGCAAGACCGGGCACGCGCGCTTGATCGCCATAGGCCACCACGCTGCACAACGGTGCGCCGCCAGCCTTTTGCACGGCACCTGCGGACTTTTCCTCCAGCGTGGTAATGCCGCCCGCGATATTTCCGGGCGAGGGATTTTCCGAAACGGGAAGCCCCTGATCAAGATAGTACCGCTTGAACCCGTTCACCAGCGCAGCTGCGGTATTGAACGTCTGTGGGTCCACGGCGCGGTCCAGCAACGCTTGTTCAGCACCAAATATCTCAGGAATTTCGGTCAGAACCGGAGTCCCGCCCGCTGCTGCCAACACATCGGCAAAGCGGCCCAGCAGGGGATTGGCGGTGAGGCCGGAAAAGCCATCCGATCCGCCGCATTTGAGGCCCACTGTCAGGGCGGAAAGCGGCAGGGCTTCACGCTGCGCCTGCGCTGCTTGCTCCACCAATTGGTCGACCAGCACCGCCGCCTCTGCCAGTTCATCGCCCGCGCCTTGTGAAGAAAGCGTCCGAACTTTGCCATGCAGTTCAGCGGGAATGGCATCCATCAGGTCGGCCAACTGGTTCGATTCGCAGCCCAGCCCCAACAGCAATACCCCCGCCGCATTGGGATTGGCGGCAAGGCCCGCCAGCAACGCGCGCGTGCCGCCAAGATCATCGCCCAGTTGCGAACAGCCGTGCGGGTGCGCAAAGGCGTGGATGCCATCGATCCGCCCTTGTGCAATCAGTGTAGCGTGGCGAACTTCTGCGGCGCGGGCGACTTGTTCTGACGTCAAACCGACGCAGCCGACCGTGGGCAGAATCCAGATCTCGTTGCGCGTGGCAGCGCGGCCATCGCCGCGGAGATAGCCCTGCCACATCATTGCGGCATCTGAGGCGCACTGGACAGGCGCTTTGGCTTTGGTGGCAGGCGGCGCATAGGCCACCTCTCCTACCAGCGCCGTGGCCAGATTGTGGACATGAACATGGTCCCCCACCGCAATCGCTTGCGTAGTGCAGCCGATGGGCAGGCCATACTTCATCACCGACACGCCCGGTTCATGCGGGACAAGCGCAAACTTGTGCCCGCGTGCAACCGCCGCGTTCAAGATGACGTTCGTGCCATTCACCCGCACAACCGCTCCCGCCGCAAGATCGCGCAGGGCCACGGCCACGCCATCTGCGGCATGGATTTGCAGCGCCTCGGGCAGAACATCGAGGATCAGGGCGTCCGGCATGGACAAGCGACTCTCCTGTGAGGTGTGCCGCCATCGATAGCGCTTAGGTAACCGGTGTCAATTGCCGATGAATGCGCTGCCATTGCAAAGATCGGGGCGATAAGGCTAGGACGGAAATGTTGATGACACCGGTGTAAGCCATCGGCAGCCCAACAGGATCGATCGGGGACGGGCGTGAAAAAGGCAAAGGACGGCAAACCGACGATCAACGATGTTGCGCGCATCGCCGGCGTATCCAAAAAGACTGTCAGCCGCGTGATCAACCGTTCACCCCTGCTGAACGAAGCCACGCGCGAAAAGGTTGAGGCGGTGATTGCTGACCTTGGCTATGTGCCCAACCCGCAGGCGCGCGCGCTGGCGCTGCGGCGCAACTTCCTGATCGGGCTGATCCACGACAACCCGAACGCACAGATGGTGCTGGGGGTGCAGGAAGGCATTCTTTCGGCCATCAGCAACACCGAGTTCGCGCTGGTGGTGCGCCCGGTAAACCGCCGCTCGCCCGATATGCTGGAAGATGTGCGCAGCTTCCTTGAACAGCAGCGGCTTTATGGCGTGCTGCTGCTGCCGCCGATTTCCGAAAACGATGCGCTGGCAGATCTGTGCGAGGAACTGGGCGTGGCCTGGGTGCGGATGGGTTCGGTCAAGCTGGATGAGGACCAGCACATGGTCGCATCGAACGACCGCGAGGCCGTGGCCAAGGCGGTAGCCTATCTGATTGGGCGCGGGCATCGGCGAATCGGATTTGTGGCGGGGCCAGAAGGCTTCCGCTCTGCCGCCGAACGCGCGCTGGGCTATCGCGATGCGCTGGAAACGGCGGGCCTGGCCATCGACGCGGCGATCATGGCCGAGGGCAATTACACCTTCGAAACCGGCATTGCTGCGGGGGATAAGCTGCTGGCCGCATCGCCCCGCCCCACCGCCATCTTTGCCAGCAACGATGAAATGGCCGCAGGCGTGCTTCATGCCGTGCGCAAGCAGGGGCTTTCGGTGCCCGAAGACCTGTCAATCGTGGGCTTTGACGATACCGCCATCGCCGCACACATCTGGCCTCCGCTCACCACGGTGCGGTGGCCGATTCAGGACATGGCCAGATCAGCCGCGATCAAACTGATCGATCCGGCAGAAGCCCGGCGGCAACCATCGCACTTCCTTTCCGACCTGATCGAACGCGCTTCTGTAGCATCCGCCTGAAGCGCTTTTGCGCAAACGCCAAAATCCGGCTTGCACGAATTTATGACACCGGTTACCTAGCAATCAACTTTGAAACGAACAGGCTACCGGCGCCGGATGCCGGAGCGAGAGGAATCCCCCATGAAGATCGCGCTCATCATTGAAAACAGCCAGGCCGCCAAGAGCAGCATTGTCCACGACGCGCTGACCGCCGTGGCCACGCCGCTGGGCCATGAAGTCCACCACTACGGAATGTATGCGGCTGACGACAAAGCTTCGCTCACCTATGTGATGAACGGCGTGCTGACGGGCATCCTGCTCAATTCGGGCGCGGCTGACTTTGTAGTGACCGGCTGCGGCACCGGCATGGGATCGATGCTGGCGGCCAATGCCATGCCCGGCGTGTTCTGCGGGCTGGTGATCGATCCGACCGACGCCTTCCTGTTTGGCCAGATCAACGATGGCAACGCCATTTCCATGCCTTATGCCAAAGGTTTTGGCTGGGCGGCAGAGCTGAACCTCCAGGATTGCTATGCCAAGCTGTTCGATGGCGAACGCGGCCTTGGCTACCCGCGTGAACGCGCCGCAATCATGGCCACCAATCGCGGCATCCTGAAGGACCTGAAGGCAGCGGCCTGCCACGATATGCTGTCCGTGCTCAAGACCGTTGATCAGGACCTGCTGAAAGCCGCCATTGCGGGCGAAAAGTTTGCCGAGCTGTTCTATCCCAACTGCAAGGATGCGGCGATTGCCGACTATCTGCGCGGTCTGACTGCCTGACAAACAGGCAGCGGGGAGAGGATAGGGCATGAGCAACTTTGATCTTTCGGGCCGCGTCGCGGTCGTCACCGGCGCGAACACCGGCATCGGGCAAGGCATTGCCGTGGCCTTGGCCGAGGCAGGCGCGGATATCGCCGCTGTGGGCCGCACCCCGGCTGAAGAAACCGCAGCCATGGTGCGCGCGCTGGGCCGCAAGTGCGAACTGGTAGGCGCTGATCTTTCCACCATCGCGCCGGTCCAGACCGTGGTCGATTATGTGAAGGAAACGCTCGGCGGGCTGGATATCCTCGTCAACAATGCCGGGATCATCCGCCGGGCCGATGCGGTGGAGTTTACCGAGGAAGACTGGGACGCTGTGATCGACACCAACCTCAAATCGGTGTTCTTCCTTTCGCAAGCCGCCGGTCGCCACATGATCGCCCACTGCGAAGCCACCGGGCAGCGCGGCAAGATCATCAACATCGCCTCGATGCTCAGCTTTCAGGGTGGCATCCGTGTGCCCAGCTACACCGCCAGCAAGAGCGGCGTTGCTGGCCTGACCAAGCTGCTCGCCTGCGAATGGGCGGCCAAGGGCGTGAACGTGAACGCCATCGCGCCCGGCTATATCACCACAAACAACACGGCCGCGTTGCAGGGCGATGAAACGCGCAACCGCCAGATCATGGAGCGCATTCCCGAAGGCCGCTGGGGCGCGCCATCGGACATTGGCGGGGCCGCGGTGTTCCTGGCCAGCAGCGCTGCGGACTATGTGCAGGGGCATGTGCTGGCCGTGGACGGCGGGTGGCTGGCCCGCTGATGCGTGGGCCTTTGTCTGGGCACGTCGTCTGCTTTGGCGAGATGCTGCTGCGGCTTTCGCCGCCCGGCGCCAGGCTGATGGTGCAGGCACAAAGCCTCGACATGGTCGTGGGCGGGGCGGAGGCCAACGTCGCCGCAGCGTTGGCCGCGCTGGGGCACGAAGCGCGGATGGTGACGCTGCTGCCCGATACGCCGCTGGGTGAAAAGGCGCGCGCCGAGCTTGGCGCGGCAGGTGTGAATACCCGGTTCGTGGTACGCAGCTCTGGGCGCATGGGGCTCTATTTCATGGAGCCGGGCGCGGGGCTGCGGCCTTCATCGATCACTTATGACCGGGCAGGATCGGCCTTTGCTCTTGCCGATGCAGCGGCGTTCGATCTGGCAGGCGCGCTGGAAGGCGCGGCTATGCTAAACCTGTCGGGCATCACGCCCGCTTTGGGACCAAACGGCGTGGCGCTGGCCCGGGCAGCAGTGGCTGCTGCGCAAGCGGCAGATGTGCCGATCTGCATTGATGGCAATTACCGCGCACAATTGTGGGAAAGCTGGGACAGCGATCCACGCTCTGTGCTGAACGAACTGGTCAGCGCGGCCAGCGTGCTGATCGGCAACCACCGCGACATTTCGCTGCTGCTGGGCACGACGTTCTCCGGCGATGGTGCAGAGCGGCGGCGCGAGGCGGTGGATGCAGCATTTGCCGCCTTCCCGAACCTAGAACTGGTAGCATCGACCGCGCGCCACGTGGTGTCAAGCGATCATCACCGCCTTGCCGCGCGCGTTGATACCCGCACCGCAAAGCACCAGACCGCCGAGATTGACATTACCGGCATTGTCGACCGCATCGGCACGGGTGACGCCTATGCTGCAGGCGTGCTGCACCAGCTTCTTTGCGGCGGCGATGCGCAGGCTATGGCGGAATGCGGGCTGGCGCTGGCCGCGCTCAAGCATTCGCTTCCGGGTGATTTCTGCCTGATCGGCGCGGATGAATTGGCCACATTTTCAGCGCAAGGCGGCGATGTCCGCCGTTGATCTGACGCGGCGTGGCCTGCTTGGTGCAGGTGCAGCGTTTGTGGCTGGACCGGTTCTGGCAAAGACGCGCGATCCCCAAGTTGCGCGTTTCACCGGTCTGCGCGAGGAGGGCGTTTTGGCCTTCAAGGGAATCCGGTATGCCCGCGCTGCACGGTTCGAACGCGCGGTGGCCGAGCCGCTGAATGGCTCGCCGATAAAGGCACAGGCCTGCGCAGCCATCGCCCCGCAACGCGGCAATCCTGACGTGCCGCAAAGCGAAGACTGCCTGTTCCTCAACGTCTGGACGCCCGACGCGAACCATAATGCGCGCCGCGCGGTCATGGTCTATTTCCACGGCGGGGCCTATGCCAATGGCACCGTTACCGATCCTTTGACGCACGGCGGAAAGCTGGCGGCGCAGGGCGATGTCGTGGTGGTGACCGTCAACCACCGGCTCAACGCGCTGGGCTATGCTTGGCTCAAACCCTTCGGCCCACGCTTTGCCGACAGCGGCAATCTGGGGCAGCTCGATCTGATCCTCGCGCTCAAATGGGTGCGGACACATATCGCCGAATTCGGCGGCGATCCGGCGCGCGTGATGGTGTTCGGCCAATCAGGTGGCGGAGCCAAGATTGCCACGCTGATGGCAATGCCCGCCGCCAAGGGGCTGTTCCACAGCGCCGCCACGATGAGCGGGCAACAGGTCGTCGCCAGTGGCCCTGGCAACGCCTGGAAACGCACGCAGACGCTGTTTGCCGCGCTGAAACTGCAAGCCAGCGATGTAGAAATGCTGCGCACGATACCGGTACAGCAATTGGTGGAAGGCCTCGCCGCCACCGACCCCGTGATCGGCGGTTCGCTCTATTTCGGGCCAGTTCTCGACATGACCAACCTGCCGCGCCACCCATTCTGGCCCGATGCCGCGCCGCAATCGCGGCAGATCCCGATGATCCTTGGCAACACGCGCGATGAAACACGCGCCTTCATCGATCCACGCGGACCAAAGCTGCAAGGGCTGGATTGGGACAATCTTGCGACGCGTATCGCGCCGGAAATCAAGATAGACCTCGATGTCACTTGGGTCGTTTCGCAATATCGCGCGCATTATCCAGACTGGACGGCGCAACAGGTGTTCTATTCGGCCACCACGGCGGGCCGATCATGGCCGGGACAGGTGATCGAGGCCGACGAGCGCGCCAAGGCGGGAGCGACGGCGACATGGGTTTATCAACTCGACCGCCGCTCCCCGCTCGATCCCATGCGCGGTGCGGCGCACACCGATGATATTCCCTATGTGTTCGGCACGCTCGATGGGCCGGGGAGCATGAGCGGCACCGATAGCGGTGCGCAAGCCACCAGCAGGTTGCTGATGCAAGCCTTCACAGGCCTTGCCAAAACGGGCCTGCCGGGCCTTGCCGCTTGGGTGCCCTATACCCTGCCCGACCGCGCCACGCTGGTAGTGGGCGACGGTCAGGTAGAGACGGTGAACGACCCGCGCGGTTGGGAGCGCGAACTGTGGTCTATTGCGCCTTACGTTCAACCGGGTAGCTGATGATCAGCGCCAGCGGCGCGTCGCCCGTCTGCCATATGCCAACGAACGCGCCTTCATACAGGTAGGCGGTCATGCCCTTGGTCAGCACAGCACGCTTCCCGTCGGAAACGACCTCACCCTCACCCTCCAGGACATAATAAACCTCGTCATGCGCAATCGGGTGTTCGCCAATGGCGGCTCCCACATCGAGTGTGCGGCGGCGGAATTCCATGCGGCGCGGTTGCGGCGCAAAATCGCTGATGCGCCATGCTGTGCTCATGCCGATGGCACCGTGCGGCGGCGGCTCGCGCCGCACGGTATCGGCCTCATTGATCACCGCCATCGGCGGCGCTGCCGACATCAACATGGCCAACAACACGCTCATTGCGCGCGCATCGCAGCATCGCGAGTTGAGAGTTTTTCCTGCGCGCCGGCTTTCTGGCCCGGATAGCGCCCTGACTTGGGGGTCATCGTATCAAGGTGCCAGTCCGCATCATTGAACGGCGCGTGGGTCGGCACCGGCTTCGGATAGCCACCCACTTCGCTTTCATCGTCGATAATGTCGCCGCGCCCCTCCGCCACGAAAAACAGCACGCGGATATCATCGGGGGCGCGGTCCCAAGGCCTCGCACCCACGGTTTGCAGAACCGAGGTCTCGACTTCGCCCGATGGCAGCACAGTGTAGCGCGATAGGTCGGCCATCGGCACCTTGGCCGTGATCAGCTTTGCCTCCGTTTCGCCATAGCGGCCGAATTGCGGCAGCGGATTGCCGTGCCGATCCACCGCGCGGTTGTCCTTGCCGAAATACTTGAGATCCCCGTCGCCGCCGAGCATCAAAAACGGCATACCCGGATCGGTATCATTCCCACCGCGCATTACATTGCCCACTGCGGTGATCTCACCGGTCACATAAGGGTAGCCCTGCCATTCCAGATTCATCAGGTTGTAATGCACCGCGCGGTGGCCGGGATTGTAGATCACATTGTTGATCATGGTTACCTGCGCCCCGCCCTTCACCAGTGGCGCGCGTTCCACGTTGTGCGCCCAGACATTGCGGTAAAACGTTATATTAGTTGCATTATCGTGGATGAGTGAGCCTTTGGAATGTTCGCCCTTGGGGTGGCTCGAATTGGCAAGGCCTTCTGCGGCGATGTTATCGCGGAACACCACATCATGGCTGGTCCCGGCGCGCCATTCCGCCAAGGTATTGCCGGTAAAGCGCGGGCCGGAGGCCGACATGTTTTCATCCACCCCCCACAGAAAGCTGCAATGTTCCACCACCACATTGTGCGCCGCAACGCCGGAAAAGGCATCGGCTTCCCAGCCTGAAAGCTTGGCCTGCCCATCGGCTCCCGTCATCACGCGCAAATGCGAAAGCACCACATCGTGCGTCTTCAGATCGATCCCGCCCTTGATCAGCGTGATGCCGGGTGAAGGCGCAGTTTGGCCTGCCACTGTCAGATAAGGTTCTGTAATCGCTATTGAATCTCGGCCAAGATCAATCACCCCGCCCACTTCGAACACCACGGTACGCGGTCCCTTGGCGGCAAGCGCTTCTGTCAGTGACCCCGGGCCAGACTTTGCCAGCGTCGTCACACGGATGATTCGCCCGCCTGCACCGCCCTTGGTCGGATCAGCAGGATGGGGTTCCGCATGTGCGGTACCATTCACAAGGGTAATGGCAATGGCGGAAATGCAGGCTTTTTGCAGGTACTTGTGCATCTTCGACTCTCCCAATGTCATGGTTATTGACAGAGCAGCGGCTTGAGGGCAATAAATAATGACACCGGTTACCAAAGGCGACAAAGCCTCTGGACAAAAGCCGGATCGACTGTCGGTGCCCTGCGGGTTGCAGCATCGGCGCGTGGGAGCAGTGGTGCATTGGAAGGCTTGCCGCGATTGGCGCATGCCCCTTTGACACCGGTATCAATAGCCCCCAAAAGGGCGACGAGGGGATTAGGCATGCGTATTTCGGGTTCACGCGTTTCGCTGTTCAGGATGGCTTTGCTGGCCGGTGGTGCGTTTGCTGTAACAGGCACCGCCACAGCGCAGGATGCCGAACCACAAGCGCAAGTTGCAGAAGACGATGGGGCCGCCGATGCTGCTATCGTCGTCACCGGTTTCCGCCAGTCACTGCAGGCTGCGATCAACGTAAAGAAGAACGCGGTTGGCGCAGTCGATGCGATTGTTGCTGAAGACATTGCCAAGTTCCCCGATCAGAACCTGGCGGAATCGTTGCAGCGCATTCCCGGTATCTCGATTTCGCGTGATGCCGGAGAAGGCCGGGCCATCACCGTTCGCGGCTTGTCCAGCCAGTTCACCCGCGTGCGTGTGAACGGCCTTGAAACCGTTGCCACCTCCACCGATGGCGCATCTGCCAACCGTGATCGTGCGTTCGATTTCAACGTCTTTGCCTCGGAACTGTTCAGCTCCATCGTCGTGCACAAGACTGCCGAAGCCTCGCTTGACGAAGGCTCGCTGGGCGCGGTGGTCGATCTCAACACCGGCAACCCGCTGGCCGCAAAGGCCGGGTTTACCGGCGTTGCCTCGGTCGTCGGCACCTACAACGATCTGTCCAAATATGTCGGCCCGCGCCTTGCCGGGCTGCTCAGCTGGCGCAATGATGCCGGCACGTTCGGCGTATCAGTTTCCGCAGCCTACCAGAAGACCCGCGTGCTGGAATTGGGCAACAACACCGTGCGCTGGGCGCAGGCAGCATTCGACTCGGTTGATGGTGCGCCCTGCTTTACGCAAAGCGCAACCAATCTTGCCGGACGTCCGAACTCT
Source organism: Novosphingobium sp. HNCC26BN242 (assembly GCF_057180525.1). Lineage (NCBI taxonomy): Bacteria > Pseudomonadati > Pseudomonadota > Alphaproteobacteria > Sphingomonadales > Sphingomonadaceae > Novosphingobium > Novosphingobium sp. HNCC26BN242. Next base: position 1,313,673 of record NZ_JBXUGM010000001.1, read on the forward strand.
GGCGGCACTTATACCAATGGCCGCGATGCTGCTTGCGACAAGGCTGCGCTGGCCTTTCACCCGCGCATTCCGCGCTATGGCGAAGTGAAACATGATCGCGAGCGTCTGGGCCTGACCGGCTCGGTCCAGTTCGCGCCAAGTGACGCCACAAAGTTCTCGATCGACGGGCTCTATTCGCGCTTCAACAACGACCGCAACGAAAAGTGGGGCGAAGTTCTGCTGCGCAGCAACGAACGCTCGATCGATGTGGTGAACCCGGTTTACGATTCCAACAACAACATGGTCTCGGCCACGCTCAACGATGCGTGGGTCCGCACCGAACATTACCTGCGCAAGAGCACGACCGAGTTTTATCAGGTGGGCGGCACCTGGGATCAGGACGTATCCGATAGCCTGCGCTTCACCTTGCTCGGCGGATTTTCCAAGTCGACCGCAGATATCCCTGTTGAAACGACGATGATCTTCGATGATCGTGATGCACAAGGGTACAGCTACGATTACACCGACATGCAGCGCCCGAAGCTGACCTTCGGCACGAGTGTAACGGACCCCGCCAACTTCCAGCTCGCTGAAATCCGCGACCGTCCCTCGAATGTCGAAAACCGCTTCAAGACCGTGCAGTTCCGCACCGAATGGGACGTGGCCGATGGCTTTACGGTAAAGGCGGGCGCGATGTGGCGCCGGTTCAACTTCGATACCGAAGCCTATACCCGCGATACGGCGGTGTGCGGCAATGGCGGGCTTGACCGCGTGCTGGGCACGATCACCTGCTCGGCCTCGTCGGTGTTCGGCCCGACCGCAGTCTATGGCATCCCCGTCACCGCACAGCTGGCCCAACTGTTCAATCTGGGCAATGCCGGGCAGCCAGCAGGCAACACCAATGCGTGGCTGGTGCCCAACCTTGATGCAACGACTGCGCTGACCGGGCTCTACAATCGCCCGCTGGTGGCCGATGCGGGCAACATCCGTGGCGTGCAGGAAACCACGAAGGGCGGCTACATCCAGTTCGATGGCAAGGGCGAACTGTTCGGCCTGCGCTATGCGCTCAATGCCGGTATGCGCTACGTGAAAACCGAACAGTCCTCCTATGGTCTGGTCAGCGGCGTGCAGGCGACGGTTGAGCGCGCCTATGACGACTGGTTGCCCGCAGCGAACCTTGCGCTTTACCCCGCTGATGACGTGATCATCCGCGGTGCCGTGGCCGAAGTGATCACGCGCCCCACGCTGGGCTCGCTCACGCCGGGCGGTTCGGCTGATGGCTTCAACTTCCGCGTCAACAGCGGCAACCCGTTCCTGCGGCCTTTCCGCGCGACCAATTATGACGTCGCCGTGGAATGGTACTTCGCCCCTCAGGCCCTGCTGTCTGTCGCAGGATTCATCAAGCAAATCGCCACGTTCACGCAAAGCTCGGTGGTGCCCGAAGCCACCTTTGCGCAGACCGGCCTGCCGGTTTCGGTGCTCAACCCCTCGTCCCCGGCGGTGCTGAACCCCGATCTGCTCAGCCAGCCGATCTGGCAGCTGACCACCATCGTCAATGGCGAAGGGGCCACGCTCAAGGGCGTGGAAGTGGCCGCGCAAATCCCGTTCAAGATCTTCACCGAAGGCTTCCTCGGCAATTTCGGTGTCCTTGCCAACGCCACGTACATCGATAGCAGTGCGACTTACACTCTTGCCGGGCCGGCAACCACTCCGCGCGGTGCGCTTGTCCCGGTCACGCTGACCAGCACGCTCGCCAACGTATCGAAGTGGGCCTATAACGGCACGCTGTACTATGATGACGGCAAGTTTTCGGCGCGCGTCATGGGCACCTATCGCAGCCGCTTCCATGAAGGCGCCAGCGGCACCGGCAACCTGCTCGAAGGCTATGGCAGCCAATTCAACCTTGATGCCTCGATCCGCTATAAGATCGCCGAATGGGTGGAGGTTTCGGTCGAAGGTAACAACCTGCTCGATACATATCGCTATCGCTTCACGGATATTGCTGCCGACCGTAACTATGAAAACAACCACTTCGGGCGCAACATCCTGATCGGGGCGCGCTTCAAGTACTGATCCCTAATCTACCCTGCCGGGCGCTCACCTCTCCCGCGCCCGGCCACAACACTCGGAGCCGCCATGACCAACGCCGCATCATTTGATCGCCGTTCGTTTATGGCGGCTTCCCTTTTGTTGGCAGGCGGGACGCAGCAGGCCCTTGCGCAAACGGCGGTGCCTGCGGTGCCCGGCGGCGCGCTGCCCCCCGGCCTGCCGCAACCGTCCGAAACGATTGACCTGTGGCCGAACGGCGCACCGGGCAAGCCTGCCAAAGCACTCACTGAAACCGTTCTCGAACGCTCAACCGACCGCCTCGTTACCGACCGGGCGGTCTACGGCATCACCGCCCCGCGCCTGGCGGTGTTCCGGCCCGACCGCCCCAATGGCGCGGCAGTGTTGATCACGCCGGGTGGTGGGTACAAGTGGGTGGTGGTGGACAAGGAAGGCTATGAAATGGGCCGCTGGCTGGCGGCACGCGGCTTTACGGCCTTCGTCCTGTTCTATCGCCTGCCCGGAGAGGGCTGGGCGGCCGGGCCGAACGTCGCCCTGTCCGATGCGCAGCGCGCCATGCGCCTGATCCGCCACCGCGCACGCGATTTTGCCGTGGACCCGGAGCGTGTTTCGGCGATGGGCTTTTCGGCAGGCGGCCACTTGTGCGCCGATCTCGCCACGCGATTTGCCACGAAGACCTATGAACCCATAGATGCTGCCGATGCGCTCTCTGCCAAACCGCACAGCGCCGCGCCGATCTATCCGGTTATCTCCATGACTGCCCCCGATGCGCACCCCGGATCGCGCGAGCTGCTGGTCGGCAAATCCGCCACTGCCGCGCGGGAAGCTGCGCATTCCCCACATCGCAACGTGCCGGGCGACGCGCCGCCATTCTTCCTGCTCCATGCCGAGGATGACGATGCCGTGCCGGTGAACAACACCCTTCTGCTGCGCGCGGCTTTGAAGGAAAAAACCATCCGCACCGAAACGCACCTGTTCGAATATGGTGGCCACGGCTTCGGCCTGCGCAAGGCCATTGGCAAGCCGGTAGAAGTCTGGCCCGAGCTTTGGCGCGCATGGGCGCGCACCACAGGGCTGGCGCTATGACGATCAACCGCCGCGATGCGATCAAGTCTGCGTCGATTTCTGCTTTCGGCCTTGCGCTCCCTCTTAACGCAAGCGCCAAAACTGTCCCGACGCCCCGTCCAATCTCCACGCACCGTCGGGGCTTCGACAACCAACGTATTGCCGACCAAGGCAATGGCACGTTCCTCAACCCCGTCCTGTCTGGCGATCGGCCTGACCCCGCCATCCTGAAGGACGGCAAGGACTATTACCTCACCTTCTCCAGCTTCGAGAGCTACCCCGGCCTGCTGATCTGGCATTCGCGCGATCTGGTAAACTGGCAACCGCGCAAGCCCGCGTTGCACAAGAACATCGGCTCGGTCTGGGCGGTCAGCCTCGAAAAGCACAAGGGACGCTATTTCCTCTACATCCCGGTCAAAGCCAGCCCAAAGAACGACATCTTCGTGATCTGGGCCGATCACATCGACGGCCCGTGGAGCGCCCCGGTCCCACTCGGCCTCCACGCCCATATCGACCCATGCCATGCCGTGGGTGAAGACGGTTCGCGCTGGCTGTTCCTCTCGGGCGGAGACCGCGTGCGCCTGACCGACGATGGCATGCGCACGGTCGGCCCGGTCGAACACGTCTACGATCCCTGGCGCTACCCCGATGAGTGGGACGTCGAAGGCTTCTCACCCGAAGGCCCGAAAATCCACCGCGTTGGCCAGTGGTTCTACATGATCACCGCCGTCGGCGGCACCGCAGGCCCGCCCACTGGCCACATGGTCATCGCCGCGCGGTCAAAATCTATCCACGGCCCATGGGAACAGCATCCCGGCAACCCGCTCGTGCGCACAACCGACATCCGCGAGGCATGGTGGTCCCGCGGCCACGCCAGTCTGGTCGAAGCGCCGGATGGTTCGTGGTGGAGCCTCTACCACGGCTTTGAAAACGGGTATTGGACGCTGGGCCGCCAATGCCTGCTCGATCCGGTGGAATGGACCGCCGATGGCTGGTTCCGCATGACCGGCGGCGACTTGGCACAGCCGCTGCGAAAGCCCAACGGCGGTGCCGCCCTGCCCCACGGCATGCCGCTGTCCGATGATTTCAGCACGCTGCAACTGGGCACCAAATGGTCGTTCTTCCGCCCTGCTTCTGATGAGGCCAGCCGGGTGCGCGTTGCCGACAACATGCTCTATTTCAAAGGCAAAGGCCTTGCCCCCTCCACTGGTTCCCCGCTGCTGCTGATCGCGGGCGACACGTCCTACCAGTTCGAATGCGATATCGATCTGGCCCCCGGTGCCACCGCAGGGCTGGTGCTATTCTATGATGACAAGCTCTATGCGGGGCTGGGCTTTGATGCAGAGCGCTTTGTCACGCACCAGTACGGCATGGAGCGCGGCCGCCCGGCCAACCCCCACGGCACGTCAATGCGCATGCGCGTGGTCAACCGCCGTCATATCGTCAGCTACTACACCTCGGGCGATGGCGGGCGCACTTGGCGCAAGTTTGATCGCGGCATGGAAGTATCGGGCTATCACCACAACGTGCGCGGCGGCTTTCTGATGCTGCGCCCCGGCCTCTACGCCGCCGGGCCGGGCGAAACGGAGTTCCGCAACTTCACCTTCACCGCGCTGGATGATTGATTAAGGTCATTCCATCCAAGAAAAAGGGTTTCGCGCAGAGGCCGCGGAGGAGGCAGAGACCGCAGAGAGGTAGAAGCGGCGGCGAAGCCGTCTCACGAATCCGGACGTTGCGTTTTGCGCGAGGCGATCGGGATAGAAGGACCTTCGGTCCGAAGCGTCATCTCTGCGTCTCTGCTTCCTCTGCGCCCTCTGCGCGAACCATCCTTTTTTCTGCTTTGGCCAAACAGCTTGGAGCCAGATGACGCCATCTGACTCCAAGCCATGCCATCATCCCTTCATCAGAACGTCCGCCGGACCGAGACGGACCAAGTGCGCGGCCGCCCCGGTTGGCCCGATGCGGTGCCTGCACCGAACGCTTCCTGCAGCAGTGTCAGGAAGTAGTACTTGTTGGTCAGGTTCTGCACTTCCAGCGTCACGCCCCAATCCTTGGCATCCGATTGCCAGCCCAGCCGCGCATTGGCGAGGAAATAGGGGGCGATGCGGTTGGACAGGCGCAGCGTGGTGATTGGCCCGCCACCGCCAGCATTGCTGAACGGCGAAGGCGTGGCCGGGCCGTTGGCCGGAACCGTGCTACTGACCGCCAGGCTGCGAAGATTGGCGGCTTCGGTAAAGATTTCAGACTGGTAGGCTCCATCAAGCCGCATGGTGACCATGCCCGACAGCACATCGGGAATATCATACTGCGCGCCAATCGCCGCCTTCCACTTGGGCGTATAAGGCGTCACATCGTTCAGCGTCACCCCGGTCGAGAGCGTGTCGACATTCTGGTACTGGAAATCGAGGTAGCTGACCGACCCATCGATGGTGAAGAATTCGGTCGGACGGAGCAGCGTTTCAACTTCAAAGCCCTTCACATGGGCGGAACCCACGTTGGACGGGCGCAGGCATGGCGTGGCCTGCGATGATCCGCCGGGGCCCGCTGTTGCCAGATCGAGGCAGTTCACGCTGCTCAAGATGATGTTCTTGTAATCGTTGAAGAACGCCGAAACGTTGACGCGCAGCTTGCGGTCAAACAGGTCAGACTTGAAGCCCACTTCATAGGCGGTGATGGTTTCGGGTGTAAACGCGGTCGCTTGGCTCGGGAAGAACGGACGCGGGTTTACGCCGCCTGCACGATAGCCGGTTGATACTTGGGCATAGGCCATGAATTCCGGGCTGAAACGATAATCGGCCGCAATGCGCCAATCGAGGCGGCTGTCCCGGAACTGCGCGGTCAACCCGTTCAGACCGAACAGCAGGCAGTTTGGCTGGTTGCCAAGCCCCACCGGCCCTGCGGTGGGCGCACCAAGGAAGAAGTTGCACGGCCCCTGAATCGCCGTTCCATCAGGATTGCGGCGGACATAACCGTAATCCTTTTCGTCCCACGATTGGCGGATACCACCGGTCAGGTTCGCCCCTTCGGCCAGCGCATAAGTGAAGTTGGCAAACAGCGCCTTGTTCCGGGCGGGCGTCGGATCAGGCCCGTGCAGGAAATCGATCCCGGCATAGTTCAGGTTGATGCGCCCGGTGTACGTGCCGCGCGTATCGAAGTAGAACCCGCCCACCGTGAAATCCAGCGCATCGTCCAGAACCTTGCCCGAAAGCCGCAGCTCCTGGCTCCACTGCTTGTTCTTCTGGATCTGGTTCAGGTTGTTGTTGGCAATCGGCGAACCGTCAGAGTCATAAGACCATTCAGCGGTATACTTGCGCCACGATGTGATCGATTTCAGCTTCAGCTGGTCGGACAGATCGATGTCGATGGTCAGCGCCAGACCATAGTTGTCAAGGTCCGACTTCGGTTCAGTGAACGTCGGCTTGAACGGCATCTGGCTGTCGGCCCGCGCCGGATCGGCATAAGTGGCATAGGAGATAAAGCGGCGGTCATACCCGGTGATGGTATCGCAGCTGTTCGCCCCGTTCGGCACGAACGCGCAATTGAGCGGCACCCCTGCGCCATTGGTGCCTTGCAGGAACGGACGCCCGCCGGTGAAGGTGGCATTGGGGCCGTCGAACACTGCCGATGTATTGGCATAGAGCAGCACATTTGCGCCCGGTTCATTGCGTTCGCGCGTGTAATCGCCGCTCAGGTTGATGTCGATGGTCTCGGTCGGCTGCCAGCGCAGGCTGATCTTGCCCGCCGCATAGGACTGCCCGCCCAGCGTGCCGAGTTCAGGATCGGCGCCTTGCGCAAAGGTCGGCACATTGGTGCCCGGATGCGTCAGCGCATAATCGAGCCGCTTGACATAGCCGTCGATGTTCTTGGTCACGCCAGCCACGCGCATGAACAGGTTGTCCGACAGCTTCAGATCGAACAGCCCGCGCAGATCCAGCCGATTGTAACGGCCATAAGTCGCCTCAAGCGATCCGGTGTTCGATCCGGTGGGCTTTTTGGAATAGAGCTTGATCGAACCGCCCAGCGAGTTGCGCCCGGCCAGCGTGCCCTGCGGCCCGCGCAGCACTTCCACGCGATCTAGATCGGTCAAGTCCAGCAGCGATCCGGTCAGCGTCGGCAGATAGACATCGTCGATGTACATGCCAACGCCGGGTTCCAGCGCAAAGTTCGGGTCGGTCTGGCCCACCCCGCGGATGAAGGCGATGATGCCGGGGCCCAATTCCTGCCCCTGCGGCTTCAGAGTCACGTTCGGCGCTTGGGCGGTGATTTCGGAAACGTTGGTCTGCCCGCGTGCTGCCAGCAGTTCCCCGCTGACCGCCGTGATGGCCAGCGGCGTATCCTGCAGGTTTTGGGCGCGGAACTGCGCAGTGACGACGATTTCGGCGTTCGAAGCTGGTGCGGCCTGCGTTTCTGAAGATTGGGGCGTTTCTGTCTGCCCTGCATCTTGTGCAAGCGCTGATCCGGCAAACGAAAAGGCAAGCAGGCTCACGCCCGCAAGAAGCTTTCTGGTCATCTTGTCCTCCCAAACCGGCACTTATTCGAGCCTGGCGGTGCGCCGATCTCTTATCCGGCCACAGCAACATAAGCCCGCCTTTGTGTTATAGTCAATAGCAACATTTGTTAGAAAATTAAGGCCCGGATACGCGCGGGTGAAATGCCAACTGCTTCCCTGATGCACATCGCGGGCGGGAATGTTAGACAGCCGTCATGAAGCACCCACTTGAACCCATGGTCGGCTTTCACCTTGTGCGCACGGCCAACCTGGCGCTGAAGATCGTGAATGCAAATTATGGCACCTTGCGAATCCGTCACCCCGATGCCGCCACCCTGATGGTGATCGAAGCCAATCCTGGTATTACGCAAAGCTCGATCGGGCGCATGCTGCGCATGGAACGGTCAAACCTCGTGCCGATCGTCTCGCGCCTCACCGAACGGGGCTGGATCGTTCGCGAACAGGGCGGGGGAAGGACCATCCACCTGTCGCTGTCGCCCGATGGCGCAGCCATCATGCCGCAAATCCACGCAGCATCGCGCGCGGGGGAAGAAGCAATTGCCGCCGCCGTGGGTGAAGCGGGCTATGCCAGGATGCTCGAACAGTTGCGGTTGATCCGCTGAACAGCGCAGAATAGGAAAACCGCATGAATCCCGTTACTTGCGCATGAATACGCTCCCCGTCCGGCAAATCGCCTTCTTTGTCGAGGATGTGCGCATCGCCGCTCGCGCCCATCACGCGGCCTTTGGATCGGGGCCGTTCTTTGTGGCCGACAACATCCCGCTGGCCCGCGCAGTGCATCGCGGGGTGGAGCGGGTGCTGGACCACACTTCCGCCTACGGCCAATGGGGCGATGTGATGGTGGAATTCGTCGCCCAGAACAATCCCGGCCCCTCCCCCTTCCGCGATCTCTATCCCGAAGGATCGGGCCGCTGGGGCATGCACCATATCGCCGTGTTTGCCGAAGATGTGGACGCTGAAATCGCAAGGTTTTCTGCAAGCGGTGCGCCTTGCGCACTGCGCGCGGAGATGACCGACGGGTTCATCTTCGCCTTTGCCGATACCACGGCCACGCTGGGGTTGATGACCGAGATCTATGCCCCAACGCGCACCCTGCTTGATTTCTATGCGATGGTCGCGCAAGCCGCCAAGAACTGGCGCGGTGGCGATCCGATCAAGACCATCCGCATGACCTGAGGATCATATTCGTGACCGACACTTGGCATACCCTTGTTTCCGAAGCCGAATTTCCCGCCGAGGGTAAGCTCGCCACCAAAATTGGCGGCTGGCACGTCCTGCTGGCCAAGACCGACGAAGGCATCTTTGCCGTCAACGATCGCTGCACCCACCAGGCGGCGCTGCTTTCCCCCGGACGCGTGCGGCGCGGCGCAGTGATGTGCCCGCTCCATGGCGCGCGATTCGATCTGAAGGACGGGAAATGTATCGGCGGGGCCTACAAGGATCTGCGCAGCTTTCCGGTGCGGATCGAAGACGGCATGATCGCTGTTTGCGTACCCGATGCAGCACCCGCAATGGACGAGCTTCCGGTCGTGCTCTGAAGCGGTAAGGTGCGCCTAGGTGCAGTTAAGTGCATCTAGGTGCTGTTCAGGATGCTGCTGATGTTACGGCAAAAAACCGCTCATCCAGCCTGCCACCACGCCTCCATCATCGGCTGCAATTCGCGGCCAACCAGTTCGATCACCGGCCCCCCTTCGCGCACCAGATAGGCCATGCTACCATAGCGGTGCTTGGGTGAAGCACCTGCCATGATGATCTCCCACCCTTGCCCGACGAAGTCTTCCACCGCATCGCCCAGATTATCGACCCACACACCGATGTGCGATCGGTCCAGCGCGCGCATCTGATCATAGGGCGATCCGGGCTGCGCTTCGACCAGTTCCAGCCTGATCGGGCCCTGCCGCGCATAGGCCACCTTCAGCCGCGCTTCACCCCGCCCGCCTGCCGGTGACCACACTGGCAGCGGATCGAACGCGCGCACTGGCGTCCAGGCAACCGGCGCAGCCTGTGCTATCCCCGCCATGGCCGCGTCGATATCGTCGACGATCAGCCCATGGTGAAAGATTCCCGCAAGGATGTTCATGGCGCTTCCTTCAAAACCTTTCTGCACGATGCCTGTGGGCTGGCCTTTGCACAAGCCCGCAAATTGGCCAGCGCGCAATGCAGATTCGTTGCCCCGGCACCAGAGAAATACCTCTAACTATCTATAATGCATAAATATTTGTCAGGCTTGCATCTGCGCCTGCGGTAATTTACAAGCATACATGTCTGTTTTTAATTTTCAGAACATACGCCCCAGAACATAAGTTTAGCGGAGTTGGAAACCATGCTTGATCCGGCCATCAACGTTGGACACGCCGAAGACCTTGCCCGCATGGATTGGGAGCGGGACCGCAAGGACGCGCCCGAGGGCTTTCCGGCGCTGCCGACTGTCCCTGCCGCTCGCTATGTCGATGCCGATTTCCTCGAACTGGAACGGACGGGCATGTGGAACAAGGCATGGCTCTATGCCGGGCATGTGGACCAGTTGCCCGAGCCGGGATCCTGGTTCCTGACGCGCAACACCGGCACGCCTATCGTCGTATGCCGCACGCTTTCGGGCGAGGTGAAGGCGTTCTACAACACCTGCAAGCACCGCGGTGCGCCGCTGGTGAAGGAAGACGCAGGCACATCGCGCGGGTTCGTCTGCGGCTATCACGGCTGGAGCTACACGCTCGATGGCAAGCTGACCGCCGTGCGCGACAAGCGCGATTTCCCCGATTTTGATATGGCCTGCCATTCGCTTTCCGCCGTGCGGTGCGAGTTGCTCGGCTCGCTGATCTTCCTCAACTGCGATCCGCAAGCCCAGCCGCTGATCGAACATATCGGGCCGATGGCCGCGCATCTGGAGGAACTGCAGCTGGAAACGCTGCGGCTGGTCGATAGCCGCAGCTATGAGGTGGATTGCAACGTCAAGGTGCTGCTCGATGCGTTCCTTGAGGTCTATCACCTGAAATCTATCCACGAAAACACCGTGGACCGCTTCCTCGATCACCGCGCGATGATCATCACGCTCTGGCCCAATGGCCACAGCCGCATGGTTACGCCCAACCGGCGGCCAGACTGGGTTGACCCCGGCACCAAGGGCATGCCCGAAATCCCCACGGTTTCGGAATTCACCGCCAAGAACAATATCAGCTACAACATCTATCCCAACTTCATCATGCCCCCTGCCCCCACCGGCATTCCGCTGCTGCAGTTCTGGCCGCTGGGCACGCGACGCACCCGCGTGGTGTCAAGCTGGGTGGCGCCCGATCACGATCCGGCCAATCCCAACCCGCTGTGGGAAACGCGCATCAAGAACTGGGAGCGCATCCTGTACGAAGACCTGCAATTTGCCCCGCAGATTCAGGAATCGGTCGAAGGTCCGGGCTTTCAGGGCATGTCGCTCAACTATCAGGAGCGGCGCATCTATCACTGGCACGAGGAACTCGACCGCCGCATTGGCATAGACAACGTGCCCGAAGCGGCGCGGGTAAAGCCGGTGCTGGCGCCCTATATCAAGCAGGTGTGACGGGTGGCAACGCTTGAAGGTAAGGTAGCCGTCGTCATCGGCGCGGCAGGCCACGGCAACATGGCGCAAATCATCGCGCGCAAGTTGGCAGCCGAGGGGGCCAAGGTCGTCGTCGCAGGCCGTGCGCCCGAGGCGCTGGAGTCGCTCGCGCAGGACATCGGCGGGCTGGCAGTGAGCCGGTGCGACATTTCCAATGAGGCCGATCTGGCGCGTCTGGCAAGCAGCGCCGTGGAGCATTTCGGTGGCTTGGATATTGCGGTGAACGCCACCGGGTGGGGCCTGCTCAAGCCCTTCCTTGAAACCACGCGCGAGGATATCGAGCGCATGGTGGCGCTGCAGTTGACCGGGGCGATGCTGTTTTATCAGGCCATGCTGCGGGTAATGCGCGATGGCGGGTCGCTGGTGCAGATTTCATCGGCCACGGCATCGATCATGCTGGAAGACCACGCGATCTATATGGGCACCAAGGCAGGGGCGGATCACATTATCCGCTGCGTTGCCAACGAGTTCGGCAAGCGCGGCATCCGCGCCAATTCTGTCGCCCCCGGATTCACCGCCACGCCGATGACCGGCAAGGCCAGCACCACCCCCGGCCTGATCGAGGCCTTTGCCTCCGAATATCCATTGGGCCGCGTAGGGACCAGCGAAGACGTGGCCGAGGCTGTGGCATGGCTGTGCAACGATGCCTGCTTCATGACCGGACAGGTGCTGCAAGTGAACGGCGGGCTGACCTTGCGCCGCAATCCCACCAATGCCGAAATCGGCGCATCGGTACGCGCGGCGCGCAAGGCGGCGGCGCAGGCGTGACCAATCCCTTTCCCGACGATCCCGATCTGGAACGCGAAGCAATCTTCAATTTCGAACAAGTCGGGCCGGATGCTTTTCACACCCGGCCTTTGCCCAGCGGTTTGCTGCGGCTGTACGGCGGCATGATCGTGGCGCAGGCGCTGGCCGCGATGCGCGCCACGGTGCCGCAGGACAAGGACGCCCATGCGCTGCACCTGTTCTATCAGCGCGCCGGGCTGATCGACCGTCCGCTGGATTTCACGGTGGAACGCGATACCGATGGCCGCAGCTTTGCCCAGCGGCGCGTGGCCGTGACGCAGGATGGCGTGCCGGTGGCCTATGCCATGGGATCGTTTCAGGTGGCAGAGGAAGGTGCCGCGCATCACGAAGCGATGCCCGCCGTTGCCGGGCCGGAGGGGCTGGAGCCGCTGCCCGCCATTTTCGCGCGCGCCATGGACGATGTGCCCGCGCGCCACCGCCCCTTCTGGTGCCGCCGCCAAATGTTTGAATGGCGGCCGGTCGAACATTTCCCGATCCGCCTTGCCACGCCGCAGCCAGCGCAACGCCACTTTTGGCTGCGCGCCAATGCCACGGTCGATGCGCCGCTGCATGTCCACCAGCGGCTGCTGGCCTATGCCAGCGACACGCACATCATGCAGACCGGTCTGCGGCCGCTGGGGATTGCCTGGACCGACGATCATCTGCAGACCTCCAGCCTTGATCACGCAATCTGGTTCCACAATCCGTTCCGCGTGGATGACTGGCTGCTCTATGCGCTCGATAGCCCGGTGGCATCGGGCGCGCGCGTTATGGGCACTGGCAAGTTATTCCGGCGCGATGGCACGCTGGTGGCCACGGTGGCACAACAGGGGCTGGCGCGGATGCTGGATGTGCCGCGCGAAGGGAAAATCTGATGAGCGAAACCGACCTTTCACCGCTGGGCATGCCGTGGCTGTGCTTTGAAGACTTGGCCGTGGGGCTGAAACGCCAATCGGCCACACGCACGGTGACCGAAGCAGAAATCGTGGAGTTTGCCCGCGCTTATGATCCGCAGTGGTTCCACACCGATCCCGAAGCGGCGCGCGCATCTGTGTTCGGGCAAGTGGTGGCCAGCGGCATCCATGTTCTGGCGCTGTGGCGGCAGTTAGATCACACGATCAACAGCGACATCGACTTCGTTTGCGGCGTGGGCTGGGAACACTTGCGCCTTAAACGCGCGGTGCGCGCGGGCGATACGATCTATGTGACCAGTGAGATCATCAGCCTGGAACCATCGCGGAGCGGCAAGGCGCGTGGCACTGCAATCACCCGCTATGCCGTGCTGCTGGACGATGGCACCGAATGCGTCACGTTCGAAAGCATCAACCTCGTCTATACGCGCGAGGGGCGCAGCAGGGATGCTGGGGGCAAATGATTCTCTCAACCTAACTCCGTTCGTGTCGAGCCCTTCGACACGAACGGGGGGGGGGGGAGTTAAATTAGCTTGCAAGCGCAGTCGCCAGCGCATCTGCATCGGCATAGGCGCGCTGCATCGCGGCTTCCACATCCTCAGGCGTGCCATACGTAGGCCGCACCTGCACTTCGTGGACGTCAGTAATGCCGATGAACCCCAGCCACGCCTTCATGAACGCCGTCTGGAAATCCAGCTCTGCGCCGGGTTGGCCGGGCCGGATATCGAGCGCGCCTGAACAGACCAGAATCGCGCGGCGTCCGGCGGCAAGGCCGGTGACGCCGGTGGCGTCGGCGGTGAAGGCAAGGCCGGGCTGGGTCAGCACATCAATGTACTGCTTCAGCCGCCACGGCACGCCGAAGTTCCACATCGGCACGCTGAACACATAGGTATCGAACGACAAGAAGTGTTCGACCGTGCGCCCAATGCCTTCCCATGCTTCCACCACTTCGGCGCGCACTTCGCGGCCCTCAATCAGGTCATAGCGGCCTTCTATGGTCGTGCCGTCGAAGGCTGGCAGGGCGGCACTGGCAAGGTCCAGCGCCTCCGCTTGCGCCACGCCTAACCGTTCGATCAGCCGCCGCGCCACCATGTCTGACCGTGAGCGCACCCCGCGCGGGCTGCCCAACACGTGAAGCAAGCGTTCCACCTGTTAGCGCCGCTGATCGAAGCGGCGGCCCAGCATGGCGCCGGCGATGTTCGTCTTCTGGATATCGATGGCTCCGCCCGCGATGCCCCAGCCCCAACTGTCACGCAACCGGCGCTCCATCGGGAAGTCCTTGGAATAGCCATAGGCACCCATCAGCTGCATCGCATCGCCGGTCACTTCACGCGCAATGGTGTTGGCAAAGCATTTGCCGGTGGAGCTGTGCAGCACCGATGGCAGGCCATCCTGCGCCAGCGATGCCGCGCGCCAGATCAGCAGGCGGGCGGCCTCCACCTTCATGTGCATTTCGGCCAGCTTCATCTGCACCGCCTGAAATTCCACGATCGGCTTACCGAACTGCTTGCGCTCCTGAACATAGGCGCTGACATCTTCCAGCGCGCCCGAGGCCTGGCCCAGCGCCATCGTGGCATTGCCGCAGCGTTCCAGATCGAACGCTTCCATCAGCTGCTTGAACCCGCCTGCGGGCACGATCACGTTGGCCGCCGGAATCTCGCAATCGTCGAAGTTGAGGTCTGACGAAGGCACGCCGCGAAAGCCCATCAGTTCCTCGTTCGGGCCAAAGCTGAGGCCGGGGGCGTCCTTTTCCACCAGCACTGCGCCAATGCCCTTGGCCCCCGGTGCATCGGACAGGCGGCAATAGACGACATAGGCATCGGCATGGCCCCCGCCCGAACACCAGCGCTTGGTCCCGTTGAGGATGATCTTGTCACCGCGCTGTTCGCCGCGCGTTTTCAAATCGGTCAGCGCGCTGCCGGCATCGGGTTCGGACATCGAAACCGCCACGATCATCTCGCCTGCACACACTTTGGGCACGACGCGACGCTTCAGCTCGTCAGACCCGAAGTGTTCGATCGCGCGCACCGGGCCGACCGAGGATTCGAAGATCGGGAAAGCCACGGCCGAGGAAATCTTGGCAAATTCCTCCAGCACCACCAGCGCCTCGACATTGCCGAGGCCCAGCCCGCCAAGATCGGACGACACATTGATGCCAAGGAAGCCCATATCGGCATAGCGCTTGATCAGCGCGTGACTGGGCGGGGTATTGTTCCGCTCGCACTCAGCGGCAATCGCGGGAAGTTCAGCACGGGCAAATTCGCGCGCGGCTTCCTGAAGCTGGCGCTGTTCTTCGGTCAGGGCAAAGTTCATTTGAGGATTCTCCGGTCAGGCCAACAGATCAGGCTGTTCGATCAGGCTGGCCAGCGCCGCCATGAAACGCCCGGCATCTGCGCCATCAATCGCGCGATGATCACAGCTTAGCGAAAGGTTGAGGACGGGCACGATGCGGATGGCTCCGGCATCGTCGATGGGTTCGGGCCGCGCGGTGCCGACGGCAAGGATTGCGCCCTGCGGCGGGTTGATGATCGCATCAAACTGCTCCACCCCAAAGCTGCCGAGGTTGGACAGCGAGAAGCTGCCGCCTGCGATTTCTTCGGGGCGCAGTTTGCCAGTGCGGGCCTTTTGCGCCAGCGCCTTCATCGCAGCGGCAATCTGCGCCAATGACAGGTCATCGGCCCCGAACACGATGGGCGTTACAAGGCCACGATCAGTGGCGACGGCCACCGAAATGTCGGCCTGCGCAAAGCGGTGGATGTCGTTGCCGTGGACCTGAATGTTCACCGCTGGCACTTCCAGCAGCGCCAGCGCACAGGCGCGGATCAGGTAGTCGTTGACGCTCGGCTTGTCGCCCGTGGTGGCGGCGCGATGCGCCAGCAGGCGGTCTGCTCGCACGCGGCGGCGGACGTAGAAGTGCGGGATCTCCTGCTTGGACTGCGTGAGCCTGCGCGCGATGGTTCGGCGCATCGAGGACATTGGCTGCACATCTGGTGCGCCTGCGGCTGCCGCCACTGGCGCTGCGATCACCGGGGCCGAAACCGGTTCCGGCACCACGACCGGCGCAGCATTGGCGACCGCCGCCAGCACATCATCGCGGCGCACGCGGCCACGGGGGCCGGTGCCGGTGATCTTGGCCAGATCGATCTCATGCAGCAGCGCCAGACGGCGCGCGACCGGCGTTGCCTTGACCGGGCCTTCGGGCAGGAGCGGGAACACACCGACGAGCGCGGGTTGGGCCGGAGCGCGCGCGGCCTGCGCCACGTCTTGCGCTGAGATGCGGCCGTTGCGTCCGCTGCCCTGCACCGTGGCCAGATCGACGCCCAAGGCCTTGGCCTGTTCCAGTGCGGCGGGGCTGATCGCAAGGCCTTCAGGCACGACTATTTCCGGTGCGGCAGGCGCAGCGGTGGCAACAGGTGCTGCCGGTTCGCCCGCATCGGGATCGAAGCTGGTGTCAGAGGCGCGGAAGCCCGCAACCAGCGCATCGATTTCTGCCGCACTCGCCTCGCCACCGTCCGACAGCACCGCCAGCAGGGCGCCCACCGGATAGGTCTCACCGGCCTTGGCCAGAATGCGCACAAAGCGGCCGTCGGCTTCGGCTTCCACCTCGTTGGTGATCTTGTCGGTTTCGATCAGGGTCAGCACGGTGCCGCGCGTGAAGGCGGCGTTTTCGGCCACCATCCATTCGGCAATCGTGCCTTCGGCCATCTCGATGCCCCATTTGGGCATGGTGAACGCCTTGAGCTTGGCCATGGCCCGCCCCCCGCTCAACGGAACGCGAGAGTGCGGCGGACCGCGCTCTCGATCGTCAGTGGCGAGGGCAGCCATGCCCGTTCCAGCCCGCGCGAAAACGGGATCGGCGCGTGGGGGCCGGTGACCATTTCGGGCGGAGCCTTAAGGCTGGTAAAAGCGCGCGTGGCGACGAGTGCCGAAATATCAGCGGCAAGGCTGCAGCGCGGCGGGCTTTCATCCACCACCACCAAGCGGCCGGTCTGCTCCACCGAATCAAGGATCGCGTCCTCGTCCATCGGGCTGGTGGTGCGCAAGTCGATCAGATCCACACCGATGCCATCGGCTGCCAGCTTGTCAGCCGCTTTTTCGGAAAAGTTGACCATGCGCCCGCAGGCCACCACGGTCACATCGCCGCCTTCGCGCACCATCCGTGCCTGGCCGAAGGGGACGCGATAATCGCCATCGGGCACTTCGCCCTTCACGCCATAAAGCGCTTTGTGTTCGAAAAACATCACCGGATCATCGCCGCGCAAGGCTTCAGTCAACAGGCCCTTGGCATCGGCGGGCGTCGTGGGAAGAACGACCTTCAGCCCCGGCATGGCGGTAAGCAGCGCATAGACCGACTGGCTGTGCTGCGCCGCCGTCTGCATCCCCGCGCCATAGACCATGCGCACCACGGCGGGGCACTTGGTCTTGCCGCCGAACATGTAGCGGAACTTGGCCATCTGGTTCCACAACTGGTCAAGGCTGACACCAACGAAATCGGCAAACATCAGCTCGGCGACCGGGCGTTTCCCCGCAAGCGCTGCGCCAGCGGCTGCACCGATGATCGCGCTTTCTGAAATCGGTGTGTCGATCACCCGGTTGGGGCCGAATTTCTCCCATAGGCCGCCGGTCGTGCCCCAGATGCCACCGATTGCCTCGGGGCCGCCCGCAGTGCCGTTACCGCCAACAACGTCTTCGCCCAGCACAAGGATGTCGGGATCGCGCTCCATCTCTGCATGCAAGGTGCGCAGGATCGCTTCACGAATGTTCATCACCGCCATGATCGCAAATCCTCAGTAATATTCGGCGTAAACGTCGTCGGCGACAGTCGCCGGATCGGGATCGGCGGCAGAGCGGGCTTCGGCCACCACGGCGTCGATCAGCGCGTGAACCTCGGCATCGATGGCGTCCATCTCGGCCTCTGTCAGCAGCCCGGCTTCGGTCACGGTCTTGCGGAAAGCCTTCAGGCAATCGCGCTCGTCTCGGATGCGGTCCAGCTCTCCGGGGCCGCGATAGCGCTGCGGATCGCCTTCGAAGTGGCCATAGAAGCGCTCCGTATCCAGCTCGATCGCGGCAGGACCATGCCCTGCGCGCACATAGTCCAGCAGCTCGCGGAATTGCTCATAAGTATCGAAGAAATCGCAGCCATTGGCACGCCACACTTTCATTCCAAACGCCTCGGCGCGGCTGGCAATGTCGAGCGAAGTGCCGACCGCGTATTCCACGCCGGTATGTTCGGAATAGTGGTTGTTTTCGAATACGAAAATCGCCGGAGCCTTGGTCACCACGGCCATGTTCATGGCCTCGAACGTAGTGCCCTGATTGCACGCACCATCGCCCGAAAAGGCAATGCCCACCCGGCCCTTGCCGTCCATCTTGGCCGCAAGCGCCGCGCCGACTGCCTGCGGTGCGCCGCCGCCGACAATGCCGTTCGCGCCCAGCATGCCCACGTCCAGATCAGCAATGTGCATCGAACCTGCGCGCCCCTTGCACAGGCCATCGGCGCGGCCATAGATTTCGAGCATCATGCCCCGCACATCGCAGCCCTTGGCGATGCAGTGGCCATGGCCGCGGTGGGTGGAGACGATCTTGTCCTCCACCGTCAACTGATCGCAAATGCCCACGGCCACGGCTTCCTGTCCGCAGTACAGATGCGTGAAGCCGCCGATTTCGCCGGTCTTGATCTCTTCGTGAAGCCGCTCTTCAAAAGCGCGGATCGTGCTCATGCGCCGATAAGCGCCCAGCAGCTGGTCGTGGCCCAGTTGCAACATGGCAGTTCCTCTCAGATGTCGTCCGGGCCTTTGCCGCCGGGACCATAGATGTAATCGTCCAGCACCTTGTGGAAGTGCCGGATGCGCAGTTCCTGTTCGCCGATCCACAACCCCGGAAAGCTGTCAGACTTCATGCCCAGCTGCACGGTGGGCAGGTTGTAGGCATCCTGATCGAGCACCTGGCCGATGGAGCGGTCCCCATGCTTGAAGTGTCGATGCTTGACCCGCTCGGGCCATTCCTCACCCTGCGGCACCAGTTCGAACACCCACACGTCATAGAGCATCTTGTTCGGATCGGTGGCGTGGGGGCGCTGGCGGAACATCATGATGTCATCGGCGTGGACATTCAGCGCCACGTTGGGGAAGATCATGTAGTGGTAATCGTCGGTCAGCTGATCGTCGTTCAGCGCCGAATAGTCCTTTCCCTGTGCGGCCCCATGCTTGCGCTTGAACAGCTGCACATCGCGGCGGATATCGCCCACGCGGCCTTCGTATTCGGCCGGGTCCATCCCCGCGTTGCGCATGATTTCATCAATTGCAGGCGGTATCTGGCTGGGCATGGCCACGCGCGGAGAGATGGTGGCAAACGGGATCAGATAGCGGTTGTGCCGTTCGTAGCAGTCGATCTGCACGTTCACGTCATCAAGATACCACAGCAGCTGCGGGTGAATGCCCTGCACATGATAAGTCTCGTTGAAGGCATCGACCGAGGCCTTCCAGTTGCAATCCCACTCCACCGTCACGTCGCGCGACCAAGCCATCCGTTCGGGATGATAGGGCTCCAGATGCTCTTTCATCGGGGCGATGTAATCGTCGAACGGTTCAACCTGCGGGTTCAGCGAATACCAGACGAAGCTGTTCCATTCCACGCAGGGCAGGCTGGGCAAGGTCATGCCCGGAGGCCCGCCTTGCTGGAACGTGCACAGATCAGGCAGCCGCTCAATCGCGCCATCCAGCCCATAGGTCCAGTGGTGGTACATGCAGCGAAACTGTTCGGCATTGCCCAGCCCCTCGGGCCGCAGCCGGTTGCCGCGATGCAGGCAGACATTGGGGAAGCAGCGGATCGATCCATCGTGCTGGCGCACGATCAGCACTGATTCCTTGCCGATGTCGGTGCAGATATAATCGCCCGGTTCGGGAATATCGTCGGCCCGGCCGCCCAACAGCCAGACCTTTGACCAGATCCGCTCCCACTCCAGCTTCATGAACTCTTCGGAGTAATAGCGTGCCGCCGGGATCACATCGGTGCCAAGATCAGGATCGGGCGCCTTTTCCACCGGCGTGCCGCCCGCGTACGCCGCAGGATCGACGCGGATCACGTCGACGACGCGCTTCACATCCATCCGTGCAGTGTCCCACATCAGAAGTGCGTCCGGTTGGTAAAGCCGCCGTCGACCACCAGATGCGAACCGTTGCACCAACTGGCCGCTTCACTGGCGAGGAACACGATAGCGCGCGCCACTTCCTCGGGCCGCCCCAGCCGCCCCGATGGCTGCTGGCGCAGTTGCGAATTGTAGAACTTTTCCATCGTGCCCTTGATCATGTCCCAGTTGCCGCCTTCAAACTCGATGGGGCCGGGGGAGACCACGTTCACGCGGATGCCGTCCTTGCCATGGGCCAGCGCAAGCTGCTTGCCATAAGTGATCAGCGAGGCCTTCATCGCGTTGTAGGCCTGCGGGCCGCCCATCGCTTCAAGCGCCGAAGTGGTTGCGACCAGCACGATCGAACCGCGCTGCTGTTCAGTCATCTTGGGGATCGCCGCCTCAATCGCGCGGACGGGGCCGAGCACGTCGGTTTCAAAGGCGTTGTGCCAGTACTTTTCGCTGCCGATGCCGCCGCTTGCAGAGCTCAGGGGGATCAGCACGTCCACGCCATCGAGCGCTTCAATCGCCCATTCCATCCACGCCTTGTATTCATCGGCGCGCTTCACGTTGACCGGCTTGCCGATCACTTTGGTGCCATAGCGCGAGAGCGAAGCGACTGCGTCCTTCACCGAATCCTCGCCGCGTGCGCTAAGCGCCACATCGCAGCCTTCACGCGCCAGAATTTCGGCCACGGCATAGCCGATGCCGCGCGCACCGCCGACAACGATGGCCTTCTTTCCTTGCAGCCCGAGATCCATGTCCTGCCCTTTCAAACGTCCAAACGTGAAGATCGGGCGGACCAGCCTGTCCGGCACACTGGCCGAACCGCTATCCTTGATGCACCGCGCGCCATAGCTGGCACTGCGGATGCGCATCATCCTATCTCCCTTGGCACGCACTCTATTGCAGCCCTTGCAGAGTGCAAACAAAAAAACATGCTTGCATGCTTTTTTCGTGTGACGCATGGTGTACCCAGATATTCGACCGGCGGCTTTCAGCAAGGCCGGCACACTTGGGGAGAGGCCGTCCCAGCGGCTGACAGGAAACAGATGGCGCTTACAGCAAGGCGGTCCACGGTATCATCGCATCCGGTGCCTCCGGATCCCGCCCCGGATCTGGTTGATACCAGCCCGGGGCGGCAGATTCGCAAGAGCGCGGCCACGCAGGCGCGGCTGATAGAGGCGACGATCTCGTGTCTGGTCAAATATGGCTATGCCAAGACCGTTACCCCGCTGGTGGCAGCAGAAGCGGGCCTTTCACGCGGGGCGATGCTGCACCACTTTGCCAATGGCGATGCGCTGATTCGGGCGACCATCGTGGAACTGCACGAGCGGCGACTGAACGCTTTCCGCCGCGCCGCCTCAACCCATACCGGCGATGTGCGCGCGATGGTGCGCGGGTACTGGCAACAATTGCAAAAGCCAGGCTTCATCGCGTTTCAGGAACTGGCCATGGCCGCGCGCACGGA
This sequence comes from Novosphingobium sp. HNCC26BN242, assembly GCF_057180525.1. Taxonomy (NCBI): domain Bacteria; kingdom Pseudomonadati; phylum Pseudomonadota; class Alphaproteobacteria; order Sphingomonadales; family Sphingomonadaceae; genus Novosphingobium; species Novosphingobium sp. HNCC26BN242. The sequence goes on from NZ_JBXUGM010000001.1 coordinate 1,335,177, forward strand.
CGAAGGCCTTGCCGCCATTCTTCTGCCGCTGCAGGCCGAATTTGCCGAGCGGTTTCAGGCGCTGGCCGGCCAACTCTATCCCGATTGGGTCAGCGAGCCTGAGCGCCTTCGCCTTGCCATGGCGCTTTCGCAAGTGCTGATGGAAGGCATGCGCATTGCCTACTTGACCGGGGCCCACCTGACCGGGGCAGCCGATGACAGCCTGATTGATCCTTTGCTGGATTTCCTTGAAATGAGCGTCATGGCACTTCGGCCCGGTGGAGAAACGGCATGAGCGGCAAAGGTTTGGGGCCACTCGCTGGCGTGAAAGTGCTGGACCTTACCAGCGTGCTGATGGGACCATATGCCACGCAGATTTTTGCCGATCTGGGTGCAGATGTGATCAAGATCGAAGGCCCGGCTGGCGATACCACCCGCGCCATCCCTCCCGGCCCGGAAGCCACGCGCGGGGCGATGTTCCTCAACGTCAACCGCGGCAAGCGCAGCCTAGCGCTTGATCTGAAGCAGGCCGTCGCGCGCGATGCGGTGCTGCGTCTGGCGGAAACGGCCGACGTATTCATCCATTCGATGCGCGCACAGGCCATCGCGCGGCTTGGCCTAGATTACGAAGCCCTGCGCGCGGCCAATCCAAAGATCATCTACGCCAACCTCTATGGCTATGGTCGCAACGGGCCGTACCGTGATTACCCGGCCTATGACGATATCGTGCAGGCCGCATCGGGCGTGGTCGATCTGCAGGCGCGGCTGTCGGGCGGCGAGCCGACCTATGTGGCCAACGTGATTGCCGACAAGGTCAGCGGGTTGACCGGAGCCTATGCCGTAATCGCCGCGCTGTTTGCGCGCGAACGCACCGGGCTGGGTCAAGAGATTGAAGTGCCGATGTTCGAAACGATGGTATCCTTTGCCAGCGTGGAGCATCTGTGCGGATCGCTGTTCGATCCCCCCCAGGGCCCGCCCGAATATCCACGCGCCACATCGCCATCGCGCCGCCCCTATCGCACCGCCGATGGGCACGTGGGCGTGATGATCTACAACGACAAGCAGTGGCAGGCCTTCTTCCGCGAACTGGGCAATCCGCCGTGGTCGCAAGACCCGATGTTCGCCACATTGCGCAGCCGCACCGAGAACATCGGCGAAGTGCTGGCCAGCGTAGCCCGCGAACTGGCCACGCGGAGCACCTCCGAATGGATGGACCTGTTCCGCCGCGCTGAAATTCCCGCCACGCCTATCGCCTCAATGGCTCAGTTGCTGCACGATCCGCATCTGGTGGAAACCGGCTTCTGGCAAGAGCGTGAGACCGAGGCCGGGCGTTTGCGCTATCCGGGCATTCCCACCACTTTCTCTGAAACGCCGGGCGCCATCGGCGATCCCGGCCCGGTTCTGGGAGCAGACAACATGGCCATTCTAAACGAAGCCGGGTTTACCCCTGACGAAGTGTCCGCACTCGTCGCCAGTGGCGCGGTGATATCATGAGCGGTTCCGCGCAACACTGGGATGCGGCCTTGGCCGAAGGGCGCTTCCTGCTACAGCGCGCGCCCGATGGAACCGCCGTGTTCCCTCCGCGCGAACATGCCCCCGGCACGGGCGCACCGCTCGAATGGATCGAAGCATCGGGGCACGGCACTGTCTATTCCGCCACATGGATTCAGCGCCGCCCGCCCGAAGCGCCCTACAACGTCGTGCTGATCGATCTGGCCGAAGGCGCACGGATGATGAGCCGCGTCGAAGGCGTGACGCCCGAAACGCTGCACATCGGCATGGCCGTGCAGGCGCGCATTGCCGAAGGACCGCTGCTGGTGTTCGATCCGGTAGAAAATTGGCCAGTGAACGAAGGACAAGCCTGATGGGCGACCGTTTCCCCCGCGCCCGCACGGCCGTTGCCGGTTCCGCCACCTTTGGCGTGGGCGAAATGCCCGGCTACTCCGCGCTCGAAATTGCGGCCAATGCCGTCCACCTCGCGCTGGCTGATGCAGGCATTGGCCTGCCGGAAGTCGACGGCCTGTTCATCGCCCTGCCCGATGATCTGTTCGGTGGCCTTTCACTCGCCCAATACCTTGGCATCCACCCGCGCTTTACCGACAACAACCGCGCAGGCGGGGCCTCGTTCATGAGCCACCTGGTGACGGCCGTGATGATGCTCGATGCCGGATACCTCGATTGTGCGGTGATCGCTTATGGCGCGAACCAGCGTTCTTCAGGTGGCAAGCTTTCCACCCCCGCCCGGCCAGACCGGTGGGACGCACCCTATGCGCCGATGTATCCGCTGTCGTTCTATGCGCTGGCCGCCGCGCGCCACATGCACCAGTACGGCACCACGCGCGAACAACTGGCCGAAGTGGCGGTGGCAGCGCGGCTATGGGCCAATACCAACCCCGAAGCTTTCGCCAAAGGGCCGCTGACCATCGAAGATTGCCTTGCCGCGCGCATGGTCAGCACGCCGATTTCGGTGCGCGATTGCTGCCTGGTCACCGATGGCGGCGCGGCGCTGGTGCTGACCCGCATGGACCGGGCGCGCGATTGCCCGCAGCCGCCGGTGCCGATCCTCGGCGCGGCGGCAGCCACATGGTACAATTCGCTCTCGCAGGCAGAAGATGTAACCATCACCGCCGCTGCCGAATCTGGCCCGCGCGCCATGGCCATGGCGGGCGTGACGCCTGCGGATATCGACACCGTCCAGCTCTACGATGCCTTCACGATCAACACGATCCTGTTCCTCGAAGACCTGGGCTTTTGCGGCAAGGGCGAAGGCGGCGCGTTCGTCTCAGGCGGACGCATCGCGCCGGGCGGATCGCTGGCGGTCAATACCAACGGCGGCGGGCTTTCATGCTGCCACCCCGGCATGTACGGCATGTTCGCCATGACCGAAGCGGTGCGTCAAATGCGGGGGGTTGCGGCGAACCAGATACCGGGTGCGAAGGTTGCGCTGGCCCACGGCAACGGCGGCACGCTTTCAGCACAGGCCACGGTGATTTTCGGCAGCTCGGATACGGCGTAAGCTGTTTTTACTTTTACCCCAATCCGCTCACCCTGAGCTTGTCGAAGGGTGCTGGCGCAACGGTTGGGCGTGATGCTTCGACAAGCTCAGCATGAGCGGGGTGGGTGTATGGCAGGAGTTAACACCGCCCCCCCTCAAACCCCTTGCAACTCCGCAATCAACCCATCGCGCAGCCGGAACTTCTGAATCTTCGACGTCGACATCGGCCACTCGCTTACCACACGCACATGGCGCGGGATCTTGAAGCTGGCGAGCTTGCCTTTGCAGTGCGCGATCAGCTCCGCCTCGGTCACGCTGGCACCATCGGCAAGTTCCACGAAGGCGGCGGGCACTTCAACATAGCGGTCATCGGGCAGGCCGACGACTTGCGCCAGCGTGACCGCCGGGTGCGTCTGCAGCATCGCCTCGATCTCGGCAGCTGCCACGTTCTCGCCGCCCACTTTCAGCATATCCTTGGTGCGGCCATGGAACATCACGTTGCCGCCTGCATCGATCGATCCGATATCGCCGGTATAGAACCACCCATCGCGCAGCGCTTCGGCGGTCTTTTCAGGCGCGTTGTAATAGCCTTTGAGCATGTTCGGCCCGCGCAGCACGATCTCGCCCCGCTCACCAGCGGCACAATCGCGCCCGGTTTCAGGATCAACGATGCGCATTTCCCATTCGTTCAGCGGCGTGCCGCAGCGCTCGGTGCGGGTTTCGTAACTGTCGGACAGGCGGCTGGTCGAGACGGTGCCCGCCGCTTCGGTCAGGCCATATGTTCCCACCTGAATGGTGTGCGGCATGGCGGCCTTCACCGCCTCCTTGATCCACGCGGGCTGCACCGCAAAGTTCGAATTCATCACCCGCAGCCGCGAAAGATCCGTCTGGGCAAAGGTCGGGTGCGTGATCAGATCCTGCATGATCGTGACGAAGCTGGGATAGGCAATCGTCGCGCCTTCGCGGCCCAGCATGTTCAGCGCAAGGCCCGCATCGAAATGCGGCACGGTCATGTAGACGCCGCCCAGATCGAGGATCATGATCATCGGCAGGATGCCCGCGATGTGGAAGATCGGCAGCGGCGACCACACCTTGTCCGCGCTGGTGCATTCATAGCGCCGACCCAGATTGCGGCTGTTGCCCACCTGCCCCCGGTGCGAGATCATCGCGCCCTTGGGGCTGGAAGTGGTGCCAGATGTATAGAGAATCATCGCCGTGTCAGCAGGATCAACCGCAGCCATGCGCGCGTCCAGCACCGCATCGTCCACACCATCAGCACGCGCCAATGCGGCAGAGAGTGGCAGCATCGAAGCCGAACAGACTTCGTCGAGCGAGATAATCGTGCGCAGCAGCGGCGCTTCGGGAAGGTTCAGTCCGGCGCTCGCCGTCTGGCCCGACATCGAAGGCAGCGCCGCGGCCACCCGCTCGCAGAAATCGAGCGAATCGGTGAGCTTTCCGGCGGTGATCAGGACGACCAGATCGGCATCACGCGCCAGATAGGCCAATTCCTGCGGCTGATACCGCGCGTTGATTGGCACGGCGACAGCGCCTGCCATGGCAATGCCACAAAACGCTTCGATAAATTCCACACATGTCGGCATCAGCAGGCCGACATGCTGCCCCGGCTCCACCCCCAGCGCGATCAGCGCGCGCGCCCAGCGGCGAGCGGCGGCATCCAGCGCGCGATACGTCAGCCGCCGGTCGGGAAACACGATGGCTTCGTCATCGCCAAAGCGCGCCGCAGAACTTGCGATCATCGCACCTATGGTGTGGATTTCGTGACCGTTTTCCATGCATCCCCTAATCGTTCTGGCCATAGCCCTTCGGGCTATGTCGGCGGACCTTGCGAAAGCCGGTGCCGTTGTTATGTCGCAGTGAATATCGCGGCACTGCAAAAAAGACAATCATATCTGTCTTTTTTATGCCTGCCGGTTCACCTTTTTTGCACGCTTCACCGCCATTCTTGCCCAATTGTGCAAGGGCGCGCTATGGCAGCAGGCCGAACCGGCGATTTCCCTCTGCGCACACAGAATCAGGCTTACGAAAAATGGCACTTTCCCGCACCCGGATTGCACGCCCCGTCCGGCAACCCCGCCCCGCAAACGAAGCCGGGCGTGAAAAGGGGCCGCAATTGCAAGCCGCCAAGGCCGCGCAAACCCGTGCGCGCCTGATCGAAGCCACCGTGCGTTGCCTCGTCAAATATGGCTATGCCAATACCACCACGCCCAAAGTGGCCGAAGAAGCGGGACTATCACGCGGGGCGATGATGCACCACTTCGACAATGGCACCGCACTGATCAAGGCGACTATTGCCGAACTCCACGAAAAGCGTCTGCGCGCCTTCCGCCGGGCGGCTGACAAGCCGGTCCATGAAGTGACCGATCTGGTTGAAACCTATTGGCGGCAGCTGCAGAAACCAGCGTTCATCGCCTTTCACGAACTGGCCGTGGCCGCCCGCACCGATGCCGATCTGGCCAGCATCCTGAAGCCACTTCAAGATGAATTTGCTGAAAAATTCAATGCGCAGGCCGAACAGCTCTTTCCTGAATGGGCGAGCGCGCCCGCCAACTTTGCGCTGGCGATGACCTTGTCACAGACCTTGCTTGAAGGGATGGCGATCAGCGTCCAGACCGGCGGCATGGATGCGCAGAAGGTTGAACCGATGCTCCGCCATCTCGAATCGCAAATCGCTGCGCTGGTCCCTGCTGCGCCTGTTTGAGCCGGTCGGTCAGATTTGGCCGAAGCCCCAGCGGATTCCCCGCCGCAACAGCTCGTAAAACACCGGATAATTCCACGCACAGCGCTGCGGATGCGGCCAGAACGGGGCCACTGGGGCCAGATCATAATGTCCCCGGCAATGGCCGAGCGTGAGGTACAAGATCGCCCCCTCACCCACGCGCCGCTCATACAGCACGGGCACTTGGGCCTCATCCCAATCGGAATCGCGGAATTCAGGGCAAGTGCCGGTAAACGCGGTGTGCAGCAGCACGTCGATATCGCTGCGCGGGCGGGTCAGGTAAAGTTCGTCCTCCACGCGGAAAGCGCGCAGGCCTTGTGTCATCGGGTGGTCGCCGCGTGTCACCTCCACCTTGAATGGCGCAATGGGCGGGTGTCCGGCAAACTGCGTGCCCAGCAGGTCCATGAACGCGGGCGCTTCATCGGGCGTTTCGCACACGCCATCCTCGGCGAATCGCAGCAGGGCATTGGTGCCATGCAGCGCCAGCCAGCGCCCGCCGCCTGTAACAAAGGCGCGCAATGCCGCGGTCTGCGCTTCATCGGGCACCACATCGCAGGTATAGCTGATAAGCAGACTGGCTGCAGAAATAGCAGCGGTATCGGCATAATCGGTGGAAACCGTTGTGCGGATCTGCGCGTTCTCTGCCAGCAGCTTCAGGAGTTCGAGCCGCGCAAAATCGATATCGTGATACTTCCCCGACGCTACGAGATGGGCCTGCATGTCGTTCTCTCTCCCGCCAGTTCAGGCTGCAATGATGCCCGTGCTGTTAAAAAACACAATCAAACGTGTTTGTCTTTTTTATTGCATCGGGCTAACCTGTGAGGCAACGGTTTTCGGCTGGATGCCCGGCAAGGGCGTATCCTGTAAATACAAACGAATGACCGATCCACGGGGGAAGAGCCTTTGACCGCGTCGAAAACAACTGCACCGCGCATCTTCCGTCCTGAACCGGGTGATCCGGGCCGCCCGCGCCGCGGGCTGGACGATGATTCGCTGGCGCAGCAGGCCAGCGTGTTTCGCGAAGACCTGCTGGCCGGGCATACCATCCTGATCTCTGGCGCTGGCAGCGGCATGGGCAAGGCTGCAGCGTTCCTTGCCGCGCGGCTTGGCGCAAACGTGGCGATTTGCGGGCGTGATGCGGCAAAGCTGGATGGCACCGCATCGCTGATCCGCGAACATACCGGGCGCGATGTACTGTGCCAATCCACCAACATTCGTGATCCCGATGCGGTCGAAGCCCTGATCGGCCGAGTGCATGATCACTTTGGCGGGCTGGATACGCTGGTCAACAATGCCGGTGGCCAATTCCCGCAGGACGCGATTGATTTCAGCCGCAAGGGCTGGCTCGCGGTGATCGACACCAATCTCAACGGCACCTGGTGGATGATGCAGGAAGCCGCCAAGCGCTGGCGCGAGGTTGGCAAGCCCGGCCATGTGATCAACATCGTCGCCAATGTCGAACGTGGCATGCCGCAAGCCGCGCATACCTGTGCCGCCCGGGCGGGCGTGATCTATTTGTCCAAGACGGTTGCCACCGAATGGGCACCGCACAACATCCGCGTCAATTGCATCGGCCCCGGCGTGATCGAAACCGAAGGTTTCCGCATGTATCCCGAAGAGGCGCTGGCCCGCTTTCACAAGGCCAACCCGATGAAGATGCGCGGCAATGCCTGGGACGTGGCCGAAGCCATCGCCTATCTGGCCTCGCCCGCCGGGCGCTTCATCAACGGGGATCTGATGATCATCGATGGCGGACAGGCCCAATGGGGCGTGATCTGGCCCGCCGGAATGCCGGACTACTTTTCAGAAGACGGCGCAGCCTGAAACAACACGATAGCAAATCGGGAGAGAGATATGGGCCGGGTTGAAGGCAAAGTGGCGCTCGTTACCGGCGCAGGATCAGGGCTTGGTGCAGCAGATAGCGCGGCACTGGCGCGCGAAGGCGCAACCGTTGTCGTCACCGATGTGAACCTTGCTGCGGCACAGGCCGTGGCAGACAGGATCGGCGGCGGGGCCATCGCCATGGCGCACGATGTGTCGAACGAAGAGCAGTGGATCGCGGTCATGGCCGAGATCGAAAGCCGCTTCGGGCGGCTCGATGTGCTGGTCAACAATGCCGGGGTCGTGCTCAGCGCCGATGTTGAGGATACGTCGCTGGAGAAGTTCCGCTGGGTCAATTCGATCATGACCGACGGTGTTTTCCTGGGCATGAAATACGCCATCCCGCTGATGAACAAGGGCGATGGCGGATCGATCATCAACATGTCATCGGTCGGTGCGCTGCTGGGCTACCCGATCTTCTTCGCCTATTCCGCCGCCAAAGGCGCGGTGCGATCGATGACCAAATCGGTGGCCGTGATGGCGCAGGTCAAGGGCTACAAGATCCGCTGCAATTCGGTCCACCCCGGTGCCATCGAAACGCCGATGGTGCAGGAAGCCGAAGGCCGCATTGGTGAAGCGAAGGACATTCCCGCAGGCGTCCTGCCCTTCGGCACGCCCGGCCACCCCGATGATGTGGCGGCACTGGTCGTGTTCCTCGCTTCGGACGAATCGCGCTTCATCACCGGCGCCGAACTGGTGATCGACAACGGTGTGACGATCCGCCCATTCTGAAGGGTGGAGCCTGGACCTGCGCCAGATGCGCTCACCAGCCCATCCACCACCATCGTCATCCCGGGCTTGACCCGGGATTAGGCTTTTCTTTCAACGTCGGAAGAAAGCGGGACCCCGGGTCAAGCCCGGGGTGACGGAGGAGTAGGACGAGTGCGAAGCGGCCGCGAGCCGCCCCCTACCCCGCCATCAACCGATCCAGCTCGGCATGGAAGTGGCGCAGCCGCCCTTCCTGCTCGCTCCACAGCGGCCCCTTGAAGCCGCGTGAATGCGCGCCCTTCTGCACCACCGGCAACAGATCGCTGTCCTGATCGAGCACTTCGCCAAGGCACGGCGGCTCACCCAGCTTGGTGTGGACAATCTCGGGCCGGGTGCGGCCAGACATGTCCACTTCTGAACCCATGCCCATCCACGCCGGCGCGCCATATCCGGGCGCATCGACATGGCGATAAAGGATGCAGGTGTCATAAGTGAACTGGTTCGGATCGGTCGCGTGCGGAATGAACCGGTGCAGGAACACCGCTTCGGGGTGGCAGCCGATCTGCACGTTCGGAAAGATCGAATAGACCACCGAATCCGAAAGCTGGCTATCGCTGAACCGGTCATAGCGCAGGCCCAGCTCGTCAGACCGGAGGCGCTTGGCCTGCTGCACGGCGGCGCGGGTTTCGCGCGCGGTGCCGCTGAAGGTTTCAGGATCGACGCCCGCATCGCGCAGCATCATCTGAATGCCGGGATTGACGCCTTCCTGATCGCCATAGCGCGGGCTCGGCTGCGCAAACGGCACGAATTGACGGCTAAGGCCGCCTTCCCACAAATCTATCTGCGTGCGATCATCCATCAGGCCCTGCGTTTGCGGATGCACCGCATGCAGGTGATAGATTTCGGCAAAGGCATCCACCCCGCCCTTCCAGTTCGCGCCCCAGTCTGAGCGGCGATGCTGGACGACATACATCTGATCGATTTCGTACAGTTCAAGCTGCGGCAGGATCGGCCCCAGAAATTCCTTCAGCGGCTTGATGTCCGGGTCCATCGAAATGAACACCAGCCCCGCCGCCACTTCGCACCGCACCGATGAAAGGTCGGTGCCATGGCAAAGCACTTCGGGGCGGAAGGTTTCGGCGTCGGTCACCGCAATGTTGGTGCCGTCCAGATCGAATTTCCAGCTGTGGAACGGGCAGGTGAACCGGTCGAGCGATCCGAAATCACCCATCACCAACTGGCTGCCCCGGTGCGGGCACACATTGTAGTGGGCGTGGATCGTATCATCCTCGCCGCGCACTACGATGAAGCTTTCCGGGCCGATATCGAATTTGAAGAAATCGCCCTCTTCGGGAATGTCCGATGCAGGCCCAGCCAGCAGCCAGCTGCGTGCAAACACGCGGTCCCATTCGGCGCTGGCAAAGGCAGGGTCGGTATAGCGATCAGGCCCCACGCGCCCGGTGCCATTGTCGATCCGGGGGGCGCGGTCGTTGAACGGGTGGTGGGCTCCGGTGTGGATGTCCCACAGGTCGAAATCAGTCTTCATGCTCAACTCCTGTTGGCAGGAATGGCCGCACCCATAAGGCGCGGCCATCTGGTACTGGTATCATTCCCCCCGCAAATCGGCTCAGGGCCCGCGGAACTTCACGCCCACTTCTGCGCCGAAGTAGCGCGGCGCGCCGAAGTTCGAGTTGAGCCACAGGCCCGCCACGTTCTGCGATGCAATGCGATAACGCTCGTCGGTCAGGTTGCGGCCCATCACGCGGACGTAATACTTGTTGTCCACTTGCGAGAGCGTGAGCGAGGCGTTGACCAGCGTGCGCGCGTTCAGGAACGTGTTGCCCAGCGGATCGTCAATCGCCTGCGTGTTCAGGTTGCGGCTGGTATAAGCAGCCGAGGCATTGGCCACGAACTTGAACTCGCTGCTGACCGGCACTTCATAGGTGCCATCCACAGTCCACTGCCACTTGGGCGCGCGGTCCAGCGGCGCAGTGGCAAGGTCATAGCCCGCGCCCGGCGCGGTATAGCTGTCATAAGCCGCATCCTGATAACCCAGCACGCCGCGCAGCGTGAAACCTTCAAACAGGCGCGCGGTTGCTTCGGCCTCAAGCCCCTTCACCGTGGCACTGGCCGCGTTGACGAAGATCGTCACCTGGTTCGACTGCCCGTTCACCACGATCGGCACGTTGAGCTGCTTTTGCAGATCCTTGTACTTCACATAGAACCCGGTGAGGTTGAAGCGCAAACGGCGGTCAAACAGCTCAGTCTTGACGCCCGCTTCATAGCTGTCAGCCGTTTCCGGGCGCGTTGCACGAGCTGCGGCGCGGAACAGGTCCACGTTGGTGCCAAAGGCTGCAAAGCCGCCGATCTGGTCGTTGAAGCCCCCGCTCTTGAACCCGCGTGAATAGGTCGCATAGGCAAAGATATCGGGCGTCGCCTGCCAGCCAAGGCTGGCGCGCCATGTGGCGCGGCGAGCGCGGTCATCCACGCGGATCACGCCTGCGGGGAACTTGAACACGCTGGCATCCAGCGCGTCATCGATCTGGATCGAAGGATCAAACCCGCCGTTCAGTTCAGGAATGAACACCTGCTGGCGGCCATACCATTCCTTGTCTTCCCACGTGTAACGCGCGCCTGCGGTAAACGTGATTTCAGGCGTGATCTTGTAAGTGCCTTCGGCAAAGGCCGCCTTCGACCGCGACTTTTGCGCATTGCACAAGATATAAGGCGTATCGTTCCAGTTGCCGAACGGCAGCGGGCCGGATGTCAGGTCAAGGAAGCCGAGCAACTGCGCCACGCAGAAGTCGATGGTTTCACGCTGGTAGAACCCGCCCAGCACCATATCGAAATTACCGCCGAAATCGGTGGCAAAGCGCAGTTCCTGCTGGAAGGTCTTGCGGTTGTCGTCGCGCGTTGCGTCAAAGATCGACAGCGGCTGACCGTCTGCCGCAATCGGCACTGCGCCCGCATAGGAGTTCGGAATGCGCGATTCCTGCCGGCGCCAACCGGTGACCGATGTCAGCGTGCCGAAATCGAAATCGATGTCACCGTTAAGATAGATGCCATCCACCGAAATGCGCTGGCCATCGCGCATCTTGATCAACCCATCCTGACGATAGCTGACCGCTGCATTATCAAGCGGATCGTTGCTGTTCGGGTTGGGGCGCACGGCGTTCAACACATCTGTCAGGAACGGCGTATTACCGGTGTAAAGCCCGTTTTCGTTGACCGAAGGCACCGTCTCTGATCGGTCCCGCAGCCATTCATATTGCGCCAACAGGCGGATGCGGTCGGTCGGCTCCCACAGCAGTTTGGCGCGCAAGTTGACCACGTCCTTGCCGCCTGCGGATTCCCCATCAAGGCAGCCCGAAACGCCGTTGAACTTGCTCGTCGTCACCGGCGCGGTCACCGGGCCATAGCAGGCCCCGTTCTTGTAAAAGCCATCGCTCTTTTCCGCGCCGCCAACGATCCGCAGAGCAAGGTTTTCGCCAATTGGCACGTTCAGCGCAGTCTGGAACCGCTTGGTACCAAAGCTGCCGATCTCTGCCCGCGCATCCACGCCGACAGCACCCAGTTCAGGGCGCTTGGTACGCACGGTAACCGCGCCGCCTGTGGTGTTTTTGCCAAACAGCGTGCCTTGCGGCCCGCGCAGCACTTCCACCTGCTGCACATCGAACACGTCGAGCAGCTGGGTCTGGACCGAGGACACGACGAAATCGTCCACGAGCACCGCCACCGGTGGTTCGAAGTAGACGATGATCGAGGTCTGGCCGACGCCGCGCATGGCAAACGATGCGGCGTTGAAATTGGTGATGGTGTTGGCCGAGAAGTTCGGCACGAAGGCTGCCAGATCGCCCAGATCGCGCGGGCTGACCTGCTGGATCAGGCTGGCGTCAACAGCGGAAACCGCCACTGGCGTTGACTGAAGGTTTGAATCGCGGCGCAGCGCGGTGACCACGATTTCGCTCAGCTGCCCTGCGTTGGTGGCGCTGGTCCCATCGGTCGTTGCTTCCGTTGTCGATTCCTGTGGCGCAGCCTGCGCTTCGTCCGCTGCGACCGCGGCGTTTGCATAGGCTGGGGCCGACAGGATCGTTGGTGCAAGGGCTGCTGCTACAAGGGCGCAAGCGGCAGTCGACCGCCGCAGATAACTGCTCAACATCCGTCTCTCCTCATTCCCCGCCATCCTTGCGAGTTGCCCTCAAACTAACTCCAATCCGGCATATTGCAAGCAGACATGTATGTTTTTTTATTGTGTTGCACAAAGGGCATGTCAGGCCGGGTTTGACGGCACGGCGGGCCCAGCGAAAAAGCCGCGACTTCCCATACATTCATGATTGTTTTTATGGCATCCCCGGGTATCATCGTATCACGACACGGCTCGCAGAGGCCCGACGGGAGAGCAGAACCATGGCCGCAGTTCAGGCCGAACTTGAGGCGAGAATCGCCCGCCTCGAAGCCGAATCACAAATTCGCCAACTGATTGCGCGCTACAGCTTCGATATCGATGATCGGCGGGTTGAAGCGGTGCGCGAACTGTTTGCCGAAGATGCCGTGCTGCGTTCCGCCGATGGAGTCATGCACGCGCGCGGCGTAGATGCGATCATGGCGCAGTTCGACGGCCGCTTTGCCGTTCTCGGCCCCGGCCATCATGTGATGCATGATGTGCAGATCGATTTTGAAAGCGATACTGCGGCGCGCGGACGCGTTTCGGGCCATGCCGAACTGTGGCGCAATGGGCAGATGATGGTCGCCGCCCTGCGCTATGATGATTACTACGCCCTTACCCCGCGTGGCTGGAAGTTTGCCGAGCGCGTGATCGGTTTCCTCTATTACGTGCCGGTCGATGCCTATCCCGGCATTCTGGGCCGCCCGGATCGCAACCACGCTTATCCAAAGCCCCTTCCCGCAGACTTTCCCGAACGCCTGCCGGACTGGGTTTCCTACCACCAGTCTCACGCACCTGCGTAGCCCCGCCTCATCCATCAGGAGCGCCATCGATGGCATTCAGTTTCCTCTCCCGCTTCCGCATTGCCGCTGGCAAGGAAGCCGAATTCGTCAAACTTGCCCGGCAGATGGAGGCGCTCGCCGCCGATGAGTCCGGCACGCTCAGCTATCAGTTCTATGCTCTTGCAGAACCCGGCATGTTCGCAGTCTACGAACGCTTCGTCGATGAAGCGGCGGACAAGGCGCATGGCGAATACCCGCATAACCAGCCACTGATCACCGCGATGATCGCCTGCATGGACGGCAGCTACACGCGCGAGCTGCTCTACGATCTTCCCGACATTTCCCCTGAACCCGAGGCTGAGTAACCCCATGGCCAAGAAAAGCTTCATCGCCCGCCTGCGCACGCGCCCGGAAAAGCGCGAAGAGTTGATTGCGCTGCAGACCGAACTGAAACGCCTCGTCTTTGCGCAGGAACCCGATGCGCTGGTTTACGAGCTGTTCCAGTCGGAAACCGATCCCGATCTGTTTGAATGCGTCGCCACGTTCCGCGATGAAGCGGCCTTCGATGCGCACATGACCATCGATTTCCATGATCGTCTGGTGCCGCCGATCCTCGAATGTCTGGCCGAAGACATGACCATCGCTTTCTACCGTTCGCTCGATTGAAGAGAGAGCATTTTCGATGACGCTTTCATTCCGCCGCATCGCTACCCTTTGCCTGCCCGTGCTGGCAGCCGGGGCCATCGGATCATCGCTGCTGAACGCCGCCCCGCCCGAACGGATCAAATCGACTGACGATCTGCAGGTCTACGATACCCCGCGCATCGATCCTGCCACCGCGCCGGGCCGTCCGCTGTTCGAACAGCATTGCGCGATGTGCCACATGGGCGGCGTGCCCAAGGCGCCCAGCCCCGCGTTCCTTGCCATGGTTGCGCCCGATTCCATCGTGCAATCGCTGACCGATGGCATCATGCGCACCCAAGGCGCAGCGCTGACCGCGCAGCAGAAAATCGAGGTCGCCGAATACCTGACGCGCACGCCCTTCGCCTCATATCAGCGCCCCGCCCCGCCCAAGCAGTGCACCGGCTATGCGGCCCGCATGGACATGGCCGATGTGCCCGCCCCCATCGGCTGGGGCCACGATAACCGCCGCTTCGTGCCCGCCAATGTCGCGCAGTTGCCAGCAGCGGATATTCCCAAGCTCAAGCTCAAATGGTCCTTCGCCTACCCGGCCTCAAACCGCGCGCGCTCGCAGCCCACGCTGGCCTGGGGCACACTGTTCGTCGGCAGCCAGGACGGCACCGTCTATGCCTTTGATCCCGATACTGGCTGTGCCCGCTGGACCAACCGCCTCAGCGCCGAAGTGCGCACCGCCATCGTGGCCGATGCCGAAAACAAGCGGCTCTATTTCGGCGATCTGCTGGGCAAGGTCCACGCGCTCGACGCGCTGACCGGCAAGGAACTGTGGGCGGGGCGCATGAGCGATCATGCCGATTCCACCATCACCGGCACGCCCACGCTGGGCGGTGGGCTGCTCTATGTGCCCGTCTCATCGCTCGAAGTGGTGCAGGCCGGAGACTCCGCCTATGCCTGCTGCACCTTCCGCGGCTCGGTCGTCGCGCTCGATCCGGCAACGGGCCGCGAAGTATGGCGCGCGTGGACGGCGGGGGAGCCCAAGCCGTTCGGCAAGACCGCCTCGGGCACGCCCATCATCGGGCCCTCCGGCTCGCCCGTATGGAACAGCCCCAGTTATGATGCCGCAACGGGTCGCGTCTATTTCGGCTCGGGCGAGAACTACTCCTCCCCCGCCGATTCCAGCTCTGACGCCATCTTCGCGGTCGATGCGCGCACCGGCAAGGAACTGTGGCGCAGGCAGTTGACGCCCAAGGACGCGTGGAACGTGGGCTGCATGGTCGGCAACGATTCCTGCCCGGTCGAAAACGGCCCGGACTATGATTTTGCCGCATCGGTGCTGATCATGCCCACCCCCACGGGCGGCACGATCCTCGTCGCCGGGCAAAAATCGGGGCAGGCCACCGGCATTGATCCCGAAACCGGCAAGGTCATGTGGCAAACCCGCGTCGGCCACGGCGGCACGCAGGGCGGCGTCCACTTTGGCATGGCCGCAGAAGGCAGCACGGTGTTCGTGCCGGTCAACGATATGGCGGAAACTTATGACGCGCGCGTCTATGACGCAAAGATCCGGGGTGCCGGTATCCACGCGCTTGATGCCGCCACCGGAAAGGTGCGCTGGTTCACCCGCGCGCCAGACAAGTGCAAGGGCGCCAAGTTCTGCGATCCGGGCATTTCCGCCGCTGCCACCGCCATTCCCGGCGCAGTCTTTGCAGGCCACCTTGATGGCATGTTCCGCGCCTATGACAGCAAGACCGGCCGTGTGATCTGGCAGTTTGACACCACTCAGCCCATGACCACGATTGATGGCAAAACCACCAAGGGCGGCAGCATGAGCGGCCCGGGCGCTGCTGTGTGGAAAGGCAAGGTCTTCGTCAATTCGGGTTACGGCATGTACAGCCACATGGCTGGAAACGCGCTGATGGTGTTCGAAGCCGCAAAGTAATCGCTGCGCTGATTGCCCCGCCACACCCTTCATGATACCGCTATCATAAATCAAGGTTGAGGATAGCGGGAATGAAGGGTGTGGATTGGCGCAACCGTTTGGCGCGCTGGCTGGCATTGGCACTGTTCGCCTTCGGCACAGCCCATCCCGTCCGCGCCGATGAAGGCTACAGCTTGTGGCTGGGCACGGCAGCGCGTGAGCAAAGCGGCTCGGTGGTGGAAGCAAACGCCACCTCGCCCACCATTGCGCTTGCCATCACAGAGTTGCGACAAAGCCTGCCACGCCTACCCTTCGCAGTAGCGCTCACCCGCACTGACGACCCGGCGCTCGGCGATGAAGGCTATGCCATCCGCCAAGGCAACAACCGGCTGCAGATCACCGCGCAGCGCGATATTGGCCTGCTCTACGGCGCGTTTGCGCTGATCCGCCACATCCGCACCGGCGGCGATCCGCGCACTGTCAATCTTGCTTCCAATCCCGCCGTTCAGTTGCGCCTGCTCAACCACTGGGACAATCTCGATGGTTCGGTCGAGCGCGGCTATGCCGGGCAATCGCTGTGGGACTGGTGGACGCTGCCCGACCTGAAAGACCCGCGCTACGCCGATTATGCGCGCGCCAATGCCTCGCTTGGCATCAACGGCACCGTGCTCAACAACGTGAATGCCAGCGCCGACAGCCTGACCGCGCCCTATATCGCCAAGGCGGCGGCGCTGGCCGATGTGTTCCGCCCCTATGGCATTCGCGTATATCTTTCCGCCCGCTTTTCCGCACCGAAAGAGCTGGGCGGACTGCCCACCGCCGATCCACGCGATCCGCGCGTGGCCGCATGGTGGCAGGCTAAGGCGGCAGAGATTTATCGCGTCATTCCCGATTTCGGCGGTTTTCTGGTCAAGGCCAACAGCGAAGGCCAGCCCGGCCCACGCGATTATGGCGCAACCCACGCCGATGGCGCGAACATGCTGGCCAACGCGCTCAAACCCTATGGCGGCACGGTGCTATGGCGCGCCTTCGTTTATGCCGATACCAACCCGGATGACCGCGCCAAGCAGGCCTTCACCGAGTTCAAGCCGCTCGACGGCCAGTTTGCCGAAAACGTGATCGTGCAGGTCAAGAACGGACCCATCGATTTTCAGCCGCGCGAACCGGTCCACCCCCTGTTCGGTGCCATGCCCAAAACGCGGCTGGCGGCTGAATTCCAGATCACCAAGGAATACCTGGGCTTTGCCACGCACCTGGCTTTCCTTGGCCCGCTGTTCGAAGAAGCGCTCGATACGCCCACCGGCCACCGCCCGGGTGAAACGGTGGGCACATCGCTGACCGCCATGGCAGGCGTTGCCAACATCGGGCGCGACCGGGACTGGGCGGGCAGCACCTTCAATCAGGCCAACTGGTATGCGTTCGGCAGACTGGCTTGGGACCCGTCGCTATCGTCAGAAGCCATCGCCCGCGAATGGGCCGCGCAAACCTTCGGCACCGATCCCGCCCCCACCGGCACCATCACCGGCATGATGATGCGTTCGCGTGAAGCTGTGGTCGATTATACCGGCCCGCTCGGCCTTGCCCACTTGTTCGCCACCGATCACCACTATGGCCCCGGCCCGTGGGTTGATGATCTGGCCCGCCCCGAATGGAACCCGGTCTATTACCACCGCGCCACCCGCACCGGCATCGGCTTTAACCGCAGCGCGAACGGCAGCAACGCCGTTGCGCAATACGCTCCGAAAATCGCCGCGCGGCTGGCCAAGCCCCAAACCACCCCGCCCGAACTGCTGCTGTGGTTCCACCACCTGCCGTGGGACTACGCCATGCCCGGCGACACAACGCTATGGCACGAACTTGCGCGCCGCTATGATCGCGGCGTGGCGCAAGTGGCCACGCTGCGGCAAGACTGGGCCACGCTGCGCCAGCACGTCGATCCGCAACGCTGGGCCAAGACCGACGCGCTGCTTGCCATCCAGCACCGCGAAGCCCGCTGGTGGCGCGATGCTAGTCTGGCTTACTGGATGTCGGTACACGGCCTGCCCCTGCCCGCCGGATCACCGCTGCCAGAACATGATCTGGCGTGGTACAAGGCGCAGCGGTTCAAGCATGTGCCGGGAACGCCGCATTAGATTGCCAAAACGAGCCTGGCCTTACTTCCGTTCGTGTCGAGCCCCTCGGCATGCTCGGGATAAACTTCGCGCCAAAGGCACGAAGTCGATACACCGTGCTGAGGCTCGACACGAACGGACTGGGTTTACAGACTTGCTTCTTACCCCGCCAACCGTGTCCGGCTCATCCGAAGGGTCACGATCAGGCCCGCTTCGGCCCAATCATAATCGATTGAGCCACCCAGTTGGCCCGAAATGCTGCGCCGCACCAGCTTGCTGCCAAAGCCGCCAGGACCATCGGGCGCTTCGACCGGCGGCCCGCCATGTTCGGTCCAGGTCAGCACAAGATCATCACCATCGGTCACACTCGCTACGTCGAGGGTTCCGACCGGCGTAGACAGTGCGCCGTATTTCATCGAATTGGTCGCCAGCTCATGAATGATCAGCGCCAGCCCGGTTGCGGCATCCTCACCCACGCCCATGCGCTCCACTGCCACACGAATGCGGCCCTTGAACGCGCCTTTTTCGTCATAAGGCGCGAGCAGCAGCGATAGCAGATCGCCCAGCAGCGCGGCCTGCCCCTGCCCGTTCGGCAGCGGGCGGACCAGATCGTGCGCACGGCCCAGCGCGGCCAAACGCTCGGTCAATTCGCGCGCCATCTCCTCGCACGAGCCGGCAGAGCGCGATGAAATGGCGGTCAGTGCCGAGGCGATGGCCAGCAGGTTCTTCACCCGGTGGCTCATTTCGCCCGCCAGCAGTTCGTGTCCCTCTTCGGCCTGCTTGCGCCCGGTCACGTCAAGGAAAATGCCATACATCGTGCGCCCGACGATGCCCACATCCTCCCCCTGCCCGCGCGCCGCGATCCAGCGCACTTCATCGCCGATCATGATGCGAAAATCGGTTTCGTAAGGCCCCAGGATCGATCGTGTGGCGGTGAATGCCGCCCGCACCCTGTCCCGGTCAGCCGGGTGGATATGTGCGGAAAGCTTCTCGAACGTCACATTCTCGTGATCGGCAACGCCCCACAACGCAAAGCCCACATCGTCCATCGTGAAGGCGTCGGTATCGACATTCCACGCCCACAGCGCCACTCCGGCCGCAATGACAGCACGCCGCAACTGATCGGGCTGCCACTGATAAGGCTCTGGCTTGTGGGCGACCAATGGAAATTCCGAATTTTCTTAAAGGACCTATACCCTACGCGCTTGCCCATCAGGTCACCAGCGATATCGCAGCACGTGATTTCGTTCGCTATATGTTTCCCCGGGGAAACACTGCCGCGATATCCGCCACAACCGCGCCAAGCACGCGCACCGCATCTGTGCCCGCGACCAGCACCTGCAACCCGCGCTGCCCTCCGTTCAGGAACACCGCGTCCCACAGCAGCGCTGTTTCATCGATCACGCATGGCACGCTGCGCATTTGTCCAAACGGGCTGATCCCACCGATCTTGTAGCCAGTCAGCCGTTCGGCATCGGCACGGGGCATCATTGCCGCCGACTTTGCACCCAGCGCTGCCGCCACGCGCTTAAGCGAAATCTCACCATCCGAAGGCGCAATGGCGCAAGCTGGCTTCCCATCAGCCAGCACCATCAGCGTCTTGAACACTTGCGCCGGATGAACGCCCAGCGCATCGGCGGCGGCGCGGCCGATGCTGGGGCTTTCGGGATCATAATCATATGTGCGCAGTTCAAAGCCCACGCCCGCCTGTTCGAGAGCCTTCGTTGCGCGGGTGATCTGTGCCATATCCGCGGGTTTGTTGCAGACTGCCCGGCCGAATGCCACCGCAGAAATCCGCTGTTGGAGACAATGAGAATGAGTGTCGCGTTCCGCCGTGAAGGCGATGACGAACATATGGAGCCGAAGTTCGAGATCCCCATTCCCCCGGGTCCGAATCTTGTGACCCCGCGTGGGGCAGCGCAGATTGCGCAAAGGCTGGCGGAGGCCGAAGCGGCGCTAGAGGGCGTGAGCGATGAAGCCGAGGTCAAGAAGCTGCGCCGCACCTTGCGCTACTGGAGCACGCGGCAGGCAACGGCAGATGTGCAACCTGCACCTGCTGGAGAGACGATCGTGTTTGGCTGCACGGTCGGCCTGCGCCTGAACGGGAAAGAGCGCTTCATTACCATTGTTGGTGATGACGAGGCCGATCCGGCAAACGGCCTGATTGCATTTTCGGCCCCGCTGGCCCGCGCCATCATGGGCGCTGAGGTGGGCGAATTGCTGGATTTTGGCGGAAAGGCCGAAGCCATCGAAGTGCTTGCCATTCGCACAGCGCAAATCGGTGAGAATGGCAGTTACGTGATGGGGTAGGCTGGTATCAGGCGTGCTTCGACAAGCTCAGCACGAGCGGATGTGAAACCAAATCCGCTCATCCTGAGCCTGTCGAAGGATCAATTCAGACCGATCATCACATCTTGATGCGCGCACCTGCATAAAGATAGCGGCCCACAAAGCTGATCGGATAGGTCGTATCGAACCGGTCGGGCTTTTGATTCCAGATGTTGTTGCCGCCGAAGTAGAAGTTGAACTTTTCGCCCACATCAAGGCCAACCTGCACATCATGCTGCCAGCGCGCCTTGACCCGCAGGTTTTCAGGCGCGGCGATATCCGGGTTGGCGGCCAGCGTTTCCAGTTCATACCGGCGGGTGGAGCTGAACCAGCTGATCCCGTAGTTCACGGTCACCGCGTCCATCTTCCACGTGATGTCGCCGGTGGCGTTCCACTTGGGGAAGTAGCGCTCTTCCCGGTCATCGTCGATCTGCGCGCCGATGGTCGGGGTGAATTCCAGCCGGTCAAGATACCCGCCGACCAACGTGAAGCTGAATGCGCCCATCTTGTCGGTGCGGAAGCTGTAGTTCAGCTTGAAATCTGCACCCGCCGTGCGGAAATTCGCCACGTTCACCGGCTGCAACAGATAACCCGAGATGAAGCCTGTGGTAGGCGAACGCGTGATGTTTTCGCAGAACACGTTGTCTAGGCTGGGCTGATCGACGCACAGTTCGGCAATCTCTTCGGCATCCGGCGTGTTGATCGCGTTCTTCAGCCGGATGTCCCACCAGTCAAACGAGGCTACAAGGCCCGGGATGAAGCTGGGGCGGACCACCACACCGGCTGTCCAGGTGCGGGCGGTTTCTTCGCGCAAGTTGCGATTGCCACCGATGTTGCCAGGCAGGCTGACTGTGGCGGTCGGATCGTTTTCAGGATTGAACGCCAGGATCTGTGCCGGCGTCAGCCCCGCATCAGCCAGCGTTGCCTGACAGTTGGCCGCGCGGAACTGTGTGCCTTCGGTGATGAACACCGGATCGCACGGATCGCCAATGAACGAAAACGTGCCGTTGCTGGGCTGGAACAGCTCGGTAATGTTCGGTGCGCGCACGGCTTCGGACAGGGTGGCCCGGAACGTCACATCGCGGATCGGAGCATAAGTGCCGTCGATCTTCCACGTGGTGGTCTTGCCCACGGTGGAATAGTCCGACAAGCGCAGCGCCGCGCCGAATGAAAGATCGTGCGCAAACGGCATTTCGCGCAGCAGCGGCACCGAAAGCTCGGCAAAGGCTTCCTTCACGTCAAATTCGCCGGTTTCGGGAAGCTGCGTCGAGAAATCGGCCAGCGCGCCCTGCTGCAACAGCTGGTCAGGCACGAAGCTGCTCGATTCCTTGCGGTATTCAGCGCCAAGCGCAAAGCCGACCGGGCCACCGGGCAGTTCGAACAGCTGGCCAAAATCGCCCGAGATGGCACCCGAGACGACATGCTGGCGCAGGCGTGAGCGGTTGTTGATGTCCGCATTTACCCAATCGAGCGCGGCCTGGCTGCGCACGCCATTGCCCAGAAGATTGAGCGGAAGACAGCCACTGCCCGCACCGGGGGTGAAAGTGGTGGCACCATCGGCCGAAGCGGGCGTCAGGTTGGAACGGCAAACGATATTGCCGGTGGCCGGATCGCGCACCGCATCGATTGCCGCGGCGTAGCGGTCGCCGATGCGATAATCGGTCAGCAGAATGTTGGCCTTGGTCTGCCCGAACACATAGGACAGGTCATAACGGGCGTGATCGGAGATACGGCCTTCGAACCCACCGACAAGGCGGATCGTTTCACGATCATTCTGTTCACCGCGCACGCCCAGATCGAAGTTATCGCGCGATATCAGCGCGCCTTCGGCAATCGAGCGGATGCCGCCAAACCGATCTTCAAGATAGGCATTGTCAGGGGCAAGGAACGTAAAGAAATCAAACGACGGCTGGCCCAGCGTGAAGGTGCGGTTCTTGACGTACTTGCCTTCGAAGTAGAACGACACCGCGTCGCTGAAATCATAGTGCGCCAGCATGTTCACATTGTGAACGCGGTTATAGGCCTGCAGATCGCCTTGATATCCGGCCAGCGGCGTGCTGTCGCCGCCCTGGGTCAAACCACCGGCCGAGGCCAGCAGACGGCCCCGGTCATAGACTTTGCCTGAGCCGGTAAAGTCGGGAATGCAAGTTCCGATCGTGAAGCATTCGTCCACATCGAAATCCAGCGCGCCATCCACCGAACTGTCGGCATAGCGCAGGTTGTTGGTGGGCACGCGATCGGGCAAGTTGGGATCGTCGGGGATATCGTTCTGGTTGCGCACAAGGCCAAACGCGCGGTCGGGGTTGCCGATGTAATCGCGCGCCGTGCTGCCCACACGATCAATCTCGCGGAATTCATAGGACAGCGCAATGTTGCCGCGGCCATCGGCAAAGTTGCGGCCCACGGTAATTGCGCCGATGCGCTGCCCGGCATCACCAAGGCTGGAAATGCCGATCTGGCCGCTGGCTGCCAAGCCTTCGAAATTGCGCTTCAGGCGGAAGTTGACCACGCCCGAGACGCCATCGGCACCATAGATGGCCGATGCCCCGCCGGTCAGCACGTCAACGCTTTCGATCAGATCGGTAGGGATCGTGTTGACATCGACCGAGGCCGAACCCGACAGGCTCGACACATGGCGACGGCCATTGACCAGCACCAGCGTGCGGTCTTCACCCAGTCCGCGCAGATCGAGCAATTGTACCCCAACGCGGCCAAAATCGGCGTTGGAACCCGATGTGCGCGCGCCCGACAGCGAATTAAGCAGGGCCGGATTCTGGGCCAGCGTTTCCACGATCTGGATGTTGCCAGCCTGCTGCAGCGTTTCTGCGGTGACCGTCACCAACGGGTTGGGCGTGGCATAATCCGCGCGCTGCTGAATACGGCTGCCGGTAACGACAATTGCTTCGGGCGCGCTATCTTCCGATGCTTGCGGCGCGGCGGGATCAGTGATCTGCGCTTCCTGCGCGATGGATGGAACAGCAAAAATCGACATCACGCTTGCGGACAGTAGCATGGCTGAACGGAGTGAACTTTTGTGAATCATGGCACGTCCCTGATTTCGGTTTATTCAGAAAATGTTAGTGGATGGCAACTCGCTTCGACAGGCCGATAGGTCAAGATTGAATTAAACGGAAGTTGGTATACAATGTAACGATATGTGATAGAGTGTTGCACACATGCAACATCGATTGTTCCGCTTTGGAATAGAAAAAGGCCCGCTTTCCGTAGGGAAAACTGGCCTTTTCAAAAGTGGGGATAGGCGGCATCTGGTCGGACGATATTTGCCGTCCTCAACAAATCCCCCCATTGTCAAAGAGGGTGTAAATTGACGGGCTTGTCCGCTGAATTATTCGTCCCATGGCGGAATTTCGCCCGCGCCGACTTGGCTGGAAATGCCCAGCAGGAAGCCGCCATAGACTTCGGTGGCATTGGGGTATTTCTCGGCCATGATCGCGGCCAGTTCCTTTGATGTTTTGCTGCGCGCGCGCGCATCGACGAAGGCCTTGATGTAGCCGCGCGTCCACGCGATGCTCATGCTGTCATCGGGCAAGCCGGGCCGGGTGTGCCCCGCCACGATCCGCACCGGGTTCATCGCCTCTAACCGGTCCAGTACCTTGAGCCATGCGTCGTAGTGTGTCGGACCATGTTCGCCGAGCCACACGTAGACACCGTTGTACAGGATATCGCCCGCTATCAGCGTGCGCGTTTCGGCGTCCCACACCACGGTGGAATGAACATGATCGCCCTGCATCGGCCCCAGCACCTGCAGTTTGTGGCCTTCAAGGTCCACGCTGTCGCCGCTCATCGCCATGGGCTGTACCGGGCGCTTGGGCGCGTTGATGCCCAGTTGCCCGCTCCAGCGTTTGAACTTGATCGGGATGGACTTTTCCATGTCCTTGGCGGCCACCGGATGCGCCACGATCCTGGCATCGGGAAAGGCATCCTGCAGCACGTCCAGCCCGAAGAAGTGATCGGGGTGATCGTGCGTGATGATGATCGCCTTCAGCGTCTTTCCGCTATCGAGAATATCGGCCACCACGCGCAGCGCATCGGACCGGGCAAAAGGCACATCGACCAGCACCGCCTCCTTTTCGCCGGTTACCAACGTGACATTGGCGACCATGCTGACCGGGCTGGTGGCGATAACCTTGTAATCCAGCGGTTTGGCTTGTGCGGCGCTGATAGACAGCGCGGTCGCAGCGAGCAGTGTGAGAACTTTGCGCATGAACAGTCTCCCGTCAGTGGGCGGTTTGGCCGCCATCGATGGTGAAAGTGGCCCCGTTGATGAAGCTCGCCCCGTCGGAACACAGGTGCAGCACGGTGGGCGCGATTTCTTCTGGCCGGGCGGCGCGGCCCGAGATGTTCTGGGCGAAGAACATTTCCGTAAATGCGTTGCTGTCGGCCCAGTGCTGCGTCATCGGGGTGACGACGAAGCCCGGCGCGATGGCGTTTACGCGGATGCCCATCTGCGCATATTCGACCGCCGCCGCCTTGGTCAGGCCGGAGACGGCGTGCTTCATGGCGCAATAGGCGCTCATGTTCGGGTCTGCGATCAGCGCGCCGACGCTGGCGGTGTTGACAATGGCCCCGCCGCCAACGGTCAAGAAATGGCGGATCTGCGCCTGCATCGCAAAGAACACGCCCTTGAAATCGACATCGATGGCAAGATCGAGCTCGTTTTCGGGCACTTCGTGGATCGGGCGCTGCGGGGGCAGGACCCCGGCATTGTTGAACGCGGCGTCCATCCGGCCATAGCGCTCGACGCATTCAGCCACCAGCGCGGTAAGGTCTGCGGCCTTGCGCACATCGGTGTGGCAGAAAGCGGCGCGGCCACCCTCGCCCACGATCAGGTCTACGGTTTCACCCACGCGCGCATCGATATCGCCGATCATCAAGCTGGCCCCCTCGCGCGCAAAGGCGAGCGCCGTGGCGCGGCCAATACCGGTGGCAGCCCCAGTGATCAGCACGGCTTTCCCTTCAAAGCGCATCATCAGATGATCCCCGATTTGCCCGGGGCAAGGATGCCGTTCGGGTCGATTGCGTGCTTGATCTTGGCGTTGAAGCCGCGGTTCACTTCGCCATATTGCTGCGCAACAAGGTCCATCGAATTGACGCCGGTGCGGTAACTGGCCCAGCCTTGTGCGCCAAAGCGGGTGACCAGTTCGCGGTAGCAGGCGTCGGCTTTCTTCTCCTGCTCAGCGTCCGATTTATCAAACAGCAGCGCAAGAATGTGGTGCAGATCGCGCCAGCCGATGGCGTAGGCGGCGGTATAGTCAAAGCCGTATTTCTCGACGATTTCCTTGGCCAGAATGGTCTGGCGCTCCGCCTCTACTCCGCGCGCGGCGGCCACTGGCGCAAACCACGCAAGGCCCCCGCCCGCCCCGCGCCAGCGCAGCAGGCCGATCTCGTCGAGATTGAGCCCGCCCTCCATCAGCGTGGCGTGGTGGTGGAACCATGGGTTGTCGCCCATTTCGGCCGAGGTCAGCACTTCGCCGCCGCTGGCGGTCAGGCTCGCGCGGATAATCGGCTCAACAGCCGCGACGGTCTGTTCGGTGCCATAGAGCGCGAAGTAGGTGTTCCACATGCCCAGCCCATTGGCCTTGGCCGCCTTCTTCAGCGAAGCTTCGTCCAGCATCGCGCCATCGGGCACAATTTCGTTGCGGCGCTTGAACATGGCGAGCTGATACGACGCGCTCATCATCAGGTTGCAGTTGGCGACGAGGTTGGACACACGCAGCGGGCGCATCGCTTCAATGATGCGCGGCACATCGCCCATTTCGGCGTGGCGCACCATGAACGGCTTGTAGACCGGGGGCTTGGGCATCAGCCACAGGCCCATCTTGGTGACGACGCCGAAGTTCGACTGGGTGAACAGGCCATCAAGATAGGGTCCGTAGCCCCACTTGAACGCCTGCCAAGCGGTGCTGCCCTTGATCGAACCCATACCGGTGCGCATCAGCTGGCCATCGGGCAGGACCACTTCCATGCCGCACTGGAACATGAAGTGTTCGCCATAGGGCGTGTAGCCCACCCCGCGATCGAGCGTATTGCCAACCGGCGAGGCGATCGGGCCGACCGTGGGCACATCGATCCACAGCGGGATGTTGTTTTCGACCAGATAGTCCTTGAGCTGCTGGTAAGTAACGCCCGGTTCCAGCAGGCAGGTGCCAAGGTCCGCATCCACTTCCAGAATGCGATTCATCCGCTTCAGATCGAGCACCACCTGCCCCGGCGTGGCGGGCGCGGTCATGCCATAGCCCATGTTCTTGCCAGTGGAGACGGGCCAGAGCGGCTGCTTGTAGGTGTTGGCGATGCGGACGATTTCCTGCACCTGCTCCACCGTTTCGGGGCAGACCGCGCCGATGGGCACGTGGCGGTTCAGCGGATCGGGGACATAGACCTTGGCATAGGGCGCAACCGATTCCTCGTCACCAAACACCCATTGCGCGCCCACGACGCCGCGAAACGCTTTCATTGCGCCCGCAAAGTCTGCCTTTGACATGTGTGGCGCCAGCGGGGCCGGGTTCTGCGCGCTTGCACCCGTGCCAAGGCCAAAGCTGGCTGCGCCAAGGATGCCAGCGCCGATCAAGCCCCGGCGATCAAGACTGATCTCGCTCAATATCCGTGCTCCTGCTTGCGCGCCGCGCTCTTTTCCACCCATGTGGCAAGGGCTGCGAGTTCGGTCGGGCTGATTTCTGTGGGGCGGAAGGCGGGCATGCCGTTCTGGCCGTGGCGCACGATGTATTTGACGGTATCGGCCGGGATCGCGCGGCCAAGGATGATCGGCCCCACATTGCGCCCGTGGCAATAGCCGCAGGTCTTGGCATAGATATCGTCGGCAGTGCGGGTGCCCTGCACTTCGCCAAGCTTTTGCCCGGCCAGCAATGGCGGCGTAAATGCGGCGGCGGACAGCGCGGCAATTGCCAATAGGGCGCGACTGTGCGCACGGTAAACGATCATGGACAAGTGTCCCCTCCAAGCATGCGATGCGTCCTTGACCGGCGCATCTTCGCGTTAGGGAGAAGCTACCGCGCAGGTTCCGCCACTGCCATCGGTGGTCTTGCTGCGCGTTCCACTGTGCGAAACTTTGAAGAGGCGAATGGTAGACAGCTAGGGCGGTCTGAATGGCTTGCTCTCATTTCGCCAATATTGTAAGCAACACTAACAATATTAAGGGCAGAGGAGCCACACCATGCAGTCGTTCGAAAACCAGATTGCCTTCATCACCGGCGGCGCATCGGGCGCAGGGTTTGGACAGGCGCAGGTGTTCGGGCGCGCGGGCGCAAAGATCGTGGTGGCCGACATTCGCGCCGATGCCGTGGCCAAGGCTGTGGCTGACCTTGCCGCCGAGGGCATCACCGCCCACGGCATCACGCTCGATATCATGGACCGCGCCGCCTACGCCGCTGCGGCAGACGAGGTAGAGGCCGTGTTCGGCGCTGCGCCGACGTTGTTGTTCAACACGGCGGGCGTGAACAGCTTCGGCCCGGTGGAAAACACCAGCTACGATGATTTTGACTGGATCATCGGCGTCAATCTGGGCGGCGTGATCAACGGTATGGTCACTTTCGTGCCGCGCATGATCGCAAGCGGGAAGCCGGGGCATATCGTCACCACGTCATCGGTTGGCGGGCTGATGGGCAGCGCGCTGGCCGCGCCCTATTCTGCCGCCAAGGCCGCCGTGGTGAACCTGATGGAAGGCTACCGCATGGGGCTGGAAAAGTATCAGATCGGCGTATCGGTGCTGTGCCCAGCCAATATCAAATCGAACATTGCCGAAGCCAGCAAGCTGCGGCCCGCGCAATTCGGACATAGCGGATACGTGGAAAACGAGGACTCCATCGCCTCGCTCCATTCGATCCACCAGCACGGCATGGACCCGGTGGAACTGGCACAGCACGTGAAGGCCGCGATTGAGGCCAACCAGCTTTACGTGATCCCCTACCCCGAAATGAAAGACGCCCTGCGCGCGCATTTTGATGCCATCGTGGAATCTGTCCTGCCGCTGGAGGCTGACCCCGACGGCGCGCGTCTGCGCACCGAAGCGCTGCAGAACTGGGCCGCAGACCGCGCGCGGGTGTTCATGGAAAAGCAGGGTGCGGCGTAGGTCACGACATTCAACTCCCCCAATCACCTAACCCCCAACCCGCTCACGCTGAGCCTGTCGAAGCATGCCCGCGTTGCGCGCGCCAACCCCCTTCGGCAGGCTCAGGGTGAGCGGGTTGGGGCCGGTTAGCGGGGTTGAGGCCGGTTAGCGGGGTTGAGGTTGGTGAGCGGGGATCGGTAAGGGAAGCGGGTTTGGATTGCGTGCACCCGAATTACCGCGCCGCGCGCAGGTGCCGCTGTTCGGCCATGGGCCTGCCGGATGCTTGGCAGGCTGTGATGAATTGCTCCAGCGGCATCGGCCTGCCGAACAGATAGCCCTGCAATTCATGACACCCGGCGGCGCGCAGGATATCAGCCTGCACTTCAGTTTCCACACCTTCGGCAATCACCGCCATGTCCAGCCCACAGGCCAGCGTGATCGCTCCGGTGACCAGCATGGTGGCCTTGGCCCCGGGCGCGAGGCCCGATAGCAGTGATTTGTCGATCTTGATGTGGCTGAAGCCATAGGATCGCAGGTAATGGATGCTGGTAAAGCCGGTGCCGAAATCATCAAGCGCGACCGCCATGCCCAGCGCCTTGAACGATTCCACCGCGTTGACCACGCGTTCAGGGTTCGCCAGCAGGTAGCCTTCGGTAATCTCGAACTGCAGCCGTTCAGGCGGAAAGCGCGTCTGTTCCAGCACGTGGCAGACCTGCCGTTCGAACGCGGGATCGCGGAATTGCGCGGGCGAGACATTGACGCTGAGCTTCAGATCGCCCAGCGGACCAATCTCGCGGCAGGCGCGCTCCAGCACATAGAGGCCGAGCGGGTGAATCTGCCCGGTGGCCTCGGCAATATCGATGAATTCATCGGGCGAGAGCGGCCCTTGCGGGCGGCGCGGCCAGCGCAGCAGCGCTTCGGCTGAGACGATCTCACCGCTCTGCGCATCGACAATGGGTTGATAGAACACGTCGAATTCGTTGTGGTTGAGGCCCGATCCGATCTGCGCCTCGATCTCCAGCCGGCGCAGCCGCCCTTCATCGAACCCTGCATCATAGACGGCGACCTGGCCTTTGCCGCGCGTCTTGACGTGGTACATCGCCGTATCGGCCCGGCGCAGCAATTCGCGCGGGCGGGCGTCATCATCGATGTTGGCGGCAATGCCGATAGACCCCCCCACCTGCAGCACGTGCCGGTCCACCAGCACCGGCAGCGCAATTTCCTCAAGCATGCGATGTGACAGCGCCAGCGCCTCGGCCTGTGCCCCGGAATGTGCCCCGGCCTCTATCCACGCCCGGCCCGGAGGCAATTCCAGCACGACGGCGAATTCATCACCGCCAACGCGCGCCAGTGTGGCATGGCCGGGGCAGTGCTGCCTGAGCCGCAAACACACGCTGCGGATCAGGGTATCGCCAGCCTGATGGCCATGTTCATCGTTCACCGCCTTGAAGCCGTCCAGATCGATGAAGATCACCGCAAGGCTATTGGGCGACAGGTCACGGCGCGCCTCAAGCCGGTCCAGCCGCGCCAGCAGTTCACGCCGGTTGGGCAACCCACTCAACGGATCGCTGAAGGCGATGCGGCGGTTTTCCTCGCTCAGCTTCTCGGTCTCGTGCTGACGCATGCGCAGATTACGCTGGGATCGGATCAGTTCGGAAAAGGCACCGTTATAGCTATACGTCACCACCATCATGCCAACGCTGACGCAGCTGAGCACCAGTGTTTGCGGCAGAAGCCTGCCGCCATCCACCCATGAAAAGTAAAACGCGAACGAAACCGTGCAGACCACTGCCACGCGCATGGCCGCCGCGCGCAAGGTCATCAGGCAAAAGACCGTGCTCACCTGGGTAAGTCCAAGGAAGAACGTGATATTGCTGCGCGCATAGCCATCTGCTGTCTGATAAACCCAGATGCACCACGCCTCGAACGCCAGAGTCATCAACACGGCCAGCGTGCAGGTTCGCTTCAGATAGTGGACGATCTCGGCATCACTCAGCCGGTCCGTATCTTTCTGCTGCCACCACCATAAAGCACGCGATATGGCCACAGCGCAGATCGCAACCGGGGTGACCAGAGTTTTGATGGCCTGCGCGAAATCCAGCGAGGTAAACGTAATCGCCAGGGCATTGCACACCAGAATCGCATAGAGCAGCGGCATCTGACGCGAAAACGAGCGGAACTGGGCGCGCGTGAGCTCCGCATCGCTTGTGTCCAGCCTGAAAATTTCCAGCAATGCCCGCATCTTGCAGCTTTTCGCCCACCATCCGTTGCGGTTTGGTTAAGCTGCAGGAAATGAAGCACTTTTCTGAACATCAGGTCTGGCGGGCGCTACGTAGCAATTCGTAACGCCCGCCTTGGCAGGCTTCCGTCAGTGATTATCGCGCGGCAGGCCATGTGTGTGCACGATGCGCTGGTACTTCTCTGCACCTTCCAGAATGCCGCCGCTGGAAAGCTGGCCCACGCGCTCGCGATAGATTTCCTGCCACGGCGTTTGCGATGGCGGATAGGGATAGCCGCCAGCCGCCTCAAGCGCAGCGCGGCGTTCGGCAAGCTCGGCCTCGCTCACCAGCATGTCCGCCGTGCCCTTGCGCAGATCGATGCGCACCCGGTCCCCGGTCCGCAGCAAGGCAAGGCCACCCATCGCGGCGGCTTCCGGGCTGGCGTTGAGGATCGAGGGGCTGCCCGATGTGCCCGATTGCCGCCCGTCACCAATGCACGGCAGCGCATTGACGCCTGCGGTGATCAGATAGGCAGGCGGGCGCATGTTCACGACTTCAGCCGATCCCGGATAGCCAATTGGCCCGGTGCCACGCATGAACAGCACACTGTCCTGCGTGATCCCGGTGGCGGGATCATCGATCCGTGCGTGGTAATCCTCCGGCCCGTCAAACACCACAGCGGGGCCTTCGAACGCTTCGGGATCATCGGGGTTGGACAAATAGCGCGCTCGGAATTCCTCGCTGATCACGCTGGTCTTCATGATCGCGCTGTCGAACAGATTGCCCGACAGCACGAGGAAGCCCGCATCGGCCAG
This sequence comes from Novosphingobium sp. HNCC26BN242, assembly GCF_057180525.1. Classification (NCBI taxonomy): domain Bacteria; kingdom Pseudomonadati; phylum Pseudomonadota; class Alphaproteobacteria; order Sphingomonadales; family Sphingomonadaceae; genus Novosphingobium; species Novosphingobium sp. HNCC26BN242. The sequence goes on from NZ_JBXUGM010000001.1 coordinate 1,366,540, forward strand.
CAGCGGCTGTGCAAAGGGCCGGATGACCTTCTCATCCTCGATCACCGCATCGCGGCAGTTGTCGCCCATCGTCTTGCCGTTCACGGTCATCGCGTTTTCGGCGATCAACCCTTGGGAGATCAGCTGCGCCACCACGGCGGGCACGCCGCCTGCGCGGTAGTAATCCTCGCCCAGATATTCGCCCGCCGGTTGCAGGTTCACCAGCAGCGGAATCTTGTGGCCCAGCCGCTGCCAATCGGTCAGCGGCAGGTCCACGCCCACATGGCGGGCGATGGCGGCCAGATGAATCGGCGCATTGGTCGATCCGCCGATGGCCGAATTGACGACGATGGCATTGTGGAACGCCTCCAGCGTCATGATGTCCGAAGGCTTCAGGTCTTCGTGCACCATGTCCACGATGCGCTTGCCCGTGCGCCACGCACATTCCTGCCGGTCGCGATAGGGGGCGGGGATGGCGGCTGATCCGGGCAGCATCATGCCCAGCACTTCGGCCAGACTGTTCATCGTGGTGGCCGTGCCCATCGTGTTGCAATAGCCGGTCGATGGCGCGGAACTGGCGACGAGCTTGATAAAGCCGTCGTTGTCCAGCTCTCCGCGCGCCATCATCTCGCGCGCTTTCCACACGATCGTGCCCGATCCGGTGCGCTCGCCCTTGAACCAGCCGTTGAGCATCGGGCCGACCGACAGCGCAATAGCCGGAATATCGACCGTGGCCGCTGCCATCAGCAGGGCGGGCGTGGTCTTGTCGCACCCTGTTGTCAGCACCACGCCATCAATGGGATAGCCATAGAGCGCCTCGACCAGCCCGAGATAGGCAAGGTTGCGGTCCAGCGCCGCTGTGGGCCGCTTGCCGGTTTCCTGAATGGGGTGGACCGGGATTTCCAGCGCGATGCCGCCCGCTTCGCGAATGCCTTCGCGCACCCGCTCTGCCAGCACGATATGGTGGCGGTTGCAGGGCGACAAGTCGCTGCCGGTCTGCGCGATGCCAATGATCGGTTTGCCCGAACGCAGCTCCTCAAGGCTCAGCCCGAAGTTCAGATAACGCTCAAGATAGAGCGCGGTCATGTCGATATTGTCGGGGTTATCGAACCATGCGCGTGAGCGAAGCTTGGGGCGGCTGTCGGGAGTATCGGTCATTGTGGCTTTCGCAAGTCTTGAGGAAGGTCTGGAGTCAGCGCGCCTTGCGGGCTTTGCTGACGCGGTAGATCATCACGTGGCGATAGGGCTTGCCGGGATCGACCCGCGCGGAAACGAAAGTGGGCTGGTTGGGCGCATCGGGGAACTTCTGCGGTTCCAGCGCAATGCCATCGCCCATGCGATAGAGCTTGCCCCCTTTGCCGGTCACCGTGCCATCGATGAAGTTGCCGGTGTAGAACTGCACGCCCGGTTCGGTGGTCAACACTTCCAGCACGCGGCCCGATGCCGGGTCTTCCAGCCGGGCAGCCAATTGTGGCGTGGCGGTGACGCCCTTGTTGAGCGCGAAGTTGTGGTCATAGCCGCGCCCGAACAGAATCTGCTGGTCGGTCGCATCGCGCAGGCCATTGGCAATGCGCTTGGGCTTACGGAAATCGAACACGGTGCCTGCGACCTTGCGCAACTCGCCAGTGGGGATCAGCTTTTCGGTGACGGGCGTATAGGCTGCTGCCGGAATGGTCAGGACATTGCCCATCGCGCCCATGGCCGATCCTTCGCCCGCCATATCGAACAGGGCGTGGTTGGTCATGTTCACGATGGTGGGCTTGTCGGTCTGCGCGTCGAACGCGATGGTAAGGTTGCCACGCTCATCAAGGCTGTAGGTCACCTGCGTGTTCAGCGTGCCGGGATAGCCCTGATCGCCATCGGGGCTGACCAGCGACAGCACCACACTGGCGACCGGCCCGGACTTTACCGAAACGATCTTCCAGTTGTGCTTGTCAAAGCCCTTGGCCCCGCCATGCAGGCTGTTGCCGTTGTTGTTCTGCGCCAGTTGATAGGCTTTGCCATCCAGCGTGAAGCGCCCGTCGGCAATGCGATTGGCAAAGCGGCCCACGGTGACGCCAAAGAAATTGGGCTTGGCTTCATAAGCCTGCACATCGTCATAGCCGATCACGATGTCTGCCGCCTTGCCATCACGGCCCGGCGCGATCAGCGATTGCAGCGTGGCGCCATAAGTCAGGACCCGGGCAGAAACGCCATTTGCGGCCTTGAGCGTCACGGCAAAGGCTTCGCTGCCATCGGCCAACTTGCCGGCGCTTTCCTGCCGGGCTTCGGCGGCGCTTGCCGTTTGCGCCATGCCCATTGCCGGAACCATCATCGCCATCAACAATACGGCGCCGTAGTTCGGCTTGCCCGCAATCCTCATCCTCAACATCCTTCCGGCATTCCTCACGGTCGTCGCGGCAAGCTGGCACCTCACTAAGCTAGCAAGGGGGCCATTGACGCAACCATTTCGCGGATATAGTCCGACAAATAGAACGTGCGCAAGACGGTAAGCCAAGCGTCACCGCATCAAACCCTGCGAGAGGAAGCGCAAGACCATGCCGCCAGTGGCCTCGAACTCCGGGAATGCCCAGATTTCAAGCGATATGTCCCCCACCCGCTATGGCCCTGCGCTGACTCTGCTGGCCAGTCTGTTCTTCATGTGGGGCTTCATCACCGTCATCAACAACACGCTGTTGCCACACCTGCGCAGCGTGTTCGATCTGAACTATACGCAGACAACTTTGATCGAATCGGTGTGGTTCATAGCCTACTTCGTGGCCTCGATCCCTTCGGCCAAGCTGATCGAGAAGATCGGCTATCAAAAGTCGCTGGTGATTGGCCTGCTGGTGATGGCAGCTGGCGCGCTGGGCATGATGCTGGCGGCATCCTTGCCGTCTTATGGCGTGACGCTGGTCATGCTGTTCGTGATCGCCAGCGGCATCACGCTGCTGCAGGTGGCAGCCAATCCCTATGTCGCCGTGGTCGGAAAGCCAGAAACCGCATCGTCGCGCCTCAATCTGGTGCAGGCGATGAATTCGGCCGGCACGATGCTCGCCCCACTGTTCGGGGCGTACCTGATCCTTGGCCGGTCAAAGGGCGGCACGTCTGCTTCGGGCACCGTGCTGACGCAGGCTGAACGCATGGCCGATGCGCAGTCGGTGATCCTGCCTTATGGCCTCGTCGCCGTGGTTCTGGTGATCCTTGCCATTGTAATCGCACGCTTTCCCTTGCCCGCCATGGGCAACGCCACGCAGCGCCTTGCGCCCGAAGAGCGGGCCAAACTTTCGCTGTGGAAGCACCGCAATCTCGTGTTCGGCATCCCGGCGATCTTCATCTACCTGATTGCCGAAATCGGCGTGGCCAATCTGTTCGTGAATTTCGTCAGCCAGCCCGAGATTGCCAATCTGACCACCGAACAGGCGGGCAATTACCTGACGTTCCTGTGGGGCGGGATGATGATCGGGCGGTTTGCGGGCTCTGCCATCATGCAAAAGGTCGATGCAGGGCTGGTGCTGGCGGTGTTCTCGCTGGGCGCATTCGTGGTCATGCTCGTCACCGTGTTCACCACCGGGCCTGCCGCGATGTGGGCGCTGATTTTGGTCGGCCTGTTCCACTCGATCATGTTCCCCACGATCTTTACCCTCGGCATCAAGGGCCTTGGCCCGTTGACCGAGGAAGGATCGGGCTTGCTGATCATGGCAATTGCGGGTGGTGCGCTGGTGGTGGTGCAGGGCTGGATGGCCGATGCCTATGGCTTGCAAGCCTCGTTCCTGCTTACGGCGGCGTGTGAATTGTATGTGCTGTTCTATGCACTGTGGGGTTCGAAGACGACCGCCAGCAACGCCTGATCTCCAACAAACTGCTCCCTCAGGCCGGAACGCACACGGTTGCGTTTTGGCCGCTCTGATAATATGTCAGACAAAATCAGGAGATTCATTGATGACCGAATTCCGCTCCTTGGCGGCCGCCACGGGTGAGCCCACTGGCCCTGCCTTTGCCGTCCACGGCCCCGCCGATGTCGCCGCCGCCTGCGCCGCTGCGGCAGAGGCATTTGACGCCTATCGCGCCACGACCCGTGAAGATCGCGCCACGTTCCTCGAAACCATCGCCGCTGAAATCCTCGCCATCGGCGACGACCTGATCGAAGCCGCCATGCTGGAATCCGGCCTGCCGCGCCCCCGGCTCGAAGGCGAACGCGGCCGCACCGTCGGCCAGCTGCGAATGTTCGCCGATGTGGTGCGCAAGGGTGCATGGCAGCAGTTGCGGATCGACCCCGCCCTGCCCGATCGCCAGCCTCTGCCCCGCCCGGACTTGCGCCTGCGCATGATCCCGGTCGGCCCGGTGGCAGTATTCGGCGCGTCCAACTTCCCGCTCGCCTTCTCCACGGCAGGCGGTGACACCGCCTCGGCGCTCGCCGCCGGGTGCCCGGTGGTGGTCAAGGGCCACCCCGCCCACCCGCAGACCGGCGCGCTGGTCGCCGCCGCCATTGCCCGCGCCGTGGAAGCTTGTGGCCTTCCCGCAGGCGTGTTCGGCCACCTCGTCGGCCCGTCGAACGATCTGGGTGCCGCGCTGGTGCAGGACCCGCGCATTGCCGCGGTCGGCTTCACCGGATCGCGCGGTGGTGGGCTGGCGCTGGTAAAGCTGGCACAGGCGCGCGAAGTGCCGATCCCGGTCTATGCCGAAATGTCGAGCATCAACCCGGTGTTGCTCCTGCCCGAAGCGCTGAAAGCGCGCGGTTCTGCGCTCGGCACTGCCTTTGCCGGATCGTTGACGATGGGCGCGGGCCAGTTCTGCACCAATCCTGGCCTTGTGCTGGCGATGGACGGCGAAGGGCTTGACGCCTTCCTTGCCGCCGCAGCCGAAGCGATCAGTGCCGCTGCGGCCCAGACAATGCTGACCAGCGGCATCTGCAAGGCTTACAAGGATGGCGTCGCCACACTGGAAACCATTCCCGGCGTCGAGAAGCTGGCGCAGGGCCTTGCCGGAGAGACCACACAGGGCCACGCCGCGCTGTTCCGCACCACCGCGCAGGCTTTCCTTGCCGAAAAGGCGATGGGGCATGAAGTGTTCGGCGCATCGTCGGTCGTTGTCGTCTGCGCAGACGAAGCCGAATTGCTGAGCTTTCTCAAGGGGCTGGAAGGCCAACTGACCGCCACCCTCCATATGAACGCCGCCGACGAAGCGCTTGCGGCACACTTGCTGCCAGTGCTGGAAGTGAAGGCCGGACGCATTCTTGCCAACGGCTGGCCCACCGGCGTCGAAGTGTGCCACGCGATGGTCCACGGCGGACCGTTCCCGGCAACGTCGGACTCGCGCACCACATCGGTGGGCAGCATGGCGATTGACCGCTTCCTGCGCCCGGTGAGCTACCAGAATCTGAGCGGCACCTTGCTCCCACCCGAACTGCGCGACGAGGCGATGGGTGATGGATCGCCACGTCTGGTCGATGGCACTTTGACGCTCTAAGCGGCAGGAAAGGACCCCCCGCAATGTCGCTACGTCTGTTGCAGCACCGTGCGCCCGATGGCACGCGCAGTGTCGTTCTGGCCGATGCAGATGCCGCTTATGTGCTGCTAGGTGTAGTTCGGACCACCGAACTGGCAAGCCGAGCGATAGCCGCTGGAACCAGCCTTGCGCAAGAGGCGCTGGCCTGTGCCAAGGGTGCGGAAATCGATCTGGAACGCGAATGTGCCGCAGGGCATTTTCTTGCACCGATAGACCACGCAGATCCGGCGCACCTCGCACTCACCGGCACCGGCCTTACGCACCTTGGCTCTGCCGAAGGGCGCGACAAGATGCACCGTGAAGCGGCGGCTGCCGCGCACCAGACCGATTCCATGCGCATGTTCCTTGAAGGGCTGGAGGGCGGCAAGCCAACCGATGACGGCCCAAATGGCGGACGAGTCGGCCAGCAGCCCGAATGGTTCTACAAGGGCGATGGCACGCAATTGGTCGGCCCCGGCCAAGCGCTTGAAATGCCCTGCTTTGCGCAGGATGGTGGCGAAGAGCCGGAACTTGCGGGGATCTATCTGATCGGCCCCGATGGCACGCCGTTCCGCCTTGGCTTTGCGCTGGCCAACGAGTTTTCGGACCATGTGACCGAACGGCACAACTACTTGTGGCTGGCGCATTCCAAATTGCGCTGCGCCGCCATCGGCCCCGAACTGCTGATCGGGGAAACTCCGTCAGACATTCGCGGCACCAGCCGTATCGTGCGCGATGGCAAGACCTTGTGGGAAAAGCCTTTCCTGACCGGTGAGGATAATATGAGCCACAGCCTCGCCAATCTGGAACACCACCACTTCAAGTACGATCTGTTCCGTCGCGCGGGCGACGTGCATGTGCATTTCTTCGGCACGGCCACGCTTTCGTTCAGCGATGCGGTGCGCACGCAGGAGGGCGACGTGTTCGAGATTGAGGCTGCGCCGTTCACCCTGCCCTGCCGCAATCCGCTGACGCGGGCGGCAGGCGACCCGGCAGTGCCGGTTACGGTGCGGGTGCTGTGACGCGATGATGCCGATCCGCATCGCTGTTGTTGGCCTTGGCAAGATTGCGCGGGACCAGCACTTGCCTGCGATTGCGGGGAACGGCGCGTTTGAGTTAATCGCCACGGTCAGCCCCGATGGTGCTGCGCTCGAAGGCGTGCCGCATTTTGCCACGTTGGATGCCTTGTTAGCACAGGGGCCAGCGGTTGATGCAGTGGCGCTCTGCACACCACCGCAAGTGCGCCGGGAACTGGCCAGCAAAGCCTTGGCACGCGGGCTGCATGTGTTGCTGGAAAAGCCGCCAGGGGCCACACTGGCCGAAGTTGCCGCCTTGCAGGATCAGGCGACACTGAGCGGGGCCAGCCTGTTTGCCGCGTGGCATTCGCGCTTTGCAGCAGGGGTGGAAAGCGCGCGGGCGTGGCTGGCGGGGCGCACGGTGCGGCGCGTGGCGATAACCTGGCGCGAGGATGTGCGCGTGTGGCATCCGGGGCAGGCGTGGATCTGGCAGCCGGGCGGCCTTGGCGTGTTCGATCCGGGGATCAATGCGCTGTCCATCGTCACGCATATCCTGCCGCAGCCGATTTTCCTGACCAGCGCAGTGCTGGATTTCCCGGCAAACCGCGCCGCGCCGATTGCGGCGGACTTGTGCTTTCAGGATACGGCAGGCGCGCCGGTGACGATGGACCTCGACTGGCGACAGACCGGCCCGCAGACGTGGGACATCGTGGTGGAAACCGATGCTGGCACGCTGACTTTGCATAAAGGCGGGGCCGAATTGCGCCTGCCCGATCAGGTCCATGCCGATGACGACCGCGAATATGCCGCGATCTATGCGCGCTTTGCCGAGCTGATTGATAGCGGCACGAGCGACATCGACATTGCGCCGCTGCGGCTGGTGGCCGATGCCTTCCTGTGCGGGACGCACCGCACGACCGACGCTTTCGAGGACTGAGGGGGATGAACCGCAGTGTCATCGGCGATTGGGGCAGCACACGGCTAAGGCTGTTCCTGATCGAAGAGGGCCGCGTGGCGGCACGGCTCGACGGGCCGGGCACCACCGCGCTGACCGAACCGGCAGAGCGGGTGCTGGCGCGGATGCTGTCGATCTGGCTGGCGCGCGGCCCGGTGGAGCGGATCACGCTGTGCGGGATGGCCGGATCGCCAGCAGGGCTTGTTCACGCGCCTTATGCGCCCTGCCCGGTCGATGCCGCGCTATGGCATAGGGCGCGGGCGCGACTGCGGGTGATCGGGCTGGAAGTGGAAGTGCTGCCCGGCCTTTCGTTCCGCACGGCGGACGGCGTGCCGGAAGTGATGCGGGGTGAGGAAACGCAGGTGTTTGGGGCGATTGCCCTCGACGCTGCGCTGGCACAGGGTGAACACCGGTTTGCCCTTCCCGGCACGCACGGCAAATGGGTCACCACCAGCGATGGAGCGATCACCGGATTCCGCACTGCGCCAACTGGTGAGCTTTATGCCACCATCACGCGACACACATCGCTGCTTGGCCCGGAAGACCCGGTCAGCAGTGCAAGCGACGAAGCCGGTTTCGACGAAGGCTTCAACCGGGGCCTTGTGCGCTGCACCGAACCGGTCAGCGGCGCGCTGTTTGAAGCGCGCGCGGCGCGGATGCTGGATGGCCGGTCGCGCGCATGGGCCAGGGGCTATGTCTCGGGCCTGCTGATCGGCAGCGAGGTGGCGCAGTTTTCCCATGAAGCTGCACGGGTGACAGTGATCGGCGACAAGGCTCTGGCACGGCTTTATATCCGCGCGCTTGCGCATCTGGGCGTGGCAACGCAAAGCGTGGACGGCGATGCGGCGGTTATGGCCGGGCTGCAACAGGCCATCACGCTGGCACAGGGCAATAGAGCATGACCATCGACGACGTTCTGGCCGAAGGGGCCGCACCCGTGGTGGCAATCCTGCGCGGGATCGAAACGCATGAGGCCGTGGCCATAGCAACGGCGCTGGTGGACGCAGGTGTGCGCCTGATCGAAGTGCCGTTCAATTCGCCCGATCCCGATGGATCGATTGCCGCGATGGTCGAAGCGCTGGGCACCCGTGCCGCGTTTGGCGGGGGCACCGTAACCAGCCCTGCGCTAGCCGAGCGGCTGGCGGCAGCGGGCGGGCGCTTCATGGTATCGCCCAATGTCGATCCTGCGGTGATCGCACGGTCGCTTGAGCTTGGCATGGATGTGCTGCCGGGCTTTTTGACGCCGACCGAAGCCTTTGCCGCGCTTGCTGCGGGGGCTGAGAATCTGAAGCTGTTTCCGGGGTCCGTGCTGGGCAGCGGTTATATCAAGGCCCTGCGTGAAGTGCTGCCCAAGGCGGTGCGGGTTTGGGCCGTGGGCGGCGTGGGGCCTGCCAATGTGGCGGAATTCCGCAGCGCAGGCGTGTTCGGCATCGGCGTGGGCGGCAGTCTTTATCGGCCCGGTGACGATGCTGCGGTAGTGCATGATCGCGCTGCTGCGCTGATTTCTGCATGGAATGCGGCGCAACCGGATTGAAGGCCCGGGCTTCGCGGTAACCTCGCACATTTTGCGCAACTGATCGTGCACATTCAGATTGCGGTCTTTCTTAGGTAGCGCTATCAGACACGCCGAAGCCGGATTACCGGCAAGCAAAGGGATGTCTGACGATGAAGGCGAGATTGATCACCGCAGCGCTGTGCCTGACAACGGCAATGGCCACGGCAGGCTGCACTGCAACAGGCAGCGAAGTGGCTTCCGCCAATAGCGCAGCCCCTGTTGCTGCCACTGCCTCTGCCCCTGCCAACGGTGGCCTGCCCGCCAGCGCTTTCCGCGATCAACCGCTGGTCACCGAGATCTATACCGCAGACCCTTCGGCCCACGTGTTCGGCGGCAAGATCTATGTCTATCCCTCGCACGACATTGAAACGCCCACGGCCGACGATGATCTGGGCAACCAATATGCGATGCGCGATTATCGCGTGCTGCGCATGGACAAGATTGGCGGCCCGGTAACGATCGGCCCGGTGGCGCTCGACGTGGCGGACGTGCCGTGGGCTTCGCAGCAGATGTGGGCGCCCGATGCCGCCTACAAGGACGGCACGTACTACCTGTATTTCCCCGCGCGCGACAAATCGAAGGACAAGAACGGGCTGGGCGCGTTCAAGATCGGTGTGGCCACATCGAAGAATCCGATGGGGCCGTTCGTGGCCGAGAAAGACCCGATCCCCGGCTCATTCTCGATGGACCCGGCAGTTTTCACCGATGCTGACGGCGCGTCCTACATGTATTTCGGCGGCATCTGGGGTGGCCAGTTGCAGCGCTGGGCGAACGGGAAGTACGATCCAAACGGTTCGGACACCGACCTGCTGCAGGACGACAAGCCCGCGCTTTCCGGCAAGGTGGCCAAGCTGAACCCGGACATGAAGACCTTTGCCGAAACCCCGCGCGATGCGGTGATCCTGGACGAAGCTGGCAAGCCAGTGCTGGGTGGCGATCATGAACGCCGGTTTTTTGAAGGAACGTGGGTCTTCAAGAAGGACGGCAAGTATTACTACACCTATTCCACCGGTGACACGCATTTCCTGAACTATGCCATTGGCGACAGCCCCTATGGCCCGTTCAAGTACACAGGGCATATCCTGAAGCCGGTGCAGGGCTGGACCACGCACCATTCCGTGCTTCAGCACGATGGCAAGTGGTGGCTGTTCTATGCCGATACGCAATTGTCGAACAAGAACTACCTGCGCAACGTGAAAGTGACCGAGCTGACTTTCAATCCCGATGGCACGATCCAGACCATCGATCCTTTCAAGGCGAAGTAACCCAAATGTATCTTGGCATTGATGTTGGCACGAGCTGCGTAAAAGCGGTGGTGACCGCCGCCAGTGGTGAAGTGCTGGCGCAAAGCAGCAGCGACCTTACCGTTTTCCGCCCGCACCCGTTGTGGTCTGAACAAGACCCGGCGGCGTGGGTGGAGGCGGCGCACAAGGCCGTGCTGGGCATCAATGCCAGCATCCGCGCGAGCGTGGAGGGTATTGGCCTTGCCGGGCAAATGCATGGCGCAACGCTGCTGGGATCGGATGACAAGCCGCTGCGCCCCGCGATCCTGTGGAACGATGGCCGCAGCTTTGCTGAATGCGCCGCGATCGAAGCCGCCGAGCCGCGCACGCGCGAGATAACCGGCAATATCGCGATGCCCGGCTTTACCGCGCCCAAGCTGGCGTGGGTCCGCGCACACGAGCCGGACGTGTTTGCCGCGACCAAGACCGTGCTGTTGCCCAAGGATTTCGTGCGGCTGGCGCTGACCGGCGAAAAGGCCAGCGACATGTCGGACAGCGCGGGAACGCTGTGGCTGGACGTGGCCGCGCGCGACTGGTCTGACGACATGCTGGCCGCCACCGGGCTGAACCGCAGCCACATGCCGCGCCTGCACGAAGGGCCGGACGTGACCGGCGTTCTGCGTGAAGATGTGGCCAAAGCATGGGGCATGGGCCGCGTGCCCGTGGTCGCGGGCGCGGGCGACAATGCCGCAGGCGCGCTGGGCGTGGGTGTGCTGGGCGATGGGCAGGGCATGCTTTCACTGGGCACATCGGGCGTGATTTTCGTCGCCAATGCCGCGTTCCGTCCCAACCCGGCGCAGGCAGTCCACGCCTTCTGTCATGCGCTGCCGGGCGTGTGGCACCAGATGAGCGTGCATCTTTCCGCCGCGTCGTGCATCGACTGGGCGGCCAAGGCCTGCAATGTGCCAGGGCCTGCTGAATTCTTCGCGCTGGCCGAAGGCGCTGGCGCAGCCTGTGGGCCAGAACTGTTCCTGCCCTATCTTTCGGGCGAACGCACCCCGCACAACGATCCGCACATCCGCGCCGCGTTCATTGGCCTTGGCAACGAAAGCACCACCCCGCGCATGGCCGCCGCCGTGCTGGAGGGCGTGGCCTTTGCCCATGCCGATGGCATCGATGCGCTGCGCAGCGCGGGCACGCAGATCGACGAGCTTTGCGTGATCGGCGGCGGATCGCGGTCTGCCCACTGGGGTCGCATCCTTTCCAGCGTTTTGGGCGTGCGGCTGGTTTATCTGCACGGGGGTGAGGTTGGCCCGGCGCTGGGCGGGGCTCGCCTTGCGCAAATGGCCGTCACCGGAGCCAGCGCTGCCGATGTCTGCACCCGCCCTCCGGTGCGCGCCGTGATCGAGCCCGATCCTGCCCTTGCCGCCGCGCTTGCCCCCAAGCGCGCCCGTTTCCGCGCCGCCTATGCCGCGCTGTCCGCCATTTAAGGAGTAACCCTTTATGTCTGCTGCCTATTTCGACGCATTCGATACCGTCCGCTATGAAGGCCCCGATGCCACCAGCGATATGGCCTATCGCTATTACGACAAGGACCGGATGGTCTTTGGCAAGCGCATGGAAGATTACCTGCGCTTTGCCGTGTGCATGTGGCACACCTTCTGCTGGCCGGGCAGCGACGTGTTTGGCGCAGGCACGTTTGACCGCCCGTGGCTGAACGGCCCGCAGGACGAAAACGCCGCGCGTGCCAAGCGTGAAGCTGCGCTTTCGTTCGTCGAGAAACTCGACCTGCCATTCTACTGCTTCCACGATGTGGATGTGATGGCACCGGCTGACACCATCAACGAATTCCGCGCCAGCTTTGCCCGCGCAGTCGATCATCTGGAAGAACTGCAGGCCGCGCATGGCCGCAAGCTGCTGTGGGGCACGGCCAACCTGTTCAGCCACCAGCGCTATCTGGCGGGCGCGGCCACCAGCCCCCGCCCCGAAGTTTACGCATGGGGCGCTTCGCAGGTGCGCGACGCACTGGAAGCCACACACCGTCTGGGCGGCGCGAACTATGTGCTGTGGGGCGGCCGTGAAGGGTACGACACGATCCTCAACACCGATCTGGCGGTGGAGCAGGAGAACTTTGGCCGGTTCCTCTCGCTCGTTGTCGAACATAAGCACAAGATCGGGTTTGCGGGCACGATCCTGATCGAGCCCAAGCCGCACGAGCCGACCAAGCACCAGTACGATTTTGACACCCAAACCGTCTATGGCTTCCTGAAGCGCTTCGGGCTTGAGAACGAGGTAAAGGTCAATATCGAGGCCAACCACGCCACGCTTTCGGGCCATACGTTCGAGCATGAAATCGCGATGGCCCGCGCGCTGGGCATTTTCGGTTCGATCGATGCCAACCGCGGCGATCCGCAGAATGGCTGGGATACCGACCAGTTCCCCAACTCGGTCGAAGAGCTGACGCTGGCCTGCATCGAGATCGAACGCGCCGGCGGCTTCACCGATGGCGGTTTCAATTTCGACGCCAAGGTCCGCCGCCAGTCGGTGGACGCGGCCGATCTGTTCCACGGCCACATCGGCGGCGTGGACGTGATCGCCAAGGCGCTGCTGCGCGCCGAAGCGATCATCGCCGATGGCCGCATCGATGGCTTCGTGGCTGAGCGCTATGCCGGGTGGAACGGGGAACTGGGCCAGACCATCCGCGCATCGAGCCTTGCCGAAATCGCCGATCTGGCGGTGGCGCAGGATCTGAATCCGAAGCCGGTTTCGGGCCGTCAGGAATGGCTGGAGAACATGCTCAACCGGTTCTGACAGCTTTGGTCTGATGAAACGGAAAGCCCGCGCTTGACCTTCCCGGTTAAGCGCGGGCCTGTGCTTTTGTCGAACTGCTGGACATTGCAAGAATTGCCGCCAAATAGGGAGCGAGGAGGGCTTCGTGGCGCAAAAGAACGAGCAAGACGATAAGGCCATCGACCGGTCAGACAAATCGCTGCGGCTGCACGGGAGCATTGCGCGCGATCTGGGGATTGCCATCGTCACCGGCAAATATCCGCCGGGGCACGTGCTGACCAGCGAGGTTGATTTTGCCGAACGCCACCAGATTTCGCGCACCGCCTATCGCGAGGCAATCCGCATCCTTGCCGCCAAAGGCCTGGTCGAAAGCCGCCCAAAGGCTGGCACCAAGATCACCGATCCATCGCGCTGGCACATCCTTGATCCCGATGTGCTGGCTTGGACGTTTGAGGGCGAACCCAGCCAGAAGGCCATCGATGACCTGTTCGAACTGCGGCTGATCATCGAGCCGGCTGCAGCCGAGCTTGCCGCAAAACGCCGCACTGGCGCGCAACTGGCGCAGATGGGACACGCGCTGGAGGAAATGGCGAAGTATACGCTGGCCAATCCGCTGGGGCAGGCAGCCGACCAAGCGTTTCATTCCACGCTGCTTAGCGCCACCGGCAACATGGGCGTGATTTCGCTGGCCAGCACAATCTCTGCTGCGGTGCGCTGGACCACGATCTACAAGCAACGCACGCGCAAATTGCCGCGCGATCCCTTGCCCGATCACCGCGTGCTGTTTGAAGCGGTGGCAGATGGCAATGGCCCCGCCGCGCGCGCCGCCATGCAACACCTGATCGAACTGGCGCTGGCCGATATCAATCTGCCTGAGAAGGCCTGAATTTGCAGCTTTTGCTGGACAGGCTGGGATATACTCATACTTATTATCCGACGCGGGCGCATAGCTCGATTGATCGGGAAGCAGGATGCCACTTTCGCGAAGGCAGGTTATCGCGGCCAGCGCGGCGATTGCGGGACAGGGCCTTGCCGGGATTGGCACGGCCTCTGGCAAGACGGGCGAACCCGCCCCGGATTCAGCGGCCCCCCGCAACGATGTGTTGTGGTATCGCCAGCCCGCCAAAGTCTGGACCGAGGCACTGCCCGTGGGCAATGGCAGGCTGGGCGCGATGGTGTTTGGCGGCACGGCATCCGAACGCATCCAGTTAAACGAGGACACGCTGTGGAGCGGTGGCCCCTATGATCCGCGGAACCCGCAAGCTGGCCCGCAAGCGGTGGCCCATATCCGCCAGCTGATAACCGAGCGCCGCTTTGCCGAGGCTGAAGCCTTGGCCAACGAGCGCCTGATTGCGCGGCCGGTCAGCCAGATGGCCTATCAGACGTTCGGTGATCTGTTCATCGACCATGATCTTGATGGCGAACCATCGGTCTATCGCCGCGAACTGGATCTTGACCGTGCGATTGCCCGCACCCGGTTTGACACGCCCGGTGGCACGATCACGCGCGAGGTGCTGTCCAGCGCGGTCGATCAGGTGATCGCCATCCGCATCAGCGGCGCGCGGCTGCGCTTTGCCGTGCGGTTCGAAACGCCACAGGATGCAGACGTCACCGCCAGCGGCACGGAAATCATCGCGCAAGGCCGCAACCGGGCGGATCATGGAGTGCCCGCCGCTTTGCGCCTTGCCGCGCGGATCAGTGTGGAAGCGCAAGGCGGCACGGTGCAGGCCCGCGACGGCGCCCTGATAGTTGAAAACGCAGCCTCAGCCACGATCATCATCGCACTTGGCACCAGCTATCGCGGCCCCGGTGATGTTTCGGGCGATCCTGTGGCATTAACCACGCGCCAGATTGCCGCTGCCCGCGCCAAGCCATGGGATACCCTTCGCGATGCCCATCTGGCCGAACACCGCCGTCTATACCGGCGCACCGCGCTAAATCTCGGCGCGGCGAGCGCTCTGCCCACGGACGCGCGCATCCGGGCCAATGTCCAGACCGACGAGCCTGCGTTGGCCGCGCTCTATTTCGCCTATGCCCGCTACCTGCTGATCTGCTCTTCCCGACCCGGCACGCAACCGGCCAATCTGCAAGGCATCTGGAACGATAGCACGACGCCGCCGTGGGGATCAAAATATACGATCAACATCAATACCCAGATGAACTACTGGCTGGCCGATCCCGCCAATCTGGGCGAATGCACCGAGCCATTGCTGCGCATGGTGCGCGAATTGGCGGTAAGCGGGGCGAAGACCGCGCGCGAGATCTATGGTGCGCGTGGTTGGGTGGCGCATCACAACACCGATCTGTGGCGCGCCTCCAGCCCGATTGACGGGGCGGCTTGGGGCATGTGGCCCCTGGGCGGGGCGTGGCTGTGCAATGCGCTGTGGGACCGATGGGACCATGGCCGCGACCGGGCCTATCTAACGGCAATCTACCCGCTGATGCGCGGCGCGGCGGAGTTCTTCCTCGATACGCTGCAACCCTCTCCGCAAGGGCTGATCACCTCCCCCTCAATCTCGCCCGAAAACCGGCATCCGTTCGGCGCATCGGTCTGTGCAGGCCCTGCGATGGACCGCCAGATCTTGCGCGATCTATTCAGCCGCACCGCCAACGCGGCGCAAGTGCTGGGCCGCGATGCCGATTTTGCCGCGCAATTGCTCGCCACCCGCGCCACGCTCGCGCCTGACCGCATCGGCAAGGCTGGGCAATTGCAGGAATGGCTGGAAGACTGGGACGAGGCCGCCCCCGAGCAGGACCATCGCCACGTTTCGCACCTCTATGCGCTTTATCCCGGCCACCAGATCGATCCCGACACTACGCCTGAACTGGCACAGGCGGCGCGCGTTTCGCTGAACCAGCGGGGCGATGAATCAACCGGTTGGGCCACCGCATGGCGCATCGCGCTATGGGCACGGCTGCGCGATGGTGAGCGGGCGCATGCCATCTTGCGCGCGCTGATATCACCGGTGCGCACATATCCCAACATGTTCGATGCGCACCCGCCATTCCAGATCGACGGCAACTTCGGCGGCGCGACGGCCATCGCGGAAATGCTTCTACGAAGCAGCAGCGGCTCACTGCACCTGCTGCCTGCGCTTCCGGCGGCATGGCCCACCGGCAGCGTGACGGGAGTGGTTGCGCGCGGTGGGATCGTGGTCGATCTTGCATGGTCGGGCGGGGCGCTGACAAGTGCCACCCTTCATCCGATGGAAGGTGGCCCTTGCGTGGTGCGGCTTGGCCAGATGCGCCACACGCTGCAATTGGTGGCGGGGCGTCGGGTCAGACTTTCCGGGCCTGCGCTCGTTAAAAATGTTTAGTATGTAACCTCAGCCCATCCCTGTGTTTTAGGAACGGTGCCTGTGCAATCCTAAACCGGCTGCAGCCCGTATTTCACAATGCGGTCAATGAGATCGCGGTGCTTGGGCAGGCCGTTCAGCATGCGCGCGGTCTGATCTGCATTCTCCCGCCGCGCCTTGCGCGCATCGCGGACTTCGGGCTCCAGCGCGCGGGCCGATACTTCGCTGCGGAAACCCATGCCATAGAGCACATACTGATAGGACGCGGAGGGGAACACTTCGTCCACCCGGTCAAACTCTTCGTGCATGTAGGGCGGCTGATATTCCCACAGCGCCAGCAATTCCTGCAGCCGTTCGGGGATGCTGGCCGGGTCCATGTTGTCACGCCAGAACGCGGTATCGCGGCGCTTGCTCAGCACATAGTGCAGCTTCAGGAAATCGATGATCCGGCCCCAGCGGTAGTGGGTTTTTTCGTTGTAGCGCCGCGCCACGATGTCCATCACTTCGCGCGCGGGCGGCATCTGATCGGCAACCATCTTGGCCGAAAGCTCGATCAGCACAATGGCCGATGCTTCCAGCGGCTCAAGGAATCCTGCCGCCAGCCCCACGGCTACGCAATTGTTCTTCCAGAACATCTCGCGGTGGCCCGAACGGATAGCGATCTGGCGTACGGAAAGGCCATCGGCCGCAGGGCCGATATAGGCGCGCAGTTCTGCCTCGGCATCTTCGCGGCTGATGTGGCGGCTTGAATAGACGTGCCCAACGCCGCGCCGCGTGGGCAGGCCGATATCCCAGATCCAGCCCGCTGATTGCGCGGTGGAAATGGTGTGCGTGGCCACCGGCGCTTGTGGATCGGGATAGGGCACCTGCACCGCCAGCGCGGTATCGCAAAACAGCACATCGTTGCAGTCCTTGAACCCCACGCCCAGCGTTTCACCCAGCAGCAGGCTGCGCATCCCGGTGCAATCGATCCACAGATCTCCGGTAATTTCGCCCGCTTGCTCCGTTTCGATGGCGCGGATATCGCCGTTTTCGTCCTGAATGACGCGGCGCATATCGGCCAGAACGTGGCGTACGCCCAGTTTTTCTGTGCAATGCCGCTGCATGAACGGCGCAAACTTTCCGGCATCGAGGTGATAGGCATAGTTGGCCTGCCCCTCATACTCGGCGTTGGTCATCGTTTTGGGAGCAAGGTTTTCATCGCAGATGCGCCCCTGCGCACAGACGGCATCACAGAACGTATCCCCGTTTGCGCCGTCTTCGTTCAACGTGCCCGCCAGCCAGTGCGGCGCAAGGTTCAGCTGGCCAAAGCGCTGCGGCAGGACGAGTGGGTGATAGTAGGCATCATCATCCGCGCCAGTGGTCCATTTGGCAAAGAGCGCGCCCTGCTTGAACGCAGCATCACATTCACGGAAGAAATCGGTTTCGGAAATACCGACGCTTTTCAGTGTGGAGCGCAAGGTGGGCCATGTCCCCTCACCCACGCCGATGATCGGCACGTTGGGGCTTTCCACCAGAGTAACGGAAAAATCATGGCCGATGCGGGCTTTGTGTTTAGCGGCAATGATCGCCGCTGTCAGCCACCCGGCGGTGCCACCGCCCACGATCACGACATTGCGCACTGCCTGCACCATTATGATCCCGCTCCAACCCTTTGGGCGATGATGGCGCCAGCCCGAATGCCAGCGCCACCTACACATTCGTCAGTAGTTGAACCGCGCACCAAACACAAAGCGGCGGCCATAGTTGAAGGTTTCCAGCGGCATGTTCGAGAACCGTCCATATGTGCTGAAGTTCGAGTTGTTGATGTTGGTCACTTCACCGAACACGGTGAACTGCTTGGTCACCTGATAGCTCGCGCTGGCATCAACCTGGAACTGGCGGTTCACGTTGACTGGCTCTGCCCCGAAGGTGCCGCCCTGCGTCTGGCCAAGGCCCAGCAGGTAGCTATCGCGCCAGTTGGCCGCAACGCGCACTTCCAGACCGTTCTTGTCAAAGAAGCCGACGAAGTTGGCCGAATTGGCAAGCCCGGTGATCGCAAAGGCCGAACCCGAAATGTCTGTCGGGTCGAAATTGCGATTGGTGTTGACGATCGTACCATTGGCATTGAAGCCAAAGCCACTGTCACCAAACACGTGCTGCAGCGCCAGTTCCACACCCTTTACCGTGCCGTCAGGTCCGTTGACACGGCCATTGACCTGGAACTGGGCAAGCTGGTTGGTGAACGGATCGATCACCCCGTTGATCGTCTGCGTGCTGACCCCGCCAACGATGAAGTTGCTGATGTTCTTCAGGAAGAAGTTCACCGAAGCATACGAGTTGGGAGCGTAATAGTATTCCGCCGCCAGATCGAAGTTGTCAGACACGTAAGGCTGCAGATCGGGGTTGCCGCCCGATGCGGCCAGACTGCCACGGCGCAGCGTGCCAAGGTTCACCGTCGGGCGCAGGTCACCCAGCGCCGGGCGGGTCAGCGTGCGTGAGGCATCGAAGCGCGCGATAAGCTTGTCGGTCACCTCCAGCTTCACGTCGATGCTGGGCAGCAGATAGTTGTACGACGTTTCGCGCAGGATCGTTTGTTCCGGCGTGAACGCATCAACCGCGATCAGCGTAGGGTCGGTGGCAACAGTGATCAGGCGCGTGGGCAGGCGGCCGATGGAGCGCGAAGTGAGCTTGGTATACTCGTTGCGCACACCCGTGGTGACATGGAACGGCATGCCGCCAAGGTTGGTGTCAAACGTCACCTTGAAGAACGCCGCCCAGATCTTTTCGGTCACGCCCAGCACGCTGGCCGGATCGAATGCCGGAAGCGTGGTGCCGCCACCGGTGGCTTCCAGAATCTTGTAAACCGCCTCGGGATCATACTGGACGATCGTGGGCGCAAGCGTGCCCTGATACCCGGGGATGAACCCGGCCGTGCTGATATCGCCCTGATAGATGCTGGCCGGCAGTGGCCAGACACCGCCGGTACGGCCCGATGGCGCGCCATATCCGCCATAACGGAAGAACGTGCCGTTGACGAAAGTGTTCTGCCCTTCCTGATAGAATTCATCCTGCGCATAACGCGCGCCAAAGTGAACCTTCAGGCCGTCCTGTTCCCACTTGCCCACAAACTTGAACTGCTTCACCAGATCGGTGAAATAGTTCGGGTTGCGCACAATTACGTGGCTGCCCATGATCGACTTGTCGGCATAGCGGCTGATATCGCCGTTAGGGCCGATGTTGCTGATACTCGGCAGGAATTGGCTGCTGTTGCCAAGGATCGAAAAGCCGGTGTTGGAACCCAGAACCGTGCCATAGGTGCTGCAGCTGGTCGGCGGCGTTGAAGGCGTTGCTCCGGCAGGGAACGTGCAAGGCGTCGAAACAAAAGGACCGCCGGGGTTCGTCCCGCCATAACCGATGTTCATGTTGTTGACGATGCCGTTGCGGCCTGGGTTCAGCACCGAACGCGAGATGGCACCATCGAAATCGAACGACAGGTTGTCGGTCGCTTCCCACTTCAGGTTTGCACCGGCAATATAGGTCTGGTTGATATTCCGCGTCAGGCCGGCGTTGAAGTCCATCGGCGTGCCGAACTGGTTAAAGTCAACCGCAGTGCCATTGCTGTCCAGCTCAAGATTCCGCAAATCGTCGCCGTTGAACCATGCCCCATAGCCATAGGCTGCGGTGCGCAAAGTCTGGCGCGTGAACGTGCCATCGATGGTCAGCTCAAGCGTATCGCTTGGCCGCCACTGATAGGCAAGGCGTCCATCAATGCGCTCATCTTCGGTGGTGATCTGGTTGGCACCCACCTGCTGCGGGAACCAGCCCAGCACGGTCTTCTTGTCAGGCGTCAGATCAGCAGGCGCGCAAGCGGCCTGCGATTGGCACTGGTAAAATCGGTTGCCGATCCAGCCCGGAACAAACACCTGGTTGGCAGTGGTATCGACCCGGCGATAAGCGGCATAGGCAAGGATGCCCATCGTATCATCGGCAAAAGTGGTGCTGGCCAAAACGCCGCCCGATGGGCGTACCTTGCCATTGCGGTCCTGAATCGCGGCTTGCGCCTTGGCCACCAGTTTGGTGCCCATGGAATCGAACGGCTTGGGCAGGGCAACGTCAATCGTTGCACCGATGGCTGCCGAACCAAGCGTCACGTCCGGCGTTTTGTAGACGCTCAGCCGCGTGACGAAGTCAGACCCGATGGTGGTGAAATCCACCGCGCGGCCGCCCGATGCAGTAGACAGGCGGCGGCCATCGAACTGGGTATCGTTAAAGTCTCCGCCAAAGCCGCGCACGGTAACGCCTGTGGCTTCACCGCGAGAGCCCGAACGCTGGATCGAGATACCGGGCAGGCGCTGCAGCGCATCGGCCACGTTGGCATCGGGGAACTTGCCGATATCTTCGGCGGAAATCGCATCGACCACACCCGAAGCGGTGCGCTTGATATCCATGTTGCGCTGCAACGATCCGCGAATACCGGTAACGATGATCGATTCATCGCTGGGCGCTTCTTCGGCCATCTGTGCCTGCGCCTGTGACGGCAGGGCAACGGCTAGCGTCAACGCCATGGCGATGCCGCTGATCCCGCTGCGTAGCGAAACGCCCGCTGCAAAACTGGTGCTCATATCCTGTCCCACCGTACCCTCTCCTGCTCGAACAAAGCCCAATCACATCGGGCTTCGGCGGAACCCCCGCCTGAACAGGTGGCAACATCTGCTTTCGGCTGGAAACCTGATCCCAGACGAACAACAGACGAATGCGATCGGCATGCAGGGGAGCCCTTCACCGGGCTGGCGTTCATGCCTCCCGCCACCTCTCTCCATGCCGGTGCGCCATTCCTGCCACCTTGTGTGGATAGTCCTATCGCTTCGGGGTAGCGCTATCAAGAAGTAATTGTCTGCTTTTTGACTCTGCCACTTCAAACTGTGGCAAGCACGCATCACTCATGGCCGGCACGGTGGTGATAGCGCGAACATAAGTATTGCGAACAATGCCGCTGCAAGCCATGCTTGGCGCATAGAAGAAGGGAGAGCGAGGCATGCAGGAGAAACTCGAACTGCTCGACAGTGCAGTTCATGGCGCATTGCGCATGCACGCGCTGGGCGGCCCTCACCCGCACATGGTACAAATCGTGCTGGCCGAAGTTGAGCGTGCCGCGGCTTCCTGCCCGCTGGTGCTGGCCAAATCGCCTGAAACCGGCCGCTTTGCACTGGCCGCGCTGTTCGGCTTTTCTCCGCAGGAAATGCTCGTTGATACAGTGGATTGCGGCGCGCCCGCCTTCGTGCCGCTGGAGCTGGCGCGGCAAGGGTTCTATGCGGTGGAGCAAAGCATCGCGATCGATCTTGCCCATCCGCGCTTTGCCTCTGGGGGCACCATCGCTCTGTTCGATGGTCATGGTGATCCAACCGATGCTATGCGCGTGGTGCAGCAGGCGATTGGCCGATTGATGGCCATGGGGCCGCCGACCGAAGCCTTCGTTGAAGCCCTGGTGGCGCTGCGCCTGGTTGAACCGGTGGACGTCCAGTTGCAGTTCGATGATGGCTCAAACATCGCACTGAATGGGCTTTACACGATCAGCGGCGATGCCATGTCAGCGCTGCCGGATGCAGATATCGTCAGACTATTTCGCAACGGCTGGCTGCAAGCCGCCATCTCGATCCGGGGATCGATTCACCAGATCGGGGCCATGGCCCGGCGCAAAAATCAGGCGATTGCCACCGCTGGACCGGATGCTGGCAGGGATCAATCCGGGCTAAGCAAAGCTTTGGCCAGCTGGGCCTGATTCCCAGCAATGGTCCATGAAATTGCCTGCGAAGACCCGGCGCTGGCCGATCCCGAGGCGTTTCAGCGCGCAATCATCGCCAAAGCCCAACCGGCGGTCATCCGTGGCCTTGGCGCAGACCTTCCCGCCGTGGCGGCGAGCGCGGCATCACCCGCAACGGCGCTGGCCTATCTTGCGCGCTTTGACAGCGGACAGCGTCCACACGTGTTCAGAGGGAACGAAGCCACGGAAGGCCGCTATTTCTACAATGACGACCTGAGCGGGTTCAACTTTACCCGCGAAGCCATGGCCCTGCCACAGGCTTTTGCGGAAATGCTGCAGCATGCTGCGGGCGCACGGCCGGGCTCCTGCTATATCGGATCGCTTGCCGCACTGCATTATCTGCCCGGTTTCGCCGATGAGAACGCCCTTCCAATTGTTCCCCAAACGGTTGAACCGCGCCTTTGGATCGGCAATGCCTCACACGTGGCATGTCATTACGATGCCTATGAAAACCTTGCCTGCGTGCTGGCCGGATCGCGGCGCTTCACGCTCTATCCGCCTGATGCCATTGCCGATCTTTATGTCGGGCCGATCGACCATACGATGGCGGGTCAGCCTGTCAGCATGGCCGCTGCCGATCCGCGC
Organism: Novosphingobium sp. HNCC26BN242; assembly: GCF_057180525.1. Classification (NCBI taxonomy): domain Bacteria; kingdom Pseudomonadati; phylum Pseudomonadota; class Alphaproteobacteria; order Sphingomonadales; family Sphingomonadaceae; genus Novosphingobium; species Novosphingobium sp. HNCC26BN242. Next base: position 1,389,208 of record NZ_JBXUGM010000001.1, read on the forward strand.
AATCCCGCCTACCCGCGCTTTGCCGCGGCAAAGGCGCGCGCGGTGGTGGTGGACCTTGGCCCCGGCGATGCGCTGTTCCTGCCCAAGCTTTGGTGGCATCAGGTAGAAGCAACCGCGCCAGTCAACGTGATGCTCAATTACTGGTGGGATGCAACCGCCATCGGGCCGGACGCGCCTCTGCTGTCGATGCTGCACGCGATGATTGCCATCGCCGAACGGCCAGAGGCAGAGCGCGCCGCCTTTCGCGCCTTCTTTGATCATTTCGTGTTCCGGCCTGATGGCCACCCCCTTGCCCACCTGCCCGAAGCGCGGCGCGGCGTGCTGCGGTCGTTGCGCGATGGCGGCTATGGCCAGATTCGTGCGATGATCGCCCGCGCCATGCGCGGCGGATAAGCGCCCAAGAATAATGGGAGAATGCCACATGCGCCTGCCCCACCTGCTTACCACCGCTCTGCTCGCCACATCTGCGCTTGCCGCCCCGGCCAGCGCTGCCGACAAGCCGCTTGAGGCCCGTGGCACATGGAGTGTCACCACGCGCGGCTCTGCGCCCTTGCCTCCGATGGGGTGGAACAGCTGGAACGCCTTTGGCACTGATATCGATGAGGAAAAGGTCATCGCCTCGGCCCAGTTGATGATTGACAGCGGGCTTGCCGCCAAAGGCTATCGCTATATCAACATCGACGATGGCTGGTGGGCCAAGCGGCGGCAAAGCGATGGTCGCGTGCTGATCCGCACCGACAATTTCCCATCGGCGCGCACGGCAGACGGCAACACCAGCTTCCGCCCTTTCACCAACCGGCTCCATGCGATGGGCTTCAAGGCCGGGATCTACAGCGAAATCGGCCGCAACAGTTGCGGCCAGATTTATGGTGATCCGAACGGTCCCGGCCAGCCCGCAGGCACGCAGGCAGAGCGCGAGATCGGGCTTTATGGCAACATCGATCAAGATATCGCGCTCTATTTCGGCGAATGGAACTTTGATTACATCAAGGTCGATGGCTGCGGCATCCGCGCACTGGCGGCTGACAGCCCGCAGGTCACATCAGGCCGCTTGCGCGCGCTCGATCCGCTGATCGATTACGACACGATCCCGCGCACCGATATTCCGGCAGTCAAATCCCTGTTCGATCAGGTGGGACAAGCCCTTTCCCGCAACAAGCCCGGCAACGATTTCGTGCTGTCGATCTGCCTGTGGGGATCGGCTGATGTGCGATCATGGGCGCGCACGCTGGGCAACCTTTCGCGCACGAGCGAGGACATTTCGCCCAATTGGGAACGCATGCTGCACAATCTTGATTCTGCGTCCCGGCGCGAACTTTATGCCAAGCCCAACAGCTGGAACGATCCCGACATGCTGTTCGTGGGCAGCGGCGAATTCGATGATGCGCACATCACCGAAGCCCGCTCGCACATGTCGCTCTGGGCCATGCTCAATGCGCCGCTGATCATCGGCTTCGATCTGCGCAAGGCTTCACCGGCGATGATGGGCGTGCTGGGCAATGCACAGGTCATCGCGCTCAATCAGGATGCCGCCGCGCATCAGGCCGTGCTCGCTTATGATGGCGATACCGTGCAGATCTTCGTCAAGACGCTGGCTGATGGCACCAAGGCGGTGGCCCTGTTCAACCGCACCGGCAGCCCGGTGGACGTGAAGCTTACGCCCGCGCACCTGAAGTACCGCACCGACCAGCCGATCACGTTGACCGACCTGTGGGATGGCGGCACGAAATCGTTCACCGATGAAATGCCCGTCCACCTCGACCGCCACCAGACGCTGCTGTTCAAGGCGAGCGGCACGCGCGAGCACGCCCAAGGCCTCTACCTCTCCGAGCAACCGGGCAACGTTAACCCGGCGGTGGACGGCATCGTCCACCCAATGGCCGATCCGATGGTCTATCGCGGCCTGCTGCCCTGGCGATCAACCAAGGCCGATGGCGAACATCCGGTCTATGGCGGCTGGGGCGGTGCGCGGGCCGATGCCACGCCCTTTGCCCAGACGCCAAAGATGGCGGGAAAGACGTATTCCAGCGCCATCGGCACGCTGGCCAATTCGCGGTTGGAGGTCCGAAATCAGGGCTTTGCCACGTTCACTGCCAAGGCTGGAGTGGATGATTCCGTCGCCGATCCCACTGTCCGCGTGCGCTTTGCAGTTCATGCCGATGGGAAGTTGTTGAAGCAAACTGGCTGGATGAAGCCCGGCGATGCGCCTGCTGACATCGCGGTGCCGGTGAAGGGCGCGAAGATATTGGAACTGGTGGCCGAGGGCAACCGCGCGCAAATGCAGACTGTGGCGGTCAACTGGGCGCTCGCCGCGTTGGATCGTTAAGCCGTACAAAGGTTGCGGCAAGGGCTATGCAGGGCCCCGGGTCAAGCCCGGGGTGACGAAGAATTTCTCATATTTTCGTGAATTTGCAGTACGCCCAACCATCGTCACCCCGGGCTTTACCCGGGGTCCAGCTACTTCTTCGCCATACCCCCGCCCCACAAAAAAGGCCCGGGAAAGCACTGCTTTCCCGGGCCGTTCAGTTTCGGCGATCATCGCTGGAGGGCGCTGTTGACCGCCGCCGGTAAGGCTATTTCGAAATTTTCAGCACCATCACCGCGCGGGGTGGGAGTGTCACGGTCAGGCCGCTGGCGCTGCCCTTGAAAGACACCGCCTTGGGCGCCACCACCGAAGGCGCATCAAACGTGTTCACGCTGTCCACCTTGGGCGCGGTCAGCACTTCGCCGCTGGCATTGCGGAAGCCAGGAATGGTCACGCTGGTGCCCGCATCGGGATCGACATTGACGAGCGACACCCACGTCTGTCCGGCCTTGTCCTTGGCCGCCATCGCATCGACGCGCGGCAGCGTGTGCTTGCCATTGACATATTTGCCAGCGTCAAACGTCACCGGCGTGAACTGTGCATCCTGAAACGGCACGTACATCTTGAACACGTGATAGGTCGGCGTCAGCACCATCTTGCTGCCATCGGTCAGGATCATCGCCTGCAACACGTTGATCATCTGCGCGATGTTGGCGATCTTCACGCGATCGGCATGGCGGGCAAAGATATTGACGTTGAGCGCGGTGATGATGCCGTCGCGCATGCTGTTCTGCTGCTGCAAAAAGCCGGGATTGCTGCCGGGCGTCGGCTGGAGCCATGCACCCCATTCGTCCACCGCGATCATCAGCTTCTTGTCGGGATCATACTTGTCCATGATCGCCTTCTGCTTGACGATCAGTTCATCCATCACCAGCGTATCGGCGATGGATTCCGCATATTCGGCATTGCCGAAGTTGGTGGATGGCAAGTGCGGTGGCCAGCCCCCTGTGGTGTACTTGTGCAGCGATACGCCTTCGATATCCCATGAATAGACGTGATCTTTCCACGCCTTCATCACTTCCTCGGTATAGTCCAGCGTGCCGCTGTCCCAGCCCACCGCAATGCGCTTCATCCGCGCCGCGCCTTCGCGCTGCGCGGGGTTGAAATTGCGCACAAAGTTCGAAAACCGCTTCATTTCTTCAACATAGTGCGTGGCCGACATCGCCCCGCCGCAACCCCAGTTTTCGTTGCCAAGGCCCAGGATCGGCACTTTCCACGGTGCGGGATGGCCATTGGCAGCGCGCTCCTTGGCCAGCGTCGTGTCCTTTTCGGCGGTCATGTATTCGATCCACGCCGAAGCTTCTGCCGCCGTGCCCGATCCGATATTGACCGAGACATAAGCATCGGCCCCGATCATTTCGGCAAAATCCATGAACTCGTGCGTGCCAAACGTGTTCGGCTCGGGCACGCCGCCCCAGTTGGTGTTGATCTGCACGCGGCGCTTTTCCGCCGGGCCAATGCCATCGCGCCAGTGGTATTCATCGGCAAAGCACCCGCCCGGCCAGCGCACGTTGGGCACTTTCAGTGCCTTCAGCGCGCCCACCACATCGCTGCGGATGCCGCGCACGTTGGGAATGGGCGAATCCTTGCCGACCCACAGCCCGCCATAAATGCCGGTGCCCAGATGTTCGGCAAACTGGCCGAAGATGTGCTTGTCGATCACCGGGCCGGTCTTGGCCGTATCGATGGCCACTTCAACTGCGGCATCCTTGGCCATGGCGGGGGAACCAATGCCGATCACGGCGGCAGTCGCTGTCAGCAGCGCGGAGCGGATGGTCTTGGCAACGGCTTTCATCGAATACTCTCTCCTAAACTCCGGCGGGCCCTTTGACCAATTGAGCGTCTTCGCGCCCGCCGGTATTATTCGTCGTCAAAGGCGCTCAGTGCCCGCCCCAGCCTTCCATCTGTTCCAGTTCCTTGCCCTTGGTTTCAGGCAGGAAGGCCTTCACCAGGAAGAAGCTGATGAACGCGCTGCCAGTGTAGAGCATGTAGGTTTCGGCAAGACCGAGGCCGCTGGCCATCGCCGGGAAGCTTTGCACCACGGCATAGTTGGCCACCCACTGCGCCAGGCCGCACACCGCCAGCGCCGATCCGCGCAGCTGGTTCGGGAACATTTCGCCCAGCATGACCCACATTACCGGGCCCCAGCTGACATTGAAGAAGATCACATAGATATTGGCCGCGATCACCGCGATCAGGCCTAGATCCTGATCCATCTGCAATGCGCCTGCGGCATCCAGCGTCCCTTGCGAAAAGGCCCAGCTCATCGCCCCCAGTGACAATGCCATCCCGGCAGAGCCGACCAGCAGCAGTGGCTTGCGCCCTACCTTGTCCACCAGCGCCATGGTGACAAAGCACGCGGCGATGGAAACGATGCCGGAAAAGATATTGCGCTCAAGCGCGGCCTTTTCAGAAACACCCGCCAGCTTCCACAGCGTTTCGCCGTAATAGAAGATCACGTTGATCCCCACGAACTGCTGGAACAGCGCGATGATCAGCCCTGCCCACACGATCGGGCGCAGCACGGTGCCCGGTGCCAGCACATCGGCCAGACGCGGGCGATGATCGACGGCGAACGAGGCGCGGATTTCGTCAACCTTGCGCTCTGCCTCGGTCGGGCCGAACAGACGGGTCAGCACAGCGCGCGATTCCGCCTCACGGCCGCTGCTGATCAAATAGCGCGGGCTTTCAGGAATGAATTGCAGCGCCACCAGAAACACGACGGCAGGAACCGCCTGCGCCAGATACATCCAGCGCCACGCCGGAAGCCCGGCCAGCTCACCCAGCGAATCGCCCGCCGATTGCGCAAGCAGATAGTTGACCACAAATGCTGCGGTCAGCCCGGTGATGATCATCACCTGCTGCACGCTGGTCAACCGCCCACGAATGGCCGCCGGAGCGACTTCGGAGATATAGGCGGGCGACAGCACGCTGGCCGCGCCAACCGCCATGCCGCCAAAGAAGCGCGCGATCACGAACAAGGTGTGATTGTCAGTAATGCCTTGCACCAGTGCGCCCAACAGGAACAGGATGGCCGAGCCCACCATGATGCGCTTGCGGCCGAACCGGTCTGCCGCGCGACCTGCGGTGAATGCGCCTGCAGCGCAGCCAACCAGCAACGAACCCACGGTAAAGCCAAGGCCATTGTCATCTAGCGCGAACGCAGCCTTTAGGCCCGATTGGGTGCCGTTCACCGCGCCGCTATCATAACCGAAAAGCAAGCCACCGATCGTTGCCACCGCCACGATCGCGCTGACCAGCGCCATGTTGGTATTGTCCTGCTGCGTTGCAGCCATTTCCCTCTCCCGTTACACCGTTGGAATTGCGCGTGGATTGATACCACTGCTGACAATTCGTGCCTTACCGCCATTGACCCATGAAATGAATGATAGCGCTATCTTTCTAACGCAACATCACCGGGGTGCAAGCCTCAATATAACATGGCGCGCCAAATTCAGACGTTGTCTGTTCACAATCCAGCTTGCAAACCACAAGTCTCCCCTTCAGGACATTTGTGCGGGAGACAAAAGCGCATGAATGAGACCCGATCCCGGCGGCGGCAATCTGGCCGTCCCACTGTAAACGATGTGGCCCGTCTGGCCGATTGTTCGCCGATGACTGTCAGCCGTGTCATCAACGGCGGCACCGGTGTGCGCGAAGAAACCAAGCTGGCAGTCGAAGTGGCGATCAAGCAACTGGGCTATGCGCCAAACCGCGCCGCGCGCAGCCTTGCAGGCGCCTCGCAACTGCGCATCGCGCTGCTCTATTCCAACCCTTCTGCCGCTTACCTCAGCGAACTGTTGATCGGGTGTATGGACGCGGCCAGCCGGCTTGATGCGCATCTGGTGGTCGAACGCTGCGATCCCGAACGCGATCAGGCCAAGATGATCACCAAGCTGGCCGAAACCATGATCGACGGTTTCCTGCTGCCACCGCCTTTGTGCGATGATACCGCGCTGCTCGCCCGCCTGCGCCGCGCGGGCACGCACGCCATGCTGATCGGCCCTGGCCAAGCGCAGGCGCAGCACGGCGTGGTGATGATCGATGATTATCAGGCCGCCTATGACATGACGCGGCACATCATCGATCTGGGCCACCGCCGCATCGGCTTCATCATCGGCAATCCGCAACAATCCGCCAGCGCACTGCGCCTTGCCGGTTTCCGCGATGCGATGAGCGAGGCAGGCGTCGACGTGGACGAAGCGCTGGTCGTACAGGGACAGTTTACCTACCGCTCCGGCCTCGATGCCGCGATGCAGGTGCTCGCCCTGCCCGAAAAGCCGACCGCGATCTTCGCCTCGAACGACGATATGGCCGCTGGCTGCATCGCAGCTGCGCACCGCAACGATCTGGAAGTCCCGCGCGATCTGACCGTTTGCGGGTTTGACGATACGGCTTTGGCCTCTACGATCTGGCCTGAACTCACCACGATCCGCCAGCCGATCCGCCAGATGGCCGAAGCCGCGCTCGATCTGCTGGTGCAGGACATCCGTTCAGCCCGCAACGGCGATGCCCGCACCGCCCGCCACGCCACCCTGGACTATGAACTGGTCCGGCGGGAGTCAGACGCAGCGCCGCGTTAATCTAGCCTCCTCCGCCACACCCCGCTCATGCTGAGCCTGTCGAAGCATCCCGCGCGACCTTGGTTCTGGCACCCTTCGACAAGCTCAGGGTGAGCGGGAATGGTGATTACCCTTTACCGCCCCACATCCAGCGCGAACCCCGGCACCGGCACCCCGCGCGCATCGAACAGGTTGACCACCGGACTATCCGCCCAGGCATAGCGCACGCGGACCGCCGCCTCGCCACCGGTTCCGATCACCACGCTATCGCCGTCCACCAGCGCATTGGCATGGCGGCACACATCGCCAGCATCGCACAGCTCGAACCCGATAGGCCCTTGTGCCGACCATGCCTGCAATCCACCCTCAACGCCCGCAAAGCGCACCCGCACGCGGGCGCCCTCCAGCGTGGCCGAAACCGGCATCGGCATAGGCTTATCCAGCGCCACCATGCCCAGCCGCTGGCCCAGCAGCAGCTTGTTGGCCGGGTGAATGTCGGTCCGCTCACCAATGTCGATGGCCGAAACCAGCGCGGCGTTGGCATCTGCCGCCACGATCCGGCGCTGCACATCGCGCATCTGCGCCCAGCCCGATGGCGCAGGCTTGGTGGCAGGCACACCATAGTTGGCAAGCTGCACCACCGCCACTTTCAACCCGCTGCCAAAGCGCGCGCGCCAACCTGCGATCAGGCCCTGCATGCGCCGGTCATAGTCCGCCGTGCCGACATCGCTCTCGCCCTGATACCACGCCGCGCCTTCCATCGCGAAGCGGCCCAACGGCGCGATCATGCGATTGTGCATCAGGCCCACCCCGGCATTGGCATCCCACGGCGCGCGCGGCGGATCGCCCTGCACCGGCGCGATAGCAAAGCGCCAGCCTTCGGCCAGCGGGAAGCGTTCGCCGCCCTCCACTTGCCACGCCAGCTTTTCAGGCGCGCTGGCAAAGCCGCCGTTGCCATAAGTATTGGTCACCGCAACCATCACCTCGTTCACGCCTTCGCGCAGCATCGCCGGCGGCACGGCATAGACGCGCTCGGTATCCCAACCGAACGTATTGCCCACCGGCTGCCCGTTGACGAAGGTCATGTCCATATCGTCAAGCACGCCCAGCGCCACCTTCGCACCAGCCTTTGCCTGCGCAGCGGTGAGCGTCACCTGTCGCCGCAACCACACCGTGCCGATGGTGTTGCTGCCCAGCGGCGTGTCGGTCCACGCCTGCCAGCCCTTGATCGATGGCACTGCCTGCCACGTCAGCGCATCGGGCTTTGCCCATGGCTGCGTGCCGCCGGTCTGCCCCTGATACCATGCCGTCCAGCGCGGGGTGAAGCGGGTTACGGCGGCCAGCGGCTCACGCTCGAACTGTGCCAGCAGCGCCATGTCGGGCGCCCCGGCAATGGCCGCGCCCGCTTCGAGATCGAGCCACGGCGTGACCTTCGATCCACCCCAGCTGGCATGTATCGCCCCCACCGGCACCCCACGCGCCCGGCGCAATTCGCGCGCCATAAAGTAACAGGCGGCGGAAAACTCGCGCACGGTCTGCGGCGTCGTTTGCGTCCAAGCCGTCGGCGCGGAAAAGCCGGTTTGCGGCACATAGGCAATCGCCTTTGGCACCTGCAGCAGCCGCAGCTGCGGATCGCTGGCGTTGTCGGCCTCGGTATCGCCGTTCAGCGCGCGCCGCACCGGGAATTCCATGTTGGACTGGCCTGAACAGAGCCACACATCGCCCACCAGCAGATCGGTGCGCGTCACGCTGGACCCGCCCGCCGAAACGGTCAGCGTCAGCGGCTCAGCCGAAGCGGCACGCGGTGCAAAACGCAGCGTAAAACGCCCCTGCTTGTCCGCCTTTACGGTGACCTGCTCGGTCCCGAACTGCCCCGAGACAGCACCTGAAGGCACCGAACGCCCTTCAACCAGCACCGGCTGCCCGCGCTGTACCACCGCATGATCGGTCCACACCGCGCCAAGCTCCAACGGCTCAGCCGCCAGTGCCGGAGCGGTGCCCGCCAGCAAAATCGCCCAGAGTGTCAGTCGGTTCACAATCACGCCCAAACCTCCGCCAGCGCCGCCGCAAAGCCCGGCACTGCAACATCAAACGCAAAGACATCGCCCGCCATCGGCTGCGCTGCCAGCGCGGCATCATCCAGCCCCTTGCGCGCGGTTGTCACGAATGCGCGCGTCAGATCCTGCCCACCGAAGGCCAGCTTGGTGACATTGGCGACCGGCAAATCGACCTTTTCGAGCAATTCGCCCTTTGGCGAATAGCGCGCCACACCCCAGCCGTTCCACAGGCCCGTCCACACACACCCTTCGGCATCGCACACCGGACCATCGGCCCAGGCATCGGGAAAATCGCGCGCGGTGCTGACGAACAGTTTTGCCGCGCCAACCGTGCCATCGTCATGCAGTGGCGCAACATGGATGGCCTGCGCAAGCGTATCGGTGAAATAGAGACAGTCCCCATCGGGCGAAACCGCCGGACCATTGGTTATGCAGATCCCGTCCGGTCCTTGCGGCTCCACCGTGTTGCGAAAGGCGCGGTAAAAGCGCCCGCTCGCCTCGGCTTCGGCATCGTCCATCGATCCGAACCACACCCGGCCCTGTGGATCAACGCAGGCATCGTTCAGCCGGTTGCCCGCAGGCTCGCCCGGCACGGTGGCCACCGGAGAGCATTTGCCGGTGTCCTTGCTGAAATAATCGCGGCATTTTCCGGTGGCCGGATTGAACAAGTATAGCCCATCGCGCAGGCCCGCGAGCAGCTTTCCGCCCTGTGCGGGCAGAACCCAGCCCACCTGATCATGAACCTCGAAAGATTCATGGCGGCCCGTTGCCGGATCGAAGCTGTGGATTGCGTGGGCCTTGATATCGACGAACCACAGGCACTGCCGCGCCGCATCCCACACCGGGCCTTCGCCCAGCTCGCAGCCCGATGCCAGAACCTGTTCCACCGCGCCTGCAATTGCCATTACCGCCAGCCTCCATCGACCCAGTATTCATGCCCGGTGCAATAGCGGGCATCGTCGGACGCCAAAAACAGCGCCATCGCCGCAATGTCCTCGGGCTGCAGCCGACCCTTCACGCATTGCGCCGCCACGATCTCGGCCTCGCCTTCGGGCGTATACCAGCGCATCTGCCGCTCGGTTTGCACGTTGCCCGGAATGATCGTGTTCACGCGGATGTTCCACGGGCCAAGCTCGCGCGCCAGACTGCGCGTCAACCCTTCGATCCCAGCCTTGGCCACCTGATACAACGCCAGATCGTCCAGCCCCAGATGCCACGAGATCGAGCCGAGGTTCAGGATCACGCCTTCGCCCTGCGCCTTCATCGCAGGCCACACCGCCTTGGACGCAAAGAACGCATGGCGCAGGTTCACCGCAATGCGATCATCCCAATACGCAGGCGTCACATCATCAATCTCGTGCCGGTCATCGCTCGCCGCATTGTTGACCAGCACATCGCACCCGCCCAGCGCCTCGGCCAAGCTGTTCATCGCACGCGAAAGGCCATCACAATCGGCCACATCCTGCACGCGCAGCAGCGGCGTATATTCCACGCCCGCATCCGCATGGAGCCGCGCTGTCAGAGCGCTCGCCGCATCGGCCGCGACATCGACAAAGCCCACCCGCGCGCCCTGCATCGCGAAGCCCGCCACAATCGCCTCGCCAATCCCACTCGCGCCGCCGGTCACGATCACCCGCTTGCCCCGCAGGCTGGGGTAGATTGCCGGTCCGGTGCGAGAGGCGGTTACGGGATTCATCGCTGCAAGTGTGTTCGTCGGCACGCGGGTTCCTTATCAGGCCGTACATCCTTTCGGCCATCTTGTCTGATTTATTTCCGCGCGGGCCTACCCGAGCCATCATGGAAATTCAAGCGCGCGACGCGGTTCACCACCAAAAAATGATACCGCTATCTTGGCCGGGTCACGCTGCGCAGTGCTGCGCAATATAGGTCCGGTGGCGGGGCATGAAATCAGCAGACGCTTCCACCGTGCTGCGGATCTCGTCCAGCCGCCGCTGCGTGGTTTCAAGGTCCAGCACATTGGCCACCGGATCGTGGCTGCGCGGCTGCAGGCCCTGCCCTGCCATCACCGCAAACCAGCTGGTATCGTTGAACAGTTCCTCGTTTTCACGGAAAGTGCGGCCCGAATTTTCGAACACGCGGATCTTCTCGGCCAGCCGCTCGGGCACCGCCATATTGCGGCAATAGTTCCAGAACGGCGAATCGTCCCGCTCGGTCACCTTGTAATGCAGGACCAGAAAGTCGCGGATTTCCTCGCTCTCGGTGCGGATCACCCGGTTGTAGCGTTCGGCATCGATTGGGCTGAACGAACGGTCGGGGAAATTGGTCAGCAGATGCGCGATCCCGCTTTGGATCATGTGGATGCTGGTCGATTCCAGCGGTTCCATGAAGCCCGACGACAGGCCGATGGCCACCACATTGCGGTCCCAGTACTTGTTGCGATGCCCGGTGGTGAAGCGGATAAAGCGCGGGTCGGCCAGCGGTTCGCCATCCAGATTGGCCAGCAGCGTTGCGGCGGCTTCATCGTCCGAAATGTATTCGTTGCAATAGACATGTCCATTGCCGATGCGGTGCTGCAGCGGAATGCGCCATTGCCACCCGGCGGCGCGCGCGGTGGAGCGGGTGAAGGGCGGAATGTCCTGCCCGCCGGTGCAAGGCACCGCCACCGCCCGGTTGCACGGCAGCCAGTTGGACCAATCGGTATAACCCGCCTTCAGCGTCTGTTCGATCAGCAACCCGCGAAAGCCGGTGCAATCGATGAACAGATCGGCCTCAACTTTCGTCTTGTCCTCCAGTTCCACCGCGCTGATGAAGCCATCTTCGCCGCGCTGATGCACTTGCACCACCCGCCCCTCGATCCGCTTCACCCCGCGCTTTTCGGCATGATCGCGCAGGAACAGCGCATAGAGCCCGGCATCGAAATGGAACGCATAGCTGATCGACGATAGCGGCGAATTGCCCGCGTTGACCGAACGCATGAACTTGCCCGTCTCGGCCGCCTTGGCCATCAGGGTATAGTCTTCGATCGGCCCAGCCCGGCCCAGCGCGTTCAGCCGCAGCCAGAAGGCGTGGAACGAGACGCCCTCCATATCCAGCCCGAACTTGCCGAAGGGGTGGAAATAGCTGTGGCCGATGCGCCGCCAATCGACGAACTGGATGCCCAGTTTGAAGCTGCCCTTGGTGCGGCGGACAAAGTCGTTCTCGTCGATCCCCAGCATGCGGTTGAACACGTTGATCTGCGGGATCGTCGCCTCACCCACGCCGACGGTGCCGATCTCGTCGGATTCCACCAGCGTGATCTTGGCATAGTTCGGCCCCAGCACTTTGGCGAGCGCGGCGGCGGTCATCCAGCCGGCGGTGCCGCCGCCGATGATCGCGATGCTGCGAATGCGGCGGTCGTCTTCGGGTATAGCGGTATCGGTCAAATCGGCCTCCCGGCACAATGTTGGGCTATAAAATCGGCATGCGCAGGCATGGCGCGCGCGGTGCGGCGGAACGCATCGGTCATGCGCAGGGCCATGTCGCGCACTTGTGGCTGGTCGAGCGAATCGGCCAGCGGATCGTGGCGCTGCGGCATCACCCCCTGCCCCACCATCACCGCGGTCCAGTTCGCATCGGTGAACAGCTCATCGTCATAACGGAACAGCCGCCCGGTGCTTTGGAACAGCGCCAGCTTGCGTTCCAGCGTTTCGGGGATCGGCATGGTCGCGCATTCACGCCAGAACGCGGAATCGCTGCGCGCATTGGCGTGGTAATGCAGGATCAGGAAATCGCGGATCTGCGCCCACTGGATCGCGGTCAGCCGGTTGTATTCCTCGCGCTCATGGCCCTGAAAGCTGCGATCAGGCAGCAGCGCCAGCAGCTTGGAAATGCCGATCTGCACCAGATGAATGCTGGTCGATTCCAGCGGCTCCATGAACCCGCTGGCCAGCCCCAGCGCGACGCAGTTCTTCACCCAGGGCTGTGCCCGCATACCGGTGGTAAAGCGCAAGGGGCGCGGATCGCCGGTAATCTCGCCATCCACATTGGCCAGCAGCGTGGCCGTCGCCTCGTCGTCTGACATATGGCGGCTGCAATAGACTATGCCGTTGCCGGTCCGGTGCTGCAGCGGAATGCGCCATTGCCACCCGGCGGCGCGCGCGGTGGAGCGGGTATAGGGCAGCAACGGACCAGTCCGCGCACAAGGCACCGCCACGGCGCGGTCACACGGTAGCCAATGGCTCCAGTCCTCGTACCCCGATCCCAGCGCTTCGCCGATCAGCAGCGCACGAAAGCCGGTGCAATCGATGAACAGATCCCCCTCGATCACGCGCTTCCCATCCAGATGCAGCGCCGCGATGTGCCCGCTTTCCCCATCCAGCGCCACGCGGGTGATGCGCCCCTCGTGCCGTGTCACCCCGCGCGCTTCGGCATATTTGCGCAGGAACGCGGCATAGAGCCCGGCATCGAAGTGATAGGCATAGTCGAGCTGTGACAGCGCCGAACGCGGATCACCGCCGGGCCGATCAAACTTGCCCAGCCGCGCCGCCGTGGCCGACATGTTGAAATCATCGAGCGGCAGCGGAATCCCCGCCGCGCGCAGTTTCAGCCAGATCTGGTGGAACTTTACCCCGCTGATGTCCGCGCCATAGGCCCCGAACGGATGCAGATAGGCCTCGCCCTCCCGCCCCCAACCGGCAAATTCGATGCCCAGCTTGAACGTCCCTTGCGTGGCGGCAACGAATTCGTCCTCGTCGATGCCCAGCATGGCGTTGAAGGTCTTGATCGGCGGGATCGTCGCCTCGCCCACGCCGACGGTCCCGATCTCTTCGGATTCCACCAGCACGATCTGCGTCACGCCATTGCCCGACAGGCGCGATAGCGCGGCTGCGGCCATCCAGCCCGCCGTGCCGCCGCCCGCAATCACCACGCGGCGCAATGGCCCGCGATCAACAGACGCGCTCATGCCTGCATCTCCGCCAGCAGCGCCGCATGGGGCGGCAGCTTGGCCAAGCCCGCGAGCATCGCCGCGCGAATGCGCTCGAAATGCGCGGCAATCGCCTCAGTCGGCAGCGCATCGGCCAGTGCATCGGCACGGCGCGGGGCTATGCCCGTCGCCTCAAACTGCGCTACCCAGCCCGGCGTTTCAAACACCTCACCATCGTGCAGCACTACGCGGCCGGTCCCGGCATAAAGGTCATGGCGATAGCTCGTCCGCGCAGGCAATGCCGTGGCGCGCAAGGCATCCCACACGGCACCTGCCGCACCATTGCGCGCCAGCCGCAGCACAGCGTAATCAAATGCGCAATCGCTCACCTCGCGCCACTGCCGATCATACTCCTGCGCCTCGGCCCGGCAATCGCTACCGGCAGGAAACAGCGCCACCAGCCGCGCCGCATCGGCCAGCGCCAGATGCAGTTGCAGCCCGGCGCACGGATCATGCTGCTGCGCCGCCGCGCCGATCCGCACCAGATTGCCCTCCCACGCTCGTGCCTGCCGACCGGGCCGGAAATGCTGCACGCCTGCCCCTTCGGCAGAGCCGCCAACCAGCGTTTCGGCCACCCCACCTGCCACAGGCACAAACGCCTGCCACCCATCGGGCAGCGCGGCCAGATCGGCATAGAGCGGCGGCGCGCCCTGATCGGGCCGCAGCGCAGTTACCGCGCGGTCAAACGGAAACCATTCCGCCCAGCTTTCAAACGCGCCTGCCAGCGGGCTATCCGCGCCCGATGCATCAACAAACAGGTCCGCGCTCACCACATCGCCCGCTGCCGTATGCAGCGCGGTGATGGTATCGCCATCGCGATCCACCCCACCGGTCCAAGCTCCGGCTTCAATCACGCCATGCTTCGCTGCATCAGTGCGTAGCATCTCGGCCATCCGCGCCACATCCACCGTCAGCCCGAAGGCCAGCGTCGCCAGCACCGAATCATCGTCTCCTTGCGGCGGAGCAAACCGCCCACTCTGCGCACACAGCGCCGCCAGTGCATAGTTGGCGATGTTTACCGCCAGCCCCCGGGCACGTGCTACCGCTACCAGCTGATGAAACGGCACCGGCCCCAGCGCCGCACCGATCTCTCCAAACGGCACGAAAGCTGGCACCCCATCGGCGCGCCACCCGCTCATCGCGGTGCCCAGCGTAAAGCTGGCACGGCAGCGCTTCAGCAGATCACCGCCGCGCCATCCGGTTTGCGCCACCACTTCAATGTCCTGCGGCAGCAGCACTTCAGCAGGGCTTGCAATGCCCAGCCCACGCTCGGCCCCCTGCGCAGACAAGACGCTGATGCGCAGATCCGGCAGCTTGCGCGCCAGCATGCTGGCCGCCATCCATCCGCACAGCCCGCCACCGATTATCGCCAAACTCTCAATGCGCATTGGCGCCAATCCGCTCGATAAAGCTCGACTGGCTCGGCAGTGTCGCCGCCAGCCGCGCATATTCATCGCGCATTTCGGCCAGCCGCAGGAACAGGCTGGCATCGCCAATCGCCTCCCCACGCGGATCACCGGCCTGCGGCACCACGCCTTGCCCCATATAGACTGCGATCCAGCTGGCATCGAGGAACATGCCATCGCGGTAATTCACCACGATCCCGCGCTCCTTGAACGCTTCCATGCGCTGCGCCAGCGAATCGGGCACGCTCATCGTGCGCACATAGTTCCAGAACGGCGTGTCATCGCGCTGCGTCGCATGGTAATGCAGGATCAGGAAATCGCGCACGCGTTCATATTCCAGATCCATCAGCCGGTTGTATTCGCGCGCCAGCAACGGATCGAAATCGCGGGCAGGCCACAGGTCCATCAAATGCCCAATGCCCAGCTGAATCAGGTGAATGCTGGTCGATTCCAGCGGCTCCAGAAAGCCTGCCGAAAGGCCAATGGCCACCACATTGCGGTTCCACTGCCGGTTGCGCTTGCCGGTCAGAAACCGCAGAAAGCGCGGGTCGGCCTGCGCCGGGCCTTCGATCTGCGCCAGCAAGGCCGCCGCCGCATCATCATCGGAGATATAGCTACTGCAATAGACGTGGCCATTGCCGGTGCGGTGCTGCAACGGAATGCGCCACGTCCATCCGGCATCGAGCGCGGTGGCGCGGGTATAGGGCGAAAGCCCGCCCGCGCTCTCACCCAAACGCTCACTGGGAACTGCTACTGCCCGATTGCACGGCAGCCAGTGCGACCAGTCGGTATACCCTGTCTTCAGCGTCTGTTCGATCAACAGCCCGCGAAAGCCCGAACAATCGACAAACAGTTCGCCTGCCACCTGCAGATCATTGTCCAGCCGCACACCTTCAACCACACCGCACGCGCCATCGTGCATCACGTCGATAATGCGCCCCTCGATCCGCTTCACGCCGCGCGCTTCGGCATAGGCGCGCAGATAGGCGGCATACTTGCCGGCATCGAATTGATAGGCATAGGAATAGGTAGACAAAAGCGCGTCTGGATCGCTGCCGGGCCAGGCAAACCGGTCTTGCTTTGCCGCCAGCACCGGCAAAGAAAACGCATCAATCGGATCGGCCCCGCCCGCCCGGCGAAACCGCGCCCAATGGTGATGGAAGGCCACGCCCTCGATCTCTTCCCCAAACGCGCCGAAGGGGTGAATATAGCTGTCGCCCTTGCGGCCCCAGTTGCGAAATTCGATGCCCAGTTTGAACGTAGCGCTGGTCTTGCGCATGAAATCGGCTTCATCAATGCCCAGTCGGGCGTTGAAAAAGCGGATATGCGGCACTGTCGCCTCGCCCACGCCAACCGTGCCGATCTCTTCTGATTCGATCAGCGTGATCGCTACCGGCAATCCCGCCAGCCGGTGCGCCAGCGCCGCCGCCGTCATCCAACCTGCCGTGCCCCCGCCTACGATCACCACCGATGAAATCGGCCCGCGATCATCGCTTGCGTTGCTCGGTCTTGCTGGATTGGTCATGGTCGCCATGGTTTGCTCATCCTCCCGCCCGGTTCGGCGTCTTCTACCTCAGACTTAAGCCCCTGACAGGCGTTCGATAGCGCTAATTAAGCCTGCATAAAAGTGCAGCACAAATCGCAGCATGACTATTGCGCTTGGTTCCGTGTTGACGTAATCAAAACCCAATGTTAGCGCAATCATGGTTTCGGACTCCAGCGAATGGTGCCGTTAACTTGTTTGCGTCGGTTTAGGGAGAGGGGCTGCAAATGCAATTTTCAGAGGAATCATGTCTGTCAAAGTCGCGCCACACATCGTGGCAGCGCAAGACCGCCGCAATGGCCGGATCTTCGCTTATCGCTTTGACATTGCTGGGTATTGCTGCACCCGCCACGGCGCAGGATCAGCAGGCTGCACCAGACGCGGCAGAAACGCCTGCGGCCACCCCGGCAACACCTTCTGCCACCGATCAGGCAGGCGCCATTATTGTCACCGGCTATCGCGCCAGCCTTGAAACGGCACAGAAGAAAAAGCGCAATTCCAATACCATCGTCGATTCCATCTCGGCTGATGACATTGGCGCACTGCCAGACCGGTCGGTCACCGAAACGCTGCAGCGCATCCCCGGCATCTCGATCAACCGCTTTGCCGCTGGTGTCGATCCCGATCACTTCGCTGCCGAAGGTTCTGGCGTGGTCGTGCGCGGCCTTACCTATGTCCGTTCGGAGTTCAACGGACGCGATGCCTTTACCGCTAACAACGGGCGTGGCCTTGGCTTTGCCGATATCCCGGCCGAACTGCTCGGCGGCGTCGATGTGTACAAGGCCGTCCCGGCTGACCGCATCGAGGGCGGCATCGCTGGTACGGTCGATCTGCGCACGCGCAAGCCGTTTGATCGCCGGGGCTTCTTCCTCGCTGCAACGGTTGAAAACAACTACGGCGATTTCGTGCGCAAGAGCGCGCCGACAGCCTCCATTGTCGCTTCAAACCAGTGGCAGACGCCAATCGGTGATATCGGCATTCTGGGCAGCTTCAACTATTCGCAGCTGTTCACCCGCGCAGACCGTATCGCCATTTCGCGCTTCCGCCCAATTCCGCTTGATGCCAACGGCGTGCAAATCCTGCCGGCAGGATCAGCTCCCGCCGCCAGCTATGGCCTGATCCCGGCAGGTGCCGTGGCCGGTTCGCAAAGCTTCAACCGTGAACGTATCGGCGGCTCGGCCGCGCTGCAGTGGCGCAGCAATGACGGCGCGCTTGAGGCGACATTCGAATTCCTGCGCACCGAAGCCAAGCAGAACTGGGGTGAGTACACCATCGAAGTGGCGACGGACAACGTCGACAGCAACGGTGGTGCCTTTGCCCTGCCCGGGACGCAATTCTCGTTCAATGATAGCGGCGTCTTCAACAACGGCGTGATCACCGGTGCCACCGGCTGGCGCGCGGATGCCGATTTCGCCACCGGCTTTGGCCGCGTTCCCGGCTTCGGCTTGCAAAGCAACAACATCCGCCGTGGCCATGTTGAAAACAACATCGTCAAGGATTACTCGGCCAACCTGAAGTGGAAGGTGAGCGAGCGACTGACCGCGACGTTCGATTACCAGCGCGTCGATTCCACCGTGAATGTCGTCGACAATGGTATCTGGGCAACCACCTATCAGAACGCCAAGATCACCAACAACGGCTTCGAATTACCGCAGATCGAATTGCTGCCGGTTCAGAACTGCAGCCCCAACTGCCCCAATGGCGCAGGCAGCCAGACCTACTTCACCGGCGCGAATCAAAGCTTCATCAGCCCGTTCAACAGCTTCTGGCGCTCGTCGATGGACCACGAAGAGCAGAGCGAAGGCCAGTCTGACGCTGCACGTGTTGACCTGCTTTATACCTTCGATGATGATTCGTTCATCAATTCGATCAAGGCTGGCTATCGTTATGCCAAGCGTGATCAGGTGGCGCGTTTCTCCGCCTACAACTGGGGTGTCTTGTCCGAACAGTGGGGCAATGGCGGCCCACGCTGGATGGACAGCGAAGTCAGCCAGCAAACGCCTCCGGGCTACGCGGTGTACAGCTTCCCCAACTTCTTCGGCGGCCGCACGGGCAGCCCGGCGGGCGAAGGGCGCTTGTTCTATAATGGCAACCCGGCAGAAGATGTTGCGGCCTACCGCGCCTTTGCACTGGCCATCAACCAGTCATGGGATGGTGGCACGGGCTGGCGTCCCCTGCCACAGCGCGTTGGCGTAATCCCCGGCACCTCATACCTGCCCGGCGAAGTGAACTCTGCCACCGAAGAAAACAACGCGGCCTATGTGATGGCCAACTTCGGCAAGGATCTGGGTGGTGAAAAGCGCATTTCGGGCAACATCGGCCTGCGCTATACCCGCACCAACCGCCAGGCCTTCGGTGGATCGTTCATCGCTCAGGCGGCAAACCAGTTTGGCACCCAGCTTGAAGCGTGCTCGGTTCAGCAGCCGGACGGACAGCCGAACAACAGTCCGTTCTGCCGTCTCCCGGGCGATGTGCAACAAGCTCTGGTCGCATCTGACACCGGCGGGGTTTCGGCCTTCGTGCCATCGGTTGCCAATCTGCGCTATGAATACTGGCTGCCCAGCTTCAACGTCCGCCTTGAAATGGGTGGCGGGCTGCAGTTCCGTGCCGCCTACTTCAAGGGCGTAACGCCGCCCGAATTCGGCCTCACCCGCAACTTCCAGCGCATTGATCAGATTGCGGTGCGCGCCGATCAGGCGGTGAACAATAACGCGCCGTTCCTCACCGGCAATATCGTTGCGGGCAATCCGTTGCTGCGTCCGATCGAAGCAGACAACTTCGATATCACCGGCGAATACTACTTCGGAAACGGCGGTCAGTTCACGGTCGCGCTGTTCTACAAACGGCTGAAGAACGTGCTGACCAATGCCAACACATCCACCCAGATCCCGGTGGGTTCGGCCACGGCCTTCGTCAACTCCACGCAGCCGATCAACTCGCCTGATGTGGGCAAGATCAAGGGCTTCGAAGTTGCTTATCAGCAGAACTACTCGTTCCTGCCTGGCATTCTCGGCGGCCTTGGCTTGCAGGCAAACTACACCTTCGTCGATTCACAGGGCGTTCCGCAGTCCACCTTGAACCCGACCGATCCTGACGTTGCTGCAGGCCTCGTGTCGACCATTCCGGGTGACAGCTTCCCGCTCCAGGGCCTGTCGCGCCACACGTTCAACATCGTGCCATACTATGAAAAGGGTGCGGTCACGGTGCGTGCAGCCTACAGCTGGCGTTCGCAGTTCCTGCTGACGCTGCGCGATGTGATCACGCCGTTCGATCCTGTCTTCCAGCGGCCCTATGGTCAGCTCGATGCCTCGATTTTCCTGCGGGTGAACAAGAACTTCACGCTCGGCGTTCAGGGCGTCAACCTGCTGGACTCGCTCGTGAAAACGGCCGCTGCAGTGTATGATCGGCCCGCCGCTGATCCGAACAAGAAGATCCTTCTGGTCCCTCGTCAGTGGTACAAGACAGACCGTCGCTTCACCATTTCGGCGCGCTTGACGCTCTGATCTGCTCCGACCACTGCGAACAGCACTGGGGCGCTGGCATTGCCAGCGCCCCATTTTTTGTCTCAATTATTGCGTGTCGTGCTGCTGCGCTGTATCTTACCGGCGTCTTGCACACGCATTGGACGAAGATTAGGCCGGACCGGATCACCACCGTGATTTCCACCAAAGGGCAAGTCATTCTGCCCAAAGCCGTGCGTGATCATCGCCAATGGCCGCCCGGCACGCGCCTCACAGTTGAAGAAACGCCCGAAGGCGTGCTGCTCAGGGCCAGTCCGTCATTCCCGCCAACATCCATCGAAGCTGTGTTTGCGTCCCTGCCTCACACCGGCAAGCCGCTCTCGCTTGAAGAAATGGATGCGGCAATCGCGGCAGAGGCCCAGCGCCGTGCGCGCGATTGATACCAATGTCCTAGTCCGCTTCCTGACCGGCGATGACCCAAGGCAGGCAAAGATCGCCCGAAAAGCCTTTGAAGCGGGCGAGATCCACATTCCGGTGACCGTCTTGATCGGAACCGAATGGGTATTGCGCGCAGGCTACGGCATTTCCCGCGGCATGATTGCCACGGGACTGCGTGCTGTGGGCGGGCTTCCCAACGTAAATTTAGACGGGCCACAAGCTGTCGCCACGGCGCTAGACTGGTTCGAAGGCGGCATGGATTTTGGCGATGCCCTGCATTTTGCCCTGTCAGCCCATTGCCAGTCGTTCATAACGTTTGACCGCAAACTCGCCAAACAGACGAAGGCACGATCCGCTATCCCGATGGTATTGCCCTGATCGAAACCGGGCAATACCAACCCGGCTATCACCCCCGCACAGGCGCCGCCGCAAACGCCGCCGCAATTGCCTCACGCATCGGCTTGGCCTTGAACGCCACGTCATAGGGGCACCCGCGCGCCACTTCGCCGTCGCTGCGCGGTTCAAACCCTTGCAGCCACGAGAACGTGTCGACCAGTCCCCAGGCCAGCACATCGCGCAGCTGGGAATAGCTGAACATCATGTCACAATAGGCTTTGGTCGTCTCGGCCACTACGCGATCACGCAATGCCACATCGGCCGGCAATTGCCGGTCGCGCACGTCGAATTCGGTGATGACCAGGCCATAACCCATCGCCACCACTTCATCGATGAAACGCCGCCATTCGCGCTGCTGCGCAGCGCCCGGCAATGGTGCAATCAGGTGTGACTGGATGCCCAGAGCATCCACAGGCGTGCCGCGCTTGCGAAACCCTTCGAGCAGCGTCAGCACGCCCTTGCGGTGCAATTCGTTGCCGGGCTCCCAGCTCATGTAATCGTTATAGACCAGCTCCACCTCGGGCGCTGCGCGGCGCGCGGTATGAAACGCCAAATCCACCAACGCCTCAGTGCCACCCATCGCTTGCGATAACGCGGTCTGCGCCAGCTTGCCGTCTTCGGGCAACACGGTTTCGTTCACTACATCATACGATGAGATGCGCCCCTGATAGCGCGCGCAGACAGTCTCCACATGGTTTGTCATCATCGCCGCAGCGGCCGTTGCAGGCTGCCCACCAAAATCGTGCGTTTCCATCCAGCCCGGCATCCATTTGGGCCGGTGCCACAGCAGCGTGTGCCCGCGCAGGCCCAGCCCCTTGGCTTTGGCAAAATCGGCAATCCCATCAAACGCGCCAAATTCAAAGCGTGTGGCCGATGGCCGGATCGCCTGCCACTTCAGTTCATTTTCGGGCACGATCACGCCGCACTCTGCCGCCACCAGTGCGGCATTTTTCGGATTGCGCCACGTGCCGCCCCCACCCCCACCTGCCACGGCAGAGCCGAACCGCATGCCCTTGGCCTTGGCCAAAGCATTCAGCGATGGTTGCGGCGCATCTTGCGCAATGGCGCTGCCCGAGCCAACGGCCAGCGTTGCCGCAGCCGCACCCATCATTGTCAGGCTTTCACGGCGGGTCACGGTCATCGCTGGTCTCCGGTTATCAGATAGGATCAAGGTGCCACGCCGTTCAGGACATAAACACCTGCAATTTCAACTGTATGCCGCGCCCCGCCAAAGTGCAGCGCAACCACGCCCTGCCCTTGCGCAATATCGATCTGCGCCTGCGTCTTCAGCTGGATCAGCTTCCATGTGGGGCCAATCGGCAGAGTGTTGTCGGCAAACCCATCATAAGGTTCGGCGTTTTGCTGCACGCGCAGGGCAATGCGCGCCACGCCATCGGCAGACTCGCTCTCTGTCGCCCTCGCCAGCACGCCCACGATCATGATATCGCCTTCGGCAATAGGAGCATTGATCGGCACCAGCACGCCCACATCGTGCACTTGCGGCGTCTTTGCCGGGTTGCTCAGCGTCAGAGCCTTTCCGCCCGGAACGCCGCTGGCAGGGCCCGCCTTGCTGGTCAGACCCGGGCCATAAACCGCCCATTTGTCAAAAGCTGTCGCATCGCTCACCAGTGTGCCCTTGCCCGCCAATTGCGTCGGCAATGCTGCGGTGGCAACTGCGGCAGGCGTGCCGACAATGCTGGCCGCGCCTTCCACAACGATCGTCTGGCCGATCTCGATGGTCTGCTTGGCTCCAGCCAACTGGAACCCGACCACGGCCTCTCCCGCCGGAAGATCGCGGTCGGCAAGGGCGGTCACTTCATAAAGCTTCCATTCCGCACCCACTTTCAGGGTCGTGTCGGCAAAGCCGCCATAAGGCGCGATGTTCTGCTGCACGCGCACGCCGATGACGCCCTGTTCGTCGGGCGTTTCGGCCTTGATCGTGCGGGCATAGAACGCCACGGTAATGCGCTGCCCCGCCTTGATCGCGGCGCTGATGGGCGCATTGGCCCCCACTTCATAGATCTGCGCACCGCGCCGCGCGGTCTTGATCTGCAACGCGCCACCGCCGGGTGCTTCGGGCGTTTTCACCGGCTTGCTGGTTGCGCCGGGGCCGAACACGGGCCAGTCCAGATTGGTCGGATCGTTGATCAGTTTTCCGGGCAGCGCATCGTCGAGCGCCTGAAGCGCGGGGGACTGGCCTTGGGCCGATGAGGTCATCGGTGCCGCCTTTGGTGGCTCAGCCACATCTTCTGGCAGGCCCATCGCCGCGCGCATCCCGGTCACCCACTGGCGGCTGGCGCTGTCATAAAGCGGGAAGGTGTTGGTATAGGCCCAGGCGCATGTGCCAATGCCCGCCTGCGACCAGCCCTTGCGCACCGTATCCATATAGAGCACGCGCTGCTCCCGCCCGATCTTGTCGATGGCGCCAAATTCACCAATGAACGGCGTCTTGCCGGTGCGCTGGACATAGGCCTGCAACTTGGCCACATCGGCAGCCAGTTGCGCCTTGTCCGCCGCCGTGCCGAATTCGCGGCCCATCTTCGGGCTGGGCGATACCCATTCGGCTCCCTGATGCGTGAATTCAAACGGATCGTAATAATGCACCGTCGGCACCACGTGCGGGTCATTGGGCAATTGCAACGTAGCCAGCGAATTGATGCCGCTCCAGTTTTCGCCGCCAATAATCACCGGCCGATCAGGATTGCTTTCACGGATCGCGGCAAGCGCCGGGGCCAGCGTTGCCAGCAGGTTGGCGTTGGTCAGCTTGTTGTGCGGCTCGTTGGCAATCTCGAACCACACGTGCTCGCGCGGCTCCTTGGCAAAGCGTGCGGCCACTTGCCGCCACACCGTGGCAAGCCGCAGCTTCTGCCCGTCGGGATCGGTCATCAACGCGTCGAAGTTGTGATCGTTCAACATCACGTTCAGCCCGGCCTTGCGGGCCTGCGCCACCACGGTCGCCACGCGATCCATGAACTTCGGATCAATCCGATCGGCGCTGTCGAGGTGCGCGGTCCAGCGCACCGGTAACCGTATCGTTTTGAATCCGGCCTTCGCGATAATCGCAAAGTCATCGTCGGCAATCGCCCGGCCCCATGCGCCTTCGCTGGGCGGTTCCAGATGGTTGCCCATGTTGATGCAAGCCCCCACCGGCAGCGCGTCTGTGCGTGTAGACGAACTTATAGCCGGTTGCGCCAATGCTGCACCCGAAGCGTGCAGCATGGTCAGCGTCATAATCGCTGAAAGCGCGGACTTTGCCTTGGAATTCCTCATCGCACTCTCCACAATCTTCTTATCATTCGCTTGACTTATCAGGCATTAACGCCAGCCACCATCCACCCAATATTCGTGCCCCGTGCAATAGCGCGCATCATCAGACGCAAGGAACAGCGCCATTGCGGCAATGTCCTCGGGCTGCAGCCGCCTCTTCACGCATTGCGCGGCCACGATCTCGGCCTCGCCTTCGGGCGTGTACCAGCGCATTTGCCGCTCGGTTTGCACGTTGCCCGGAATGATCGTGTTCACGCGGATGTTCCACGGGCCAAGCTCGCGAGCCAAGCTTCGGGTAAGTCCCTCGATCCCGGCCTTGGCCACCTGATAGAGCGCCAGATCATCCAGCCCCAGATGCCATGATATCGAGCCGAGGTTCAGGATCACACCTTCACTTTGCGCCTTCATCGCAGGCCACACCGCCTTGGACGCAAAGAACGCATGGCGCAGGTTCACCGCAATGCGATCATCCCAATAGGCAGGCGTCACATCGTCAATCTCGTGCCGGTCATCGCTGGCGGCATTGTTGATCAGCACATCGCACCCACCCAGCGCCTCGGCCAGGCTGTTCATCGCCCGCGAAAGGCCATCGCAATCGGCCACGTCCTGCACGCGCAGCAGCGGGGTGTATTCCACGCCCGCATCCGCATCGAGCCGCGCTGTCAGAGCGCTCGCCGCATCGGCCGCGACATCGACAAAGCCTACGCGCGCGCCCTGCATCGCGAAGCCCGCCACAATCGCCTCGCCAATCCCGCTCGCCCCGCCGGTCACGATCACCCGCTTGCCCCGCAGGCTGGGATATTGCGCACGCTCCTTGGCGCGCCCTTCGTTGACATGGGGATCGGCATGATGCGGTATATGGTGCTGCGCGATATGTTGCACATGATGATGTGCAGCATCGGCCACAGAAGCGCTGCGTTTCATGCGCAGTCCACCAGCCCGCGCTGGGCCAGATTGCGCATGAATGCGGCAATGCCGTTGGTCCATGGCGGCGCATCGCGCGATGTGGTGACCGTGTTGGAAAGCGTGCCCAGCCGCTCCGAACGGATCGTCACCCGGTCCCCCACCTTGTGGGTAAAGCCCGCGCCCGGCGTATCGCGATCCTGCACCGGCGCAAACAGCGTGCCGCAGAACAGCACGAAGCCATCGGGATAGTGATGCTCGCTCAGCGTCTGCTCCACCAGATTGAGCGGATCGCGGCTGATTTCGGACATGTGGTTGGTGCCTTCCATGCGGAAGTTGTCCAGCCCCTCGACCACCAGTTCCACTTGCGCACTGCGCACATCATCAATGCCAAAGCCATCGTCGAACAGACGAATGAACGGCCCCAGCGCGCACGATGCCGTGTTGTCCTTGGCCTTGGACAGCAGCAGCGCCGACCGCCCTTCAAAATCGCGCAAGTTCACATCATTGCCCAGCATCGCGCCCACGACTTCGCCCGCCGGATCAACCACCAGCACCACTTCGGGTTCGGGGTTGTTCCATGCGGAATCCGATCGCACCCCGATCAGCGCCTCATGGCCAACAGTCGAAAGCACCGGCGATTTGGAAAAGACTTCCGCATCCGGCCCAATCGCGACTTCCAGATATTGTGACCACATGTCCTGTTCGATCAGCAGTGCCTTCAGCGCCATAGCCTCGTCACTGCCTGGCACCACCGCGCGGATGCCTGCGCCGATCTTGCTTTCCAGATCCCCCCGGATCGTGGCCGCAGTGGCCGCATCGCCGCGCGCGCGCTCTTCAATCACGCGCTCGATCGCGCTCAACGCAAAGGTCACGCCGCAGGCCTTGATGCATTGAAGATCAACCGGGGTGATCAGCCGCCAGCCATCGGGCAGACCATCGGAAACCGCCCCAAGCTCCACACCGCCATCAAACACCCGCCGCGCAATCGCGCCCGATGAAGTGCTGGCCAGCGCCGTCATGTCATAAATCCGGCCATGGCGCAGCATAATCACATGCGGCCCGGCCTCGCTCTGCGCGCGGCCCAGAAAGAGCCCCTGCGCATGATCGTGCGGAAGGCAAGCCGCAAGACCTGTCATCATCAATCCATCCCCCGGCAAGCGTCCCGTCAGCCCGCAAGGGGCCTTCACAATTGGTAACGCTACCCTAAGCAGACATCAGATGGATTTCAAGCCTGCACTGTCGCATTTATGTTTGCGTTATCAGGCCGCAGCCGCCAGCGCCGCCCGCCCCCGGATCACGTCGGCGATCTTTTCGGCAATCATGATCGTGGGGGCATTGGTATTCCCCCCGATCAGCAGGGGAATGACAGAAGCATCAACCACACGCAGGCCCTCCAGCCCGATCACCTTGCAGTCCCTGTCCACCACCGCCATCGGATCATCGCGCGTGCCCATCTTTGCCGTGCCCACCGGGTGATAGATCGTCTCGCCCTTGGCCCGCACCCAGGCGTCGATATCTTCATCCGATTGCACAGCCACGCCGGGCCAGATTTCCTCGCCGCGATAGGGGGCCAGCGCATCCTGCGCCGCCACATGCCGCGCGATGCGGATGCCCTCGCGCACAACCCGGCGGTCCTCCTCAGCAGCCAGAAAATTGGCCATGATTGCAGGGTCGGCATAAGGATCGGCGCTGCTCAGCCCCACCCTGCCCCGGCTTTCCGGGCGCAGCTGGCACACGTGCAGCGTAAAGCCATCGCGCTTCACCTGCACCTTGGCATGTTCCTGCATGATCGCGATCACAAAGTGGATCTGCAGATCGGGCCGGTCCAGATCGGGCCGCGATTTAAGAAAGGCCCCCGCTTCCAGCCCGTTTTGCCGCCCGGTGCCCTTGCCCGTCAGCATATAGTGCAGCCCTACCATAAGCTGCCGCAACCCCTTTATCTCGCTGTAAAGCGATACCGGCTGCGTGCAGGCCCAGTTGAGCGTCACATCCAGATGGTCCTGCAGGTTGTCGCCCACACCCTTCAATGCATGGACCGGGGCGATGCCATGGCTTTTCAGCTTTTCGGGATCACCAATGCCCGACAATTGCAGGATTTGCGGAGACTGAAACGCCCCTGCACACAGCAGCACTTCGCGCCCCGCTTGCGCCGATCGCAGCGGCTTGCCCTGCCCAAGGCTATATTCCACCCCCACCGCGCGCCCGCCTTCCACCACGATCCGGTGCACCCGCGCACCGGTCACCACCTGCAGATTGCGCCGCGTGCCCACAATCGGTGTCAGATACCCGCGCGCCGCGCTCCATCGCTCTCCATCGTTGATGGTCAGCTGATACCGTCCGAACCCTTCCTGATCCGCCCCGTTGAAATCGGGCGTCACTTTGTGCCCGGCCTGCCGCCCGGCTTCGATGATCCCGCGATAGAGGGGGTGGTCGGACCGCTCGCCCCAATTCACCTTCAGCGGCCCGCCTGCACCATGGAACTCGCCTGCGCCGCCATTTGGATCATTGGCGCAATAATCCTCGGCCTTGCGGAAGTAGGGCAAGACATCGGCATAGGACCACCCCTCAAGCCCCAGCTGCCGCCACTGGTCATAATCGCGCGCGTGGCCCCGGATATAGACCATGCCGTTGATCGCGGATGATCCGCCCAGCCCCTTGCCCCGCGGATGCCACATGCGGCGGCCATCCATGTGCGGCTCCGGCTCGCTCCAGAAGCCCCAGTTGTGTTTGCTCTTTTGCTTGATCAGCGTGCCCACGCCCGCCGGCATGCGCACCAGCACCGATGTATTGGCCCCGCCCGCCTCCAGCAGCAGCACGCGCACAGCTGCATCTTCGGTCAACCGCGCCGCCAGCACGGCTCCGGCGCTGCCTGCCCCGATCACGATATAATCGAACGTGTCCAGCCCAGCACTTCCGGCCATGCGCCGCTCCCATCCCGAATCTGCTTGATCTTGTTGGCAGCAGGGTAATTAATCGGACGATTAATGGCAAGCGAGGCGCGCATCTTGCGCAAAACCTGCCCCGAAGGATGTATCGGATCGTCACGCGTCAGCAAAAAAGGACGTGATCTTCGTCACATCCGCGAAACATTGCCACCCTATCCGCCCTGCATCACAACAGGTGGGTCAAATGAAAACAACACTATTGATCGGTTCGGCACTGGTATCAACACTGCTTTTCGCACCCAATTCTTGGGCACAGGACAATATTACCCCGGCGCCTGAAGGTGAAGCCGCTGATACTATTGTCGTAACAGCGCAGAAATTCGAACAGAAACTTGTCGATGTTCCAATCACTATTTCAGCCGTCACTGGTGATCGCATTCGCGAACTGGGCGTTTCAGACCTTGACGAGCTGTCCGCCTATGTCCCCGGCCTCAACATTCAGGAGCAGAGCGCCAACAATCCCGGCGTCGTGATCCGCGGCATCACCTCGGATTCCGGCTCGGCGCAGCAGGGCCCGCGCGTCACGCTCTATTACAACGGCGTCGATATCTCGCGGTCACGCGGGTCCTATCAGGCGATCTATGATCTTGAACGCGTCGAAGTGATCAAGGGCCCGCAAGCCACACTGTTTGGCACAGCCTCTGCCGTTGGCGCAATCAGCCTCGTCTCTGCCCGCCCGCAGCCGGGCGTTTCGGGAATGATCACCGGCGGCATCGGCAATTTCGGCCAGACCCTGCTCGGCGGCTTCCTCAATTCCGGTGATGACAAGATCGCCGCCCGCATCGCCTTCGAATGGCGCACGCGCAACGGATACGTCGAAAATCTCGCTCCTTCGCAGGAAGAAGAGCTTTATGCACAAGACCAGCTTGGCCTGCGCACTTCGATCCGCTGGAAACCGTCAGACCGCGTAACCGTGGACCTTATCGGCACTTATGACCGTCAGCGCAACGGCGGCACGCCCTTCGTTTCGGGCACTTATGCCACGTCGGCAGGCCCGGCCAATCCGTTTGGCAAGGCCAACCTTGGCGGCTCCCCTCTTTCCGCCGCGGTCCTTGGCAATTCGCAGCTTGGCCTCAACCGCGATGTCTATGACGCCAACCTGACCGTTGCTGCCGAACTGACCGACGAGATCACTTTCACCACCGTCAACGGCTACCGCGAATTTGATAGCCGCGAAGTGTTCGATGCCGATGGCAGCGCCGCGTGGTATCTGGAATTTGCTGAAAACGCCAAGGGTTGGCAGGCCAGCCACGAAGGCCGCTTCAGCTATCAGTCCAGCACGATCCGCGCCTCTGCCGGGTGGAACGTGTTCAAGGAAGACAGCACACAGGCCGTGCCGTTCAGCTCCGAAGAAGGCACGTTCTTGCAGTGTGCGGCCAACATCATCCCCGGCCTTGGCTGCATCAACTCCGCAGGCGTCGTCACTGCCGCACAGGCTACCGCGCTCGCCACCAATGGCGCGTTCACGCAAGTCCCCTATTCGTCGGAATTCATCAACGGCGGCATCAACACCGCCTACTCGGTCTTTGCCGACGCCACCTGGATACCCACTCCTGCCATCGAAGTGACCGTAGGCGCGCGCTATGTGTGGGAAGATCGCGAATCCACCTACTTCGCCCGCGTCCCGCGTCCGGCATTGAACCCCACCGCCACCTCGCTGGTGCCAGGTCAGGTCGATACTGGCGGCAAGACCTTCCGCGCGACAGGAAAATCCAACGCCTTCCTGCCGCGCTTCAACGTGCTCTATCGCCTGTCGGACCAGACCAACGTCTTCGCCACAATTTCGAAGGGCCGTCGCTCCCCCGTGGTGCAGCTTAATGCGGCCCGGGTGAACGGCACACCGCAGGCGAACCTGCAGAACGTGCCGGAAGAAACCGTGTGGAATTACGAAGTGGGGCTTAAGGGCGCCACCGGGCCGGTTTCGGGCTCGATCGGCGTCTATTACCAGAAGTACGATGGCTTCCAGGTCAGCGTGCAGCAGGGCAATGGCACCACGATCACGCAAAGCGCTGGCACGGCCAGCAACTTCGGGGTTGAAGCGGAACTGGCGATCAAAGCGTCGGATTGGCTGCGCCTGTTCGGCAACGTGGGCTATATCGATGGCGGGATCGACAAGAACACCACCTTTGCCCCCACCTTCTCGGGCGCACGCTTCCGCCTGCAGCCTGAATGGCAGGCGGCGGGCGGCTTCACCATCGATGCCCCCGTTGCCGATGGCATCCGCGTGTTCATGACGCCGACGGTAACCTATCGCAGCAAGATCTTCTTCGAACTGCCCAACAGCGAACTGCTCAGCCAGAAGGCCGTCACACTGGTCAACGTGCGGGGCGGTGTGTCGTTTGCTGATGGCAAGTATGAAATCTCGGCCTTCATGCGCAACGTGACCAACAAGGACTATCTGCTGGATGCTGGCAACACCGGCCGCGCTTTCGGCATTCCCACCTTCATCCCCGCCGAACCGCGCTTCTTCGGCGCTGCGCTGACCGCGCGGTTCTGATAGCCTGACACGACAACCAAGGAAGCCAGACCGATGACGATCACCATCAACCGCCGCAATCTGCTCGCCGCCATGGGCGCGGGCACCGGCATCGGTCTGGCCCCTGCTGCCATCGCCGCCGCAAAGCTCAAGACTGCCAGCTTCCGCCACGGCGTGGCCAGCGGTGATCCGGCGGCTGACGGCGCGGTGCTGTGGACCCGCGCCAGCGTGGCAGAAGGCGCAAGCGGCGATGTGCCTCTCACCTGGCATGTGGCCACCAGCGACACGGCAAAGCCGCTGAAATCGGGCAAGATCACCGCCACCGCCGCTGCCGATCACACCGCCAAGGTCGAAGTGGCAGGCCTCAAACCCGCCACCGAATACTGGTACTGGTTCCGCACCGCCGATGGCACCGCCAGCCCCAAGGGCCGCTTCCGCACGCTCCCGGTGGGCAAGACTGACAAACTGGTCATCGCGCTGGCCTCCTGCGCGCTCTATCCCGGCGGCCTGTTCAATGCCTATGCCGATCTGGCCACACAGGACCGCGTCGATGCCGTGCTGCATCTGGGCGATTACATCTATGAATACGGCGCAGACGGCTATGGCGCAGACATCGGCAAGCGGCTGAACCGCCTGCCCGATCCCACGCACGAAATCGTTACCCTGTCAGATTACCGTCGCCGCCATGCGCAGGTGAAGGCCGATCCGCAGATGCAGGCCGCCCACGCCCGCGCCGCCTTCATCTGCGTGTGGGATGATCACGAAACCGCCAACGATGCCTGGCTCGGCGGCGCGGAGAACCACGATCCGGCCAAGGAAGGCGATTGGCGCGCGCGCAAAGCCGCTGCGCTTCAGGCCTATTTCGAATGGATGCCGATCCGCAATCCCAAGGCCGGGGCCGATCCTGCCGCGATCAACCGCAGCTTCGAATTCGGCGACCTCGCCACGCTTGCCATGGTCGAAACCCGCCTGCTTGCCCGGTCTGAACAGATCGCCAGCAAAGGCGCAGCGCCCGATATGGCGCAAGTCTCCGCCATGCTCGCCGCCCGCAACGATCCTGCGCGTGAAATGCTGGGCGCAGCGCAGTTGCAGTGGTTGGAAAGCACCTTCGCCGCCTCGGTAAAGGCAGGCAAGCCTTGGCAATTGCTGGGCAATCAGGTGGTCATGGCGCGCGTGCCGGGGCCAGATTTGCGCGCCGCGCTGGGCGATGCCACGTTCGAAGCGATGCTGGCCAAGATGCCCGAAGCCTATCGCGGCCAGATCGCCCGCTCTCAGGCCGCGTTCAAGGCCGGCATTCCCTTCAACATGGACGCATGGGACGGCTACCCCCCTGCCCGCGAACGGCTCTACGCCAGCATGCGCAAAATCGGCGCAAACCCGCTGGCCTTTGCCGGAGACAGCCACGCCGCATGGGCGAACGACCTCTACGACGATAGCGGCACGCGCATCGGCGCAGAATTCGGCGCAACCGCCATCACCAGCCCCTCCTACGGCTCGCTCCTCCCCGGCCTCGGCAAAATCATCACCGCGCAAAGCCCCGAAGTCGCCTTTTGCGATCAGGACATGAAGGGCTACACGATGGTGACGATCACGCCCGACGCTGCCGTGGCCGAATTCGTCACCGTCTCCACCGTTTTCACACCGCAGTTCACCCGCGGCGTGGCCGCCCGGTATGAAGCCCGCAAAGGTGCGGCGTTGAAAGCGCTGGGGTAAGCCGCAAAGCCCCTACGTCATTTGGCTCTAGTCATCTGGCTCTAAAGCAAATTGTACGACACTGCCCCGTCTCCCCGTGCTTGACACGGGGCTTGGCCAACCATTGTCGGCAATCAGAGCCTGCTGACATTAGGCTGCCTTGACCTTCTGGCGGAAGGCGTGGAGCAGCGGTTCGGTATAGCCGCTGGGCTGGGCCAACCCTTCGAAGACCAGCGCGCGTGCGGCCTGAAAGGCAAGGCTGGCTTGCGGATCGCTTGCCATCGGCTGATAGAGCGGATCATCGGCGTTCTGGGCATCGACCTTGGCCGCCATGCGCAGCAGCGCTTCGTCAACCTGTTCTGCGGTAACAACGCCGTGCAGCAGCCAGTTGGCGATGTGCTGGCTGGAAATGCGCAGCGTTGCGCGGTCTTCCATCAGGCCCACATCGTTGATGTCCGGCACCTTCGAACAGCCTACGCCCTGATCAACCCAGCGCACAACATAGCCGAGGATGCCTTGCGCGTTGTTGTCGATTTCGTCGCGTATTTCGGCTTCAGACCAGTTCTTGCCGGCTGCTACGGGAATGGTCAGCAGCGCATCAAGGCTGGCAATGCCCTCGGCGCGGCGCTGTTCCTGCCGGGCGAAGACATCGACCTGATGATAGTGCGTGGCGTGCAGCGTGGCGGCGGTGGGCGATGGCACCCAGGCGGTGTTGGCGCCGGTCTTCGGGTGACCGATCTTCTGCACCAGCATGTCGGCCATGCGGTCGGGCATCGCCCACATTCCCTTGCCAATCTGCGATTTGCCCGAAAGCCCACAGGCAAGACCGATCTGGACGTTGCGGTCTTCGTACGCCAGGATCCACGAACTGGTCTTCATGTCGCCCTTGCGCAGCATTGGCCCGGCATGCATCGAGGTGTGCATTTCATCGCCGGTACGATCAAGAAAGCCGGTGTTGATGAACATCACCCGGTCTTTCACCGCATGGATGCAGGCGGCAAGGTTGGCGCTGGTGCGGCGTTCTTCATCCATCACGCCGATTTTGAGCGTATGGCGCGAGAGGCCTAGCATGTCTTCCACCGCATCGAACAGATCGTTGGCAAATGCACACTCTTCCGGCCCGTGCATCTTGGGCTTGACGATATAAGCCGAGCCGCTGCGGCTGTTCTGCAAGCTGCCTGTGCGCTTCAGATCGTGGATCGAGATCAGACTGGTAACGATCCCGTCAAGAATCCCCTCGGGCGCCTCGCTGCCATCGGGCAAAAGCACTGCCGGATTGGTCATCAGATGCCCGACATTTCGCACCAGCAGCAGCGAACGGCCCGGCAGGGTGAACGCACTGCCATCGGGCGCAACATAGCTGCGGTCCGGGTTTAGGCGGCGCGTCATCATCTTGCCGCCTTTCTCGAAAGTGTCCGCAAGATTGCCCTGCATCAGGCCCAGCCAGTTGCCATAAGCAGCCACCTTGTCCTCGGCATCGACGGCGGCGACCGAATCCTCAAGATCGCAGATTGCGGTAATCGCCGCTTCGAGCACGACATCGGCGATGTTGGCAGGATCGCCCTTGCCAATCGGATGCGTGGCATCAATCACGATTTCGATGTGCAGGCCGTTGTGCTTGAAAAGGAGATTGTCCCCTGCCCGGCCCACGAATTGCCCTGCGTTCTGCAGCGCCAGTTCGCCGCCTGTCCAATCCGCCCACGATCCCGAAGCCAGCGGCACGGCTTGATCGAGGAACGCCTTGGCCCAGGCGATGACCTGCGCGCCGCGCTTGGCATCATAGCCCCTGCCCTCAGCCGCACCGGGAATGGCGTCTGTGCCATACAGCGCGTCATAAAGACTGCCCCAGCGTGCATTTGCGGCGTTCAGCAGGAAGCGGGCGTTTAGAATGGGCACCACCAGCTGCGGACCGGCAACTTCGGCAAGTTCGCGATCGACGTTGATGGGCGCAACACAAAATGGTGCCGGTTCCGGCAAGAGATAGCCGATTTCGGTGAGGAAGGCCTTGTAGGCCGCGATGTCCTGCTGCTGGCCGGCGCGCTCCTTGTGCCAGGCATCGATCTGCGCTTGCAGGTCATCGCGCTTTGCCAAAAGCGCACGGTTGCGCGGGACAAAGCGCAAAAAAACATCAGCAGCACCGCTCCAGAATGCGTCTGCGTCGACCCCGGTGCCCGGAAGGGCGCGCTGTTCCACGAACTCGGCAAGGACGCCAGCAATCTTCAGACCTGCGCGATCGACATAAGCGTTCATCGAAACTCTCCTGCTTGTCTGCGGAACCTATCGCCGATGCCAAGCATGCGGTAGAAGGAAAGAATTCAACACAGCTTATTGTATGGGTTAACAATGTTCGATCCCGATTACGACCATTTCCTTGGCATCGTGGAAGCCGGTTCAATCTCGGCTGCGGCCCGCGCAAGGGGCATTTCAACAGCGGCGCTGTCCAAACGCCTCGTCCGTCTGGAAGAGCGGCTCTCGACCCGCCTGATCAACCGCACCACGCGCCGTCTTGCACTGACCGATGCGGGGAAAGCTCTGCATGATGCGCTGCTTCCTTTGCGCAACACGCTGCAGGCCGCAGAAGAGCGGATCTCCGGTCGGCACGATCTGCTCCGTGGCCCGCTGCGGGTAACGGCACCAACGTCGTTCGGTCGCATGCACGTGCTGCCCTGCGTGCCCGGCTTCCTTGCCGCAAACCCTGATGTCGATCTCACGCTCGATCTTTCGGACGAGTTCGTCGACCTGCTGGATGGTTCTTGCGATCTGGCCATCCGCATTGGCGCAGGGCTTGGCGCAGGGCTGGTTGGCCAGCGCCTCGGCACCAGCCACCGCGTGCTCTGCGCGGCACCGCAATATCTTTCGGCACTGGGAGAACCCGTCTCGCTGCCAGATCTCAAACATCACCGCATCCTTGCCACCACGGCACAGTTGCCCTGGAAACTTGATGGGCCAGATGGCACCGTCCTTCACAACGGGCAGAGCCATGTTCGCACCAACTCCAGCGAAGTCGTGCGGGAACTTGCAATCGGGGGCTGCGGCATAGCGCTCAGATCGCTTTGGGATGTAAGCGAAGAACTGCGCGCAGGAACGCTGATGCGCGTGCTGCCGGATTATCAAGGATCGCACGACGTGGGCATCTATGCCGTCCATGCGCAGATGCCGGCCGTTCCGGCACGGCTCACAGCCTTTGTCGCCTCGCTTGCTGCCTCCATGCGCAGAAGTGCCGCGTTCGGTTGAGGTTGCCAGCCCTGCGATGATGGTGGTGGTCGCTTCATTGATCGAATCCGCCATGGAGACTAGCATGGAGACTAGGCGGTATAACAATCAACGCTGATCACCGGTTTGCGCAGCGCGATGCAGCCTGTTCTCCGGCCAACAATTGCACTGGATGTAAAGCATGATGGATGCACTTGAAATGTGGGTGCCGCGCAAAGGCGATGCGCAAGTTCTCACAGCCAGGTCGGTACAGCTGGCAACTCCGGGCTTTGGGCAAGTTACGGTAGAGGTTGAAGCCGCTGGTGTAGCCTATGCCGACATAGCGATGCGGGTGGGGGCATATCCCGGAGTCAAAGTGCCGTTCGTACCCGGCTATGATTTTGTCGGGCGCATTGTCCGTGTTGGTGATGGCGTCGATGGGTTTTCTGCAGGTGACCGGGTTGGTGGCATAACCGTAACAGGCTGCTACGCATCGCTGCGCAATGTTGATGCAAAGCTGTTGGTCAAAGCCCCGGAAGGCTGCGATGCGGCAAAGCTTGTTGCAGCAACATTGAATGGCCTGACCGCATGGCAAATGCTGAAGCGCGCCACAGCGCCCGAAAAGGGGGAATGGATACTGGTTCACGGTGCCAGTGGCGGCGTTGGCACCTTGTTGGTTGATATGGCTGCCTTGGGCGGGATCCGGGCAATTGGCACAAGTTCCGCCGGAAATCTGGATCTTGTCCGGTCGCACAACTGTGTGGCAATCGATTATGCGGCAAACGCCTTTGTCGAAAAAGTTCTCGAAATCAGCGGAGGCGGGGTCGTTGCCGCCTATGATCATATTGGCGGACGGCACTTCCGAAAGCGCAGCATGGCAGTTCTGCGCGATGGCGGGGTCGGTGTGCTTTACGGGGCTTACGAGGTCAGTCGTGGTGGCCGCTTCCGGCCCGCGGCGCTGATCTCCTTGTTGACCGGGGGGCGTTACTCACCGCTGGATCTGGTTGCGGCCAGCAAAGGCGTTGTCACCTATCTGGCAGATGTGATGGTTCGCCACCGGGTTGAGACCTATCGCGCTGATATGGCGAATGTTTATGCCCTTGTTGAAACCGGCGCGCTGAACCCCATTGTCGGCGCACGCTTTGCACTGGAACGCGCTGCAGAGGCACAAATCATGCTGGAAAACCGCGCGGTAAACGGCAAGATCGTGCTGGTACCCGGCGGCGCAGCATAGGAACGGCTAGAACGCGAAAATCGGGCATTTGGGGATTTGGCAAAATGTCACCTTAGAGCTGCGCAAGGCTCCTTGCCGAGGAGCTTCCTGCGGCAGTCGCGGTGAACCAGGTTGGTCGGAAAGTGCTCTAATCCCAAACAATATGTCAGATCTGGCCTTGACGCTACATTCTCCAACCACTGGTGAGGTTTCCGGGTTAGATCGTATGCTTGCCGCTAAGGCCGCGATAGATTTTTTCGAAGGCGGACGGGTCAGCGGAAAGCAGACTGGGCCTTATGTAAACCGGGCCATCGAATTTCATGGCAGCCAATTTGCGATAGCCGACGACGTCGTCCCAAGTGATGGAAGAAGGGCAGGCAATTTCTTCCTCGCCAAAAAGATGCGTCCATTGGTGCTTACCCCGGCTGGGGATCAAAAAACCCGCACGCACGCGTACCGCGTAAACCACTCCATTCGCGCCAGCGAAGCCTTTTGCGACACTGACCGCGCGCGTGGTTGAAATGTATCCTTTAAGGTCTTGCTGTGCGACCATTCGGCCTGCGTGCATCTCCTCGGATTTCACCTGCCCGCGCCACATTACGTAATAAGCAAGCAACTCTCTTTCGGCGGGGGAGGGAACAGTATGTGAAATAATCTTGGTGAGTTGTTCAAGGGTGATCTTGATTCCAAATTTTTTCAGAAGATATGCTTCGAAATGAGGATGAATACAGTCTTTTATATAGCCTGCATCGGTGCGGCTACTTGGGGGCTGGAAACCACTTGCGGAATTTATCAGATCGGGCGACCTTTTATCGCCGCGAAATGCGTAAGCCGAAACAACTTTAAGCTCTCTCATGATGCTCCAGTCCTCCGGGACAGTGGTCATGAGATGCTGCAGGCTTTTCTCCTGAGTGTTCTTTAAATCTCTTTCTTTTCGGGTGTTTGTAGGCAGCGAGCTAAGGCCGCCCTTCTTAAGGTTGATGATCGTATCGTAGCCGATTGGTGCAACATCTTTGTATTGCGTGGCCATCGGTAGCTGTGGCTGCTGGCCCGGACGAGGGGGCAATGGCGGCATGGTGCGCGCGTTGGCCGCAGGCGGGCCGGCGACCGGCGGCCTGGCGCTGGGGTGCATTACCCGGTGATCGCCAGCAAAGACATTGCCGCGCATTGCGCCGTCGGTTGGCTTGGCATGCTTCCAGCTACTTTCGATCAGCCGCTGCAGCTTGGTATCCAACTGAGGAGGCGGCGATCCATCTTTAAGCTTTATGTAATCTAGTGCTGGGCCTTTGTAGTCCATGGATCCACGGCTCTCAGGGGTATTGAGCTTTGCAGGCTCGACACCGAAGAAGGCTCCGCCAAAGCTTTCGTCAATCTTCTTTGGCTTCGCTACCATGAAAACCCCCGCCGCGCTTCGGGAAGCAAAATTTATGAAAATGCAAATCGAGTCAAATTGAATTCTTGTTACGGTGACAATTCAACAAACACACTGATCTACCCCCTCACTCGGCCCGCTCCGGTCATACTGGTGCCATTCAGACGCTGAAGGAACCTCAGGAAATTTGGTCATTTGGTCGGCTTTCACCGTACCTCCTGTCACGCCAGACAGCGCCCCGATTCGAACCGGCGCAGGGGGACGGTGTTTCCCCGGGGAAACGCCAGAGCCATGGCAAGGCTATACCAGATCATGTTCTAAAGCTGATCGCAGCACCAAGATATGGTGACTGGCGCATTTTCGCAGGCCTGATTGCGCAATTGAAGGAAATCCGTTATCCGTAATACGGAATACCTTCAAAAAGGCGCGTGATGACTGATCCGAATTCAATTGTCAGCCAGATCGGCGATCTTGCCTCAGCCGGTGAGAAGATGATCGAGCGTCTGCGGCGCAAGGCCTTTCTGCCAGACAGCCGCAAGGGACTCAATGTCCGCATCGGCATTGCCGAGGCCGCGCAGCTGCTCGGCTGCTCCACCAACCGGATCCGCATGGCCGAAGACGATGGCCGCCTGCCCGCCCCGCCCGCCGGGGAAAACGGACGGCGACTGGGCTATTCGATGGACGAATTGATGCACATGCGCGAAGTGCTGGGTGCCTCCCCTGCCCGCGCGCCGGGCGATGTGCCCGCGATCATCGCGGTGCAGAATTTCAAGGGCGGCGTGGGCAAAAGCACCGTGACCACGCACTTGGCGCACTATTTCGGTGTGCAGGGATATCGCGTGCTGGTGGTCGATTGCGACAGCCAGGCGACGACGACCACGCTGTTCGGTTTCAACCCGCATTTCAACATCACGCGCGATGAAACGCTGTATCCTTATCTGTCGATCGACCCGACGCAGACCGACCTGCTCTATGCGGTCAAGCGCACGCCGTGGCCCAATGTCGATCTGATCCCGTCGAACCTTGAACTGTTCGATGTGGAATATGAACTGGCTGCATCGGGCGCAGATGGGCAATCGGTGCTGGCCGCGCGCTTCCGCAAGCTGAAAGCGGGCTTACTCGATATGGCGCGCGATTACGATATCGTGATCCTCGATCCGCCGCCTGCGCTGGGCACGATTTCGTTGGCGGTGATGCAGGCGGCCAATGCGCTGCTGGTGCCACTGGCCGCCACGACGCCCGATTTCTGTTCGACCGTGCAGTTCCTGTCGATGATGGATCAGGTGATCGCACAGTTGATCGAAGCCGGGATCGAGGTTGATTACACGTTCGTGCGGCTGATCTGCTCCAAATTCGATGGCGGCGATCCCAGCCATGAAATGGTCCGCACGATCATGGAACAGACTTTCGGCCCTGCACTGCTGCCCGTGCCGATCCTTGAAAGCGCGGAAATCAGCCACGCGGCGCTGCGCATGATGACGGTCTATGAGCTGGAAAAGCCGATCGGCACCCCCCGCACCCACAAACGCTGCCGCGCCAATCTGGACGAGGCGATGGGCCAGATCGAACAGCTGGTCCGCGCAGGCTGGGGCCGCATGGCGCCGGCGCGGGAGGAGGATGTGATC
Source organism: Novosphingobium sp. HNCC26BN242 (assembly GCF_057180525.1). Classification (NCBI taxonomy): domain Bacteria; kingdom Pseudomonadati; phylum Pseudomonadota; class Alphaproteobacteria; order Sphingomonadales; family Sphingomonadaceae; genus Novosphingobium; species Novosphingobium sp. HNCC26BN242. The sequence continues at coordinate 1,429,048 of NZ_JBXUGM010000001.1, forward strand.
CATGCGTGAGAGCGGTTCTTATCCTCAGGTTGCGTCTGTGTCCTTCGACAGGCTCAGGACGAGCGGGGTTTGGGTTGCGACCAGTCCTCAAAAACCCGCTCATGCTGAGCGTGTCGAAGCGTGTTTGACCGAGAACACATCCGACACTTTCCTACACGATAGTGTTCGCTTTATGTTCCGCGCTGATGCAAGGGAGTTGACCCATGGCGCGTAAGCAATCCGATTATCTCGCAGCTCTGCTGGCTGACGAGGGAGTATCTGAAACAAAAGCGGAAAATCCGGGCGACACAGCAAGCGAATCGCCGCCGGAAGCCGAAACGCCCGTCCCCCGGAGTGACAGGCTGCGCGGCACCACTTTGCTAGGCCGGGAAAGCGCCCTCGCCCGCGTGGCGAGCGGCGAAGTGCGGCAGATTACGCAGCTGTTGCTCGATCCGGCGCGGGTGCGGGTGTGGAAGGGCAACGCCCGATCCTATGAACACCTGTCCGAGGAATCCTGCCGCGAGCTGATCGATTCGATCATTGCCGAAGGTGGCCAGAAAGTGCCCGCGGTGGTGCGGCGGATCGAGGGCGACCCGGATCATGATTACGAAGTGATCGCGGGCACCCGGCGGCACTGGTCGATCTCGTGGCTGCGCGCCAATTCCTATCCGCAGATGCAGTTCGTGGCGCAAGTGGCGCAGCTGGATGACGAGGCCGCATTCCGCCTTGCCGATCTGGAGAACCGTGCACGCAAGGACGTGTCCGATCTGGAACGGGCGCGCAACTATGCCAAGGCCTTGCACGATCATTATGGCAGCCACCTGACGCGCATGGCCGAGCGATTGAAGCTGTCAAAGGGTTGGCTTTCAAAGATGCTCAAAGTGGCCAGCCTGCCCGATCAGGTGCTGGCAGCTTTCGCCAGCCCGGCTGACGTGCAGCTGAAGCCGGCCTATCCGCTGGCGCAGGCACTGGATGATCGCACCGCTGCCAGCGCCATTTTGCGCGAGGCCAAAGTGTTGGCCCGCGTGCAGGACGAACGGCGGCGCAGTGGCGATGCCGCCATCTCCGCCAATGAAGTCATCGCTAGACTGCTTGCGGCACCCGGTCAGAAGACAGAACGCAGAGGCCCGGTCACCTATAACAGCGATTTCGATCGCCCTGCCCTCACCCTCCAGTCGGTAAACCGTCAGGGTGTAACGCTGCGGCTGCATTCCGGTTCGGGCATGAGCCTTGAAGAGCTGGTTGAACTGGCGCGGTGCGTGCTGGTCGATCTGGAAATCGAAGGCCGGGGCCTGCACCGCTGATGGTGAGTGGCGGGCTCTTTGGAAGGCGTGGCGGTGTTTCCCCGGGGAAACGAGCCGAAGGCGAGTTCAGCGCAGCTAAACATGCAACCGCCGCGTGTGTTTCCCCGGGGAAACGTTTTCGAATGGGCCTTTGGCAAGCTCCCGCTGAGTGGGGTTTTGGGCTTTCTGCCGGCCATCACTGGCTGCTGCAACAACACGAATTTGACACTTCACCTTCCGCTCACCCTGAGCCTGTTGAAAGAAGTTTCACGCCCTTTGGCCAGTTACTGCGACGTGTTTCCCCGGGGAAACATCGTGGAGCGACACCCGCGTGACCCGGCCTCGCCCCGCCACCTCCCGCGCCGCCAGCTCCCGCCCTGCCCCGGTCAACAACGGCCAGTTCGACCTTTTCCTGCCTTATGTGGCAGACATGCCGCTGCGCGATCAGCGCGAGATGATGGAGCGGCCGTTCTTCAGTCTGGCCAAATCCAAACGGGTCAAGCCGATTGATTACACTTCGCCAGATGGCAAGTTGTGGGTGCATGTATCAGCCAGCCCCGACTATGGCATGGCGACGATCTGGGACGCCGATATTCTGATTTATTGCGCCAGCGTGCTGGCCGATATGGCGCGGCGCGGGGTGAATGATGTGCCGCGCAAGCTGCATCTGATGCCTTATGACCTGCTGCGCGCCATTGGAAGGCCCACCACCGGGCGCGCCTATGAACTGCTGGGACAAGCGCTGGACCGGTTGGTGGCCACCACGATCAAGACCAATATTCGCGCAGAAAACCGGCGCGAGGCGACGTTCTCGTGGCTCGATGGGTGGACGCAGCTGGTGGACGAGCGCACCGAGCGATCACGCGGGATGACGATCGAGCTGTCCAACTGGTTCTGGGAAGGCGTAATGATGCAGGGCGGGGTGCTCTCCATCGACCGCGCCTATTTTGACATTACCGGCGGCCGCGAACGCTGGCTCTATCGCGTGGCGCGCAAGCATGCGGGCGGGGCAGGGGAGGGCGGCTTTGCCATTTCCATGCCGGTTCTATTCGAGAAATCGGGCGCAGAGGGCGAATATCGGCGGTTCAAGTTCGAAATCCTGAAGCTTGCTGAAAAGGACGCACTGCCGGGCTATGGCCTGTCGGTGGAGACTGCCAAGGGTGGCGAACCGCTGCTGCGCATGCGGCGGGTGGATGGCAAGGACGGGGCGGAACGGGGGCTGGGCGGCACCCTTCGACAGGCTCAGGATGAGCGGATCGAGGACATGGCGCTCGCTGCCAAACCCGCTCAGCCCGAGCTTATCGAACGCCCGACGACAAATGCCGCCCGTCATGTTTCCCCGGGGAAACGAAGCGCAGTGAAGTTTAGCGAAGCTACACGAGCCGAAAGCGAGTTCAGCGACGCTAAACATCGGGATATCGCATTGCGCGAACCTAAGCCCGCCGACACTGTCAATGCCAGCGCGCTGATCCGCCGAGCGGTGTCAGGCCTTAGCGACAGCGCGACACGCGGATTCATGGCGGACGAAACGATCCAGCACTTGCGCGAAACTTGCCCGGGGTGGGACCTGCATGCCCTGCACGCAGAGTTCGAGCGCTGGGTGAATGCCGACGCTGCGCGGCTTCCGGCCAACTGGCAAAAGGCGTTCATCGGTTTTGTGAAGCGCCATCACGAAAAGCACGGACACACGCTGCGCCGCTGATATGCTGTGTGCAGATTGCCAGCGCGCACCGCTCTATTCTCAAAAAGACGTGACACCATGCGCATGCCGTTCCTGATGTGTCGGGCTTCGGAATGCCGCATTGGTGGGCTGTTAGGCGTGGCTGCCTTCATCCACAGATTTTGAACCTCTAATCCGCGGATCGATGCGAAAGTGATTCAATGCCTGGTAACGATCAGCGGCGATTTCCCGACCATCGATACTTCAGGAACGCATGTGAGGCGATCATCGACCTATCGGGAACACGCAAACGACCTATCGGGAACAGACCATCGGCCTTACGGGAACGCAGCTTCGACACTCCGGGAACATCCCCGCTTCACCGACTCGTGATGGCTTGGCGAGTCGGGCAGGTTGCCGCGCGCTTTAACTTATCTAACCCAATCTAAAAGGATTCTAACTGGGCCAGAAGCATCATGCTGATTGGAAAAAGGGATGAAGACAATGCGTGGGCCGGTTAATCCTTGTCAGGCCTCGTCCTCCCACCCCTCTTCATCGACACTTGCACCGCTCCGGGTAAGCAAGGCGTCAATTTCGGCCATGGCAGCATCATATTCCCCCAACGCGCCTGCCGAGAACGTGGTGTCCGTTGGACGCTCGTAGGTGCGATCTACCGGGCGCACGCCGGGATCGACCGAATAGAGGTGCACGCCGGCCAGCGTGATGCGCCTGAGCAGGCCGACCTCATCCAGCGTGCCCAGCATCGCGCGAAGGCCCAAACGTGTCACGCCGAGCAGTGTTTCCAGCTGAGCCGACCGCAAGGGGCCGAACCCTGTGAGAAGCTCAAGCAAAGCAGGTGCGCGCGAAGAGCGGCGTTTGCCCGGATGGCTGTTGGCAAGATGCCGGGCGAGCTGATCGGCCTGGGCAAGGTTGCCGTATAGCACTTTTGCGACATCGTGCAGGGATGTGGCCTGAATGGTCAGTGCATTGTCCGCTGTCTCGTCAGGCACATCGCCATAGGCTTTGTGGTGGCAATCCATTGCATCGAGCCGGATCAGGCCGGGGAAGGGGAGAGGGTGAGGCAAGAGGCCTGCGGCGTGCCAATGTGCCCCCCAGAGCAGTTCCAGCGCCCAGCGTGGGCTGGGGGTGGCTGCACGTTCGACTGTCATCCTGATTGCGCCCATCGCAATCGGTTCGGCCGCGCGTTCAACCGGGGCGAAGAGGCGGTGCGCGGCTGCGGCCTGATGAAGATTCGCGACATCGGCGATGGGATCGGGGGAGGGGGTAATTCCGGCGATGAGACCATGCGCGGTGGCGATAAGCGACTGAGCATCCTGACGTGCAGTTTCGTGGGCCGTGTCACTGCCGATGTGGTCTCCTGGTGCCAGCAGGGCCGCGTGGAAGCGTGTGGCAAGGTCGGCCAGCAGATCCCAGCGACTGTGCGTCAATTCGGTCAGGATCGCTTCGCACAGCACTTTGGGTGGGCGGCCGGGATGCTGCTGCTGATCGGTCAGCATCGTGATCCCGGCAAACCAAGCGTGAAAGCGCTGATCGGTGAAAGCGTGCCCTTCCTGACGCAGCGCGGTGATGAGCAGATCGCGCAGCAGGCCCGAGGCGAAGAGGCGCAAAGTGGCGGGCGCGGCCATGCCGAGCGCGCCGTTCAAACAGCCGAGCGCAAGCAGGGCGGCGGCTTCGATTAGGCCTTGCCCGGGGTCTGAAAATCGGCTCCCGGCAGTTGCCATGCCTGTGCTGTCCTTGAAAAGGGTTGTAAATCAATCGGTAACCAAGGCTTGTTAGCTAAATTGATTTAGCTATACAACTGATAGGATAGTGTTGAAGGGGCCTGGTTGGGCGCAGACAGCAGCGTTGCAAGCCCACTCCCGGACCCCCAAGAATTCAATCTTGCCTATTTTGGCTGCGAGGACGAGGAACGGGTGGTACTCCGCCCGGATCAAGCAGCCAATAGCGGTTTGGCCAATCACGGTTGCGGGGCGTTGGCAGGGTGAGTGGAGTTTGTGTGGAAGGCAAAGGACAAGGTTGTGATGCGTGATCATGGCATCAGCGCAGAATCAGCGCGGATCGATTCTGGATGGGTCAACTGGGCCATCGGGCGGATCGAGGCTGACTATGCCCGGTCTGCCGATACGCACCTTTTGCCAGTGTCCTTGCCAGCGCTGCCGGGCATTGCGCTTTATCTGAAAGATGAAAGCAGCCATCCGACCGGAAGCCTGAAGCACCGGCTGGCGCGGTCGTTGTTCCTGCATGCGCTGTGCAGCGGTTGGATTGGCCCTGAAACCACGATTGTCGAGGCATCATCGGGATCGACGGCAGTGTCCGAGGCCTATTTCGCCCGGATGCTGGGCCTGCATTTTGTTGCCGTGATCCCGGCCAGCACGACCTGCGAAAAGATTGCCGCGATTGAAACGCTTGGCGGGGTGTGCCGTAAAGTGGACGATCCCAAAGCCGTCTATTCCGTGGCTGCGCAGATCGCGGGCGAGCAGGGCGGGCATTACATGGACCAGTTCACGTATGCCGAGCGGGCGACCGATTGGCGCGGCAACAACAACATTGCCGAGAGCATCTTTGCCCAGATGCGTCGCGAACCGCATCCTGTGCCCACCTGGATCGTGTGCGGGGCAGGGACCGGCGGCACATCGGCCACGATTGGCCGCTTTGTGCGATACTTCCGCCATCCCACGCAGATTTGCGTGGCCGACCCGCAAGCTTCCGTGTTTCACCGCCACTGGCAGGACCGCACCGTGCAGCAGGCACCGGAGGGGGTCAGCGTGATCGAAGGTATCGGGCGGCCCACGGTGGAGCCTTCGTTCGTGCCGAGCGTGGTGGACCACATGGAAGTGGTGGGGGACCGCGCATCAATTGCCGCAGCGCGGGTGCTTTCACGCCATCTGGGGCGGGCGGTGGGCGGATCGACCGGCACCAATCTGGTGGCCTGCGCGCGATTGGCCACGCGCATGGCGCAGGCGGGGCAGGATGGATCGATCGTGTCCATCCTGTGCGATTCAGGCGAACGCTATGCCTCGACCATTTTCGATGACGGCTGGCTGGCTAACCGGGGCATCGACGTGCAGCAGGAAGAGGCGCGGATCGAGCGGTTCATGGCGCAGGGTGTGTATGACGGGTGAAATGGCCGGTTACGCTTCCTCTTCCTCTGCTTCATCAACCGGGGCGGTGCTGGCGGGGGTTGCGGCCAGTTCGCCCATCGTCACGTAATCCAGCTTGCCGGTGCCGAGCACGGGCAGGGCTTCGACCACGCGGATATCGCGCGGGATCATCAGTTCGGTGACGCCGTTGGCGCGGGCCCAGGCTTGCAGCGGTTTGTGGGTTGCAGCCGACGCGGTGGTGAAGAGGACGAGTTGTTCGCACTTCTTGGGGTCAGGGCGCGTGACGACGGCGTGATCGAAGCCGGGCCAGCATTTGGCGGCATATCCTTCGACAGCGGGCAATGAGACCATTTCGCCGCCGATCTTGGCAAAGCGTTTGGCGCGGCCACAGATGGTGATGAAGCCGGAGTCATCGATGGTGACGATGTCTCCGGTATCGTGCCAGCCTTCGTGCGGGGGCTGGAGTTTTCCGGGGTCTGACGCGAGGAAGTATCCGGCCATGACGTTCGGGCCGCGAATATAGAGGCGGCCGCCTTCGGTGATGCCGGGGACGTCCTCAAGCCGGGTTTCGATGGCGGGCAGGGCGCGCCCCACGCTGCCAGCGAGGAAGTGCATCGGCGTGTTGACTGCGATGACCGGCGCGGCCTCGGTTGCGCCATAGCCTTCGAAGATGCGCAGGCCGAACTTTTCGGCATAAGTCCGCCGAGTTTCGTCGCGGACTTTTTCAGCGCCCGCAAAGATGTAGCGCAGCGAGTAGAAGTCATACCCATGCGCCATGCGGGCATAGCCTGACAGGAACGTATCGGTGCCGAACATGATCGTGGCGTTGGCGTCATAGGCCAGCGCAGGCACGATGCGGTAGTGCAGCGGGCTGGGGTAGAGGACCACGCGGATGCCGCTGAGCAGGGGCAGAAGCGTGCCGCCGGTGAGGCCGAAGGAGTGGAACACCGGCAGGGCGTTAAGCACGATGTCGCTCGCGTTGAAATCGATGCGGGCGGCAAGCTGCGCGCAGTTTGACAGCAGGTTGCGGTGGGTGAGGACGACGCCCTTGGGCACGCCTTCGGATCCGCTGGTGAACAGGATCACGGCGGGGGCATCGGGGGATAGCCCAAGTTTCAGATGGCGCTTTTCAGCACGGCCAGCGCCGAGCAGCGCGCGCAGTTTTTCGAAGCCGCCGATGGTGGCGCCCACGTCCTCCAGCCAGACAATGCGCAGTCCATCGGCCTCCAAAGCGGCGATCACATCCAGCAGCTTGGCCTGATCGACAAAAGCGCGCGCGGTGATGACGGTGCGGATGGCGGCGGTGAGGCAGGCCGAGCGCATGTTGGCCACGCCCACGGTGAAATTGAGCATCGCGGGCACGCGGCCGATGGATTGCAGCGCGAAGAACGCGGCAACCACGCCGTTGACGTTGGGCAACAGCAGGCCCACCGCCTCGCCCTGTGCCGTGCCTTGCGCCAAGCGTTTGCCCAGCACGGTGGTTCCGGCGAAGAGCTTGTCATAGCTCAGCGGTTCGCGCTTGACGTCTTCCACGACCAGCGCTTTGCCGCCGTGGATTTCGCGCGCTTCGCACAAGGCGCTGAACAGGGTGCGGTGGGTGTCTGACGTGGCGAACATCATCGCGCTCATCTCGTCATAGAGGCGGCGTCCGGCCACGGCGCGGCGCTGGCGGGCGGTCATTTCACCCTCTATCGCAAAGCGGCGCGGGGGCAGGACGGTGAGCGTAACTTTGGGAAACCAGCGCAGGCGGACTTTGCCGCGCATGTAGGAAAAGCGCGTGAATTGCGGGCCATCGAGGCGCACGGGGATGATCGGCGCGTCGGCCTTGTCGGCCACCATGCCGGGGCCATCGAACACCTTCATCAGCGCACCGGTGCGAGTGATGCGGCCTTCGGGGAAGATCACGAGGGTGCGGCCTTCCTTGACCGCTTTGACCATGGCCTTGGCGGCCATGGGGTTGGTGGGATCGACCGGGAAGGCGCGGAACAGCTTGAGGAAGGGGCGGATCATCAGCGAGCGCGCGATCTGGGTGTTGATCGCAAAGGTCGGCTTGCCGGGCAGGAATGCGCCGAGCAGCAGGCCATCGAGGAAGCTGACGTGGTTGACGACGACCACGGCGCGGGTGCCGGGCTTGGGCATGTGTTCCATGCCGTTGACCTCCACGCGGTAGAGTAGGCGCAGGGTGAGGCGGATTACGTCCTTGAACAGCGTTTCGGGCAGGAGCCAGACGCTGGCCAGCGCGACGAACAGCGTGGCAAAGCCGAGTGCGCCGATCAGGCCGGGGACATCGACGCCCGCAGCGAGAAGGCCGGTGATGGCTAGGACGGCCAGCACGGTGAGGCCTGCGTTGATCACGTTGTTGGCGGCGATGATCTGCGAACGCTTATCTTCGGGGCTGGCGACCTGAAGGATGGCGTAAAGTGGCACGATGAACATGCCGCCGGCCAGTGCGATGACCGCAAGATCGATCAGGATGTGCCATGCGCCGGGGGTGGCGAGGAACTGCGCGGTAGACGCGCCTGCGGTACGGACGGCAAAGCCGCTGGTGGCGATCCACAGGTCGATCAGGCCGAAGGCGAGGATCAGCGCGGAGAGCGGCACCCAGCGGGCGGAAACCTCGCCCTTCAACAGCCGGTTCACGATCAGCGAACCGATGGCGATGGCGACGGAGAAGACGACGAGGAACAGCGTGGCGACTTCCTGCTTGGCGGCCAGCGTGCCCGAGACGAGCGGGGCAAATTCGCTGACCAGCACGGCCCCTGCGGCAAAGAACCAGCTGATGCCGATGATCGAGAGCCACACGCCGCGCCCGGTGCGGGCGGTGGCAAGGATGTCCTTCGTGCCGCGCCACAGGTTCCAATCGATGTGGTGGAGCGTGCCGCTGGGCGGGGCAGGGGGCACGGCGAGGCTGGCGAGGAAACCGACCATGGCAAGGCCCATGGCGGCGATGCCAGCCTCCCATGGTGGGATCAGGCCTGCGAGCAGTTGTCCGCCAAGGATGGCAAGGAAGGTGCCGCCTTCGATCAGCCCGGTGCCGCCCATGACTTCGCTTGTCGCAAGATGCTGGGGCAGGATCGAATACTTGACCGGGCCGAACAGCGTGGAGTGCAGGCCCATCAGGAACAGGCTGGTGAGCAGGAGCGGGATCGACAACTGCCAGAAGCCGACCAGCGCCAGCCCCATGATGCCCACTTCTGCACCCTTGATCCAGCGGATCAGCCGCGCCTTGTCCATCGCATCGGCCAGTTGCCCTGCAAGTGCGGAGAACAGGAAATAGGGCAGGATGAACAGGCCAGTGGCAACGGCGGCCAAGAGTTTGGCGTTGTCAGGATCGGTGGCGAAGATGCCGAAGTTGGCGAGGAACAGCATCGCGAACTTGAGCAGGTTGTCGTTGAACGCGCCGAGGAACTGGACCGTGAAGATCGGGCCAAAGCGGCGCTTGGCAAGCAGGCTGAGATCTGGACCTGATGCAGGAGATGGCATGGACAACCTTTCGCACTTTGAAAGCTCGTTTAACCGCATCTTCTTCCGGCGAAGTTAACCCCGAAGCCGCAGCGGCGAATCGTCTGATAGGGAATAATTAGACGGTGTTCAATAAAATATTGGACAGCGTTCAATTAATTTGGCAGATCACGGACATCCTTTGACGGGGAGTGCGCGAATCATGGGTGTGAAGCGGGGTATCTGGGGCAATCTGATGCGCGATCTGGAAGCGCCGGTTGCCGCGCGTGGATTTGGGACGGGCTGGTTTTCGGGCTTTTTTGCGATCCTGCTGGCGGTAGTGGGGCTTTGCTTTGTGGCAGCGCTGCGCTGGCCGGCCATGGCATCGATGCCCGAACTGGAAGTGGTGCGCGGCTGGAGCGGGTTTCGCCCGCTGGTGCATGGCACGCTGCTAAGCGCTTATGCGCTGGCGCTGGTCAGCCTGATGCTGCGCCCGCGCAAGGCGATGGGCATGACTGCGCTGATGCTCGCGCTGGGGGCCACGATTCTGGGCGGGGCGGCGGTGCAGCCGCATGAAACGCACGATTGGGGCATCTTTTTCGGGATCGACTTCTTTGCGGTGAACATGATCGCAACCGGCCTGATGCTGGCACCGCTGGAACGGCTGGTGCCGCACAAGCCCGCACAGCGCCTGTTTCGCACTGAATGGCGCGAAGATCTGTTCTACTTCCTCGTCAGTTCGATGATGGTGCAGGTCATCACGTTCCTGGCGCTGGCGCCTTCAAGCTATATCAATGCCAAGTTCGGCTGGATGGATGGGGTGCAGTCCACCGTGGGCGGCTTGCCGTGGGTCGTGCAGTTTGCATTGGCCATGGTGCTGACCGACCTGGCGCAGTACTGGTTCCACCGCCTGTTCCACACCGTGCCGTTCCTGTGGGGCTTCCACGCGGTGCACCATAGCGCCAAGACGATGGACTGGCTGGCAGGCGCGCGGATGCACTTTGTGGAGATCATCGCGCTGCGCGGGATCACGTCATTGCCGCTGCTGACGCTGGGTTTTGCGCCTTCGGTGATGCAGGCCTATGTCGGCATGGTCTATGTCTATGCTTCGCTGATCCATGCCAATGTGCGCGGGAACTTTGATATGTTGGGCAAGTTTCTGGTCATCCCGCGCTTTCACCACTGGCATCATGCGATCGAGGACGAGGCCATCGACAAGAACTTTGCCATCCACTTTCCATGGCTGGACAAGCTGTTCGGCACTTATCACCTGCCCGAAGGCCGCTGGCCGAGTGGATATGGCGTACCGGAAAAGGTGCCCGATGGCTATCTGGCGCAATTCAAGTATCCCTTCGTTCGGAAGCAGGCCTGAACCATGGCGCGCCGATCAGACCATAGCCGGGCCGAACTGCGCGAGATCATCATCGCGACCGGACTGCGGCATATGGAGGAGGTGGGCTTTGCGCATTTTTCGGCGCGCGAGGTGGCCAAGCGGATCGGCTATTCCATCGGCACAATCTACAACGTGTTCGGCAGTTATGATGGGCTGATACTGGCGATCAACGGACGCACATTGGCGCTGTGGCGCGATCATCTGGTGCGGCGGCTTGCGGCAGTGCAGGGTGCTGCGGGGACCGAGCGGCTGAGCGCGGCGATCACTGCCTATTTCGAGTTTGCGATGCGGCACCGCCATGCCTGGGCGGCGATCTATGATTTCCGCCTGCCCGAAGATACTGCGCCCGATGAGGGCTATCAGAACGAAGTGCGCGCGATTTTCGATACCGTGGTGGCCGAAGTGCGCGCCGCGCTGCCGCCCACGCGCAAGGATGAGGCCGAGGGGCTGACGCGATCCTTGCTGGCCACGGTCCACGGGCACTGCGTTTTTGCGATGAACCGCACTTTTGCGATGCTGGGCGGGGCGGACCCGGTGGAGGCCGCGTTGGCGCGGGTGCGTGAGGCGGTGGCGGGCTAGGCGCATCCTCGTGCGTTGCATGTGGGGCACGATTGCCCGATAGACCCTGCCTATGAGGGACTTGTGGCAATTGATGCGCGAGGCGCTGCCGTGGCGGCGGGCGGTGATCGTGCTGGTGCTGCTGGCGCTGGTGCAATCGGCCGCCGCGCTGGCGCTGCCGTGGCTGGGCGCGCGGGTGCTGGGCCTGTTGCTGCAGTCACAGGAATTGGCGCAAGGCTCATTGGTGGCGGTGATCTTTGCGCTGCTGGTGGCGAGCACAGCGGCGACGGTGTTGGCGGGCAGACTTTCGGCCCGGACCGGGGCGGAGATTCTGGCGGGTCTGCGCCAGCGCATGTATGCGCACCTGCAGGCGCTGCCACTTTCGTGGCATGATGCGCAGAGCCACGGCAGCATTCTGGCGCTCGTGACCGAAGAGGTCGGCCATCTGGGCACGTTCATCACCGGCCCGATGGTGCGGGTGCTGCCGATGCTGGTGACGGTGGCCGGGGCCTTTGTGCTGATCGTGGGGATCGATCCAGTGCTGGGGCTGATCTTCCCGATTCTGGTGCCTGCATATTATGTGGTGGCGCGGCTGACGGGGCGGGCGATGCGGCAGCTGGCCGAGCAGGAGCAGGAGGCCGAGGCGCAGTGCGTTGCGCTGGCCGACGAAAATCTGGCCACGATCTTCGCGCTCAAATCCTATGCGCGCGAGGAGATCGAAGCGGCGCGCCATGCCGAGCGGGTTGGGCGGGCGCGCGATCTTTCGGTGCGGATACAAAGCCTTTCGGCCACGGTCGGGCCGGTGCTGGGCTGCGTGGCGGCGATGGTGACGATTGCCCTGCTGCTGCTGGCCGGGCAGCGGCTGCAAACGGGCGCGATGGGCCTGCAGGCGTTCATCGCGCTGCTGCTTTATACTGCCGCGCTGGTGCGCCCGGTGGGGGAGCTGGTCAATGTCTGGGGCCAGTTGCAGACCACGCTGGGCACATTGCGGCGGTTGCGTGCGGTGCTCGATACGCCGGTGGAGGCGGGCTACGCTGCGGGAGTGTCGCTGGCTCCAGACGGCGGCGGTGAAGTGCGGTTTGAGCGCGTTTCGTTCGGCTATGCCGGGCGGGGGCGCGTGGTGGAGGACTTTTCCTGCACGATTGCAGCGGGGGAGGCGGTTTCGCTTTCAGGCAGCAATGGTGCGGGCAAATCGACGCTGATCGCGCTGCTGCTGCGGCTGCATGAACCGGATGGCGGGCGCATTCTGATCGATGGGCAGGATATTGCCGGCGTGCAGGTGCAGGATCTGCGGCGGCAAGTGGCGCTGGTTCCGCAGCGGCCGCAACTGCTGAACGCCACGATCCGCGAGAACATCGCCTATGGCATGGCGGGCGCGAGCGAGGCGCAGATCGTCCACGCCGCGCAGCAGGCCGATGCGATGGATTTCATCGCCGCCCTGCCCGAAGGGCTGGACACGGTGATCGGGGACAGGGGCGTGCGGCTATCGGGCGGGCAGGGGCAGCGCATAGCCCTTGCCCGCGCGCTGTTGAAAGACGCGCGGATCTATGTGCTGGATGAAGCCACATCGATGTACGATGCGGCGGGCGAGCAGCGGTTTGTAGAAAGGTGTGCGGCTGCACTGGCGGGGCGGACGCTGATCATCATTGCGCACCGGCCTGTTAGTTTGGGGCTGGTGAGCCGCACGATAACCCTTTGAGCAGCTTTATCCCTGCCACTTGATCGCCAGCGTCATCGCGGGGCTATAGAGATTCACGAACAGCGTGCTGCCATCCGGCGCAAAGCAGGCACCGGCCAGTTCGGTCTGGCGGCGGCAGCGGGCCAGCGCATAGGCGGTGCCATCGGGCGTGATGCCGCGCAGGTGGTTGTCGGTGATGTCGGTATACTGATCCTCGCACACGATCAGGTGGCCATTGGGGGCAATGGTCAGGTTATCGCCAAAGTTGAAGGCGGCAGGATCGGTCGATTCATAGAACAGGTCGAGCGTATCGTCCTGCGGGTGGTAGCGGAAGACTTGCCCCAGCCCGGATGCGCCGCCCGATGTGCAGACGAAGTAGAACTCGCCCGCGCCGGTGGAATTGAGGCCGAAGTGGATGCCTTCGCCGCGTGCAAACAGGGCTGCACCTGCAGCATGGCCGCGCTGGCGCAGATCGTCCTGCACAGAATCGGTGCCGTCCAGATCGATCCAGCGGACTTTCAGCGGGATGGCGCGTGTCATGGATACAGCGGCCTTGTTGCGCGTATCACCAAGGCCCGACGCGAGGCCGAGCGCTTGCAGTTTGCCGGGGGCGCGCAAATCTCCGGGGCGGGAGGGCACAAAGCGGTAGAGCAGGCCGTCTTCGCGGTCTTCGGTGAGGTAGACCGCGCCGGAGCGCGGATCGACGGCGGCGGCTTCGTGGTTGAAGCGGCCAAGGCCCTTCAACGGCACCGGATCGACCAGGCCGCGCGCAGTGGCGGGCACTTCGAACACCCAGCCATGATCCTGCGACAGGCCTTTGCCTGCGCGCGAGACGTTCTCTTCGCAGCTGAGCCAGGTGCCCCATGGCGTGATGCCGCCTGCACAGTTGCGGATCGTGCCGGCCAGCGATGCGTATTGAGCCTCGACCCGGCCCGAGTTCAGATCATAGACCAGCGTTGACGTGCCACCCGGGAGCGCGCGCCCGCCCTGCCAGCGATCAAACGTGCGGTCCACCGCGCGATCGGCAAAGGGGCCGCGCGCGCCATCGGTGGCGCCCAGTTCGTGATTGCGCACCAGCGCGACTTTGCCCGGGGAAATGGCAAAGCAGCCCATGCCATCGGCCTTGTCGGCCACCACATGGCCATCGTCCATTGCATCGCCCATGCGCGAGATCACCGTGTAGCCCCAGCCTTCGGGCAGATCGAGAATGCCCGCCGAATCGGGCACCAGCGGGCCGACCGGGCGCTTTTGCGCTGTGGCGGTTTGCATGGCTGCACCGGCGCACCCACCCAGCATGGCGGCCAGTCCGCCAAAGGCCGTGGCGGCAAGATTGCGGTTGAAGGCGCGGCGATTCATCGGCGAGGCCATGGGTAGAGGCTTTCGTTCAAGCAGGCAGCGAGGGCATGAAATAGTGTTACACGCGCGGCTTATATTGCCGGTTTCATTGCAACTCCATGACTCACGTTCCAATGACGCAGGACCCAGTGATGGTTGACATGAGCCACACAAATTTCCGTGTCGCAGCGCCAAGATAGGCCATGCACTAACGCGGAATTTACCGTAGTCGAGGGTAACCGGTCCTGCTTAATTGGCCGGGCGCACAAGGTGATGCGATGAACGAACTGAGACGCTGGCTGATCGAAACCGGTATGCCGCCTCACGGCTATTGCCTGTTGTGGCAGCCCGATCTGCTGGCGCTGCACGTGATTTCCGATCTGATTATCGGCCTTGCCTACTTTTCGATTCCGGTAGCATTGGCTGTCTATCTGATCCGACGGCGCGAACTGCAGTTCACCTGGGTGATCTGGCTGTTTGCCGCGTTTATTCTGGCCTGCGGAACAACGCACTTCCTTTCCATTCTGGTGCTGTGGGTTCCGGCCTATGGGCTGGAGGGCGTGGTCAAGGCGATCACCGCGCTGGTTTCCATTGCCACGGCAATTCTGATCTGGCCGTTGTTGCCAAAACTGCTGGCCTTGCCAACGCCTGCCGAACTGCAACGGCTGAACAACCAGCTGACCCGGGAGGCCGAGGAGCGCGCGGTGGTGGAAGCGCAGCTGCGGCAGGCGCAGAAGATGGAGGCGCTGGGCCAGTTGACCGGGGGAATCGCGCACGATTTCAACAACCTGCTGATGATCGTATCGGGCAATGTCGAGCGCGCGTTGCGCAATGCGCCGCAAGCGGCCCCCGAACGGCGCAATCTGGAAAACGCGCTGACCGCCACCACGCGGGCCGGTGAGCTGACCGGGCAATTGCTGACTTTTGCGCGCAAAGGCACGCTGATGCTGGTCGCGCAGAACGTGCAAAGCATCGTGAGAGGCATTCACGATCTGCTGGTCCGCGCGGCTGGGGAGCGGATAGCAGTGGACGTGGCCATTGACCCTGATCTGCCGCCAGTGGTGGTGGATCGCAACCAGTTGGAAAACGCGGTGCTTAATCTGGTGATCAATGCGCGTGATGCCACCCCCGATGATGGTGTGATCCGCATCGAGGCAGAAGATACCGGGCGCGAGATCCGGCTCACCGTTGCTGACACCGGCTCTGGCATGGACGCGCAGACGCTGCAACGGGCGACAGAGCCATTTTTCACCACCAAACCAGTGGGTTCGGGCAGTGGCCTGGGCCTTAGCCAGGTCTACGGCTTTGTCGAACAGATCGGCGGGCGCATGGAAATTGTTTCGGAACCGGGAACCGGCACGGTCGTTACGCTTTACCTGCCCAAGGAAGCGGGACGTGATGCTGCGGATTTTGCTGGTTGAAGATGAATTTCTGGTGCGGCAGGTCGCGTTCGATGAACTCGGCGATGCCGGGCACTGCGTGGTAGAAGCGGCCAGTGGCGATGCCGCTGCGGCGATTCTTGAAAAAGACAGCGCATTTGATCTGATCTGCACCGATATCCGCATGCCCGGCATACTCGACGGTTGGCAACTGGGGGCGGGCGCGCGCAATGTGATCCCGGGAATCAAGGTGCTCTACTTGTCCGGCTATTGCGATACGCATCGCACACTTGAACCGGGCGAGGCATTTCTGCCCAAACCCTATCGCCTGGCCGATTTGCTGGCATCTGTGAACAGCCTGACCGGCGTGCCTTCCGACGCAGGATAGACCTGCACTTTGCACAGACGGTCAACCCGGCCCAATGGCAGGCGAATGCGCGCATTGGCAGCGGGTTCCAACATCAGGGGGGGCAGCGCGAGGGGCGTCTCTTTACGACATGGTGGGAGTGGGATCACATTCCGCCAACGCGCACCTTTTGCGCATTGCCCAATGCCTCCCCCTACCCCATATGCGCATGATGCCCGAACCCTATGTCATCGCTGCCATTTTATGGGCTGTCATCCTTGGTGGGGCCGGCGGCCTCCTGACCGACATTGGTCCGTGGTACCGCAATCTGAAAAAGCCTTCGTGGCAGCCGCCTGATTGGCTGTTCGGACCGGCCTGGACGCTGATCCTCGGGTTGGCTGGATGGGCCGCTGTGCTGGCGTGGGATGGTGCGGTGGATGAAGCCGGGCGGATGCGGGTGATCACGCTGTTTGCGGTGAACTTCGTGTTCCATTTCCTGTGGTCGCCATTGTTCTTTGCCCGGCAAAGGCCGGACTGGGCGCTGGGCGAGGTGCCATTCCTGTGGGGATCGGTGCTGGCGCTTGCCATCGGCCTGCGCGAGTTTTCAGTGCTCGCCAGCTGGCTGGTGGTGCCCTATCTGGTGTGGGTCAGTTTTGCGGCGGTTCTGAACATCACCATCGTACGCCTGAACAAGCCATTCGGGCCGAAAGCGAACTGACCCGAACGCTGCCCTAGCGTTTCAGGCCGGACAGGAATGTCAGCGCTTCGGCCTCGGTCACCACGTCGGCATATTTGGCGTTCATGTCGAACAGGTTGGCCTGATGCGGGGCCGGGTGCCTGTCGCCGCAGGCATCGGCGATGACGGCGGTGCGAAAGCCATGGCTCATCGCATCGACGCACGATGCGCGCACGCAGCCCGAAGTGGTCAGGCCCGTCAACAGAACGGAATCTGTGCCCATCGCGGTAAGCGTTGAGGCCAGCGTCGTGCCGAAGAAGGCGCTGGGATATTGTTTCGAGACGACCAGATCATCGTCATGCGGCGCAAGGCCCGGTGCCCATGCGCCCATCGGGCTACCCTGAATGAAGTGCCGCAGGGGGGCGGCTTTCTCAAAGAATCTCCCGCCATCGATCGCGCTGGGATGATAGACCACGTTGGTCAGGATCACCGGCACGCCTGCCGCGCGGGCAGCGGCGCGGATGCGCAGGGCGCTGGCCAGTTCTGCCTCGACATCGGCGTAGAGTTCGCAAGCCGGATCGAAATAGCCCATGCAGAAATCGATCATGATCAGCGCGGGCTTCTGCCCGAAGCCTACCCGCCGGTCGTAGGCCTTCTTGTAACTGGCCAGCAGGTCTTCGTCGTCGCGCATTGCTTGTGGCTCTCGGCTGTCTGTGGTTTGCAAGGGCCGCATCGTTGGCACTTGCTCCCCCGCGCGGCAAGGGCCATGCGCAAAGTGCGGCAACTGATGAGGGCCTTTGCGTGACCTTGAGACTTGAAATGGACGGGCCTGCCCACGCAAGAATCGCGCGCCTGCTGATCGACCGGGCGGACAAACGCAATGCCTTTACAATGGCGATGTGGCAAATGCTGCCAGACCTGCTGGCGCAGGCTTCAGCCGATCCGCAGGTGCGGGTTCTGGTGGTGAAATCGGCCCATGGCGGCGCGTTTTGTGCTGGCGCAGATATTGCCGAACTGCTGTCCAACAAGGACGATGCGCCATGGCTGGCGGCCAATCAGCAAGCGATCAACCGCGCGCAGTTTGAACTCACCCGGTTTCGCCTGCCCACCGTGGCGATGGTGGAGGGCGATTGCGTGGGCGGTGGCTGCGGCATTGCGCTGGCGTGCGATATGCGCGTGGCCGGGCCGGGCGCGCGCTTTGGCATTACGCCGGCCAAGCTGGGGCTGGTCTATCCATTGCACGATGTGAAGCTGCTGACCGATCTGGTGGGGCCGGGTCAGGCGCGGCGGATGTTGTACACCGGCATGCTGCTGAGTGCAGACGAGGCCAGGGCCGTGGGGTTGGTGGAGGAACTGGCGCCAAGCGAGGACGCGCTGGTGGCGCAAGTGCTTGCCGCATCGCCCTTTTCCACGCAGGCGCTCAAAGGCTTTGTGCGCAACGTGCTGGATGGGCAGGCGGCCGACGATGCAGCCAGCCTTGGCGTGTTTGCCTCAGCCTTTGCCGGGGCCGATTTCCGCGAGGGGACAACCGCCTTTCTGGAAAAGCGCAAGCCGCAGTTCGGGCTGGGGTGAGCGATGCTTTACACAACCAGCACGGTTGATCCCGTGGTGCGCCGCGCTTCCAGATCGGCGTGGGCCTGTGCCACATCAGCCAGCGAGTAGGTCTGGCCCACGGTTACGTCCAGGGTGCCATTTGCGATCAGATCCCACACCCGCGCGGCACCGGCGGCGCGCTCAACCGGGTCTTCGTAATAGGCGTAAAGCATCGGGCGCGTGATGAAGAGCGAGCCTTTTTGCGCCAGCAGCCCAAGGGCAACACCGGTGACCGGGGCCGAGGCATTGCCATAGCTGACGATCAGCCCGCGCTTTCCGGTGGAATCGAGGCTGGCCTCCCACGTATCCATGCCCACGCCATCGAAAGTGACGCGCACGCCCGCGCCGCCTGTTAATTCGCGCACTGCAGGGGCCACGGCATCAGTGCTGTAGTTGATCACGTGGTCTGCGCCTGCGGCAAAGGCAACTTGCGCTTTGGCTTGGGTCGAGACAGTGCCGATCACGGTTGCGCCCACATGCTTGAGCCATTGCACCAGCAGCAGTCCCACGCCGCCTGCGGCCGCGTGGACCAGCACCGGCATCCCGGCCTGCACCCGCGCGCAGCGTTCAACGAGGAATTCGGTGGTGAAGCCTTTCAGGATTGCGGCGGCGGCCACATGATCGCTGATGCCATCGGGCAGCTTGAACAGGCTGGCGGCCTTGTAAATGCGGGCCGTAGCATAAGCGCCGAGTTCCGGGCCGAAGCTGGCCACGCGGTCCCCCACCGCAAGTTCGGCCACCCCATCGCCCACCGCCACGACTTTTCCCGCAGCCTCTACGCCAAGCCCGCTGGGCATGGCCAGCGGATAGATGCCGCGGCGATGGTAGGTATCGATCATGTTGAGACCCACGGCGGTATGTTCGACCAGCACTTCGCCTGCGGCAGGAGCGGGCAGTTCGACATCGGCCCATGCGATCACATCGGGGCCGCCCGTGGTGGTGAGCCGAACAACCTTGGCTTGCATGGGGGCTTGCATGGCGGCGTGCATAAGAAACTCCGAAAAGTGGTGCGCGCCGATATAAGGGCTGATCTACCGCCCGACCACCACGAAAGGTGCCCATAGCGCGGGATCGCGCAGGGCGGCATCGCGGCCTTTTGCCATGCCGATCATTGCGCGCTGAAGGGCCGCGGCGGGATCGGTGCCGCGCGCGAATTGCGAGAGCGTTTCGACCGATAGCCGCGCGGCCACATCATCGCGCACGGCCCAGTGCGATACCAGCAGATTGGCCGCGCCTGCATGGAGGAAAGCGCGCGCCAATCCGCCAAGGCCGCTGCCATCCACACCCGATCCCGCAGCAGTATTGCACGCCGAAAGCACCACCCACGCGCCGGTCAGGTGCAAATCCATAATCTCGTCAGCCGTCAGCAGGCCATCACTCTCTCCCGCAGGCGTCAGCACCAGCGCCGGTTCGTGCAGGCCATCAATCTCACCCGCCACAAGGCCATGGGTGGACAGCGCCAGCACATCGACGCCTGCCAGATCGGCGGTGCGCAGCGCGGCTTCGGTGGCCTGTTCCCCGGTCAACACTGTGCTGCTGCGCGCGCCGAGCGCCTGGCCAAGGGCAGCAAGTTCGTTGGCGCTGGCGGGCAAGGCGGGGAGATCGGCAAGATGCTGGGCGTTGGCGGCGGAGCGGAAGGGGGTGGCGCTGGCGAGCTGGATTTCGGCGTTCTTGTTTGGGCCAAGCTGCGGTGCGCCCAATGCCAGAAAGCCGCGCGGTTTTGCCTGCGCGTTCGTGCGTTTTGCCCAAAGCGTGGCGAGCGCGGGTAGGGTGATCAGCGCGTGATCTTCGATCAGCCAGCGCGGACGCTGCGGCGTGCCATTGGCCAGCACGGCAAAGGGCAGCGACGAGAACGCGCCGCCACTGGAAATCAGCAGCCGCTTGCGCTTGCCGATTACGCGCGTGATGGCTTCGGGAAAGACCATCGCGCGCAAGTCTGCGCTGGCACCGTGATCGAAAGTGCCCGGGTTTTCCAGCCCCGTGCGCAATTGCTTGACCAGCGCGGTGGCGCGGCGGGTGGGAGCGCTGCGCACGACGGCAGCATCGCGCCCATTGGCGGCGAGGACGACCAGACCTTGCGGGCCGGGGGCGACGATCAGCAGGGCTTCGTCTTTGTCCAGCAGCGCTTGCGCGGCGGGCAAGGTCAGGCGCTCGCTCGCCTCACTACGTACAAGATCGGGGGCCAGTTCGGCCAATTGGCGAGTGACGGCGTCGAGCCGGGCAGTTGCGGCTGTGCGTTCGGCCTCTACCCTAGCCAACCGATCGGCGGGCGTGCCAAGGGCCGCAAGGCGCAGTTGCTTGTCGAGCAGGGTCTGGACGGCCACGGCGGCATCCTGCCGTTCGCGCAGCAGCGCGGCCTTGGCGGGATCGAGCGCGGCCATGCGGCGGGCGGCAGCGCGGGCGGCGATACCTGCAGAGCCTTCGACCACGGGCTGGGCCAGCGTGAAGGCGGCGGCAACATCGCCCGCCACCGCAGCGGCTTCGAGCGCCCAGCCAAAGCCGGTGCGCAAGGATCGGTCAAGGCCGGAGCGGCGCGCGCCAGTGGCTTCCAGTTCGCGCAGGCGCGCGTCCAGCCCTTCGGCGGCTGTGCGGGCGCGGGTAAGGCCTGCCGGAGCATCACCGGCAAGCGCTTCGAAAGCGGCAAGGCGGGCTTCGCCGACCAGCGCGGCGTTGTCTGCCAGTTGCCCGCCCGCCTGGCGCAAATCCTGCGCGCCTTGCTGCACTGCCCGCGCTCGCGCCGGATCGCCTGCATCGAAAGCGGCGACGGCAAGACGGTCTTCGCCTTCAATCCGTTCGCGGTGGTGGGCAGGATAGCGACGGCCTCGCACTTCAGACACAGCGGCGTATTCAGCCAGAGCGCGCGCCGTATCCCCCTCTGCGGCCAGCGTCAGGGCCAGCGTTTCGCGCGCCAGCAGTGCCCGGTCAGCCTCCGGGCCAAGGTCCTGCGCCATCTTGTCAAACGCCGCGCGGGCCAGGTTCTGGGCCTCGGCGGTCTTGCCGTTGGCGGCCAGCACATTGGCCAGCGTGGCCAGATAGCTCAGCGTCTGCTGGCTTTCGCCAAAGCGGGCATAGGCAAGGTCCATGGCCTTGCGCGCGGCGGCCTCGGCCTCGTCCAAGCGGCCAAGGTCCATCAGCACGCGCGCCATCGTGTTCAGGTTGACCGCAAGGAACGGGTGGCCTGCGGGCAGGAAGCTTTCCAACAGCCCTTGCGTCTTGCGGCCTTCTTCTGCGGCTTCTTCAAGCCGCCCGGAGGAATAGAGGAAGGTCACCAGATTGGCAAAATGGGGCGCGGCATTGGCGGGGATGGGGGAAAGGCGGCGGTTGATGGCAATAGCTTCGCGCACGCTGGCAATAGCCTTGTCCGTCTCGCCATTGCGGATCTGGGCATTGGCGAGGTTCGACCATGCTGCCGCCAGATTGGAACTGGGCTGACCGGCAGACGTGGCGATGCGCCAATCGAGCACCTGCTGGCCCAGCGCGGTCGCTTTGTCGAATTCGCTCAGCGTCAGGTGCATGACGACTTGGGCATTGGCGACCAGCATGCGCCGCTCGCGCCATTCTGGCCCGGCGGCATCGAGCACGGCGGCGATGCGTTCAAGCCGTGCGGCGCCGCCCCGGACATCGCCTTGCAGGTAATCGGCGGTGGCCTGTTCGGCCTCCAGCCATGCAAGCTGCGGATGGCCTTCGGGATAGAGCGTGCGGCCAAAGGCCAGCACATCTTCAAACGCCTTGCGATAGGCGGCAGGATTGGCCGCTTCATCCAGCGCATCGGCAGCGGCGAACATTTCGTCCAGCTTTGCGCGCTGCTGTGGTGTGGGTTCGGCACGGGCGGGGGGGCTGGACGCAGCCAGCACCACAGCACCGATCAGCGCGCGCAAGGTCGTGCCTGCAATTCTTCCCATGGGCCTTCCCATGGGGCGAGCATCGCGCAAGCGCCCCCCGATGGCAAGGTTGCAGGTTGGTATCAGGCGTATTGCGGCAGCAGGTCCGGCACGCGGGTGCGCAGCTGGAAAAAGCCCTTGCGGCAATGGGGCCATGCCTGCCGATCCCAAGTGCGCAGGTTTTCGGTAAGGGTCACGCCTTGCGCATCCAGCGTCTTGCGCCATTCGGCCAGCGTGGTTGCGACGGGGCCGACCGGGGCAAAGCCGGTGGCGATCTGTGCGCAACCGTGCTGCTGGGCCAGCGCGGCGAGGCCAGCGGCATCCTCTATGGCCACAGCCTTGGCCTCCCAGTGTGCTTCGGCGCGTGCGGCGGCATCGGTCAGCGCGGTGCTGTCTGCCGCGTTGGCGGGCAAGGCGAAAGCGACGGCGCGCACCTCTGCCAGATCAAGCACGGTTTCAAGGCTGCAATCTTCGGGCGTGATCAGCACGATCGACGGTGCGGTGCGGTCCGGGCGCAGGGCCTCACGCGGGGGTGTGGGCGCGGGGTGGGCTGTTCCATCGGCCACATCGGCAGTGATGGCAAGGCCGTGCGCGGTCAGCTTGCCGCCGGTCATCGCCGCAATCCGGTCGGCGCTGGCAAGGTAGGTCTTGCCCGGCGTGTGCAGGCCCGCCACCCAGCGCCAGCTCAATGTGTTCGACGCAGGATCGGCATCGATCAGTCGGTCGAACGTCCACTTCGCACCCAGTTGCCAGGGCAGGCCAAGCGTGAAGGTCCAGATCGAGGCGACCTGCATCCGCGCCCAGTTGTGCAGGTATCCGGTATCGGCCAGTTCCTGCGCCCAGTGATCGAAGGCGGGAATGCCGGTGCGCCCGGCCATGGCCTTTTCCGCAGCGGCGATCAGGCCGGGCTGAGCCGACAGGCTCTCCACATCGGCAAGGTATTGCGTCCACACGGCGGGGCGCTGTTCCAGCCAGCCTTTCCAATACGTGCGCCAGAACACCTCGGCGATGAACTTTTCTGCCGCTTCGGCGCGGTGGTGTGCCAGCACGGTTTGCACCACTTCGTCTTCCGAAATCAGGCGGCGGCGCAGGGCAGCGGACAGGCGCGAGACATTATCGTGCTGGCCGCTGGCGCTGACCAGATTGCGCCGCGTGCCATAGGCCGTCCCGGCGCGCGGGGCGAAGGCGGCGAGCCGGGCCAGTGCATCGGCGCGGGTGAGGGGGAAGTTTGGCATAGTGCAACCCTACGCCTCGCTCTGCGCACTCACGATGTGGCAAGAGGGCCGTGTTGCCCGCACTTTCGGGAAGGCGCATCGCAGAAGCATCTGCTTGAAGGAAAATTGCGCGCATGTTCCGTTTCAATCTGCCCTTTCCGGTAGTGCTGCTGGGGCTGGCCGGGTGGTTGCCACAGGCCATCTGCGTGTGGCTGGTGATTGGCGGCGGCCCGCTGGGGTGGAGCGCGCTGGCCGCAGGATGCTTTTATGCCGCGCTGATCCTGTCTTTTCTGGGCGGGCTGTGGTGGATGGCGGGGCTTCTGGGCGGGGTGCGCAGTGGCGGGTTGTATGTCATCGCCGTGCTGCCAAGCCTTGTTGCGTGGGCCACGCTGCTGCCATGGATCGCAGGTTGGCATTGGCCGGGGCCATCGCTGGCGGTGCTGGGCCTGATCCTTTTGGCTAGCCCGGCGGTAGATGCCAAGCTGGCCCGCGCGGTAACGCTGCCGCCCGATTGGCTGCGCCTGCGGATGTGGATGGCGACCGGGCTCGGACTGCTGACGCTGGCGCTGGCGGCGGTGGGTTAGTCGCTATCGGCCAAAAGCGACAACGAACACGCCCCAAGCTACCAGAGGCCCGAGGCCCACCATGATGGCGGTATAACCCAGCAGCTTGTGCAGCATGATGGGGCGCTCGGCCTCGGGCGAATTGCCGACGATCAGCGCGCCGTTGGTGGAAAAGGGCGATACATCGACAATGGTATTGGCCACGCATAATGCCGAAATCACTGCCATGACCGACAGTTGCGATCCGGCAAGGATCGGCACGGCCAGCGGGATCATCACGCCCAGCAGCGCGGTGGACGAGGCAAAGGCCGAAACCACCCCGGCCAGATAGCACAGCAGCAGCACGGCCAGCGCCGGGGAGCCGACCGTGCCGATCATGTCGCTGACGGCTGCCAGCGTGCCCAGCCTTTCCATCAGGCTGACATAGATGACGATGCCGCAGATCAGCAGGATCGTGGACCAATCCACGTGTTTCAATGCGCCTTCCTGCGTGGCAGGTGCGACAACGGCCAGCGCAAGGATGACCAGCAGCGCCATGAAGCCGATTTCCACCCGGAACAGCAGTGCGCCTGCGGCCAGCGCGGCAAGGCCTGCCAAAGTCCACGCACCTTCGCGGCCCAACGCGGCCGGAAGTGGCGCGGGGGCGTGGTGCGTGATGCCTGCCATGGCCTCACTCCGGGCATGGACCGCCCAGATCACCAGCGCGATGGCGGCATTGAACAGGGCACTGGCCAGAAACAGGTAAACCGGGTTTGGCACGATGCCGCTGGCAGCCAGCACCTTGTTGGCGATTCCTCCATAGATCGAAATCGGCGAAAACGATCCGGCCTGTGCGCCATGGACGACAAGCAAGCCCATCATCAGCGCCGAAAAGCCGTGGGTGCGGGCAAGACGCAGCGCAATAGGCGCCACTATGGCAACCGCAGCGGGGCCAACTGCGCCCAGCGCTGTCAGCGTGCCTGCCACGATGAAGATCAGCGCGGGCAAAAAGGCGGTATGCGTGCCCAGCAGACCGGCGGCCCGCGCGACCAGCCAATCAATCGCACCGTTGCGGCTGGCAATGCCGAAGAGATAGGTGATGCCCAGCAAGGTGAGAAACAGATCGGCCGGAAAGCCCTCCAGCACATCCTTGACCGAAAGCCCGGCCACGAACACGCCAAGGCCGAGCGCGGCGGCAAAGCCGACCAGCCCCATGTTCACCGGCAGCCACACCGCAGCGATGAAAATGGCAATCAGGATGGCGACCGACAGGAAAATCACTGTGCGAAGAGACCGCCATAAGTTGTGCGCAGCTGGGCTTTTTGCACCTTGCCCATGGCGTTGCGCGGCAGTTCATCGACGAACACCACCGCGCGCGGTTGTTTGAAGCGGGCGAGGCGGTTGGTCAAAGCGGCCAGCACGGCGGATTGGTCCAAGGCCGCATCGGTGGCCTTGACCACGGCGACCACGGCCTCACCCAGATCGGCATGGGGCACGCCGATCACCGCGCTTTCGGCAATGCCGGGGATTTCGTCCAATGCGGCTTCAACTTCGGCGGGGTAGATGTTGAAGCCGCCTGCGATGATCAGATCCTTGGCGCGGCCAACGATGTGGACATAGCCTTCCGGGTCGATGAAGCCCAGATCGCCGGTGATGAAAAAGCCGTCGGCGCGGAATTCCTCGCGCGTCTTTTCGGGCATTTGCCAATAACCGCCGAACACGTTGGGGCCTTTGACCTCGATCACGCCGATTTCGCCCTGTGGCAGGACAGCCGCAGTTTCAGGATCGGCAATACGCAAGTCCACGCCGGGCAGGGGGAAGCCGACACTGCCGGGTTTGCGTGAGCCGTCATAGGGGTTGGACGTGTTCATGTTGGTTTCGGTCATGCCATAGCGTTCAAGGATGGCCTGGCCGGTCAGCGCGCTGAATTCGCGGTGGGTTTCGGCAGAGAGCGGGGCGGAACCGGACACGAACAGGCGCATCCCCGCTGCCAGATCGCGGGTGAAGCCGGGGTGGGCCAACAGGCGGCTGTAGAACGTGGGCACACCCATCAGCACCGAGGCCTGCGGCATCAGCCGCACCAGCGCATCGGCATCGAACCGGGGCAGGAAAATCATCGCCGCGCCGCTGGCGACCACGGTGTTGGTGGCTACGAACAGCCCGTGGGTGTGGAAGATCGGCAGCGCGTGGAGCAGGCGGTCCTGCGCGGTGAAGCGCCAGTATTCGCGCAAGGTGAGCGCGTTGGAAGCAAGGTTGGCGTGGCTCAGCATCGCGCCCTTGCTGCGCCCGGTGGTGCCCGAAGTATAGAGGATGGCGGCAAGGCCTGCGGGATCGGCAGGCGTGTGGGCGAAGGTCGTCGGCTGATTGGCAGCGGCATCGATCAGCGAGCCGCCAGTGCCGTTGGCGTCGAGCGTGAGCAGTGCGGGCAACCCCAGGTCCGCGCAGAGCGCAGACAGCGCCGCTTCATCTTGCGGGCGGCACAACACCAGCGCTGGCGACGCATCGCCAAGGAAGTAGCGCAATTCGCCCGTGGTATAGCCGATGTTCAGTGGCAAGTAGACGACGCCTGCCTGCAACGCGGCCAGCCACGTGAGCAGCGCGGTTTGCGATTTTTCCACCTGAACCGCCACGCGATCCCCCGCCTGCACACCCGCCGCCCGGAACGCATGAGCCAGTTGCGCGGCGCGGGCATGGGCGGCGGCATAAGTCAGCACCGCGCCGCTTTCATCAATCAGAAACGGCGCATCGGGCGTGGCATCGCAGGTGGACTGAAACAAGGAAAGCATGTTGTGCGGGGCAGGGCTGGCCAAAGCTTTCAACCTTTGCAAATGGTACGGGCGACCCGTCTTCTTTGCGGGACGATGCCCGGAAAGCAATAGCTCTAGAATAGCTGGTCTGGCGCGCGTTCAGCCGAGTTCGGAAAGCCGGGTGTGAAAGCGGAAAGCCCGTGTATCGGGCCCGTCCACCGGTTCGGACAGCAGCGGCCCAACCCATTCGAAGCCAGGGCGCGAGAGCATGTCTGGCCCGAACACTGCATGGGCAAGGCACACCAGCATGATATCGCGCGAAGATTCGAGGTTGAACCGCGCCGCCACTTGCGTGCCTGCCAAGGCTCTGTTCAGCAGTTCGTCACGGGGCATCGATGCGGCAAGATCGGGGTTGGCGGTGGCAATCAGATCCGCCATCTGCTGTGCCACCGCCGGAATCCGCTGGGCCGCAAAGGCCGCTGCCACCCCTGCCGAAATTTCCAGCATCAGAACATCACCCAGCCGCCATTGACCATGCCGGCCCGGATTTCGATTTCAAAGTCGGTCGCGCTGCGCGGGCCTGCGCGCAGCAGCGGGGTGCCATCGGTTCTGCTGCAGTTCAGCAGGCGGCCAAAGGCAATGGGTTCTATCCGCACATCCTCGTCGCGGAAAGGCAGGAGCTGCAGACCTTGCGCCTGGCTGCGCAGCATGGCGCGAAAGCCTTCGAGCTGGGCATCGGCGTTCTGGCCGATGGC
This sequence comes from Novosphingobium sp. HNCC26BN242, assembly GCF_057180525.1. Taxonomy (NCBI): domain Bacteria; kingdom Pseudomonadati; phylum Pseudomonadota; class Alphaproteobacteria; order Sphingomonadales; family Sphingomonadaceae; genus Novosphingobium; species Novosphingobium sp. HNCC26BN242. The sequence goes on from NZ_JBXUGM010000001.1 coordinate 1,456,630, forward strand.
GGCGCAAGTGTCACGGATACCCGGCTCTGCGGCATTGACCAGCGCGTTGCTGTCTCCCTGTTCCAGCGCAGAGGCTAGTCCGCGTAGCCAGGCGATCAGTTGCGGGCGGGCCAGCGCAGCATCGGCAGGCAGGCGCGAATTGCGCCAGAGCATGCCGGGCAGGGCCGAGCCCAGAAAGCGGCTTTCGGAGCCTGTGGGAAAGGCAGGTTCGCCCGGCACATCGGCAATCCGCCAGCGCGTTTCGGCCACGATTTCGCCGTTGACCTCGCCCCCTGCGAAATCTGGCGGCAGGCGATGCAATTGCACCCATGCCTCGGCCTCATCCAGTGCAGAGCCCAGCGGCTGGCCATCCGACCCCAAAAAACCGGGATTGCCCCCGCGCAGCAAGCTGGGGCCAAGCACAGTGATGCGCAGCCGGTTTTCGCCATCTTCAAGCCAGCGCCCGGCAAATTCGATCACGTTGCCAATGTTCGTGCCGGTCAACGCAGCAAGCGGCACATCATTGAGCGCGGCTGTGGCCCGCACATTCCGGCTGTCGGCCTTGATTGCGTACATGGCAGGTGTCCTAGAGTTTCACTTCGTAAAATGGCTCAGTCTCGCCGATCAGCGTTTCCGGGCCATATTTGCGTGTCCAGAAGAATACTTTGACCGAGGCGCTGGCTTCGACCGGGGTCAGGCCAACTGATATGGTCGATTCGGGCGGCTGGCCGATGCTGCCATCCCATTTGCCCTGTGTCTGGACGCCCCCGCTGACATCGGCCGAAATGTGAATGATCTTGGCGGCAACGATTTTGCCTTCCAGCTTCAGTGTGACCGCACCGGTCACCGTTGCAGTGCGGCCCACGACCGGGGAATTGGTCAGTTCCTCGTAGGCACCTTTCAGTTTTACGCTGCCAGACAGGGTGCCGATGATGCGGGCCGATAGCAGATCCTCTTCGTCGGAAAGGCCGGGGAACGCAACGCACAGGCCGAAGCTGACTTCAAGTGCGACATCGATGATGGTGATTTCCAGTTCAGCGCCGAAATATCGCCCGACCAGCGCTGCATCGGGCAACTGCTTTATGCCCCAAACCACCTTGATCTCGCCCGACAAGGCTTTGACCGAACCGCTGACCTTCCAACCGATCTGGACGCTGCGATTCAACCAGTTGCCCAGCTTGTCAGCACCATCGATGACCGATTTGGCCATCGAGATCATTTCCACAAAGTCCTTGAACGATGATCCCAGTTCCACACCATCGTGTTCGACCGAGATGCCAATGCCGGCCACATAGCCAAGGCCATTGTCGCTTTTGACCGTCCTGTAATCAGACCCGTTCGACGCCCCCGAAGCCGGGTCCAGCATTTCGACAGAGCCGTAGGTGTGGCTCGTATCGAACGTCCCTGCGCCCTTGCGATCGATAGTGCGGCCGATCTTCGCTTCCTGTTGGGAAACGTTGGTGACCATGCCGCTCTTATCGGTCACCGTGACCTGCTTGTCCGAAAGGCTGACCTTCCCGCCATCCAGCGCGACGCCACGGGAATCGCGGCTGGCAAATTGGTTGGAAAACTCGCCTTCCACTTTCGATTCCATGGTCCGGGTGGTGGTGCCGCCGTTCCTGTTTGTCGTTGTGGTTCTGGAAGCTGAGACTGATCCGCTCATCGATTCGGGAAAGCTCAGCTTCAGGATCAGGACTTTTTCGGGCAGAATCTTGACCGTGCAGGACAATCCGCTGACGGCCTGCGTGGAATTGCGATTTCCGCAGGTGTCCGAACTGATCGTGTAGGTGCGTGAAAGGTCTGTCTGCCGAATCAGCGCTGCCATAAAGGCCAGTGGTGTCAGGCTTGAACCGATCACCGGGTCTCTAATCGGCTTTGCCAGCACGCTGAACTCGCACGAGGTGCGCCCGCGCATGGGCATAGGGCCGGACAGGCCGGGGGGCAGGGGTGTGACGGACAGATCGGGGTGCGACTTGGCACCGCAGAATCCCGGGCCAGCCTCAAGCGTTACCTTGATCTTCTTCGGATCGCCTTTGCGGCTGCCTTCAACCGGGGCGACAAGCTGCAGTTCGATATTGCGCAGTCTGATCCGGCCGGAAATCTTGGCAGGCGGCACAGGCATCCCGTCAAACGGGGCAAGTGTGACGGTCTGAAATCCGCTGGCGGTCTTTTCCTTGATCAGCTTTCCCAGCCAGTTCTGGGATGTGAACCGCGTCCACAAGCTTTCATCCGGCGGCGGCAGGCTGATCGTCATCGCATTGAGATCGCACGGTTCAAGCGATTGTGGTTTGGGCGGGGCGAGGAGACCGGCGACGCCGCCTGGCGCTTGAAGGCGATAGGGGCAGGATTGCACCGGCGTTAACGGCGCAGGTTTGGGAATGGCACAAACAGCTGGAGCAGGCGGCGGTGCCAGAGGAGGGGCCGGAGGAGGGGCCGGAGGAGGGGAGGCAGAAGGCGGCGGGGCCGAGGCGGGTTGTGGTGCCGGTAGCAAAAGCGGTGTGGGCTTTGACGGATCCAGCAGTTTGAGCGAGTTGCCAGCCATGGTGGACCAGGTGCCTCCCGCCCCGGCTCCTCCAGATCGACCGCCGTATTGCGATGCCATGCCCCCGATCTCCCCTGCCAAGCCTGATCAGGCTACCTGCAAAGCTCCTATCGTGTAAAGCAAGCCGTGTTGCTGTGCGTTTGCGCACGCAATCGCACGCGTAAGTTGCTGCCGGATCGTCTTACATTGCCGGGTGATCGATCAGGGGTTGTTGGCGGTCAGCAGGGCTTTCTTCTGCCGCTTTGGCTCTATCAATCGCCTCAAGCGCATCCCGGAAGGTTTCCAGCCACCACATCACATCGCGTGCGCGCACATTGCCAATCATTGCCTGCCAGCGGGCCTTGCGTTCGGCCAGCGGCATGACCAGCGCGCGTTGCAGCGCGTCGGACAGCTCCTCGGCGCTATAGGGGTTGACCAGCAGCGCGTCCTGCATCTGTTCAGCCGCGCCTGCAAAGCGCGACAGGATCAGCACGCCCGGGTCTTCCGGGTCCTGCGCGGCCACATATTCCTTGGCCACAAGGTTCATCCCATCGCGCAACGGGGTGACAAGGCCAATGCGCGCGGCGCGATAGACGCCTGCCAGCACATCGCGTGGATAGCCCTGATTGACATAGCGGATCGGCACCCAGTCCAACCCGGCATGCGCGCCGTTGATCCGCCCAGCCAGCCCTTCCAGCGTTGAGCGGATGCGCTGATAGCTCTCCACCGCCCCGCGTGAAGGCGGCGCGATCTGCAACAGCACCACCTCCTTGCGCTCCTCGGGATGCTCTTCCAGAAAGCGTTCGTAGCCCAGAAAGCGCTCTTCCAGCCCCTTGGAGTAATCGAGCCGGTCCACGCCGACAATCAGCGAACGTCCCACAAGGCTGGCCTTTAGCCGATCATAGGCCGCCCGCGCGGCATCGCTGAGCGCCATTTCGCCAAACGCGCGGGCATCGATGCCGATGGGGCAGGCCACCAGCCGCGCGGTGCGGCCATTGCAGTGGACAATGCCGCTGTCATCCACCGTCGCGCCCATCTCCGCCTTCACGAAATCGACGAAAGAATCGAGCCACTCCTGTGTGTGGAAACCGATCACGTCATAGGCGAACAGCGTTTCCACCAGCGCGGCGGCTTCGGGCAGGGTGGCCAGCAGGCGGCGCGGGGGCCAGGGAATGTGCAGGAAAAAGCCGATGCGGTTGCGAACGCCCCGGTTGCGCAACTCGCGGCCCAGCGGGATCATGTGATAATCCTGCACCCATACCACATCGTCCGGCTCGATCAGCGGCAGCACGGTTTCGGCAAAGCGGGCATTGGCGCGTTCATAGCCACCGGCAAAGCTGCGTTCGTATTCGGCCAAGTCTATGCGGTAATGGAACAGCGGCCACAGCGTGCGGTTGGCATAGCCGTTGTAGTATTCCTCAACGTCCTGCTCTTCCAGATCGACCGTGGCAGTGGCCACGCCATCGGTGCGCTGGAAATTGATGTGGCCGGTAAACTGGCTGGTTACTTCGCCCGACCAGCCGAACCAGATGCCGCCATTGGCGCGAAGGGCAGCAGAGAGCGCCACGGCCAGCCCGCCTTGCGCCCCGCCACCTGCACTGACGCGGTTCGAGATGACGATAAGCCGGCTCCCCGAGCGAGTAGCGACCCCGCTCATCGGATTGAAGTCCATGGTTTGCTGAGCAACCCAGCGCAGTTGATAATGCCCACCAGCGAATAGGTCTGCGGGAAATTGCCCCATAGCTCGCCGGTGACCGGATCGATATCTTCGGACAGGAGGCCGGACCGTGTGCGTCGCATCAGCATTTCCTCGAATAGAGCGCGGGCCTCGTCTGTCCGTCCGGTCAGGTGGAGCGCTTCGATGAGCCAGAAAGTGCAGACATTGAAGGCCGTCTGCGGAAGCCCGAAATCGTCTTCGGTCGCATAGCGCAGCATGTGCGAGCCGCGCCTGAGGCCTTCCTCTATGGCGGAAAGGGTTGAAAGGAACCGCGGATCGTCCGGCGCCAGAAAGCGCAAATCGAGCAATTGCAGCACGCTGGCGTCCAGATCATCACCCGCAAAAGTGGCGGAAAGCCGCTGCGTTTCATCGCGCCATGCCGATGTCTCGATCTTTTCGCGCACGCGTGCGGCGCGCATGTTCCACAGCGAAGCGCGCTCAGTCAGACCCAGCGTGGCGGCGATATTGCCCAGCCGGTCACACGCGGCCCAGCACATGGCCGATGAATAGGTGTGGACCGATTGCCGCGTGCGCAGCTCCCACAGGCCTGCATCAGCCTGATCGTGGCTCAGCCAGGCCCGCTCTCCGACCTTTTCCAGTGCCTCGAAATCCTCGTGCCCGGCCAGACGGAACAGGCGCTGGTCGAAAAACGCCTGCGCGCTCGACAGCACGATCTGGCCATAGGCATCATGCTGTATCTGCTCATAGGCCTGATTGCCCACGCGCACCGGTCCCATGCCGCGATAGCCGGGCAGATCAGGCGCAAAACCCTCTTCCAGCCGCGCTTCGCCCAGCACGCCATAAAGCGGCTGGATATGCCCGCCCTTGGCATCGTCCACGATGTTGCGCAGATAGCCGAGATAGCCTTCGAGCACATCCAATGCGCCCAGCCGGTTCAGCGCTTGCACCGTGTAATAGGCATCCCGGATCCAGCAATAGCGGTAGTCCCAGTTGCGTTCCGACCCGGCGTGTTCGGGGATCGATGTGGTCAGCGCCGCCACAATCGCGCCGGTTTCGGCATGCTGGCACAGGCGCAGCGTGATGGCCGCGCGGATCACCGCGTCCTGCCATTCGAGCGGAATGGCAAGCCCGCGCACCCAGCCGCGCCATTCGGTGCAGGTGCGCTCCAGCATATCGTCCACTGTGCGCGCGATATTGCCGGTAAAGCTCTCGTCCGGGCCAAGGTAGAAGTGCAGCGGCCGCTCCAGCCGGAACGTGCGTTCCTGCGCCACCATGCCGACAGGGGCAGTGGTGGTCAGCCGCATGGTCATGGCGGGACCGGGATAGCGAATGTGGCTAGTGCCGCCGACCACGCCGGGCGATGGCTGCCCCCAATCGCGCGTAGCGCGCAGCCGCACGGTGATGCGGGGTGATCCGCTGACGGGACGGACAATCCGCGCAAAGGCCACCGGGCGGAAGGTGCGGCCCGAATGGCTATAAAACGGGCAGAAGTCGGTCACTTCGATGGCGTTGCCGTGATCATCCTCGTGCCGGGTTACAACGACAGGCGTGTTGCGCAAATAGCGCTGCTGCGTGCGCACCACACCATCCAGCGCGATGTCCCAAAAGCCGTTTTCCGGCGTTTCCCCGCCCACCAGCGCGCTGAACAACGGATCGCCATCAACACGCGGGACGCAGGCCCAGACAAAACGGCCGGCCTCATCGATCAGGGCAGAGACATGACAATTGCCGATGGGCCACAGCTCAAGGTTGTTCGGATTTTCAGGGCTGCTCATGATTCCAGCACCCCTTCCAGCCATGCCAGGACATGCTGCACGCCTTCTAGGCGGTAGTGCGCCGCGCTGGGCCGATTCGCTCCCACCAGCACTCCCCATCCGCCATGGGCGGTGGCGGCGGCAAAGCCCGGCTCGTCGGTCAGATCATCACCCACCATGATCGGCACCGTGCCCGCAAACGGCTCCGTTTCAAGGAACCGCGCCACGGCGCTGCCTTTATCGCCGCCCGGCGCGCGCAGTTCGATCATCATCTTGCCCGGCTGCAACTGCAGGCCATGGGCATCGGCCAGCTCTTCGGCCAGCGTCCGGCTCCATCCTTCCAGATGCGGGGCCATGCGATAGTGCATGGCTATGCCCAGCGGCTTGCGCTCTACCAGAATGCCGGGATGGGCTGCGGCAAGGCGGGCTATACTGGCTGCGGCATCGGCAAGGGTCGCAGGCGTTGCCGGAATGCTGCTGGTGCCATCGGGGAAATGGATTTCCTGCCCATGGCTTCCGGCGATCCCCACGCCCTTGAGGCCAAGCTGCGCCCGCACGAAAGCGGCTTCGCGCCCAGTCACGATGGCCAACCTGCCATCCATCCGGTTGCAGAGCGCCGCAATCAGCGCGCGCACCCGGTCTGTCACTTGCACCGCATCGGGCCGATCGATCAGATCGACCAGCGTTCCATCAAAATCAAGGAACAGGCTGGCCTGTGCGGGCAAGCGGGCTGGTGGCAGAGCACGTGCGCGTGCAAAATCGACAACAACGGGGTCATGGGGGCCTTGCGGGTCCAATACGGGTTCCAGAAATAGTGGGCTGATACGTTTCTCAACGTCAGCCCGCCCTGCTGGTTCCCTCTTTTCCGCCGCAGCGCATCATCATGCGCTGCGGCGCGGCCTCAGAAGTCTATCGACGCACTCGCGCGGAAGGTGCGCGGCTGGCCTTGCAGTAGCGCGGCGGAGAACACATCAAACGCCGATGCCCAGAACCGCGTATTGGCCACGTTATCCACGCCCGCCCGCAGGGTCAGCGGCTTTCCGCCGGTGATCAGCACATAGCGCGCGCCCAGATCGAACCGCGTCCAGTCCGGGATTTCCAGCGTATTGGCCACGTTTACTGCCTGCTTGCCGGTATGGATCACGCGGCCGGTCAGCGTGAAGCCGGTGGAGGGAATGTCCCACTCCACGCCCGCATTGCCGGTCCATTCGGGCACGCCCACCGCGCGGTTGCCCTGATTGGCCCCGCCAGATGTGCGACGCAGCTTGGCATCGATCACCGATGCGCCGCCGATAAAGCGCAAGCCATCGACTGGTTCACCATTCAGCGTGAATTCCACGCCTTCGTTACGCTGTAATCCGTTAAGGCCAAAGCGGACGCGCCCGTCGCCCGTCCCGGCATCGACCGAATAAGCCACCGGCAGATCGATGCGGAACAGCGAAAGCCCAGCCTCAAACCGGCCAAGCTGCAGCTTGCCGCCCACTTCATACTGCTTTGACCGGATCGGGCCGAACACTTCGCCCGCATTCACCACCAGCGGATCAACCGGTGCGCTCGGCCCTTGCTGCAACGCTTCCACGCGGTTGGCGAAGAGCGACAGACCGGGCAGGGGCTTTACCACCAGGCCCACGATCGGCGTGACGGCAGATTCGCGATAGCTGCCGGTCTGTGCGCCGCCGAAATAGCTGTAGCTTTGCACCTGAATGTCCTGCAACCGCAGCCCGCCGGTAATCAGCACGCGGTCCCCGAACAGGCCCACGGTATCAGACGCAAAGGCCGAAAGCAGGCGGCTGCGGCTGATCGGGAAGGGATTGTCCAGATCGCCTCCCACCAGCGCCGAGGCCGGAACGGGAACGGCGGGCGCATCATAAATGTTCGTGGCAAATCCAGCAAAGCCCGGGCCGTATAAGAAATCATATGCGTTGCGGTTGACCTGCCACACCGCGCTGCCGCCAAAGTTGATTTCCTGCGTGATCGCCTTGCCCAGCTTCACGGTGAAGCCTGCTTCCACCGCTTCGTTGTTGTCGGTGCGCGGCACGAACAGGCCATTGCCATTGGCCGCGCCCGTGGCGGCATTCAACAAGGTGATCCCGCCATAGATGCCCTGCTCGCTGCCATCGCGTGCGCCTGCGCTGATGTGGAACATGGCGTTGTCAGCCAGATCCTGTTCAAACCGCAGCACGCCAAACACATCGCGCAAGTCTGTATAGGTCCACGGTTGCGCATAATTGGCCGAAGCGCCCGGAACGGCGGGGATCGAGGTGGTGCCGATGGTCACCTTTGGGCGCAGGCCATCCACTTCCACGCGCTGGTATCCCAGATCGAGGAACAGGCGCGTGTTGTCATCGCGCCAGTCGAACGCCGCGCCGATCACGGCGGTGCGGCGGAATTCGCCATCAATGGCCACATCGCCACTGCGGAACGCCGCGTTCAGGCGCACGCCCACTGCGCCATCATCGCCAAAGCGGCGCGAAACATCAAAGCTGCCGCCGAAATTGCCCTCGGAGATATAGCCCACAGTCACGCGGTTGAGCGGATCTTCGCCCGCACGCTTCAACTGCAGGTTCACCGCGCCGCCAATGGATGATCCCCCCGGCGCCGCGCCGTTCAGAAACGCCGAAGCCCCGTTCAGCACTTCGACCGACTGGAACAGTTCAGGCGCGATCAACTGGCGCGGGGCAATGCCATAAAGCCCGTTCAGCCCGACATCATCGCCAAACAGCGCAAAGCCACGGATCACAAACTGTTCTGCGGCATTGCCAAAGCCATAGCTGGTGCGCACGGTCGGATCGTTTTCCAGCACCTGCCCCAGCGTCTGCGGCTGCTGGTTAAGGATCAGCGCTTCGTTATAGGCGCGGATGGTGAAGGGCACGTCCTCGGCCCGCTTGCGGCCCAGTGCGCCCAGATCACCCTCGCCCAGCACTTGCGTGGCGTTCAGCGCTTTGGCGACGACTACGATGTCGTTCATGTCCTTCGGCATGTCCTCTGGCGATGCTTCCTGCGCAAAGGCGGGGGCGGGCAAAAGGACGACAGCTGCGAGCAAGGAATAACGGTTCATTTTTAACAAGGCTTTCACTTAAGGAACGCGCCGCGTGCGGCGGCGCCAGTGGATCACAAACAGGGCACAAGGCAGCGCCAGCAGCGCTACGGACAGGACATCACGCCAGCCATCGCCGGTCAGGCCCAGCACCAATCCGGCCAGCGCCAGCGCGGCCAACAGCAGGGGCAAGGCGAGGATCGTGCGGGTGGGTTGCGGGCGCGGGCGGCTCATCGCCATTTCCCGATCCACAGGACAAGGCCGGTCCACAGCACCCACAGCGTGGCCAGCGTCAGCGCGGCCCACACCAGTTTCAGCGCCAGCCCGCCGTAATCGCCAAAGTGCAGCGGCTTTGACAGCATGAGCGCCTGCATGGTGACGGGCATCGGGCGCACGTCGGCAAGTGTGCCGGTGCTGGCATCAACCAGTGCAGGCGTCAGCAAGTGGCTGGTTAGCGGCGTATCGCCTTGAAAAAAGATCGCATAGTGCCGCGTCGATGAAAACGCGCCGCCCGGAAAGCCGATGAACTGCGGCATCTGCCCGGGCAGTGCGGCCTGCGCGCTGGCCATTGCCTTGTCGATCGAGCCGTAGTCAGCAGGCGCGAGCGCAGCTTGGCCGTTCTGACCCGCTACCATGCTCTGCAATTCGCCATTGCGCCACATGGCGGTCAGCGGATCGGCAAAGGCATTTATTGCACCGGTCAGCCCGATCACCAGCATCCAGCCCAGCGCCAGCACGCCGAGCAGGTTGTGTTGATCCAGATTTCGCACCCGCGCCGATCGGTCATGCCGCAAAGTGCCAAAGGCCAAGCGGCGCATAAACGGCACATAGAGCAACACACCAGTAATCAGCGCCACCACAAACAGCACCGCCATCGCCCCCAGAAACAGCATGCCCGGAAGGCCCAGCAGCAGATCGGTGTGCAATTGCAGCAGGAAGTCCATGACGCCACCCTGCTCTACCTCACCCACCGCTGCGCCAGTGGCGCGGTCATAGGAGAAGAGCCGCATTTGCGCCTCTTGCGCATCGGCGCGCGGGCCAATGGTGACGGTGATCAGCGGATTGTCTGCCGAAAAGCCAATGAACAGCGGCACGCCGGGCTGGCCTGCGGCTTTGGTATAATCCTGCAAGGCCGAAGCCACGATGCGGTCCAGCGGCTGGCCGCTGCGGGCAGAGGCGGGGCCTTGCAAGGAAGAGCTGCCGCCCAGCCCTTCGATTTCATCGTGGAAGATCAGCGGCAGGCCTGTCAGGCACAGCATGAACAGCGCCAGCGTGCAGACAAGGCTGCTCCACTTGTGGATCCATACCACCGCTGTGATCGCCCGATTGCGCATGCCACGGCCCTTATGCAGACGGTTGTGAATCGTCAATGAGAATTGTTTGCATTAGCGACATAGGGCATATCGCCACCGCCATGTAAAAATGCGTGCGTTTTTACGCCTGATGAATGTGAACCAACGCACATCATGATCCGCCCGATCTGGATATAAGGCACCTGCGACCCGAAGGGCTCTGCCATTGCAGGGTTCCTTTTACTGGCGGGGCGGCGCTTGCGCGCCGTCCCGCTTTTTTCGGTCTGCACAGCAGGGTGATTGCGCGGATGCGCGGTTGCTATAAGGCATGCCCATGGCCCGCAAACATCCCAAACATGGTCGCTTTGACGATCCACAGCCCGAAGCCGATGATGATGCCCCTGCGCCTGTCGTTCCCTGCTGGTTGTGCGGCCGTCCCACCGGATCGACCATTGTCTGGCATCATCCCGTGCCGAAAAGCCGGGGCGGGCGCGATGTGGTGCCGATGCACAGCATCTGCCAGCAAACGCTGACCGTGAATTTCACCAATTCGGAACTGCAGCGCTATGGCATGGACGTGGAAGGGCTGCTGGCCAATCCGGCCGTGCGCAAATTCGTGGATTGGGTGGCCAACAAGGACCCCGATTTCACCGCAACGATTGCGAAGAAGCAGCGTTGAGGCGTGTGTTCTGTGATTGCATCGATAACAAAATGCCCACCCCAAGTTGCTCCCGCCTGCGCGAGGGGAGCGAGACTTATTGAGCGATAAGCGAAGTTAGTCGCAGCACGGTGGGCTGTTCATCCGCCCTGTTGGCAAACGACATAATCCCTTTGCCCCTAAAGCCCCAACTGATCGCGGTCTGCCAGCGCTGCTACCAGTTCGGCCTGCGCAGCGGCGTGGCGGTAGTTGGCGTCGATTTCACGGATCGTGGCATCGGCCAGTGATTCTTCGCGCAAGTTGACCAGCAGGAAATCGCTGGCCCCCAAAGTAAACCGTCGCCGTTCGGCCTCTGCCATGCGGCGGGCGAGCGCGGCTTCTGCCGTGGCAAGGCCTGCCAGCTTCTCTGCAGCGGCCACTTGCGTGCGCAAGTTGGCGATTTCAACGCCGATCTGCTCTTCCAGAAAGCGCAGTCGCACTTGCAGTGCATCCTGTTCAGCCGCCACTTCGGCAATGCGCCCCTTGGCTGCTCGCTGTTCAAGTGGCACCGAAAAGCGCAAGCCGAATGAACCTTCGGTAGGTTCGCGCACGGGTGATCCCGGCCCGAAGTCCTTCGATGCTTCGACACGCAGATCAAGCCTTGGCTTCAGTTCGTTTTCGGCCAGGCGTGCGCGGATGCCAGCCTGTTCGATGCGCGTGAGCAGCGCCTGAAGATCAGGCCGTCCGGCAATGGCTGTGCTCTGATCGACCAGACGCGGGGTGACCCCATCGGTCAGCCGAGGGGGCAGGCGATTGGCCGATGGGACTATTGGCTGGCCCAGACCATCGCGCAGGAACAGCGACAAGGCATTGGCCTGAAGCTGCAGGTCCTGTTCCGACCGGACCAGCAGCGCCTGCCGCCGCACGATATTCTGGCGGTTTTCGATGCCGAGCACTTCGGGGCGCGCGCCCAGCGTGATCTGCCGTTCGATTGAATCCTGCCGCGCTTCAGCCAGTTCGAACAGCTCGCGAAAGATGCGCACGCGCAACCCGGCGGCAACCCACAGTTGGTAGGCCTCAATCGCACGGCGCTGCACGCCGATCGCCACCAGATCAAGGTCAAGCGCGGCCAGTTCGATATCGGCCCCGGCAATCTCGCGCCGTCCGCGCCGCTCGTCGATCATCCGGTCGCGCAGCAGCGAAAAGACCGCGCCGACCTTGATCTCGCCAAACTGGTTGGTGACCGATTTGCCTTCGTAGCTGGCAAAATCCCCGGCTGACAGGCGATAGCCGCCATAGATCTGGCCACCATTGTTCTGCAGCGGGCGATAAGCGCCCACTTCGGCCACAGAGCCATTATAAAAGCCCAATGGGCGGGCGTTGGCATCTGCGTTGAAGACCAAATCGAACTGGCCTTCAACCGTCAGCGCGCGGGCATCGGCCTGCCGCTGGCGCGCCATCGCTTCGATGATCTGCGGTGCGTGGGTAGCTGATGATTGCAGCACATCCTGCAAGGTGATGGGCTGCACAGCCTCCTTGCGCAGTGCCTGCGCCTGCGCGGCAGCGGGCGTTGCAAAGCCTGTCAGCATCACCGCCGGACCTGCCACCAGAACCATTGCCAGCGCGCTTGAGAGCGACAGCATGACTCTGGTGTGTATGGCTCCGTTATACAGGTCCGCCATCCTTGAGCGGATCATTTGCCGTCCCCGCTCCCGCCGTATTCGCTGTCATAGCCGTTAGACTTCACCGCCTTGCCCGCGTCCTTGTCGGACAGCGCCTTGGCAGCGGTCCCCTTGCGGGGGCCGGTGTCGACCGGGGTCGGGAACTCCAGCGGGAAGTCGTTCAACTGACGCCACAGTTCATAACCGATGGTAACGGTTTCCATCTGGATCCAGCCGCGCACCTTGGAATTCAGGCGAATGTAGTTGTCGTCCGGCCAGGCGGGCTTTCCGGGCATGGGTTCCACCAGCACACGGAACAGACCACTGGCCTGCGCCGAAGGATCAATTGCCAGCACGCGGCCATCGAACATGCCTTGCGCCACTGATGGCCAGCCGCTGAACTGAATGGCGGGCCAGCCTTCGAAGTGCAGCCGCACCGGCTGCCCTTTGCGCACCAGCGCCACATCGCGGCCATCGACCATCAATTCCACCACGCGCTGCGAATTTTCTGGCGCAAGCGTGGCCAACATATCACCTGCGCTCACCAGTGTGCCACCGGCGGCGGTGTTGAGCGACTGGATGCGCCCGTCGCGCGGCGCGGTGACCAACTGGGCCGATTGGCGGCTGAGCGCGATATCAACCTTGTTCAGCTTGGCGCGCGTTTCAGCCAGCTTGGCATTGAGTTCGGCGACCTTGATCTGCGCCGCTTCAAAATCGCGCCGTGCGGCCAGACCCTCGGTATAGAGTTGCGAGAAGCGGTTTACGTCGAGCCGCGCGGTCGTCATCGCTTGTTCGGCAGCGCTGATCTGGGCCATCACCTGTTCCCGCTCTGCCGCAAGACTGCGCAGCAGGTTGGGATCGTTATCGATGATCCGGGCAATCGGATCGCCCTTCTTCACCAGCTGGCCATCGGACACGAACCATTGTTCCACCCGGCCCGGCACCAGCGCAGTGATCATCTGCACACGGTCCTGCGGGTTGAGCGCGATTACCTCGCCCCGGCCCGGCGCAGTCTGCACCCATTTGACCAGGAACAGCACAATCAGCAGTAACGGGATGGTCACCGCAATCATCCGCCCCAGCGTGCGCGTGGTGCGCGGCACCTGCAGCGTGGACAGGGTGCGGAATGCGGTCAGATCGTGGTGGCCGGAGCGGACAGCCAGGGGGTTTGGAGCAGGTGCCATGGCTCAACGCCCTCCGTTTGTGAGGGGCAGGATCTCGGTAAGCTCGCTCGATGCCGCCTGCGCATCCTTGCCGATCCACATCCACAGATCGCGCTTCAGGCCCTCTGGCCGTTCAGTGAATTGCAGCACAGTGGTGCCGGTTTGGCGCAGAGCCTTGAGCACGCGATCAAGCCGGGTGGGCGGGATCATGTCATAAAGCGGGGAGAGCATCAGCACACGGGGGCGGGCCAGCACCGCGCCTGCCAGCTTCAGCGCCATCGTCTCACCCACCGAAAGCGGCCAGCCGGTTCCTGAAAGGATAGCATCAAGCCCGCCATCCAAAGCGCTTATCCGCCGGTCCAGACCGACCAGCTCAAGCGCTTCGATCATGGCTTCGGGGCGGCCGGGCGCGCTGAGGCCCAGGTATTCGCGCACGCTCATTTCCACAATGGTCGGCCGGTCAAGCACGATCACGTCAGAGCGCAGGCGATACATGTCGAACGTGCCCAGATCAGCGCCGCCAACTGAAACGAAACCGCTTTTGGGAACATCAAGCCGTTTGAGCAGCGAGGCCAGAACGCGCTCCACCCCGGGTGCGGCCATCACGCCGACCTGGGCTCCAGCGTTCACATAGAAGTCGAAAGTATAACCCGCGTGCTTCACATCGCGCAGGCGGATCGCGCCATCGGGCGGGCAGGGGGTTTCCGATTCCACCGGGGCTTCCTGCGGCACTTCCCAGAACAGGTGCAATTCTTCAAGGCTGCCGGCCATTTCGTAGAATATCTCAAGATATGTGCCGAGCTGGGCAATTCCATAGAATACGCCCGAAAGGATCAGCTCTGCGGCAACCAGCTGTCCGATGGACAGTTCGCCCTGCAGGATCAGCCAGCCACCCATTGCCAGCAAGCCAGAGCTTGCCACGGCATAAAGCAGCAGCAGCGCAATGGTCTGTCCGAAAGTATAGCGGAAATGCAGGCGATGCGCCGCGACATAGTTTGCCGTTACCGCGTCTGACCGTTCGATCGCATAAGTCATGTGGCGGCTGGATTTGTAAACGCCGTTGGAATTGCCAACGGTGCCCAGCCAGTGGGCGGTTGCATGCTTGGCATGGCTTTTGGCCACAGCGCTGGCGATCGATGAATTGGTCCAGATCCGCCAGATGATCAGCACCAGGGCGACGAGCACCAGATTGAACGCGAGGAAGAACGGATGATAAAAGCTCGTCACCACCAGTCCGACGATGCTTTGCAGCAGTATGGTGAACCCAGCGATCAGCAGGCTCGTCAACGATTTTTGGACCACGCCCATGTCGAAAAAGCGGTTGAACAGGTCACCGCGCCGCGCATCGACAAAGAACGGGTTTTGCGCATGAACCGCGCGCAGCGTGATTTCGCCCACCAGCCGGGCAAAAAAGCGCCGCTCAAACCGGGCCAGCAAATGCACGCGAAACGCGCTGAGCATGCCGGACAGCAGCAGCAGAGCAAACAGCAATGCCGCCAGCGTCAGCAGCGGGGCAGGCAGGGCCGTGTTGGCAACCGAATTGACCAGCAACTGAACAGAGATCGGCGTTGCCAGCGAAAGCAGCGATATCGCCGCTCCATAGAGCAGCGCCAGCCGCACGAAGACCGCATCTGGCCCCAGCACCTGCTTGGCCCATCGCACGAAATCGCGGAAGCGCGGCGCATGGTGGTCTGACCCGCCACCATGAGACGCACCATTATGAGAAGCGGCGTTCGGAGAACCCATCGATCAAGACAATTCCATATTTCGCAGTTGCAGCACAAGTGGACACGATTTGGTGTCTTTGTCGGACCGGTGTGTGAACTTTTTTTGCTGAGACGCAAAGAGTGCCACATGCGCTGTAGGCCGTATATACGTTCATTACGGTGCATGTGCAGCCGCAGTAGCGGGACCGTTGTTGGACACGGCGCGTTGCAGTCAGGGTATTCTTCCGGCTATCGGGCGGACGTTATGGAATGGAACACCCTGGCATGAACGAGAATCGGCAACTGTCGGGCACAAGTGTGGCCGAACTGATGAAGCTCAGCGGCGTCCCCTTTGGCACCAGCGGCGTGCGCGGGCTGGCCAGCGCGATGACGGACAAGCTGTGCCACGCCTATACCACCGCGTTCCTTCAGTATTTGCGCCAGATTGGCGAATTTTCCGATGGCCAGCAGGTGGCGTTGGCAGGCGATCTGCGGGCCAGCACGCCGCGCATTCTGGCCGCTTGCGCCACGGCGGTGCGCGATTGCGGGGGCGAGGTGGTGTTCTGCGGCCATGTTCCCACACCCGCGCTGGCGCTCTTTGCCATGGGATCGAATGGGGGGGAGGCGATGCCATCGATCATGGTCACCGGGAGTCATATCCCGGCAGACCGCAATGGCATCAAGTTCTATCGCCCGCATGGCGAAGTGCTGAAAAGTGACGAGGCGGGGATTGTCTCGCAACAGATCGTGTCTGATCCCGCGTGCTTCGGCAATGATGACAGCTTGCTGGAACCTGTGCTGTTGTCCACTGTGGTAGATGTGGTGCCTGCCTATATTGACCGTTATGTCAGGCACTTCGGGGCCGATGCGCTGGCTGGGCTGACGGTCGGGGTTTATCAGCACACCGCGGTGGGCCGTGATGTGCTGGTGCGCGCGGTTGAGGCGCTTGGCGGCACAGCCGTGCCATTCGGGCGTGAAACGGTGTTTGTGCCAGTGGACACCGAAGCGATCCGGGCAGAGGACATCGCGCTGGCTGCGCAATGGGCGGCAGACAATGCGGTCGATGCCATCATTTCCACCGATGGTGATTCGGACCGGCCGCTGGTGTCTGACGCGCGCGGCGTGTGGCTGCGCGGCGATGTGGTGGGCCTGCTGTGCGCGCAAAGCCTCGGCGCTGATGTGGCGGTCACGCCGGTCAGTTCGAACACCGTGCTGGAATTGAGCCGCGCAGTGCCAACCGTGGTGCGCACGCGCATTGGCTCGCCCTATGTCATTGCGGCTATGATGGAGGCGGCTGACGCCGATCCTGCGGCATGCGTGTGCGGATATGAAGCCAATGGCGGGTTCCTTCTGGGTACGGCCGTGGGGGAATTGGCTGCACTGCCAACCCGCGATGCACTTTTGCCGATCATCGCGGTGGTGCAGGCGGCAAAGGCACGGTCGATTGCCGAAGTTGTGGCCAGCCTGCCGCCGCGTTTTACCTTCAGCGATCGGGTGGCAGACTTTCCGCAACAGCACAGTGCGGCGCTGATCGCGTTGCTTTCCACCGGTACGCAATCCGGGCAACTGGCGCGCGCCGCACGGCTGTTTGGCGAAATTGCGGGTCTGCCGACCGGGATCGACACCACCGATGGTTATCGCATGTCCTTCGCCAATGGTGCGGTGATCCACTTGCGCCCATCGGGCAACGCGCCCGAACTGCGCTGCTATACCGAGGCAGAGAGCGAGGCCAAGGCCAAGGATATCAATGCCCGCGCGCTGGCACACGTGCTGGCCAAGGTGGTGCCCGAGGCATTGGTTGCGCAAAACGCCGGTTGATAAATTTGTATGTAACACATACAATCATCCTCAAACACGTAGGGTGAGGCAAGAAATGGCCCAGATTATCGATGGCAAAGCGCTGGCCGCGCAAGTGCTGGCGCGCACTGCAGCAGATGTGGCGGAAATGGTGGCCCAGGGCGCACCGGCGCCGGGCCTAGCTGTCATACTGGTCGGGCATGATCCGGCAAGCGAGGTTTATGTCGGACGCAAGATCGCGCAGTGCCGCAAGGCAGGGATCACCTCGATCGAACACCGCCTGCCCGCCGATACACCGCAAGCTGATGTCTTGGCGCTGATCGGTTCGCTGAACGCCGATGCCGGGGTCCATGGCATTCTGGTGCAGTTGCCCCTGCCCAAACATATCGATGCCGCGCTGGTGCTTGACCGGATCGATCCGGGCAAGGATGTGGACGGGTTCCACCCGGTCAATGTCGGGCGGCTATCCACCGGCACGGGCGGACTGGTGCCCTGCACCCCGCTGGGCGTGATGTTACTGCTGGATAGCGTGATCGATGATTATCGCGGCCTTAATGTGGTGGTGATCGGCAAATCGAACATCGTGGGCAAACCGGTATCGATGCTGCTGCTGGAACGCGAAGCGACGGTGACCGTCACGCATATCGAAACGCGCGATCTGCCCGATGTGGCGCGGAAGGCCGATGTGATCGTGGCCGCCGCAGGGGCGCCGCATCTGGTGCGCGGCTATTGGGTAAAGCCGGGCGCGGTGGTAATCGATGTGGGCATTACCCGCGTAACCGATTTCGATGGCAAGACAAAGATTGTGGGAGACTGCGCCACGCACGAACTTGATCATGCCAAGGCGGTGACGCCGGTGCCGGGCGGTGTGGGGCCGATGACCATCGCCTGCCTGCTCAGCAATACGGTGCTGGCGGCAAAACGATCAATGATTGCATAAACTGCAATTGCTTTCGCGCCGTTCGCACTTGCGGGTAGCGTTAACAAGGCCGATGTAGAGCATGCCTTTCAGGCATCCTCTCCCAAACTTTTCCAAGGGGGCCCGCGTAAGCTGGCCCCCTTTTTTTGCCAAATTTATCCCCGGCAAAAGCCACGCTAGGGCTTTGCAAAAATGACAGGAAAGCCCGGTTGACGCCTATGGCATGGCGGCCATAGCCTTGTTCCTGCGCGGCAGGGTTTCAACCTGATCCCGTGCGGGAGGCAGGATGTTCGAACAGCTACTTGGGGCCGCGCGCGCCTATCGCTCGGCCGCACAAGCCGCGTTGAAGGCGCGGCTGGATGGCCAGCGGATCGACGCACATCAGCGTGCGGCGCATGGTGTTGCGTGGGTGGCAACCTGCGTCGCTGCTCTTGAAGCGGTGGCGGAATGGCAGGCGCGTTCAGGCAGCGCGCTCGATGCCGAACTCGCACGTCTGGCCTTTGCCGAAACGTTGGCCCAACTGGTGGGCGGATTGCCGATGAGCCAGAACGAGGTTTTTCGCCCCGCCGATCTGGGCCTTGGTGCAGCGGCACGGGCGCTGGCGCAGGCTTGCGCGGATCTGCTGGATACCGATCATGCCGCCGCGCGCGCCAGTGTGGCCGAGGCGCTGGCGGTCGGTCAATGGCCCTCTGACAGTCTGGGCGATCCCGATCTTGATACGATCCGCGATCAGTTTCGCCGTTTTACTGATGCCGAGATTCTGCCGCACGCGCACAAATGGCATCTGGCCAATGATTTGATACCCGATGCAACGGTTCAGGCCATGGCGGAACTGGGCACGTTCGGCGTGTGCATTCCAGAAAGCTATGGCGGCCTTGGCCTTGGCAAGCTGGTGATGTGCGTGGTTACTGAAGAGCTTTCGCGCGGCTGGATCGGCGCAGGGTCATTGGGCACGCGGTCAGAGATCGCAGGCGAGCTGATCGTCCTGGGCGGCACCGATGCGCAAAAGGCCTACTGGCTGCCACGCATCGCCAGCGGCGACGTGTTGCCAACCGCCGTGTTTACCGAGCCTGATACCGGGTCCGACCTCGGCTCGCTGCAAACGCGGGCGCGGCGTGATGCAGATGACTGGGTGATCGATGGGGCAAAGACGTGGATTACCCACGCCGCGCGCTCCGATATGATGACCCTGCTGGCGCGCACGGTTTCAGATGCAAAAGGCTATGCGGGCCTGTCGATGCTGCTGGTGCCCAAGCCGCGCGGGAACGGGGCGGACCCTTTCCCGGCGCATGGCATGACTGGCAGCGAGATCGAGGTACTCGGCTATCGCGGGATGCGCGAATATGCGTTGCAGTTTGATGGAATGCGCGCGCCTGCCGATGCACTGTTGGGCGGGGAAGAGGGGCAGGGCTTCAAGCACCTGATGCGCACTTTCGAAGGCGCACGCATTCAGACCGCCGCCCGCGCGGTGGGCGTGGCGCGCCGCGCGCTGGAACTGGGGCTGGACTATGCACTGAGCCGCAAGCAATTTGGCCAGCCCATCATCCGCTTCCCCCGCGTGGCCGACAAGCTGACGATGAGCGTGGTGGACATGGTCATGGCGCGCGAGCTGACTTATGCCGCCGCCCGCGCCAAGGATTCCGGCAAACGCTGCGATATCGAAGCGGGCATGGCCAAGTTGTTGGCGGCGCGCACGGCATGGTCCAACGCCGATGCTGCGCTGCAGATACACGGCGGCAATGGCTATGCGCTGGAATACGAAATCAGCCGCGTGCTGTGCGATGCGCGCATCCTCAACATCTTTGAAGGCGCCGCCGAAATTCAGGCACAAGTGATCGCGCGCGGATTGCTGGAAGGGCGCAATTGATGGCTGATAAGGACAAACGGGACCACAACCACATCCCGTTCGTGTCAAGCGAAGTCGAGACACCACCCACCATGTCTCAACCTCGCTCGACACGAACAGAGGGGTGGGGCGAGTGGATCGGGCGCACTGAACGCCGCGCCGATCGTGTCGATGCCGGATTGGTGACGCGCTGGCTGGCCACGCTCGACCGCGAACCACCGCGAGGTAATGCCGTGCCGCAAGGCCTGCATTGGTGCCTGTGCCTGCCTGATGCCCCTACCGCGCGTCTTGGGGCAGATGGCCACCCGGTGCGCGATGACGGTGCCAGCAGCTTTCTTCCCCCAGTGCCTTTGCCGCGCCGGATGTGGGCCTCAAGTACGCTTGAGCTTTTACATCCGCTGCACCTTGGCGCTGAAATAGAACGCAATTCTACCCTTTCGGCGGTCACCGAAAAGCGCGGTGAGACAGGGCCGTTGGTGTTCGTGGAGATCCTGCATGAGACGAAGGCCGATGGCGTTCTGGCCGTGCGTGAAGTGCAGACAGTGGTCTATCGCGGCGCCGCGCCAGCCGGCGCGCCACTAAACCCGCCCCCGCTCGGCGATACAATGTTTGATCCTGCAGTCTGGCCGGTCCACCGTGCGATTGTGCCCGATGAAGCGCTGCTGTTCCGCTATTCGGCGCTCACGTTCAACAGCCACCGTATCCACTATGACCGGGCTTATGCCACGCAGACAGAAGGCTATCGCGGCCCCGTCGTCCACGGCCCGCTCACCGCCACGCTGCTGCTCGATCTGGCGCAGCGCGAACTTGGCGATAATGCGCTGAAAACCTTCGCGTTTCGTGGGCTTTCTCCGGCGATCTGCGGCGATGCGCTGCATCTGGTGATGCGCACCGGAGCCGAAGCCCTTGAACTTGCCGCTTATGCCGCAGACGGGCGTCAGGTCATGGCGGCCAGCGCCACGGCCTGACAGTTAGACCTATCCCGCCGGGATCGCGCGTTCGCCCACAATGTTCAGGCCATAGCCTTCCAATGCCACCAGATTGTGCTGCGAATTGGTCAGCAGCACCATGTCGTGAATGCCAAGGTCAGCCAGAATCTGCGCGCCGATGCCATAGCTGCGCAGTTCCATGTCGTGCCCGGCCGTGCCGCTCACCTCCCGAATCAGCTGATCGGGCTCTGTCGGCATCAGCAGAACGATCACACCCGCGCCCGCCTCGCCCATTTCCGACATGGCGCGCTGCAGGATGCGCTTGCGCGGGCCAGGCTGGCCTAGCACATCGGACAGGACCGAAATGGCGTGCATGCGCACCAGCGTGGGCTGGCCGGGCAGAATCGGGCCTTTCTGCAGCACCAGATGGACCGAGCTGTCCACCTTGTTGCGATAGGTCTTGATCGTCCAGTCGCCGCCGTAATCGGTGGTGAACGGCGCGTGGTTGATGCATTCCACCAGATGATCGTGCTGGCGGCGATAGGCGATCAGATCGCGGATCGTACCGATCTTCAGCCCGTGCTTGCGCGCGAACGGAATCAGATCATTGAGCCGCGCCATCGTGCCATCGTCGTTCATGATCTCGCAGATCACGCCCGAAGGGTTGAGGCCCGCCAGACGCGGCAGATCGACTGCCGCTTCGGTATGCCCGGCGCGCACCAGCACGCCGCCATCGCGCGCGATCAGCGGGAATACGTGGCCGGGCGTGACGATATCGTCCTTGGTCTTGTTCGAATCGACTGCCACGGCAACGGTCCGCGCGCGGTCCGCCGCCGAAATGCCGGTATCCACGCCATCGCGCGCTTCGATCGAAACGGTGAAGGCGGTGCCATGGCGCGTGCCGTTGTTGCGGCTCATCAGTTCAAGGCCAAGCTGGCCTGCGCGTTCGCTGGTCAGGCACAGACAGATCAGCCCGCGTCCGTGCGTGGCCATGAAATTGATCGATTCGGGCGTGGCCATCTGCGCGGGGATCACCAGATCGCCTTCATTCTCGCGGTCCTCGTCGTCCACCAGAATGACCATCCGGCCATTGCGCACTTCGGCGATGATTTCCTCTACCGAGGCGAGCGCGAAATCATCGTCTTCGCCGTCGTCCATCGCCCGCGCCAGCTTGTTCAGCGTGTCGACCGTGGGGTTCCAATCGGGCAACAGCGCATCGCGCAAGGTGTTGGGATGGAGCCCGGCTGCGCGGGCAAGTGCTGCCCGTGAAATGATCCGGTCTTCGATGAGTTTGCGCGCACGCGCTACAATGTCCTGTGCCATGACCAGTGGCATCACACATCACGATAGCGCTGGTCAACATAAATCACATCACAATGTCGGTTCTTTCACTGGCAATGGCACTCCGATGGCATCAGCTACCATTTCCCGTAACGGCAAGCGCGCTTTCATGCGGATCGCCAACAATGCCGTGCCGCTGACTTTGCGCTGCACAAACAGCGTGTCCATCGGCGGAATGTGCCAACTGGCGCGGTCGCTGGCCACCACTTCGGCTTCGGCCCGCACTTTTTCGACAAAAGACCGGTCGGCAAAATCAAACAGGCCGGGCTTGCCGATATGCGCAATCAGCACATCAATGGCGCGGTCCATCGCATCGCTGTGGCGGTCCAGCTGGCCTTCGGACACGAAGCCCACCTCTAGCAGTGCCGCGCGCAGGGCGCTGCGATCTTCGGCAAGGCCTGCGCCCAGCAAACGGCGATAGGCTTCTGCGGTGCCCTCTGGCACTGGCCGCGCCGCGCCGAAATCCAGCAGCACCAGCTTTTGCGTTTCGGGTTGCCAGCGGAAATTGGCAAAGTTCGGATCGGTCTGCATAAAGCCGAATTCGAACAGTTCGCGCAAGGCCAGGCCCAGCAGCGATCCCATCGCCCGTTCGCGCACGTCCTGCGGCGCATTGGCCAGCAGATCGATGGGCTTGGCGTCGATAAAGTCCATCGCCAGCACGCTGCCTGCGCAAAGTGGATCGTGGGGCTGCGGCACAACGAATGTCGGGTCATCTGCCAGCAAGGCGTGATAGCGGCGCATCATCTGCGCCTCGCGGACATAGTCGGCTTCTTCGTGCAACTGGCGCTTGGCTTCGGCCAGCAGCGGCGTGATGTCGAGTGTTGTGGGGAACAGCCCGGTCAGCTTCAGCAGGCTGGCCACATTGTCCACATCGGCATCGATGCTTTTGGCAATGCCGGGATATTGCACCTTTATCGCCAGCACGCGCCCATCGTGCAAGACCGCGCGGTGGACCTGCCCGATGGATGCTGCGGCAATGGGCGTTGCCTGAAACGATTTGAACTGCTTGCGCCATCCCATGCCCCAATCGGCGGCCAGCACGCGTTCCAGTTGGGCCGGCGGCATGAAGTGGGCATTGTCACGCAGGCGCGAGAGTATCTCAGTCAATTCGCGCGGCAGCACATCGCCTGCATCAAGCGATATCATCTGCCCCAGCTTCATCGCCGCGCCGCGCAGGCGTGAAAGCTGATCGGCTACGCGGGTAGCGTTTTTGGGCGTCAGCAGCAGGTCAGAAAGCTTGGGCGCCTCGCCGCGCGCCAGCCGCCGCGCGCCTTCGCTCAGCACGCTTCCGGCCACACCGCCCGCCAACTGGCCAAACGCAGCAAAACGCGAAAGCCGCGCCGTGGGCACCTTGCGATAACGTGAATCGCTCATTTAAACAGCCTTTGCAGATGCGGGCGGAATATCAGGAACAGGCGGTACAGAGCTTCGAGCATCACGCTCAACGGCCAGATTTGGGCCAGCCTGCCCAGCCAGCGCAAACGCGGGATCGCGCGCCACATCGCGGCAAAGGCGGCTGCGCCCGAAAGCACGCGGTCCCCTTCGCGCACATGAAAACGCTTGAGCGCCGCGCTGCGATCCACTGGACAGGCCACCGAAGCGTTGCTCACATCTTCAAACGCGATCCGTCCATCACCATCCAGCCGCCGCATCAGCGCAATCTCGCGCGTACACAGCGGGCAGGCACCATCATACCATACAGTGACTGGAACAGGGGGATCAGACGGTGCGCTCATGGTAGGGATATGGGGATCATCGGCGGGTTTGGTGACCTGACAATAAGGGCTGGACTCACGCCGTGGGGGCCAGTCCTTCCAGCACGATGCGTACAAGATCGGCCTGCCCGCTGGCCCCGGTCTTGCTGTAGATGCGTTTTGAATAGTTGCGGGTCGTCTCCGGTGTCAGCCCCAGCGCCAGCCCTGCCTCCACCAGCGGTTCCCCGCGGGAAAGGGCCTGTGCCAGCGCCGCCTCTTGGGCCGAAAGGCCATGAAGCGCGCGCAGAACCAAGGCCCCTGCCGCTTCATCCTCGCGCCGGTGCAGGCGCAGGGCACCTGTCACAGCGGGGCGGGCGGCGGGGTCAACAAGCCGCAAATCGGCAGGCCGCAGCACCAGATCGATCTGGCGGCGCGCATCAATACGGACCACGCGCACTGCTTCATCCCCTTCTGCCAGCGCCGCGCAGGCCGTTTCGATCTGGCGCGCTACATCGGGCAAAACCTGCAGGCGGCGTCCGGCACCTGTCGGGCCGGGATCGGGCAGGAACGTCAGCATGTTCTCGGCCAGCGGGTCTGCGGCCATGACGCGCCCGTCTGCGTCCAGCGCGATCTGGCCAATGCCAAGCCGGTCCAGCGCGGATTGTGCCAGCGCGGTTTGCAACCGTTGCCCGATCAGTGCCACCAGCGTGCGCAGGGCCGTGGCCAGCGTTGGCGCAAGTTCCGCCAGCAGCGCCACGTCGCTGGCCGAAAAATCCTCGCGCAGGCGCACCAGCACCAGCCAGGCATCGGCTGCACCGCCCGCGCTGACGCGCAGCCAGCGTGCATAGCGGATGCCCATTTCATCAAGCGCGGCGCGTTGCAGCGCCAGTTGCGTGCGGTCATCGTAATTGAGCATTTCGTCGAGCGCATAGACGCGGCCGGGACGAAGCGGGCCATGTGGGTGCAGGCGCAAGGCATCGAGCCGCCGGTAATCTATGGGCGGTTCATGATGGGCGCGGGGCGCGCTGACCGGGATCACCGCCGCTTCCTGTCCCGGTGCTGCATTGGCCAGGGTCAACACCAGAAACGCCCGCCGCGCGCCGGTTCGCGCCACAAGGTTGCGCATGAACAGGCCGAACGGCGGGGTTTCGTGAATGCCCTCGATCAAAGGCAGATAGATTTCGCGCTGATCGAGGGGCGTGAACGGCATGGAGCTTGCTCCCATATGGGAGTGGGTTCGTCAAGCCCGAGGCGTTTCCCCGGGGAAACCCTGCTCTGCCACGCTCTCCAAATGTCTGTTCGTGTCTCGACTTCGTGCCAAAGGCACCAAGTTTATCCCGAGCATGTCGAGGGGCTCGACACGAACGGGTGTTGCAGTGATTGGCAGTCACACTTTCGGCGAAACCTTTGCCACCTCGTCCAACACCATTTGCGCGTGTTCCTTTCGGCAAATCAGCAGATCGGGCATGTAGGTGTCGGCCTGATTGTAGACCAGCGGACTGCCATCGATGCGCGAACAATGCAGGCCGTGGGCGAGCGCGACTGCGACCGGCGCACAGCTGTCCCATTCGTACTGGCCGCCTGAATGCAGATAGATGTCGGCATCCCCCAGAATCACCGCCATCGCCTTGGCCCCTGCGCTGCCCATCGGCACCAGTTCGGCCCCGATGGCCTGCGCCACGGTAACCGCTTCGTGTGCGGGCCGCGTGCGGCTAACGACCATGCGCAAGATAGGCGGCGCGGGTGGAATCTGGCGCGGCTGATCGGTGCGCAACACGATATCCGCACCCGGCAGGGCGACCGCACCAATGCTGGCCACGCCATCAATGGCCAGCCCCACGTGGACTGCCCAATCGGTGCGCGCCTCGCCATATTCGCGCGTGCCGTCCACCGGATCGACGATCCAGGTGCGTGCAAAGTTCAGCCGGTCAAGGTTGTCCTTTTCCTCTTCCGACAGCAGCCCGTCATCAGGCCTCTGTTCGCGCAGCGCGTGGCACAGGAACTGGTTGGCGGTGGCATCGCCTGCCTTGCCCAGCGCCTTCAGGCTCAGCACCGCGCTGTCGCGCACCGTCAGCAGGAGGTGGCCTGCCACCTGCGCCAGATGCGCGGCAAGGGCGGCGTCGGTCATGCCCGCGCTCACGAGAGCAGGGCCTTGACGATGCGTTCTGCGGCGGCTTCGGGTGTTTCGGCGGTGGTGTCGATGCGGAAATCGGGGTTTTCCGGCGCTTCATAGGGGCTGTCGATCCCGGTGAAGTTCTTGAGCTGGCCCGAACGTGCCTTCTTATACAGGCCCTTCACATCGCGCGCTTCGGCTACATCCAGCGGGGTATCGACGAACACTTCGACAAACTCTCCTTCGGCCATCAACCCGCGCACCATCTCGCGCTCGGCGCGGAACGGGCTGATGAAGGCGGTCAGCACGATCAGGCCCGCGTCGGTCATCAGCCGCGCCACTTCGCCCACACGGCGGATGTTTTCGATCCGGTCCGCCTCGGTAAAGCCCAGATCCTTGTTCAGGCCGTGGCGCACATTGTCGCCGTCCAGCAGGAATGTGTGCTTGCCCAGCGCATGCAGGCGCTTTTCCACCATGTTGGCGATGGTCGATTTGCCCGATCCCGAAAGGCCGGTGAACCACAGGACTTTGGGCTTCTGCTGCTTCAGCGCAGCATGGGCATCGCGGCTGATGTCCAGCGCCTGCCAATGCACATTCTGCGCACGGCGCAGGCTGAAGTTCAGCATACCGGCGGCAACGGTCGCATTGCTCATCTTGTCGATCAGCACGAACCCGCCCAGCGTGCGGCTGTCAGCATAGGCTTCAAACACAATCGGCCTGTCGGTAGAAATTTCGGCCACGCCGATGGCGTTGAGTTCCAGCGTCTTGGCGGCAAGCTGCTCCATCGTATTGACGTTCACGACATATTTCGGCTGTTGCACGGTGACCGATACGGTTTGCGTCGCCAGCTTCAGCCAATAGGCGCGGCCGGGGATCATCGATTCATCGTTCAGCCACACCAGTGTGGTTTCAAATTGATCGGCGGCCTGCGGGGGATTGTCGGCCAGCGAAATCACATCGCCACGCGAACAATCAACCTCATCAGCCAGACACAGCGTAACCGATTGGCCCGCCACCGCCTGATCCAGATCGCCATCAAGCGTAACCACGCGGGTGACCGTGCTGGTCTTGCCCGAAGGCAGAACGCGCACTTCATCGCCGGGCTTTACGCTGCCGGTGGCAATCAGGCCCGAAAAGCCCCGGAAATCGAGGTTGGGGCGATTGACCCATTGCACCGGCATGCGGAACGGTTTGTCTGCATCAATCGATGACAGGACTTCCACCGTCTCCAAATGCTCGACCAGCGTGGGGCCCTTATACCACGGCGTATTGGGCGAACGGGTGGTGATGTTGTCACCCTTGAAGCCGGAAATTGGCAGGGCAGTGAAGCTTTCGATCCCGATGGAGCGGGCGAACTCGGCATAATCCTTGACGATGGCATCGAAGGTGGCCTGGTCGTAATCGACCAGATCCATCTTGTTCACCGCCAGCACGATGTTCTTGATGCCAATCAGGTGGCACAGATACGAATGCCGCCGCGTCTGCACCAGCACGCCCTTGCGCGCATCGATCAGGATCACGGCCAGATCGGCGGTTGATGCGCCGGTAATCATGTTGCGGGTGTACTGTTCATGCCCCGGGCAATCGGCCACGATGAACTTGCGCTTTTCGGTGTTGAAGAAGCGATAGGCGACATCAATGGTAATGCCCTGTTCGCGCTCTGCCGCAAGGCCATCGACCAGCAGCGCGAAGTCGATCTCCTGCCCCTGCGTGCCCACCTTCTTGCTGTCGTTTTCCAGCGCGGTCAGCTGATCTTCGAAGATCATCTTCGAATCATAGAGCAGGCGGCCGATCAGCGTAGACTTGCCATCGTCCACCGACCCGCAGGTGATGAAGCGCAGCATGGTCTTGTGCTGATGCTGGTCAAGATAGGCGTCGATATCTTCGGCGATGAGGGCTTCGGTCTTGTAGATCACGTCGGTCTGGTCGTTCATCGTCTGGTTCCTCCCTGCTCCCCCGCGAAGGCGGGGGCCTCAGGCCGGTTAAGTATAGCTTTGCGGCACGAGGTCCCCGCCTTCGCGGGGACGCGGCTCAAGCATGCGGGTCAAAAATACCCCTGCTGCTTCTTCACTTCCATGCCCGCGCCGCCTGCGTCCTTGTCAATCACGCGGCCCTGGCGTTCGCTGGTAGTGGTGAGCAGGGTTTCCTGAATGACTTCGGGCAAAGTCTTGGCGGTGCTTTCCACCGCGCCGGTCAGCGGGAAGCAGCCCAGCGTGCGGAAGCGGACGGACTTCATGGTGATTTCGGGACGGTAGCCCAGCACCTTCTCCAGACGCGGAATATCGTCGGCCATGAACAGCTGGCCTTCCCATTCATAGGTCGGGCGCTCATCCGCGAAATAGAGCGGCACAATCGGCACGTCGTTCAGGTGGATGTACTGCCAGATGTCCAGTTCGGTCCAGTTGCTGATCGGGAACACGCGGATGCTTTCGCCCCCCCCACCAGCACGGGAATTCTTGCGGGCGTTATAGAGGTTCCACAGTTCGGGGCGCTGGTTCTTCGGGTCCCAGCCGTGGCTGGCGGTGCGGAACGAAAAGATACGCTCCTTGGCGCGGCTCTTTTCTTCATCACGCCGGGCGCCACCAAAGGCTGCGTCAAAGCCATATTTGTCGAGCGCCTGCTTCAGCCCTTCGGTCTTCCACATATCGGTGTGTAGCGCGCCGTGATCGAACGGGTTGATGCCCTTTTCGGTGGCTTCGGGATTTTGATAGACCAGCAGTTCCATGCCGCTGTCCTGCGCCATCTGGTTGCGCAGTTTGTACATCTCCTGAAACTTCCACGTGGTGTCCACGTGCAGCAGCGGAAATGGCGGGGGCGAAGGGTAGAACGCCTTGCGCGCCAGATGCAGCATCACTGCGCTGTCCTTGCCCACTGAATACATCATCACCGGGTTGGTCGCCTCGGCCACCACTTCGCGCATGATGTGGATCGCCTCGGATTCAAGGCGTTCAAGGTGGGTGAGGGTCTTGCGGTCGGGATAAGTGGTCATGATCGGGGAACTTCGCTGTTGCAGCCTGATGGCATCCAGATGAAGCCAGGCTGCACGCTGCGAAGTTCCCATATGGGAGCAATGACTATGCTAATTTTTGCACTGCCCTAAAGCGTGGCTTTATCAGCTTTTTGCCGGGCAAGCCTTCCGATCAGTCGCCGCCCAGATGATGGCATTTTCCAGAAGACGCATATGATTGGAATCACTGTAAACTTCGGGCCGGTGGCCGATGGCGGAATAGAACACGCGGCCCTTGCCGATGCAGTTCGTCCACGCCAGCGGATGGTCCTTGCCCATGACCAGCCCCGGCGCTTGCGGATCATCGGGGCGATAAGTGCTTTCATCCAGCAGCAGCACTGGCGTTGCCCCGGCAAGGCGCGGGTTGGATTTGAACGAATACCATTCCTCAGTCATCCGCCATTCGGCGGGCAGCCCCTTGGCCAGCGGATGCGCGGTGACGACCTCTACGCGTGCTTCCTGAAACTGCGGATCACGCGGGTGCCCGGCAAAGCGCCCGCCGATCAGCGTATCGGGATACCAGTCCCAGAAATAGGTAGGATCGCCCGCTGCGCCGTGGATGCCAACATAGGCCCCGCCCGCTTCGAGCCAGCCCTTGAACGCGGCGCGTTGGGACAGGGTCAGCACTTCGCCCGAATTGTTGTTCCACACGACCACGTTGAACGCTTTGAGCGTTTGCGGATTGAACGCGCCGCCCTTGTCGGTGAACTGTACGGCCCAGCCTTTGCGCGCAGCCATGGCGGTGAGCGTTTCATGCGCCGCGTTGACCGAGGGCGTATCCTTGAAACCGTTGATTTTTTCGAAGACCAGCACTTTGACCTTGCCCTTCATCGGAGCAAAGGCGGGCACATCATTGTCAAACCGGGCGCAACGCGCGGCCTTTTCGGCCTCGGTCACTGGCAGGGCGCGCAAGGCGGCATCAGCGGCGGCAATGGAATCGGCCTTCAGGCCAAGGTACGAACCGATCCCTTCCAGCGAAACGATGGCTGAAAACGTCGGGATTTGCGTGTTGCTGAAGAACAGCGGGATCTTGGCCAATTCTCCTGGCATGGTCTGTTCCAGCACCGCCTTTGCCCGCTCGCTCATCATCACATCGATCAACGGGGCCGAAGCCGAAAACGGTACATCGCGGTTTGGGCAATCGGTGACCGGACCTGCTGCGATGGCAGGCGCTGCAGTGGCCAGCGCAGCCGATGCCAGAACCCGTGCAAGAAGTTTTGCGTGCATCACAGTTTTCCTTCCTTCAGCCACAGCGCCGCATGATGGGCCGCGCGGGCAGACAGCGCCATATACGTGAGCGATGGGTTCTGGCAGGCTGAAGAGGCCATGATTGCGCCATCAGTGCAGAACAGGTTTGGCGCTTCGTGCGCCTGATTATAGCCGTTGAACACCGATGTCATCGGATCGCGCCCCATGCGCGCGGTGCCCATTTCGTGAATGCCAAGTCCGGCCGGAGCAGGACCGCCCGATTGCGCGATGACCTTGCCACCTGCGCCTTCGATCATGGCGCGGCCATCGGCAAGGATCTGCTTGGCCATCGCCATCTCGTTCTTGCCGTGGGCCACATCCATATGGAGCAGCGGAATGCCCCACTTGTCCTTGCGCGTGGGGTGCAATGTGGTGCGGTTATCGGGATTGGGCAGCATTTCGCCAAAACCGAACAGCGTGGCCATCCACGGGCCGAACTTGCGCCCGCGATCCTTGATATCCTGCCCGATGCCCGGCACATCGGCACCGGGTTTGCCGCCTTGCCGCGATACCCCGCCCTGGTAGCCATAGCCGCGCACGAAGCCATCGGCCTCTTCGCTGAAATTGCGATAGCGCGGCACGTAGATGCCGGTGGGGCGGCGGCCGCGATAGTAGCTATCCTCAGGATACCCCGGCATGATCCCCATCGTGGCCAGACCATAGAGATGGTCCATAATGTTGCGGCCCACCTGATCGGATTTGTTGCAAAGCCCGCGCGGATTGGCTTCTGACCGGGAATTGAGCAGGATTTGCGCGGTGCCAAAGGTAGAGGCGTTCAGGAAGAACACTTTGGCCTCATATGTGCGGCCCTCCATCGTCTTGGCATCAATCACGCGCACTTGCGTGATGCGTCCGGTCTTGGGGTCCTGCACCAGCGAATGTACGATGGCATCGGTGATCGTGGTCAGGTTCCCGGTGCGCTCTGCCGCCGGGAGCGACGACGACAGGCTGGAGTGGTTTGCGCCAAAGCTGCAGCCGCGCTCGCAGATCGACCGGTTCTGGCAACTGGTGCGGCCCAGCTCTTCATGGTGCGGCTGCGCTTGCGAGAGGTTGGCATTGCGTCCGATGATGACCTTGCGCCCCGGAAAGCGGTTTTCGATCGTGGCCTTGAACAGCTTTTCGCCGTCATTCATTTCCCACGCTGGCAGAAACTCTCCATCGGGCAATTGCGGCAGGCCATCCTTGCTGCCGGCCACGCCGATGAACTTTTCAACGTGCGAATACCAAGGTTCGATATCGGCATAGCGGATTGGCCAGTCTGCGCCGTGGCCATCCTTGGCGTTGGCCTCAAAATCCATTTCGGACAGACGATAGGCCTGCCGCCCCCACATGATCGAACGCCCACCAAGGTGATAGCCGCGAATCCAGGAAAAGGGCTTGCCCTCTTCGGTGGTATAAGGGTGTTCGCTGTCCTTTACCCAGAACTGCTTGGTCGCCGCATTCACCGCATAGCATTGGCGCTGCACAGGATAATCGGCAGCAAGTTCTTCTTCGGGAATGCGGTTGTCGTTGGGCAATTCCCAAGGCTGCTGCGTGTCGTTGTAATCGGTGATGTGCTCCACCTTGCGCCCACGTTCAAGCAGCAGCACTTTGAGGCCGCGTTCGCACAGCTCCTTGGCGGAAATGCCGCCGCTCATCCCCGAACCGATAACGATAGCATCAAACATGGAAATGTACTCGCGTTCAGCAGGGCCGGATCAGAGGAACGGGCGCGATTGCGGGGTCAGCTTGATCGAAGGTTCGTATCTGCCGGGCACATGTTCATAGACCAGCTCGGTCGCTGTGGCTTCCGGGCTGAAATAGTACAGATCGATGATCAGCTGCTTGAGCCGCCAGTAGTCGGGATCGGCAAAGGTCCGGCGCGATCCATAGGGCTGGTCAATCGTGCCCGGCGGCAGTGGCGAGCGGACCAGCGCCTTGGCATCGTAAGAGCGCAGCGCGACGGCGCGGTCCTTTGCATTCAGCTTGGCGAACGGCTTGCCCGCTTCACCGGTGGCTGACGCTGCGATCCGCAGCAAGGCCCCGCCCAACGCATCGCGCGTGGCAGGAGATGCCCAGTTGGCCAGCATCAGATTGAGCCGTGCGGGCACTTTGGCATCCAGCGCGCCGAGCGTGTCGGTTTTGGGGATCATGGTATCGGCCACGGCGGAAAGCAGGGCGAACATGTCGGTCCCGAAGTGGCCTTTGGCAGGCACGCCGGTGGCGGCAAAGGCTTCAAACGGCAGGGTTGTTGCGCCCAGCAGCATGGCCATGCGTGCCATGGCTCCGCGCCTGTCTACGGCACTTGCTTCGAACATTTGTTCCGCTTCTCCCAAGCAAGCTGCGCTTTGCCACGCGATGCGGGCAAGAGCAGATTTCGATGCTGCAGTTCTCTGCATGCGCGGCACTGGTATTAGAAGGTTGGCTGCATCGGTCAAGGTAGCGCTAACGAATTTTGCGCCAAGGCGATTGCCGGGGCGTTGGTGCGCCCCGGTTTATGCTTTCAGGCCGTGTAGGGCAGGGACCTTACGCGTTTGCCGGTCAGGCTGCTGATGGCATTGGCCACCGCCGCCACGGCAGGCGGCAGGGCCGGTTCGCCAAGCCCGGTGGGCGGGAAATCGCTGCGCACCATCGAAATTTCGATGGGCGGCACAACATCGATTCTGGGCAGGGGATAGGCATCGAAGTTTGCCACTTGCACCTGCCCGCCCGCAATTGGCACTTGCAACCCGCCGATCACGTGGCTGATGCCTTCGATCATCGCGCCGCGCACTTGTTGCTCGGCATTGAGCGGGTTGATGATCGTGCTGCCGATATCGCCAGCCACCCACATCTTGGTAACCTTGATCGCGCCACCTTCTTGCGTGCAATCGGCCACGACCGCGAAGTAGCCCAGATGGCTGAAGTAGAAGCCAAAGCCGCGGCCCTTTGCAGTTGCACCTTGCCAGCCTGAAATCTTCATCGCCTCGCGGATGACAGAGGCCGCGCGGCCTGTGTGGAACGCGGGCGGCTGCCAGATATCGGGCACGCCGGGGATTTTCGGCGGGGTGACGAGGCGGGATTCGCCCAAGACATCGAGCATGAACATCGGCAAGGGCTTGCCCGCCGCAGCCGCCACTTCATCCATGAAGGCTTGGCTGGCAAAGGCCAGCGCGTTTGATCCCGGTGCGCGCAGCCAGCCCAGCGGGATGTTGCTGTCCAGCACTGTCATCCCAAGATCGGCATTGGGCACCAGATTGGCGGGCACCATATCGGCAGGCAATTCCCCGCCACGCCCGGGTTCACCCTTGGCCCCGAAGGTGACGAGGTGTGTGCGAAACGCCGTCAGCTTGCCATTGGCATCAAGCGCGGCGTCCAGTTTGTGGAATCCGCCCGGGCGGAAGAAGTCCATGCGGAAATCTTCTTCACGCTCAAGGATCAACTTTACAGGAACACCTGGCACTTCGCGCGCAATGGCCCCTGCAAAGATCATGAAATCGCTTTGCAACCGACGCCCGAAGCCGCCGCCGATGCGGGTGAGGTTCACCGTTACCGCATCGGCTGACAGTCCAAACGCTTTGGCAACCAGTTCTTGACCCTCATTCGGCATCTGGCTGGGGGCCCACAGTTCCAGCTTGCCGTCCTTGAACTGCGCGGTGCAGTTCTGCGGTTCAAGCGTGGCGTGGGACAGGAAGGGGTAGCTATATTCGGCCGACACGACCTTTGCCGCCTTGGCCAGCGCCGCAGCAACATCGCCTTCCTTGCGGACAGAGGTGACCGGCTTGGCTGCGAACGCGGCCTTGGCCGATGCGGCGAATGCGGCATCGGAATGCTTCTCGCGCCCGCCATTGTCCCATTGCGCCACCAGCACCTTGCGTGCTTCACTGGCGGTCCACCAACTGTCGGCGACCACGGCCAGCGCATCGACCGGCGCATCATCATGGCCAAGCTGGCGCAGGACCACGACCTTGCGCACGCCGGGCATGGCCAGCGCCTTGGCCGCATCATGGCTTTTCAGCGTGGCTCCGCGCACTGACGCGGTCAGCAAGGCGGCGTGGACCATGCCGGGCAGCACGGTATCAACGCCGAACAGCGGCTTTCCGGCGACAATCGCGGGCGTATCGGGGCCGGGCACCGGCTTGCCGATGATCGTGAAAGTGGCTGGGTCTTTCAGCGCCAGCGTGGCGGCATCGGGCACGGCTTCCTTGGCCGCAGCAGCGGCCAGCGCCGCATAGGGCGCGCGGCGATTGGACGCTGCGTGGATTACTTCGCCTGCTTTGGTGGTGATTTGCGCTGCGGGCACGCCCCACTGCTTGGCCGCTGCTGCCACGATCATCGCGCGCGCAGTGGCCCCGGCCTGCCGCATCGGTATCCAGTTCATCGGGGTAGACATCGATCCGCCGGCCATCTGCATGCCAAAGCGCGACTGGTCAGACACGGCCTGTTCGACGTTTACCGAAGACCACGCCACGTCCAGCTCTTCAGCAATCAGCATCGGCAGCATGGCCTTCACGCCCTGGCCGATTTCCGGGTTCTTCGATGTGATTGAAACAGTGTTGTCAGCCGCGATGGCGACATAGGCACTGATCCTGGCCGAGGCTGCGCCGTTTGGCTTGGCGCTTTGCGCAGCGGCGATCTGGATATCGAAAGCCAGCGTGCCGCCTGCGGCCAGCATGGCTTTGAGCACAAGGCGGCGGTCGGTGGCGAGCATAGGTGTATCAGCGCGCATTGGTGCCTCCTGCGGTCTTTTGGCCTGCTGCCTGTTTGATTGCATTACGGATGCGGTGATAGGTGCCACAACGGCACAAGTTGCCCGCCATGGCGCTGTCAATATCGGCATCGCTGGGCGCAGGGTTGGTTTCGAGCAGAGCCACCGCGCTCATGATCTGGCCGGCTTGGCAATATCCACACTGCGGCACGTCAAGGTCGGTCCACGCCGCGCTTACGCGCTTGCCCACATCGCTGGCACCCACGCCTTCGATGGTGGTGATGGCTCCATCGCCAACCGAGTTGATCGGCGTGATGCACGACCGGATCGCCTGCCCATCCAGATGCACCGTGCAGGCCCCGCACAGCCCCGCGCCGCATCCAAACTTGGGGCCAAGATAGCCCAGATCTTCGCGCAGCACCCACAGCAGCGGCTTTTCGCCGGGAACGTTTACCTCGCGCGGGGTTCCGTTCACTTTCAGGATGGTCGGCATCTTGTTCTCCCTGCACGCTTCCGTAGCGTCACTGCACTAAGCCCATGACAGGGCGCTGACAAATGCCTTTTCGGCGCAGTTGATGTACCCGTTGGGTAGTGCCAAAGAGAAGCCAGAGGAGAGAAAAATGGCCGGTATGGTTCCGTTCGATTGGGAAGACGCGCTGGGGCTCGACAGCCTGCTCAGCGATGATGAGCGGATGATCCGCGATGCCGCGCGCGCCTTTGCGCAAGACCGACTGGCCCCGCGCGTGATCGATGCCTTTGCCAACGAACATACCGATCCCGAAATCTTCCGCGAGATGGGCGCGCAAGGGCTGCTGGGCGTCACCTTGCCCGAAGACTATGGCTGCACTGGCGCAAACTACGTGTCCTATGGTCTTGTCGCGCGTGAGGTGGAGCGGGTAGATTCTGGTTACCGTTCGATGATGAGCGTGCAGTCCAGCCTCGTGATGTTTCCGATCTTTGAGTTTGGATCAGAGGAACAGCGCCGCAAATACCTGCCAAAGCTGGCCACGGGCGAATGGATCGGCTGCTTCGGGCTGACCGAGCCCGATGCTGGATCGGACCCCGGCGGCATGCGGACGCACGCGCGTAAGGTCGATGGCGGCTATATCATCAACGGCGCCAAGACGTGGATTTCCAACGCGCCGATTGCCGATGTCTTTGTGGTCTGGGCCAAGAGCGATGCGCATGGCCAGGGCATTCGCGGCTTCGTGCTGGAAAAGGGCATGAAGGGCCTGTCTGCGCCCAAGATCGAGAACAAGGTATCCTTGCGCGCTTCGATCACCGGCATGATCGTGATGGACGATGTGTTCGTGCGCGATGATGCGCTCCTGCCCAATGTGCAGGGGCTGAAAGGGCCATTCGGCTGCCTTAACCGTGCGCGTTATGGCATTTCGTGGGGCGCGTTGGGCGCAGCGGAGTTCTGCTATGCCGCCGCGCGCCAGTATGGTCTGGACCGGCACCAGTTCGGGCGGCCGCTGGCGGGCACGCAGCTTTACCAGAAGAAGCTGGCCGATATGGTCACCGAAATCACGCTGGGCCTGCACGCGTCACTGCAGGTGGGCCGGTTGATGGACGCCGGCAAGTTTGCGCCGGAAATGATCTCCATCGTCAAGCGCAACAACGTGGGCAAGGCGCTCGATATCGCGCGGATGGCGCGCGACATGCACGGCGGCAACGGCATTTCAGGCGAATATCAGGTGATCCGCCACATGGTGAACCTTGAGACGGTGAACACCTATGAAGGCACGCACGATGTCCACGCGCTGATCCTGGGTCGCGCGATTACGGGGATTGCGGCGTTTTAATGGACGGCGGCCTTGCGCAATGGGGCTGAACCATCGCGCAAGGCCGTGTCACATCAGAACTACGGGTCACATCAGAACGAGAAGCCCACTTCCACACCATAAGTGCGGCCACGTTCATAAGTGCCCGTAAACAACAGCACTGGCGCGCCGAAGCTGATGAAGCGTTCGTTCAGCAGGTTATCCCCAAAGGCAGAGATCGCCACGCGCGTTCCGCCCACTGGTAGGTCGGCCAGCCCCAACCGGCCATTGACCAGCCAGAACGCGGGCTGGCGGTTGCGGTCCTCCAGCACGTTTTGCCCGGCCAGATTGCGCAAGGGGGTGGAGGTGAGGAAGTACTGGCTGCGATAGCGCGCTTCGAGCAGGCCGGTTACATGCCCGCCATTGCTGGTGAGATCAGGCGAGGTGTAGGTTGCCGCCGCGCGTCCGGTCCAGTTCGAGAAGTAGGTTGGCCTTGCAAACGCGGCAACTTCCTCGTTGTTCAGGACGAACGTATCATAATCGAAGTTGGTGTAGGAAATGCTGCCCGAAAGGTTCAGGCCGCGCACCGGCACGACATCGAGTTCAGCTTCGAAGCCCTTGATCTTCGCCTTGCCCGCGTTGTCAAAGAACTGCCGCCCGTTGATGAAGTTCTGGGTCTGCAGATCATTGTAATCATTGTAGTATGCCGCAACGTTCAGGCGCACCCGGTTGTCAAGGAACTGGGTCTTGGCACCCACTTCATAGCTGGTCATGTTTTCCGGGCGATAGGGGATGCCGCTCAGAATGCCGCCCGAAACATACCCCGTGGCGACTTTGGCAAAGAGCATCGTCTGTTCGGTTGGCCGCCAGGTGGCGATGCCGGTGTAGGTGAGCTTCTTGTAGGTCTGCTTGTATTTGCCAACGCCCAGTGATCCGCCCTGCGCGCCGGAAATTGCCGTGATGTCCAGTTCGCGATCATCAATCGTGCCGCGCAAGCCGCCGGTGATGTCAAAATTGTCGGACAGGTGCCAAGTCAACTGGGCATAGCCTGCCATCGAATCGTTGATGCCGACAGTGCGGGTAATGCCGCTGCCGAAGATCGCATCAAACGGGCTGGGCACGATCGTGGCGTTCGGCGTGGGCGACAGGATGCCCAGCACTTCGGTGCCCGGTGACCGTTCGTGGAAGTAGAACAGGCCTGCGGTCAGATCATAATTGTCGTTGGACAGCTGGAACTGCAGTTCCTGGCTGAACTGTTCCTGATTGGTGGCGCGGGCCGACAGCAGCGGGAAGAAATAGTCATTGGGCCCGGGCAGGTTGGCCGGGTTGAACAGGCCAGCTTGCACCTGCTGCGGCGTCAGGCCCGGGGTTAGCAGTACGCCCAGTTGCTGCAGCGTGAAGCGCATGCCACCGGCTGAGCCGAGATCGAAGATGGTCGGGTCTTGCCGGAACTTGCGATAGGCGCTGATCGACTTGATCGTGAAGTTGTCACTGGCTTCAAGCGTGAGCGTCAGGCTGTGGCCTTGCGTCACGATATGCTCTTCGCTGGTTGCAGCCGCAACCGAGCTTAGCGGCCCGTTCAGCCCTTCATTGGTGGTCCCGCCAAAGAACGATTGCAAAGCCACGATGGGGGCGAGCAACTGGCCTGAGGCATCGGGGATCACGCCAAGGCTTTGCATGGCGCGGGCCGATGATCGCGTGTCGGTGTAATCAAAGCGGTAGTCGGCAGTCAGCGCGCCAAATTCGCCGCGCACCGCCACCTGGCCGCCATCGACATTGCGATAGCCCAGCTTGTTGACAAAGCGCTGCGTGCCAAACTCCGGCGCGCGCAGGGCGATGTTGAGGCCCTTGCCGCCCATGGTATTGGTCACATCGCCATCGATCTGGTCATGCAGATAGGACAAGCGGATCGAGAATGGGCCAATCTGTGGCAGATCGAGCGATACCTTGCCGCGCCAGGCGTTGTAATTGCCGTAGGAGCCGGTCGCCTTCACGCCCCATTCGCCCTTGGGTGCGGCGGTAACGATGCTGATCGCGCCCGATGTGGCATTGCGGCCAAACAGCGTGCCCTGCGGCCCGCGCAGCACTTCGACGCGCTGAATGTCGGAGAAATCGAGCAGCGAGCCGACCGCGCGGCCGATGTAGACGCCATCAACATACATGCCGACCTTGGGGTCGACCGAGTTGCTTGATGTGCCCGAGGCCACGCCGCGAATGATGATCGTGGGGTTGGACTGCTGGCCTTGGGTATTGAACTGCAAGCTGGGGGCAAGGCCAGCCAGATTGCGCACGCTGGTAACGCGCAGGGCGGCCAGCTGCTCCGATCCGATGGCCGTCACGGCCACAGGCACCTTCTGCAGGCTTTCCTCGCGGCGCTGTGCGGTGACGATGATTTCCTGAATGGAGGACTGCGCCGCCCCGGTTGAGGCTTGCGGTTCAGTCGCACTCTGATCGTCAGGGGCCTGTTCTTCGGCATGGGCAGCGCCTGCCAGTGCGCCCGTCAGAGCAAATGCCCCGG
Source organism: Novosphingobium sp. HNCC26BN242 (assembly GCF_057180525.1). NCBI lineage: Bacteria > Pseudomonadati > Pseudomonadota > Alphaproteobacteria > Sphingomonadales > Sphingomonadaceae > Novosphingobium > Novosphingobium sp. HNCC26BN242. The sequence goes on from NZ_JBXUGM010000001.1 coordinate 1,495,899, forward strand.
CAGCCAGAATTGTGCCGCGCAAGAGCCCTTTGCGGAAATGCCGTGCTTTCATCATCTCTCTCCCTCCGTTGTTGTCTTGATCCTCGTCGGCTGCCCGGCGTTGCCCGCCGTGACGCCATTTGGGCGGCAAAACGCACACGCGCTTTGCCGCCCGGTAGTTCAGTCAGGTGGTTGTGCGGAGACCGCGTATTCTATCACTCGGCAGCTTCCATCAGCGGTTCGCCATAGTGCGGGTCATCTTCGTTGCAGAGGCGGTTGGTCAGATCCCAGCGGCTGTCGATTACCGGCGTGATGTTCAATTCGCGGCGGATATCATCGATCTGCACGTCGATATATTCGCGCCAATCGACCAGCATCAGCGGATATTTCCAGTTGCGGCCCTGCTGCGCGCCAAGGAATTCCGCCTCAAGATTGACGACCATGGCTTCGGGATAGAACAGGCCGTCCTTCATCACCGTCTTGGCTTTCAGATAAAAAGCGATGCGGCTGAAGAAGTTGCTGAGTTCCGGGTGGAAGTACAGCGATTTGGCATGCATGTTGGCCGAAAGCAGCGCCACTTCGCCACCATGGTTCGGGCCAAAGCCGGAAACCATGTGTTCAATATCATGCGAAAGCGCGGTCTGGCGCAGGTAATAGGTGAAATCGTTCACCACCTGGATTTCCTGAAAGAACAGATCGAGCTGATAGCCCGAGTTCTTCATGAAATTGTAGATCGCCGCGCCCAGTGTGCCGGGTGCGCAATGTTCGGTTTCGGCCAGCGTGAAGTTGGAAAGGCTGCGGCGTTCGAGCCAGCGCTTGAATAGCGGCAGGCGGGCCTTTTCCATTTCGAACAGCTCGATGATCCGGTGCATGTCTTCCAGATCATGCAGCGCCTGCGCCACTTCGGGGATATAGGCGGTGTTGGGCAGATCCGGACCGTTGCGGCGCAGCATTTCCTGCGCGATCAGCGTGCGCAAGCCGGCATGGTTGAGGTATTTGGACGAGCTGACGAGCACCGAACTTTCGGTTTCGATCTTACGGATTGCACCGTTAAAATAGGCGCGGTCGGCTTCACCAATCTTGGCTTCGCTCATGGCTTGGCATCCTTATGCTGAAAAGCTGGATTATACTGAAATGCGGGATGGGGGCGCCCGGAGGGATGGACGCCCCCTCGGGGAAGCTGGTCAAGGCTTCCCCAATCTGAATGCCCCAATCAGGACGGCGCTGGTTTATTCCGCAGCCTCGGCCAGCTCGGCAACATCATTGGCGGGTGAGAGGAATTCACCCGGCATCGCGCCGGTGAAGGCCCCGTTTTCAAAGGTCGGAATGCCGTTCACCAGCGTCAGGCGGGTCGGCATGGCGGCGCGGGTAAAGCGCCAGGTCGTGCCACCCTTGCCATCGGGCACGTCATGGGCCTTTTCCATTTCGCGGCGCTGGATTTCGTCCATGTTGAACACGGCGATATCGGCGCGCTTACCCACGGCGATAACACCGCGATCGTTCAGGTTGAAGTGGCCCGCCAGCTTGCCGGTCATCACATGGATGGCCTCTTCCAGCGTCAGCTTCTTTTCTTCGCGCACATACTGCGTCAGCAAGAGCGCGTTTTCACCGCCACCGCACAGCATCTGAAGGTGGGCCCCTGCGTCCGAGATGTTGCCCACGGTGCGCGGGTCCTTCATCAGCTCCAGCGTCAGCGCCTCATCCTTGGGGAAGGGGGCCATGTGGACGGTCGAAAGCGTGCCGTTCTTGATGATCCAGTCGGCCATCGCATCGGACCGGTGCAGACCCACGCTGTCGGCATAGTCCTTCAGCGTGATGCCAACCGGGCCAGTGCCGTTTTCGCTGTCGAGCAGGAACAGTTCCTGCGGGTTCTTCAGCGGGGAGTGATCCCAGGCCTGCGTGTCCCAGCTTTCACGGGCACGGGCACGCCAATCGGGATCGGCCAGCAGTGCGGCCTTCTTGTGGTGATCGTCTTCCAGCACGACTTCATGCCAGACATAATCGTTGGACTGCGCAAAGATCAGCGACTTGACGAGGCTGAGCGTCGAGGTGGGCGAAACGTGGGCATAGCCCGGCCACACATCGACCCCGGCTTCGCGCATCTTGCGCACCGATTCCTGCATCGCGGGCAGAATGCCCTTCTGGAATTCCAGCGTGGGGATCGCGCCTGCAATCTGCACCTTGATCTTGCGGCCGCCCAGCAGCTTGGACAGGCGTTCCAGATTGGCAGGGCCGGTCATGCGCATGAACGTATCGACGATCACCTGATAGCAGCATCCGGGATAGCGAGCCATCACATCAAACAGCGCTTCGAACTCGGCATCGCAGGCCTTGAGCGAAGGCACGGCGCGGTTCTGGCCATCATGGTCGTGCATGTTGTCCGACATGCCCAGCGCGCCTGCAGCCAGTGCATCGTCGAGCAGTTCAGCCATCTTGGCGATTTCTTCCGGGGTCGCTTCACGCTCCCACGCCTCCACGCCCATCGCGGCAAGGCGGATGGCGATGTGGCCGACGTAAGCGGCGTAGTTCAGCGGAACTTTGACGTTGCGTTCCACCGAGGCGCGATATTCGCTCCATGTGTTCCAGTCCCACGGCAGGTTGTCCATGAACGGACCTGCGGGAATGTCTTCAAAGAAGCTGAAAATGTTGATCATTTCGCGCTGGGCCGGCATGTATTTGTGCAGCGGCGCGGGCGAAAAGCCGCAGTTGCCCATGATCATCGTGGTTGCGCCATAACCGGGCAGCGGATCGAGATCGGCCTGCCACCACATGGTGCCATCATAATGCGTGTGGCTTTCAATGAAGCCCGGCGTCACCTGGCATCCGCTGGCATCGAAAATCCGTTCGCCCGCAGGGGCCAGATTGGCGCCCACTTCGGCGATCAGGCCGCCCTTGATACGCACGTCAGCCGCAAAGGCAGGCGCGCCCGTTCCGTCCACGACTGTGCCGTTCTTGATGAGAATATCTGACATGGTTTTCTCCCAAACTTCCGAACCATCCAGCCGGTGATGCTGCAGATTGTGCACGCGGCCAGTGATCGGGTTGACTGCAGCATATGCCTAAGGGTGATTCTGTCTAAGCAATCGCTTGCCAAACAGATCGTTTCGTTATCTGATGCGGATCATGACGCGATACGATTCAAGCGCATCTGCAATGTTATCCGTTTTGCGCCGCCATTTGCGCAAAGATGGGTGGACGATTCTGCGACTTTCGCAAGAAATCGGTGTGGGCGAGGCTACTATCAAGCGGTGGCTGGCGGGCAAGGGCCTGACCATCGACCGTTTGGAAGCCATGGCGCGGCTTTGCGGCCTTGTTCTGGGCGATCTGGCGCGCGAGGCCGAGGACGCGCCGGGCGAGCTTGCGCACGAACTGACGCTGGCACAGGAAAAAGCGTTGTCGAGCAACATCTTCCTGTCGTTCCTGTTCATGACGATCCTCAACGGCGTGCAACCGGCCGAGACAGCGACGGACTTTGCCGTGCCTGCGCGCACGATGGAAGCGGCGTTGGCCCGGCTTGAGCGGCTCGCGCTGATTGATCGGCTGCGCAGCGGCAAAGTGCGGCCCCTGATCGACCGCACGATGGTGTTCCGCAAACAGCCGCTGCGCGCCCTGTTCGAACAGCACATGAAGCACGTGTTCTTTGAACTCGATTACAGCGCACCTGAAACGACCTACATTTCAGAGGTCGTCAAATTGTCCCGCGCGGGTCAGGTGCAATTGGCCGACCTGATGGAGCAATTCCGTGTGCAAGTGCAGGCGCTGGCAGACCGTGACGCCGAAGGCGCTGCACCAACGCGCGAATGGGTGGGCGTGTTAAGCGTGATGCGGCGGCTTGACCTTTCGCCGATGCTGGAGGCGCAGGACGAGCTGGCCGGGTAAAATCTACGCAAATGCCAATTTCGTGGCATTCTGTACCGTCACATTCGCAAATTCATTGACTTCACTTCCACACTTTCTGACACTGCGCGCACACCACCTGCGGTTGCGGGCAGAACGAAAGGGAGAGAGCATGGACGCCAATTTTCCAGCAGGAGCCGCCATCGTGTTTGGCGGCAGCGGCGGCATCGGGCGCGGCGTGGCGCTCGAATTCGCGCGTGAAGGCAGTGATGTGGCAGTGGTTTACCGGTCGAAGCCCGATGTGGCCGAAGACGTGGCGGCGCAGGCGCGCGATGCCGGGCGCAAAGCCTCGATCCATCAGGCCGATGTGCGTGACCGCGCGCAAGTCGCCGCCGCCTTTGCCGATGCGGTGGCCACGCATGGGCGCATTCACACCTTGGTCTGGGCTGCAGGGCCGGTGGTGCCGCAAGTGCTGATTGCCGACTGGACCGAGGAAATGTTCCGCGATTCTATGGAGATCGAGGCGTTCGGCTTCAACAACGCGGTCCACACCGCGCTGCCGCATATGCGCGCCAATGGCGGGGGCAGTTTCGTCCATCTGGGATCGGCGGGGCATGATTGGTGGCCCAAACTTGATGGCCTTTCCGTAGTGCCCAAGGCCTGCAACGAAGCCTTGATCAAGGGCATTGCCAAGGAAGAGGGCTTCCACGAAATCCGCGCCAATTCGATCCTTGTCGGTGTGATCGATGCCGGGCAGTTCAAGATCGGGCAGGAAGCGGGCACCTTCACGCCGGAATGGGAAGCCGCGGTCAAATCCATGCTTCCGCTGAAGCGTTGGGGCACGCCGCAGGATATCGGGCAGGCGGCTGTCTATTTCGCATCGCGCCGGGGCAATTACGTGACCGGGCAGACCATTTCGGTCGGCGGCGGCTTCGGTGTCTGACGCTTCGGTGTCTGACTTGGCACCACACGCCATCGGATTGGAGGAGCTGGCGACGCGCGAAGCGCTGCGCCACCTCACCACCGCCTATGGCCACGCGATTGACCGGCGCGATTGGGCACTGCTGCGCACGCTTTATCACGATGATGCGGTGGACGATCACACGCCCTATTATTGCGGCCCGGTCGATGGTTACATCGCATGGCTGCCCACGATGATGGCCAATTGGCGCGCAACGATGCACACCGCGCTGTCATGCCTCTTTGCCATTGATGGCGATCATGCGCAGGGCGAGATTACCGCGCGCGCATGGCACCTGACGCTGGATGGCACGCGCCAGTTCGTGGCGTGGGGGCGCTATGCCGATCACTATGCGCGCCGCGATGGCGTGTGGCGCTTTGCCCGCCGCTCGTTCATCCTCGATTTTGCCGAAGATCTGCCCGTGGCCAATGGCGATGATTTCGGCAGCGTAGGCGTTGGCACCGGGCGCGCCGGGGCCGATGATCCGGTCTATGCGCGGCTTTCTTTGTTCAAACGGAGTTGATCAAGCCGCCGCGAGGTTCATCTTGTCGCGTTCGAGCGAACTCACCGCCCGCCAAGCAGCCCAGACGCCGATGTAGCCGGTGGGGATCGCCACGCTCAGCCCAATGCGCAAGCCATGCGGCCCAGCCCCGGCAATCCAGTCGCTCAATTGGCCCGCAATCACCGGCCCCAGCACCGTGGCAAACATGCTGGAAATCAGCAGCACCAGCGCGGTGCCGGTGGCGCGGTGGGCGTTGGGCAGCAGATATTGCAAGCCGGCCAGAACGCCGACTGACCAGCCCCCGCCCATCAGCCCCGAAGGCAGTGCAAACAGCCGCGCCATTGTCAGGCTTTCGCTCCAGGTCACGATCAGGATCATCGTGGTCGCCCCGAACAGGGCCAGCGCGGTCAACCGCAGTTGCACCGTCGCGTCATTCTTGCCCAGCTTGTCGGTCAGGAAGCCAAAGCCCAGTACGCCCAACAGCCCCGGCAGGCCGAACGACAGCGCGAACGTGGCCCCGGCGGCTTGGGTTGAAAGGCCATAGGCGCGCTCAAACAGCGCTGGCCCCCACATGCCGAAGGTCACGCCCGAAAGCGAACCCAGCGCCATGATCGTGGCCAGATAGCGCACCGAAGGCGTGCCGATCAGCAGCTTCATCGTCGATCCCAGCGGCAGCACTGGCGCGGCATGGGCCACCGGATCGCGCGCCGGTTCGCGCACGATCAGCCACGTGGCGAGCGCCACGATCAGCCCGACCACGCCCAGCGCGTGAAACGCGGTTTGCCAGTCACTTGCTGCGGCAATCGCAGGCCCACCAGCAAGGCCGCTCATCTGCCCGATGTAAATCGCCGTTCCGAGGAGCGCAAAAGCGCGCCCGCGCTCGGCAATGGGGAAATAGGCGGCGATCAGGGCGGCTGCCGGAGCCTGATAGGCCGCCTCGCCAATGCCCACACCCACGCGGGCGAGCGCAAGCATCGCCGGGCTGGTCGCCATGCCTGAAAGCAGTGTGAAAAAGCTCCAGAAACCGCAGCCCCCGGCAATGATCAACACGCGCGATTTGCGGTCTGCCAGCCGCGCAATCGGCAGCGTGAACACGGTGTAGAGCAGCGCGAAGGCAGGCCCCATCAGCAGGCCCATCACCGTATCGCTGATGCCGAAATGCGCCTTGATCGGCTGGGCCAGGCCGGGGATCAGAAAGCGGTCGGCATAGTTCAGGATAGCCACCAGCACGATCAGGAACAGCGCCAGCCAGCGATTGGTCAGCGGGCGGCCGGCAGCGGTCATGGTTGCTGCGGGAACGGGGGCGGCAGAAACAGGCGAGGCGGGAAGGGGGGCAGCAATCGCACCACTGCTGCCAACGGCATTGGTCATCAGGTCTCTCCCGCAGCGCTTTATATGCGTATTATTTTTTGGCATATACTCCGCAAATGGCGCAAGGTAAACGCTCAATTCGCGTGGGTGTGGTGATTGTGGTGCAATCAGGCTATGCGTATGACAGTGCATCGAACACACCGAATCGCTTGGGAGAGCTCAATGTCCGTCACTCTGGAAAGCCTTGCCGCCCGTCTCACCGCGCTGGAAGACAAAGAAGCGATCCGCGCGTTGAAAGCGCAATATCTGCGGGCCTGCGATTTGAAGCAGCCCGATGTGGTGCGCGATTGCTTTGCTCCGGGCGAAATCCGCATTGCGTACCAGAACTTCCCTGAATTCACCAATCGCGATGATTTCGTGGAAATCTATCGCCAGATGGGTTGTCAGCCGGGCGTCTATGACATTCACCACGCCACCAACGCCGAAATCGAACTGATGGGTGCAGACAGCGCCACCGGCAAATGGGCGCTCAATTTCCGCACGATCTTGACCGGCCCGCGCCAGATCGTCCGCCTCGCGGTGGAATATGAAGATGTCTACGCCAAGCGCGATGGCCGCTGGTGGATCGTCGAGACGGTTAGCTATGTCACCTCGATGCTGACCGAACAGGTTGGCGAAGATGGCAGCGTGACGGTTGTCGCTCTGGCTGAAGCGCCCGCTGCCTGATTATTGTTTGCCCCACGACTGTCCCGAACACCCTCCCCGCTGCGACTAATTTCGCTTAACGCTCAATAAGTCTCGCTCCCCTCCCTCAAGGGAGGGGCTGGGGGAGGGTTTTCGGCCTATCCATGTCGGATGCCTCAGGCAACCACCGCCAGCACCGGTGCCTGCTGCATCCCGCGCACCACCTGTCCGGGGCGCTGGTCCGTTGGCTGATCGCCCCGCCGGATCACTTGCCCGCTGACCACCGTGGCCACATAGCCGCTGGCCGTCTGGTCCAGCCGCCGCCCGCCGCCGGGCAGATCGTGCCGAATCACTGGCGCGTGCAGGCGCAGCGCGGCCAGATCGATCACGTTGACATCGGCCTTGTATCCCGCACGCAACAGCCCCCGATCCATCAGCCCCGCTACGCGTGCTGGCTTGGCCGCCAGCATTTGGACCACTTCGGCCACCGACAGCCGCTCACCCGCCCGATCCCGCACCCACCAGGTCAGCATGAACGTGGGGTAGCTGGCATCGCAGATCGCCGCATAGTGCGCGCCGCCATCGCCAAGGCCGATCACCGTATCGGCACGCCGCACCAGCGGGATCAGCGCATCGAGCCGCGCTTGGTGGAAATTGCCCAGCGTGTTCAGGATCATGCCTGTGCCGCCGTTTTCCATCAGCACGTCATAGGCCACCTCTTCCGGGCTGCGGTCTTGCGCGCGGGCCAGTGCGCCGATGCTTTGGTCGGCGCTTGGCTCATACTGCGGTGGATCGCCAAACGGGAACATCCAGTCCCAGTTGCGCGTCAGCATGGCCAGCGGATGGCCCGGCTGCGGCATCTCGGCGAGCAGGCGCGCGCGCATGGCCGGGTCGCGCAACTGCTCCACCTGCTCTTCCAGCGGCAGGTCCACCAGCGGCTGATACGATGGGCACAGGCAGAACGGATGGGTGGACAGCGCCCAGCCTGAAACCATGCCCACCGGGCGCGGCAGAATCTGCGGTGAAATATCCAGCCCGCGCGCATTGGCTTCATCCACCATGCGCAGCGGCGCGTCCCAGGTGTTCGGCCCGCTGTTGGCCAGCGCCAGCGTGAACGTGGCCGGGCGGCCCGCGCTTTCCGCCACAGCAATCAGCCGCGTCAATTCGTCTTCCCATGTTTCGAACGGCGCATCCAAAACCGCTTGAAACACCCCGGTTTCCGCATCGGCCAACGCTTCGCAGATGGCGATCAGTTCATGCGTTTCCGCGCCATACGTGGGGATCAATTCACCCGCCTTGGTGCGATGCATGTTCAGCCGCGACGTGGCAAAGCCGATGGCCCCTGCGGCCAAAGCCTCACGCGCAATATCGCGCATCTGCGCCAGATCGTCCTGCGTCGCCGCTTCGCGCGCCAGCGCCCGCTCCCCCATCACCCACACGCGCAAGGGGCTGTGCGGCAGCAGGCAGGCCACATCGATATCGCGGGGGCGCGCGGCCAGTGCGTCCAGATACTGCGGAAACGTCTCCCAGTCCCACGGCAGCCCTTGCGCCATGACCACGCCGGGAATGTCCTCTACGCCCTCCATCAGCCGGATCAGCGCCTGATGATCGGCCTTGCGGCACGGCGCAAAGCCCACGCCGCAATTGCCCAGAACGGCGGTGGTCACCCCGTGCGAGCTGCTGGGCGAAAGCGTGTCAGACCACACCGCCTGCCCATCATAATGCGTGTGAATATCGACAAAGCCCGGCGTCACGATGCACCCGGCGGCGTCAATTTCTTCATGCGCCGCGCCGCCAAAATGCGCGCCAACAAAGGCGATCACGCCCCCGCGCAGAGCAACATCGCCAACGAACAGTTCCCCGCCCGATCCATCGACAATCGTGCCGCCCCGGATCACCAGATCGGCAAGTTCAGCCTGCACGGTCATCATCTCTCTCCCTTGTTTGCGTCTATGGTATCGGACGTGCAGGCCGACGGCAACAACTATGCCAAGTTTTTCGTGTTTGAAAATCCGCATATACCAGATAAAATGTGTCGTTGACCAGACTTTGCGTTATACGATACCGGCAATGCTACGAAACATCGGAGAGGATTCGGGACAATGATCGATTATGGCCTTCACGGCAAAGCAGCGCTCGTAACCGGCGCAAGCGGCGGCATTGGCCGCGCCACCGCGCTGGTCTTTGCCCGTTCGGGCGCCAGCGTGCTGGTGAGCGATGTGAACGAAGCAGGCGGGGCCGAAACGGTCTCCATGATCGAAGCCGCTGGCGGCAAGGCTGCCTTCCACCGCTGCGATGTGTCTAAGTCTGACGAGGTCAAGGCCATGGTCGCCGCTGCCGTCTCCACATTCGGCGGGCTTGATTGCGCGTTCAACAATGCCGGGATCAACCGCCTGGGCGATGATGAATATGATGACGCGATCTGGGAGCGCAACATGGGCATCAACCTATCGGGCGTGATGCGCTGCATGCGCGAAGAGGCCGAAGTGATGCTGACGCGCGGCGGTGGGGCCATTGTCAACACGGCCTCGATCAACGGCATCGTCGGCAATGGTGGCCAGCCCGCCTATGTCGCGGCAAAGCACGGCGTGGTCGGCCTTGCCCGCCACGGCGCGCTGCGCTGGGCGCAGGCCGGTATCCGCGTGAATGCCGTGTGCCCCGGTGTAATCGAAACCCCGATGACCGCGCCTCTGGTCGCCAGCCCGGAAATGAAAAAGGTGATCGATTCGATGACCCCGATGGGCCGCATGGGCACGGCCGAGGAAATCGCTGAAGCGGTGGTATGGCTATGCTCGCCTGCCGCCAGCTTCGTCACCGGCCACGCCATGGTCGTCGATGGCGGCGCGACGGCGGTTTGAGCGCGGATTGATACCGGGGTGGCCGCGCTGCAAGGCGCGGCGCTTCGCCAAGATAAAGACAGATACAGGGATTTACGCTATGAGGACGCAAAGTTGGAAAAGGCGCGTCGTGCTCGCAAGTGGCACCGCATTGGCAGGCATGTGGATTGCAGCGCCTGCCACCGCGCAAGAGGCTGATGGTGCCGCCACGCAAAGCGATGAAATCATCGTCACAGCGCGCCGTACGAACGAGCGCTTGCAGGATGTACCGATCGCGGTCACGGCCATTTCCGGCCAGGCGCTTGAGGCGCGCGGACTTGGCGCGGTGACCGATCTTCAGCAGGTTGCGCCCAACCTGCAGTTCACCCCCGGCCAGGGCGGCAACAGCGGCGCGATTGCGCCGTTCATCCGCGGTGTTGGCGAAAACGATTTCATCATCACGTCCGACCCTGCGGTCGGCACCTATATAGACGGCGTCTACGTCGCGCGCACCTTTGGCGCTGCGGCCGAACTGCTGGATGTTGAGCGGATCGAAGTGCTGCGCGGGCCGCAAGGTTCGCTGTTCGGCAAGAACACCGTTGGCGGCGCGATCAGCATCGTCAGCCGTATGCCCGGTGATGTGACCGAGGTTGAAGGCGATGTGCGCTATGGTTCGTACAACGATTTCCGTGTCCGCGCCCGCATCGCCACGCCCTTGGGCGGCGGCTTTTCGTTCGGCCTGTCGGGTCTGGGCCAATGGGGCGATGGCTGGCAGCAGGTGCCTTCGGGCGATAATCTGGGCAATCGCAATGTCATCTCGGGCCGCGCAGTGCTGCGCTATGCCGATGGTCCTTTCGAAGCGATCGCACAGGTCGATGGCCTGCACCGCCGCCAGAACTCTGCCGCGCACAATATGCTGGCGTTCACGCCAACCTTCTTCTCAACCCTGCAATCGACGTTTCTGGCCCCATGCTGCACCGTACCGAGCAGGATCGACCGGACTGATTCCACGCCCGCGCTGAACCGCGATGATGCCGATGCCGTCAACGGATCGCTGACCCTCAGCTATGATCTGGGCGCGGCGCAGATCAAATCGATCACGGCCTATCGCTGGGTTCACGCCCAGTTTGGCCGCGATGGCGATGCATCGTCGGCGGTGAACTACGCAGGCGATTTCCACAATGAACGCGCCCGCCAGTTGAGCCAGGAATTGCAGTTCACCATGCCCGTGTTTGGCACCGGAAACCTGTTGATAGGGGCCTATTACTTCCGCGAACGCAGTTCTGATCTCACCCGTCTGGTCGTGGCAGATGGCCTGTTCAATGCGCCGGGCTTTGCCGATTTTTCGGCCAATGTTCTGGGCATTCCGCCTGCATTCCTCGATTTCAACATCGATTTCGACAATCGCCAGACGACGACCAACTACGCTGTGTTCGGCAACATGACTGTGCCGGTGGCGCAGGCGCTCACGCTTGAACTGGGCGGGCGGTACACGCATGAAAACAAGCGGTTCAGCCAAGCCGCCAACCGTATCTACAGCAATCAGCCGCTGCTGTTTGGCACACCGTCCTATTCGCTCGATCAAAGCTGGGATGCGTTCACCCCGCGTGTCTCGCTTGCCTACAAGGCTGCGCGCGATGTGCTGGTCTACGGTTCATGGTCACGCGGCTTCCGCAGCGGTGGCTTCAATGGACGCCCCACATCGCTCGAAGAGATCGGGGCCTTTGATCCCGAACATCTCGAAGCCTTCGAAGTTGGCGTGAAAAGCCAGATCGGCGGCGTGTTGACGCTCAATCTTGCGGCGTTTCGCAATCAATATCGCGATCAGCAACTGTTGATCAGCACGGTGAGCCAGAACACCGGGCTGATCGTGGTGCGGACCGAAAACGCGGGCAAGTCACGCATTCAGGGTCTTGAACTGGAAGCCAGTGTGCGCGTTTCACCGCGTTTCCGCATCGAAAGCTCGCTGGGCCTGCTTGATGCGCGGTATCAGCAGTATGTTTCGGTCATCGGCGGTGTGCCAACCGACGTGTCCTTCCGCACACCAAAGCAAGCGCCTGATGTTACCGGGAGCCTTGGCGTGTCCTATACTCTGCCCTTGGGAGGCTCTGCCGAAGCCATTTTCCGTGCCGATGCGGCCTATCGGTCGCAGAACTTCCTCGATGTGGAAAACACCCCGGAACTGGCCGCACCCGATCACGCCATCGTGAACCTCAGCACCACGTTCCGCCTGCCGGATACCGGGGCATCGCTGCGCCTGTCGGTAGACAATGTCACCAACCAGCGCGTTCTGGTGGCTGGGTATGACGCACGAACGTCGTTCGGCTTCCTTGAAGGGTACTACAACCAACCCCGGCGGTTCTGGGTAACGGTTGCGTTTCAACGCTGAGCCGAAGGTGTGAAGCAAGGGGCGGCATGGTTACTGCCCCTTGCTTGACCGCATGCTCAGGCCAGCGCCGCTTTCAGCTTTGCGCCTGTCCGTTCGATATAGGGCAGAACATCGGGCACGGCTTCGAACATCGAAAAGAAGCCGTGGATCATGCCCGGCGCTTCTTCGGTATCCACCGCAACGCCCGCCGCCGCGAGAGCTTCGGCATAGGCCAGCCCTTCGTCGCGCAGCGGATCATATTGTGCCACCAGCACCGTGGCCGATGGCAGCCCAGCCAGATCATCATGGCGCACCACCGCCGCTAGCGAATGCGGCGCGGCCACATCATCGACATAATGCGCCCAGAACCACTGCATCATGGCGGTCGACAGAAAGTATTCTCCGCCGCCGTTGGACGTGTAAGAAGCGCGCGTGAAATCGGCGTCGGCCACCGGATAGATCAGCAACTGGTGCGCCAGCTTCGGCCCTGCTTCATCGCGCGCGCGGATGGCCACGGCGGTGGCAAGGTTACCCCCGGCGCTGTCTCCCGCCACGGCAAGGCGTGTCGGATCGATGCCCAGATCGGCCGCATGGGCCACGGCCCACAGCAACGCGTCATAGCAATCGTCCAGCGGGCCGGGGAACTTCGTCTCGGGCGCAAGCCGATAATCCACCGCGAGCACCGCCGCGCCGCTTGCCCGGGCCAGAGCCCGCGCGGTGGCATCGTGCGATTCCAGATCGCCGATCACCCAGCCCCCGCCATGATAAAACAGCACGAGCGGCGGATTTTCGCCTGCGCCTTCAGGCACATAAAATCGCGCGCCGATGGTGCGGCCCGGCAGATCGAGCGAAAGATCGCGGACCTGCGCCACGGCAGGCGGCGGGCCCATCTGCATCGGCTTGTTCATTTCGCGCAAGGCTTGCGGGGTGACCGTGGCGTAATCGACCGGCGGCATCTGTGCCATATAGCCCAGCAGCGCCTCGACCTGAGGGTTTAGCGTCATTCGTATCTCTCCCGGTTCAGCCGAACTGCTTGGCGATTTCCGCGACAGCCGCCGCCACATCGTTTCGACGATAGCCGAGCAGCGCGGTTTCGCCAGCGTCGGGTTCATAACTGATCGTGTTGCCGCGCCCTTGCGGGATCGCAATGTCGGGAAGCAGCGGCAGTTCCTGGTCGCGCGCCTCCAGCACCACATCGCTGCCAACGGCGTTGAAGAACAGCTGGAAGTACTGCTGGAACGTCAGGTTTTCATCGCCCACCAGATAGGCCGCGCCTGGCTCGCCGCGCAGCAGCGCGCCTTCGATGGCTTCGGACAAGGACCGGAACGACATGAAGTTGGTTCCGCCGGTCGGCGCATAGAACGGAATCGGGATATTGCCCTTGGCCCACTGCACATAGGGATCGAAGATCGCGCTTGGCAGGCCGGGCACGGTGCCAACCATGAAGGGCGCATTCACGCTAACCACATCAAATCCGGGCGCACCTTCTGCCCGCGCACCCTCACACGCGGCAAGACGCGACTGGATATACACGTTGCCCGCCACCAATTCGGGCGCGGCCTGCGGATAAAAGCTGCCAAGCTGCACTGCGCGCGCAACGCCAGCCTCACGCGCGGCGGCAAAGAACGCGGGCAGGGCCACGTGGTTGGCCTTGTGCAGCCACGCGCCAAAATCCTCGCCCTGCGGAACATGGCGTGGATCGTTGCCCGCGGCAAAAACCACCCAGTCAAACCCTTTAAGCCGGTCTGGCGTGAAATCGCCCGCCACATAATCGCCCTGCAGGAAGCCCAGCTTGGTCAGCGGCGTGCCTTCAGGCGCGCCCGTTCCGCGCCCGGTGATCGTCACATCATGGCCCTGTGCCGCCAGATGCAGCGCGGCATGGCCACCCAGCGCGCCGGTGCCGCCGACTACGAGAACTTTCATGGCTATTTCTCCTGATAGAGCGGATTGGCAAACGGTAGCGGCGCAAGATCCGGGCTGCGGCGCAGCAGATTGCCGCCGTCCACCGCAATGCATTGCCCGGTTACCCAGGCGCTTTCGTCTCCGGCAAGGAAGCGCACGGCCCCAGCCATGTCTTCGGCCTCGCCCAAGCGGCCCAGCGGATATTCGGGCAGAAATGCTGCCGCCGCGCCGCCATCGAACATGTCCTGCGTCGCGCCGCTGCGCGTCAGGCCGGGGCGGATTGCGTTTACGCGCAGGCCTGATGGTCCCAGCTCGTCCGCCGCCATGCGCACAAGTCCTTCCAACCCCGCCTTGGCCACGTGATAGGCCGACAAGTGCCGGAACGTCAGCACCGCCGCGCCCGATGACAGGACGATGATCGACCCGCCCGGTGCCATAAGCGGCGCGGCGTGGCGGATCACGTGGAACGTGGCGATCACGTTGGTTTCAAAGGCATCGCGATACTCTTGGGGGCTGCTTTCGATCAGCGGTTTGAACCCGCCGCCGCCTACCGTTGCAAAGGCGATGTCGAGCCTTCCTGCCAGCGCGTGTGCCCCGGCCAGCGCTGCTGCCACTGCGTCCTCGTCGGTCCCGTCGCCCAGGAATTCATGCACTTGCGCGCCCGGCACGGCGGCGCGAATGTCCGCTGCCGCCTGCGCCAAAGCATCCGCACGCCGCGCCATCAGCGCCAGCGTTGCCCCATCGCGCGCCAGTGCCAGCGCACAGGCCCCGGCAATTGCGCCGGTCGCCCCGGTGATGAACGCGGTGCGCCCGGCCAGCGCGCCGCTCATGCTGATGCGCCGCCCACATCGTGAACGGGCCGCACTTCTTCCCAATCAACCACCAGTTCGCGCCGCGTGAACTTCCACCCATCGCCTTCACGCCGCCACTGGTCCTGATAGCGTATCGCCCAGACCAGCAGCACATCGTGCCCATCCGGCCCAGTCATGCGGTGTTCGGCGGTAGAGCGGGTTTCGCCCTGCGCCGTGTCGCCACTCACCACCACGTCCATGTCATGCACCACATGGCGCGTGGCCTTGAACGCATGGGCGAGGTGATCGATTGAGCCGAGATTGGCCTCAAGCCCGCTGATCGCAAAGCCGGGGCCGACAATCTCCACATCGTATGCCATGACTGCGCGCCACAGCGCCTTGTCGCGCCGATCCGCGCCGAGGCCATAACGCTCCGCCGTGCGGCGCAGGTGCTCCAGATCGCTCATGCTACCGTCCCCGGAATGACCAGCCCATTGCCCGAAATCAGTGGCACATTGGTCCACTCACCCTGCGGCGTGCGATACCAACCGCCTGCTGCCAGTGCCCCGCCATCGACATTGAGCGCGGTGCCAGTAACCCACGCCGCCAGCGGGCTGGCCAGATAAAGCGCCGCGCCCGCGCTGTCGGACGGTTGGCCAAAGCGGCCCAGCGGAATCCAGCGCTCTTCATGCGCGCGATTTTCGGGCGGGATCATGTAATCGAGCGCCACTTGCGGGGTATCGGTCGTTTCAGGCGCGATGGTGTTCACGCGGATGCCTTCCGGCCCCAGTTCGAGCGCGAGGCTCTTGGTAAAGCCTGTCACCGCCCACTTGGCCGCAGCATAGACGCTGCAGTAGGGAATGCCGCGATGCGCCTCGATTGATGTAACATTGATGATCGACGCCCCGCGGTCCGCCTTGCGCAGCAGCGGGATCATCGCGCGCGTCATGCGCAGCAATTGCCCCAGATTGGTGTCGAGAATTTCCTCGGCTTCCTCGTCCTCCAACATGGCAAAGGGCCGCGCGTGGACGAAGTGGCCAACATTGTTGACCAGCACATCCAGCTTGCCGGTTTCCGCCGCGATCCGTTCAGCCAGCATCGCGCCTACGCCGCGTTGGCGCACATCGCAGCGGATCACGCGCGCGCTGGGCATGGCAGTTTCCGCCTGATCGGCACGGGCCGGATCGATCTCGGCAATCACTACTTGCGCGCCCGCATCGGCAAAAGCTTCGGCAATCGCCCGCCCGATGCCCACGCCGCCCCCGGTGACCAGCACAGTCTTGCCGGTAAAGTCCAGCGCATGCGCAAATGTGCCGCTCTGCGTGTTCGCAGTCATCCGGTGCGTTTCCTCTCCACGCCGATGAATCGGCGTTTGATTATCAATTATCTACGCATAGTGCGGATGGAAACGCGCTCTGTCAACGGGATGCGCAGTTTAAAGGCGAGGGCGCGTTGGTGATTAGCCCGCTAGGTCGCTTTCGCCGTTTTTCGTCACCCTGAACTTGGTTCAGGGTCCATCTTGCAACCAAACCAAGGCTCTCGGCGGAGAAATGGACCCCGGATCAAGTCCGGGGTGACGAAGATTGGTAGGACGTAGGCAAATTGGTTAATAGCCCGGCGCTTACGCCCCCGGCTGATCCGCCGGGATATGCACCACCAGCCCGTCCAGTTCTTCGCCCAGTTGCACCTGGCACGACAGGCGGCTGTTCGGGCGCACTTCCACGCCCTCTATCAGCCCCAGCATTTCGCGTTCATCGGGATGCGCCGCGCCGGTCCTGTCCAGCCATTCGGGATCGATGTAGCAGTGGCAGGTGGCGCATTGCATCATCCCGCCACACAGCGCATCGATGCCATCCACCAGATTGCCGACCGCCAGTTGCATCAGCGTCATGCCCTCAAAATTCACGCAAGTGCGCGCCGTCCCGTCGGGCTGGACGAAAGTCACTTTGGCCATCAATCGTCCCTTATGCGTGCGCCGGGCAACCGGCTGCTTTGGCCAGCGCTGCGGCATCGACTGCAGCCGCTTCGCCCGAAACCTTGCGCCGCTTGTAGCGCACGCGGCAGGGCTGGGCGGGCCAATAAGTCGATGCGCCGGCAATCGGCTTCACTTCGTCCAGCAGTTCCATGTCGAAGTTCTGTAGCAGGATCACCAGCAGCGCCTTCATCTCCATGCGCGCAAAGTTTACGCCCGCACAGCGATGCACCCCGCCGCCAAAGCCAATCAGCGAATTGCTGGTCGTCTGCGCATTGGGATTGGCGGGGTTGAAGCGTTCGGGATCATAGGCATCGGGATTGGGGAAGGTCTCTGCCATGCGGTGGCTGACCGATGGCGCGAGCAGCACGAACTCGCCCTTGCGGATGGTATAGCCCTCGCGCACGATATCGGCATTGGCCTTGCGGCTGAGCATATAGGCCACCGGATGCAACCGCTCAGTCTCACGCAGGGCAAGGTCCATCTTTTCCATGGCGATGGCGTGTTCCCAGCTCAGATTTCCGCCATCTCCGCCGCCCAGAAGCCCGGTGATTTCATCGCGCAAGACCTGCATATAGCCCGGATTCTGCAGCAGATCGGCCAGCGCCCAGCTCACCTGTCCGGCGGTGGTTTCATGCCCCGCCCACACCAGCAACAGAATCAGGTGGCGGATGATCTCATCCGGCACGGGGCGGCCATCGGGATACTTCGTCTCGATCATCGTCTGGAAAAAGTCGGGCGGATCAAGCGGTGCGGCGCGGCGCTTTTCGATCCATGATTGCAGGATATTGTGCAGCTTCTTCTTGGCGGCCTGCGATTTCAGCATCTTGGGCGTGGGCAGCCACAGCGGCAGCACGATTTCCATGCCGCCGGAAAAATCGCGGAACAGATCGAAGAATTCATGCCCCAGCTTCTCGTGGAATTCGCGCCCCATGAAGCTGTGCGCGGCAATGTCCATCACGATCGGGCCAAGCGTGGGGATCAGGTCAAATTCGCCCTCATCGCCCAGCTGCTCCACCAGATTGAGCGATTCCTCAACCATCACCGGCACATACTGCTTCATCGACGCCGCCTTGAACCGGGGCATGATGATCGAGCGTTGGCGCAGATATTCGTCCATTTCCGCAAACGAATAGAAGTCCGGCGAAAACATCTTGAGGAAGAACGGCATGGATTCGCGGATCGACAGCAGCTTGTCGGTCTCCTCGAAGAAAAACCGGTTGTGCTCCGGCCCCAGCATCACATTCATGCGTTGGCCCATGAAGTTCATCGCGAACATCCGGCCTTTGGTCTTGTAGCCACGCTTCAGGACAGACACCGGATCGCGGAAAAACTGCGCGATGTGGCCAAACAGCGGCGCGCCGCCATCGAGCAAGGGAAAACCGCCCCCAGCATTTGCTGCACTTGCCATGCCATATCTCCCGTAAACACGCCGGTTTGGCCCGGCATTTGATCGTAAGAGGGTATGGACGGGCGGACGCTACGCAAGAGGCAGGCGAGGGAAAGGATCACGCGGTGATCCATGCGGGATCATGGCGTAGTTTGCACTGTGGGTGGCGGTACACCCACCCTCAACCCCTCCATCAAGAGAGGGGGGAAGCATACGCTTTTGGTCCCCCTCCCGCTTGCGGGAGGGGTTAGGGGTGGGCTTTGGCGCTACCCACTCAATACACCGCCGCCGGGTTCTTCGGACGCGGGCTGCCCAGCATTTCGCGGTGCGAGGGCCGCTCGTTCCCCCGGTCCGTCACGCCCAGTTCCTTGGCAATCTCCGCCACGATCAGCGTCTGCCCCGAAAGCTCATCGCGGTTCGGTGCCTTGTCGATGGCGTCGATCACGTGCGCCGAAAACTCGGGGTTCTCGGCCATAGCCAGAAAGCCTTCGTACTGTTCGGGATTAGTCTTGACCGCAATCTGCGAACGCTCGGTCACTTGTGGGCCGAGCCAAAGCGAGACGGCCGCAACGCCGGTGCCGCGGAAATCATGCTCCATATCGTGCGCCAGTTTGTCTAGCCCGGCCTTTTGCGCGCCATAGGCTGGGCCGTGCATGTAACAGTTTGCGCCGAAAGAAGATGTCATGGCGATGATCCCAGACCCCTGTGGCACCATGATCCGCGCTGCGTGCCAGCTGGCCACGTAGGCACTGCGCAGGCCGACATCGAGGATCTTCTGCGCATCCAGTTCCTTTTCCCAGAACGGCAGCTTTTCGATCAACTGATGGTGCATATAGGCCGCATTGTTGACCAGCACATCAAGCCGACCCTGTTCTGCCATCACTTGTTCGAACAGCTTGGCGACGGAGGCATCATCGCCATGGTCGCAGACCACCGCAATGCCCTTGCCGCCATTTTTGGTCACCTGCTGCGCGGTTTCCGCGACGGTGCCGGGCAGGACCGAGCCGTCCCAACCTTTGGCGTCGCCCGGGGTGATCGTGCGGCCGGTGACATAGACGGTGTAGCCCAGCTCGCCGAAACCGCGCGAAATGCCTGCGCCCGCGCCACGGCTTGCGCCGGTTACGATTGCGACTTTTGGTTGAGTCATCTTGAGCGTCCTTATGTCAGAAATCGAATTGCGAGGTCGGGATCACATCGATCCGCGTAAAGTCGATGAAGCCCGCGCAGCTTTCCATCATCGCCGCCAGATTGGCGTCAAACTTCGCAGGATCGCCCACCGCATCGAAAAACGCCTCTGGTTGGTCGAGCGCTTCCAGCGGGAAACACTCTTCCACAAAGGCGTCATAGGCGGGCGCATCTTCGGTCAGCGGGCGCACGATCAGGTTCTGCACATATTCAAAGTTTGATTGCGTTTCGATCGCCACGCGCGTGTGGTGCGAATGCCAGTGCGCGATGGCGGCTTCGCGCTTCAGGTCTGGGCGGAACGAGATGAAGCTGGCCTGGCTCCAGCCCCAAGTGCGTTCTGGGTTTACAAGGTTCGCTGGGTGTTTAGCTTCGCTGAACTCGCCTTCGGCTCGTTTCCCCGGGGAAACAGATCGTGAACAAGCATACTCAGTATTCGGAATGATCGTGGATTCACACACCACCCAAGCGGCAAAGCGCGCCGAGTGTTGCGCCAACGCCGCATCGACTGCGCTGCGAAAGCGCGCGTTGGCCGATGGCATCCAGAACTGCGCAATCGCCGCCTGCTGCGGAGCCTGCCATTGCTGCACCAGCGCCGAGCCGGTGACCACCGCCGCATCGCGTACGTTCAGCCGCACCGCTTGCGCGCCCGCCTCCACCAGCGCAGCGGGCAGCGTGGCCAGCAGCCGCGCGCCATAATCGGCGTGGCTTTCGCCCCCTGGCGCCCATAGCGCTGCAATTACTTTTTCCATGGCGCGGCCTCTCTCAGTCGAAGTTGGCTTGCCCACCGTCGAGCGGGATCGTCGCACCGGTGAGGTACGCCAGATCCTGCCCCGCCAGCGCCACCAGCGCGCGGCCGATATCGCCCTCCAGCGTGCCAACGCGGCCCAGCGGAATCGTGCGGAAGAAGGCTTGCGCTTCTTCCGGGTTGTTTTCGATCCACCACTTCAGCCCCGGCGATTCAGCGTGGGGCGCAATGGTCAGCACGCGAATGGCCTCACCGCCCCATTCTGCCGCGGCCGCGCGGGTGAGTGCGCGGATGCCCTGCTTGACTGCCGCATAAGCGCCATAGCCGGTCATGTCCCAGCGGATGCCGGCAGACGAGCAGAAGTTGAAAATCGTGCCGCCCCCGCGCGCTACCAGATGCGGGCGGGCCAGCTTCATCAGGCGCAGCGTGGCCAGCGGGCCGGATTCAAAGCCTGCGGTGAACGCTTCGTCGGTCACGTCCTCCAGCTTGCCCAGCGGCACTTCCTGCGCATTGTTGACAAGGATATCGAGCCCACCGAATTCTGCCACAGTGGCATCGACCGTTGCGGCCAGATCAGCGGCGGATTTTACATCGCAGGCCAGCGCCAGCGCTTTCCCGCCGCGTTCACGCACCATCGCTGCGGTCGTTTCCACCTTGGAAAGCGTACGCCCGGTAACGGCCACCACTGCCCCCGCGCCTGCCATGGCGAGCGCTACGCCCTGTCCAATGCCCTGGCCTGCGCCGGTAATCAGCACCACTTTGCCCGAAAGATCGGTCATGAAAATATCCTCGTATTTAGCGGATGTAGCGGGCGCGGTAGGACGAAAACGCCTCGCGCACGTCGGCTTCGTTCAGGCCGAAGCGTTCGAGCGAATAGTCGTGCATCGGGCGCTGTTCGCGCTTGTTGCCGGCCATGAATTCGGTCAGCGCGGCCTCAATCTGGTCGTCCAGCGGCACGCCGATGTGGGCCAGCACGCGCTGCGCCTGTGCCAGCGGCTCCTTGGCCACTTCGCGGTAGTCGATATCGATAAACCGGTCCTCGCCAATCCGCGCGCGCGCCTCTTCGAAGCGCTTCATCCATCCGGCCAGACGCGGGAACCAGAACCCGCCCACCGCCTCGTCCGAATGGACCGAGTTCAGTTTATACAGCGCAGCTTCCATGCTGACATAGCTTGGCACCACCTCCAGCGGATCACGGTGTGTCATCACCAGCACCGCCTTGGGGAAAGCATTGGCGATCACATCGGTATAGGGCAGGTTCTGCGGGCTTTTCAGCACCCACTTTTTGCCGCGCCGGGTGGGGTCCTGCCATTGCAGGTACTTCAGGATCGTCTTGAGATCCTCGTACCCCTTCGATTGGTCATAAGTATCGAGCCACTTGGCGAAGGACGGGATGAAGGTCATCGCCTCGACCATCGTGGTGATGAACAGCTGGCCCAGAATGATGATTTCCTCGTCCGGGGCTTCGGGATCGAGCGGATGGATCGAGGCGAGTTCGGGCGACAGGTTCAGCCAGCCTTCGATCATCGCATTGGCATAGGCGCGGCGGGCCACCGGGTTGCCGGGTTCGTCGCCGGGCAGCGGGGCATAGTTCTGCGCTTCGTACCAGCGGATCGCTGTCATCCCCGGCGCGCTGGCCAGCAGGCGGTGGAAGATCGTGCTGCCGGTGCGTGGCAGGCCCAGAATGATCGCGGCGACTTCTACCTGCTCGTCAAGAATTTCAGGGTGCTGCTTGATATCCTCGACCATGCGCAACCGGCTGGCGAGGCCCTTGAGGATCGATTCGGTTTGCCCGCCAAAGCCCGCCTCGGTCAGCTTGCCCTCCGCATTGGCGGCGGCGATGTACTGGTCCATCGGTTCGAAGAACCACGTGTCGCCAAAGTCCGACAGGCCTGTGCGTTCGCGCGCGGCGGCAAGCAGGGTTTCGCGGTCAAAGGCGTGTGCGCCAGTGGTAGTGGCTGTCGTGGCCATTTGCTATGTCTCTCCCGAAGACCAATATTGCCACCATGCGTAATGCTTGGCGATGTTATGTTCGCAATTTGCGGTATTTTGTCAGCACTATGCCGATTATGCAAATATAATTCCGCAAAATGCGGGCGAAATCAGAATGCCACGACAGTCCGCAGCGATTCCCCGCGTTTCATCAGCGCAAAGCCCTCGTTGACCTGTGCCATCGGCAGGCGGTGCGTGACCAGATCATCAAGGTTCAGCCGCCCATGCGCATAGTGATCGAGCAGGCTGGGAAGCTGGCTGCGGCCCTTCACATTGCCCATGAACGATCCTTGCACCGTGCGTCCCAGTTGGAGCTGGAACGGGATCAGGTGCATCGCATTGCCATCGGGCGGCACGCCCAGCACCACGGTGCAGCCCCCGCCAATACGCGTGGATTCAAAGGCCTGTTGCATCAGTTTTACCGAGCCTGCAGCCTCGAACGCATAATCTACACCGCCACCGGTCAGGGCCTGAATGGCGGACACGGCGTCTGTTTCGCGCGCGTCGATAAATTCGGTCAGGCCGAAGCGCTTGCCCTGTTCGTGGCGCAGCGGGTTGATATCGACGCCGATTACGCGCGAGGCTCCCGCAAGCCGCGCGCCTTGCACTACGTTGAGGCCGATGCCGCCAAGGCCGAACACCGCCACGGTTGCGCCGCTTTCGACATGCGCGGTGTTCATCACTGCGCCGACGCCGGTGGCCACGCAGCAGCCCGCGGTGCAGGCGACGTGGAAGGCCACATCCTTGCGGATCACCGCCACGTTGCGCTCTGCCATGACCACGAATTGCGCGAGCGAGCCGACGCCTGAATAGGCGGCGACGGGCTTGCCGTTCAGCGAAAAGGGTGTGGGCTGCGTGGCGATGTCGGCCAGAAATGCCTCGCACAAGTTGGTCTTGTCCGACAGGCAATTGCGGCAAGTGCCGCATTCGCCGATGCCCAGCGGGATCACGTGATCGCCCATCGCTATAGAAGACACGCCCGGCCCCACTTCGCGCACCACGCCTGCGCCTTCGTGGCCGACGACGATGGGGAAGGGGTAGGGCGCTGCCACGCCGTCCAACTGGCTCAAGTCGGTGTGGCACAACCCGCTGGCCATGATCTCGATCAGCACTTCGCCCGGGCCAACCGGCGCAAGATCGAGCAGTTCCTCGACCAGCGGCGTGCCGGGTGCGTGGCAGACCATTGCTCTGGTTTTCATGGGGCTATATCCTTCCAAGGATCAGATCGGCGGCCTTTTCGGCAATCATGGCCACCGGGATCGCGGTGTTGCCGCCGGGCAGGTGCGGCATGACTGAGGCATCGACCACGCGCAGCGATGTGAGGCCGTGGACGCACAAGTGGCTGTCCACCACGGCCATCGGGTCCGCTCCCATGCGCGCAGTGCTGGTGGAATGGTAATCGGCCTCGGCATGGGCGCGGATATAGGCGTCAATCTGCTCATCGCTTTCCACGCCGGGGCCGGGGGCGAGTTCTTCGCCGCGCATTTCGTCGAACGCGGCTTGCACAAACACGCGGCGCGCAATGCGCACGCCTTCGCGCATCACGCGGCGGTCGTTTTCAGTCGCGTTATAGTTCTGGTCGATCACCGGCGGCGCATCGGGATCTGCGCTGGCAAGGGTGACGCTTCCGCGTGACTCAGGGCGGGCGACGTTGATGTGGGCATAGAAGCCGTGCGTTGGCTCCATCTTGCGTCCGTTCTGCGCGAACAAGGCGCTGACCAGCAGCATCTTGATATCGGGTTCGTCGAGTGCGGGATCGGAGCGGACCATGCAGGCCACCGACATGCCGGGATCGGCCAGCGGGCCTGTGCGCAAGGCCAGATATTGCGCCATTGCCAGCGCGCCGCGCAAGGGATTGAGGTAGCGCAGCATCGACCACGGTTTGGTCGAGCGGTATTTCACATGCGCGGCTAGATGGTCTTGCAGGCCTTGGCCCACGCCGGGCAGATCGTGGACCAGTGCGATGCCGTGTTCGGCCAGATGGGCGGCGGGGCCGACGCCCGAGAGCATCAGCAATTGCGGGGTGTTGATCGCGCCTGCCGACAGGATCACTTCGCGCGCGGCAGTGGCGAGCGTGTCAGCGCCGTCCTTGCGGAACACCACGCCGGTGGCTTGGGTGCCGCTGAACACTATGCGGCGGCTGTGCGCTTGGATCAGCACGGTGAGGTTCGGGCGTTTCAGCACCGGGCGCAGATAGGCCGATGATGCGCTGGAGCGGCGGCCTTTGCCCACGGTCAGGTCCACCGCGCCAAAGCCATCGCGGGCCTGGCCGTTGAGGTCGTCCGTCAGCGGATAGCCTGCTTGCACCCCGGCGGCGAGGAACGCGCGGGCAAAGGGGTGGTCCTGCGCGGCGCGGGTGACCTGGATTGGGCCATCGGTGCCGTGCCACTTGTTCTTTACAGGGGCGAAGCTCTCCAGCTTGCGGAAATAGGGGAGGACTTCGGCGAAGGACCAGCCACGATTGCCAGCCTGCGCCCAGCGATCGTAGTCCGAATGGAAGCCCCGGTCATAGGCCATGCCGTTGATCGAGGAGCCGCCACCCAAGACTTTGCCGCGCGGCAAGTAGAGCATGCGGCCATCGAGATGCGCCTGCGGGGCAGACATATATCGCCATGCGTGCGCGCCCGAGAGCATGATGGGCAGCAGACCACCCGGGGCGGTGATCAGCGGGCTGGTGTCTTTGCCGCCTGCTTCCAATAGCAGCACGCGCCGGTTGGGATCGGCGGACAGGCGATTGGCAAGGATGCATCCGGCCACGCCGCCGCCGACGATCACATAATCGAAGTCTAGCCGCTCCACGCCGGTCAGAGTTCGACGACGGACAGGATGTGGCTGCTCTTGTCCGGGAACACATAGTCGAATTCGAAGACCATGCTTTCGCCCAACTGGCCGGCGCAGACCAGATCAGTTTCGACAAAGACCTGCACACCGCCCGCGCCATAGGTATAGCGCTTGACCTGCCCGAACACGGGCGAAGCATTTAGCCGTGCGTCGATTTCAGAATCGCCGGGGCGGGCGCGGTTCATGCCGATGGTCAGGCGGCCCTTCAGGTCCGGGTCGTTTGCCGCCAGATCCTGCAGGTTCAGGACCATGGCTTCCAAGTCTTCGAGCGAATCCATCAGCAGGCCGAAGTGGAAGCTGGCTTCGAAATCCTGCGCCATCATCGCGCGATAGGCGGTGACGGCTTGGTGTTCCGCATCATCGCCGATGTTCAGCGCGGTGCGAATGGCGGCGATCAGGCGGGCTTGCGGTTCGGGCAGGCACGACAGGAACACGATGCCATCGCCGCGCGCCACGTGATCGGGCGAGACCACGAAGCGGTAGAAATTGCCGCCGGGCAGGGGGAGCATCTGGCTTTCGGTCAGGCCCATAAGCGCCAGCAGGCGCGCGGCCAGCGGCCCGTCAGCGGCCGCGGGATAATGCAGCGCAATATGGCCCATCGTAAGGTTGGCACGAGGTGCTGTCGTTGCCATTAAGGCTTCTCCCGATTTTGTCTTTATGCGCTGTAGAATCGTGTCTGATCTACGAGTAATTAGCTATATGGGCACAATCGCTTGTGGAAACGCGAAACGCAAGGGGCTAGAGCATGCTCCATGCTTCGCCTCAGTCTTGATCATCTGACCGTGACCGACACGACGCCGGTGCAACTGGCCCAAGCGGCCCATGCGGCGGGGTGCGCGGGGATGTGCCTGTTCCTGCATCCGATGGAAGAACTGCCGCTGATGCCGCCCTTCGACATCGTGGGCGACCGGGCGGCGCGGGCGGAAGTCAGGGCGGTGATGGACGATCTGGGCGTAGTGCTGGACCTTGCCTATCCGTTCTCGCTGGGCGGGCGCACCGATCTGGCGGCTTTTGCGCCTGCGATGGAATGCGCGGCGGAATTGGGCGCGGGTTTGCTCAATGTGCTGGTCTATGACCGGGATGCGGCACGGCGGGCGGATATGTTCGGGCGGTTCTGTGATATGGCCGCGCAGTTCGGGCACCGGGTGGCGGTGGAATTCTATCCGCAAAGTCAGGTGCGATCATTGGCGGCGGCGCTGGCGCTGGTGGGGCAGGTGGGGCGTCCCGGTGCGGTAAGGGTGAATGTCGATCTGCTGCACCTGATGCGGTCGGGTGGGACGATTGCTGAACTGGCTGCGGCTGGGGGTTCTGTCTTGTATGCGCAAGTGGCCGATGGGCCGCTGGTGCCGCCCGATGATCTGGACCGGGAGGCCTCTTCGGAGCGGCTGCTGTGTGGGGAGGGCGCGTTTGATGTGGCCGGGTTCTTGGGCGCTTTGCCGCCGGGGTGCCCGGTGAGTGTGGAGATTCCGCGCGATCATGCGGTGGGGGTGGTGGCACGTGAGGAGCGGGCGAGGTTGGCGGTGGAGAGTGTGCGGCGGGTTTTGGCCAATCGCGCCTAGAAGCAAATCTTCCCCTTAAATCCCCGCTCGCCCTGAGCCTGTCGAAAGGCGTTGAGCGCGGCGTTGGCATGCTTCGACAGGCTCAGCATGAGCGGGGTTTGGGGCTTTGGCGGTGGTTTTGCATCAGGCGTCGCGCAGCGCTGCCAGTTCCTCTGCTGTTAGCATCAGCGCATCGGCCTTGGCGCTTTCGGCCACTTGTTCGGGCGAGGAGCCGCCGAAGATGGCTACCGTCTGGTTGGGCTGGCTGAGCAGATAGGCCAGCGCGATTTCGTTGATCGACACGCCGTGCTTTGCCGCAAGCGATTGCACCACGGCCAGGCGGCGTTCGTTCACCGGGTTGGCATAGCGCGCGGCGAGTTGCTCGCCCACTTCTCCGGCTGCCAGCTTGGTGAAGTAGCCGCCCGATTGCGCGGCGTAGGCGACGATGGGCAGGCCGCCGTCGTGCAGAGCTTCGTACTCTCCCTCGTAGTAGTGCTGATAGCCCTGCTGCGCAGCGGCAGCGGCATCTGGCGCGGCGAGGCCCCAGAAGGTTTGCGAGGCGACGAAGCCTGCCTTGCCCAGCGATGCGGCATAGGCATTGGCAGCGGTGATGCGGGCGGCTGCCCAGTTCGATGCGCCGAAGTGGCGGATGCGGCCTGCTTCGCGGTGTGCGATCATGGCATCGATGATGGGTTCAACCGGGCTTTCGGGGTTGTCCATGTGCAGGAAATAGAGGTCAATGGTGCTGGTGCCGAGGTGGTCTAGGCTTTGGGCAAGATCGGTGGCGATGTCGGCAGGCGTTACGCGGTTGCGATAATCGCCTGCGCGCATATCAAAGAAGCCGCCCTTGGTGGCGATTACCATGTCGGAGCGGTTGCGCGTTTTTAGCCATGCGCCAATCGCGCGTTCGCTGGCACCCACCGGGGCATCGGGCATCCAATCGCCATAGCTGCGCGCGGTATCGATGAAGTTCCCGCCAAGGTCCGCGAAGGTATCGAGGATGGCGTTCGACTTGCCCTGATCGAGCATCCAGCCGAGCATGTTGGTGCCATAGCACAGGCGGCTGACGGTAAGGTCGGTGTTGTTCAGGGCTACCTTGGTGAGCATCAGAAGTCCTTTGCGATGGGGGATCAAGCGGCAGCGCTGCGGCCGGCCTGGCGTCCGAAGAAAGTGCAATCGGCAAGGCTGAGGCCCGAGGAATAGCCGTGGCCCCATGCGGGCAGGCCCGATGTGCAGCGCCCTGCGGCAAAGAGGCCGGGGATGGGGCTGCCGCTACGATCCAGCACTTCTGCGTCCGCCGAAGTCTTCAGTCCGCCCAAAGTGAAGAAGCTGAAATAGCTGGTTTCAAAATTGCATTCGAGCGCGACGAACGGCGACTGGTCGAGCGGTTTGAGGATTGGCACCTGCTTGTCAAACAGCGGATCGCTGCCCTCGCGCGCGTGGGTGTTATAGAAGTGCATGGTGGTCGAGAGCGTGCCTGCGGGCATTTCGAGTTCAGCTTCGACTTCCTCCCACGTTTCGCCCGTGCCCGCGATGGTGATCCCGGCAAGGTCGAGCGGCTGGGTGAAGTGGGCGCTATCGAGCAGCAGGTAGACTTTGCCGCCGGGCTGATCGACCGCACAGCGGCTGACGCGGCCGTGATAGCAGTCTTCGTTGATGAAGCGCTGGCCTGCGACATTGACGAAGACGCCATAGGCCTGATCTTCCGGGATGGTCCATGGGCAGGTGGTGAAGAACTGGTCCATGTGGATCGGATCACCGCCGACCGATGCGCCCAGTTCAATGCCGATGCCATCGTCCTTGTCGCCGATGGGGCTGTTGACGCGGAAGCTTTCGGGGCAATATTTGCGGCGCATCGCCTCGTTGAACACGAAGCCGCCGGTTGCAAGCACCACGCCTTTGTGCGCGCGGACGAAGCGGTCTTGATTGTCGATGCGGACCACCGCGCCTGCAATCCGGTCCCCATCGGTGATGAGCGCCACGGCGCGGGCATCGACGTGAATTTCGGTGCCGAGATCGCGGGCGCGCGCCTCAAGGATATCGACCAGCGGGCGGCCACCGCCCCATCCCATGTGCTGGATCACGTGGCCGCGCGGGGCGGGCTTGGCGTGCTTGTAGAACGGCGCGGCGGCTTCGCTGCCCGACCAGATCAGGGTGGAATCGTCGGTCGGCTCGATCACTTTGCCGGGCAGGAAATTGCCGCGATAGGGCACGCCCTGATCCTTGAGCCATTGGTAGTGCGACAGTGCTTCGCGGCCATAGAGTTCGCACTTGGCCTCATCAACACAGGGACCGCCGGCGAGTTTGAGATAGGTAGTGAAGTCCTCGACCGTGTCTGCAAAGCCTGCGGCTGCTTGCGCATCGGTGCCGCCGCCGATGTAGATTTCGCCGCCAGAAAGGGCAGACGCTCCACCGCTGCCCGAACTGCGTTCGAACAGCATCACGCGCGCGCCCGCCTCGCGCGCCTCGATGGCGGCGCTGGCTCCGGTGGCGCCAAAGCCGATAATGGCGATGTCGGTTTCAAAATCCCACTGCGGCACGTGTGTGATCGGCAACGGTTTGTGCGGCGAATATGCGGTCATCTGCGTCTTCCACTCCCATGGCCATGCGCATTCGGCGGCACGACTCAATTTCGTGCATTTCTGCACTGCATTCGTAATTTAAGATTGCATTGGATACGCAAATCGTCAATTGAAAAGCCTATAGCCTTTCGATATTGGCGATTTCGAATCTGGTGCAGCGGGTTTTTCGCCTGCATCGGCAGAACATGGGAGAGCAGCCCCGGTGCAGGGCACGGACCACATCGATCTGACCGGAAAGGTCGCTATCGTCACCGGCGGAACGCGCGGGCTTGGGCGGCAGATTGCGCAGGCGCTGGCAGCGGCGGGCGCGGCGGTGACGGTGTGCGGGCGGACTGCGCCGGATGATCTGCCTGAAGGTATTGCTTTTCGCGCGGCAGACATTCGCGATCCCGAACAGGCGCAAGGGTTGGTTGAGGCGGTGGCAGCGCAGCATGGGCGGCTGGATATTCTGGTCAACAATGCGGGCGGTTCGCCACAGGCTCCGGCCACGGCCAGCCCGCGCTTTTTCGATGCCATCGTGAAGCTGAACCTGCATTCGGCGATGTACATGTCGCAATATGCCTATGCCCACATGCAGGAAGCCAACTCTGGCGAACGTGGCGGCAGCATCATCAACATCGCCAGCGTATCGGGCATCCGCCCATCACCCGGCACGGCGGCCTATGGCGCGGCCAAAGCCGGGCTGCTGAGCCTGACACAGAGCCTGGCGCAGGAGTGGGGGCCGGACGGGGTGCGCGTGAACGCGATCATCGTCGGGCTGATGCAGACCGAGACGGCTGAGGAAACATATGGCGACGCCGCTGCGCAGGATGCGGTGGCGAAATCACTGCCGCTGCAGCGCATGGGCACCGGAATGGACGTGGCGGGCGCCGTGCTGTGGCTGAGTTCCAGCCTGGCATCGTGGGTCAGCGGCGCACGCATCAACGTCGATGGAGGGGGCGAGCGGCCCTACTTCCTCGACCTCGTTAAAGGGAGTTGACGGCCATGGGCATCAAGTCACTGGGCTATGTCAGGATTGCTACCGCGAAGGCGGACGCGTGGGACCACTTCATGACGCAAGTGGTGGGCGTGATGCGGGGTACGAGCCCTGCAGAAGGGGTTGCGACTTATCGCATCGATGATCGCCCGTTCCGCTTCTGGGTGGAGCAGGGTGAGGCCGACAGGCTGCTGGCGGCAGGCTATGACGTGGGCGATGCAGGGTCGTTGGCGGCTTTGCGTGACACCATTGCGGGGCTGGGCCGCCCGGTGACAGATGGCGATGCAGCAGGTGCTGCGGCGCGCGGCGTGGAGGCCTTTTTCAGCACCAGCGATCCTTCGGGCAATGGCCTGGAATTCTTTTGCGGCGACACGCGCGATGATGTGGCGTTCGTTTCCGAAGTGGGCGTCAGCGGGTTTGTGACCGGTGACATGGGCATGGGCCATGCGGTGTTTGCCACGCCCAATTTTGACGAGGCTCACAGCTTTTACAAGGCCATCGGCTTTGCCGACACCGACATTCCGCGCTTTCATTTCACCGACGATCCCAATGATCCGGGCATGGGTTTTGCCTTCATGCATGCCGACAATGGCCGCCATCATTCGGTGGCGATCGGCGAAATGCCGGTGCCGCCATCGGGCTGCGTCCATCTGATGCTGGAGATGAAGACGCAGAGCGATGTGGGCAAATGCTATGACCGGATGCGAGTGAACAAGGTGCCCGAAAGCGCCTCGATCGGGCGCCATGTGAATGACCAGACGTTTGGTTTTTACATGCAGACGCCAGCGGGCTTTGACATCGAGATCGGGTCTGATCCGCTGGTGATCGACCCCAAAAGCTGGACGCCGACCGCGCATCTGGTGCCCAGCGAATGGGGCCATGTCTGGGCGTGGCAGAAAGCCATGGAAGAACAATCAGGCGCAGAATCACAGGGAGTACAGGCGTGAGCCTCGACAAGAGAATGAGCGCAGCGGAAATCGTTGCGCAATTGTCCGATGGCATGACTCTGGGGATTGGTGGCTGGGGTCCACGGCGCAAGCCGATGGCGCTGGTGCGCGAAATCCTGCGCTCTGACCTGAAAGACTTGACCGTGGTCGCCTATGGCGGGGCAGATGTGGGGATGCTGTGCGCGGCGGGCAAAGTGCGCAAGCTGGTGTTTGCGTTTGTCAGCCTTGATGCCATTCCGCTGGAGCCGTGGTTCCGCAAAGCGCGCGAAAGCGGCATGCTGGAAGTGCTGGAGCTGGACGAGGGCATGTTCCAGTGGGGGCTGAAGGCAGCAGCCTTTGGCCTGCCGTTCCTGCCGACGCGTGTCGGGCTTGGCACTGATCTGGCCGCACTGGGCGGGTTGAAGACCGTGCAATCGCCCTACGACGATGCCGAAACGCTGATCGCGATGCCCGCGCTGAAACTGGATGCGGCGCTGATCCATGTGAACCGCAGCGATTGGCGCGGGAACGTGCAGGTGTTCGGGCCGGACGCATACTACGATGAATGGTTCGCCAAGGCAGCGGCCAAGGCCTATGTTTCGTGCGAGGAACTGGTGGACCGGATGGAGGACCACTACCCGCAGGACGCGCAATTCAATCTGTTCGAGCGGTGCTTTGTTTCAGGCGTGGTGGAAATGCCGGGCGGGGCGCACCCCAGCTCGATGCCGCCGCATTATGGCTGGGATATGAAGGCGTTCAAGGCCTATGCCGACAGCGCGCGCGATCCTGGTGACTGGGCAGCTGTGGCAGACCGCTTTGTGGGCGCATCGGAAGCCGAATATCTTGAATCCATTGGCGGAAAGGAGGCGGTCGCGGCTCTCCCGCTGCCGATTTTCTGATGAGTGATATCTCTCTTGTAGACTTGTGCATTTTTGCCTGTTCCGAAGCGTTCCGCGACAATGGCGAGATCGTGGCGACGGGCGTTGGCCCGGTGCCGCGTCTGGCCGCGGGCCTCGCCAAGCTGACGCATACGCCCGAATTGATGATGACCGATGGCGAGGCCTATCTGGTCGAACAGCCGGTGCCGCTGGGGCCGCGCAAGTATGATGACCGCAAACCGGCGGGGCATCTGCCGTTCTCGCGCTTTTTTGATAGCGCGGTGTGGTCTGGCCGCCGCCATGCGATGGTGACGCCGACGCAGTTGGACCGGTTCGGGCAGATCAACCTGTCGTACATGGGCGGCACGTACCAGAAGCCCAAGACGCAGATGCTGGGTGTGCGCGGGTTTCCGGGCAACACGATCTACCACCCTAACTCGTTCTTCTTCCCGGCGCACGGCCCTCGCGTGTTCGTGCCGGAAGTCGATATGATTTCGGGCGTGGGGTACAATCCGGCCAAGCGCGTTCCCGGTGGCAACTATTCCGCTGTCGATCTGCGCACGATCGTGACCAACTTGTGCGTGATGGACTTTGGGGGTGCGCAAAACGCGATCCGCGTGGTTTCGCTGCATCCCGGCGTGACGTTTGAGGACGTGCAGGCGGCGACTGGGTTTGAACTGGTCTGTGCCGAGAATGTCACCGAAACGCTGCTGCCGACCGCTGAAGCGTTGGAAGTCATCGCCAGCCTTGACCCGCACAACATCCGTGCCACCGTGCTGAAAGACAACCCGCCAGCGAAGCGGGCTGCGTGATGGGAGAGCGTGACATGTCCGATCTGGTGACGCCCAAGGCCGTCGACATCGTTTACGAGACGGACGAGCCGGTGCGCTACGAAGTGGTGGACGGCGTGGCCTGGATCACGATGAACCGGCCGCAGTTCAACAATGCCCAGAACGGGCAGATGACTTATGCGCTGGACGATGCCTTCAACCGCGCGGTGCGAGATGATGCGGTGCGCTGCATCGTGCTGGCGGGCGAGGGCAAGCACTTTTCCGCCGGGCACGACATCGGCACGCCGGGGCGCGATCTGCATCACGAGTTCGACAAGCGGCTGATGTTTCCGCCGCACACCAACAAGCCGGGTGCAGAGCTGCTTTATACGCGTGAGCAGGAGCAGTATCTGGGCATGTGCCGCCGCTGGCGCGACATTTCCAAGCC
This sequence comes from Novosphingobium sp. HNCC26BN242, assembly GCF_057180525.1. Lineage (NCBI taxonomy): Bacteria > Pseudomonadati > Pseudomonadota > Alphaproteobacteria > Sphingomonadales > Sphingomonadaceae > Novosphingobium > Novosphingobium sp. HNCC26BN242. Next base: position 1,529,293 of record NZ_JBXUGM010000001.1, read on the forward strand.
GACCATCGCGATGGTGCAGGGCGCCTGTGTGGCCGGTGGGCTGATGCTGGCGTGGGTGTGCGATCTGATCGTGGCATCGGAAGATGCGTTCTTTCAGGACCCGGTCAACCCGCTGATGGGCATTCCGGGCGTGGAATACTTCGCCCACGCCTATGAACTGCCGCCGCGCGTGGCCAAGGAATTCCTGCTGCTGGGCGAGCGCATGCCCGCGCAACGCGCCTATGATTTCGGCATGGTCAACAAGGTGGTGCCGCGTGACCAGTTGCGAGAGGCGACAACGGTGTGGGCGGCAAAGCTTGCCACGCAGAACCGGCTGGGCAACTGGCTGACCAAGCAGGCAGTGAACCACGTGGAAGAACTGCGCGGCAAGCGGGCGGCGATGGACGCGGTCTATCACATGCACCACTTTGCCCATGCGCAGAACGATCTGCTGACCGGCGATTCCATCGGCGGCGTGAGCGGGAAATCTGCGGCATCGGCCAACAAGGCCGAAAAATCCTGATGAGCGATGTGCTTGCCACGATTTTGACCGAGCGTCTGGGGTGCCGGTTGCCGGTGATCCAGACCGCGATGGGTTGGGTTGCCAAGCCGGAGCTTGTCGCCGCATCAAGCAATGCGGGTGCGTTCGGGTTTCTGGCCTGTGCGGTGATGCAGCCTGCCGAAGCGCGCGAGGAAATTGCGCGGTTGCGGGACCTTACGCCGCACAATTTCGGCGTGAACTTTCACAGCTTTCAGCCCGGGGCCGATCAGATCGTGCAGGCGATTCTGTCCAACAAGGACCGGGTGCGCGCGGTCAGCTTCGGGCGCGGGCCGGACGCCAAGATGATCGGCGCGTTTCGTGATGCAGGCATCCTGTGCATCCCCACCGTGGGCGCAGTGAAACATGCACAGAAGATGGTGCAACTGGGCTGTGAGATGGTGACTGTGCAGGGCGGTGAAGGCGGCGGCCATACCGGCGCGGTGCCGACCACGGTGCTGCTGCCGCAAGTGCTGGACGCAGTGGACGTGCCCGTGGTGGCCGCAGGCGGTTTTGGCGATGGGCGCGGGCTGGCGGCGGCGCTGGCCTTTGGCGCGGTGGGCATTGCCATGGGCACGCGGTTCTTGATGACCGCCGAAAGCCCGGTGCCGAGCGCGCCCAAGGCGGCTTATGTCAAAGCCGGGACCGGGGACATTGCGGTAACCACCAAGGTGGACGGCATTCCGCAGCGGATGATCCTGAACCCGCTGCTCCGCCGGATCGAAGGATCGGGCAAACTGGCGATGTGGGCGCGCGCGATGGAAGCCGGGCTTGAGATGAAGCGCCAGAATGGCTGGAGTGTGGGGCAGGTGCTGGCCAGCGCCAAGGCCATGACCGCGCATGGCGAAATGCCGCTGGCGCAGGCGATCATGGCGGCGGCTGCCCCGATGATGATCATGCGCGCGGTGGAAGCGGGCGATGCTCAGAATGGGTTGATGGCCACGGGCGTGGTGGCCGGGCGGCTGAGTGATCTGCCTACGTGTGCCGACCTTATGCAGGGGATCGAGGCTGAGGCGCGCGCGAGGATTGCCGCTCTCACGAACGGAGAGATTTGATGGGAATTACCACCAGCATCAAGGACCGCATCGCCGAGATCGTGTTCGATGTGCCGCCGGTCAACGCGTTTGACAGCGAAACATGGATGTCGCTGCCGGCGATCATCAGGGACGCGGCAAGCAATCCCGAAGTCAACGTGGTGCTGATCCGTGCGGCGGAGGAGTCGCGCGGGTTTTGCGGGGGCGTGGATATCAAGGAGATGCAGGCGCATCCCGAGCGGATTACGGTGCTCAACCGCGGCAATTACCTTACCTTCAAGGCGATCCGCGATGCCGAGATTCCGGTGGTAGTGGCCGCGCACAAGTTCGTAATCGGGGGCGGCATCGGCATCTGCGGCGCTTCGGACACGATCATTGCGGCCGATGATGCCTATTTCTCGCTGCCCGAAGTGGATCGCGGTGCAATGGGCGGGGCGAGTCATCTTTCGCGGATGTTGCCGCTGCATAAAGTGCGCGCGGCGTTCTTTACCGGCGGAAACATCCCGGCGGCTGAGGCCTATCGCCTTGGCGCGGTGGAGAAGGTGGTGCCGCGCGCCGATCTGGTGGCCGAGGCGCGGGCGTTCTGCGGCGTGATTGCATCGAAAAGCCGCAAGGCGCTGGTCATCGCCAAGGAAGCGCTGAACGGGCTGGAGCCGCGCGATGTGGACCGGGGCTATCGCTGGGAACAAGGCTTCACGCTGGAAATGTACATGCACGAAGACAGCCAGAAGGCGCGCGATGCCTTTGTGGAAACCGGCACGGTGGCAAAGTTCTGATGAATCTGACGTACACTCCTGAACAGACTGCCTTCCGCGCCGAAGTGCGCGCGTGGTTGGAAGCGCATGTGCCCACGGGCAAGCTGGAGCATTTCGATGCCTCGCGCGAAGGTTTTGAGGCCCACCGCGCTTGGGAAGCGACGCTGAAAAGCGGCGATTGGGGCATGGTTACCTGGCCCAAGGAATATGGCGGGCGCGGGCTGGACCTGATCCAGTGGCTGATCTTTGAAGAAGAGTATTACCGCGCGGGCGCGCCGGGGCGGGTCAACCAGAACGGCATTTTCCTGCTGGGTCCCACGCTGATGGAATTCGGCACGCACGAGCAGAAGCAACGCTTCCTGCCGCCGATGGCGAGCGGCGAGGAGATCTGGGCGCAGGCGTGGTCTGAACCGCAGGCCGGGTCTGACCTTGCGGGCGTGCGCGCCACCGCCGTGCTTGAGGGCGACGAATATGTGCTCAACGGGCACAAGATCTGGTCGAGCCGCGCCGCCTTTGCCGATTGGGCGTTCGGCCTGTTCCGCGCGCCGGGGAGCGAGCGGCACAAGGAGATGAGCCTGATCTTCTTCCCGCTGGACGCACCGGGCGTGACGCGCAATCCGATCCGCAAGATCAACGGGCATGTCGGGTTTGCCGAGATATTCCTCGATAACGTGCGGGTGCCTGCCTTCAACCGCTTGGGCGATGAAGGGCAGGGCTGGCACATCTGCATGGCGACGGCAGGGTTTGAGCGCGGGCTGATGCTGCGTTCGCCTGCGCGGTTTCAGGAGGCTGCCGCTGCGCTGGCGGCGCTGTGGCAGCGGCGCAAGAACAGCTGTGATCCGGCGCTGGAAGGCGCGGTGGTGCGCGCGCATGTGAATGCCGAGGCCTATGCGCTGAACATCTATCAAACCGCATCGCGGCTGATGGCAGGCGCAAAAATCGGGGCGGAGGCATCGACCAACAAGATCTTCTGGTCAGAAATGGACATCCACCTGCACGAAACCGCGCTGGCGATTCTGGGCGCGGAGGCTGAGCTAGTCACGCCGACCGGTGAGCATGACTGGCTCGACGATTACATCTTCTCGCTGGCCGGGTCGATCTATGCCGGGTCCAACGAAATCCAGCGCAACATCATTGCCGAGCGCATGCTCGGCCTGCCGCGCTGATCGGGAGGAACGGACCGATGGACTTCACCCTTTCCAATGAACAGCAGATGTTTGCCGACACCGCCCGCACGTTGCTGGGCGATACCTGCACGCCCGATCACTGGCACAAGCTGATGGAGCAGGGCGCGGCGTTTGACGCTGCGCGCTGGGCGCAGATCGTAGAGAACGGCTTTGCCGCGCTGCTGCTGCCCGAAGCGGCGGGCGGCATGGGGCTGGGCGAACTGGACTTTGCGCTGATCGCGATTGAGGCGGGCTATGTGGCCTTGCCCGAGCCGCTGGTGGAAAGCGCCGGGATCGGCGCGCCGCTGCTGGCCAGCCTTGCGCCCGGTCATCCGGCGCTGGCCGATCCGGCGGCGATCATTGCGGTGGCGCCTGCGATGAATCCGGTGGTCGCCAATGCCAATATCGCCGCTGCGATTGTGATCGAGCGCGATGGCCACGCCTTTGTGACCACGCCTGACAAGGTGACGCTGACGCCGGTGGAATCCATCGATCCGTTCCGCCGCTTGTTCCGTATCGAGTGGGATGCGTCCAGCGCAACGGACCTTGGCCCTGCGAATTGGGGCCTGGCCTTGGACCGCGCGGCGGTGTTTGCGGCGGCGATGGGTATGGGCCTTGCGCAGCGCGCAGTCGATCTGGCGGTGGCCTATGCCAAGGACCGCACGCAGTTTGGCAAGCCGATTGGTTCGTATCAGGCGGTCAAGCACCATCTGGCCAGCGCGCAGACGGCGATTGAATTTGCCCGGCCTATGGTCTTTGCCGCTGCGGCAGAGGTTGCCCACGGCGACGTGCAATCACGCGCCCGCGCTTCGCAGGCCAAGATCGTGGCGTTGGAGGCGGCAGAGCAGGCCGCGCGTGCATCGATCCAGGTGCATGGCGCGATGGGCTATTCATGGGAGGTGGACGTCCACCTATTCCTGAAGCGGGCGCTGGCGCTGAAGCAGAGCTGGGGCACGCCCGCTTTCCACACCAGCCGCATTGCCACGCGCGTGTTCAGCCAGCCGGTTGGCGCGGATCAAACCTTTGCCCGCGAGAATGAACATGCCTGAAGCTTATATCATCGATGCCGTGCGCGCGCCTGTGGGGCGCAAGAAGGGCAGCCTAGCCGAAATCCACCCCGCCGATCTTGGCGCGCATCCGATCAAGGCGCTGATCGCGCGGACCGGGATTGACGCAGGGCTGGTGGACGACGTTGTGTGGGGCTGTTGCGATACCATCGGGCCGCAGGCGGGCGACATTGGCCGCACCGCCTGGCTGGTGGCAGGTCTGCCGCAGCATGTGCCCGGCACGACGATTGACCGGCAGTGCGGCTCCTCCCAGCAGGCGTTGCACTTTGCCGCGCAAGGCGTGATGAGCGGGACGCAGGATCTGGTGGTGGCAGGGGGCAGTCAGGCCATGAACGCCATTCCGATTTCCGCTGCCATGTATGCCGGTGAGGCCTATGGCTTTGGCGATCCGTTCACAGGCTCGGTCGGTTGGCGCGAACGCTATGGCGATGGGCTGCTGAATCAGATCAACTCGGCCGAGATGATCGCAGCCAAATGGGGCATCACCCGCGCGGCGATGGAAGAATTTGCCGTGGCCAGCCACCAACGCGCACAGGCAGCGACCGATGCGGGCTGGTTCGCCAATGAAATTGCGCCGCTGGGCGATCTTGCCCATGACGAGACGATCCGCCCCGGCACCACGCTGGAAGGCCTTGCCGCCCTGCGCACCGTGCAGGAAGGCGGGGTGATTACCGCAGGCGTGGCCAGCCAGAACTGCGACAGCGCCGCCGCCTTGCTGGTGGCCAGCGAACGGGCGGTGAAGGAACACGGGCTGAAACCGCGTGCGCGCATCCACCACATCTCGGTCCGTGCCGACGATCCGGTGTGGATGCTGACCGCGCCCATCCCGGCCACGCAATATGCGCTGGCCAAGGCCGGCATGACTGTGGACGACATCGACCTGTTCGAATGCAACGAGGCGTTTGCGTCTGTGCCGATGGCATGGATGCAGGAACTGGGCATCAGCCACGACAAGGTGAACATCCACGGCGGCGCGATTGCGCTGGGCCATCCGCTGGGCGCATCGGGTGCGCGGCTGATGACCACGCTGCTGAACGCGCTGGAGCGCACCGGCGGGCGTTATGGTCTGCAGACGATGTGCGAAGGTGGCGGCCAGGCCAACGTCACCATCATCGAAAGGCTGTAAGGCCATGGGCGCGGCCACGAAAATCGCCAACTTGCTCTATCGCTATGCCGAACTGATGGATGCGGGCGAACTGGAGCAGGTGGCCGAGATGTTCGCCCATGCCCGCGTGACGATGAGCGGTGGGCAAGTGGTGGAAGGGGCTGCGCCGATGCTGGCGCAGTGGCGCGCGTTTGTGCGGATCTATCCTTGCGGCACGCCGCGCACCCGGCACGTTATTACGAACCCGATTATCGAAGTGGACAAGCACGCAGGCTCAGCCACTTGCCGTTCTGTCTATACCGTGTTCCAGCAGACGCCCGACCTGCCGCTGCAGGCGGTGGCATCGGGCCGTTATCACGACAGCTTTGTGCGCGTCGATGGCGTCTGGCGCTTTGCCACGCGCGATTATTCGATGCTCGATTACATTGGCGACGTGTCGCAGCATCTGTTGCTTCCGGTCGGCCAGATCTGATTTCTCAGGAGAATTTGCGTGGGCATTTGCGAAAACCGCACTGTCATCATCACCGGGGCCGCAGGCGGGCTGGGCCGCGCCTATGCGCTGGCTTTCGGGGCCGAGGGTGCGAACGTAGTGGTGAACGATATCGGCACATCGCTGGGCGGTGAAGGCCGCGATACCAGCGCGGCTGATGCCGTGGTGGAAGAGATCAAGGCGGCGGGCGGAAACGCCATCGCCAACTATGAAGACATCACCGATTGGGACGCGGCGGGACGCATTGTCGAGGCTGCGCTGGCTGCGTTCGGCGACTTGCACGTTGTGGTCAACAACGCCGGGATCGTGCGGGACCGGATGTTCGTTTCGGCCACGCTGGAGGAATGGGACGCGACGATGCATGTGCATCTGCGCGGGCACTTCTGCCTTGCACGCCATGCGGTGAACTACTGGCGTGCCAAGCAGAAAGAGGGCCGCGAACCCGATGCGCGGATCATCAACACGTCGAGCGGTGCGGGGCTGCAAGGCTCTATCGCGCAGGCGGCCTATGCCACGGCCAAGGGCGGCATCGCCGCGCTGACGCTGGTGCAGGCGGCGGAACTGGGACGCTATGGCATTACTGCCAACGCGCTGGCTCCATCGGCGCGCACGCGGATGACCGAGGGTGCTTTCGCCGACAAGATGAAAGTGGTGGAAGACGGGTTCGACGTAATGGACCCGGCCAATGTTGCGCCCACCGTGGTGTGGCTGGGCAGCGCGGCTTCGGCCCATGTCACCGGCTGCGTGTTCGAACTGGAAGGCGGCAAGATCATGCTGGAGGACGGTTGGCGCGAAGGCCCGTTCGTCGACCAGCCAGCGCGTTGGGACCCGGCGCAAGTGGGCGATGCGGTGGACCAATTGCTGGCCGACCGCGTGCCCCCGCGCAAGGTCTGGGGCACCGCGTAAGAAATTCATATTCAAGGACAAGTCTGATGGAATTCGCATTCACCGAAGAACAGGCGATGATCGCGGAAACGGCGCGCGGCTTCTTTGCCGAGAACGCGACGAGCGAACGGACGCGCAAGGCGATGACGGCGGACGGCATCGACCGCGAGTTGTGGAGCAGCTTCTGCACCGAACTGGGTCTTGCCGGGATCGGCGTGCCCGAAGAGCTGGGCGGGGTCGGCCTTGGCATGGTGGAATTTGCGCTGATCGCCGAGGCGGCAGGCGCGCAAGTGGCGGCGCTCCCGCTGCTGGGCAATGCGCGCGCGGCCCATGCGCTGGTGGCAGGCGGCACCGATGCGCAGAAGGCCAAGTGGCTGCCCGCGCTGGTGTCGGGTGAAGTTATCGCGACATCAGCATGGAGCGCCGATGCGGAGGTGGGTGAGAGCACGCTTTCGGGCACGTTCCGCTTTGCTCCGCATGGCGCAGTGGCGGACCTGCTGGTGCTGACAGCGGGGGACCAGTGCCTGCTGGTGGAAGCATCGGCACCGGGCGTGACGATCACGCCGCATGTGACGATGGACCAGACGCGGCCTTTGGCGACGATCATGCTTGATGGTGCGGCGGCTGAACCGTTCGCCAATCATGCTGCGGCCAACCATGCGCTGCACGTGACGGGCTGGATTGGCCTTGCGGCTGAAGCACTTGGCGGCGCGCAAGCGGCTCTGGACCGGACCGTAGCCTATTCGAAAGAGCGCGTGCAGTTCGGGCGGCAGATCGGATCGTTCCAGGCCTACAAGCACCGTCTGGCCGACATGATGATCGAGATCGAACAGGCGCGCTCTGCCGTGTACTGGGCGGCTTGCGCAGTAGACGAGGGATCGGACGAGGCGCAGATTGCGCTCCATTCGGCCAAGGCGTTTTGCGCCGATACGTTCCATATGTGCGCGGGCAACATGATCCAGCTGCACGGCGGTATTGGCTTTACGTGGGAGCATGATGCGCACATGTTTTTCAAGCGCGCGCGTTCGATCAGCTCCATGCTGGGTGACAGCCAGTGGCACCGTGAACAGATTGCCGCGCTGGTGCTGGATGCTGCTGCATGAAGCTGGGCTTTTCAGCCGAGGATGAAGCGTTCCGCGCCGAATGTGCAGGCTGGTTGCAGGCGCAGATGGCAGGGCCCTTTGCCGACATTCGCGGCATTCCCAATCTGTGCGACGCAATTCCGCGCCGCAAGGAATGGGAGCAGCAACTCAGCCAGCACCGCTGGTCGTGCATTGGTTGGCCCGCGGCTTGGGGCGGGCGCGATGCCACTCTGGCGCAGCAGGTGATCTTTGCCGAGGAATATGCGCGGGCAGGCGCTCCGAACCGCATCAACCACATCGGCGTCGAGCTGGCGGGGCCGACGATCCTGGCTTTCGGGTCCGAAGAGCAGAAGGCGCGCTATCTGCCCGGAATAGCGGCGGGTGAGCAGATCTGGTGTCAGGGTTATTCCGAGCCGGGGGCCGGGTCCGACCTTGCCAATGTGAAGACCAAAGCCGTTCTCGAGGGTGGCGATTGGGTGGTCAATGGCCAGAAGGTTTGGACCAGCCTTGCGCACTATTCCGACATGATCTTTGTCGTGGCGCGGACCGAGGAAGGATCGAAAGGGCCAAAGGGCCTGTCGTTCCTGCTGATGGACATGGACCAGCCCGGCATCGATGTGCGCCCGATCCGCCAGATGAACGGCGAGGCCGAATTCAACGAGACCTTCCTGACCGACGCGCGCTGCCCCGCCGATGCGATGCTGGGCGCGCCGGGCGAAGGCTGGAAAGTGGCGATGGCGCTGCTGGCGTTTGAGCGCGGCGTTTCGACGCTGGGCCAGCAGATGCAATTCCGCAACGAGCTGGATGCAGTGATCGCGGCGGCCAAGGCCAATGGCAAGGCTGCCGATCCGGTCGTGCGCCAGCGTCTTGCAGCCGCTGAAATCGGGCTGCGGCTGATGCGCTATGGCGCGCTGCGAATGCTTTCGGGCACCGATCTTGCCGCGATCGATGGTGCGGCGCTCACCTACAAGATCCAGTGGGCCACGTGGCGGCGCGACTTGGGCGAGCTGGCGATGGACGTTCTTGGCCAGGAAGGCGAACTGGCGCAGGGCGATGAGTACCGCTGGCCGACGCTGCCCAATCTCTACCTCTTCAGCCGCTCCGACACTATCTACGGCGGCACCAATCAGATCCAGCGCAACCAGATTGCCGAGCGCGGTCTGGGCTTACCCCGCGAACCCCGAGGAAACGCATGACTGTTCCCGTCCCCGCCTATCCCGTGCCGCTTGGAATGCTCAAGGGCAAGACCGTGGTGGTTACCGCTGCGGCGGGCACCGGCATCGGTTATGCCGTGGCCAAGCGTGCCGCCGAAGAAGGCGCGCGGGTGCTGATCAGCGATTTCCACGAACGCCGCCTTGGCGAAGCAGCAGATCGGATCGCGGCGGAAGTAGGCTGCGAGCGGCCCGTTACCGTGGTGTGCGATGTGACCAGCGAAGCGGCTGTGCAGGACCTGCGCGATGCATCGCTTGAAGCGTTCGGCAAGGTCGATGTGCTGATCAACAACGCCGGGCTTGGCGGTGAGGCCAATGTCGTGGACATGACCGACGACCAGTGGAGCCGCGTGCTCGACGTGACGCTGACCAGCCTGTTCCGCATGACGCGGGCGTTTTTGCCTTCGATGTATGCGGCGCGTTCGGGCGTGATGGTCAACAACGCCTCGGTGCTGGGCTGGCGTGCGCAGCGGGGCCAGGCGCATTATGCTGCGGCCAAGGCGGGGGTGATGGCGTTTACGCGGTGCACCGCTCTCGAAGCGGCAGACCATGGCGTGCGCATCAATGCGGTGGCGCCCAGCCTTGCCATGCACCCGTTCCTGGCCAAGGTGACGACCGAGGAAATGCTGGAAAAGCTGGTCAAGACAGAGGCCTATGGTCGCCCTGCCGAAGTGTGGGAAGTGGCCAACGTGATGCTGTTCCTCGCCAGCGACCTGTCATCGTACATGACGGGCGAGATCGTGCCGGTATCGAGCCAGAAGGCGTGAGTATGGCGGTGATCTTCGCCAAGCCCGCCGACCTGATCGGCAAGGAGGGCACCAAGCTAGGGCCGACCGACTGGCTCGCCATTGAGCAGGACCGCGTGGACGGCTTTGCGCAGGTCACCGGCGATCACCAGTGGATTCATGTCGATGTCGAGCGTGCGAAGGCAGGCCCGTTCGGCGGCACCATCGCGCATGGCTACTTGACGATGAGCCTTGTGAATTACTTCCTGCCGCAACTGATCGAGGTCCACGGCTTTGCCCATGCGGTGAATGTTGGCGCGGATCGGTTGCGGTTCCTCAATCCGGTGAAAGTCGGCAGCCGCATTCGCGGCGTGGGCGAGATCATCACGGTTGAGGAAGTGAAAGGCGCGATCCAGTCGGTCGTGCGTGTTACCGTTGAAATCGAGGGTCAAGAGAAGCCCGCCTGCGTGCTCGATACCATCAGCCGCTATTTTCCGGAGTGAGAGACATGCCTGATCCCAAAGCAATGGAAGCCGCCGTCCACGAATATGTGGCCGCATTCGATGCCAATAGCCCCGAGCGCGTGGCTGCGCTGTTTGCGCCCGATGCCAATGTGGAAGACCCCATCGGCAGCCCCGCACACATCGGCCACGATGCCATTCTGGGCTTCTACACCGCATCGATGCAGACCGGCGCGAAGCTGAAGCTGGAAGGGCCGGTGCGGATTGCAGGGCCTTATGCGGCCTTTGCCTTTACCGTGCTGCTGAACCTTGGCGGCAAGGACATGCATGTCGATGTGATCGATACGTTCAAGTTCAACGATGACAACAAGGTCATTGAAATGCGGGCCTACTTCGGCCCGACCAACATGCACGGCTTTGCCTGACCGCCAGCCCCTTCAAGAGGATTTCCCATGCGCGAAGCAGCGATCGTTTCCACCGCCCGGACCGGCGTTGGCAAAGCCTACCGTGGTGCCTTCAACGATACCGAAGCCCCGGTTCTTTCGGCCCACGTAGTCAACGCCGCGCTGGAGCGGGCCGGGATCGATCCTGCGCGGGTGGATGATGTCTATCTGGGCGTGGGCAACCACTGGAACACGCAGAGCTACAATCTCGGGCGATTGACGGTGCATGGTTCTAACCTGCCCGACAGCACGGGAGGCTTCACGCTGGACCGCAAGTGTTCATCGGGCCTGAATGCCATTGCGCTCGCCGCGCGCGGGATCATGTGCAACGAGATCGACGTGGCGGTTGCCGGCGGGATGGAGAGCATTTCGCTCACGCTCAACAAGCACGCGCCCGCGTTCCGCAACCGGTCGCAGTTCATCAATGCGGCCGATCCTTACGCCTATATGGCGATGATCGAGACGGCGGAAATTGTGGCCGAACGCTATGGCGTGAGCCGCGAGGAACAGGACCAGTTCGCGGCGCTTTCGCAACAGCGCGCAGCCGCGGGGCAGGCCGCGGGCAAGTTTGATGACGAAATCGTGCCGATCACGGTGACCAAAGCCTTGTTTGACAAGGAAGGCAACGAGACCGGCAAGGAAGAGATCACGCTGACCAAAGACGAAGGCGTGCGTGCGGGCACGACGTATGAAGCGCTGGCGGGCCTGAAGCCGGTGTTCAAGAACGGGCAGGTGATTGCCGAAGGCAAGCATGTGACCGCCGGCAACGCCAGCCAGCTTTCCGATGGCGCTTCGGCGCAAGTGTTGATGGACCTCGATACCGCGCGGGCCGAAGGACGCACGGTGCTGGGCATCTATCGCGGGTTTCAGGTGGCGGGCTGTGGCGCGGATGAAATGGGCATTGGCCCGGTGTTCGCGATTCCCAAGTTGCTCGACAGGGCGGGCTTGAAGATTGAGGACATTGGCCTGTTCGAAATCAACGAGGCGTTCGCGTCTCAGGCCGTGTACTGCCAGCAGAAGCTGGGGATCGATCCCGAGAAGCTGAACGTCAACGGCGGCGGCATCGCCATTGGCCACCCGTTCGGCATGACGGGATCGCGTCTGGTCGGCCACGCGCTGATCGAAGGTAAGCGGCGCGGGGTGAAGTATGTGATCGTGTCGATGTGCGTGGCGGGCGGCATGGGTGCTGCCGGTCTGTTCGAAGTGGCCTGAAGCGCAGGATCATGACCACGCTGACCCCGCTCCCCCCGACCATCCCTCACGCCGCGCAGGCCGCCGCGGCGCAGTGGGGCGATGCGCCAGCTGTCATTGATCAGGGCCGCGTGTGGAGCTTTGCCGATCTGTGGCAGCACAGCCGCGCCGTCGCCTCGGCCCTGCTGGCGCAAGGTGTGGGGGCGGGTGACCGGGTGGCCGTGTGGGCGCCCAATTCGCGCGAATGGATTGTGGCGGCGATTGCGGCGATGACCTGCGGGGCCAGCGTGGTCACGCTCAATACCCGGCTGAAGGGGCGCGAGGCGGGCGATATCCTGCGGCGCACCCACACCAAATTGCTGTTCACGGTCGAAAGCTTCCTCGGCATCGATTACCGCGCGCTGATTGCGGGCGAGGCGCTGCCTGCGCTGGAGCAGACGGTGCTGATCGATAGCGGGTTTGATGCTTTTGCCGCCATGGGCAAGGGCGCGGATGACCCGGCGGTCGATGCGGCGCTGGCGCAGATCGATGCCGATACCGTGTCCGACATTCTTTTCACCAGCGGCACCACCGGCAGCCCCAAGGGCGTGCTGATGACTTATGGTCAGATCCTGCCGCAAGCTGCGGTATGGATTGCCAATACGCGATTGGTGGAGGGCGACCGCTATCTGATCGTCAACCCGTTTTTCCATTCGTTCGGCATGAAAGTGGGCTGGGTGGCGTGCATTCTGGCAGGCGCTGTGGCCGTGCCGATGCCGCAGTTCGATGTGGCGCAGGCGATTGAACTGATCGAGCGTGAACGGGTGACCTTCATGCCAGGGCCGCCCACGATCTTTCAGATGCTGCTGGCCGAATTGGACAAACGGCAGTGGGATTGTTCATCCTTGCGCGGGGGCACGACCGGGGCGGCCACCGTGCCGCCATCGTTGGTGGAGCGCATTCGCAAGGATCTGGGCATGACCGATCTGATCACCGCCTATGGCATGACCGAATGCGTGAACATCACCACGTGCGTGCCCGGAGATGATGCCGAAACCATCGCCCGCACATGCGGAGCGGCCTTCCCGGGCAACGAAGTGCGCGTGGCTGATGATGCGGGCCATGAAGTGCCGCGCGGGGAAACCGGCGAAGTACTGGTGCGCGGACAGGGCGTTATGCTGGGCTATCTCGATGATCCTGCCGCCACCGCTGAGGCTATTGATGCCGATGGCTGGCTGCATACCGGCGACATCGGCACGATGGACGAGCGTGGATACTTGCGCATTACTGACCGCAAGAAGGACCTCTATATCTCGGGCGGGTTCAACGTCTATCCGGCGGAAGTGGAGAAGCTGCTCGCCGACCACCCGGCCATCGGCATGGTCGCCGTGGTGGGCGTAGGCGATGAGCGCATGGGCGAGGTGGGTCGCGCTTTCGTGGTGCTGCGCCCCGGCGCTTTGGCCACCGAGGCTGACCTGATCGCGTGGTCGCGTGAGAACATGGCCAATTACAAGGTGCCGCGCCGCTTCGTGTTCGTGGAGGATCTGCCGCGCAATGCTTCGGGCAAAGTGCTGAAGACCGAACTGCGCGGGCAATAGCAAAGGGATTTGAGGATGACGGACAGGTTCACAGGCAAAGTCGCCCTGATCACCGGCGCGGCATCGGGCATTGGGCGGGCGGCGGCGATCCGCTTTGCGAAGGAAGGCGCGCGGGTGTTTTGCGCGGACCTTAATCTTGCCGGTGCGCAGGCGGTAGCGGCGGAAATCGGCGGCAGTGCTGGCGCGGTGCAGGTGGATGTGGCCGATTATGGCAGCAATCAGGCGATGGTCGCGCAGGTGATGGAGCAGGCTGGCCAGCTTGACGTCGCGTTCCTCAATGCCGGGCTTTATGGCGCGGCCGAAGGTCTGGACACGGTGGACGAGGCGCTATTCGATACATTGATAGCCGTGAACCTGAAGGGCGTGTTCAACGGGATCAAGGCGGTGCAGCCGGTGATCGCACAAGGCGGCGCGGTGGTGGTCACCGCATCGGCGGCGGGCGTGGTGGGGCACCCGGCAAACCCTGCCTATAGCGCGGCCAAGCATGGCGTGGTGGGCCTGGTTAAGTCCTGCGTCGATGCCTTTGCGGCGCGCGGCGCGCGGATCAACGCCTTGTGCCCCGGCGGGGTGGAAACGCCGTTGATTGGTGCGGCCGATGTGGCGATGATCGATCCCCAAGACCTGCCGCGCGTTCAGCTTCGCGGCATGGGCCGGGCGCAGCACGTGGCCGAAGTGGCGCTATGGCTGGCCAGCCCGGCGGCGGGTTTCATCACGGGGCAAGCGCAAGTGCTGGACGCGGCGCTGCTGTCGACGTTTGCGCCGGTGATGCTGCCGGTTGGTCCCTGAACCTGACTTAACCCGAGATCCGTTCGTGCCAAAGCACGAAGTTTATCCCGAGCTTGTCGAGGGCTCGACACGCGCGGGAGGTTAGTTTTTAGCCTATGTCCGCCGACCCCTGCGCCGCGTACAAATCCGCCACCGTTGCAATCGGCGCGATGGCGGCGTTGTATTTGATTGATTGCAGCACGAGTTCGCTGTCGGCCTCGCGGATGCCGTCGATGGAGACCACGTGGTTCATCACGGCTGCGGCATCCTCCAGGCTGGGCAGGATGCACACTGCGACCAGACGCGGCGCAGCGTTGGCGTCATAGAGCGCGCTCACTTGCGGCATGTCCAGCAAAGCCTCGCGCACCAAATCGAGCTTTCCGTTCGCGCATTTGATCGTGATGAACATCATGTGCTGCCCGAAACCCGGGGTTCCGGTCGGGTCGCGCGTGCGGTCAATATCCAGAATCGGCACCAGCTTTAGCAGGCCGGCGTTCTGCAAGCGCTTCACCCGCCCGCGCACGGTACCTTCGGTCACGCCCAGATCGGCGGCGATCTTGCGAAACGAAAGCCGGGCGTCTTGTGCCAGCATCACTGCAATATCGCGGTCCAGCTGATCGGTGGTGGGGAATTCAGGCGTTTCCATCGTTTTCACGTTCCGAGCGGGCCAACCGTGGGGACATAACGATAGACATTGTTGATCAGTTCAACATCGACATCTTCGACGCCCGGAATATCGGCTGTGGCCTGCCGCACAGCTTCCAGCATTTCGCGCGCATTGCGGAAGGCATAGAGGCACGACACTGGAAACCGGCCTGAAGTAATGTGAACCGACAGCACTTCGTCCCGCTCAGCCAGTTGCTGGGCCACCTCTATCGGCGCTCGCCCGCTGACTTGCAGCCGGATGCGCGCAACCAAGCGATAGCCGTGGATGCGATAATCGCCCACGGCCACCACGCGCATCAGTCCGGCAGCGTCCATCGCGCGGATGCGGTTGGATACCAGATTGCCCGAGAGGCCAAGTTCTTCGCCAATGGCCGTGCTTTGGGCGCGTCCATCGCGGGTCAGGACTTCGACGATCCGGCGATCCGTATCGTCGAGCGCCGTGCCCTTCAATCGGCGTTGCGGCTTCTCATCGCTCAAAGTCCCGGTCCTTGGCCCAGCGTATTCGTGGAATTCTGCGATTAGATTACGCAAGAACGCTGGGCAAGAGCCATGGATTCATCATCCACGTGGTTCACGGGGAAGCGAAAGTCCGCGTTCGGCGATCAGATTGCGCTGGATCTGGTTGGTGCCGCCATAGATCGTGTCGGCGCGGCTGTAGAGATAGAGGTTGGGCAGCACGTCCCACTCATAGGCGTCAGCTTCGGCCACTTCGCCCGCTTGCCCCAGCACGTCCATCGCCAGTTCGCCCAGCGTGCGGCGCCACGATGCCCACTGGATCTTGTAGGTCAGCGCCGCGCCATCGATGGCCGAATGATCGGTGTTGGACAGCATCCGAAGGGCGCCATAGCGCATCAGGTCCAGCCCGATCTTGGCCTGCGCAATGCGCTGACGGATGACGGGATCATGCGCTTTGCCATTGGCTTTGGCCGCGGCAACGATGGAATCGAATTCATGCCGGAAGCCCATTTGCTGGCCGAGCGTGGAAACACCGCGCTCAAACGCCAGCAGGCCCATTGCGATGCGCCAGCCATCACCGGGTGCGCCAATCAGGCTGTCTTCGGGGCAGCGCGCATCGGTGAAGAACGTCTCGTTGAATTCGGCATCGCCGTTGATCTGGCGGATCGGGCGCACATCGATGCCGGGCTGGTTCAGCTCCATCATCAGGAACGACAGGCCCTTTGGCCCCTGCGATCCCTCAGTGGTGCGGGTGACAACGAAGATCCAGTCGGAAATGTGGGCAAGGCTGGTCCAGATCTTCTGGCCGTTGACCATCCATTCGCCATTTTCAAGCACGCCGCGCGTGCGCACGCTGGCAAGGTCTGATCCCGCGCCAGGTTCGGAAAAGCCCTGACAAAAGATCGTGCGGCCAGCGGCGATATCGGGCAGGAAGCGGCGCTTCTGTTCATCGGTACCGAATGTCAGCAGCGTTGGCCCGGCCAGTTCCACGCCGATGTGGTTGATGCGGCCCGGAATGCCGGCGCGGGCATATTCTTCGGCGAAGATCACCTGCTGCGCCAGCGTGGCATCGCGCCCGCCCCATTGTGTGGGCCAGCCAATGCAGCCCCAGCGGTGTTCGCCCAGATGCTGTTCCCATTCGCGCCGCCGTTCTGGCATGGCGGTCAGCTGCGTTACGCCTTTGATATCGGCAAATTCGCCTGCCATCTGCGCCTGCAGCCAATCGGCGCATTCTGCACGGAACGCTTCGTCAGCGGCGGAAAATCCCAGTTTCATGTGGTGTCAGCCCGGCATGTAGAGTTGTGCAGCTTTGCCGCCATCAACCGGCAGCGCGGTGCCGGTGATGTAGCTGGCTGCATCGGACAGCATGAACACGATGGCCTGCGCCAGTTCATCAGGATCACCGCCGCGCTGCATCGGGATCGCCTTGGTCGTGGCGCTGGCGACTTCGGGCGCGTGCGATTCATAGTCTTGTGTGGCGGCGGTCTGCACTTGCCCCGGCACGATGGCGTTGATGCGGATGGCTTTGGTTGCGCCTTCCATCGCGGCTGCGGCGGTAAAGTGAACCAGCGCAGCCTTGGAGGCGGAATAACTGGCCATGTTGGGCATCGCGCGGATGCCGCAGGTGGACGCGATGTTGACGATTGATCCGCGCTGACGGCCTGAAAGGTCCTGCTTGGCCATGACTTTCATCGCGGCCTTGGTGCCGACGAACACGGCATCTGCATTAACCGCAAAGTCCTGCCGCCAATGTTCGAGCGAGAGTTTGGATATGGGCGCATAATGCACCGACATCGCATTGTTCACCAGCATATCGAGCCGGCCATGACGCGCGGCGATATCTTCAATCAGCGCAGTGAAGGCGGCATCATCGGATACGTCGAGCTTGTGGACTTCGACATGGCCGAGTGCGGACAGTTCGGCGCGTGCGGCCTCAAGCTTGTCTTCACGCCGGGCGCAGATCGCAACGGTTGCGCCGCGCTGCACCAACAGGCGCGCGGTGGCCAGACCAATGCCATCACTCCCGCCAGTGACAAGCGCCACTTTGCCGACCATGTCCTGCAGCATCTGCGATTCTCCCAATGCACGTTTGTTAGGCATATGGGCGCTGAATGGCGCTGATGTCAATCTAATGCGTAATAAAGTCCATTATAAAATACGTGTATGCGAAGGATTGTCCCGTCAGATCTCAATCCGCCCTCGGATAGTCGGTGTAGCCTTTCGCATCATCGCCATGGCCGGTGTAGAAGGTGCCGCGATCAGCCTTGGCAAGCGGCAAACCTTGGCGAAAGCGCTCAACCAGATCGGGGTTGCCGATGAAGGCATAGCCGAACGACACCGCATCGGCCTTAGCATCGGCGATCACGGCTTGCGCCTTGTCCAGCGTCAGCCCACAGTTTTCGATCACCGGGCCAGTCCAGTTGTCGCGGACCAGTTCGAGCGCGTCAAAACCCTCGTTCGGGATGTGGATCAGGTGGCACCATGCCAAATCCAATCCATCGACTGCGCGCAGCAGCGTGGCGTAAGTCTCCGCCGGATCGGCATCGTCCATGCCATTGAACTTGACGCCGGGACAAATGCGAAAGCCGACGCGGCCCGGGCCAATGGCCGCAGCAAGCGCGCTGAGCGTTTCGACCACAAAGCGCACGCGGTTTTCGGCAGAGCCGCCATAGGCATCGCTGCGCTGGTTGGAGTTTGACGAGAGGAACTGCATCGGCAGATAGCCGCTGGCGCAGTGCAACTCCACGCCATCCAGCCCGGCGTCAACCGCATTGCGCGCGGCGGCCACATATTGCGCGATGACTTGCGGAATTTCGTGCCCCTCAAGCGCGCGCGGCATTTCTGTGGGCACCGGCACGCCATCGGGGCCGGGGATCGGATCGGGGCTGGGGATTGCGCTGGGGGCCACGGTTTCAGCATCGGCGGCCTTGTTCGCGCGCACCGAGGCGCGGCCCACGTGCATCAGCTGCACCGCAATGCGCCCGCCCTGCGCACGAACCGCATCAGCCACCTTGCGCCATCCGGCCACCTGTTCGGGCGAATGGATGCCCGGCGTGCGCCAGTATCCCTTGCCTTCGGGGCAGGGCTGGGTGCCTTCGGTGATGATGAGGCCGGCGCTGGCGCGCTGGCGGTAGTATTCCACCATCAGGTCGGTCGGCTCGTCCAATGGCCCAGCGCGGTCGCGTGTCATCGGGGCCATGACCACGCGGTTGGCAAGTTCGATGTCGCCGAGGCGGACGGGGCTGAAAATGTCGGCGCTCACCGGCGTCAGCTCCGCACGCGCGGTTTGGGCAAGGGCGCGCCACGGCGCATCGTTTCGATGAACTTTTCGAGCGGTGCGGGCGGTTCAACCGGGCCTTCGTGGGCTTGTCCCTGCCGTGCCCAATAGGTCTTCCAGCTTGGAAAAAGATCGTGGAAGCTACCGTGATAGGGCGCAACGCCGGGCCAGCGCATCTTGCGGTCTCCCACCGGCGGCTTGTTCAGATCGCTGGCGTACCAATAGAGTGGCAGGCGGCGGCGGAAGTACCAGCGGCCATCGATGCGTTCATACTGGTCGAAGTACATCATCTGCATGATCACCCATTCAGGGCCGCATTCGTGCTCGTTCTTCGAATAGACCACGCCTTGCGCATGATCGGGATCGTCAAAATCGATCACATGCCCGCCAATGTGGTGGCTGGTGCCATCGAATTGCATCGAATGCGTCTCATCGAACCAGTCGCGCAGCGCCTTGCGGCCCGATTTGCCGCCGCCGACGCGCACGTCTTCGGGGAACAGGTTCACCCAGGCATCGCCATCGCGCATATCGAGCGCGAGCGAATACTTGGCGGGCAATTGGCGGATCGCGTCGAGCGATTCAAGCCGGTCAATGCGGGCGAGCAGGGCAGAGTCGGTCATAGCGGAGCCTTGTTTTCAAACGAGCGGCGCGGGGCGGCACAGTGCGCCATTGGCCCAGCCCACAATGTCATCGCTGCCCGAGGTCAGCAGATCATCCACCTCGCCCACCAGCAGATCGTGCGTGCCAAAGCTCACTTGCTCGCGGATAGTGCAGAAGATCGCGGCAGGCGCTTCGTCGATAAACCACACGCCTTCGTGTGATGAGTGAACGTGCTGCCGCCAGTCGCTTTGCGTAAAGCGCGCCTCTCGCGCGGCGGGATCGGCAAAGGGCAGGACGTGGCCGTCTTGTCCGGCATGGAGCAGATTGATGCAAAAGCGGCCTGCGCGGATCATCGCATCGTGCGCGCTGCCAGAACGGTTCACGCAGATCGCCATCGAGGGGGGATCAAGGCACACCGGCATCAGCGCCGACATGGCCAAGCCCACCGGCTGCCCATTGTCAGGATCGAAGCTGGTGACAATGCCCACCGGTGCCGGCATGAAGCGCAATACGCGCTTCAGCCGCGCATCAAGGGAAGGCTGAGCGGTGGCGGTTTCGGTCACGATATCTCCCCTGGGCCACCCGATTCACGTCGAATCCGACACAGCAGTGGCCATTTGCGCTGTTACATAGATGGTATTCTACGCAAATGCAAAGCCCACATGGGGGAGAGCAGCCTTAATCGTCGTCAATCAGCACTTCGGGCTTGGTAATCTTGGCCATGCGCGCGTTGTATTTCACAGTCTTGACCGCGATCGACGTTTCCACGTGATGCACGCCATCCACGGCCAGAATCTTGTCAGATGCCAGTTCAACCAGCGTATCGAGATCCTCGATCAGGCACATTGCGGTGATGTTAAACTGACCCATCGTGATCAGCACGGCGTTGACACTGGGGATATCCGAGATCACCTGCGCGACTTCGCGCACGCGATCTACCTCGGCCTGAATGTTGATGAAGGCCAGCCGCGCCTGCTTTTCAATCTGAAAGCCGGTGATGGCGGTAAAGGCGATCAGGCCATCCTGTTGCAGCCGCTTGATGCGGCCGCGCACAGTGCCTTCGGTCACGCCAAGGTCAGCGGCAATGCGGCGGTTGGAGACGCGCGCATCGCGCGAGAGCATGTCGACCAGTTGGGTATCGAGCGTATCGAGTTGGGGGGTTGCCATATCCCTTACGCCTTTCCTTCGATCGGGGCGACATCGAATTGGTACTTGATGATATCGACAACAATGGCCGGGGTCAGATTGCGAATGCCGCGCACGCCCGAAAGCTTATCCAACAGAAAGTCTGACAAATCGTCGAAATCGTGCAGCGCTACCAGCATGTCGATATCGTAGCCGCCGGTTACCAGATGCGCGGCAACCACTTCGGGCAATGCGGCCAATTCGTGCGCCACGTCTGATGCGGGGCGGCCATCGACCGAAACCGAAATGCGCAGCAGCACATTGAAGCCGTGCGCCGAAAAATCTGACACGGCAACTACACGCAGCTGGTCGGCATCTTCCATGCGCCGGATGCGGGTTGATACGGTGGTGGCGGTCAGCCCCAGTTTTTCGGCGATCTGCTGGTTGTTGGCCCGCCCATTGGCACGCAGTTCGCGGATGATGGCCACATCCGTCGTATCGAAGCTGAAAACCTGACTCATCGTACCTCGCAAAACCGGGCTGGCATCTTTGAACGCAGTAGCAGCCGATGCATCGTTGGTTTGCGCAGTGCAATGCAGGGCGTCAACCGCGTTTGGTGCCTTTTCCGCAGCCAAACGCGCTGTTTTGGCGTCTTTCTGCTTGATTGCAGCGAACGGGCTGACACTGTTTGCCGAATTTTCGGCTTAGCTATGCGTATTTCATCTGAGCAAATGATGCGAATCACTGGTACATTTTCAACGACGCTTCATACTATGCGCAAAGAATTTCGGGAGAGCTACGGATGCAAGGCAGGTTGCGCGAACGCGCGGTCATCGTGGTCGGGGCTGGCACCGGGATCGGCGCGGCCACAGTAGAGCGGCTTTGTGCCGAAGGCGCGCGGGTTTGCGTGGCCGATGTCAATTTGCCCGCCGCGCAAGCCGTGGCAGCGCGCATGACCGAAGCGGGGCACGAAGCCCATGCGCTTGGCGTTGATATTACCGATGAGGATGCGGTCAATGCCTGCTTTGCCGATGCCGTGGCGATGCTGGGAGGGCTGGACGGTGCGCATATCAACGCGGCCGATCTGCGCACGATCTTTCTCGATTCCGATGCGCTGGCGCTTGATCTGGCTACATTTGACCGCACCATTGATGTCAACTTGCGCGGCCATCTTCTATGCACGCGCGCGGCGTTGCCGCATTTGCTGCAAAGCCCGCACGGCGCGATTGTCTATACCAGCTCGGGCGCATCGATTGCCGGAGAGCCGGAGCGGCCCTCCTATGCTGCATCCAAAAGCGGCCTGAATGCACTGATGCGCCATGTGGCCAGCAAATGGGGCAAGGCAGGTCTGACCGCCAACTGCGTGGCCCCCGGTTTCGTGATGACGCCTGAAATGATTGCAGGCAGGGCAGTGCCCCCGGAGTTTATCGACCAGTGCATTGCGGCCACGCGCAGCACCCGGCTTGGAAAGGCGGAGGATATTGCCGCGATGGTGGCGATGTTGCTGTCGGCCGATGGGCGCTGGATCAATGGGCAGGTCATCCATGTGAATGGTGGCGCGCTGTTGACGTGAAGCGCCATGGCCTGAGGGGCATAATCCTTTCGGGTGATGCGGGGCCGGTCCGCCAATGAGATTGCAGCACTAGCAAAAAGACCAACGGTAGAGGAACATCCATGACAGCCACCACAAACCGCGCCTTGCGCTACGCCGTGATCGGTGCCGGCATGGCCGGCGTTCTGGCCGCGATCAAGCTGAAGCAGCGGGGCGAGGATTTCGTTGTCTATGAAAAGGCGGCAAAGATTGGCGGAACCTGGCGCGAAAACCGTTATCCGGGCCTGTCGTGCGATGTGCCTGCGCACGCCTATACTTACAGCTTCGAACCCTATCCCGATTGGACAGCCTATTATGCCACCGGCCCCGAAGTGCAGGGCTACTTCGAACAGGTAGCGGCCAAATATGATCTGGCATCGGTCATCCGCTTCAACACCGAAGTCACTGCGCTCGACTGGGATGAAACATCAAGCCAGTGGACGATCACGCTGGGCGACGGATCGCGCAAAGTGTTCGACGTGGTCATCGCTGCATCAGGCGTGCTGCACCATCCCAACGTGCCAAAGATTGCAGGGCTTGAGACATTCGAAGGCCCCGCTTTCCACACCGCCCGGTGGGATGATACCGCGCCCATCGATGGAGCCAAGGTAGGCCTGATCGGTTCGGGATCGACCGGCATCCAAATCGTGACCGCGATCAACAAGAAGGTCGAACGGCTTGTCCATTTCCAGCGTTCACCGCAGTGGGTCATGCCGGTGCCGCAGTTCCAGTATTCCCAGGAAGAGCGCGAGGCCTTTCGCCGCGATCCCGCGTTGATCGATGCAATCCGCTTTGCTGATGAATATATCGGCAATATCAAGCGCTTCACTGATGCCATCACCGATATCGATGGCCCGGAAATGATGATGATCGAAGATGTTTGCCGTCAGCACTTCGAAACCTCGATCCGCGATCCTGAACTGAAGGAAAAACTGCGCCCCAATTATCGCGCTGCGTGCAAGCGGCTGATCTATTCGTGGTGCTATTACGAAGAAGTGCAGCATCCTGCCGTGTTCGTCGAAACCGGCAAGATCGCGCAGGTCGAGCCGAAGGGCGTGCGGATGGAAGACGGCACTTTCCACGAACTCGATACCCTGATCCTTGCCACCGGATTTCAGGCAGACAAGTTCATCCGTCCCGCAGGGGTCACCGGCGAAAATGGCCTGACGCTTGATGCGTTCTGGGAAACCCGGCCCACTGCGCATTATGCGGTCACGCTGCCACACTTTCCCAACCTGTTCATGCTGAACGGGCCAACCGGGCCGGTGGGCAACTTTTCGCTGATCGATATTGCCGAACGCCAGTGGGAATACATTGACCAGCTGATCGATCTGATGCGCAAGGGAGAAGCGGTATCGGTCATGCCCACGGTCGATGCGCACGCCGCTTATGAAGAGCGCCGGATTGCAGCTGCCAAGACCACGATTTTCGGATCGGGCTGCAGCAGCTGGTATCTGGATGCCACCGGCGTTCCGGCCAGCTGGCCATGGTCATACGATGCCTTTGCCGAGGCGATGGCCAAGCCGGTCCTGTCCGAATACGAAATCAGGACCCCTGTAGCAGCGTGATGTAGGGGCCTGATGTAACGGCCTGATGTAAACAGCGGCTGCGGCGGTTTATTCCGCCGCAGCCTTTTGTTGCAGTGCATCGACAGGCAAGTGCCCGGCCCAGAATGCGCCTTCGACATCTGTATCGACATCCACCGCGCCGCGCACGCCAAGCGCTGCGCGTGCTTCTTCAAGCGGCATGTGGAAGTACGGCTCAAGCTTTTTCATGAACAGCGCATCACTCGCTTTGCCTACGGCCATTCCGCGCGCAATGGCATCGGTGCAGGTGTTCCACACTTGCGGATAATGCAGCATGGTGCGCACGGTATAGCGCAGCGAACCGAAGATCTGGATCATGCTGAGCTCGGCCGCCAATTCAGGGTTCTGGATGAATTTGAACACGTTGGTCAGGCGGTACCAATAGGGCACCAGTTCCCCCATGAAGTTGAAACCGCCCCCGCACAGGATATGCTCAAAATCATGCGTCTGGCCCGAGCGCAAGTTATAGAATTCCAGCTGGCTTTTGGGTTCGCGCCAGGGCGTGATCTGGATTTCATAATTCCCTTGCGTGATCCATTGGTAGAAAATGCCCCCCAGAGAGCCGGGCGCATACTGCGCAAAATCTTCGATCCGGTAGGTCGAATAGAACCCTTCTGAAAGCCACGCGTCCAGCTCGGGATTCGTGCGGCGCTCGGCGGTGAACATGTTCTCGATTGCTGCATGATCGCGCAATTCCTCAAGGATGGGCAGGAATTCGTACATCTCTGCAGGGGGTGGCAGGTCTGGGCCGTTGCGGCGCAGCAGGATCATGGCCAGCCAATCGCGCAGGCGCGGATTGTTCAGATATTTCGATGACGAGACGAGCACGCTCGACGGCGTCTCCACGGGCATCACGCCGCGCGCGAGATAGGGCATGTTGGCCATCAGTGTGTCCTTTCCATTTTGGCGAACGGTATCAAACCGGCTGGACCGGGGTAAGCGCTGCTGCCGGAAGCACGCCTTCCTGCCAGCGGAACAGCCGCGACTCAGTCTACGCTCATATAGTTAGATGACACGATGATATTTTACGCAAGAGGGCATGATATTTCCCTATTGCACTTATTTTGCGTAGTTGATACTGGATCTCCAACGAGAAACAGAATGTGGGATGAGGGTGGCGTCTGCGTTTTGCGGGCAGATCGGTATTGTCTGGACCCGCAAGCGGTCAGGCAGCGTCCCATCCCGGCTTCACACGAACCTGGTCAGGTCGTGGTTTTGTGCATTTTGGAGGGAGATAAAAAATGTTTGCAGGGAAATATGATGGTTCGTGCGTTTCGCGCCGGTTAGGTGCTGCGCTGATGGCCGGCGTGGCGCTTGGCGTCATTGTCACGCCGCAGGCTGCCTTTGCTGCGCAGCAAATTCCCGAAGAGCAGGCGGCGGATCAGGCAACTGAAGCAGCGCAACCGAGCAACAACGAAATCATCGTGACCGCCAACCGCCGCGAAGAACGCGCGCAGGATGTGCCAATCTCGATCACTGCCATCAGCGGCGAAAGCATCCGTGAACGCGGACTGACCCAGCTTCAGGACTTGCAGGCTTCAGTGCCTTCACTGATTGTCGGGCCGAACGGTCAGGCTTCGCGCGATGTGATGTCTCCCTCGATCCGCGGGCAGAGCGCTTCGTTCCAGGGCTCGCCTGCCGTCGTCGTCTACATGAACGAAGTTCCGCTGGTTTCGGGCATTACGCTGTCGGGTCAGGGCGGCCCGGGCACATTCGTCGACCTTGCGAACATTCAGGTTTTGGCAGGCGCGCAAGGCACGCTCTTTGGCCGTAACACCACAGGCGGTGCCATCCTGCTGACTCCGGCAAAGCCCACCGATGCACTGGAAGGCTATGTGCAGGCGGGCTTTGGCAACTACAACATGACGGAAGTCGAAGCCGTGCTGAACGTGCCGATTTCCGACAAGGTGCGCCTGCGCCTGGTGGGTGCATCGCGTGATCGCGATGGCTTTACCTATGATACCAACTGGAACAAGGATCGTGACGATCAGCACTGGCGCATGGTCCGCGCCGGGCTTTGGATCGAACCGGTTGAAGGCGTTACCAACTATACGCTCATCAATTATGGCAAGTCGCACAGCAATGGCACCGGCTCGATTGCCCGCAATTTCAACACAAACTACTTCACCGGTATTGCCAGGCGGCCCATTCCCATTGGCGGCGGTGTTTCTTTGCCATTGGGGGCCATCGCGCCGACCTTCAATTTCTGCGGTGCAGGAACGGGTGCAGCCAATTGCAGCTACTATAACAATTTGATCTCCGATCAGAACACGCGCGGCATCCGCCAGACAGCGCACGGGATGGACAGCTTTGCCAAGCTGGAATCGTGGAGCATCAGCAACACCACCGATATCGAACTGTCCGGCAACCTGAAGCTGCGCAACATCTTCAGCTATTCCGAACTGAAATCATATTACGCCAACGATCAGGACGGCACCGTTGCGCCGATCTATGACACTGGCAACACCCAATTGAGCCGCACCGCCCCGCGCGATTGGTATAAGCAGGTGACCGAAGAACTCCAGCTTCAGGGCACCGCGCTGGACGACAAGCTGACCTACACCGTCGGCGGTTTTTACTTCAAGCAAAGCCCGCGCGGCACGATGGTTTCCTATTCCACCAACGTCTGCGCGCTGCAGACCATTGCCGGATGCCCCATCGGCCAGAGCGAAATTGCCATCACCAACGAATCCAAAGCGCTGTATGCGCAAGGTTCGCTTGATTTCGGCGCATTCTCGCCCTCGCTTGATCGGCTTCGTCTGACTGCAGGCTATCGTTATACCTGGGATACCGTGGGCGGCACCACCGCATCGTGGAATTACACGCCGCTGGCCAATGGCGGGCAGTTTGTGTCTGCATGTTCGTGGAAATCGAACCCGAATCCCGGCCAGTCGATTGCCGATCCGCGCAGCACCTGCCTGTTCGGTGCGCAGCTGAAAAGCTCATCGCCCAACTGGACCATCGGCCTCGACTATCGGCCCAACGACAACATCATGGTCTACGGCAAGGTCACACGCGGCTACAAGGCCGGCGGATTCAACAGCTATGCCGTGTTCGAAACGACCCGCACGTTTGGCCCGGAAACGGTCACCGATTATGAAGCCGGCTTCAAGACCGACTTCAATGCAGGTGGTATGCGTGGACGCTTCAACGTCAACGGCTTCTGGCTGGACTACAAGAACATCCAGCGCGCCGCCGGTGACTTCAACAATGCCACAGGCGGCAATGGTGCGGTCACGCTGAATAATGCTTCGGCCACCATCAAGGGCGTTGAAGTTGAGGCGATGATCCAGCCGACTGACAACATCGAACTGGGTGGCAACTACAGCCACCTGAGCGCCAAGTACAAGTCGTTTGTCTTCGACTCCAGCTCGGGCGTGTGGGATTGCACTGCGCAATCGATCACATCACCCCGTGTGTTTGCGGGGGCTGACATGACTTGCCGTCCACTGCAGTATCTGTCGCCAAATATCGTGTCGGTCTATGGCCGGTTCAGCCTGCCGATGTCCGATGATGTAGGCAAGTTGAGCTTGCTGATGAGCTATAACTGGACCGACGCACAGCCTACCGCGCCGTTCTCGACCGAACGGTTCCCCGATGGAACGGTGAATGAACCCGGCGTTTTGCTGCCAAGCTATGGCCTGCTCAACGCCACGATCGACTGGAAGGGCGTGCTTGGATCACCAGTGGATCTCAGCCTGTTTGCGACCAACATCACCAAGAAGAACTACATCATCTCGAACACCGGTATTTTCCAGACCATCGGCGCGCAGAGCGTGATCTTTGGCGAGCCGCGCATGTTCGGTCTGCGCCTGCGCTACAGCTTCGGGAACTAAGCCGAACTGCAGCAATGTGTGACTACAAGAGGCCGGGCATCAAACCCCGGCCTCTTTTGCATTCGACTGGGGAGATTTTGGCATGAACGGGCAACTCCAAGGACGTGCTGCGGTGATTACCGGCGGCGCAGACGGCATCGGGCACGGCATCGCGCGGCGCTTTGCCAAGGAAGGTGCGAGCGTCATCGTCGCCGATTATGATTCAGAACGTGGGCTGCAGGCTGCTGTGGAGTTGCAAGGGCTGGGCGCGCGGGCGGTGTTTGTGCGCTGCGATGTGTCGCAGCGCGAAGATGTGTTCGGCGCGGTTGATCTGTGCGTAGAGACCTTTGGATCGGTCGATATTCTGGTCAACAATGCCTATCGCGGCGAAGGCCCGGTGCGGATCGAACGCAAGACCGATGAGCGCTTTGACGATGCGTTGAAGATGTGTCTCTATGCCACCAAATGGGCGATGGAGCGAGCACTGCCGCACATGAAGGCACGAGGCTGGGGCCGGGTGATCAACATGGCCTCGCTCAATGGTGTGAACGCGCATATGGGCAGCGCGGATTACAACGTGGCCAAGGAAGCCGTGCGCGCATATTCCCGCACCGCCGCGCGCGAATGGGCGCCTTATGGCATTTGCGTCAATGTGATCTGCCCGGCGGCCGTTTCAGCCGCCTATCGCCGCTTTGCCGAAATGGCCCCCGATGTGGCTGCGGCCACGGCTGCGGCCAATCCGATGGGCCGCATGGGCGATCCTGAAAGCGATATTGGTGGCGTTGCCACATTTCTCGCGAGCGAGGATGCACGCTATCTGACCGGCAACACCCTGTTCGTCGATGGCGGCGGGCATATCAACGGCGTGCCGTGGGTGCCGGATCTTGGCGCTGACTAGCTGGAGGCCTGAATAGCCGGGGCCTGAATAGCTGAGCTTTGGAGGGGGCACCGGTCGGTCTTTATGACCGACCGGTCGTCCCGCTTTTCAACAACAGGCGATTACGGCAGGCGCAATTGCCCGCCATCCACCATCAGCGTCTGACCCGTCATGTAGCCTGCGGCATCGCTGGCCAAAAACACCGCTGCGGCACCAATATCAGCCTCACAATCACCAATGCGGCGCAGCGGGACGCCGGCAATCTGCTTGTCATAGGCCTCGGGGAAATGCTGCTTCCAGATTTCCACGCCGGGGGAATTGGCAAACGGGCAGATCACGTTTACCCGCACG
Source organism: Novosphingobium sp. HNCC26BN242 (assembly GCF_057180525.1). Taxonomy (NCBI): domain Bacteria; kingdom Pseudomonadati; phylum Pseudomonadota; class Alphaproteobacteria; order Sphingomonadales; family Sphingomonadaceae; genus Novosphingobium; species Novosphingobium sp. HNCC26BN242. The sequence goes on from NZ_JBXUGM010000001.1 coordinate 1,558,111, forward strand.
CCCTGCGGCCCCCATTCAACCGCGGCAGTCTTTGACAAGGAACGAATGGCTTCCTTGGCCGCGCCATACGAAGCTTGCGTCGGCATCCCCTGAATGCCTGCGCCGCTGCCGAAATTGATGACGCTGCCCTTACTTTCCACCAGATGCGGATAGGCCGCCTGCATCAACAGGAACGTGGCCCAGAAGCCGGTGCCAAAGGCAAGGTCCATCGCTTCGGGCGTGGTGTCCATCAGCATCAATTGCTGCGAGGCTTGCGCGGCGTTGACCAGTACATCCAGCCGCCCGTATCGGCGCACGGCTTCATCGACAATGCCGGGCAGCGCGGCGCGGTCCATCAGGTCCACCGCCATGAAGGCCACTTCGCCAAATGCGCCAAGCTCTTGCACGGTGGCCACGCCAAGATCAGCCTCACGATCCACGATCAGGACTTTGGCCCCGGCTTTGACAAAGGCAGTGGCAACGCCTTTGGCCACGCCGCGCGCGCCTCCGGTAACGATGGCTGCTTTTCCGGCAAGTTGCATGTCAGACTCTCCCGATTATCGAATGCGGGATTATTGCGACTTTGAATTGCGTAAATCAATAGCTCAATCGCATTACGACGGCACATTTGCGAAAATTAGGAGAGCGTGAATACGGCAATCGTGGAAACTTAGGCATCACTCCAGATGATCGCCGCCTCACCACTGTGCATGTGCCAATGCACATCACGCCGCACAATGCGCCAGCCTTCGGGGTGCAAGGCCCACTGGTCAAGGTATTCGCCATTGCTGTCAAACACCGCGCCGCCATGATCATCGGCGCGCTGGTGGCGGGCCTGAACATAGGCGCGGCTCTTGGCGCTGCTGCACCCGGGCGCGACTTCAATCGAAATGCTGCCGATCAGGTGCTGGCTGGGGCCGCAGACATCCAGAAACCGGCGCATATTGGCGGTGAGCGCGGCCATTCCCGCCTGCTCGCCCAAGCCATAATCAAAGGTCACATCTTCGGCAAAGACATTGCCCAGCGCGTTCCACTCCTTGCCATCCAGCACCCGCGCAAACCGCGCCAGCCCTTCGCGCACCGCGCGTTCGGCCAGCAACATGGGCAGCGCATCGCTGGCCAAGGTAAGCGCTGGCGTTTCTTCGACCATGAACATCCGTGTGGCCGCCCGGTCGAACACATTCTCCTCGTCCTGCGCAATCAGCGCGGCGGTGTGCGGATCGGCGGCAGCGGCCAGAAAGGCATCGTAATGCCCGCGCGATGCAAAGCGCATTTCGGTAACGCTGTCGAAATCCAGCGCCGCAACCGCGCTGGTGAACGCTCCTTCGCGGTCCACATAATTGCGCCGATAATCAGCGATATGGGGCAGAAGCGATCGGATCAGCGGGGCATGGCGCGTCTCGTAATAGGCGATGAACGCCTCGCGGCTGAGGCCTTCTTTTTTGCGCAGCAGAGCAATGGCCTTGATCATCGCGCATGCTCCTGCAGTGGGCCAGCGGTGCGCTTGATGGCCCGCGCGGCGCGGCGGCCCGAAAAGATGCAATCGGCATAGGACAGGCCGCTGACATAGAGGTTGGAACAGATCCCCACCGCATTGCGCCCGGCGGCATAAAGGCCAGGGATCGGATCGCCTGCCGCCGATTGAACAGCGCCGGTTTCCTCCTCCACCAGCAATCCGCCTACCGTCATGCAGGCAATCGGAAACATCCGCGCATCCACCGATGCATCAATCGCGTAATAGGGGCCTTTGCCCAGCACCGCCATGTCATCAGGCGTCTTGTAATGCGGGTCAGCCGCTTCGCCCCGCGCTGCTGCATTGTAGGTGGCCAGCGTCTGCAGCAGCGTATCCGGGTCCATGCCGAGTTTGCCTGCAAGGTCTTGAGGGGTGTTGGCCTTGGTCGCCGCAAACAGCGCATTCACAAAGGTAATGTCGCGCTGAAAGCCCAGCACGTCCTTGCCCAGCGCATCCTTGAAGGATTGGCGATAGAGCGCGGCATCAAGCACGATCCAGCCTTTGCCGTGGTTGCGCTCGACCATTTCATCGCCGATGCGCGCCCCGTACCATGTCTCGTTGACATAGCGTGCGCCTTGGCCGTTCACCAGCATGCCCTGGCCCCAAGCGCGCGGCGGGCTGAGGAAGCGCCATGCCGATATGCGTTCCATCAGGCCGGTTGCGCCGCCTGCCGAAAGCCCCAGCATGATCCCGCTGCCATTATCGCCGAAGGTGCCATTGGGCAGGCCTGCGGCATAATCGGGCGCGAAATGGCGCACCATTTCAGGGTTGCAGATGAACCCGCCTGCGCTGAGGACAACCCCATGGCGCGCGCGGATCCATGCGCTGGTGCGCGCTTTTGCCTCCAACTCGCGCGCCTTGGCCAGATATTGGAAACCGCGCACGAAAGTGAGCCGTGCACCGGGAAAGGTGGGGGGCAACATGCTCATCCAGCGGTTGGCTTGCGCGATCAGTTGCGAATGGCGCGCGCGGATGGCCTGATCAACCAGCCGCTCCACCCGCACACCGATCACACGGCCCGCGCTGTCTGTTGCCAGTTGCCGCGCTTCGGCCTGTGCATGGAACACCAGCCCCCTTGCCAGCGCAGCGGCGCGCAAGGGGTTATAGATTCCGGCACCAAGGCCCCATGGCTTCTTGCCATTGCGGTGCACCGTGCGATGCCCGCGCGCGGCGGGCGGGGTGTGGCTGCGAAACGGTTCGGCAAGGCTGCTGTCGGGATGATACAAGAACCGATCGAGCGGCGGATACGATGTTTTGCGCGCGTATAACGAGGCGCTGAACGGCGCGCCGTGCTTGCGCAGCCATTCGAAGGTTTCGGGGCTGCTCTGGCAAAAGGCGCGCAGAGTCTCAGGTTTGACGACATTGCCCACCTCGGTTTCAAGATAGGCCTGCATCATTTCGGGGCTGTCCTCCACCCCAGCCTCACGCTGGATCGATGTACCGCCGCCCGCGTAATAGACGCCGCCATTTGCTGCAGAAGATCCGCCGCCATCATAATGATCGAGCGCGATGACCGACAGGCCCTGCTCCAGCGCTTCCAATGCAGCGGCAACGCCTGCACCGCCAAGGCCGACCACCACAACATCGGCTTCATCGGCCCAATCGTGCGCATCAGGGTTGGCAATCATCAGCGGTGCATCGATTGCCAGGCCCCAATCGGTGATCGGTTTACCGGGGGCGGGAACCCGAACCGCTTCGCGCTGTGTCCACGGATCGGGAGGCGATAGCGGCAAGGCCGAGGCGTTAAGCACTTCCATGGATCATCCTCTTGGTTTTTTTGCAGCATCACCCATGTGGTGCATTTTTTCAACATTTGCGTAGAAAGTCTGCAAAAATGCTACGGGTTACGCAATCAACTTGTGCAATGAATGCGGAAATCATAGTATGATAGCAGTTATGGAATACGCGACAGCGTAGCCAAGCGTTGGAGAGGGACATCATGAGACATCTGCTTGCCGCCACGGCAATGGCTGCGCTTGCTTTGGCAAATGCATCCGCATCCGCTCAAGAAGCTGCGCAGGATGCAGCGCAGGACAGCGCCGGATCGGGTTCGGGCATTGGTGAAATCGTGGTTACCGCGCAAAAGCGGGCCGAGAACATTCAGGACGTGCCAATCGCGATTTCGGCAGTGGGCAGCGCGTTTCTGGAATCGCGCGGCATCACCTCGATCGATGGTCTGGGCTCGATTTCGCCGAACGTGAAGTTTGAGCGCGCCCCTTCGAACAAGACCATCTCGCAGATTGCCATTCGCGGTTCTGTCACGATCAATCCTGCCGTCACGTGGGAGCCTGCGGTCGGGCTCTATCTGAACGGCGTGTATATTGCCAAAGCGCAAGGTTCGATCTTCGATGTTGCCGATCTGGAGCGTGTGGAAATCCTGCGCGGTCCGCAAGGCACGCTCTATGGCCGCAATGCTCTGGCAGGCGCGGTAAACCTCGTGCCCAAGATGCCCAGCGGCGAGCTGGGTTTCCGGGGTGAGGCGACCTATGGCAATTACGATCAGCGCCGGTTCCGTGCATCGCTCGATCTGCCCTCGTTCGGGCCGTTCTCGCTCAAGCTGTCGGGCCAGATCCAGCAGCGTGACGGCTTTATCCGGTTGACGCCCAACCCGTTCCCGCAAGCCGTGGCCGCAGGTCCTGCGCGCACCGGGCGCACCAACGACGTTGATGGCAAAAGCGGCATGGTGCAATTGCGTTTCAAGCCTGAAGGCAGCAATTTCACCGCCGATTACATGTTCGATTATTCACGCTTCGATCAGCGGCCCGATTATGCGCAGCTGGTGCGGATCAATCGCGCCGCCCGGCCTCAAGATGTTCGCCCCGAAGACATCTTCGATCCCAATTCGCCCGGCTATGCCTTTGGCGGCGCGTTCTTCCCGCTGAACCTCTATGACCGGGCAGACCGTCAATCCACTGCATCGCTTGATGCCAATCCGCTGTATGAACGCTCGCGCACGTATGGTCATGCACTGACCATGGCGCTCGATGTTGGTTCGGCCACGATCAAATCGATCACCGCCTATCGCAACCTGAAATGGGAAGACTCGCTCGATCTGGACGGTTCACCGCTGCCCGTGGCGTTCACGCAGCGCGATACCGACTTCCACAGCTGGAGCCAGGAACTGCAAATCAGCGGAACTGCGATGAGCGACCGGCTGAAGTACGTGGCGGGCGTATTCTACTACAAGGAAAAAGCCGAAACGCTGGGGCCACAAAGCTTCTTTGGCGGTGGGTCATCCTTCCAATCGGATTACGGGTCAAACACCGAAGCCTGGGCCGCGTTCGCGCAGTTGGATTACAAGTTCACCGATGCGCTCACGCTGACGCTCGGCGGGCGCTACACGCATGAACGCAAGGATATCCGCCGCTTCTTCCGCATTAATTTCGATGCAGCAAACGGCATCACCACGCCCTTCGTTGCGGTCAATATCCCCTATGGCGGCGTGCCGGATGCTACCTTCAAGAAGTTCAACCCGGCTGTGACGCTGGCCTATCAGGCATCGCAGGACATCAATGTCTATGCCCGCTTTGCCCAGGGCTTCAAATCCGGTGGTTTCAACGGTGAAACCAACGATTTCCGTGCACCCACGGCCGCATGTCCCACAGGTGTGGTGGAATTGTGCACGCCTTATCGCCCTGAAGAGGTCAATAGCTATGAAATGGGTGTGAAGACCCGTTTTGCCGATGGCCGCGTGATCTTTAACGTCGCCGCATTCTGGAACGAGCACAAGAACATCCAGCTGTCGGTCTTTACGGCTGGAGCCGGAGCAGCGTCGGTTGTGAGGAACGCAGCGGAGGCACGCATTCGCGGGCTTGAGTTTGAAACCGTGCTGCGCCCGGTTGATGCGCTAACCATCAACGCATCGCTCGCGTTCCTTGATCCCCAGTACAAGCGCTATATCGATGCCGTTAACGGGGTGGATACCGATGTTTCGGACAACCGCGCCTTCCCGCATACGCCAAAGACCACGGCGGCAGTGGGCGTTGATCTGCGCGTGGCCGAAGGCAATTGGGGACGGCTCAACGTGGGTGGCGATTTCAACTATGTCGCCAGCTACTTCACGTTCCCTTATGCGCTGAGAACGCCAAACGCATCGGCGCAGAATGCCAACAACACCCGTTCACCGGGCCGCAGCATCGTGAATCTGCGCGCCGGTGTGGCAGAAGTGTCGCTGGGCGGGGCCAAGGCTGAATTCACCTTGTGGGTGCGCAACCTGACCAAGGAAAGCGATCCATCCAACTTCATTGATTTCGGTCCCGGGTTCGGCGGGCTTACCGTGGGATACTTCCCTGATCCGCGCACTTATGGCCTGACGGCTGCGGTAAAGTTCTGATTTTATGAGGGTGGGCAGCAATGTCCGCCCTCAATTTTGTGTAGATGACAATCGCGAAAAGCGACCTGAAACCGGGAGAATATGATGCTGTTTGAAGGCAAACGCGGACTGATTACAGGCGCCGCATCGGGCATTGGCCGTGCCACCGCGATCATGTTTGCCGCCCAAGGCGCGCAATTGACCATCGGTGATCGCAACCTTGCGGGGCTGGAAGAAACCGCCGCGATGATGGCAATAAAGCCGGTGGTGCAGGCCTATGACGCGACGGATTTCGACACCTGCCGCGCGCTGGTCGATACTGCCGCTGCCGATGGACTGGACTTCGTATGCAACATTGCAGGCCTGCTGAAGTGGGGCCCCTCGCACGAATTCACCGCCGCCGATTTCGATCTGCTGATGACGGTGAACGCCACCAGCGTCTTCGTGATCTGCCAGGCCGCGATGCCGCACCTGCTCAAGACCAAGGGCGCCATCGTCAACACCGCATCCACCGCCGCGCTGCAGGGCCAGCCCTACAACATCGCTTATTCGGCATCGAAGCATGCGGTGGCAGCGATCACCAAGGGACTGGCGATCGAATATGCCGCACAAGGCGTGCGCATCAATGCGATTTGCCCTGGCATGGTTTTAACCCCGATGACGCGCGACACATTGCCACCCGAAGGCGTCGATTGGGCGCTGATGATGCGCAATGCGCCCAAGCTGCTCGATGGCGCATGCGACCCCGAAGACATCGCCGAAATGTTCGCCTTCTTGGCGAGCGACAAGGCCCGCAAGGCTACGGGTGCGCTGTTCACCATTGATGGCGGCCAGATGGCGGGTTGAGGCGTTTGCGCCGTACGCATTGAAGGAGACTGCGATGACCGATCCCCGCACCGAAGTGGGCCATCTGGGCCATGTCTGGCGCAATTTCTGCGACCAACTGGCGCAGGCGGGCGAAGTGCTGGCGCGGCCTTCCAGCCCGACCCACGCGCTCGATCAGGCAGAAGGCCTGCGCTACCTAAGCCGGCTTGCGCGCACTGCGCTGAACATGCTGGTGGACAGCGCAGACCCTGATTTTCCGCGCCTGTTCCTGTTGTGCGATGACAAGATCAAGATCGGGGCTGACAATCCCGACAACCTCTATCAGCAATGCGTGGTGCGCGGGGATCAGGAGTATCGCATCACCGGAAAGCGCAATTCGGTCCCCTATTTCTCCATCGGCAGCAAGGCCAACCGCTATGCCATCGACGGGACTATGGCATCGACCGGCGAGATCGAATTTGCCGATATGGAATTCGCAGCTGACGGCAAATTCGAAATCCATGTGAGCAAGGAGAGTAAGCCCGGCAACTGGCTGCCGCTGGCCGATGATTCCACTCTGCTGATCGTCCGCCAGACCTTTGATGACAAAGCTACGCAAGTGGCCGCAGACATAGTGGTGGAGCGCGTAGGGGCAGGGCCTGCGGTGCCTGCACTGCTGACACCCGAGACCATCGAGCGCCAGCTAATCGCCGCCGCAGCATGGACGCGCGGCACGGCCAATACTTTTGCCAACTGGTCCGAATGGTTCAAGGCCCATCCCAACCAGTTCTATGATGCGCCGCAGGAGATTTTCTGGAAAGCGGGCGGTGATCCCAACATCTGGTACGGGCATTTCTACTACGATCTGCAGCCCGGCGAAGCGCTGGTGATCGAAACGCCGATTCCGCAATGCCGGATGTGGAACCTGCAGGTGGACAACTGGTGGATGGAATCGCTCGATCACGTGCACCAGAAAGTCTGGGTCAACAACACAATGGCGAAGTACGAAGCCGACGGCAGCGTGATGGTGGTCTGCGCCGATGCCGATCCGGGCTTTGGCCACTGGGTGGACCTTGCCGGGCACCGTTCGGGCACGGGCCTGTGGCGCTGGTTCAATGCGGCTGAGCCGATTGTGCCGAAAATGCGGGTGGTGAAGCTTTGAATTTGGGGAGAACTGCTGTGTCATACCCACAAGCGGAAGTAGAAGCGGCGATCAAGGCCTTGCGCGCCGCCTTCGTCGAGGCCGAGCGGCGCAATCACTGGGCCTGGATCGCCGACGAATTGTACCATGCCGACGCGACATATTACTGCGCCTATGGCGGGACGATGCCGGTCTTCGCGCGCAGCCGTGACGAAATCCGTGCGACGCATTACGGCCGCGATATGGACGTGGGTTCAGGCTGGACCGGGTGGAGCTTCCCGATCCTGGAGTATGCCGTAAACGGTGACCGCATTTTCAGCCGCTGGGTCAACCGCGGGCCGGGGACGCGCCCCGACGGATCGTTCTACGAAACCGAAGGCGTCAGCTTCATCACGTATGGCGGCGATGGCAAGTTCAGCTCGCAAACCGACCTGTTCGACATCGGACACCAGATGAAGCTGTGCGACGAACTGAAAGAGGCAGGGCTGCTGGATCCAGCGCTTGAGCGGGACTGGGTTGCGCCGATGAAGCGGCGGATCATCGACAGCATGAATATGGGCGTTGCGCCTGCGGCTGTTGCCTGAAAGTCCAAAGCAGGTCCCGTTCGTGTCGAGGGGCTCGACATGAACGGGGCATAGTCTGCTGCTAAAGTCATCCTGCTCTAGCATCTCACATTTTCTCCCGCTCCCGGAATCCGCTCATGCTGAGCCTGTCGAAGCATGCCGCGTAAGGTTGCGGCCACCCTTCGACATGCTCAGGGTGAGCGGGGTGGGGATGTTTGATCTCGCTTGCACCCCAGCCACCGCTGCGCAATGACTCACGCACATGGCCCGCAAGAAACGCTACCTCACAGCACGGATGCCCGATGGCTATGTGAAGACCATCGGCCCCACTGCCGATGCCTTCACCCATTACTGGCGCATCGTAGCCGTGCTGGAAAACGACAAGACCGAGGTGTTCTGGGGCCATGCGCGGTCTTTGGCCGAGGCCAAAAGCAGACGCGCTCCCGCCGCTGACGCGGCTCGCCAGCGCGGGTGGAAGAGCTTCGCGTTCGAAATTGCCGAGCTGGAGGAAACTCCCGCCTGAACCCTATTCGTCCCAGTGGATCAAATGGCTGATATCGGTGCGTTCTTCCGGCTTGCGGCCGGTGGTGGCAAGGCGCTGGACCGATAGCCGCCCGCCCATCTGGCTGAACTTGGTCAGCACTTCGATCACCCGGTCGTAATAGGTGCTTTCGATCTTCCACACCCCGCCTTCGCGGCGATAGGTATCGGTATAGATCGCGGTGCCGAAGGTGTGATCGTCCTTTTCCAGATCGATGAACACGTCCTGCAGATACCAGATGCCGGTGGCGGTGTTGTCGCCGGTAATGTGGACTTCGGGCATGATCCCGATATGCATCGCCGCCGCGCCCGAATGGAATGAATTGGCGAGGAATTCGAGCATCGCCGCGCGCCCCTTGAGCGAGACCTTGTAGGTCCCGCCATTATAAACGCACGAAACGTTCTCGACGAAGATATCGGCCAGCAGCGCCTGATCGCCGGTATCGATGCCCCGGAAATAACGGTGCTTGAGCACCTTGATTTCCTCGATGTCGGACAGTTGTTGCAGGGTAAGCGGCATGGCGGATCAGGCTTTCTTCTCTTGTGCGTAAAGTTCTTCGGCACGGGCTTTCAGGGCACGCGCGGAATCATCGAACGCGCGCTTTACCCACGGCCCTGCAAAGCGGAACACGTGGATGCCGTTTGCGCCCAGAAACGCATCAGTGCTGAAATAGCGGCACGATTCCGGCCCCGTCGCCTCGATCACCTGATCGCGGCGCGCGGGGTAGGGCCAGAAATCGCTGTGGACCATTTCCCATGACAGCAGCCGTTCGGGATCATTGGCGCAGATGTATTCGCAATTAGGCACGATGCTGCCCGGCACCGCATAGTTCATCAGCTTCATGTTGACCGCCGCGCCCATTTCGAGCGTGGATTCCGCCTTCACGCAGAACGGATTCCATTCATTATAGCGCGGCATGTCGGTCAAGACCTGCCACACCACGCGGGCAGGGGCGGCGATCTCCACCGTATCGCTCACAGTGATGGCATCGGGGTCAAGCCCCGATACCGGATCATCGGCCAGCGTTGGGTGCGTTTTCATCCATTCGAGCAGCATGACAGGCTCCCTTAAGCCGCGACCCAGTCGCCGCCGTTTACATCGAGCATCGCGCCGGTAATTTCCGAGGCATAGTCCGACAGCAGGAAGTATACGGCCTTGGCGCAATCGGCATCGGGCGGGATGTGGCCGACCGGAATTTCGCTGGCGCGCTGCGTGCGGAAAGCATCAGCGCCATCGCCTAGGCCCTTGATGAAGCCTTCCAATGGCGCGCCCATCATCCAGCCCATCAGCGCGGTGTTCACGCGAATGCCACTGCCGCCAAATTCCACGGCAAGGTGGCGCGTCATATGGTTCAGCGCGCCCTTGGCCATGCCATAGCCGCCTTCACCGGGCATCGGCTTGCGCGTGCAGAGCGTGGAGATGTTGACGATGGAGCCAGCGCCTTGCGCCTTCATCGTCGGGTACACCGCCATTGCCATACGCAACGCGCCCGCTGCGCCGACATCGAACGCCTGCAGCACTTGGCTGATATCATGTTCGATCAGCGGACCCCAATCGGGGTGGTAATAGGCCGAGTTCACCAGTCCATCGATACGGCCCCACTTGTCCACGGCGGCTTGTGCGGCGGCCTTGCACAGGTCCATGTCGGTCACGTCGAGCGGCACGGCAATCGCCTCGCCGCCGTTTGCCACGATCTCGTGCGCCACATCTTCGATGGCCTGCTTTGACCGGGCGGTGACGACGACTTTTGCACCTTCACGCGCCGCGCCGCGGCAGGCGGCCTGCCCCATGCCGGGGCCTGCACCGGTGATGATGATGACTTTGTCTTTCAGGATCATGGTTTCTCTCCGGTTAGGCGGGACTTTTGTCCCTGCCATTGGTGCGCTGCGGCCTTCTCTCAGCCCTCGCGTTGCTTGATAATGTCGAGCGCCACGTCGACGATCATGTCCTCCTGCCCGCCCACCATCTTGCGGCGGCCGAGTTCGACAAGGATCTCGCGCGTGTCGATGCCATAGGTTTCTGATGCCCTTTCCGCATGGCGCAGGAAGCTGGAATAAACCCCGGCGTAGCCCAATGCGAGCGTTTCGCGGTCCACGCGGACCGGGCGGTCCTGCATCGGGCGCACAATATCTTCGGCGGCATCCATCAGCATCATCACGTCGCAGCCGTGGTTCCAGCCCTTACGGTCAGCTGCAGCGATGAACACTTCCAATGGCGCATTGCCTGCGCCCGCGCCCATGCCGGTGAGGCTGGCGTCGATGCGCACCGCGCCGCACTGGGCCGCAACGATCGAATTGGCCACGCCCAGCGACAGGTTGTGATGCGCGTGCATGCCGCGCTGCGTTTCGGGCTTCAACACGCGGTCATAGGCTTCGAACCGTGCGCGCACGCCATCCATGTCGAGCGCGCCGCCGCTGTCGGTCACATAGACGCACTGCGCGCCGTAGCTTTCCATCAGCACAGCCTGCTTGGCGAGCAGTTCCGGCTCGATCATGTGGCTCATCATCAGGAAGCCTGAAACGTCCATTCCCAGATCCCGCGCGATGCCGATGTGCTGCTTCGACACGTCAGCCTCGGTGCAGTGCGTGGCCACACGGACCGAGCGCACACCGATATCATAGGCGCGCTTGAGTTCTTCCACCGTGCCGACGCCCGGCAGGATCAGCGTGGTCAGCACGCACGTGGTCAGCACTTCGGCAACCGCTTCAAGCCATTCCCAATCGGTGTGTGCGCCAAAACCGTAGTTGAAGCTGGCGCCCGAGAGGCCATCGCCGTGCGCCACTTCGATGGCGTCAACACCGGCCTTGTCGATGGCAGACGCAATCGCCTTGACCTGATCGATGCCGTACATATGGCGAATGGCATGCATGCCATCGCGCAGGGTTACGTCCTGAATATAGAGCTTGTCGCCGGCTTCGACGTTGAAGGTGGAGGTCATGGATTTGGTGTCCTTCAAGCAGCCGCAGCAGCAGCCATACGGCGCGCGGCCAGCAGTTCGCCGGTGGCTTTGGCGGCTGCGGTCATGATGTCGAGATTGCCGGAGTAGCTGGGCAGGTAATCGCCCGCGCCTTCGACTTCGAGCATGATCATCGATTTGACGCCGCTGAATTCGCCCTGGCCCGGGATCTTCAGCTTGTTGTTGTCGCCATAGCGTTCGAACTGCACTTCCTGCTTCAGACGGTATCCAGGCACATACTTCTGCACTTCGGCCACCATGTCCTTCACGGACTGACGGATCGCGTCTTCATCCGCTCCTTCGGACAGGGTGAACACGGTGTCGCGCATGATCATCGGCGGTTCGGCGGGGTTGAGGATGATGATCGCCTTGCCGCGCGTTGCGCCGCCCACTTCCTCTATGGCGCGGGCGGTGGTGCGGGTGAACTCGTCGATATTGGCGCGCGTGCCCGGCCCGGCCGAGCGCGAGGAGACGGACGCCACGATTTCGGCATAATGGACTTTGCCCACGCGGCTGACGGCGGCCACCATCGGGATCGTAGCCTGACCGCCGCATGTCACCATGTTGACGTTTGGCGCATCAAGGTGCGCTTCGCCGTTGACAGTCGGCACGGTGAACGGCCCCAGCGCGGCGGGTGTCAGATCCACAACCTGAATGCCATCGGCGCGCAGGGCTTCGTCATGCACTTTATGGGCATAAGCACTGGTCGCATCGAAGGCGATGCCGATGTCCTTGTAAAGCGGGTGCTTTTGCAAGCCCTCCAGCCCTTCATGCGTGGTGGCGATTCCGTGTTCGCGCGCCATGGCGAGGCCTTCGGACTTCTCGTCGATGCCGACCACGATGGCGAGGTCCATGTTCTGCGGATACTTGATCATCTTCATCATCAGGTCGGTGCCGATATTGCCCGATCCGATGATTGCGGCCTTGATACGCGCCATTGAGGTATCCTTACACGAAGTTTGCAACGCAGGTGCCCAGCGGCCCGTCTGCATTGCTCAAGGTCATTTCGAAACGATCGCCCTTCACCGCAGGGGCGAGGGGGACGAGACTGCCCGACAGGATCACGTCGCCCGCATCGAGCGTGACGCCATAAGCGCCCAGCGTATTGGCCAGCCACGCCACGGCCTGCGCCGGATCACCCTGGACCGCATGGCCATAGCCTTCGGACAGGGGCGCGCCGTTCTTGGTCACGGCCACATGCAGGTTCGGCAGATCGAGGCCCGCAGGATCAAGCCGTTCCGCGCCGATCACATAGACCCCGCAACTGGCATTGTCCGACACGGTATCGACGATCTTGATCTTCCAGTCGTCAATCCGGCTGTCGACGATTTCAAAGCACGGCGCGATGCTCTCGGTCGCGGCCAGCACATCGGCGGCGGTCACACCGGGACCGTTGAGCGGGGCTTTGAGGATGAACGCAATTTCCGCCTCGGCGCGGGGTGCAATCAAAGCCTTGGCGTCAATATCGATATCGCCATCCACGTGCATCCAGTCGGTCAGGAAGCCGAAGTCTGGCTGGTGGACGCCCAGCATGTCCTGCACGGCCTTGCTGGTCACGCCGATCTTCTTGCCGACCACCTTTTCGCCATCGGCCACGCGGCGCGACAGGAAATCGAGGTTGATCGCATAGGCATCATCGAGCGTCAGCGATGCGTCCTGCTCGATCAGCGGGGCGATGGTCTTGCGGCTGCGCAACGCGTCATAAAGCGCGGCGCCAAATGTCTGAATCTTATCGGCGGGCATTGAGGAACTCGATGGCATAGGCGTTGAATTCGGCGGCGCGTTCAACCTGCACCCAATGGCCGGTGCGGCCAAAGGTTATCGCGCGCACATCGGGGCAGTGGTCGAGGAACAAGCGGGAGTGCGCTTCGGGGCAGAACTCGTCATTCAGGCCCCACAGCACGAAGATCGGCTGCGTGATCTCGGGCAGGCGCGGCGAAAGGTCGGGCGTGCGCATGCGCATGATCACGTCCTTGGGCTGCGTGCGCGCCACGGCAAAGCGTTCAGCCACCAGTTCGTCCGAAATGTTCGGTGCAAAGTCCGGGTGGACGAGGTTGGAGACGAGCCGCTTCTGTTCGGCCAGATCGAAATCCGGGCTGCCGAAGTTAGATACCATCTTGGCAATTCCCGGCATCACGAAATAGCTCTCGCGCTCAGCGACGCAGCCTGCGGCCATCAGCACAAGGTTGCGGGTGAACTCCGGGTGATCCAGCGTCATCAGCAGGGCAATGCCGCCGCCCAGCGAATTGCCGACCAGACTGGCGCTGGTGATGCCGTGGGCGATCAGCGCTTCGTACAGCGTGTCGGTGAACAGTTGCAGCGTATAATCAAGGCCTTCGGGCTTTGACGATGCGCCATAGCCGATCAGATCGGGCAGGATCACGCGGTATCCGGCGTCCACAAAAGCATCGATATTCAACCGGAAATTGGACGCGCCCGATGCGCCCGGGCCGCTGCCGTGGATGAACACGACAGCCGGGGCCGCAGCGTCGCCTGCCTCGGCAATCACAATGTCATAGTCACCGGCAACGCGGTGTGTGGTGGTCTTCAGATCGGCCATCAGCAGCGCTCCGGTCAAAGGAAAGTGAAGCCCGGCGCCTGCCCGCCCAGCGCGCCCACGACATCGCCGGTGCGGTTGGCCGGATCGTTGGCCACATGCGCGCGGCCTGCGTGCAGATCGAGCCAGGGCTGGAGGATGGGGCTGGAATTGTAGATCGCGCGACCGCCCAGCAGCTTGACCATATCGTCCACCAGATCGGCCATGCGGCGCACCACGCTGGCCGAATTATAGGCATAGAGCGTGCGCTTTTCCATCGGGATCGCCTCGCCCTTTTCGGCATGGTCCATCAGGTCTTCGAAGGTCACGCGCAGCGTCATTTCCATCTCGCTGACTTCGGCATGAGCGCGCGCGATGGCGGCCATCAGGAACGGATCGTCCTTCGATGCCTTGCCGGTGTTGGTCGAAACGCGGCTTGCAGCAATTTCGCGCGCAGCGCTGATCGCCGCACGTGCGCCGCCAAACGCTGCGGTTGAAACCGAGCGCATGAACACTTGCGCCCATGGCAGCGTGTAGAGCGGCCCGGTGTTGGTTTCCTGCCCCGGATTGTTGCACAAAAAGCCATCGACCGAACGGTGCGTGCGGTGTTCGGGCACGAACACATCGTCCACGATCACATCATGGCTGCCCGTGCCCTGCAGGCCAAACACGTGCCAGCAGTCGGTATCAATTTCGTAATCTGCGCGCGGCAGCAAGAAGGCGCGCATATCCGGCGCACCGCCCGGTTCAGAAGGCGGCACCAGCGCGCCCAGCACAACCCACTGGCAATGCACCGATCCGGTGGAAAAGCCCCAGCGGCCCGACAAGCGGAATCCGCCTTCGATCGGCGTTACCTTGCCCACCGGCTGATAGGATGACGACACCAGCGTGGAGGTATCATCTCCCCACACTTCGGCCTGCGCTTCTTCATGGAACAGCGCGATTTCATAAGGATGGCAACCGACCACGCCATACATCCAGCCGGTGGACATGCAGCCTTCAGCCAGTGCCTTCTGCACATCGTAAAACACGTTGGGGTGCATTTCATAGCCACCCCAGCGCTGTGGCTGAAGGATGCGGAAGAACCCGGCTTCGTGCATTTCGGCAATCGATTCTGCCGGAACATCACGCCCCGTCACACAGGCCTGCGCACGTTTGCGCAAGGTCGGGATCATGGCACGGGCGCGCGCAACAAGCTCCTGCCCCGATGGAATTGCATCCACATGCGATATCGCCACTGCGCTGGCCATAACCCCGTCTCCCAGTTCCCTCAGCGCCGCGCCGACTCAATATCCGCCGCTGTGCGCTGCATTCGTAATTTACAATGGCAACCGATACGCAAATCGTCAATTAAAAAGCCATAACACTTTCGATATTGGCGAATCTCTTCCCGCATATTCAATGCATGGCCTGATCAACGGGTTTGGCGGTGGCAACCGTGCCTTGCGCATCAGCTTCCCAAAGCTTGCGCCGAAGCTGCAATGCACTTTGGGGCAATATGGCAAATTGCGCGGTAGAACCAAGGCAAAGTTTGGTCTATCCCGAATGTCAGGCTATGTATGCGTAGGACATAGCATGTATGACTACGCATCGAATCTGCGACGCAGAGTTTCTAGGGGAAGGATAACAATGACGGTTTCAGCAGGAACTCTCGAACTCATCTCAGGCCATGCCGCCGCTGGTCGCAAGGCACGGCGCGTTGCTGATGAGGTGGTTGCAGGGCTGACAGCCGATGGTTTCTTCCGGCACTTCACCCCGGCCGATCATGGCGGGCTTGCCGGAAAGCCGCAGGACTTCTTCCTCGATCAAATCGCCATTGCCGAACGCGATATGAGCACGGCCTGGGCGCTGGGCATTGTGGCCGTCCACAACTACCAGATCGCGCTGATGGACCCCAAGACGCAAGCCGAAGTCTATGCCGATGGACCGGATGCGATGATTTCCAGCTCGTACAATCCCGTCGGCGCCAAGGCCGAATCGGTGGATGGCGGCTTCATGCTGTCGGGCCGCTGGGGCTGGTCCAGCGGATGCCTGCATTGCAACTGGGTGCTGCTGGGCGGGGTCATTCCGGGCGATGGCTATCGTACGTTCCTCGTGCCCGCATCCGATTACCGGATCGAGGATACGTGGTACACCATGGGCCTGCAGGGCACCGGTTCCAATGATATCGTGATCGATGAACCGGTATTCGTGCCCGAACATCGCACGCATCGGCAGATTGATGGCTTCAACGGCGTCCACCACCAGACCGACCCGATCTATGACCTGCCCTGGGCGCAAACCTTCATCCGCGTGGTCAATACCGCCGCCATCGGTGCGGTGCGCCATGCGCTGGCACTGTTCAAAGACCGCGTCGGCCTTTCGTCAACCGACATGAGCAAGAACGCGACCGATCCTGACGTGCTGGATCGCATCGCGCGCGCTTCAAACCTTGCCGAAGAATGCCTGACCGTGATGGTCAGCAATTTCAACGCAATGGAAGCCGCAGGCTGGAAGCCCACCATCGAAGAGCGCGTGCGCTATCGCTATCAGGCCAGCCTTGTTTCGGATCGCTGCATCGAAGCGATGGACCTGCTGATGGATGTAGCTGGCGGCCGCTCGGTTTATCTTGGCAGCGAGTTTCAGGATCTGTGGCACGATGTGCGCATGTCCCGCGCGCACGTGGCCAACAACCCCACCGGCTTTGCGCGCAATTATGCCAATGTGCTGATGGGCGGCGAGAACGCCGATTACTTCCTGTAATCGCTAGAAACGGGGCAGGGCGGGGGTATGCTCCCGCCTTTAAGCCTTGGGCGGGAAGACTTCACATCGACTCCCGTTCGTGGCGAGCGAAGTCGAGACCCATGTGCGTGGTGTCTCGACTTCGCTCGATACGAACGGAGAATGAGACGAGGCTGACAAGGCTAAGGTCATTCCACCTCGCTCAGGTCGAAAGCCCACCCCGCTGCGACTAATTTCACTTCGTTCAATAAGTCTCGCTCCCCTCCCCAAGCGGGAGGGGCCATGCGCCTTACCCCCCTCCCGCATGCGGGAGGGGTTGGGGGTGGGCCTGCGAGCCCTAAAGTTTCAGGCCACCGCGCGAACAGCCTCACGCGCCCCGCGCATCGCTCCTTCGATATAGCCAACGCCCGTAGCATCACCGATGGCCTGCACAGCAAAGCCCGCCTCGCGCCCTATTTCGCGCAAGGCATCGGCCAGCGACAGATCACCTTCCGCCCCCTTGGCCACGATCACATTGCCCCCGGGCACGGTCTGGCGCGCCCCGGTCTTGTCGGTAAAGCTCACGCTGTCTGTGCCGATGGCGATGTCGCTCACGCCGCCATGCAGGCCCACGCCGTGTTCTGCCAGTTCTGCCAACAGCCGCATCCGGCGCACCAGCGTGAGGCCTTTGCCCAGCCGCGGCGCTTCTTCGATCACGTTCACCGTGCGGCCCCGCTCACACAGGAATTCAGCCAGTTCCAGCCCCACCAGTTCGCCGCCTATGATCGTGATCGTATCGGCCAGCGGCATCCACGCATGGGTTGCCTTGCGCACCAGCGCCAGGTTCGCCGTTGCACCTGTGGCCGCGCCGACCTTCGTGGCAAGGCGCGTGAACAGCCCGGTCTTGCGTTTCAATTCGTCAGAGCTTTCGCCCAGCATCATCCGGCGCATGTCATCGCCCGAATAGACGTGGTCCTGCTCACCGCCTGCAATCGGCGGCATCCCGCGCGTGGCCCCGGTAGCCACAATCACATTGTCCACACCCAGCGAACGCAGCAGATCGGGCGTGGCGACGGTTGATAGCCGCACATCGATGCCTGCTTCCTTCACCTCGCGCCGCAGCCATTCCAGAATGCGCTCATTGGGTTCATAGGCAAGGCTGGCAAACCGCAACGTACCGCCCAGCCGGTCAGACTTTTCGATCAGCGTCACCTTGTGGCCCAATGCGGCCAAGCGGCGCGCCGATTCCATGCCGCCGGGGCCTCCGCCGATTACCGCCACGTGCTTCGGATTTGCCCCAGCCGCCGCCGGTTCGCCTTCAAACTCCAGCCCCAGCCCGGCATTGACGGCGCAACGCGTCGGCTCACCCATGTAGATGGCCGAAACGCAGGTGTAGCAATAGACGCATGGGCGCACCTTCTCGGTCTGCCCCTCGGTCAGCTTGCGCGGCAGGTGCGGGTCGGCCAGCAGCTTGCGGCCCATCGCGATGAAATCGGCCTCGCCTTTGCCAATGGTGCTGTCGGCCGTGGCCACTTCGATCCGGCCCGATCCGATCACCGGAATGCTCACCGCCTTGCGGATTTCGGCGGTGGCCGGAAGGTTCCAATCCTCGCGGTGCGGGATGTTCGATTCCGAATGGAGCTTGCCCACGCTGGTATCGTGGTACGATGTGATGGTGATCGCATCGACGCCTGCGGCCTCCACCATCTTGGCGTTGGCAATCGCATCTTCGATGGTGATGCCGCCCGCCTTGCCCACTTCGCGCGAATCGATCTTGATCCACACCGGATAGTCGCGGCCCACTTCGGCCCGGATCGCGGCAATCACTTCCAGCGTCAGCCGCAGCCGGTTCTCGCGGCTGCCGCCATATTCGTCGGTGCGGTTGTTGGTATAGGGTGATGTGAACGATGACAGCAGGTAGCCATGCCCGCCGTGGATCTCCACGCCATCAAACCCGGCCTCCTTCGCGCGCCGCGCCCCATCGGCAAACTGGCGCACTGCAACTGCAATATCTTCTTTTTCCAGAATTTTCAGCTCGGGCGCTTTCATGCCCGAAAGCTTGGCCAGTTCTTCCATCAGGAAGTAATCGGTGAAATTGCCCTTCGGCGCTGGCGGCACGGCAGGCCCCCACAGCGGATGACCCCAGCGCGCGTGGCTATATCCGGCCACAAACCCGCCGTGGTGCAATTGCGCGGCAATCTTTGCGCCATGGGCATGAACCCGATCGGTCATGGCCTTCAACGCGGGGATAAAGCGGTCGTCCGAAATCGCGGTCTGCTGCATCGCCACCGCGCCCACCGGCCATGCCACCCCGGCCACGCCCGAAATGATCAGCGCCGCGCCGCCTTTGGCCTGCTCCTCGTGATAGGCCATGATGCGCTCGCCCACCGTGCCATCGTCTTCCGAAAGGCTGACGCCCATCGCCGTCACGGCAATGCGGTTTTTCAGTTCCATCGTGCCGATGCGGCCGGGCGAAAGCAGGTGCGGATAGAGGTTGGATGACACGGGTGCGGTCTTTCTGGTAAAGGGCGAGGCTGATGACACCGTTGGGCGTGCTACATCGCGCATGCACTTCCCTGACGCGTCATTAACCTGACTATTGCGTAATCAATGCGCCATCGAAATACGATAATCAAGGGTCTATGCAGATTGCCTGCGACTCTTGCGAAGAGATTGGGCAGCTGGCATCGTCAGTTTGTCGCCCCGCCTCTCACATCGTGCCTAGGCACACGCGCTTGACCAGAGTTGTGCGCCAAAATTGCAGTTTTACGTAAGCTAAGCTTTGATTTTCTACGCAAGGTGTTGACATCGCCGTCACATTCGCGGACCTTTGCGTCAAACCATGGGAGCAGGGCTCGCAAGCGGGCGCTGATGGGCAGGATCACAGGCTAATGAGCTGGAATAAAGAAGTCGACATCGTCGTCGTCGGATCGGGCGCGGGCGGGATGCTGTCTGCGCTGGTGGCGGCAAAGAACCATGCAGAGGTCTTGATCGTCGAAAAGGACAAGCTGTGGGGCGGTACCAGCGCCACCTCGGGCGGCGGCATCTGGATTCCCGGCAGCGATCAGGCCAAGGCTGCGGGATTTGAAGACAATCTGGACGATGCCTTCACCTATGTCCGCGCGCTGTCGGCCGACAACGTGCCCGATGCCAATATCCGCGCCTTTGTCGATAACGCCGCGATCATGCTGCGCTGGGTCACCGCCAACACGCCCGTGGTCTATACCTCGCAGCCGTATCCTGATTACCATGCGGAAAACCCGGGCGGCTCGGTCACAGGATACCGCACGCACCTGCCCGAAATGCTTGATGGCACGCTGCTGGGCGAAGATCTGAAAAGCCAGCGCCTACCATCGCCTGCGGCCAGCCTGTTCGGCTATCTCAACTGGACATTCGCTGAAACCTACCAGCTGCTCTATCGCGGGCCGGGCTGGATGACGGGTCTGATGCGCAATCTGGCGAAATACTGGTTCGATTGGCCGCTGCGCTTCACCTCGCAAAAGGACCGCCGCCTGACGCTGGGCAATGCGCTCACCGGCGGCTTGCGCGTGTCGCTGAAGGAAGCAGGCGTGCCGCTGTGGCTGAAAACGCCGATGCAGCAGATCGTCACCGAAGGCGGCAAGGTTGTTGGCATCGTGGTGGAAAAGGACGGCAAGCCGTTCCGCATCCGCACGCGCAAGGGCGTGGTGCTGGCCGCTGGCGGGTTCGACAAGAACCAGCAGATGCGCGAAGACAATGCCCCGCTTTACAGCAAGGCCTACCTCTCGGGCGGCGTCACCAGCAACACCGGCGATTCGATCCGCGCCGGCAAGGCCATCGGCGCTGGCACCATGAACATGCAGTCGGCCTGGGCCGCGCCGGTGTTCTACGTTCCCGGCGAAGATCGCGGGCGGCTCTGCACGATCGAACGCGCGCTGCCCGGCTGCATCATGGTCAACCAGAAGGGCAAGCGTTACCTGAACGAGGCCGCGTCCTATCACATCGTCGGCCAGCAGATGGCGATGCGCGAACGCGAGCACCGCGATGCCTCGCCCAGCTGGATGGTGTTCGACAACCGCTATCGCCAGCAGTTCCCGATGGGGCCACTGCTGCCGATGGTGCCTGATTGGCTTCAGGCGGGCGCGGTGAAGACCATCATGAAAAAGGGCCGCACCATCGCTGACCTTGCCAAGGACATGGGCGTCGATCCCGCCACATTGGAAGCACAAGTCGCCCGTTTCAACGAAGGCGCGGCCAAGGGCGAAGACCCCGAATTCCACCGCGGCGAAGCGGCTTATGACAAGATGTACGGCGATTACCGCCACCAGCCCAACCCCTGCCTGCGCCCGCTGACCGAAGGGCCGTTCTACGCCATGCCGATCTACCCCGGCGACATCGGCACCAACGGCGGTCTGCTTACCAATGCCCGCGCGCAAGTGGTAAACGATGACGGCCAGCCCATCCCCGGCCTCTACGCCGTGGGCAATAATGCGGCGTCATCAATGGGCGAAAGCTATCCCGGCGCGGGCGTCACCATCGGGCCTGCCATGACCTTCGGCTATATCGCCGCGCGTGATCTTACAGGTGCCAATGTCTGAACCTGATAAAGTCGTCCGCATCGGCGGGGCCAGTGGCGCGCTGAACGACAGCGCGATTGCGGTCCCCGGCCTGCTCACCGTGCCCGATCTGAATTACCTCGCCTTCGATTATCTGGGCGAGGGGGCGATGGGCATTTTCCGCCGGATGAAGCAGGCCAACCCCGCCTCGGGCTTCCTGCCAGATTTCGTCGACATCCACATCGGCCCCTACTTGGCCGAATTGAAAGCGCGGAACATCCGCGTGATCGCCAACGCAGGCGGCATGAACCCCGAAGGCCTCGCCACCCTGATCCGCCAGCGCGCCACTGAGGCGGGCCTGACCTTGCGCGTTGCCACCGTCACGGGCGATGACGTCGAACACCTCGTGCCGCAATTGCGCGCAGAGGGGCTGACCGACATGTACAGCGGCGCTGACCTGCCTGCAGGAGACATCGGCCTCCATGCCTACCTCGGCGCATTCCCCATCGCCCGCGCATTGGATGCCGGTGCCGATGTGGTGATCACCGGGCGTGTGGTCGATTCCGCGCTGATCCTCGGCCCCCTGATCCACGAATTCGGCTGGGGAGCGGACGATCTCGATCTGCTCGCCGCAGGCACCGTGGCAGGCCACCTGCTCGAATGCGGCGCACAGGCTACCGGCGGCACCTTCACCGATTGGCAAGACGTGCCCGACTGGGCGAACATCGGCTTCCCTGTCGGCGAATGCCGCGCCGATGGCTCGATGGTCATCACCAAGCCCGAAGGCACCGGCGGCCTCGTGTCGGTCGGCACGATAGCCGAACAGCTGCTCTACGAAGTCAGCGATCCGCGCGCCTACATGGTGCCCGATGTCACCTGCGATTTCACCGGCATCACGCTGGAGCAGGTCGGCCCCAACCGGGTGCTGGTGAGCGGCGCAAAAGGCCACCCCGCGCCCGAAACGCTGAAACTGTGCGGCACTTACGACGATGGCTGGCGCTCGGTCGCGCTGATCCCGATCACCGGGATCGATGCCGTGGCCAAGGCGGAACGCACCGCCGATGCCTTGCTTGAACGCGTGGCCACGATGCTCCAGCAACAGGGCAAGCCCCCGTTCCGCAACATCTATGTCGAAGTCATCGGCACCGAAACCGCCTACGGCCCCCGCGCCCGCACGCTCGCCTCGCGCGAAGTGCTGCTCAAGATCGTCGTCGACCATGCCGAGGCCGCACCCTGCCTCCTGTTCGGCCGCGAACAGACCACCGCGATCATGAACATGGCGCAGGGCACTTCCATCGCCCCCATAGTCGCTGCCCCGCGTGCCTTTCCGCTCACCGGCATGGTCTTCGGCTTGATCGCGCGAAGCCGTGTGAAGCCGCAAATCCACCTCGATGGGCAAGCGCTGGACTTCACCGATTCCGTCCACCCCGGCTTCGATCCCGCAGCGCTCCCACATCACCCGTTGCCCAAGTCTGACCCGGCGCAAGACCTAACAGAAGTCCCGCTGATCCGCCTTGCCTGGGCGCGCAGTGGCGACAAGGGCCGCCTGTTCAACACCGCCGTCATCGCCCGCAATCCGGCCTTCCTGCCTTACATCCGCGCCAGCCTGACCGAAGCCGTGGTGACCGACTGGTACCGCCACCTGTTCGACGATCCCGCCAGCGCCCGCGTCGAAGCGTTCGACGTCCCCGGCATCCACGCGATAAACTTCGTCGCGCATGATGCGCAGGGCGGGGGCATCAACCTCTCCCCCCGCTTCGATGCCGCCGCCAAGAGCATGGCGCAACACCTGCTGGAAATCCCGGTCTCGGTCCCCGCAGCGCTGCTCGAAACTTCCGAGGGATAAACAATGGCCGACGATCTCCCCTATCTCGCGCGCGGGGCAAAGCCGATTGCCACGCAAAGCAGCGTCCTCGTCAGCAATTCGCGCTATCTGAACAGCCCCGCCCTGCGCGATTGGCTGGCCACGGCCTTCCTGCGCAAGAGCGGCAAGGATTCGCCCACCACGCTCGATGCGCACGAGCTTTACGGCGTGCTCGGCAGCCTGTTCGACATACCCCGCATCGAAGCGCTGTTCACACAGGAACGCGCCCGCTGGCCCGAACTGGACCGCTGGTTCTCAGAAGGGTTCTCTTCCAACTTCACCGTCGACGAACTGCTGGCCAATCCCGAAGGCTCGCTCGGCTACATCTTCGGCCGCTACTTGCGCGACAATGGGTTCGAGATCGACATCGTGCCGCGTTTCGAACCGCGCAACCAGTTCGAATACTTCTCGCTGCGCAGCGGCCAGACGCATGATCTGGAACACATCGTCTGCGGCGGCGGGTTCAACATCATCGGCGAACTGGTCCCCTATTTCGGACGCCTCAGCAATCTGCCGCGCTTCCTCGATGCCGAACTGATGGGCCTGATCCATCCGGGCCAGCTGCTCGGCGCACTGCGGCTGATATCGCGCACCGGGCTGCATTACCCGCAATCTTTCCCCACCGCCCTGCGTGCCATCCGCTGCGGCATGGACGTGGGCGAGCAGTCCGGCCCCTATTTCATGGCGAAGTACGAAGATGTATTCCATCTGCCACTGGCCGAAGCGCGCGCCGCGCTTGGCATTGTCGGCGCGGTCGATCTGGATAGCGCCGAAGCCTCGCTGGCGTGGGAAGAGTATCAGTCGTAAATTCGCGGATGCCGAAAAAATTCGCAAATCGCGTATTTTTCGGATAAACACCCGTCAAATGCGCCGATAGAGTGATTCAATACGGCGAAGTCTACAGGAGTGATGCAGATGGCGACCACCAAGGACTATGGTCTGGGCGAGTTCGATTTCCCGCGTGGCTGGTTCATGATCGGCGCGGCCGCCGATGCCTCGCGCACGCCCGCGCCCATCCGCTACTTCGGCAAGGATCTGGTGATCTATCGCGGCGAAAGTGGCACGCCCTATGTGGTCGATGCCTATTGCCCGCACATGGGCGCGCATCTGGCCAAGAATTCCACGTCCTACATCGTGCGCGATGGCGAGCATGTTGAAGGGGAATCGATCCGCTGCCCGTTCCACGGCTGGCGCTATGGTCCCGATGGCGCATGCAATCACATTCCCTATTCGGATTTCATCCCCAAGGCGGCGAAGCTGGGCACCTACCCGGTGATCGAGCGCGCCGGGATTATCTGGATGTGGCACGATCCTGAAGGTCTTGAGCCCGATGTCGAACTGCCCAACTTCGGCGGCCATTATGGTGAACCGGGCTGGGTGGAATGGAAGATCGACTTCATGGGCGATCTGAACAGCCACGGCATCGAAATCGTCGATAACATGGCCGATTTCGGCCACTTCATCCCGATCCACGGGGCGACCGACTGGCAGTATTTCGCCAATGAATTCATCGGCCCGCACCTCCACCAGTATTACAGCGCAGGCCACCGCACGCTCACCGCCAACCCGGAAGACGCGCTAGTGCTCGATACCTGGTACGAAGGCCCCGGCTTCCTGCAATCGGAAATGGCAGGCGCGTTTGACAGCTTTATAATGATCTCGAACACCCCCATCGAAGATGGCGTCACCCGTTCGTGGCATGCGCTGATGGTCAAGGTTCACGATGGCAGCCGCGAGACGACTGCGGCTGACCGCGAAATGGCGCTGGCCTATCAGGAAGGCAGCCGCCTCGCCTTTGCGCAGGACGTGGAAATCTGGGCAAACAAGCGCGCCAGCATCAATCCACTGGCGATCCCGAATGACGGCCCTTATGCCAAAGTCCGCCTGTGGTACCGCCAGTTCTTCAACCCACGCGACCAGGCCCCCGAAATTCAGGGCCGCGTCAACGGCTTGCACGTCACGCTTGATAAGCGGCAAGACAAAAAAGTCGCCTGAGATTGCACATTGAGAAGGACCGGCGCGACAACAGCGTCGGCCTTCTGGGGAGAGGCCTATGCTAAGCCTTCAGGAAATATCCGACCGTCTGGAGATTCAGGATCTCTTCGCGCGCTATAGTTTCGCCATCGATGAGCGAGACTGGAACGCGCTGGACGCCATCTTCACACCCGATGCGCAGATCGATTATACCGAAACCGGCGGGGCCAAGGGCGCATACCCGGAAATCAAGGCATGGCTGCCCGGCGCGCTCGAACGCTTCCCGATGTTCCAGCACATGGTCGCCACGACCAAGCTGGACATTGCAGGGGACGAGGCGCGCAGCCGCACGATCCTGTTCAATCCGATGACCCACCGCGCCGATGACGGCGCAGAACAGGTGTTCTTCATTGGCCTGTGGTATCGCGACCGCCTCGTCCGCACCGCCGAAGGCTGGCGCATCGCTGATCGCTACGAAGAAGCAGGCTGGACACACAACGTGCCCGACATGGCACCGGCTCCTGAAATCGAAGTCACCGGCTAGCCTCGAAGCGCCCTCCCGCAAGCGGGAGGGCCGCGAGACTTGCTGAACGAAGTGAAGTTAGTCGCAGCGGGGTGGGCAAGCCATCCCCCGACGCAAAACAAGAACGGGAGAACACATGGGCAAGCTGACTGGCAAAGTCGCAATCATCACCGGCGGCGCGCGGGGCATGGGCGCGGCCACATCGCGCCTGTTCGTGGCCGAGGGCGCAAAGGTCGCTATCGCGGATGTGCTTGAGGAAGACGGCGCAGCGCTTGCTGCCGAACTCGGCGATGCGGCTCGCTTCTACAAGCTGGACGTCACCAATGAGGACGATTGGGCGCGCGTTGTTGCGGCGGCAGAAGCTGATCTTGGCCCGGTCGATGCACTGGTCAACAATGCCGGCATCCTGATGTTCAAAAGCATTCTGGAAACCACCAAGGCCGATTATGAGCGCGTGCTGGGCGTCAACCTCGTCGGCGAATTCCTGGGCATCAAGGCAGTTGCACCCGGCATGATCGCGCGCGGCAAAGGCTCCATCGTCAACATCTCGTCGGTCGATGGGATGAAGGGCGCCAACAGCCTGGTCGCCTATGCCTCGTCCAAATGGGGCGTGCGCGGTTTGACCAAGGTTGCCGCGATGGAACTGGGCCACAAGGGCATCCGCGTCAATTCGGTCCACCCAGGCGGCGTCGATACCGTGATGTCCAATCATTCCGCCGCCCCGCGTGCAGAAATCGACAAGCAGTATTCGAACGTGCCGATGCAGCGCATCGGCGGGCCGGAAGAAGTGGCAGCCGCCTCGGCCTTCCTTGCCAGCGATGAATCTTCCTATTGCCATGGCACCGAAATCGTCGTCGATGGCGGGATGACCGTGGGCACATACTACATGGGTTTCCCCGGATCGCCGGGTATGTAATCCTGCCAAAACAACAACAACCGGAGAGGAGCGACCAAAATGGCGCGCATTACCATTCCTGAAGACCAGCAGGGCAATCCGTTCGGCTTTGCGGCCAGCAATTATGCGGTGCCGATCGTGTCGGCGAGCAGCGCCTTTGCCGCCGCCGTCTATCGCGAAAGCGCGCTATCGCTGCGCGAATTCGAAGGCGCGCGGATGCGCACCGCGCAGATCAACGGCTGCATGGTGTGCAAGGATTTCCGCGCCGAACGCGATGCCCCGGTGCTTTACAGCGTGGCAGGCGATCCTAACCAGAACCTTGTCACCACCAACGGTCCCGCGCCCGACGAAGCCTATTACGGCGCAATCGAGAACTGGCGCGATGCCACGCTGTTCACGGACCGCGAACGCCTCGCCATCGAATTTGCCGAACGCTTTGGCACCGAACCGCAAGCGTTGGCAGTTGACGAGGATTTCTGGGCGCGGATGAACACCGCTTTCACCGATGCCGAAATCGTCGATCTGGCGCACTGTACCGCCGCATGGGTCGGCCTTGGCCGCGTGGCGCATGTGCTGGGTTTTGATACGGTGTGTCTTGCGGGCCTTGCCGGGAATGACCCACAAAAGGCCGCTGCATGAACTCTTACGTTGGAATGCTGGGCGCACCGAACACTGGCGTGGTCATCACCGGCGGAGCATCGGGCATCGGCCTTGCCGCCGCCCATGCGCTGGCGGCGGTGGGCCGCCCGGTGGCGTTGTGGGATATCAACGCCGAGGGCGCAATGGCCGCCGCGGCTGATATTTCAGCCACTTATGGCGTCAGCGCTGTGGGCCTTGCGGTGGACTTGCGCAATCCGCAAGGTGTTGCTCCGGCGGCGGTGCAGACCCGCGCGGTGCTGGGTTCTGTCGGAGGAATCGTCCACGGTGCGGGCACGGCGGTGCAGACCGGGATCGGCGGGGTGACTCCTGAAAACTTCGATGCCGGAATGGCGCTGCATGTGCGCGCGCTGATCGAATTGACGCAGGCTTTCATGGAGGACCTGAAGGCCAATCCGGGCAGCGCCATCGTGGGCATCGCCTCGATAAATGCGTGGTTTGGCAATGGCATGATCCCGATCTACACAGCCGCCAAGGGGGCGGTCATCTCGCTCGTCCGGTCGATGGCCGATGAACTGGCGCAGCACGGCGTGCGCATCAATGCGCTCAGCCCCGGCATGATCGACACGCCGATCCTGGGCGAAATGCGCGATGGGATGGAGCAGCTTTACGGCCCGCGCATTTTCCTGGGCCGCTTTGGCCGCCCGGAAGAAATCGCCACCGTGATCCGCTTCCTGCTGTCCGATGAAGCCAGCTATG
The DNA here is from genome assembly GCF_057180525.1 of Novosphingobium sp. HNCC26BN242. NCBI lineage: Bacteria > Pseudomonadati > Pseudomonadota > Alphaproteobacteria > Sphingomonadales > Sphingomonadaceae > Novosphingobium > Novosphingobium sp. HNCC26BN242. The sequence continues at coordinate 1,586,303 of NZ_JBXUGM010000001.1, forward strand.
TTACGGGTACGGAAATTGTCGTCGATGGCGGCATCCGCCATTCGCAGCGGCCCTGATAAAGGTTTTGATTCAATGCGTTCAGTAATCGTTACCGGTGGCTTTGGCGTACTGGGCCGGGCCGTGGCCGAGGCGTTCCGCACCAGCGGGGACCGCGTGGCCCGCATCGATTTCGCTCCGTCCGCGCCCGATGAAAACCCCGGCGGGCTTGATCTGGGCGGCGTGGACCTGACCGATGCGGCGCAGGCTGATGCTGCCGTGGCGTGCGTGAAGGCGGAACTGGGCGGGATCGATGTGCTGGTCAACGTCGCAGGCGGGTTCGTGTGGGAAACGCTCCAGGATGGCGGCCCCGCCACTTGGGCCAAGATGTTTGCGCTGAATGCAACCACTTGCGTGACGATGACCAAGGCCGCGCTGCCCACTTTGCGCGCCACGCCGGGTGCCGCCATCGTCAACATCGGCGCAGGATCGGCGCTTAATGCAGGGGCGGGGATGGGGGCCTATGCCGCGTCGAAGCAGGCGGTCCACAAGCTGACCGAGAGCCTCGCCGCCGAGCTGGCGGGCACCGATTGCACCATCAACGCGGTGCTGCCGAGCATCATCGATACCCCGGTGAACCGTGCCGACATGCCGGACGCAGACTTTTCCCAATGGGTGCAGCCAGCCTCGCTCGCCAAGGTCATTCAGTTCCTCGCAAGTCCCTCTGGCAGAACGATTTCCGGGGCGCTGATTCCGGTTTCACGGGGCGGATAATGGCCAATTCCTGAAGTGCACCTAGATGCACCTAGAAGCACCTAAGCCGCGCTGACCGGTACCGATAGCAGCGCCCGTGCCGCTTCAGCGCCATCAAGCAGCGCATTGGCGCGGTGCTGCACGCGCCACTGTCCATCATCCGCATCGCGCCGCAAAGTCCAACGGTTTGCACTCACGCGAAACACGCTGAACGTGCCCTCGTGGTGGCGCAGCACCACCGAATGTCCAACAGCGGTGGCGCGGTACCCCTCCAGCGTGACGGAGACGGGACCAAGCACATGCGCGCAGCCATCGGCCATCAGTTCGCGGTGGTAGGGCGCATCGATCAGCGCCGCGATTTCCGCCCGTCCGCGCGCAGTGGCAAAGCCGGTGACTTCGTAGGTACCATCCTCCTCCCACAGCGCCGCCAGCGCCCGCGCATCGCCGCGATCTGCGAGTGGGCCGTAGCGGGCGATGACCTCGCGCACCGCCTCGCGGTCTTCCAGCGCTTGCAGCCGCGCGGCCAGTGTTTCCAGATCATGCGGCACGGCGGCGGCTCCTGATTTAGCCCGTTCGGGTTATGCACGAAGGTGCGGTTCACGATAGCCTCTCTGCAGCATCAAGCAAACGCCCGGAAACAGGGCGAAACGCCGGAGAGAGTCGATGAAATTCTCGATCATTTATGAAGCGCAAATGGTGGATACCAGCCGCGAAAATGAGCGCGCGGTGTTTCTGCAGATCGTTGAGCAGGCCAAGTATGCGGAAAAGATGGGCTTCGACTGCATCTGGTGCGTCGAACATACCGCGCTGAGCCAGTATGCGCACATGTCTGCGCCCGAAACGGTGCTGGCGTTCATTGCTGGGGCGACCAGCCGCATCCACATCGGCCATGGCGTGGTGTGCCTGCCGCCCGCGATGAACCATCCGGTGAAAGTGGCCGAACGTATTGCGACGCTGGATATCCTGAGCCAGGGCCGCCTGCATTTTGGCGTGGGGAAGGGTGGCACGCAGCAGGAAGCGGGCACATTCGGCTATGATCTGAACGAGTTGCAGCCGATGATCGATGAATCGATGTACCTGATCCCCAAGATCATGGTGCAGGACGAGATCGAGCATGACGGCACCTATATCAAGATCCCCAAACGCCCGATCCATCCCAAGCCCTGGCAGGACCCGCATCCGCCGATGTACATGGCCTGCACGCGCGAAAACACGCTGATCGCGGCGGGCAGCCGGGGCATCGGCGCGCTGGTGCTGGGCTTTTCCGGGCCGGACGAGATTGCCAAGAAGAATGCGATCTACCGCGAGGCTTTCCGCACGCGCAAGGCCGAGGACCAGGTGGGTTTCCGCCCGACCGAGCATCTGGCCGCGCTGTGTGCTGCTACCGTGCTGGAAGACCGCGATGAAGCGCGGCGTATCGGCCTTCGCGGCCAGCGCTTCTTTGCCGAATCCATCGCCTATTGGTATCAGGGCGGGCCGAAGCCGACGGTGGACGACAATCTGACCGCCGAGGATCACGCCAAGGTGCTGGAGCAGGGCAAGGAGGCGACCATCGCCTACCTTTCCGAAGAGGCGATCCCGGTGGGGGATGAGCATCTTTCGAACTATACCGTTGCGCAGGATGCCTATGGCACGCCCGATGATTGCATCCGGTATGTTCACCGGCTGAAGGATGCGGGCGCGGACGAGATCCTGTTCATCTTCCAGATGGGCGGCATTCCGCACGATGTGATCATGGAAACCATCCGCAACATCGGCGAGAAGGTTATCCCGCATTTCCGCGCGCTTGAGGCGCAGGAAGCCGCCGATGTGGCATTGGAGGCAGCGGAATAAATCCACTTGGTCAAAGCGCTTCGTAGTAAATATGGTCGCGCCCGCCTATGCTGCACACATGGGCGGCGCGATTGATCCTGAATTTTCAGACCTGCTGGCCAGGCTTTATGCCGGGGTGGGCGAGGATCAGCCGTGGCGGCGCTTTCTGGAAGCGCTGGCGCGGTGGATGGAAGCCAGCTTCGCCACGCTGATCATCACCGCGCCGGGCAAACGCCAGCCCGCCACGTTTCTGACGCCCGGCAGCAGCCCCGAATTCGACGCTGCCTATACCGAAACGCTGTTTGCCGCAGACCCGTTTCAGGGCCTGCCCGATGGCGCGGTGACATCTTATGCCGAGTTCATGGCCGAGCTGCCCGACAACGCCTTTGCCGAATACCGGCAGGCGATGGCGCAGAGCGGGTTTGATCAGGTGCTGGGCGTGGATTTGCATTTCGGTGCCGGAATGCTTGGTGGTTTGCGCGCAGTTGAGGGCCGCTGGGAAGCGCGGTTCCGCGTGAGCCGCCACAATTCGCTGCCCGATTTCACGCGCGAAGAACGCGCGCGGCTGCAGGTGCTGGCCCCGCATCTGCGCATCGCGGTGGCATTGTTCGAAAAGCTGCAGTTTGCAGGCGCGGAACACGGCATGTTCCACGCAACCGCGCAAGGGCTGGGGCTCGCGCTGGTGGTGCTCGATCGCAACCGCCGGATCGTGAGCAGCAATGCGCTGGCCGAAACGCTGCTGGGCGAGGCCGAAGGGTTGCGGCGGCGCGGGGAGGAACTGGCGTTCAGCGATGCGGCGCACCAGAAGCTGCTGGGCGATCTGCTGGGGAAGGATCTGGCCCCCGGCGGCGGCCTCACCCGCTTCCGCGTGGAGCGGCCGGGCAAGGGCGATGTGGTGGTCACCGCCCGCCCGCTGGAACTGAGCGCGATTCACGCCGGCGCCGGAGCGCTAGCCCTGTTCCTCGCCCGCCCCGGCCCCGAAGCCCACACCGACCCGCAATCCCTGCGCGACCTGCTGGGCCTGACGATGGCCGAAGCGCGGCTGGCCGCGGTGCTGGGCGAGGGGCTGTCGTTGGTGGAAGCCGCGCAGCGGCTCGGCATCGCGCACAATACGGCCAAAGTGCAACTGCGCGCGGTGTTCGCAAAGACTGGGGTGCGGCGGCAGGCGCAACTGGTGGCGTTGATGGGGTCGCTGGGGTTGGGGTTTGCTGGGGGTGGGATTTGAATCGGCAGGTTGCGTCTGCTTTTCTGGGATTTTGTAAAATAGCTGCCGTTCTGGACACGACCCCATGGAGGTCGTTCCCTGCCAAGCGTTCTGACCCTTGAAGCTGCCGCTAAATCAGTTCCTTGGCTAAGGAATTGCTGCAAGTTCGTTGACCGCAAACGCGCTTAGCGCCGCGTCGACCGTTTCGCGGTGCTCTATAAGCCCGTGCCCGCTGCCCTCAACAGTGATGAGTTTGCCTCCGAAGAAGGCGCGGTAACGCTCGGCACTGCTGCTTAGGATGAAATCGCAGGTTCCGCGAATAATCAACGTCGGCGGGCGCACGGCGCTTTCAGCCGGAAGTTTGGCGCGCTTCAAATCGCGAGAAATGGCACGTTGCGCATAAAGATTGCCGCCGCCAGGCAGAGGCGGTGGACGGACCGACGCACCCTTGCAGACAACGCCGTTCAGCAATTCATCGCCGACAATCTGATCGAACAGTTTACCGGCCTCCGCTTGGGAAAGCTGCGTTTCGGCCTTTGCGGGAGACCGGTCGATGCGATTGATCGCGTCGGTTATCGCAGGGCTGTATTCGACCTTGTCACGCGCGGTGACGCTATAGTTGCGCTTGCCATCAAGGCCCGGGAACATGCCGGGAGCCGTCAAGATCAGCGCGGCAACGCGGTCCGGATACTGCTGCGCATACAACGTGGCCAGGGCGGCTCCGTAAGAATTGCCCCAGAGTATCATGCGCTCGTGGCCCAGCGCGGCGCGCAAGGCTTCCAAATCAGCGACCGCACGCGCAAGCGAGTATTCCGCAACCGGCAACCGATCGGAGCGACCACCCCCGGCCTGGTCGAAATAAATGGTCGAAAAGCCCAGATCACGCAGAATGCTGCCTTCCTCTAGCCGCCGGTCCTCGGTGTAGAGCCCTGGTCCTCCGTGAAGAAAAATGACCGGAGTCTGATGTTTGGTACCCGAGGTCGCAGGGAGGGCCCACGAGGCGATACGCGAACCTGTTGGCAGACTGGTCATGACGGGTGGGGGAGAGGCGATGGCGGCGAATGGCATTGCCACGGCGGCCAAGAAAACCAGTAACACCCGAACCGCCTGTCGCATACGCGTTTCCCTTATTGTCCGAAGTGTATTGCATCAACAATACAGCATGGCAATGGCTCTTGGCATAGTCAGCTTCATCGCCGACTTACATCGCAAGCGGACATTCAACTATCCACCCATTTGCAGCCGTCCAATCCTCTCAACCTCACACCCAGAACTTGCCGTCACCCCGGGCTTGACCCGGGGTCCCGCTTTTCTTCTGGCGCGGCTTTGGCGGCGGTAGCTGGACCCCGGGTCAAGCCCGGGGTGACGGTGACGGGGGGAGGCGTGGCGGGGGAAAAGCCAAGCCCCGTGTCGAGCACGGGGCGACGGGACTTTTGGGGTTTGCGTTCGGACGCCCCCACTCCCAACCCTCTCCTCTGAGCCGAAGGCCACCGAAGGTAATGGGAGAGGGCTTTCAGGGTTGTTTAGACCTTCGCCCGCCGCCCTATCCACGGTGCGGCGCGTTCGATCTGGCCCGCGAGGCGGAACAGCAGGCTTTCCTCGCCGAAGCGCCCGGTGGCCATGATGCCGATCGGCAGGCCGTCTTTGGACATCGCCAAGGGCAGCGACATGCTGGGTTGGCCGGTGCCGTTGTAGATGCCGCAGAACGCGGTGAAGGTGCCGACTTCGCGGCCCCAGTCCATCATGGTGCGGCCGGTGTCCAATCCGATGCGGCCAAGGGGCAGGGGTGGGGCGGAGAGGGTGGGGGAGAGGATTACGTCGTAGCGCGCCATGAACTGCGCGATGGTGATGGCGGCGGTCTGGTAGGCGTTGTTGCCGCGGGCGTAGTCCATCGCGCTGTAGCTTTTGCCCATGGCGATGAAGTCCATCGTCGTGCGCTCTACCACATCGGGGCCGAGTTCCACGCCCAGTGCCTTGGCGCGGTCGATGCAGTCGGCGGCGACCGAGGAGGCCATCAGGGCGAAGCTGCTGGCGCTGATGGCGGCCATGTCGATCTTGGGCGCGGCTTCTTCCACGTGGTGGCCGAGGCTTTCGAGCAGTTTTGCCGCAGCGCGGGTGGCTTCGATGACTTCGGGATCGACCGGTGCGCCGGAGAAGGGGCTTAGCATCAGGGCGACGCGCAACTTGCCGGGATCTCGGCCGACTTCCTGCAAGTAGGGGCGTTCGGGCGTGGGTGCGCCGTAGCGGGAGCCGGGTTCGGTGCCGTGCGTGGCATCGAGGATCGCGGCAGAATCGCGCACTGTGCGGCTGACCGCGTGGTGGACCGACATGCCGCCCCAGCCTTCGGTCCTGAGCGGCCCCATCGGCACGCGCCCGCGTGAGGGTTTGAGGCCGAACAGTCCGCAGGCAGACGCCGGAATGCGGATCGAGCCGCCGCCATCGGTGGCGTGGGCGGCCGGGATCACGCCTGCGGCGACGGCTGCGGCTGCTCCGCCCGAGGAGCCACCGGCCACGCGGGTTGGGTCCCACGGGTTGCGGGTGGCGCCGGTGGCGACGCTTTCGGTGGTGCCGGTCAGGCCGAATTCGGGGGTGGTGGTTTTGCCGAAGATCACGAAGCCTGCCGCCTCGATCCGGCGGACGAGTTCGGAGGTGACGGTGGCGCGGTTGCCTTTGTAGAGGCGGCTTCCGTTTTCGGTGATCTCGCCCGCGATATAGGTGTTGAGGTCTTTCAGCAGCCACGGCACGCCGGTGAAGGGGCCTTTGGGCAGGCCGCCCGCGATGGCTTTGCGCGCATAGTCATAGTGCTTTTGCGCCATGAAATTGAAGCGCGGATTGAGTGCTTCGGTGCGGGCGATGGCGGCATCGAGCAGTTCGGTGGGCGAGACTTTGCCTTTGCGCACCAGATTGGCAAGGCCGAGGCTGTCGTGAGTATCGAGCACTTCATCCATCGCGTTTGCGCTTCCCGGCAGGCCGGCGGTTGCGGCAAGCGCGATACCGCCGGCGAGGGCTTCTCTTCTGGTGGGGTTCATGACGCCACGTAATACCGGGCGTAGTATTTGCGGAACTGCGCGATGGGGCCATCGCCTTCGCAGATCAGGGCGTTGGGCTGATACTTCTGGCGGTCCCAGATGATCTTGTCCTGATCGAACTGTTTGCAGATATCGCGGATGATCGCGCGGGCGACGCCAGCGCGTTCGCCTTCGGCCTGCGCCTTGGGCTGGGTGAAGCAGAAGCGGACTTGCACGTGGTCAAGCTCGACGGGCGTGATGCAGGCGACGAGCAGGGTTTCGGAAATGCCGGTGAAGCGGGTCCAGCTTTGGCCCGGCCCCATCGTGTCATAGCTGATCTCGCCATCGACCTCGCCCCAGGGCGTGCCCATCTTGGCCTTGACGGTGGCACCGCGCCCCCAATCGCCCCAGCGCAATTCGCCCAGCGGCACGTTGGCAGTGCCGTGGATGTATTTGAAATGCGCCACGTCCACGCCGTTTTCGGCCATGTTCTGGATGGAGCCATAGACGTTCCATTCGAACACGTCGTAATCGGTCCATTCGGGGTCGGTCGCTTCGGGAAGGTGGACCACATCGAACAGCGGGGCGGCGTCTTCGGGGTGATACCAGATCCAGATGAAGCGGTTCGCCTCGGTCACGTGCCAAGTGCGCGTGCACTTGCGCTTTACCTGCGGGGGGATCGATTTGGAGTAGGGGATGTCCTTGACGATCCCTTCCTCGCCATCATAGCGCCAGGCGTGGAACGGGCATTCGAGCAGGTTGCCATGGACTTTGCCGCCGTGGCCCATGTGTGCGCCCAAGTGCTTGCAATAAGCATCGATGATGCGGACTTGCCCGTCCTCGCCGCGCCACATGGCAAGGTCTTGCGAGAAGTAGCGCAAGGGGCGCACTTCGCCCACCGCGAGCTTGGCCGACAGGTCCACCGGGTACCAGCCAAAGGGGAAGCCGATGTCGAGATTACGCTCGGCAATAGAGGCACGGCCTTCGACCGGCGCAGTGCGCCAGTCGGTGAGGTCCTTCCCCTTGAGCTTTTCGAGGATCTGCCAGACCGCGACAGGCGCGGTGCGGGCGTCGGTTGCCGCAGGGGTTTTGGGGTCTGCTTCAGCCATGATCTTACTCCTGAATTGCCACGGCGCGGGTTGTCTGCGCCATCTGGCCGTTTTTGCAGGGGGAGCAGACTTCCCGGCTCCCGTGGGGATGACTTAAAGGCCGAACACCTTCACCGCGTTTTCGCGCAGGAACTTGGGCCACACTTCGTCCTTGAACGGCACGTGCTGCATGTCCGCCATGATCCGGTCGAGGCTGAGGCCCATCGGGAAGTATCCGGCGTAGATCACCTTGTCGGCGCCGCGGGTGTTGGCGTAATCGATGATCGCCTTGGGATAGTGCTTGGGCGCAAAGGCGCTGGTCGAATAGTAGAGGTTCGGCCATTTGAGCATGAGCTTGACGGCCAAGGCCTCCCACGGTTCGGCCCCGTGGCGCATCACGACCTTGAGTTCGGGGAAGAACCAGCAGACCTCGTCGAGGTGCTCCACCTTCTGCGTTTCCATCGGGATGCGCGGGCCGGGGATGCCGACGTTGAGCAGGATCGGCAGGCCCATTTCCTCGCACGCGGCGTAGAGCGGGAACATGTATTTGTGGTTGATCGCCACTTGCGGCAGCGTGCCCGAGGGGAACACGCTGACGGCGGACAAGCCCACTTCGGCGTGGATGCGCTTGATCCGGCGGATGCCTTCGACGCCCATGTTGGGATCGGTCGGCAGGTCGAAGAAAAAGCGGTCGCCGTAAAGCTCCTTGGCACGGCGCGAGGTGTCGTTGTCGTTCCAGCCCACCAGCGCGCGCTGGACGTTGTGCTTGTCCATCTGGGCAACGGTCCACGCCAGATAATCGTCCTGTTCGCCGGAGACCGGAATGTCCTTGAACATGTACTGCGCGGGCATGGCAAACTGGCTGAGCGTCTGCTTGTCCTTGATTAGCGGGCGGAACGAGGCGTACCAATCGCCCCGGTCCTCCGCCTCGGGAATGCCCAGCATGCAGTCGATGATGCCGATATCGGTGGGCATGGGCATGGTTCTATTCTCCTGAAAGCGTCGGCCACAATTTGCGCAGGGCGATCTTGTCGACCTTGCCCAGCGCGTTGCGCGGCAGTGTGGCGGGGGCAAAGACGACGCGAGTGGGCGCCTTGTAGCGGGCAAGGCGGGTGGCGACCCATTCGATCACGCCGGCCTCGTCAATATCGGGAGCGATGACGACGGCGACCAGGCGTTCGCCCAGCCGTTCATCAGGCAGGCCGAAGGCGGCGCATTCGGTGAGGCCTGGGATCTGGCCCAGCACGCGCTCCACTTCGGCGCAGTAGATGTTCTCTCCGCCGGAAATCACCATGTCTTTCTTGCGGTCGATGATGAAGATATAGCCGTCATCATCGACCATGCCGACATCGCCGGTGCGCAGCCAGCCATCGGGAGTGAGCACGGCGGCGGTTTCTTCCGCACGGTTCCAGTAGCCGGACATGACTTGCGCGCCGCGCACCACGATCTCGCCGGTTTCATGCGGGGGGAGGATTGTTCCGTCAGGGCCTTCGATGCGCACTTCGACCATTGGCAACACACGCCCGGCAGCGGCGGGGCGGGCCATGAAATCGGGGCCAACCGCCTGCGCGATCGCGCCTGCGCATTCGGTCATGCCATAGCCGGTGCCGATCTGCGCATGGGGGCACAGGGCGTGGACTTCTTCGACCAGATTGACCGGCAGGGCCTGTCCGCCACTGCCGATGTTGCGCAAGGATACGAGGCTAGCGCCCTCGACGCGGGCGCGGTGGAGGATATCCCACAGCATGGTGGGAACGGCGCTGAACATGCTGATCTGTTCGGCTGCAATCAGGCGCGCGGCCTCTTCGGCGTCCCAGCGGCGCATGATCACCACTTTGCCGCCGCCGAGGAAGGGCGAAAGGAAGCCTGCGCCAAGGCCGGATACATGAAACAGCGGATAGACCAGCAGCGAGGCCTGCTGCGGCAATTGCGCAATCAACGCTTCGGGAGCGATGCCCATTTGCGCGGCCATATTGCCCAATACGACCATGCCCGACATCTGCGTGGACATCAGCCCGGTGATGACATTGCGGTGCGAAAGCACTGCGCCCTTGACCCGGCCCGTAGTGCCCGAAGTGAACAGAATGGCGCAGGGGTCTGTCGCCTGAGCCGTGCCGGAAGTGACGGGCGCATCTGCGGTTCGGCGCGCCAATTCATTAGCGTCAAACGGCTTGGTCAGATCGAGCACGCGGCCGGTAAATCCGGCATCGCGGATGACCACGGCGCGTTCGCCATCTGCCAGCACAACGGCGGGATCGACATCTTCAAGCATAGCCAGCAATTCCTGGCCGGAGCCACGACTGTTGACCAGCACAGCAACGCCGCCCGCCTTCATCACGGCAAGGAAACCCACCAACCATTCGGCGCGGTTGCGCATGGCAATGGCCACCCGGTCTCCGCGCGCGATGTGCAGGATGGGCACGAGTTGATCGCGCCATGTGAAGAGTTGATCGTAGTTCAGGCGGCGTTCGGTTCCGGCGCTGTCAAAATCGACCACGCAGGTGCGATCCCCAAAGCGGCGCGCGGATTCGACCAGCAGGTTCAGATCAGGCGGCGCGGCGACGAACTGGCGCAGGCCATCCACCATGCCGATTTCAAACGGAGAGCCGGGGCCGGTGACGCGGGCCAGAACCGGATCATGTGAAGCGGCTTCAGGCGCATTGCTCATGCTGAGCTCCGTTCGCAGCCGATGGGGCGCGACCTGATCATGCGATAAATCCCTCTCACCGAATCGATGCACAGCACCATTTCAATGAGAGATAATGGATCATATGCGAATTACAAGACCATAAAAAATGCGCAAAACGTCATTCTGGGGTGACTTTGGTGGGAACCACGCAGATCCCGCGATGCCCCATGGCGAAGATCGCGTATCATGGTGGAAGAGTGTGATTTCTATTTGAAGTGCGAACTGCCGGTGAGAGTGTAGCGTTTTGCCGGGGGTGGGGCGAGCCCCACCCCCGGCAACAAAATTCAAGTCGCTATGTGGGCTGCGATTTGTTCTCCAATGACCTCGGTTGGTGTTCGGAATCCGAGGCACTTGCGCGGCGTGTTGTTCAGCCTCTGGATGATAGCTGCCAGATCAGAATCGGGCAGTGCGGCAATGTCAGTATCGAGCGACAGAAAGCGGCGGATGCGACCATTGCTGTTCTCCACGCTTCCCTTCTGCCAGGGCGCTGATGGCTTGCAGAAATAACTCGTCATGCCGAGTTTTGTCTTGAGTGTAGCGAATGCCGCAAACTCGGTGCCGCGGTCGAACGTAATGCTTTGCCGAAGGGTCGGGGGAAGGGGGCCAAGGTGGTGTTCAATCCCCGCCATGACACCGATCGAATGGCGACTGGGGTTGCGCGTGAGCACGATATATCGGCTGCGCCGTTCGACCAACGAGGTAAGATTGGATTTTCCAAATTCTTTCCTGAAAGCAATGAGATCGCCCTCCCAGTGACCAAACTGCTTGCGTTCGGCAATCTCTTTGGGACGTTCTGCGATGGTGTTTGCCAACGGGATATTCAGGCCTCGCGGTTTGCGCGCATAGCGCTGGCGCCGCGTCTTCCGCTGGCGCGGCAGGTGGCTCCAGAGGCCTAACTGACGACCTTCTGTGCCGTATACAAACTGGTAGATCGTCTCGTGGCAGACAGTAATGGGATTGGCCTCATCGAGCCTTAAGCGGCCAGCAATTTGCTCTGGTGACCAACATTGCTGAAGATGCTCCACGATGCGCGCGGCAAGCTCACGATCACGGTTGACCTTGCCGCCACAAACCCGGCGCGAAGCAGCTTTCCGATGTGCGACACGACCGAAATAACCACGAAACCAGGCATCCTCATCATAGAAAAAATTGCGCCGCAGTTCGCGATAGATTGTCGATGGATGCCGCCGGAGTTCGGCCGCGATCCGGCCAACAGGTATACGACGATCGCGCATGCGCATGATCGTGTCACGCTCTTCGAGACTGAGATGCCGGTAGTTATGAGCCATTGCGCGTCCTTTTGAGTGGGGCACAAAGTGCCCGGAAACCCTCAAGATTCGCACTTCCAGATAGAATCCACCCACCCCGTTCATCAACATTGATAATAAGTATTATGTAAATTAAAGCTGGGCGCCTTGAAGCCTTATCTTCATCCGATCACCGAAAACACCAGCGCCACCGCCACGAACAGAAACGCCCATAAGGCTCCCATGCGCAGCCCTTCGCTCAATCCGATCTGCTTTCCGCGCAGATTGGCGATGATAAGGACCATTGCCATGGCAATTCCGATCAACTGCGCCACGTCGTTGCCGCTCACACCAAGATCTCCATGCCATCATAGGCCGGCTCCACATGCTCGGGCGTTTCACCGCACAGCGTCCGATAGTCCATCGACTTGTCGAGATGTGTCAAAATGCCGCGCCCTGCGCGCGTTGCCTCGATCAGTTCAAGCGCCATGGCCAAATGCGAATGCGTTGGATGCGGCGTGCGGCGCAGACAATCGACCACCAGCACATCAACCTTGTAGAACAGGTCGATCATGTCGCTGGTAATTTCGCTGAAGTCTGTCGCGTAACCGATTGTCTTTCCACCCTGATCAAACCGGAATGCAGTGGATTGCGCCGGGCCGTGCGGCATCTGGCAATGCCCGATCCCGATCCCGCAGATCATCCGCACCCGGTCCAGATTGTCGAGTTCCACTATCGTGTGATAGCCGTGCTGCCCTGCAAAGACATAGCCGAACCGCTGCCGCAACCGCCGCACAGTTTCACCCGCCGCATAGCCTGGAATGGGCCCAGCACGGCCATAGCGCAGTGGCCGCAGGTCATCGATCCCGTGGCAATGGTCGGCATGGTCATGCGTCCACACCACGCCATCCACCCGGTCGATCCCGCAAGCAAGAAACTGGTGGCGCAGGTCGGTCGGCGTATCCACCAGCAAGCGGCTGCCATCTTCGCCCTCGACCATGATCGACACGCGTGTGCGCCGGTTGCGCGGTTCGGTCGGGTCGCAATCACCCCAGTCGTTGCCGATGCGCGGCACTCCGGTCGATGTGCCGGAACCCAGAATCGTCAGTTTCACCGCCCGGCCTTCACAGCGCGGCCTTGCTGAACAGGCGGAAGAAGTTGGCACCGGTCATATCGGCCAATGCTTCGTTGCTCGTGCCGCGCAGCGACGCCACAAAACCGCAAGTATCGGCCACAAACGCAGGCTCGCAGGTCTTGCCCCGATGCGGCACCGGCGCGAGGAACGGCGCATCGGTCTCCACCAGCAGCCGATCCTCAGGGAGATCGGCAGCTATACCCTGCAAATCCTTGGCGTTCTTGAACGTCACGATGCCTGAAAGCGAGATCGAAAGCCCCAGCTCCAACATCTGTGCGGCAAAAGGAGCTGATGCTGTGAAGCAGTGTATCAGCGCCGGAAAGGCCCCCTGCTCCATCTCCTCGGAAATGATCCGCGTCGTATCGTCCTCGGCATCGCGGGTGTGGATGATCACGGGCAGTCCGGTTTCGCGCGCCACGCGGATGTGCATGCGGAACAGGTCCTGCTGCACTTGTCGGTCCGAATGGTCGTAAAAATAGTCCAGCCCCGTCTCGCCAATGCCGATCACGCGCGGGTGCGCGGCAGCTTCCAGCAGCACGGCCTCGCCCAGATCGGCATGGCCATCGGCTTCGTGAGGATGGATGCCCACGCTCGCCCAGACATCGCTTTCGCGCTCTGCTGTGGCCACAATGGCCGCCCATTCGCTCTGCCGGGTGGAGATGTTTAGAAACCCGCGCACCCCACTTTCGCGTGCGCGGTCAAGCACTTGCGCCTGATCCTCAACAAGTCCCTTGTAGTTCAGGTGGCAGTGGGAATCGATCAGCATCATGCCGATGCGCTCTCCTCGGGCAGTTCCAAGCGCGGGAAAGCTGCCACCGGCTGCGCTAAACGCTCACCCGTCGCCACGCGCGCCATGTACCAGTCAGCGTCCGTCAAAGCGTCAAACCCACGCGCATCGGCCGCAATTCCCAATTGATCCAGCACCTTCGATGCCGAACTTGGCACCACCGGTGCAATCGCAATGGTCAGATCGCGGATCGCCATGAACAGCGTTAGCAGCACCGCTTTCATCCGCTCAGGATCGGTCTTGCGCAGCGCCCATGGCGCTTGCTCATCAACATAGGCATTGCAGGCAAACACCGCCCGCATCCACGCTTCGATCCCACTTGAGAAGTTCAGCGCCTCAAACTCACGCGGCAGCTCATATTGGCACGCCGTGAACACCGTGGCCAGCAGCGTATCGTCAGCCTCTGTGGTCGAAAATGCGCCAAGTTCACCATCCATGTTCTTGAAAATCATGGATAATGTGCGCTGCACCAGATTGCCGTAACTGTTCGCCAGTTCAGCGTTGCAGCGCATTACTATGGCCTCTGGCGAATAGGAGCCGTCCTGCCCGAACGCCACTTCGCGCATCAGGAAATAGCGCAGCGGGTCCACGCCGAACCGCTCGGCCAGTGCCAGTGGGTCGGTGACATTGCCGAGCGACTTTGATTCCTTTTGCCCCCGGTTCAGCAGAAAGCCGTGGCCGAACACCTGTTTGGGCACCGCCAGCCCCGCGCTCATCAGGAACGCCGGCCAGTACACCGTGTGGAACCGCACGATATCCTTGCCAATCAGGTGCAGATTCGCAGGCCAATACTTTGAAAAATCGCCGCTTTCGTCGGGATACCCAAGGCCTGTAATGTAGTTGGTCAGCGCATCGACCCACACGTACATCACGTGCCCATCGCTGCCAGGAACCTTGATCCCCCAGTCAAAACTGGTCCGCGAAACCGAAAGATCGCGCAGGCCGCCTTCGACAAAGCGCGCCACTTCGTTGCGCCGGCTGTCGGGTTGCACGAACTCGGGATGCTCTTCATAGAGCTTCAGCAGCGGTTCGGCATATTTCGAAAGCCGGAAGAACCAGCTGCCCTCGACCGTCCATTCCACCGGCGTGCCCTGTGGCGAGAGCTTCTCGCCCCCCTCACCTGCCACCAGTTCGCTTTCGTCATAGAATGCTTCATCGCGCACCGAATACCAGCCTTCGTAGCGATCCAGATAGAGATCGCCATTGGCCTCCATGCGCCGCCACAACTCCTGCACCGATTCATGGTGGCGTGGCTCGGTCGTGCGGATGAACACATCATACGACACATTCAATTCATCGCACATCTGTATGAAATACGATGACATTTCGTCCGAAAGCTCGCGCGGGGTCACGCCCAGCTCGCGCGCTTTTTGCGCCATCTTCAGGCCGTGTTCGTCGGTCCCGGTCTGGAACCGCACGTCACGCCCCATCGCCCGCTGGAACCGCGCAATCACATCAGCGGCAATCGCCTCATAGGCATGGCCAATGTGCGGTTTGCCGTTGGGATAAGAAATCGCGGTGGTGATGTAATAGGGTTCGCCCATCGGGCCTTTCACTTTCAAGAAATTGCTGGCAAGAAATCGCTGCAGAGCGCTTATCGCACCCCTTCCCTAGGCGGCGCAGCGGCTGCCAGCAAGGAGCCGATTTCCATCGCCAGCATGCCCACATCAAAATTGTAGATCGGCGCTTCACCTGCCAGCCTGACCAAACGGGCATGCGCCTGCACCAGCCGCAGCTTTCCCGCATCATCGACCGTATCAAGCGCGCGCACCACGGTCATCCGTGCCGCCTCGATCGCCGCGCCCAGCCTTTCCCGGTCAGGCCGTGTGCCAATTGCCCCCGCCAGTGCCCCGCGCAAGGCCAGATCGGCATCCCCCTGCGCGATCAGCTTTTCATAGACCGCCTGTGCCCGCCCCAGATCCTGCTCCGCAAAAGCCAGCGCCGCCCCCGGCGATCCGCCAGCCACCGCCAGCGCCGCGTGCCGCGTTTCAGAATCCAGTTCAGGCGCGGCCAGATCGAGCGCCCGCGCCACATCGGCATCGCTCAACGGGTGAAACCGCACGATCAGGCAGCGCGATCGCACTGTCGGCAGCAACCGCCCAAGCGCATGGACCACCAGCAGGAAAAAAGTCCCCTGCGGCGGCTCCTCCAAACTTTTGAGCAGCGCATTGACCGCGCTTTTCTCCAGCAAATCAGCCGAATCAATGATTACCGCCCGCCGCGCACCCAGCGTTGGCCGCGTGTTCAACCGCCGCTGCAGCCCGCGCACCTGATCGACCGAAATGCTCCGCTTCAGCTGATAGGGCTTACCCTCATCGCGCTTTTTGACCTCGTCATCATTGGCCGGAAGCGGGGACAGGACGAGGATATCGGGATGCGCTTCAACCGCCGGTTGCGGCACGCCCGGTTCGGCCACGAGTTCCGCCGCCGCCGCGCGCGCAAAGCTGGCCTTGCCCAGCCCTTCCCGGCCCGCCAACAGCCAGCCATGGTGCATCCGCTCGCCCGCCATCGCCGCGCGCCACGCCCGCCACGCCTCTTCATGCCCGATCATCATAGCGCCGCCATGATCCGCGCATGCACATCCTCCGGCGTGCCCTCGGCATCAATCACCACAAAGCGCCCCGGCTCAGCCTCGGCAAAGCGCCGAAACGCCGCGGCCACCCGTGCATGATAGTCTGCCCCGCGCCCGCCGATCCGGTCCGCATTCTCCCCATCGCGCAAGGCCAGTCGCGCCGCCGAAACCTCGGGCGCGACCGTCAGCAACACGGTCACATCGGGCAAAAGCGCCTTACTGCCAATCCGATGGAGCTCCATGACCTCATCGTCAGACAGCCCGCTCCCGCCGCCCTGATAGGCGCGGCTACTGTCCACAAACCGATCACACACCACCCACGCCCCACGCGCCACCGCAGGCCGGATCAGCTTTTCCACATGGTCCGCCCGCGCCGCTGCAAACAGCAGAGCCTCTGCGCGCGGCCCCCAGCCATCGCCCTCGTTGGAGAGCAGCATCGCGCGGATCGCTTCGGCCCCGGTGGTCCCGCCCGGTTCACGCGTGGTTACAACCTCGATCCCGCGCGCGCGCAGGGCTTCGGCCAGCATGCGGCCTTGCGTGGATTTGCCCACACCCTCGCCGCCCTCCAGCGCGATAAACTTTCCAGTCACAGCCGGATTGGTCACAGGCCCACCAGCCCCAACGCCCCATCGCGCAACCGGTGCAACATCCCGCCCTTGGCCACATCGGCACCTGCCACCAGCGGAAGCACATGCACCGGCTCACCCGGCACGCGCACCAGCAGGCTGCCCACGGTCTCGCCCTTGGCAATCGGCGCTTTCAATGGCCCTTTGTAGCGCACGCTCAGGGTATAGGCGGCCTTGGCCCCGCGCGGCACCGTCACGCTTAGGTCGCGCGGGGCCAGCAGCGGCACTTCACGAGCGGCACCGCCTTGCACCACAGCGCTCCCCACCGCCGCACCCTTGGCAAACAGCGGCAGCGCGTCCCACATTGCAAAGCCCCATTCGATCAACTCGCGCGCTTGCTTGGCGCGCAAATTCGGCCGGTCATAGCCGCCCAGCACCATCACCAGCCGCCGCCCATTGCGCTGTGCCGATCCCACAAAGCCATACCCAGCCTCGTTGGTGAACCCGGTCTTCACCCCGTCCGCCCCTTCGACATAGCCATAGAGCGGGTTGTGATTGGGCTGCGTAATCCCGCCCCAGGTCATCCCGGCATGGCCATAAAACTGGCGGTAGAGCTCGGGAAACCGCGTCATCAACGCGCCGCTCAGCGTGGCCAGATCGGCCGCGGTCACATAGGTCTGCCCTTCGTCCATCCATCCGTTGGGCGTGTTGAAATGGCTGTCGCGCATCCCCAGTTCTGCCGCCGCATCGTTCATCAGCTTCGTGAACGCAGGGACAGATCCGACAGCACCCTCGGCCAGCACCACGCAGGCATCGTTGGCCGAAACGGTCACAATTCCCTCGATCAGTTCGGCTACGCTGGCCTGGGAATCGGCGGGCAGAAACATCGTGCTGCCCACCCGGTGCCATTGCTTGAAAGTCTCGGGTCGCATCGGCATGCGTTGATCCAGCCGCATCTTGCCCTTGGTAATCAGGTCAAACGCGACATAGCTGGTCATGATCTTGGTGATTGATGCCGGTACGAACCGACGGTGCACATCGCGGGCATAGAGCACCCGGCCTGAACCCACATCGACCAGCAGCGCAACCGGCGCATCGATCTGCGGCATGGCGGCCATGGCTATGTCCACACCTGCCGCCGAGCTTGCCGCCACAGGCGCTGCCGCCTTGACCGGCGCAAAGCCTGCCGCGACCACTGCCAGAACTGTCAAACCTCTCGCGCGCAATCATCGTCCCCGGCTAAGCAGGGCCGCCCGCGCGGTTCACATCATGGCGCGGTCACGACCCGGGCATCGGCATAGCCCGCTGCGCGCACCTTCGCCAGCGCCGCGTCGGCTTGTCCACGGTCCTTGTGCGGTCCGGTGCGCACCCGCCACACGCGGCCCGCTTGCGAAATTGATCCGCCGATGGCCTTCGCCACGGTTTCAGCCCGCGCCTTGTCGGAATAGGCCCCGGCCTGCACGTAAATCCCCGTCACTGGGGCAGCAGGTTTCGCAACTGTTGCAGGTGCTGGCTTCGGTGCAGGTGTTGGCTTGGGCGTTGGTGCCGGAATCGGCGCAGGAGTCGGTGTAGCCTTGGGCGCAGGCGTAGGCTTGGGCACCGAAGCCTCGGCAACCTTGGCTTTTGCCTGAGGTACTGGCTCAGGCTTTACCATCGGCGCAACTGGCACAGTGCCAGAAGCCGGCACCACCGCAGCAGGCGTCACCACCGCAAGGCCCAGCTTGCGCTTCAGCGCGCTGAGCAGCCCCGGCGGCGTGTCCATGCGCGCGGGCACTTGGCCTCCGGCGCGCAACTGCGTCCGCTCAGTCTCGGGCGGATTGGTGCGGCGCACACGCACCGGCTCACGCGAACCTGCAGGCAATCCCAATTGCGCCCATGCCCCGGGCGATAGCGCAATCAGGTCACTGCCCTGCATCGGCCCACGCTCGGTCAGGCGCACCAGGATCGTTCGCCCACTCTCCAGCGAGGTCACTTCAACATAACTTGGCAGGGGCAAAGTCCGGTGCGCCCCGCTCACCCCCGCTCCATCGGCGATCTGCGCATAGCCAACCGAATCATAGTTCATCGTATCAGCAGGGGTATACGTCACCCCATCCACCACGAATGGCGCGCCCAGAACCATCGGATAGTCCCCGGCGGGCCCGCGCATCTGCGTCTCGGTAAGTGCCGGAGAAGGCCCTGAAACCCGGGCATCTGCGCCACCACAAGCTGCCAGAAGCAGGGTCGCGGCCATCGCGGTTACATTAGCGGCTGATCTCATCTGCAAGAAGTCCCACGGACAGAGCGTAAAAGTTCGAGCAGTTGTAATCGAGGATAACCCTATAATTTCCGGTTAGCAGATAAGCCGTCTTGCTTCGCCCGTCCGGTTCCAGGAGGCTGGCCATCACATTGTCGGCAGGCCAAGCCCCCGTTTTCGGCACAATTCCCAGCGCGCGCCATTCCGCCATCGTTTTCCAGCCCGTATGCCGATCAAACACGCGCGGGCAGCGCGGGCTTACCATCGTGGTGCCCAGGCTCCCTCGGTCCAGACCGTCCGGCACGCTCACTGCCACACCCCACGGCTGCCCGCTACGCCATCCGGCATCGCGGAAATAGTTGGCGATCGATGCCAGCGTATCGGTGCGATTGGTCCAGATATCGGCAAAGCCATCGCCATCGCCATCGGCCGCCACACGCAGATAGACCGACGGCAGGAACTGCGGATTGCCAAAGGCCCCCGCCCAGCTGCCCACCAGTTTCGACCGCGGCACACCCCGGTCCACCATCTTCATCGCCGCCACAAATTCATCGGCAAACAATTCGCGCCGCCGCCCTTCATAGGCCAGCGTAGCAAGCGATCGGGCCAGATCGAAATCACCGGTATAGCCGCCATAATCCGTCTCATGCCCCCAGATCGCCAGCATGATCGGGCCGGGCACACCATAGCGCCGCTCAATCGCGCCAATCTGCCCGGAGGCCGCTGCAAACTGCCGCCGCCCGCGCGTGATGCGCGATGCGTCCACATGTTTGCGCTTGTAAGGCTCAAAGGCCGGGATCGTCCCCGTCGAGGATCCCGGCTGCGCCCGGTCCAGCTGAATCACCCGCGGATTGAGCGTCAACCCTTGCGTCATCGCCGAAATCGTTGATTCCCGCACACCTTCGGCCCGCCCACGCGCCGCCAGCAATTGCAAATACCCCTGAAACCCGCGCTCTTCCGCGTCCACCTGGCCCACTGCTGGCCCGCCCGCAAACAGGGCCATCGCCACAACACCGGCAAGCCGCAACCACGGTTTTTTTCTCAACATTTCCATTTTTCCGGTCTCGCACGGTTCAACACCGATGGGAATCCCCTTTGCGTCCGAAACAGAAAGCGCTAACGGCGAACCGTTCTCCCGAGCCGCCCAGCGGCATCAGGCAGGCAAAGCGCGGACAGGTGGCCGAGTGGTTTAAGGCAGCGGTCTTGAAAACCGCCGTGGGTGGAAGCTCACCGTGGGTTCGAATCCCACCCTGTCCGCCAATTGCCTGAAAGCCCCGATTTTCACGACGGCGCAAATCATCATGACGTCCAGCAACGCAAATTCGACAATCGTCCTCATCGGGCATTCGGGCGTCGGAAAATCCACGTTGGGCCCCTATCTGGCCGAGGCACTCGGATATGGTTTCTTCGACGTCGATCAGGAAATCGCCGACCTGCCGGTGGTCAGATCCTACAATGCAGCCTTGCGCCGAGCTGTGATCAATCAGTTGATGTCCGTCCAGAATGTCGTGATTGCGGCCGGATGCGAGGATTTTTGCGACGAAATCATGACTGCGGATATGAAGGACCAGGTCTTTTCCGTCTGGCTCGATGCCAACTCCGAAGGTCGGCCAGCGCGGACAGTGATCGTCTATACCCAATTTTACAAACAGAGCCGGTCTGAACAGGACAAGATCTTCAGCACGGCAAACCTATCGGTAAGTCTCGACAATTTGACGATTCCCGAAGCGGCTGAACTTCTGATCGGCAGGGTAAAGACGGCCCTCGCACTTCGAAGCCGTTAGCACTGCCGATTGCAAAGTTGGCCCGCGCAGATCCGGACAGAACCCAAAACCATTTTCCTACAAGCCGAAAATCTGCAACCGTCAGAGGCTTTTTGACATCGTGAAGCTCAACAGCATGCAACTGCGTCAGGCGGTGCATTACCGCTAATTCAACTTCATCAACTAACTCTGTGCAAGTCACTGACAACGCGTGATTCGCCCAAATTTGGCTTGGCCAAGCCAAGAACAAAAGCGCGGACAGGTTGCCCCATCCGCGCTTTGTTGTTGTTCGCCAAGGGTTTGGCGGTAAAACTTCAGATATCAGATGTGGATCGCGCGCCCAAATGCGGCCAGCACGCTTTCGTGCATGGATTCGCTGATGGTCGGATGTGGGAACACGGTGTGCATCAGTTCGGCTTCGGTCGTCTCCAGCGTCTTGCCTATGACATAGCCTTGGATCATTTCGGTCACTTCAGCGCCAATCATGTGCGCGCCCAGCAGTTCGCCGGTCTTGGCGTCGAACACCGTTTTCACAAAGCCTTCGGGCTCGCCCAGGGCAATCGCCTTGCCATTGCCGATGAACGGGAAGGTTCCGGCCTTCACGATATAGCCCGCCTCCTTAGCCTTGGCCTCGGTCAGGCCGACGCTGGCGATCTGGGGGTGGCAATAGGTGCAGCCGGGGATGTTCATCCGGTCCATCGGGTGCGGGTGGACGTCCTTGTTGCCCAGTTCCGCGGCGATGGCTTCGGCGGCGATCACGCCTTCGTGGCTGGCCTTGTGCGCCAGCCATGGCCCCGGCGTCACGTCGCCAATGGCCCACAGACCCTTCACATTGGTGCGGCCATAGCCATCGATGGTGATGAACCCGCGATCTGCCGTGACTTTCAGCGCTTCAAGGCCGATGTTCTCGGTGTTCGGCACGATGCCGACCGCCACGATCACATGGCTGAACTCACTCTCGGCAACCTTGCCGTCCTTACCCTTGATCTTCGCCTTCACGCCCGAGCCAGAAACGGCGAGGTTTTCAACGCCCGCGCCGGTCATGATGGTCATGCCCTGCTTGGTCAGCGCCTTTTCAAGGAAGGCCGATACGTCAGCATCCTCGACCGGCACCACGCGGTCCATCATTTCGACGACCGTAACGTCCGAACCCATATCGTTGTAGAAGCTGGCAAATTCGATGCCGATAGCGCCCGATCCGATGACCAGCAGCTTGCTTGGCAGTTCCTTGGGGGTCATCGCGTGGCGATAGGTCCACACCCGCTCGCCATCGGCCTTGGCAAAGGGCAATTCGCGTGCGCGGGCGCCTGTGGCGACGATTACGTGCTTGGCTGAAATCGTCTCTGTGCCCTTTTCGCCGGTTACTTCGACGCTGGTCGCGCTCTTCAACACGCCGTTGCCCATGTGGACGGCGATCTTGTTCTTCTTCATCAGGTGCGTGACGCCCTGATTGAGTTGCTTGGCCACCCCGCGCGAGCGCTTGACCACCGCATCCAGATCGGCCCGGATGTTGTCAGCGGCAAGACCATAGGAAGCGGCGTGCTTCATGTGGTTCAGCACTTCGGCCGAACGCAGCAGCGCTTTGGTCGGGATGCAGCCCCAATTGAGGCAGATGCCGCCCAGATTCTCACGCTCCACAATCGCGGTCTTCAGGCCAAGCTGCGCGCAGCGGATCGCGGCGACATAGCCGCCGGGGCCGGAACCAAGAATGATGACGTCGTATTGATCAGCCACGCGAATGCTCCTTCAGGCCCTTACCTGGCCCATGATCTAGCGGCGCGAACGGCATAAAGCCGCTCACAGAATGGTCAGGCAACAAGGCCTAGCGGGTTTTCGATCAAGGCCTTGAACACCTGCATCAGTTCGGCCCCATCGGCACCATCAATCGCGCGATGGTCGAAGCTGCCGGTGGCCGACATGACCGTGGCGATGCCCAGAGCGCCGTCGATCACATAAGGCCGCTGCTCACCCGCGCCGACCGCCATGATCATCGCCTGGGGCGGGTTGATCACCGCATCGAAGCTCTTGATGCCGAACATGCCGAGGTTCGAAAGCGAGGCCGTGCCGCCCTGATATTCGTGCGGTTGCAGCTTGCCCTCGCGCGCCTTGCCGGCCAGCGCCTTCATCTCGGTGGCGATGGCCGAGACAGACTTCGCGCCTGCATCGACGATGATCGGCGTGATCAGGCCCGAAGGCGCAGCGACGGCGACCGAGATGTCGGCGCGGCTGTAGGTGCGCAGTTCGTCGCCTGCAAAGCTGACATTGCACTTGGGCACTTGCACCAGCGCCTTGGCCAGCGCCTTGATAATCAGGTCGTTGACCGAAAGCTTTACGCCCTGAGCCTCTAGCGCCTTGTTCAACTGGCCGCGCAGTTTGAGCAGCGCATCGAGCTGGATATCCACGGTGAGGTAAATGTGCGGGATCGTCTGCTTCGCTTCGGTCAGGCGGCGCGCGATGGTCTTGCGCACGTTGTTCAGCTTGGTCGCCTCGTAGGGGATGCCAAAGTCTGGGATTGCAGCTGGTGCCGGAGCAGCTACCGGTGCAGCAGCAGGCGCAGCGGCGGGTGCAGGTGCAGCCACGGCAGCGGTCGCTGCAGGCTTTGCACCTTCAACATCGGCGCGGACGATCCGGCCATTGGGGCCAGAGCCCGCCACGCCAGACAGGTCCACGCCCTTGTCAGCCGCAATACGCTTGGCCAGCGGGCTGGCAATCACGCGGTCACCCTTTGGCGCTGGAGCCAGAGCCGGTGCGGCGGCGGGAGCAGCATCAACCTTTGGCGCAGGCGCAGGTTCGGCAGCTTTTGCGGCGGGAGCCGGGGCGGCAGCGGGCGCAGGCGCGCTAGCATCTTCATCTTCGCCCACGATCGTTGCGATCACGGTGCCGACCTTCACGCCTTCGCTGCCTTCGGAAACATCAATCGAAACCACGGTGCCTTCGTCAACCGCTTCAAATTCCATCGTTGCCTTGTCAGTTTCAATCTCGGCCATGATGTCGCCAGAGGAGACTTTATCGCCCACTTTGATAAGCCACTTTGACAGGGTGCCTTCCTCCATCGTCGGGGAAAGCGCTGGCATCTTGATCGCGATGGGCATGGGTATGTGGTTCCGTGTCCTGAGGCGCAGGAAAAAAGGCCGCCGTAACGGAAACCTTTCCTGCATCTTTTGTCCGTCCCATTTCACCAGCATGGCGTGTCGGGTCAAGTGGCTTGGCGCTTGCACCGCATACGAATTTGCCGATATCACCCGTGCGGAAGGATCAATCCCATGCCGCAGCGTATCTATATGGTCATCATGGACGAGACCGACGAGGCCAAGGGTGCGCTGCGCTTTGCATCCCGCCGTGCGGTACGAACCGGTGGGGCGGTCCATATCCTCGCACTGGTCCCGCGCCAACAGTTTGTGGCGTTCGGTGGTGTCCAGGCGACCATGGAACAGGAAACGCGCGACCGGGCCGAAGTGCTGGCCATGTCAGCCGCCGGTAGCCTTGCCAGCGAATCGGGCCTGACTCCGGTCATTTCGGTGCGGCAGGGCGATGGGCCGAAAGTCGTGCGTGAATATCTGGGCGAGCACCCGGAGATTTCGGCGCTGGTGCTGGGCGCTGCGGGGGGAAGCTCTCCCGGCCCGCTGGTCACGCACTTTGCCGGGATTGCCGGGCAATTGCCCTGCCCACTGATGATTGTGCCGGGTGCGATTTCGGATGAAGAGATCGACCGGTTTAGCTGATCTTCGTCATTCCCGCGCAGGCGGGAATCCAGTGGAGATGAAAAGGACGCCGCGGTGCGACGATGTTCTCGGAGTGCTGGTTTCCCGCCTGCGCGGGAATGACGACCGGTTTCTTGGAGCGACGGGGGTGCCGCAACATGCCCTCCCCCGACCCCTCCCGCAGGTGGGGTGAAATCACCGTTCGTGTCGAGCGAAATCGAGCCACGGCTAAAGGTGTCTCGACTTCGCTCGACACGAACGGGTCATAGACTACTACTTGCGGCGGCCTTGATGGCGGATGTTGGAAGGGCGGCCGCGTTTTCCGGCGGTGAACTGGCCTTGTCTGCGCGCTTTGTGATCGGTTTTGCCACCGCGCCGTTCGATTCGCTGGACTCCTTCGGCCACATCGACCGGTTCGAACTTTAGTGCACCGGTCAGCGGGTTGGCTTCGGCCAAGCGCAGTTTGAGGATCTGGCCCATGACGAATTCCTCGCCAGACAGTTCGCCGATCAGGGCTTGCGCCTTTTCATCATAGTTGAAGCGTTCCGCGCCAAGCGTAGAGATGGGCACCAGACCATCACCGCCAAGACCGATGATCGTTGCGAAGAGACCGAACTTCTGGACGCCGGTAACGCGCGTATCGAACACTTCACCGACTTTGCCCGAAAGCCACGCCGCGACATAGCGGTCGATGGTATCGCGCTCGGCCTCCATCGCACGCCGTTCGGCGTTGCTCAACGCTTCGGATACGCGGGCGAGATCGGCACGGTCGCGGTCTGACAGGCCGGATGTGGCAGGAAGGTCGGCCTTGGGGCGTGGTTGTTCCAGCCCATAGGCATCGACGAGCGCGCGGTGGACCAGCAGGTCCGAATAGCGGCGGATGGGCGACGTGAAATGGGCGTAGGAGCCGAGGGCGAGGCCGAAGTGTCCGGCATTACGCGGGCCATAATAGGCCTGAGTCTGGCTGCGCAGCACGGCTTCCATGATCAGCGCCTTTTCCGCCTCGTCCGCGATGTCTTTCAACATGCGGTTGAACAACGATGGCGTGATGACCTGGCCGAGCGAAAGCTTCTTGTCGAACGTGGCGAGGTAGTCTTTCAGCGCAGTCAGTTTTTCACGGCTTGGTGGTTCGTGGATGCGATAGACGACCGGCGCGACTTTGGCTTCAAGCGCCTTGGCGGCGGCCACGTTGGCCGCGATCATGAAATCTTCGACCACGCGGTGCGCATCGAGCCGTTCGCGGATGGCGATTTCGGCGATCTTGCCTTCGCTGTTTAGTACGACGCGGCGTTCGGGCAGGTCGAGGTTCAGCGGATCACGGGCGTGGCGGGCCTTTTCGAGCAGCGCCCAAGCTGACCAGAGGTTCTGAAGGTGCGGCGCGGCCTCATCTACATCAATCCGCCGCTGCGCTTCTTCATAGGCGATGACTTCGGAGATGCGGACGATGGCGCGGGTGAAGCGCCACTCGCGGATGTTGCCAGAGCTGTCGATGGTGAGGTGGCAGGCCATTGCGGCGCGGTCTGCGCCCGATTTCAGCGAGCAGACTTCGGCGCTGAGCACTTCGGGCAGCATCGGCACGACCCGATCCGGGAAATAGACCGAGTTGCCGCGCTTGCGGGCCTCGCGGTCCGTCTCGCCGCCGGGGCGCACATAATAGCTGACGTCAGCGATGGCGACGAGGGCCTTGAAGCCCC
This sequence comes from Novosphingobium sp. HNCC26BN242, assembly GCF_057180525.1. Lineage (NCBI taxonomy): Bacteria > Pseudomonadati > Pseudomonadota > Alphaproteobacteria > Sphingomonadales > Sphingomonadaceae > Novosphingobium > Novosphingobium sp. HNCC26BN242. The sequence goes on from NZ_JBXUGM010000001.1 coordinate 1,612,534, forward strand.
CTTCCCCGTCGGGTTCGGCCCAGATCGCATCGTCATGATCGCGCGCATCGGCGGGGTCGATGGCGACGATGGGCAGGTGCCGCAGGTCTTCGCGCGTCTCTTCGTTGAGCGGGAGTTTGGCGGCACGTTCGGCTTCGGTCACGGCGCCTTCGGGGAAGACAAACGGGATGCCGTGTTTATGGATGGCGATCAGGCTGAAGGCGCGCGGGGCCAGCGGATCGCCCAAGACGGCGACGACTTTCATGCCTGCGCGTGGAGAGCGACCATTGGGTTCGGCCAGAACCAACTGGCCCTTTTCCGCGCCGCCAAGATCGGAGATCGGCACGGCGTTGCGCACGCGCTTATCGACCGGGGCAAGCCAGCCTTTGCCGGTGGCGTCGAGTTCGACGACGCCCATCATCTGCTCTTCGCCGCCCTGCAGCTTTTTCATCGGGTGGGCGATCCAGCCTTTGCCCGCTTCTTCGGTGCGGGCGAGCACGCGGTCACCGGTGCGAAGGGCGGCGGTGCGATCCCGCACTTTGCCGCGCGGTTCGATCACACGAATGCGTGGCGGGGGGCTGGCATCATCGGGCTGCCAGCTGTCGGGCACGGCGATGGGTTCGCCCTCGTCAATCTCGACGATGCGCAGCACGGTGACTTTCGGAACGCCTCCCATTGCGTGGAAGGCGCTGCGGTTGCCATCGATGAGGCCTTCGTTGGCCATGTCTTTGAGCAAGGCTTTGAGCGCTATCTTTTCCGTGCCTTTGAGGCCGAAGGCCTTGGCCATTTCGCGTTTTCCGGCCGGTTCATCGGACTGGGCGATGAAATCGAGCACCTGTTGGCGCGTGGGGAGGCCTTGGGGAAAACGGAGTTTGGTCATTGGGAGCATGTGGTCGTTCAAGCCCCCGATGGCAAGCTGTTAGGGCTTGGTAATTGCCGAGATTAGTGGCGCGAATTGGCCGCCGGGGACGGCCGAAGCGATCGGGCTTTCCGAGCCGTCTGCTGCGACCGCGTTGACGCCGAACAGCCAATCGTCGGCCCGGACGCCGGGCAGGCTGGCTTTTGTGTCGGCGGTTTCGAGCAGCTTGGTCTGCCACATCGGCGCATCGGTGCGGCGCTGCCATAGGCTATAACGGACAGCGCCAGGGACGGGTTGCCATTCGATGTCGGTGCTGGGTTTGACCGCGCCCTTCACCACCGGGGCGGGAGGCATAGGCGTGCGGGCGAATTTGGCGAGTGCGCGCACGTTCAGCCGGGTAACCTTGGCGAGGTAGGGGAAGTCCATTTCGTCAACCGTATCGCCGAACTTTACGCCCGCTTCGGTGCGCAGGTCCTGATGCTGGTGTTCGTAGTCCTCAACCGCCACAGTGAAGCGGACGGCGGGGAAGCCCTTGTCAGAGAAGGGCAGCTGATCGCCGCCCCGGCCCATGCGATCAGCGCGCCAGATCTGGCGGACGGCGAGGCCCTTGCTGTCATCTTGCGCAAGCGAGGCGACCCAGCGGGAGATGTTCCGCGAGGGGCTGTCGTTCTCGCCACCGAAGCGGCGCATTTGCGCGCGCAAAGCGTCGGTCGAATCCGCACGCAAGGCTTCGGACAGGACGCGGATATTGGCATTGTCGCGGTAACCGTCAGAGCCGGTGGAGCCGCCGACGATATCGTTGTTGAGCACGGCTTTGACTGTCCAGCCTTGAGCGGCGGCATAGTCAGCGAGGAGTTTTCCGCCGAGCAGGCCCTGTTCTTCGCCCGAGAGCGCCGCGTAGACGATCGTTGTGGGGAACTTTTCGCGGCTGAGCACGCGGGCCGCTTCGAGGACGAGCGCGGTGCCCGATGCGTTGTCGTTGGCGCCGGGGGCGTCCTTTGTGGCATCGAGCACATCGGAAACACGGCTGTCGATATGGCCCTGGACGATCACCACTTCGTTCGGGCGTTCAGTACCGCGCTGGATGGCGACGACGTTTACGAGGCGGGTGGGTGCGGGGACACGGTCGCCGGTGACAATGGTTTCGGGCAGAACCACTTCGAGACAATTGCCGCAGGCGGCGCTGGCCTTGCGGAATTCGGATTCGGCCCATTTGCGGGCGGCACCGATGCCGCGTTTCGGATCAGTCTGCGAAGACAGCGTGTGGCGGGTGCCGAAGCTGGCAAGCTTTTCCACATCTTCGCGCAGGCGGGCTTCGGAAATGGCATCCTCGGGCGCGGCGTGAGCAGCGGTGGACGCGTCTACGGTGGAAGCAAGGAGCGGGAGCAGGATCAGATAGTTGCGCATGAAAACGTCATGCAACGGGCGGGGCTGTGCTGCAAGCGGGGGGCGACGAAAGGGTGGCGGCGCTGCGCCACCCTTTCGGGCAATCAATAGGAGCGGGCGATCAGGATCGTCTCGGTCGCGGGCTGGCCAGTGAACGGGCAGGTGCCGGTGGGCACTGGTGCGTTCAATGGCGTGTTGCGGATGGTGAGTTTGAGCGACTTAAGCTGTTCGACGACGGCATCGAGCGCGGCGCCGGTGGGCTTGGACCAGCCCATTTCGACCCAGCCCGGATACTTGTTGCCCTCGGCGAAGTAGGCCTTGAGACCAGCGAGATCGGTCACATCATGCACGATCTGGGCATCGCGGCGGGTGCGGGCTTCTTCGTGGAGCGCGGTCTGGATGGCTTCGAGTTCCGACGCGGCGCTGGCAATGAAGGCTTCCTTGGACTGGCCGACGAAGTTGGGCTTGGCGTCAAGACGCCAGAGCTGATCACGCCGCAAGGCCGAGACTTGCCCGCCTTCGGCATCGCGGCCGCCGATTTCGAGGATCAGCGGCACGCCCTTCTTGACCCAGGCCCAGCGCTTTTGCGTGGCCTTGCCGGGGCGCTTGTCGAGCAGGACTCGGATGCGTTCGCCAAAGGCGCTCTGTTTGGAAAGTGCGGCGCGGATATCTTCGCAGTACGCCAGCAGCGCGTCGTCACCGTCATTGTCGCGCAGCATGGGGAGGATGACGATCTGCTGCGGCGCGATCTGCGGGGGAACGCGCAACCCATCATCATCGCCGTGTGTCATGATCACGCCACCGATCAAGCGGGTGGAGACGCCCCACGAAGTGGTGTGGGCGAGCGCCTGCTGGCCTTCCTTGTCCTGATAACGGATGCCGGCGGCCTGCGCGAAAGTGGTGCCGAGGTAGTGTGAGGTGCCGGCCTGCAGCGCCTTGCCGTCCTGCATCATCGCCTCGATCGAGAAGGTTTCGACCGCGCCGGGGAAGCGCTCGTTCTCGGGCTTGGGGCCAGCGATCACCGGCATGGCGAGTGGGCCTTCGGCAAAGGCGCGATACATTTCGAGCGCGCGCAGGGTTTCGGCCATTGCGTCGGCCTGATCGGCGTGGGCGGTGTGGCCTTCCTGCCAGAGGAATTCGCTAGTGCGCAGGAACATGCGCGTGCGCATTTCCCAGCGCACGACATTGGCCCACTGGTTGACCATCAGCGGCAAATCGCGCCACGACTGGACCCAGCGCGCCATTGCCGCACCGATCACGGTTTCGGACGTTGGGCGCACGACCAGCGGTTCTTCGAGCTTCGCCTCGGGATCAGGCGTCAACCCGCCCTTCCCGTCAGAAATCAGGCGGTGGTGGGTGACGACCGCCATTTCCTTGGCAAAGCCTTCGACGTGCTCAGCCTCCTTGGCGAAGTAGGACAGCGGGATGAACAGCGGGAAGTAGCAATTCTCGACGCCCGCATCCTTAATCTGCGCGTCCATCAGCTTCTGGATACGTTCCCAGATGCCATAGCCCCACGGGCGGATCACCATGCAGCCGCGCACGCCGGATTCCTCGGCCAGTTCGGCCTCGGCGATCACGGCTTGATACCACTGGGCGAAGTCTTCGGCGCGCTTTACATTGAGCGCATGCTTTATGGCTGGCTGGTTCATGGATTTGCGCGTTAAAGCGCAAAAGCTGTGACCGCAATGCCCGGTGTGGGCATTGCGGGGTTCAAATCAGCTGGAAAGCTGATCCAGCTTCTTTTGCATTTCAGCCATCTGTTTGCGCAGTGCGTCAAGATCATCGGCCTCGGTAGCGGCAGGTGGCTGCTCGGTTGAACCTTGAGCAGCAGGAACGAAGGCGGCGGCGGCAGCCTTGAACATTTCCATGTTGCGCTGGGCAATCTGAGCGAGCGGATTTGCGCCGAGGCTTTCTTCGATCGCTTTGCGCATCTTGGCCTGATTTTCGCGGAAATGGTCCATCGAAGCTTCAAGATAGCTGGGCAGGAAGGCCTGCATCGAATTGCCATACATCGAGATCAATTGGCGCAGGAAATTGGTGGGCAGCATCTGCTCGCCCGCAGCTTCTTCGTCCATGATGATCTGCGTCAGGATGGCGTGGGTAAGATCCGCGCCCGTTTTGGCATCCATCACTTTGAAGTCGATATTTTCCTTCACCATCTGGGCGAGATGGTCGAGCGTGATGTAGCTCGATGTGCTGGTGTTATAGAGGCGCCGGTTAGCGTATTTTTTAATTATAACCGTGCCGCCATTCTTGGATTCACTGGCCATGGTCTGGCTTCCTACTGCGACGAAGCTATGTATTAGCACGTGCAGTATGTGCGGCGCAACATATCTTAACAAGTACCGTTAAAGACCGAATTGACGGGAAAATCTTTGACCCAACAGGGTGAGCAATTCGTATTGCGACAACCCGGATTGCTGCGCCGCAAGTGGCAGATCATATTCAGCCGCCAGCCAATCGCCTTCTGCACAATCGGGGCAACCGGTAAGGTCCACGATCGTTAGATCCATCGAGACGCGGCCGAGCACAGAAATGCTGTGGCCTTGCCATGAAAAGCGGCCCTTGCCCGTCCAGCAGCGCAGATAGCCATCAGCATAGCCGAGCGAGAGCACACCCGCACGCATCGGCGCAGTGGCAGTGAACAGGGCGTTGTAACCCACCTTGTCACCCGGCTGCAGATGGCGGACTTGCAAGACCATGGCTTCGGGCCTGGCTACAGGTTGAATGTGCCCGGCCAGTTCGGGGCGCACGGTCCCGCCATATAAGGCAATGCCGGGACGGGTGAGATCAGCGTGCCAGGCAGCGCCCAAGGCAATCCCGGCGCTGTTGGAAAGGCTGTAGCGAAGTGCGGTGAGGCCAGCGCGCACATCGGTAAAGCGTAGCCGCTGCGCCTCGTTCTGCGCAACGTCCTCGTCCGCGCTGGCAAGGTGGCTCATGCAAATGTCGATATCTAGCGCTGCGACTGCCGGGTCTGCCAAGTGGCCAAGTTCGAGCCCGAGACGGTTCATGCCGGTGTCGACCATGAGATGACAAGGACCGCCGCCGGACTGCGTCCAGAGCTGGATCTGGGACAGGCTGTTGAGCACCGGCCGCACGCCGGTGCTGCGCGCGAAATCGGCCTCGTCACGGTTAACGGGGCCATGCAGCACGGATATGCGCTCTGCCGGAACATGCGGCAGAAGCGCGGGCACTTCGGACCAGTGCGCCACGAAGAAATCGCGGCATCCTGCTGCGGCAAGAAGCGGCACGACGCGGGCGGCGCCGAGGCCATAGGCATTGGCCTTTACCGCAGCACCTGCTGCAGCCGTGCCCGACAGCGCATCGAGCGCGCGCCAGTTTGCCATAAGCGCTGCACTATCGAGCGAGAGGCGCAGGGTGGCAGGCGGCGTTTTGATTTCAGTCATCGGCAAAGTCAGTCGCCAATCCCGGTTTCAGGCCCCAGATCGCCACGAGAAACGCGATGAGGACGACAACCCACGTGTACCAGAGGCCTGCATAAGGATCGCCTGTGCGGGCCACGATATAGCTGGAAATCAGCGGCAGAAAGCCGCCGAAATATCCGGTGCCAAGGTGGTAGGGGATCGACATCGAGCTGTAGCGGATGCGCGGTGGGAACATTTCTGAAAGCAGTGCGGCAACCGGGCCATAGGTTGCGCCGGACATGGCCATCAGCAGGGCAAGCGCGACAAGGACCAAAGCCAGCCTGCCTGCCGAGGGTTTCACTTTGGCAAAGTCATAGCCATGAGCCGAAAGATCGGTCTGCAGCGCCTTGATCCGCACGGCGGCTTTTTCTGTCCACGGATATGTGGCGATGGCCATCGGTGCGCCGCCGACTGTGGCGGTGAAGCCGGGTGCGGTATCAAGCTGGTAGCTGATGCCCGAGGCGGAAAGATCGGACAGGAGCCGGGCGCAATTGCTGGATTGTTCGGAAGCAAAGGGGCTGTAATTGCAGTCTGGCCCGGCCACGACCACCGGATTGCGCTGTGCAGCAGCGGCGAGTTCCGGGTTGGCGGCAGACCCGAGCAGCCAGAACGTGGGGAACAGCAACAGCAGCGTGAGCGCATAGCCGATGACGATCGGCTTTTTGCGCCCGACCCGGTCCGACCATGCGCCTGCGATCAGATAGAATGTCATGCCGATTGCCCCGCCGATGCCGACGATGATCTCGGCCCAAGTATCGTCCATCCGCGCGGCCGATTTGAGGAAGCCGAGGCTGGTGAACATGGCGGTGTACCAGATCACGGTCAGCCCCGCGGCAATGCCGAACAGCGCGATGAAGATGCGGCGCTTGTTGCCGGGGTAGGTAAAGCTTTCGACAAAGGGGTTTCCGGCCAGCTCACCGCTTTCCTTCATCGCCTTGAACACCGGGCTTTCCGACAGCTTCAGCCGCATCCATAGCGAGATTGCCAGTAGCACGATGCTTAGCAGGAAAGGCACGCGCCAGCCCCAGCTTTGCCAAACTTCGTCGCTCATCAACCCCTTGCTGGAGAGCACGACGATCAGGCTGAGCACGAAGCCGCCGACGACGCTGGCCTGAATATAGCTGGTGTAATAGCCGCGTCTGCCGCCCGGCGCATGTTCGGCAACATAGATCGCCGCGCCGCCATATTCTCCGCCCAGTGCCAGACCTTGGAGCACGCGCAGCAGCAGGACGATGGCGGGCGCGAACAGGCCGATGCTCTCTGCTGAGGGGATGAGGCCCACCCCCGCCGTGGCAATGCCCATCAGCGTGACGGTGACAAGGAACGTATATTTGCGGCCCAGCTTGTCGCCCAGATAGCCGAACAGGATTGCGCCCAAGGGGCGAAAGCCGAAGCCGACGGCAAAGCCAGCCCAGACCAGCAGGACCTGCAAGGTGGCATTGTCTGAGGGGAAAAAGGTCTTGCCGATGATGGCGGCCAGTGTGCCGTAGATGAAGAAATCGTACCATTCGAACACGGTACCGGCGGAACTGGCGGCAATGACAAGCCGTATGTCCGATGCACTCGGCTCGATCTTGTGTTCGCTCGACACGGTTGCAGTCACGCCAAAATTCCCCCGGACCATGCTTTATTGCTGCGTGCTGTAGCCAACCGCTTGGCCCGGCGGCAAGCCCCGCCTTTGTTCATTCTGCGGGCAGTTTGTTATGATCAGGCAAGGCGGCAAGCGCCGCATCCCATGCCAACAGGATTGCGCCATGACGGGCCGGATAATCGCGGGCCGGATCGAGCAGGGCAAGGCCCGGCCAATCAGGCTGCTCCCCATCTCCGGCAAGCCAGAGCGCAAGGCTGGCGCGCGCTTGGGCTATGGCGGCGCGGGTTTGGCCTTTTGCGCCGCGCACGAATTGGGCGGCTGCGGCCTGACCAATGGCGCAAGCGTGTGGGCGCAGGGCCAACGCGGTGATTGCGCCGACAGCATCGGTTTCGAGCGCAAGATCGAGCGTGCTGCCGCAGCTGCGGGAGCGAGCCGTGCCGGTGTAGGGCAGATCATCGCGCCATGGGAAGGCGGCAAGCTCCATCGCGGCGGCCAGCACTTCGGGCGTGTAGAGCCTCCGACCCCCACTCGAAACACTGGCGCTCATCTTAGTCACCCAGCGCTTGTTTGCGGGCCTTGTTGCGGGTCGCCTCGCGCGCCTGATCTGCGGCCTGTTCGCGCCGTTCGGAGATCAGCGTGAGCAATTCCTCACTGGCGGCATTGAGCAGCGGATATGTACGGGCCTGCGTGATCCATTGCGGGCGGCCATCTGCGCCCCACGCCAGATCATAGCCGAACACCGTGATCGAATAGCCCAGCACGACAATGATAAAGCCCTTCAGTGCGCCAAAGCCGAACCCGAGCAGGCGATCAATTGGACCCACCACCGAATCGCGACTGGCACTGCCCATGCGCCGCGCGATCATGCGGGTTGCGATGTAGGGGCCGAGCAACAGCAGCGCAAAGGCCAGCACGCCCGCGCCCGTCTCGGTCGGCAAATGGGCGGAGAGCCAGACGGTCAGGTCTTCGTGGAGGTAATGCACGGCCAGCAAGGCCAGACACCAAGCGGCAAGCGACAGGACTTCTTCGACGAACCCGCGAAGGAAGCCGCCGACGGCACCGATGCCGACAAGGATCAGGACTACATAATCAAAACCGGTCATGTCCTGCGAGGTCCTATGACCCGCCCATTATGCGGTCAATCAGATTTGGGAGCAGGCGGAGCGGCGAATAGCGCAGGCCTTCGACTTTTTCGGCCCCCGCCTCGGGCCCGCAGCCCAGCTTGAAGCCGAGTTTGGCCGCTTCGCGCAGGCGGACGGGGGTGTGGGCCACCGGGCGGACTTCACCGGCCAGCGAAATTTCGCCGAACCAGATCGAGGCAGACGGCAGGGGTCGATCCGACAGGGCCGAGACCAGCGCGGCGGCAACGGCCAAGTCTGCAGCAGGATCGGTCAACCGGTAGCCGCCCGCAACATTGAGATAGACTTCGGCGGTGGAGAAATTGAGCCCGCAGCGCGCCTCAAGCACGGCCAGCAACATGGCAAGGCGACCTGAATCCCAGCCCACCACGGCGCGGCGCGGGGTGGCTCCGCTGGCAAGGCGAACGGTGAGCGCCTGAATTTCAACCAGTACGGGCCGTGTGCCTTCAAGCGCGGGGAACACGGCGCTGCCCGGCACCTGATCTTCCCGGCCCGACAGGAACAGCAGCGAGGGATTGCCGACCTCTTCCAGCCCTGCCCCGGCCATCGCGAACACGCCGATTTCATCGACTGCGCCAAAGCGGTTCTTGATTGCGCGCAGGATGCGGTACTGATGGCTGCGTTCGCCTTCAAAGCTCATCACCACATCGACCATGTGTTCCAGCACGCGTGGGCCGGCAATCGAGCCGTCCTTGGTGACATGGCCGACGAGGACCAGCGAAACACCGGTTTCCTTGGCATAGCGGATCAGTTCAAACGCGCAGCCGCGGACCTGGCTGACCGTGCCGGGTGCACCTTCAATTTGATCGGAGTGCATGGTCTGGATCGAATCGATCACGAGCAGGTCGGGCGTTGGCATGGTGCCCAGCGTTGTCAGGATATCGCGCACCGATGTGGCGGCGGCGAGCTGGATAGGGGCTTGGCCCAGCCCCAGACGATCAGCCCGCAGACGAATCTGGTCAGACGCCTCCTCTCCGCTGATGTAGACGGCCGAGCCGCCCGACATCGCGACTTTCGCAGAAGCCTGCAGCAGCAGCGTGGACTTGCCAATGCCGGGATCGCCGCCCATCAGGATGGCGCAACCGGGCACGAGGCCGCCACCCAGCGCACGGTCAAATTCGGCAATGCCGGTGGTGCGACGTTGCGGCAGGGTAACCGGTTCGTTCAGGTTGACGAAGGCGACGCGGCGGCCCCCGCTCGACAGGTCATGCTTGGCCGAGAAGATCGTTTCGGGCGCTTCTTCGACCAGCGTGTTCCATTCGCTGCAATCGGCGCACTGGCCCTGCCAGCGATTTGTCACGCTGCCACAGGCTTGGCAGACATAGCGGCGTTTGGGTTTGGCCATCGCAACCGATTATCAGAACATAGGTGGAACGCAAGCCAGACTTGGCCGATGTGGCAGCAATTGCTTAACCATGAAGGCTGGCAGCATCCTTAACGTGCGTTGACTATGCAGGCGGTCGATGGCCCGCAGATCACCTCACCTTCTTGGCATTGAGCCGAAAATGTACCGGCACTTCGCAGCGCTGACGCTGGCGATTTCGGTGCTGATTGCGCTGTTCGCTGATGGCGAGGCGCAGGAGGCCATGGCCAAAAGCCAGCAGAACGCGGAACTGAAGCGCGCCGAAAAAGCCAAGCAGGGCGGCCCAAAACTGGTCGACAAACGCAGCGACAAGGCCAAGCAGTTCCGGTCAAGCGGGTTCGACGACCGGTTCGATGAGCCGATGGATAGCAGCGGCCCCAGCGATGGTGGGCTTGTGTTGGCGGGTATGTCGACCGGGCAGTCACCGATCATTGTGGAAGTCGATCAGGCGGCGCTGGCCCGCATGACTCCGGCCCAGCGCGCGGCCTATCTTAAAATGCTGGAAGCAGAAAAACGCAAGCGCATTGCACAAGGACCCATGCGGCCCACATTGGCGCAAATCGAGGCGCTGGCCGCGCAATCGGCCGCGCGGTCCGGCTCGGAAAAGCCGGAATAGGAAATGGTGCCCCTGGCCCGACTCGAACGGGCACGTATTGCTACAAACGATTTTGAGTCGTTCGCGTCTACCATTCCGCCACAGGGGCATATGATGGCACGGCCCTTAGCCAGTGCCATCGTGATCGGTCAAGCGTTACGGAGTGCGCCGACGAGCAACTTGTGCAGCTTTGAATGCAGCGCGTCGTTTCCGGCAAGCACCGTCTCGTCGCAGATCGGCTGCGAACGGCCCTTGTAGTCAGAGACGAACCCGCCTGCTTCACGCACCAGCAGGCAGCCCGCAGCGGTGTCCCAAGGATAGAGGCCGCTTTCCCAGAAGCCATCGAATCGGCCCGCAGCGACCCATGCCAGATCGAGCGAGGCCACCCCGAAGCGGCGGATTCCGGCGATACGCGGCCCGAGTTCGGCGTAGATGCGTGCCCATTCGTTGATATCGCCGCGGCCCGCAAAGGGAATGCCGGTGGCGATCAGCGCTTCATCCATATGGCGGCGCGCCGAGACGCGAAGGCGGCGGTCCTGCAGCCATGCCCCTTGCGCCTTTTCGGCCCAGAAGCTTTCGTCCGTGATCGGCTGGTAGACCAGCGCTGCGGTAACATCGCCCCAGCCCGACCCATCCAGCTTGGGTTCCTGCACCGCGATGGAAATGGCAAAGTGCGGGATACCGTGGAGGAAATTGGTGGTGCCATCCAAGGGATCGATGATGAAGCGGGGCTTGCCCTCTTCACCCGGAATTTCACCGCCCTCTTCCATCAGGAAGCCCCAGCCCGGTCGGGCCACGCGCAATTCATCCCACAGCGTGCGTTCGGAATGCTGATCGGCCTTTGAGACGAAGTCTGCCGGGCCTTTCTTGCTGACCTGAAGATGCTCGATCTCGCCAAAGTCGCGGCGCAGGCGGCCGCCCGCCTTGCGCGCCGCGCGCTCTATCACGCGCATCAGGCCTGAAATGGCTGCCATCTAATCAGCCCACCTTGCCGACGTAAGTGCGTTCATAGACATCGACGATGATGCGCGTGCCGCTGCCGATGTGGGGCGGCACCATCACGCGCACGCCGTTGTCGAGAATGGCAGGCTTGTAGGACGACGAGGCGGTCTGGCCCTTAACCACGGCATCGGCTTCAACGATGGTGGCTTCGACCTGATCAGGCAATTGCACCGAGATCGGGCGCTCGTCATACATTTCGAGCAGCACGGTCATGCCGTCCTGCAGGAACGCTGCGGCATCGCCCAGAAGATCGGAAGGCAGCGTGATCTGGTCGTAGTTTTCGACGTCCATGAACACCAGATCATCGCCCTCGGCATAGAGGAACTGGAAGTCCTTGGTATCGAGGCGCACGCGTTCAATCGTGTCCTGGCTGCGGAAGCGGACATTGGTCTTGCGGCCGTCGATGAGGTTCTTCATCTCGACCTGCATGAACGCACCGCCCTTGCCGGGCTGGGTATGCTGGGTCTTGGCGACCTTCCAGATGCCCTTTTCGTATTCCAGGATATTGCCCGGACGGATGTCCACGCCGCTGATCTTCATGATGGAAAGAGCCTTACCGTGAGTAGGGAAGCGCGGCCCTTAGCGGAGCAATGCCGCTGCTTCAAGCGCGATTGCCTGAAACGGGGCTGGCATGCTAGCGCACAAGGCATGACACAACGGACCCTTGCCGCCATCGCCATGCTGTTCATCGCCAACAGCGCCCAGGCCGTGCCGGGCGGAAAACTGATGACCGTGCAAAAAGGGCCGTGGACCTGCGAAATTCCCGGTGATGCCAATACGCTGGCGGTCGAAAAGCCTGAGCTGGGGTTCGAGGCTATTGCAGATTCGAGCTATGTGGCACCTAATGGGACGACCGGATCGTATCTGCGGTTGGCTGACCGGCTGACGTTGACCAGCGGGGTTTTTGCCGGACGGCGGTTTGTGATGGATGGCGAGGAAATCCTGCGCGAAGTGGCGCAAAGCGATGCGCCGAACGGGATCCGGTGCGTCCACGCCGGGCCGATCAGGATCGCTACACCCGGATAAACTACCAAAAGCTAAATCGACGCGCTGTCGCGCCGCATGCGCCAGTAGGCGTAGCCGATGATCCCGGCAAATGCGGCCACGCCCAAAGGCAGGCTGGCGGGAAAATCCTCTACGACGGCCAGCGCTTCGGGATTGTCGGTGCCGGCAACGATGGCGGCAAAGGCGATGTTGAACAGGCTGTCGCCTACGATCAGGCCGGTGGCGGTGAGGACGCCCATGCGTTCGGCAAATTCGGGCGCGGATTGGCGGGCGGCCCAACGATTGTAGAGATGGCCTAACACCGTGCCGAGAATGACCATCATCGTCACTTGCGTGGGCAGATACATGCCCATGCCGACTGCAAGCGGTGGCAGCATACCCTTGCCCGAGCGCTTGAGCAGTTCGTCCACCGCAATAACGCCTGCGCCAATTGCTGCGCCAAGGCCGACGAGGCCCCAGTCCAGACTGCCGCCAAGCACACCCTGCGCAATGGCCGAGATCAGCGAGGCTTGTGGTGCAGACAGCGCGTTCTCCCCTGCCCCTGGCGCGCCCTGAAACCCAAACGTGGAATTGAGCAGATCGAGAATTGGCGGGATCACCAGTGCGCCAAACAACACGCCAAGGATCAATGCGACTTGCTGACGCCATGGTGTCGCCCCGACCAGCTGGCCGGTCTTAAGGTCTTGCAGGTTGTCGTTCGAAATCGTGGCCACGCCAAAGACGATGGCGGTGACGAACAAGGCAAAGGCGACGAGGGCCTTTGTATCTTCCTCGCTGCCGCCCTGCCCGAACAGGCCGAGCAGGAGCAGCGAAATGCCGAGCGCGGCAAGGATTCCAACGCCAGAAATCGGGCTGTTTGATGCGCCGATCAGGCCTGCCATATAGCCGCAGACCGATGCGATCACGATCCCGGCAATCAGCACGTAAACGACCGATGCCAGCAGGGTGAGGCCTAGTGCGCCAGCTACCGGACCACCGACAGCGAAATCGGCGAGCAGCAAAGCGATCGGGATCATCGACGCCAGAATTGTGCCGCCAACGATGCCGATGGGAATGTCACGCTCGGTAATGTCGAGGCTTTCGTTGCCACCGCTCTTGCGCGATGCATTGGCGGCGATGGCAGCGGTGACGCCGCGCACGATGGGGCCGATTACACGCAGCAATGTCCAAATCGCGGCGACACCGATGGTGCCTGCGCCGATGAAGCGGATTTTCTGCCGGAAAACGGTGCCGACAAAATCGGCAAGGTCGGCCCCAGCGGGGATGCTGCCTGCAGTCAGTTGTGGCAGCAGCACGCCGAAGCTGATGACGATGCCCACCAGCATGGCAATGCCGACCGCAAGACCGACCAGATGGCCAACGCCCACCAGCGCCAACGACAGCCCGCCAAACAGCATCGTGCCGCCTGAGCCGACCTTGAATGCGCCGCCCACTTCCTCAACCGCCAGCTTCATCTTGGCCAGCAAGGGATAGAGCGCGGAAAGCAGACCACCTGCGGTAACAGCGGCAAGGCCCTTGCGGTTTTCCTCTGCCCCGCCAACACCAGCCCCGACCTTGAGCACTTCGGCAGCGGCAACGCCTTCAGGATAGGGCAAGTCCGACCCGGTGACCAAGGCGCGGCGCAGCGGCACCGAATACATCACGCCCAAAATGCCGCCGACCGCGATGACGGCAACCGATTCCCAATAGGGGAAATCCGCCCACCATCCGACCATGACCAGACCCGGCAGCACGAACACGATGGCCGAGAGCGTACCAGCAGAGCTGGCAATCGTCTGGACGATGTTGTTTTCCTGAATGGTCGTGCCGGAAAACGCACGCAGCACGGCCATCGAGATCACGGCGGCGGGGATCGATGTGGCAAAGGTCAGGCCGATGCGCAGGCCGAGATAGACATTGGCAGCGGTGAACACGACCGTGAGGATCGCGCCGAGGACAACGCCGCGCAGCGTCAGTTCTCTTGGTGATGCAATACCGCTCATGCCTGCCCCGTGATGTTCGAACGAAGGCTTGTTTTGCACGGCACATCGTTCGTGGGAAGCATGTTCAACGGACGAAGGTAACCTTGGTCGATCCGCTGACCATCTGCGCAAGGCGAGCGGCGTCCCAATTGGTCAGGCGAACGCAGCCGTGGCTTTCGGCACGGCCGATGGTGTGCGGTTCGGGCGTGCCATGAAGACCATAGTGCTCCTTCGACAGATCAATCCACACAACGCCGACCGGGCCGTTGGGACCGGGCGGCAACATGTGCTCGCCCTTGCTGTCGGGAACGTCCCAAAACAGGCTAGGATCGTAGCTGAATTCGGGATTATAGGCCTTGCCGTTGATCGTCCAATCGCCCAGCGGCAGGGGATCTTTTTCAGAGCCAGTGGTGACGGTGAACAGGCCGACAAGCTTTTCCGCCTTGTCGTAGGCCTCAAGCGTGCCTTTCGATTTGCTGACGACAAGCCGCGCTGCTGCGGGTTGGCTATCGCTGACGCCGAGCGTGGTCAGCGTTGCCAGCCATCCCTTGTTTTCAATTTCGTCGGGATTGATCCTGTCGCCGCCAACATTGGGCACGCGAATTTGCTGGTCGGCGGCAAAGGGAGCGTTTTGCAATTGCGGATTCAGCCCGCGCAGAACCTCGGGCGTGGTGTGAAAGCGTTCGGCTAGTTTTTCATCGAGCGAGGTATAGCCCATTTCAGGCAGCTTGGCCTGATCGGCAGGCGTTTTTGGCAAGGGTGCGAAGGGGCCTTTGGCGAAATCCTGCGGGATGGTGACGATGCGCGTGGCCGCGATGTGCGTCCAGCGGGCCAGCGCCTGCGTTGTGGGATCATCGAATGCGCCGGTAACCGGCAGATCATTGGCCTTCTGAAACCCGGTAACCGCATTTGTGGTGGAAAGCCCGCTCTTGCCGTCAATCACGCCGGGCGCAAAACCGAGACGTTCGAGCACGACTTGCGCCTGCATGATGGGGCGCGCGGTGTCCTGTGCGGCGACAAGTTGTCCCGGCGCAGGGTCGTTCGAGGCCATCGGCACCACGAAGGACGGCTTGGGCGATGTTTCGCTTTGCGCGGGCGCAGGGTCGGGTGCTTCTGACTGGCAGGCAGAGACGAGGAGGCCCGAAATCGACAGGGCAAGGGTGGCATTGAAAAATGAGGACATCATGGCTCCGGGGGGCTGTATTGTCACAGAACCCCTGGAGCGTTGTGATGTTCCGTCAGCTTTCGGGGCTGATGCGCGGGTTGGCGCGGATGGCCTCGAAAAACGCCGCGATGTTGGCGGCTTCGTCGCCGCTCCACACCGCATTGCTGACCGCAAGGAAATCGGCGCCGGCTTGAATCAGCGGGGGGCAATTGGCAGGAGTAATGCCGCCGATGGCGACGCAGGGCAGTTCGAAGATTGATTGCCACCATTCGAGCAAGTCGAGCCCGGCGACGTGCTTGGAATCCTTGGTGCTGGACGGGAAGAATGCGCCGAAGGCGACATAGTCTGCCCCCTTATCGCCCGCGTCCATCGCCAAGTGGCGGCTGTCGTGGCAGGTCACGCCGATCTGCGCGTTGCGGCCGAGCCGTTCGCGCGCGTCCTTAACGTCGCCATCGTCTTGCCCGAGGTGAACGCCATCGGCACCGAGGCGTTTGGCAAGGCTGATCGAATCGTTGACGATGAAGGCCACATCACGATCCGCACAGATGCGCTGCAGCGGTTCGGCAAGGGTGGCTGCGGCATGTTCATCCATGCCTTTCACCCGGAACTGGAAAGCGGCCACTGGACCTGCATCGAGCGCGCGGGCGAGACGTTCGGGGAAAGTGCCGGAAACATCGAGCGGGGAGATCAGGTAGAGTTCAGAGGAAAGCTTGGCCATAGGGGCGGCCTTATCGGCGCGGATGGATGGCTGCAAGCAAAACGCCCAGCCCCAGCTTTGCAGATGGTGGCCAAACTCTTAGCCAAGATAAAACGCCCCGCCCCAGCTTTGCTGGTGGCGGGGCGGCCTTTCCGTCCTCTCCAAACGGGCAGGTTATGCGGCGACGAGTGTCTTTTGCGTCGAGCCGGTGTAGATTTCGTCGATCGCAGCGCCCAGCGCAGCATCAAACTCCGCTTCGGTCATCTGATGGCGCAAGTCTTCGAGCAGGGCGCGGCTGAAGCTGGCGATGATGCCGGTGTTCTTGGCCAGTTCGACGCAAGCTTCAGGGCGCTTGTAGCCACCGGACAGCGCGACGACGCGCAGCACTTTGGGGTGTGCGACCAGCGGATCGAACGTGCAAGGCGCGACCGGGAGCGAAAGCTTGAGCATGACCTGCGTGCCTTCTGGCAGAGCATCAAGCGCTTTGAGGATTTCATCGCGCAGGATGATGTCGCATTCGGCGCGGGTGGCGCTCTTGATGTTCACTTCGGGTTCGATGATCGGCATCATGCCGTGGCCAAGCACCTGCATGCCGACTTCAAACTGCTGAGCAACCACGGCGGCGATGCCTTCCTGGTTGGCCGAGTTGATGACCGAGCGTTCCTTGGTGCCATAGACGCCCATGGCCTTTGCGCGGGTCAGCAGGGCATCGAGCGTGGGCATGGGCTTCATCAGCTGGACGCCCCCAAAACCGCCAAAGCCTTCGTCTTCCAAGCCCTTGTCGATCTTGATGAAGGGTACGACGCCCTTTTCGATCAGTGCGGCAGGAACCGACTTGCCATCGACGTTGCCATCCATCGTGCGTTCGAACAGGATCGCGCCGATGACCTTGTCACCGTGAAACACGTCCGACCGGATGATGCGGGCGCGCATATCGTGGATCAGGCCGAACATTTCCTCTTCGGTGGTCCAGGCATCTTCAGTCACGCCGTAGCCTGCTAGTGCCTTTGGCGTGGAGCCACCCGACTGATCAAGGGCGGCAATAAAGCCGTTGCCGGAGGCCATCTTGGTGGTCATTTCGGTCGTGTTCATCAGCCCGTCCTGTTCTGGCGGAAGGCCCGGAATTCCGGTTCCGCATACCTATGCACGAATGCGCCATAAAAAAACGCTCAGCGATTTGGCGAGCGTCTGGAGAGGCGCATTCCTATGCGGATACAACCCTTAAAGGAGCGCGTGCCGCAGTGCAACACGCGCCCTTCAGTTTTTTATGCTTCAAGCGAGGCGACGCCCGGAAGCACTTTGCCTTCCATCCATTCGAGGAATGCCCCGCCTGCGGTGGAGACATAGGAAAAATCGCCCGCCACGCCCGCGTGATTGAGCGCGGCGACGGTATCGCCACCACCCGCAACCGAGACGAGCGAGCCTTCCTTGGTGAGCGCAGCGGCGGTCTTCGCAAGTGCAACTGTGGCCGTATCGAAAGGCTCGGTCTCAAACGCGCCCATCGGGCCGTTCCACACCAGCGTGCGGCAGGTCTTGAGCGCATCGGCCAAAGCTTCGACCGCAGCCGGGCCAACATCAAGGATCATCTCGTCTGAGGCCACTTCGTGCACGTTGCAGGTGCGAAGCGAGGGTGGATTGGCGGCGAATTCCTTCGACACAACAACGTCGTAAGGCAGGTGGACGGTGCAGCCTGCCTTGTCGGCATTGTCGAGGATTTCCTCAGCGGTGCCGGTCAGGTCATGCTCGCACAGCGATTTGCCGACATTCACGCCGCGCGCGGCGAGGAACGTATTGGCCATGCCGCCGCCGATGATCAGGTGATCGACTTTGGTCACAAGGTGCTTGAGCACGTCGAGCTTGGTCGAAACCTTGGCCCCGCCGACAACGGCTGCGACCGGGCGTTCGGGTTCTCCCAGGGCCTTCTGCAATGCCTTGAGTTCCGCTTCCATCGCGCGGCCGGCGTAAGACGGAAGGACGTGGGCGATCCCTTCGGTCGATGCGTGTGCGCGGTGCGCGGCGGAGAAGGCATCGTTGACGTAGATATCACCCAGGCTGGCGAAGCGTGCGACCACGGCAGGGTCGTTCTTTTCCTCGCCGCCGAAGAAGCGGGTGTTTTCAAGGACAGCGATGGCACCGGGGGCGAGCGCGGCAACGGCGGCTTTGTCCCCTTCCCAGTCGATATAGCTGACCGGGCGGCCCAGCACGTGGGACAGCGGTGCGGCCAGCTTCTTCAGCGAAAATTCTTCAGAGGGCTGGCCCTTCGGACGGCCAAAGTGCGCAAGGACGAGGACTTTGGCACCCTTGTCGGCCAGTTCGCACAGGGTCGCCACGGTGGCGCGCAGGCGGGTGTCATCGGTGACTACGCCATCGGCCATCGGCACGTTGAGGTCTTCGCGCACCAGCACGGTCTTGCCGGTCAGGTCGCCCAGATCATCCCCCAAATCATCCAGTGTCTTGAAGCTCATTCCTCGATCCTCACTTCGTCGCCCACGGCAATGTCACCGTCGGTCAGGACCCGGCCGAGCACACCGCCGCGCCAATCTGGCAGCAGCGCGCTTTTCAGGCCGGGCTGGATTTCGTCCATGCGAAAGCACGGATCGCATTCGCAGGTTACTTCGATGCGCAAGCTGCTGCCGATGGCAATGACTTTGCCCGGCTCACGCGGCAAGCGCACACCCTGCACCAGCAGATTGGCGCGGCGCACGTGCCAGGGCAGTTCACGGTCTGGAGACAGCTCCGCCAGTGCGGCCGCCCAGCTCTCTGCTTCGATCAGCGAAATCTGGCGGCGACCAGTCTTGCCCGGTGCAATCCGCCCGCGGGCATTGCCTTCAACCCCGCGCTCACACGTGACTGAAACGTGATCGAGCGTCTCAATGGCCCCGCGCGACTTTTCGTGCCGTGCAATGCCACCGAGACGCCCGTTCATGTCAGCGTTCCTTACAGAAACTTCGCCATCGCGCCTGCGGTATCGAGCATGCGGTTGGAGAAGCCCCATTCGTTGTCATACCACGACAGCACGCGGACCAGCTTGCCTTCGAGCACGGCGGTTTCGAGGCTGTCGATGGTTGACGAGTGCGGATCGTGGTTGAAGTCGATCGAGACCAGCGGCTCTTCGGTGTAGCCGAGCACACCCTTCAGCGGGCCTTCGGCAGCAGCCTTGAGCAGGCCGTTGACTTCTTCGAGCGTGGTATCGCGCGAGGGCGTGAAGGTGAGATCGACGACCGAAACGTTCGGCGTTGGTACGCGGATCGACGAGCCATCGAGCTTGCCCTTCAGATCGGGCAGAACTTCGCCCACGGCCACGGCAGCGCCGGTGCTGGTGGGGATCATGTTCATCGCAGCAGCGCGGGCGCGGCGCGGGTCCTTGTGGATCTGGTCGAGGATCTTCTGGTCGTTGGTGTACGAGTGGATCGTGGTCATCAGGCCACGCTCGATACCGATGGCTTCGTGCAGGACCTTGGCAAGTGGCGCGAGGCAGTTGGTGGTGCACGATGCGTTCGACACGATCAGGTGATCGGCGGACAGCTTATCATGGTTCACGCCAAATACGACCGTGAGGTCAACGCCCTTGGCTGGGGCCGAGATCAGCACGCGTTTGGCGCCTGCATCAAGGTGCTTTTGGCCACCCGCACGATCAACGAAGAAGCCGGTGCACTCAAGCGCAATGTCGATGCCGTTGGCGGCATGCGGCAGGTTGGCCGGGTCCTTTTCCGCCGTCACCTGAATACGCTTGCCATTGACGATCATGTCGCTGCCATCGACGGACACGTCTCCGGCAAATGCGCCGTGAACGCTGTCACGCTTGAACAGCAGGGCGTTGGCCTTGGCATCGGCGAGGTCGTTGATCGAGACCAGTTCAAGGCCGCAATCGGGCCGTTCGAGGATGGCGCGCGCCACATTGCGCCCGATGCGCCCGAAACCGTTGATCGCAACCTTGATGGCCATGTCAGCTTAACTCCTGTGTGATTACGATACCCGCGCGAGAATCTGCGGGACGATCTTTTCAGCCGTCAGGCCGAAGTGGTCATAAAGGACATCAATCGGGGCCGAAGCGCCGAAAGTGTCGATGCCGATGGTCAGTCCATCGCCGACGTACTTCTGCCAGCCCAGCGTAACGCCTGCTTCGATGGAGACCTTGAGCACGTCTGCCGGAAGCAGATCGGCCTTATAGGCAGCGTCCTGTTCTTCGAACAGTTCCCAGCACGGGAACGAGACGACATCAGCGCCAATGCCCTGCGCTTCAAGCGCGGCAGCAACATCGTTGGCGACGCCAATTTCCGAACCGGTTGCCAGCAGCACGACCTTGCGCGCAGCCGTAGCGCTTACGAGGCGATAGGCGCCGCGTGCACTCTTGAACTCCCGGTCGAACCGCACCGGAGCGAGGTTCTGACGGGTCAGCGCCAGCACCGACGGACGGTGCTTGTTGGCCAATGCCAGCGTCCAGGCTTCGGCGGTTTCCATTGCATCAGCCGGGCGGAACACCAGCAGATTGGGGATCATGCGCAAGGACATAACATGTTCGACCGGCTGATGGGTGGGGCCATCTTCACCAAGGCCGATGGAGTCATGCGTCAGCACATAGATTACCCGCTGATGCTGTAGCGCCGAGAGACGGATGGCGTTGCGGCAATAGTCCGAGAAGATCAGGAACGTGCCGCCATAAGGGATCACGCCACCATGCAGCGCCATGCCGTTCATCGCAGCGGCCATGCCGAATTCGCGAATGCCATAATATACGTAGCGACCGCCGTAAGTGTCAGGCGTAAACGGCGTAGTTGATTTGGTCTTGGTGTTATTCGACCCGGTCAGGTCTGCTGAACCGCCGACCATTTCAGGGATCACTGCGGTCAAGGCTTCCAGCGCCATTTCGCTGGACTTGCGCGTGGCGACCTTCGGCGGATTGGCGATCAGGCTGTCGAAGTATTCGTTCTTGCCTTCGTCGCCTGCGGGCAGATCGCCTGCCATACGACGGGCAAGTTCCGCAGCCTTGGGATTGGCAGCAGCGCGAGCGGACCATGCGGCGTGGGCAGACTTGCCTGCCTCTGCCGACGACCGCCAGTTGGCGAGGATATCGGCAGGCACTTCAAACGGTGCAGCCGTCCAGCCCAGATATTCGCGCGCGGCGGCGATTTCGTCAGCGCCCAGCGGCGATCCGTGTACGTTGTGGCCGCCCTGTTTGTTGGGTGCGCCTTTGCCGATTATAGTGCGGCAGGCGACCAGCGACGGGCGCGGATCGGCTTCGGCTTCGGCCAAAGCGCGTGCGATATCAGCAAAGTCGTGGCCGTCGCAGGTTGTTACGTGCCACCCCGAGGCGGTGTAGCGGCCAAGGATGTCTTCCGTGGTCGACAGCGAGGTATCGCCGTCGATCGTGATCTTGTTATCGTCCCACAGCACGTTCAGGCGGCCAAGCTTCAACGTCCCAGCAAGGCCCACGGCCTCGTGGTTGATGCCTTCCATCAGGCAGCCGTCACCAGCAATCACCCAGGTCTTGTGATCGACCAGATCATCGCCGAAATGCGCGTTCAGGTGGCGTTCGGCCATCGCAAAGCCAACGGCCATGGCAAGGCCCTGCCCCAGCGGACCGGTGGTGCTTTCAACGGCGGGGATCAGGAAGTTTTCGGGGTGCCCGGCGCAAACGCTGTCCAGTTGGCGAAAGTTGCGGATGTCTTCCATCGTCGGGCTATCATAGCCGGATAGATACAGCAGCGCATAAATGAGCATCGACCCGTGCCCGGCCGACAGGATGAAACGATCACGATCCGACCAGTCAGGGGCCGAAGGATCATGCTTCAGGAATTGTGTCCACAAAACGGTGGCAACATCGGCCATGCCCATCGGCATACCGGGATGCCCGGAATTGGCGGCCTGAACTGCGTCCATGGAGAGCGCACGGATCGCGTTGGCCATCGGAGCCAGCACGGATGAATCGCGTGTCATGCTTGAAGTAAGCCCTTCCCTGTTTGCGACCGAACGGCTGTCAACCGCATAGCCCGGGCCACGAGATACTTTGATTCGGGGCCGCGTCTCTTTGGTCATAGCAGACACAAGGGTCAAGGCTGTGGGCGCGCTTCTTTGCTGCATGTGCGCAAGGCATACGAATCGCTGGCCAATTTCCCCGGCAGAATGCGCGGGCGGTGTTGCGCATAGGCAGCATTGTGGTAGCTTGCGCGACCATGGCGACAGAGGGACTTGGTGCCGCGCTGGACCGGCTTGAGCAAGCGCTAGCCCGGGTCGAAGGGGCGGTTTCGGCACAGGAACACAGGGGCGGCGAAACGGTTGAGGAGCTTGCGCTTCTCAAGGTACGTCATCGCAAGCTGAAAGATAGCGTGGCGCAGGAACTGCGCCAGCTTGATCTGTTGCTGGCAGGACTGCCAAAGTGAGCATTTTGGCCAAATGAGCAATCTGACATTGGACATCGGCGGTCGGCCCTTCACGGTATCTTGTGCCGATGGTGAAGAGCCGCATGTGGAAATGCTGGGCCGCATGATTGATGAGCGGGCGCGCAATGTCGGGCGCGGGCAAAGCGAAACGCGCACCTTGCTGTTCGCCGCGCTGATGCTGGCCGACGAATTGCATGAAGCGCATCGCAATGCGCCTGCTGCCACCGCAGATCCGGTGGTTGAGAACGAAGGCGATGCGCCATTTGCTGACGATCAGACGGTCACTCGGGTCATCGCTTTGGCAGAGCGGCTTGAAAAACTCGCGATGGCCCTTGAGCAAGGCCCCGTGAATGCTTAACTAGGGCGTGACGGGATCTGCCCGGCACGAGCCGCATGAACATCCCTGAGGCTATAAGCAATCCAAGGGGGCTGCCCCTGTCTGGGATCCTGGTCCCGGGCAAGCGGTCCCCACCTGACGTCGAGGCGTCAGAGGATTTTCCGAGCTAACGACCCATGGTGGGCCCGTCACCCTCCCCCCTTTTTGAAAAAAGACCGGAGCATCGTGTGGAAGGCAAGAACGCGCTGCGCAACGAATTGAGAGCGCGGCGCAAGGCGCACGTTGCATCTATCGATTCGCGCGTGATGGCCCTGATGTTCAAGCGTCCACCGTCCCCTGTGGTCGCACTGGTGCCGCAAGACGCGATTGTAGGCGTCTATCTGGCTGGCCCATCAGAGGCGCCCGCTACGGCCTATACCCAGTTTTTCCACGAAGCCGGGCACAAGATCGCCTTGCCGTGGTTCGAGAGCCGTAACGCGCCAATGGTCTTTCGCGAGTGGTCGTCGCCATGGGTGGATGACCTGCTTGTGCCGGGACCGTGGAAAGATATTGTTCAGCCTGCCGCCAGCGCTCCTGCGGTGATGCCTGATGTGTTGTTCGTGCCGCTGGTCGGCTTCAGCGCTGATGGCGCGCGGCTTGGCCAAGGTGGCGGGCATTATGACCGCTGGTTTGAGGCGAATCCCAACGTGCGCCGGATTGGGCTGGCTTGGGATTGCCAGCTTATCGAAGACCTGCCCTGTGAGGCGCATGACCGACCGCTGCATGCCGTGGTAACGCCGACCCGAATCTACGGTCCATGGGAGCAGCCAGCGTGACACAGCCTGAAAAGCCCGATTGGCGGCCTACATGGCGCAAGCCGATCGGCATTATTGCGCTGGTGCTGGCGCTTTGCGTCTATGTCTTTGCAGCCGCTTCGGCTTCGGCGTGGATCGGCAGCTTACACGTGCTGGTGCAGACGCTGGTCTATATCATTCTGGGAATTGCGTGGCTGCTGCCACTGCGGCGGTTCCTGATCTGGATGGAGACCGGGCGCTGGGGCTGATTGTCCGCGCCGTCTGACCCGCCACTGTTGTCAGAAATTCCCAAGGTGGCGCGAGTGACGGGACTTGAACCCGCGACCCTCGGCGTGACAGGCCGATACTCTAACCAACTGAGCTACACCCGCGTGTACCTTGGGAGCCGCGCCTCTATGGCAGGTGAGTAAGGCTGTCAACGGGGCTGAAGCGAGCTATTTTTCCACAAGAGCGGCGTAGCTTGAAGGCAAAGAAAAAGGCGCCCGAAGGCGCCTTGATCATCTTCCCAATGGCGCGAGTGACGGGACTTGAACCCGCGACCCTCGGCGTGACAGGCCGATACTCTAACCAACTGAGCTACACCCGCTCACCCTTGGGAGCGCCGCCTCTATGGCAGAGTTTGCGGGCTGTCAACGCTGTTCGTGCAGCATATTGCAGGCCCTGCAGTTTTCTGCGCGGGTCGGCGCACAAGCTTCAATCCGCCAGCAGCAACACCGGCGTTTCTATCAGCTTTTTCACAACCTGGATGAAGCTGGCTGCATCATGCCCGTCCACAACGCGGTGATCGCAACTGATGGAGATGTTCATCAACTTGCGTTTCTCTATCCGCTCTGCGCCTGTACTGTCCGACACGAACATCGGACGCTCGACGATGCGGTTGGGGCCAATGATAGCGACTTCAGGCCGGTTGATGACTGGAGTGGTCGCCACGCCGCCCAGCGGGCCGAGCGAGGTGATCGTGAGGGTCGATCCGGATAGTTCCTCGGACCTCGCGCTGCCGCTGCGCGCCGCTTCGGCAAGACGGCCGATCTCGCGTGCGAGTTGCCACAGGTTCAGACGCTGGGCATTGCGGATCACAGGAACCATCAGTCCTGCAGGCGTCTGCGCTGCCATGCCAAGGTGAACCGTGCCATAGCGGGTGACCACACCGGCCTCATCGTCATAGCGAGCGTTGATCATCGGAAATTGCGGCAAGGCGCGGCAGATCGCGGTGATCAGCAGAGGGAGCAGTGTGAGTTTAGGCTTGTCACCACGATTGGCGTTCAACTGTTCTCGCATGGCCTCGAGCGCGGTCACATCGCATTCCTCCACATAGGAGAAGTGCGGAATGTGGCGTTTGGACGCGGCCATGTTCTCGGCAATGCGGCGGCGCATGCCGATGACCTTGACGACTTCGTCGCCGCGCCCCGGGCTTGCCGAGCGATAGCCTCCTGTGGCGTTGTAGGCGAGAAACTGATCGAGATCGGCGTGGCGAACGCGGCCTTCTTCGGACGGGCGAACTTCGGCCAGATCAATGCCCAGATCATGCGCGCGCTCGCGCACGGCGGGGCTGGCGAGGATTTTGGTGCTGGCGTCGGGTTTGGCCGGTGCTTCGACAGGCTCAGCATGAGCGGGTTTGGCGGGCGGTGCTTCGACAAGCTCAGCACGAGCGGTGGTGGGGGCTGGTGAGGATGGTTCGGCGGCTGCCACCTGCTCAACAACATCCGCACGTTCTGAGCTTGTCGAAGGACCCTCGTCTTCCCCCTCCGTCTCGATCACCACCAATGCCGACCCGATGGCAACAATATCGCCCACCTCGCCCGCAATCGAAATGACTTTTCCCGTTACCGGGCTTTCCATTTCGACGGTGGCCTTGTCGGTCATCATGTCGGCAAGGCGGCCGTCTTCCTCAACGGTGTCACCGACCGCGACGTGCCAGGCGACGATTTCGGCCTCGGCGATACCCTCACCAATGTCGGGCAGGCGGAATGTATAGGTTGCCATGGCTTCAGGCTTTCATCAGACGGTCGATGGCCTCGCCGATGCGGACCGGGCCGGGGAAATAGGCCCATTCGAGGCTGTGGGGATAAGGGGTGTCGAAACCGGTCACACGCTCAATCGGGGCTTCGAGGTGGTAGAAGCAGCGCTCCTGCACCAACGCGGAGAGTTCCGCGCCGAAGCCGCAGGTGCGGGTGGCTTCGTGGACGATCAGACATTTGCCGGTTTTTTGCACAGACTTTTCCACAGCCGCGATGTCAAGCGGAACCAGCGTGCGCAAGTCGATGATTTCGGCATCGACACCCTTTTCAGCGCAGACGGCGGCGGCTACGTGGACCATCGTGCCATAGGCGAGCACGGTGAACGCCTCCCCTTCCCGCACTGTCCGCGCCTTGCCCAGCGGGATTTTGTAATACCCCTCTGGCACGGCGCTGTCCGCATGTCTGGCCCACGGCTCAACTGGCTTGTCATAGTAGCCGTTGAAAGGGCCGTTGTAGATGCGCTTGGGCTCGAAGAAGATGACCGGGTCGTTGTCCTCAATCGCTGCGATCAGCAGACCCTTGGCGTCATAGGGGGTTGCGGGGATGACTGTCTTGATACCGGATACGTGCGTGAACAGCGCCTCGGGGCTCTGGCTGTGCGTCTGCCCTCCGAAGATGCCGCCACCGAACGGAGATCGCACGGTGATCGGGGCGGTAAATTCGCCCGCTGAGCGATAGCGCAGCCGCGCAGCCTCAGACACCAACTGGTCCAGCCCCGGATAGATATAGTCGGCAAACTGGATTTCGGGCACGGGGCGCAGGCCATAGGCGCCCATGCCCACAGCCACGCCGATAATGCCGCATTCGCTGATCGGCGTGTCGAATACGCGTGTCTTGCCGTGCTTGGCCTGCAGGCCTGCCGTTGCGCGGAACACGCCGCCGAAGTAGCCCACATCCTCGCCCATCACCACAACATCGGGATCGCGCTCCATCATGATATCGAGTGCATCGTTGATCGCCTCGATCATGTTCAGGCGGCGGGTGGAGACTGGCTCGCTCATGCCTCGTCCTCCTTCCAGTCTGGCCATTTGACGCGGCGCTCATGAATGGCCTGCGCGCTCTGTTCTTTCAGGTGCCAAGGCAGTTCTTCGAAGACGTCTTCGAACATCGTGCGGAACGGGTGGTGCAGGCCGTGGCCCAGAATGCCGTTCTTCTCGGCCTCCTTGGTCGCTGCTTTGACCTGTTCCATCAATTCGCGGTCCATTTCCGCCTGTTGTTCTTCGGACCATTCGCCCAGCGCGATGAGGTGCAGCTTGAGCCGATTGATCGGATCACCCAGCGGCCATTCCTCGCGTTCGTGCGCCGAACGGTATTGTCCGGGATCGTCCGAGGTGGAGTGTCCTTCGGCGCGATAGGTGAAGTGTTCTATCAGCGTCGGCCCGGCATTGGACCGCGCGCGGTTGGCCGCCCATTGCGTGGCGGCATAAACGGCCAGAGGGTCGTTGCCATCCACGCGGATACCGGCGATGCCATAACCGATAGCGCGGGCAGCGAAGGTCGTCCGTTCGGCCCCGGCAAAGCCCGAAAAGCTGGAAATCGCCCACTGGTTGTTGACGACGTTGAAGATGACCGGCGCGTTGTAAACCGCGGCGAACGTCATGGCGGAATGGAAATCGCCTTCTGCCGTCGACCCCTCGCCAATCCATGTTGCGGCAATGCGGCTGTCACCCTTGATCGCGCTGGCCATGGCCCAACCCACGGCCTGCGGATATTGCGTGGCGAGGTTTCCACTGATCGAGAAGAATGAAGCCTCACGCGCTGAATACATGATCGGCAACTGGCGACCTTTCAGCTTGTCTGCCCGGTTCGAATAGATCTGGTTGATCATGTCGACCATCGGATAGCCGCGCGCTATCAGGATGCCTTGCTGGCGGTAGCTGGGAAAGACCATGTCATCGCTGGCCAGCGCCATGGCCGGGGCGACCGAGGTCGCCTCTTCGCCGGTGCATTTCATGTAGAAGCTGGTCTTGCCCTGTCGCTGCCCGCGATACATCCGGTCATCAAACGCCCGGGTGAGCGCCATGGTCCGCAGCATCCGGCGCAGTGTTTCGGCATCAAGTTTGGGGTCCCATGGCCCGACGGCGTGATGATCATCGCCAAGCACGCGCACCAGATCGAGGCAAAGCGGGTGCGTCTGCGCTGCCGCACACTGTTCGTCCGGGCGAGGCTGTTCGCCTGCGGGGGGTATCGCCAAATGTGAATAATCGACCTTGTCCCCCGGCCGGAATTTCGGTTCCGGCACATGGAGCGCCAACTGCGGCAAGTTGCCACGCGCGGTTTCGCTCATCTTGGGAACGCCTGCATCTGACTCTCCACCACCCGCAGGTGCCTATGCAAATGCAAAAGCCGAACGGGTGTTAAATTATAACTTCGTGTTATTTTATTTCACACAGCTTTGCGAGTCAATCACCGTTTCAGACGGCTACCGGTGCGCTCAACTGGCCCTGAGGCGCATATCCGGAGACTTCAAAGTCCTCGATCCGATAACTGAAGATATCTTGGGGACGGCGCAACAGAGCAAGGCGCGGATCGCCCTCCGGTTCCCGCAAAAGTTGCGCTTCGACCAGTTCCGCGTGATTCAGATAGAGGTGTGTATCGCCGCCCATCCACACCAGTTCGCCGGGTTCAAGATCGCATTGCTGCGCCAGCAGACGGATAAACAGCGCCGCGCCCCACAAGTTGAACGGCAGTCCCAGCGCCACATCGCAGCTGCGCTGATATAGCAGACCATTGAGCCGGTTGCCGCTGACGTGGAACTGGTAGGTCTTGTGGCAGGGCGGCAGTGCCATCTGGTCCAGTTCAGCCACGTTCCACCCTTCGACGATATGGCGACGGCTGCCCGGGTTGTGGCGCAGCGAGTGGACCACATCGGCCACCTGATTTACGCCTTGCGCGCGCTGGCGGAACAAGCCCTCACCCGCCTCTTCATAGACTGGCCAGTTGACCCATTGCTTGCCATAGACCGGGCCGAGATCGCCCCAGCTTTGCGCAAAAGCTTCGTCTGCCACGATGCGGGCGGAAAAATCGGCACGCGAAATGGCGTCGCCCGTTGCCTTGCGATAGCGGGCAAGCGGCCAGTCGGTCCAGATTTCCACGCCCTGCGCGCAAAGCTTGCGAATGTTGGTGTCACCGGTGAAGAACCACAGAAATTCGCGCGTCGCGGTTTTCCAGAACACGCGTTTGGTGGTCAGCAGTGGCATGCGGCCGTCTGAAAGGTCAAACCGCAATTGCGCGCCGAACACCGATCGCGTGCCAACGCCAGTCCGGTCAACGCGCTCATCCCCTTGCTCCCAGATGTGACGCATCAGATCGAGGTATTGCCATTCAGGATGGCGGGCGGAATCGGCATGACTGGACATCGCTCTGCTTCTATCCGGCATGGCCCAAACGCGCAAAACCGCAGGAGGAAAAAACTTGCCCCAACCTGCTTGCCAGTCCCGGCACTGCCTCGTATAGGGCGCGCCTGCCTCGCGGCTGGGAAACCAGTTGGCGGATCGGTCGGGGAATAGCTCAGCCTGGTAGAGCACTGTCTTCGGGAGGCAGGGGCCGGAGGTTCGAATCCTCTTTCCCCGACCACTTCATCACAGCGGGATGAGAATGAGAGCGGCCTTCGGGTCGCTCTTTTCATATGTGCGCTGGATCACATGGTCGCAGAGGCTCGCTTCATCGCTCATGATACACAAGTCATTCAATTCACCGTATATTCCTTCGCAAAGAACGCAAAGACCCTTTCGCTGATGCGGAATTTTCCTGACCTTTCCGGGGTTATCCCATTAACTGGACAGGAAACCCCCATCCGTGAAACTGCAAAACCTGACGATTTCCCTGCTTGTGGCCGCAGCACCGTTTGCCACGCCCGCGATCGCACAGCAGGGTGCTGCTGGAGCCGCAGCCACCGCGCCTGCACCTGCCGCGCCTGCAGTTGGCGCAACCGTCTATGATGCTGCCGGTGCCGAAGTGGGTACGATCAAGAGCATCGCCGCCCCCAACTTCGTGATCGATACAGGCAAGAACACCGCTACGCTGGCGCTGTCGGCGCTGGGCACCAGCCCCAAGGGTCCGGTGCTTGGCCTGACCAAGGTGCAACTTGATGAAGCCGCTGAAAAGGCTGCGGCTGCGGCCAAGGAAGCTTTGGCGGCGGCCATTGTAGTGGATGCGCCGGTCCATGCCTCTGATGGCACCACCGTGCTGGGCAAGATCAGCGAAGTGTCTGAGACCGACTTCGTGCTCGATACCGGCACGGCCAAGGTCAAGCTGCCCCGCACAGCAGTCGGGAAAGGCGAAAGTGGCTTGTTCATGGGCATGACTTCACAGCAGTTTGCCGATGCAACCAAGAGCGCGGCGGCTCCAGCTGCTGCCAACTGAGCTTCACAAAAAAGGGGCGGCATCGGGTTCGGTGCCGCCTTTGGCTGGATTCAGCCTCCCCGCAGCAGTTGCACGCCCCAATCGCGTTCAAACAGATAGAGCAGCAGCCGCGCAGCCTCCCCGCGCGGGGATGACAGGCCACCGTCGCGCTCCATCAGCAGCCTCGCATCGTCGTGGGCCAAGGGCAGCAACCGCGCAATCTGTTCAAAATCGGCGACCCTGAACGGCGTATCGCCCGATTGCCGAGTGCCCAGCAATTCTCCACCGCCGCGCAAGCGCAAGTCCTCTTCGGCCAGCCTGAACCCGTCCTGCGTCTCACGCATCAGCGCCAGGCGTTCGCGTCCGGTTTCGGACAGCGCATCGCCACGCAGCAAAAGGCAGGTCGATTGCTGGCTGCCCCGACCCACTCGCCCACGCAACTGGTGCAACTGGGCAAGGCCGAAGCGTTCAGCCTGTTCGATAACCATGAGCGTCGCGTTGGGCACATCCACGCCCACTTCGATTACCGTGGTCGCCACCAGCAGCTTGGCATCGCCACGAGCAAAGCGTTCCATCGCGGCGTCCTTGGCCTCGGGCCGCAACTGGCCGTGGACCATGACCACCGTATCGCCAAACCGCTCTTGCAACAACGCGTGGCGCGCTTCGGCGGCGGCGATGTCCGAGGTTTCCTGTTCGTGGACCATCGGGCACACCCAATAGGCCTGCGCGCCTTTGGCAATGTGCCGCCCGATGCCTTCGATCACGTCGTCCAACCGGTCTTGCGCCACGACCCGCGTATCGATTGCCTGCCGACCCGGTGGCATTTCGTCGAGCCGCGAGACGTCCATCTCGCCATATTGGGCCAGCGTCAGCGTGCGCGGGATCGGCGTTGCGGTCATCGCCAGGCAATGCGGTGTGCGCCGTGCCTTCTGCGTAAGCATCAGCCGCTGGCCGACACCGAAACGGTGCTGTTCGTCGATCACCACTAGCGCCAGATTGCGATAGGCGACCGTGTCCTGAAAGATGGCGTGCGTGCCGACGCAGATATCGATGCTGCCATCGAGCAGTCCCATCAGGATTGATTCACGCGCTCTGCCCTTGTCCCGTCCGGTCAGGAGCGCGATGTTAACCCCGGTGCCCGCGGCCATGCGCGTCAGCGTTTCGGCGTGTTGCCGCGCGAGGATTTCGGTGGGAGCCAGCAAGGCGGCCTGACCTCCGGCCTCTACTGCTATCAGCATTGCGTTGAGCGCCACCGCCGTCTTGCCAGACCCGACATCGCCCTGCAGCAGCCGCAGCATCGGCGCGCCTTGCGCCACGTCGCTTTCGATCTCGGCGATGGCGCGCTTCTGCGCGCCGGTCAGTTCGAACGGCAGATTCAGCTTGGCGCGCAAGCGCCCGTCGCCATGGAGCGGCGTGCCTTTCTTGGCGCGGTTGCTTTGGCGCACCAGCAGCAGGGCAAGGCTGTTGGCCAGCAACTCGTCATAGGCGAGACGGTCGCGCGCGGCCTTGTCCTCGCCCTTGTGCGCGGCGCGCAGCGCATCGTGCCAGCGCGGCCAATCGTTGCGCGCGGCAAGGCCCGGTTCGATCCATTCGGGCAGGTCGGGCAGATGCGCCAGTGCCTGCTGAACAAGGCCTTGAATGCGGTTCTGGGTCAGGCCTTCGGACAGGGCATAGACCGGTTCGGTCAACTGGCCGATCATCCCGGCGCTGTCTTCGCTCACGTGATCGGGGTGGACCATTTGCCAGGTCTGGCCATATTGATCGAGCCGCCCGGCGACCCAGCGCTTCTCCCCGATAGGAAGCTGCTTCTTGCCACTATAGGCCGCGCGCCCGAAGTAGGTGAGCGCCACGTAATTGCCGCCCGCATCTTCGGCCATGACCCGGAATGGCCCGCGCCCAGCAGACTGGCGATATTCGCGCGGGGTGAGCGGCAGGACGATCTGTTCGCCAAGGCCCGCCTCGTCCAGATTGCCGACGGCGCGGCGCAGCACCCAGCGTTCGGGCAAGTGATAGGCGATATCCCGCACGCGCCCCAGCCCCAGCTTTTCGAGCGGGCGCGATAATCCCTGCCCCACGCCTTTCAGGCTGCCGGTTTCCGCAAACAGGGGGTTGAGCACATCAGGACGCATCGCGCGGACATAAGCTGTGCAAGCGGGTTTCGCCACACCGGAAAATCACGGCGATTTGACGCAACGCAAGGTGATTGGTCCCAAGTAGGCGCTTCGTTCGTTCAGAAGCCACAATCACAGGAGTTTACCCACAATGCTGATCCCTCATGGTGCCGTCATTGCGCTTGTCGATGGCGAAGACTGGCAAATCCTACGCAACAGCGGGACCGAAGCGGAGCCGGAGCTGACCGAAATGGACACCCCGGAACTGGTTGAAAGCAATCACGGTTCGGGTAACCGCCATGGCACCAGCTCCGCCAACCCATCGGGCAACCAGCGCGATGAAGACGCCCATGCCGCAGCCGTGGCCGAATGGCTGAACCGGCAGGTGCAGGACCACAAGATCGAGCAGCTCGTGGTGATCGCGCCACCGCGCACTCTGGGCGAACTGCGCCATCATTACAGCAAGGCGGTGGAACGTGCTGTGATCGGTGAACTGGCCAAGGACTTCATGGACCGCCAGCCCACGCAGATCATCGCAGCCCTGCGCAGCAAGTAAGCTCGCAATCGCTGTCCCGGCGCGGCAAAGTCATCCGCGCCGGGCACTGTTCAGCACCTGCCCGCTTGAACAGGCTGCACAGCCTTGTTTCGCATCCCCGTTGCGCCTAACGGATTTGCCATGACCGAAAGCCCTGCCTCTACCGCCGAGATCACCGCTGATCGCCTGAAACGCCTGCAATTCCGCGCATGGCATCGCGGCACGCGCGAGGCGGACTACATGATCGGCTGCTACTTTGATCGTTTCCATGCCAACTGGAATCTCGATCAGGTCGTATGGTTCGAAGAGCTGATCGAGGAAGACGATGTGGACATCATGGCATGGGCGCTGGGAACACAGATCGTGCCTGAAAAGTTTGCAGGCGCGATGATGGACGTCATGCGCAAGCTGGACTACGTCGAGATTCCGCGCTGATTCAATCTGCAGCGCAGTAGCCCGCCATGTCTGATCTGAACCGCATCCTGTCGGCCAAGACGCCGCTTACGCTCTCGTCCGTCGCGCGCGGGGCGCAGCCGCTTGTGCTGGCCGATCTTGCGCGCGCGGCAAAGGGCCGTGCGGTGTTCATCGCAGCCGATGAAGCGGCGATGCGCGCTGTGGCCGATAGCGCCGCGTTCTTTGCGCCTGACCTTGAGGTAATCGACTTTCCGGCATGGGATTGCCTGCCGTTTGATCGCGCTTCGCCCGCGCTCAGCGTCAGCTCAAGGCGTCTTGCGGCACTTCAGAAACTGCAGCACAAACGCTCTGGCCCGCAACTGCTCGTCACCACGATCAACGCGGTGCTGCAGCGGGTGCTCACCCCGTTCCGCATCCGCGAATCCACCCGGCTGTTGACGCCCGGCGCGGAAATCGGGCGGGAGAGCCTGATTGCGCTGCTGCAGCGGCAGGGCTATTCGCGCACCGATACCGTGGTCGATGCCGGTGAATACGCGGTGCGCGGTTCGGTGTTCGACATTTTTCCGTCGGGCCTCGATCATGGCCTGAGGCTCGATTTCTTTGGTGACGAGCTGGAAACGCTGCGCCTGTTTGATCCGAACACGCAGCGTTCGGTGCAGCCGGTGGAAACGCACCTGCTGCTCCCGGCCAGTGAAGCGCTTCTGGACGAGGACAGCATAAAGCGGTTCCGCAGCCGCTATCGCGAGCTGTTCGGCGCAAATGCCACCGGGGATCCGCTCTATCAGGCGATAAGCGAGGGCCGCCGTCTA
Source organism: Novosphingobium sp. HNCC26BN242 (assembly GCF_057180525.1). NCBI lineage: Bacteria > Pseudomonadati > Pseudomonadota > Alphaproteobacteria > Sphingomonadales > Sphingomonadaceae > Novosphingobium > Novosphingobium sp. HNCC26BN242. The sequence continues at coordinate 1,646,446 of NZ_JBXUGM010000001.1, forward strand.
GCGGGCATGGAGCACTGGCTGCCGCTGTTCGAAGACCGGCTCGTCACGCTGTTCGATCATCTGGGGGCGGACGATCTGGTGGTGTTGGATGGCACCGCAATCAAGGCCGCTGAACAGCGTGTGGCGGATATCACCGACTACCACCAGTCACGGCTCGATTCCTCGTCAAAGGCCCCCGGCAGCTATCGCCCGCTGGCCGAAGACGCGCTTTACCTGAAGCAGGACGAGCTGGACCGCGCGCTGGCGGGCTGGCCGGTCCACCGCACGACCATCTTTGCCGAGCCGGAATCAAAGCAGGTCATCGATTTCGGCTTCACCTCCAGCCACGATTTCACGCCGGAACGCGCGGCGGCGACTAGCGGCGGGAGCAACATCTACGAAGCAGCGGCGAAGTACATCGCTGCGCTAGGCACGCGCGGCAAGAAGCCCATCGTTGCGGCCTACACTACCGGATCGCGCGCGCGCCTTACTTCGCTGCTGACCGAAGCTGGCAAAGCTGCGCCGCTGATGGCCGAGACGTGGCAGGAGGCGCTTGGGCTGGCTGCCTCTGGCAAGCCCGTCGCCGTTGTTCTCCCGCTCGAACAAGGTTTCGCCAACGACGATCTGGAACTGCTGACCGAGCAGGACATCCTTGGCGACCGCCTTGTCCGCCGCAAGAAGAAGCGCAAGAATGCCGATGCGTTCTTGGCCGAATTGTCGGCGCTTACGCCGGGCGATCTGGTGGTCCATATGGACCACGGCATCGGGCGCTATATCGGGCTTGAAGCCATCGCGGTGGGCGATTCCCCGCACGATTGCGTACAGCTAGAGTACGCCGGCAAAGACAAGCTCTACATTCCGGTCGAAAACCTCGATGTCCTTTCTCGCTACGGCTCGGACGCCGAAGGCATCCCGCTCGACAAGCTAGGCGGTGAAGCCTGGCAACGGCGCAAGGCGCGGATGCGTGAGCGCATTCTGGAAATGGCGGGCCAACTCATGGCCACCGCCGCCCACCGCGCGCTGCGACACGGGCTGGTCCTGCCGGTCGATCCCGCCAGCTACGGCCCGTTCGTAGACCGCTTCCCGTGGGACGAAACCGAAGATCAGGAGCGCGCCATTGGCGATGTCCTGTCCGATATGGTCGAAGGCAAGCCGATGGACCGGCTTGTCTGCGGCGACGTAGGCTTTGGCAAGACCGAGGTGGCATTGCGCGCCGCTTTCGTCGCTGCGATGCAGGGCGTGCAGGTGGCCGTGGTCGCGCCGACGACTCTGCTCGCGCGCCAACACTTCACCAATTTCGTCGAACGCTTCAAAGGCTTCCCGATTGAAATTGGACGCCTTTCGCGGCTCGTTCCGCCCAAGGAAGCAGCAGAAACCAAAGCAGGGCTTGCCGATGGGCGGGTCGATATCGTTATCGGCACCCATGCACTGCTGGCCAAAACGGTGGAGTTCAAACGCCTCGGCCTTGTCATCGTGGACGAGGAGCAGCGCTTTGGCGTGACTCACAAGGAAAAGCTGAAGGAGCTTAAAGCGGACGTCCACGTCCTCACCCTCACCGCCACGCCGATCCCGCGCACGTTGCAGATGGCCATGTCGGGCCTGCGTGAGCTTTCGACGATCCAGACCCCGCCGGTCGACCGCCTTGCAACCCGCACTTATGTGATGCCGTGGGACGATATGGTGATGCGCGAGGCGCTGCTGCGCGAACACCAGCGCGGCGGGCAGAGCTTCATCGTGGTGCCGCGTATTGCCGACATGCCCGATGTCGAGGAATGGCTGCGGCTTAATGTGCCCGAAGTCCGCTATATCGCCGCGCATGGTCAGATGAGCCCGACCGAGGTCGAGGACCGCATGGGCGCGTTCTACGAAAAGAAGTACGAGGTGTTGCTCTCCACTACCATCGTGGAGAGCGGCATCGACATCCCGAGCGCCAACACCATCGTCATCCACCGCGCAGACCGCTTCGGATTGGCTCAGTTGTACCAGCTGCGCGGGCGTGTGGGCCGCGGGAAAATTCGCGCCTATGCTTACCTGACGCATTCCGAGAACACTGCGCTGTCCGAAGTCGCGGAGAAGCGGCTCAAAGTTCTGGGTGATCTCGATAGCCTTGGCGCTGGCTTTCAATTAGCCAGCCACGATCTGGACTTGCGGGGCGCGGGCAATCTGTTGGGCGACGAGCAATCGGGCCACATCAAGGAAGTCGGCTTCGAACTCTACCAATCGATGCTGGAAGATGCGATACTTGCGGCTAAGGCGGGTGATATTGGTTTGGCGCGAGAACGCGAAGCGCTCAGCCCGCAGATCACGCTTGATGCGCCGATCATGATACCTGAGGATTACGTGCCAGATCTGGCCGTGCGCATGGCGCTCTACCGCCGCATGAACGATGCCGAAGGGCCGGACGTTGTGGAGGCGCTGGCCGCCGAAATGATCGACCGGTTCGGCCCCCTGCCCGCCGCGACGCAGAACCTGCTGCGCCTGATCGAGGTGAAACGTCAGGCCATTGCGGCCAACATTGCCAAGATCGATGTGGGCGCCAAGGGCGCGCTGGTCAGCTTCCACAAGGACAGCTTCCCCGATCCGGTCGGCCTCATCAGCTATGTCGAGCGGTTGAACGGCGTGGCCAAGCTGCGCCCTGACAACAAGCTGGTGATTACCCGTGCTTGGGGCACGGCTGAAGGGCGGCTCAACGGGCTGGTGCAGCTGACCAAGGGCCTTGCGGCGATTGTCAAACGCGCGAAGATGGCGGCCTGACCTCAAATTCTCTCAACTAACCTTGCCGTTCGTGTCGAGCCCCTCGACATGCTCGGGATAAACTTCGTGCCTTTGGCACGAACGGGGGGATTTGATGAAGATAAGAACGTAGCCTGTTAAATCATGGCCGCAATTGCCTCGCCCGATACCGGACCGGAGCGCAGAAAGCCCTGAAACACGTCGCAACCCTCTTGCGCCAGCACGGCCAATTGCGCTTCACGTTCGATCCCTTCGACCACGATCTTTTGGCCGAGCGCCTTTGCCATGGCGACGATGGCTTTCAGGATCGCCCGGTCGCGCGGATCTGTATCGACATCGCCGACCAGCGAGGCATCGAGTTTGAGCGTATCGATCGGAAGCGCCTTCATCGTGCGGAAGTTGGCATAGCCGGTGCCGAAATCATCCAGCGCAATGCGCACGCCCAGCCCAGCAATGGCCTTGAGCGAGCTAGCCGAGCGGGCGAAATCAGCAATTAGGCTCTGCTCAGTCACTTCCAGCGTGAGCATCGCGGGTGGAAATCCGCTGCGGTCGAGCGCCTGCGTAAAACCGGCTGCAAAATCTTCGGCTGCAAGATCTTCGGCTGTAATATTAATCGATAGCGGCAGATGCCCTTTCCATCGCTCATCACAAGCCAGCGCGCGCTGGACGATATGGCTGGAGAGTTGTTCGATGTGATCACCGCGTTCAGCAATCGCGAACAGCGTTTCCGCACCGATCCGGCCAAGCTGCGGGTGATTCCATCGCGCCAGCACTTCGGCACCGGCAAGCGCGCCTGTTTGCACGCAATACTGCGGCTGAAACACCAGCCCGATCTCGTCCCGTGCCATCGCGCCGATCAGGTCTGCCTCAAGCCGCGCCGCGCTGCGGCCGCGCGCGCGGTGCGAGCCATCGGCCCACATCACGCGGCGTCCGGGCAACTGTTCAAGGCTTCCCAGCGCCTGATCGAGCCGGTCTAGCATACAGCCCGCGCTCTCGCCCGGCGCGCGGCGCAGCAGCGCAATGCGCGGCAGCAGGTGCAAAACATCGCCGTGGACCGGCAGCGCACGCCCCACGGTGCGCCCTAGAGCCTCGGCCAGCCATTGCCAGCGTTCGCGCGGCATTGCGCCGGTGCAGGCGACCAGAAACTCGCCACCGCTGATGCGCGCAACGATGGCTGATGGCCCCAGTTCTTCCACCGCAAAATCGCGGATTCGCCGCGCGATTTCAGCAAGCGCCAGATCGCCTCCGGCATTGCCATAGGCAATGTTGACAGAGCGAAAGCGGTGCAGCCCGATCAGCATTGCTTGCAGGTAATCAGGGGCTGGGGCATGTTGCAGCCAAGCGCGAGCCTCGCCAGAACCGGCAAGCCCTGTGAGAGGATCACGAGCGTAAGTGGCGGCGGGGTTTCCCATTGGCACAGGACATAGCCGGAAACTCTTGCCAAACCATTCCATTTGCAGGCTTGCTCCGTAAAGATGCATGAAGGCTGATCTTGCTTTTGTGCATTGCGCCAATCCCCTGCACCCCATATCCCTGCCCCATCAACCTTGACTGACCCTTCGCGGAGAGGCGCAAAATCAATGCCCGAGTATAGCCGTCTGGCCCTGCTCGCTTCGCCGACAGAGCGGGCACAGGAAGCTTGCGAATCCTTGCGCAAGGAACGCACGTGGGTTCCGCTGGAGGAAGCAGATGCCGCGGTGGTCATCGGCGGGGATGGCTTCATGCTGCAAACGCTGCACGCGATGCTCGATAGCGATCATGTGATCCCGGCCTTCGGGCTCAATCTGGGCACAATCGGCTTTCTGATGAACCGCTACCGCTCAAGCCGCAGCATTAAAGAGCGTCTGGCGAAGGCAACGGCCGTTGCCATCTCGCCGCTGCGGATGACAGCCACAACCAATCTGGGCGAGGAGCATTCGGTTTGTGCAATCAATGAAGTGTCGATCCTGCGCGAAACGCGCCAGACCGCAAAGCTTGAGGTCAGCATAAACGGCAAAGTGCGCATGCCGGAACTCGCCTGCGATGGTGTGCTGGTGGCAACGCCTGCAGGCTCCACGGCCTACAACCTGTCGGCCAATGGCCCGATCCTTCCGCTGTCGTCCAACATGCTGGCGCTCACCCCGATCAGCCCCTTTCGCCCGCGCAGATGGCGTGGGGCGATTCTGCCAGACACGTACGAGATCGTGTTCAAGGCGCTGGAATCGGTAAAGCGACCGGTGCTCGTCGTGGCCGACCAGAAGGAAGTGCGAGATGTGCGCGAAGTGCGGGTCAAAGCCTGGCCAGAACACCGCCTGACCCTGCTATTCGACCGCGGCCAGAGCCTTGAAGACCGCATCTTTGCCGAGCAATTCATGGTGTGAGGAAGGTTTTGGCCTGAGGAAGTTTCCAGTCAGCGGAAAATTTGGCATCAGACGCTTGCCAAACCCGAAACGGCTGTTATTAGCGCGGTCCTGCCACGGGAAACCATGGCTGCTCCCTGATAGCTCAGCGGTAGAGTAGGTGACTGTTAATCACTTGGTCGTAGGTTCGAATCCTACTCAGGGAGCCACATTTCGCGAACATGTTCGCGGATGCTCATCCAAAACCCTTGAATTTCTGCGGTTTCCGGGCGACTGAACAAACATGTTCGCGCATCGAGTCGCACTTAACGGCCCCCGGTTTGGGGGCCTTTTCCGGGGCCCCGCTTTTCCCGGCCCCCAATGCTGACCGATGCAGCCTGCAGGAAGGCGATTCCCGGCGAGAAGGAGCGCAAGCTCTTCGACGAACGTGGCCTTTACCTGCGCATAACGCCAGCCGGGTCGAAATCGTGGTGCCTGAAGTATCGCTTCGGCACCAAGGAAAAGAAGCTCACGCTTGGTGGCTATCCCGAGATCTCGCTGGCACAGGCACGCGAGTTGCGCGATCAGGCTCGGCGCGAGCTGGCAGCGGACAAGGACCCTGGGCAGGAGCGCAAGAAGCGCAAGGCAGTGGCGGTTCTGGAATCGCTCGACACGTTCGAGAAGATCGCCCGCGCCTGGCACGAGCAGAAGGCGAAGACGCTCAACCCACGTTACGCCACGCAGATCCTCGATCGCCTGCGCGAGAACGTCTTTCCGATGATTGGCACAATGCCGATAAAGCAGATCACGCCACCAATGGTGCTCGAGGTCATTCGCGGCGTGGAAAAGCGCGGCGCAATCGAAATGGCGCATCGCGTCCGCCTGCATATATCGGACGTGTTTGTCTGGGCGATTTCTTCGGGGATTGCCGAGGCCGATCCAGCCGCCGTTATTCGCAAGGCGATCCAGCCGACCGATCCGAAATTGCGTCCGGCGCTGCTAAAGCCTGCCGAGGTGCGCACGATCCTGCCGACGACAGAGGCCATGGGCGATCCGTACTGGGCAACCTTGTTGTCATCCCGGCTATTGGCGTTGACAGCTGCCCGCCCCGGGGTTGTCAGGTTGGCCGAGCGCAGCGAGTTCGAGGACCTTGGTGGTTCCGCGCCGATCTGGCGCATACCAGCCGCCAAGATGAAGCTCACCCGCAAAAAGAAGCGCGATGCGACATACGAATTTCTGGTGCCGCTTTCGGCGCAGGCAGTGGAAACGGTCCAGGCGGCTATGCATGCCAGCCCCAGCCCGACGCTGCTTTTTCCTGGCGTTGGCGATCGGCGCAAACCAATCAGCGATTCAACGCTCAGCAAGCATTACCGGCAGGCCAAGCTGACCGGGCGACATGTCCCGCATGGCTGGCGCGCATCGTTTTCGACCATCATGAACGAACGTGCCGCGATCGCTGGAAACCCTTCCGATCGCGAAATCATCGATCTGATGCTGGCGCACATGCAGGAAGGTGTGGAGCCGATCTACAATCGCGCCGCGTATATGCCGCGGCGTCGCGAGATCGCGCAGGAATGGGCGGAGTTCCTCATGGCCGGTTTGCCTGCGGCCCGCAGCCTTCTGCCGCCCGTCTTCGACTGACCGCCACGGGAGGCCGCGCATGACGGCCTCGCCAAAAGCCCCACAGCGGACAGGATCGGTGCAGCGCATCGGCGCGATCACGATTCCCGGCATGACCGGAAAGCCGTCCACGCCGGAAAAGGCATTTCGTTCAGGTCAGCCGGTCTGGCGAAACAGCTATTACGAAGGTCAGATCGAGGATCGCATCTGGCGACCCGTGGGCGTTGGCAAGACGCGCGGCACCAAGCGCAACGCCAAGCGCTACCTCTCGGCCGCGCTGCAGATGGCCAAGCGCGTGGAGCTGCGCACCAGGCGCGAATTGCAGGGTGCAAAAAAGGGCGTCCGCAATGGCGCGATCGGCGCGGTGGGAATCGCCGTGCTCGAGGCCCTGTATGATATGGTCGACTATGCGACAGGCCGCCTCGAACCAGCTATCGGCACGATCGCCGAGCGGGTCGGCCACAGCTATTCTGCCGTGCACGAAGCGATGGTGCGATTGCGACGGCAAGGCTTCCTGCAATGGATCAGGCGAAGTCGGCCGACCGAAAACAAGGGTGAAGCCGGGCCGCAAGTCGAGCAGATCCCGAATGCCTATGTGCTGATCCTGCCCGACGAACTGGAGACGCTTGTGCGCCGCCTTGTCGATGACAGCCCGGTGCCAGACGATGAAGCCTGGCGTCGCAAGGAAGCAAAGAAGGACTGGCAGGCGATGGTCGACCAGCTCAGCGCGACGGACTTCATGCGGCAGCACTGGCACGGCGATCAGTTGCGCGGCGAAACGCTCAGCCGAATTGCAGCGCTCCTCGATGCGCGCGATGGCCAGAAGCGCGAATCCGGCAAGGCGAGAGAAACCGGGGGATCATTCTGATCCTTATGACGAATGGCGACATATCCATGTCGCCATGCGCAGTTTGATCCCCCACGCGCCACCTGACAGGTCCAGTCAGAGAACAGACGAAGTGCCAACGGCACTGTCGAACGGAGCCGCATGCGCGTCTCCGGGGCTCCCCAGGGTGGAGGCGCAAAACCCGTGCCACTTTGCCGCGATGTCGGCCATGTCGGCCACGGCAGCGCTGTGCGGGCTTAAACCGCCAGCAATTGCCCCCACTCTTCCAGCAGCGAGTGCCGTCGATCGAGCATCTCGGCACGGTTATACGCCGCCTCCACCTTGTCCTTCGGCGTATGCGCCAGCGTGAGATCGATCGCGGACCGGTCCCCCGGGCGTCGTTCATTCATGATCGTGGAGAAAGATGCCCGCCAGCCATGGGGCACGTGCCGGCCGCGAAACCCGGCCTCGACATAAATATCGAGAATGGCCCGCTCGCCCAATGGACTACTGGCGCTTCGACCAGCGAAAACCAGTCCATCACGAGAGCCGGACAATTCGGCCGCGCGGTCCAGTACTGCTACCGCCGCCCGCGAAAGCGGCACCAGATGTGCAAACCGCTCCTCTTCCTTCTTCGCCTTCGCCAGCTTCATCCGCGCCGGCGGAACACGCCAGACGGTCAGGCCGTCCAGTTGCTCGATCTCATCCCCCAAAAGCTCTTCCCAACGCATGCCCCGCACCGCATCCAGCCGCACCGCCGTCAGCGCAAGGAATCGGGAGGCAAGCCGGACCATTTCGCGCGCGTCCTCCAATTGGTCGCACGCCTTCAGCAGTTCCCGGCAATCCTCGATCGATGTCAGCGCGGGGTGCGGCCTGGACAGGCGCGGCGGCAGCAAAGCCTGCCCGATATCGCGCGCGGGATTGTCATCCTTGCGCATGCCTTCTGCAATCGCATAGCCGAACACGGCCGAGCAGCGCTGGCGAAGCCTGCGCGCGGTCTGTCCATTGCCCCGCGCCTCCACGGCGCGGATAGCCGATAACACGTCCGGCGCACCGATCTCGGCCACAGGCTCGCCGCCGATCGCCGGGAACACATCACGCTCGAGGCTGGCCAGCACGTCGGCCGCGTGAACGGTGGACCAGTGTGGCGCATGCAGCGCATGCCAGGCGCGCGCGCATTGCTCGAAGGTGGTGCTGGGCAACGCATCATCAAACGGCAGACCAACCCGGGCGAGATCTGCACGGCGCCGCGCCTCCTCGATGCCGACGTCGGGATAGGTCCCGATCGTGATCAGGCGCTCGCGGCCGCCGGCGCGCGATCGCAGCAACCAGGTGCGCCGCCCGTTGGGCACGATCAGCAGATGCAGCCCCTGCCCGTCCCACAACTTGTAGGGCCGCGCGCGCAGACGTGCGCGCCGCAAATCGGCGTCACTTAACATGGAAATCACCAACTTTCGAAAGTCGTTAAACTGACCCGCTCGCGGTTGCGGAGCCGAAGGCGCAGCAGAGCCGATCAAGAATCAATCGGTCTCAAACGAGGTTCAGGCGCTTCCGAAACACAAAGCGCGGCGGATACACCATCCGCCGCGCTGCATTTTCAGGCCCGGTTTCCGGGGCTTTCAGAGGCGCTTCGCGCCTACCGTTATCCCCCCGTTATCCCCCCAAGCTCGTCATTCCCGCGAAGGCGGGAACCCAGCTTTCTCATGCAAGTCTGCATGCGCGCATGCATGCATGTTTGTATGCAGCCTCAAATCACCATCCCGACAAGCCGATTGGCAAACAGGCCATTTGACCCCTCGACCGAAACGATCACGCTATAGGCCTCCATGCGCTGCCCACCGGCCACGCTGAAGCTGATCGTGGTGCCATCGATTTCGTGAGAGGGCACCGTCACGCTCCCGCTTTCCACTTGCACGTTGTGCCCGGTGATCGTGCCCAGCTGCGCGTCCCAGTCCGAAAGATCGAAGGCCAGCGGCAGCACCTCGATCGGCAGCTTGTCTTCCTCGATCCTGATCACTTCGCTCATGCCATTCCCTTTCGCGACATAGGTAAGCCGCTTTGCCTTCGGGCTGAACAGCAGCTGCTTCGCCCTACCGGCAAAGGTCAGCTGTTTCGGCCGCGCGGTGAAGATGATGCGCGGTACCACCACAACCGGCGCGCTGCCGTCCGACGCCAGGGCAGAAAGCCCGAACCCGGCCATTTGCGCAGCACCGCTGCCCACGATGGTGAAACCGCCAGCACCATCCAGCGCAAACAAACCGGCGCTAACACTCCCGGTCGCGCCGATCGCCATGGCCCCGGCCGCCCACAGTGTCATCGGGCCCATTGTGGCGCTGCCGGTGGCGCTGATCGTAAAGCTCGTGCCGGCAGACAGGCCAAGGGCCTGCAGAGCCGCCGCCGCACTGGCCGTCATCGATGCCGATGCATTGGCCGACAGGCCAAACCCGCCCATTGTCGCTGCTGCACTGCCGGTGACTTCGGCAGATGGCGGCGCGCTTGGCGGTATCCAGCCAAGCGGCCCTATCGCGAGGGGCGAAAAGCCAAGCATCAGAAGTAGCTGATGATGATCGCGCGGCCCGCGCCGCCGTTTCCGCCCGCGCCGGAATCGCCCACATCGTTGACGCTCGATCCGCCGCCGCCCCCGCCGCCGCCCGGTGTCTGACCATTGCCGCCGTCACCAGCCTTGCCGGTGATGCTCGAACCGCCACCGCCGCCGCCTGCGCCTGCTTGGGTGAGATGTGGCGCTAAATCGCTACCACCAGACCCGCCA